>NZ_JARSBQ010000009.1:0-276052 GCF_029623935.1 Shinella sp. 838
ACCATCAGACAGCGCCGCTTGAACCATCACGCCAAAGCGGCTTAAATCAACCCGCAAACCGAGCCGGAAACTCCGCTCTTCCAAAGCCCGAAAAGTCTCAGTTCATTTGACGACGGACAGCTCGTCGAGGTTCCCGGCCGAGGCATGGTGTTCCGCATGGGCGCGACGCCAATAGTCATAGGGCGTTAGGGTCAGCGCGCCGATTGCTCGTCCCGTCCAGTCATCCAGGCGCCGCCGGCCGAAGAAGGAGCCATGGCCGCAATCATGTTGCAGCATGAAGAGGCGCAAGAGAAATCCTGCCGCGGGAATGATGAGGATCATGCCCAGCCAAAAGCCGAAGTGCATCGAGGCCCAGGCGCCAGCCCAAAGGAGGGCGAACGGAATGAGGGTCACAGCCAGTTCGAACGCGCTTCGGCCCATATGGGGCTGGCGGTAGCCGGACAGGATTTTAAGCCAGGCTTTTTCACGGTCGGCGCCATTGGGGGCAGTCGCGTTCAACGAGGTCATCGGCAGATGGCGTTTCCGGTTGTGCCCCGTCACTTGAGGGGCAATTTGATGCAGGTTTAAAAGTAGGCTTCTTGGAGTGTTCCGTGCCTGCCCGGAGACTATCTTTGACGCGCTTTCCGGTTTGCGTAGCGCAGATCGCGTGCGGCCTTTCGCGCGGCCTCGTCTGCAATCACGCGTGCAACGCGCTCAGCTTCCGATTTCTGGCGCTCTTCCGCTTCTGCGATTGCGGCAGCCTGGGCAGCCGCTTCTCGTTCGGCCGCTTCCACTTCGGCGCGCGCCTGCTCTTCCAGTTTTACGCGCGCGCGCTCGATCCGCCGCTCTTCCCGCGCAGCTGTGATGGATGCGCGTTCCGCCTGACGCGCGGCTCGCGCCGGCTCGTCGGATGCCCGTGCGGCCTTGTAGGCGTTCAGCAAAGCCGCTTTTGCCTCGGCGGAGGCCGTGCGGCGGTCGGAAAGCTGGCTGTTTCTAGAGTTTTTCAAATCGTTGTCCAGACTGTGGTGGGTGTTATGGGGGATGCTAGCGCTTGGTCGCCATCCACAAGACATGGCGGGCGCCGTTCTTGCCGTTGGCGCGCACGCTCACTTCGTCTGTGGCAAAGCCGACCTCGCGCAAGCGACGGGTAAAGGCGCGGTCCGGCGCAGACGACCAGAGGGCGAGCACGCCGTTCGGCCGAAGGGCAGTCTTGGCGGCCCGAAGACCGTCGTGGCTATAGAGGTTGTCGTTGGACGCGCGCGTCAGTCCATCGGGGCCGTTGTCGACATCGAGCAGAATCGCGTCATATGCGGCCTTCTTCGACCGAATAAGGGCGCCGACGTCGCCGAGATGGATATCGACGCGGGGATCATCGAGCGTGCCGCCGTGGAGATCCGCCAAAGGTCCGCGCGCCCATTCGACGACGGCGGGAACGAGTTCGGCGACGACGACACGGGCGTCTTGAGGAAGCTGGGCCAGCGCGGCCCGCAGCGTAAACCCCATGCCGAGGCCGCCGACGAGCATGCCGGGGTTTTTGCGACCCGCAATCCGCTCGCAACTCAACGCAGCAAGTGCCTCTTCCGAGCCGCTCAGCCGGCTGTTCATCAGCTCCGTCGAGCCGAGCATGATCGAGAATTCGCTGCCGCGCTGCTTCAGGCGCAATTCGCCAGCGTCACCGGGGATGGTCGCGCGATCAAGATTGGTCCAGGGAAGCATCGGAGCGTCTCATTGGGTTGTTTGGACGCCTCCTAGCATGACGGTCGCGCCGAAGACACCTTATTATCCGTGAGCCCCGGGGCCGAATGCAGCCGTCTGACATCGCGTCAGCCGTTTGTCAGCCGCTCGGCTAATCCTGTGCAGCTTTCAATGACACCGTTGAAACGAGCCGCGTCGAGTTCGGTCTTTCGACCGATGAAGCCCAAGCGGCTCCACCGGTAGATCGAATGACCGCTACGCGCCTTCATACCTGCCATTGAGCTGGCCATCGGGACTTCCCGTATGCAGCCGGTCTGCTGAAATGGGTCAGATCGATTGCGGCTTACTTAATCACCTTCTCGAATAGAAACCCTTCGTCATCCGGAAGATCATTCGACGCGGGATGATGTGGGTCCGGATACTTGGCGTGATGAAACGCGATGATCTTGAAGCCACATTTGTTGACGTAGAAGTGGATGTTCCTCTTCTCGAAATAGGGCGTATGGGTTCGCCACGTGATCGTCTTCGGATAACGGGCTTCGATCGCAAGCCAGGCTTTGTGACCCAGACCCTGCCCATGCTCGCCAACCTTCAGGAAAAATAGATCCAGCGTGTTGTGATGCGTGTTCTCATCGATGGTCACAACTGCGCCACCGATCTTCTCGCCGTCTGAGAGAATACGCAGTGCGACAGCTCCGGGGGCGGCGATAGAGCTGTCTAGGTCCTCGTCGGAAGGTATGGGGCCATCGGGCAGCGCTCCGTATTCATCGATAACAGCAAGAGAAAATGCCTCCTGGAGCTCTTTCTTGAAGTCCGGGAGATCATTCTGATCTGCAACGGCCAGACTGACAGTTTGTATGGTCATAACGTTTCTCCAACGGCTTATCGAACGCGGGGCCGGATTCGGTGCCCATAAGTGCGCTTTCCATAATCCCGAGCACAGCATCTTGGTTGGGCCTGGGATGACTGCGTTAGCAAGCCAAGTTTGAGGGTTCGTGGAGGGCGTGTGGAGACGACGTGGAGACGACCGGTGGAGTTGAACGAGCCGTAGAATCCGTAAGGAAGCGGCGACGAACAAAACGTCACGAGACTGCCTCGCCAAGAACCATCTCGAACATGGCGCCGCCTGTGTCAGATTTTGCGTATTGGACTTTGCCGCCATGAGCCTCAACGATCGCACGGACGACGGATAGACCCAGACCATTGCCGCCCTTTTCCAACGAGCCGGACTCTCCGCCTCTTCGGAAAGGTTCGAACGCGGAAGCGGCGATGTCCGGTGCAAGGCCCGGACCTTCGTCGGCGACACGCAGGATCACTTCGTTCCTCTCCACGCAAAGGCTGATTTCGATGAGGCCGCGTTGCGCGTATCGACGCGCATTTGTGACCAGGGCAAGAAGCGCCTGCCGGATCCGCATCGCATCGACCCGGACCGTGACATCGCAAAGGTCTAGGCTAAGCTCGAAGCCGTCCTGTTGCAGTTCCCGATCCAACACCGCAGCAAGCCGCAAGATTTCGTCCTTGAGACGAACAGGCTGAAGGCGAAGATCAAGGTGACCACTGTCAGCGAGCGTCACCGTTCGCAGGTCCTCCACCAGCCTTGCCAATGAATCGACCTGCAGCACGAGGGCACTAAGCGACTTTTCATCGGGCTCGAAGACCCCATCAATCATGCCTTGGAGTCGCCCCTTGAGAATGGTCAAAGGTGTACGCAGTTCATGGGCGATCGTGGCATTCCAGAGTGTCATGTCCGAGGCCATGTCCTGCAGACGCTGGGCCATGGCGTTGAAGTCTTCGACAAGAACGGCCGTCTCCCCCAGAGAGTGATCGCCGGGGATGGCGCGAGCCGAAAGATCGCCGTCTTTGATCTGCCTGGCGCTTATCGCCAATGATTCCAACGGTTCGAGGATGCGGCGCGCCAATCGGATCGATGCGATCGCCGCGACGATCAGCGCGATTAAGATGAGAATGGCCAGAGTAATGAAATCGAAGCCCGTCAGCCAATTGTCAGCGTCTTCAGACCAGGGAGAAAAATAGAAGAGGGCGGTGAAGGCGAGATAGGTTCCAAAGAAGACCAGCAGGCCAGCCGCCAGGGTGACCGAGGCCATGGCGAGCAATATCTGCCGACTGAGCCCCTTCACGATCATGGATCGACCCCAAGGCGGTAGCCGACGCCTCGAATGCTGATCAACAAGCCTTCGCTTCCCACCTGTTCGAGCTTCTTGCGAAGCTTGCTCAAATGACTGTCGATCGTTCGATCCAGCGCATCCGAGCCGGGCAGGCAGGCGTCAACAAGTTCGGCTCGCGAGAACACCTTGGTGGGTGTCCGAGCGAGATGGGCCAGAAGCCTGAATTCCGACAGCGTGAGAGGTACGGTCACTGGCCCGTCCTCCTTCTCAATCTTAACCTGATAGCTATCGAGATCGATTGCCAGGTTTCCGACCCGGATCACTGCGCCCGCTTGGCTGAGACCCGCGCGACGCAACACGGCCTTGGCTCGCGCGACGACCTCGATCGGATTGAAGGGCTTGACGATATAGTCGTCCGCGCCGATGCGCAGGCCCTGTAACCGATCGACATCCTCATCAAGTGCCGTGATCATGATGACAGGTGTGCGGCCTCGTCTCTGGATCTCTGCGAGAAGCTCCCAGCCATCCAGGCGCGGCATAGTGATATCAGCCAAGACGATGTCGGGTTTCAACGACCGGTGCAGATCAAGCGCCACCTGCCCGTCGCGGGCATGCACGGTGCGGAAGCCTTCGCGGGCAAAGTACGCCTCAAGGATGCCGGCGATCTCCGCATCGTCCTCAGCTATCAAAACAAGTTCTGCCATGCTCATCGCACTCCTTGCAATTTACATGGCACCGAACGGTCCGTCCGTCGAGCGGCCGTGCCCCGCCTCCATAATATCGCAACAGAACCTCCACAAACCGCCAATGGAAGACTCTTAGAGCGTCACCATCGATACTCCCTCACGAGATGATGGTGACACAGATGCGAAATGTCGCGCGGTTTTGGCTTTTCTGCATGTTATGCGTGCCATTATTGCTGCTGCTTGCTTGCTGTGCTGAGCAGGATGTTGAAGCGAATGGAGCGGCCGAACCGCAGGCCGTGCGCGTCAGCGTGATGACGGTGCAGCCGCAAGCCGTGACGGTCTATGACGAGCTGCCAGGACGTGTCAGTGCCTTGCGCACGGCCGAAATCCGGCCGCAGGTCAGCGGAATCATTCAAAAGAAGCTCTTTCAAGAGGGCTCTTTCGTGGACGCAGATGCGCCACTCTTCCAGATCGATCCATCGCCCTTTGCGGCCGATGTCGATGCTGCCGCCGCCGCGCTTGCGCGTGCCGAAGCCGAGTTTGTCAATGCGAAGGTGAAGTTCGAGCGCGCTGAGCTGCTCTCGGCACAGAAGATCACCAGTGACGAAGCTCTCAACAATGCGGCCGCGACGCTTGCTCAGGCTAAGGCGAGCGTGGCCGAGGCCACGGCCAATTTGACCCGGCGAAAGCTCGAATTGTCGAATGCGACAATTCGCAGCCCGATTAGTGGGACGATCGGTCAGTCCTTCATGACAGAAGGCGGCCTAGCCTCGTCTTCCGGGAGCGCACCGCTTGCAGTGATCCAGCAGATCGACCAGGTCTATGTAGATGTTCGTCAATCATCGATGAGCCTCGAAAGCCTGCGCGAGACGGCATCGAGTTCCGAAGTCAAAGATCCGGAAAAACTGCCGGTCAAGATCAAAACCATCACGGACAGGCCGTACGCCCATACGGGCACTATCGTGTTTTCCGATATCTCCGTCGACAGCGCAACAGGGAGTCTGGCCATCCGCATAGTCGTGCCGAACGCCGAGGACCAGTTGCTGCCTGGTATGTTTGTGCGCGCACTCGTGCCGCGAGAGGTCCATTCCGCAGCACTTCTTGTGCCTCAAGAGGCCGTGATGCGCGACCTCACCGGAAAGCCGCAACTCGTCATCGTCAACGCAAAGAAGACGAGCGAAAAACGTCTGGTGGAACTGGGGCCGCTTATCGATCGCAACTACCTCGTAAGACGCGGCTTGTCGGCTGGAGAAACGATTGTCGTTCAAGGGCAGGAGAGGGTCCAAAGTGGCCAGCTTTTGGAGACATCGCCGGTCCAACCCGTCCCTGGTACGCAGAGCTGAGACAGCCATCATGCCGCAATTTTTCATCGAACGGCCCGTCTTCGCATGGGTCATCGCAATCATGATTGTGATCGCCGGTCTGATCGCCATCCCGCAACTGCCCGTGTCGCGTTACCCGGCGATTGCTCCGCCTAGCGTGTCGATTTACGCGAGCTATCCCGGCGCCACTCCGCAGGTCATCAACGATAGCGTCACCAGTCTGATCGAACGCGAGGTTTCCGGCGCAAAGAATGTGCTTTACTTCGACTCGTCTGCTGACTCCTCGGGATCGACAACCGTCACCGTCACCTTCAAGCCGGGCACGGACGCTGAATTGGCTCAGGTGGACATCCAGAACAGGCTCAAGGCCGTGGAGCCGCGATTGCCAGAGGCAGTCCGTCGGGCTGGCCTATCGGTGGAATCGGCTTCGTCAGGGTTCTTGATGATTGTCTCCCTGAAGTCGAAAGACGGCGCCATCGACGCATTGGCGCTTGATGACTATCTCGTGCGCAACATCGCCCCGGAACTCAAGCGGGTTTCAGGCGTCGGCCGCGTCCAGTCCTTCGGGTCCGAGGCTGCCATGCGGATCTGGGTCGATCCGACGCGCTTGCTCGCGCATTCTGTTTCGATGGCCGAGGTCATACAGGCGATCCAGTCGCAGAACCTTCAGGTGGCGCCTGGGCGACTTGGAGATGCGCCGACAGTTCCAGGGCAAAAGGTCAGCGTACCGCTCAATGTCGAAGGCCAGCTTCAGACCGTCAACGAATTCTCGGACATCGTCCTCCGCTCAAATCCGGACGGCTCCCATCTGACGCTGGGTGATGTTGCCCGCATTGAGGTTGGATCCCAGTCGTCGAGCTTCGCCATTCTCGACGGCGGCAAGCCTGCCACGGCAGCCGCCATCCAGGTCACACCCGGGGCAAATGCGGTTAGCACCTCTAGCGGTGTTCGCGCGAGACTGGCAGAGCTTTCGCTGAACATGCCGGCGGGGATCGAATATGCGATCTCGTACGACACGGCACCCTTCGTGAAGGTCTCGATCCAGAAAGTGGCGCAGACACTGGCTGAGGCTATGGTGCTCGTCTTTCTCATCATGCTGCTCTTCCTGCAGAACATCCGGTACACCCTCATTCCGGCCATCGTCGCACCGATAGCGCTGCTCGGCACCTTCGCGGTCATGCTGGCATTGGGATATTCCATCAATGTCCTAACGATGTTCGGCATGGTTCTCGCGATCGGGATTATCGTAGACGACGCGATCGTGGTCGTGGAAAACGTCGAGCGGCTGATGGCGACGGAAGGTCTGTCCCCCCGTGAGGCGACGCGAAAGGCCATGGGCGAGATCACGGGCGCGGTGATCGGGATCACGCTCGTCTTGACAGCCGTGCTTCTTCCTATGGGCTTTGCCTCCGGCGCGGTTGGCGCGATCTATCGTCAGTTCACGGTATCTATGGCCGTGTCGGTCGCTTTCTCGGCCTTTCTGGCTCTCAGCCTGACCCCGGCGCTTTGCGCGAGCTTGTTGAAGCCGATCGATAGCGGGCACCATCAGCGAAACGGACTTTTCGGCTGGTTCAACCGCGGCTTTGATCGCTTGACCGAGGGCTACACGGGCTGGGTCGCACGTCTTGTTCAGAGGACCGGTCGGACCATGCTTGTCTATGTCACGATAGTGGGCGCAGTCGCCTATGGTTACGGCACGCTGGCGACGGCATTCGTGCCTGAGGAAGATCAGGGCTCGTTCATGACCTCCATCACACTTCCGGCGGAGGCGACGGCTGAACGCACCCGAGACGTCGTTGATCTCTTAGAAAAACATGTCCAGACACGACCGGATATCGTCAACAACCTGACAATCATGGGTTTCGGTTTCTCGGGTTCAGGTTCCAATACCGCCATGTCGTTTACGAGCCTCAAGGATTGGGATAAGCGTTCAGGTAGCGTCGACGACGAGGTGAATCTAGCAACCGAAGCCATGGCTGCAGCACCAGAGGGCGAGATTCTCAGCATGAAGCCGCCGGCCATTGATGAGCTCGGTACAACCTCTGGATTTGCGCTAAGGCTTCAAGACCGCGCTAACCATGGGGAGATAGCCTTTTCTGCGGCTGCAGCCCAACTCACGAAGCTTGCGTCCGAGAGCACGCTGCTGAGCGACGTGCGCGTGGACGGGCTGCCAAACGGTCCCAGTGTTACCCTTGTCGTCGATCGCCAGAAGGCAAGTGCGCTGGGGGTCGCCTACACGACGATTAGTGACACGCTCAGCGGTTCCGTTGGCTCGACCTATGTCAATGACTTCCCGCGCGACGGTCGGCTGCAACAGGTCATCCTCCAGGCCGAGCCGAAAAGCCGTATGCAGGTCGATGACATCCTTAACCTGCATGTTCGCAGCGATGCGGGCAAAATGGTTCAGCTTTCGGAAATTGTGACAGCAGAATGGTCCACCATCCCACTGCAGGTGACACGCTATAATGGATATCCGTCCCTCAGCCTGTCGGGTTCGGCAGCAAAAGGTGTGTCGAGCGGTGAAGCCATGGATGAAATTGAGCAATTGGCGCTCAAGCTTCCCAAGGGCTTTGCCGTCGAATGGACGGGGCAGTCCCTGCAGGAGCGGCAATCGGGTACGCAGGCGCCGATGCTCATGGCCTTTTCGTTCCTCATTGTCTTTCTGGTGCTCGCAGCCTTGTACGAAAGCTGGACCATTCCACTCTCCGTCATGCTGGTTGTCCCGCTCGGGATCCTCGGGGCGGTGATCGCTGTTCACCTGCGTGGCCTGGAAAACGATGTCTTCTTCAAGGTCGGCCTGATCACCCTGATCGGCCTTTCCGCCAAGAATGCGGTGTTGATTGTCGAGTTCGCGCGCAAGCGCCAGCGAGACGGGCTGGTTCTTGCCGCAGCCGTCGTCGAAGCCGCGCGCCTTCGTCTGCGCCCTATCGTCATGACCTCGCTCGCCTTTACGCTGGGCGTCGTTCCGCTGGTCATTGCATCAGGTGCAAGCTCGGAAACCCAGAATGCAATTGGGACCGGCCTATTCGGCGGAATGATTTCCGGAACGGTACTTGCGGTATTATTTGTCCCGGCCTTGTACGTGATCGTGACGCGGTTCACACGCTGGCTCGGACGTTCAAGTGCGCTGCCCGGCAACGGCTAGCCAGCTGGACCGATACGGCATAACCCCCAACGAGATTGTCCGCTTCTCTTGTCCACGAGACAGAAGCGGACAGTCTTGTCACGGCCCCAAACCGGCCATTGGGGACATCAAGTGGTGCCCGTATCGGAAACTTGATCTGAATATAAAGTGGTGAGCCGCGGGGCGCGGGTTCTGATCCCTTCAAGAGCATTTTAAGTTATGCATTCGGCCGGTGCTCACGTCCTGCACCGACTAATTGGGTGGGACCATAGGTGTATGCAGCACGGCGCCTGCCTTTTGAGCTGCTGCTGTTAGGCGTTTGTCCCTGGTCCACAAGCTCGATCGCCCGTCAAGCAGCGTCGAAGCCAACAAGTGTGCGTCGGTGTAACCGATTCCCATACTGAAAATCGAATGACGATCGATCATTGTCATGACCTCAGCGTGCGTGGCGACGAATGCTTCGCGCTGTGCCGCTAAATACGCCACTACGGCATCACGGTCCCGAAGACTGCCAAGCGCCAATTCGCCGATAATCGCAGGGTGGCAGAGTAGGAGGTCGTCCTCAATGATTGTGCGTAGCTCCGAGTCTCCGTAGCGAAAATGATCGATCCAGATGGAGGTGTCTACAAGGATCACTTTGCCGCTTCGCTCCGGCGCCGAGGGGCTGCTTCAGCATCGGGCATGGAGCCCCCGAGCGCGAGCAGTCGCTTTCCTGATTCGATTCGCACAAGTGTTTCCAATGCCTGGCGGACAAGCGCAGCCGTTTCCTTGGTTCCGGTTAGGAATCTTGCTCGTTCCATGAGGTTGTCGTCGAGATTGATCGTGGATCGCATGAAAAAGCTCCTGCATAGAGTGGCATCGATAGCACCATTTGGTGCTGAAATCTACGCCTTGCTGTACTCACTCCAATGCGGCGACCGATTGCCGATCAGAATCATCTTAGAGTTTTTGGTTCAAATCCCATCAAGAGCCCTTGCTGATCAAGACCAAGCGCATCTTGTTTCGGCGAAGGTCTAGCATGTCTTCGACATTGCCTTGATCAATGCCGCGGCGGAAACTGCACCCGGATCGAGGTGGCCAAGGGATCGTTCGCGAACGTGCGCCGCGCGCCCCTTGGCTGCAACCATCGTGGCCGTCGCGGCAGCACCGTTGTCAGCCGCGGCAGTGACGGCGGACCAGAATTCATGTTTCGACTTGCCTTCAGCGACGGCTGCCGTAGCCGCCTCGGCGGCTGGGAGCCAGACATCGAGCATGGTCTTGTCACCGCGCTGCGCCTTGCCGCGGTCCCGAATGCCCTCGGAAATTGCAGCAAGTATGTCACGGAAGGCTTGAAGATCGAGCTCGTTACGGCCAGCAAGCACCTGTGCTGCCCGGCGGAAACCCGTAGCGTAGAGGGGACCTGTCGAGGCGCCGACCGCGTCGAGGAAGCTCGTCGCCGTCGTCGATATCACGTCCGACGGGCTTGCCGTATCGACATCGAGTATAGCGAGTGCCGTCGTCACCGCCTTGAAGCCGATCGACATGGTGATGCCGTGGTCCCCGTCGCCGATGGCGCCGTCAAGTTCCGAGAGGTGGTCCTTCTCTGCTTCGATCACCTGGGACATCCGTTCGAACATCCTGGCGAGAACCCGTGCCGCATTTTCCGACATGTTTTCCTCCCCCTTTGATGCAGGCGGCCCTAGCCCTGCGTCGCACTTCCTGTTTCAGGCGCATTGATGGTCAGGATCGCCGTCTGGCATGGATGGTGCAGCAGGTCGGTCAATTCCCGGTCGAGATGCATGATCGAGATGGAGGCGCCCACCATGTCGAGCGATGTACAATAGTGCCCAATCCAATTGGCCTCGATCGTGATGTTCTTGGCCGCCAGCCGCTGCGCCACCCGGCGGAACAGGATGTAGAGTTCCATCAACGGCGTTGCGCCGAAGGAATTGACCAGAACCGCCACCCGGTCACCGGGTTCCGCCTTCATTTCCTTGAAGATGGTGTCCATGATCGTATCGACGATCTCGTCGGCCGTGCGGATACGCTCGCGCGAAACGCCCGGCTCGCCGTGGATGCCCATGCCGAGCTCCATGTCCTCGGGCCCGATCTCGAAATTGTACCGTTGCGTCTGCGGCATGGAGCAGGATTCGAGCGCGACACCGACTGTGAAGGTGCGGTCGTTCGCCTTGCGAGTGACGGCCTCGCACTCGTCAAGCGTCATGCCGCGATCGCAGGCCGCCCCCGCCACCTTGAAGACGAAGAAGTTGCCGGCGACGCCGCGTCGTCCTTCCTTGTCCTCCACGGGAGACGAAACGACGTCGTCGGTGGTCAGCACTGTGCGAATCGAGATGCCTTGTTCTTCTGCGAGCTCGGCTGCCATTTCGAAGTTCATCACGTCGCCGGCGTAATTGCCGTAGACGAAAAGCACACCCGCTCCCCCCGAAGCGGCGACGGCGCATTTGGTGATTGGGTCCGGTGGCGGCGAGGAAAAGATGTTGCCGAGGGCGACCGCATCGGCAAGTCCCTTGCCGACATAGCCGACGAAGCAGGGCTCGTGCCCCGTGCCGCCACCGATGACGAGGCCTACCTTACCCTGTCGCGGGCCATTGCGCGCAACGAGTGCTCGACGTGACGTGCCAATGGGCTGGAGGTAGGGTTTGTGTGCGGCGATCAGGCCGTCCAGCATTTCTTCGACCACGTCATTGGGATTGTTGAGGAATTTCTTGACGCGCGTGCGATAGCTGTTGGCGACAGGTGCGCTCTTCTGGCGTTGTGAAAGTTTCCCGTCGAGGCTCGTTACCCCGTCAGCGCGCAGGATGCCGGCGCCGGTGGCGGCATCGGTCACCAGCACATTGGCATAGCCGCCACGCAATGCTGCCAGCAGGGCCGGCACCTTGTCGAAACCACCGGCGACGGCAACGCGCGTACCGATGCCGCGCAGCATCTCCAGCGAAATGCCGATCGTGCGGTCATCAAGAGGGCCGGCGACCGGACGGCCGCGTTCGTCGATGAAGCGTCCGGCAAGCACACCGGCCGCCCCCTTCGCCAGATAGTGCTGCAACGGCACGGATTCGAAGAAGCCGCTGGTGTGGATCGTCGAGTTGGGGCGGAGCGAGGAGATGCCGAAGACGATGCGGTTGGCGCGGGCGAGTGTGTCGAACTGTTCGCGGATCAGTGGCTCGGCGAGCAGCAGATCGTGCATCTGAGCGGAGGCGACGACGGCGGGGGCGGTGATGTTGACACAGCGTGCCGAGATCGCGCGGGCAAGGGCGGCGGTTGTCAGTTCCGGCGTGTAGTTGAAGCTTGCCGTGGTGCCGCCCGTTGCCTGAACGACGGTAACATCCTGTAGAGGAGCCATTTCCAAGTGCTCGCCGACCGAGAGGACCGTACGGCCCCAGGCGACGGCGAGCGTGTCGCCGGACTTGATCATCTTGGAAAGTGCCTGCGCGCCAGCTGCCCCAAGCCGGCCGATCAGCGGACGTGAATCGTCATCGTTTGGTACGACGAGGCAGTCGGCGAGGCCGAAATGACGCTTCAGTTCCTGCGCGATGGTGAGCGAGGCGAGGCGGGCGGGCTCGATGGAGATGTTGACGATGCCCTTCTCGCGGGCATCCGCGAGGTAGCTGTTGACGGTGGCGCGCGACACACCCATCGCCTCGGCGATCTCGCCCTGCGTCATGCCGTCTTCGTAGTAGAGCCAGCACGCCCAGACATAGGGGTCATCGCCATAGCGCAGCGGAATCAAGTCTACGCCTTCCGGCCCGTTGCCCCGGCCGGAGCCGCCCTTGCGCGCTGCGGAAGTCTTCAATGCCATCGGTTTCGCTGGTCCCCCATCAGGCGGCGAAGATGAGAGCAACGCCGCCGGTTTGCAACATGCCTGGGCAAAAAAGCGGTGCGCGACCCGTCACAAAGGACAGGCCGCGCGTCCTGGGAGGACCTTTTCGCCCGGCTCAGGCAAGTCGTGCGCGCGCGCCGTCGGACAGTTCCTTGAGGATGATAGCGCAGGAGGTGGCGCCCGCATCCAATACGCCGAGCGAACGTTCGCCGAGACGGCTGGCGCGGCCGATCTTGGCCACGAGGTTGATTGTCGAGTCACGGCCGGTTTCGGCTGCAGCAACGAGGGCTTCCAGCGCCTCGCCGAACGACTTGCCATTCGCCGTCGCCGCGTCGAAAGCCTCGACTGCGGGCACGAAAGTATCGAGCAGCGTCTTGTCGCCGACCTTGGCCGAACCGATCGACTGGATGCCAGCGAGGCCTGCGTGCAGCATCTTGCTATAGGCCGCGGCGTCGATCGTCTCGACACCCTCGATCGTTTCGGCGAACTCGGTGAACATGACGCCGTAGAGCGGACCCATCGAGCCGCCGATTTCCGTCATCAGCACCGTGCCGAGCGTGTCGAGAGACACGGCAAGCGAGGCATTCTTGTCCTTAAGACGCTCGGCGGCCATGCCAAAACCCTTGGCCATGTTCACGCCATGGTCACCGTCACCGATCTTGCCGTCGATCTCGCTGAGATAGGCACGGTTCTCGATAATCCGCTCGGCCATCGACAGAACGATGGCACCGGCGGAAGCATTGTCGAAGGTCTGCATATGTCTTCCTCCGTTACAGGATCATCGTGCAACGCGTCTCGACGTCGAGCAGCGTCTTCAGTTCGTCGTCGAGCGCCATGACGGTCAGCGTTGCGCCGACCATTTCCAGCGAAGTGAAGTAATTGCCGATCCAGGTTTTGCGGATTTTCAGGCCACGGGCCGAAATCTCGCTCTCGATCGTGTCGTTGAGGATATAGAGCTCGTTGAGCGGTGTTGCGCCCAGACCCGAAACGAGCACGGCGACCTCGGTGCCCTCAGGCAGTTTGTGATCGTCGAGCACGATCTTCACCATGTCCCTGGCGACCTCGTCGGCCGTCTTCAGCTTTTCGACGCGTACGCCCGGTTCGCCGTGATGGCCGATACCGACCTCCATCGTGCCGGGCTCGATCTGGAAATTCGGATGGCCGACGGCCGGCAGCGTGCAGGGGCCGAGGCCCACGCCGATCGAGCGGCAATTGTCGATTGCCTTCTGCGCAGTGGCGCGGACTTCTTCGAGGCTGGCGCCGGTCGCAGCCTTGGCGCCGCCCATCTTCCACATGAAGATCTCGCCGGCGACACCGCGGCGCTTCTCGCGCTCCTCCGGCGGGGCGGAGCAGACGTCGTCGTTGGCGACGACGGTCACGACCTCGATCCCGTCCTTGGCAGCAAGCTTCGTTGCCATCTTCACATTCATGTTGTCGCCGGCATAGTTGCCGTAGAGCACGACGACGCCCCTGCCACCGTTCGCCTCGCGGATAGCGTCATGAAAACTCTTGGCTGTTGGCGAGGAGAAGAGCTCGCCGACAGCAACGGCGTCGAGCATGTTCCTGCCGGTGTAGCCGATGAAGGCCGGCTCGTGGCCGGAACCACCGCCCGTCACCACGCCGACCTTGCCGGCAAAGGGGGCATCCTTGGCGACGACGACGCGTGGGTTTTCCGCAAGGCGCACGATGTCCGAATGAGCTTTGATGAAGCCCTTGACGGTATCTTCGACCACCAGGTCCGGATCGTTGATGAAACGCTGCATGATAAGTCCTCTCACAGAATGGTATAGCCGCCGTCGATCAGGAGATCGGCGCCGTTGATCATGTCGGCGCCCGGCGAGGCCAGGAAAACGGCGGCGGCGGCAATCTCTTCCGGGAACGCGAAACGGCCGGTGGGGATGCGCTTCTTCGCATTCTCCCCCTTCTCGCCGGCCCAGGCCTGCTTGCCCAGTTCAGTGAGAACGATGGTGGGCGAAATCGTGTTGACGGTAATGCCGTGTTTGCCCCATTCGGCGGCGAAGGTCTTGGACATGCCGATGACGCCGAACTTTGAGGCGCAGTAGGCGACATGCTCCTCGATGGCGACCGTGCCGGCCTGCGAGGCGAGGTTGACGATCTTGCCGCCCCTGCCGGCCGCGATCATGCGGCGGCCGACCGCTTGGGTGATCAGGAAGCTGCCCTTGAGGTTGATGTCGATCGTCCTGTCCCACTGGGAAAGCGTCAGGTCTTCGGCCGGGGCAAGCGCGACGATGCCGGCACTATTGACCGCGATATCGATGCCGCCAAAGGTTTCGACCACATCATCAACGGCCTTTTCGACGGAGGCCGGGCTGGAAACGTCGCAGACGAAGGGCTTTGCCGAACCGCCGAGTTCTTCCGCCTTCGCCTTGGCGACATCGGCATTGATGTCGAGCACGGCGACTTTGGCGCCCTTGGCCGCAAAGGCGGCGGCGATGGCCGCGCCGATGCCGGAGGCGCCGCCGGTGACGAGCGCGACCCTGCCGTCGAGCGGGAAGTTGAGATCGATCTTGGGAGGTGTGTCGGACATCGGTTCAGCCTTCGAAGGGTTGGGAAAGCGGGGCGACACTCGCCGCCCCGCAGATGGTTGTTACTTACGCATTTCCAGGAGCTTATCGACGTTCTCCGCCGTGACCGGCGTCCACGGAACATTGTACTCCTTGTCCTTGCCGTCGTTGAACGGCATGTCCGGATACTGTGCCCAGATATCGGACTGCGGCTTGTAGTCGCCCTTCTTGGCGTGGAGGATCGCAAGGTCCAGTGCACCCTGTGCCTGGGCGCGGGCGTCCTGCAGGATCGAGGTGATCGTGCCTTCCTTGACGGCTGTCAGCGCGTCCGTGATGCCGTCGATGCCGGCAATCGCGAAATCCTCTGTCTTCAGGCCGGCGGACTTGATCGCTTCGACGGCGCCGAGCGCCATTTCATCGTTCTGGCCGATGACGCCGTTGATCTGGCCGGGATGCGAGGTCAGCCAGTTCTCCATCAGCGTCTGGGCTTCGGCGCGCGACCAGTTGGCGGTCTGCTGCTCGAGAACCTTGACGTCGGGGCATTCGGCAAGCGCCTTCTGGTTGCCTTCCAGGCGCGAGATCTGCGCGGACTGGCCGATCGGGCCTTCGATGATCACGACATTGCCCTTGCAACCGATCTTGTCGAGCACTGCCTTGGCTTCCATGTAGCCGGAGATTGTGTCGTCGGAACCGACATAGGAGGAGAGCAGGTCGGAGTTTACGCGGGTGTTGGAGCCGATGACGGGAATGCTGGCGTCATGGGCAGCCTGTACGGCGGTAGCGCCGGCTTCGATGTCGATCGGCACGAAGATGATCGCGTTGAACTTCTGGGTGATCATCGTGTTGAACTGTTCCTGCTGGACCAGCGCATCGTAGCGGCCGTCGAAAACGGTCAGTTCGACTTCGCCGCTCTTCACGGCCGGGTGTTCCTCAAGCGCTGCGGACCAGATCTGCATGAATTCCGCGTTGAGGCCGTAAGGCGCCGCGCCGATCTTCAGCTTCTCCTGGGCCAGGGCGGACGAGGCGAGCAGCACCGTCGCAGAGGCAAGTGCGATCATCAGTTTCTTCATGTCATTCTCCTCCTTTGAGAATTGCGGCCGCTCTCAGGCGTGCCGTTCGTCCGCGAGCGTGGGAAGACGCCCGGTTTCTTCGGGCTAGAGGCCCTGATTTCGCTTCTGGTCGAGCATGACCGCACCGACGATGAGGGCGCCCTTGAGGACCTGCTGGTAGTAGGACTGGATGCCCATGAGATCGAGGCCGTTGTTCATGACGCCGATGATGAGGGCGCCGATCAGTGTTCCCGTCACCCGGCCAACGCCGCCCGAAAGGCTGGTGCCGCCGATGACGACCGCCGCGATGGCATCGAGCTCGTAGGCGATGCCGGCCTGTGGCAGGGCCGAACCCGTGCGGGCCGAGAGGATCATGCCGGCAAGGCCCGACAGCGCACCCGAGATGACATAGACCATGAAGCGGATGCGGGTGACGTTGAGGCCCGAGGTCTTGGCCGCATGCGGGTTGCCGCCGACGGCATAGATGTAGCGGCCGAAACGCGTGCGGGTCAGGACCCACCAGGAGACGCCGAAGACCAGGGCGAGCAGGATGACTGGCATCGGAATGCCAAGGATGTTGCCCGTGCCGATCCAGCGGAATTCCGGGCTGAGGCCGGGCACCGGCTTGCCACCGCCATAGATCAGCGTGGCGCCGCGGGCGGCCGAGAGCATGCCGAGCGTCGCCACGAAGGCGGGCACGGAAAAGCGCGAGACGATGAAGCCCACCAGCGCGCCGCAGGCGACGCCCACGAGAATGCCGGCTGCGAGCGCCACGACCATGGGATAGGGTGCACCGGCAATGCCTGCCGTTGCCGAACTGGTCACGAAGCTCGCGCTCACCATGCCGGCGAGTGCGACGACCGAGCCCACAGAAAGGTCGATGCCGCGTGTCAGGATGACGAAGGTCATGCCGATCGCGAGAATGCCATTGATCGACGTCTGGAGCAGTACGTTGGAAATGTTGCCCGGCGTCAGGAAGAATTCGTTCGACAATGCGAGAATGCCGACCAGCAGCAGGAAGGCGAGGAAGATGCCGTATTCCTGCAGGATCAGCTTGCGGCGGTCGGAATTCAGCCAGCTGCTGGCGGTGTTGTTTTCTGCACTGGACACGGTGTCACCTCTTGCCATGCGGGGGTCGATGCGTCGCTTGGGGTCTCGTTTCCGTCAGGTCGACAGATGCACGAGGGACTGGGCATCGGTCTCGCGCCGGTCATGGATGCCGGCGGACCGTCCCTGGCGCATCACGAGGATGCGGTCGGACATTCCCAGAATTTCGTCGATTTCGGAGGAGATCATCACGACCGTGCCGCCGGCCGCGGCAAAATCGCAGATGACGCGGTAGATCTCGCGCTTGGCGCCCACATCGACGCCGCGGGTCGGCTCGTCGAGCAGCAGCACGCGCGGCTGGCGCAGGAACCACTTGCCGAGCACGACCTTTTGCTGGTTGCCGCCCGACAGGCCGGAGACCGGCATCGTGTCTCGCGCCGCCTTGATGGCAAAGCGGGCGATCATGTCGGCGCTGGCGGCCTGCTCGTTGCTCTTGCGCATCACGAAGGCCGGGCTCATTTCCGGCAGGCTGGCCAGGCAGATATTGTTGCGCACGCTGTCCGTCAGGTTGAGGCCCGTGACCTTGCGATCCTCGGTGACAAAGGCGATGCCCTCTGCCATGGCGTCGGACGGTTGGCGGATCGTCACGGCCGTGCCGTCGAGGCGGATGTCGCCCGCCGATGGGCGATCCATGCCGAAAAGGCAATTGAAGATTTCTGTGCGCCCCGAGCCCATCAGCCCGTAGATGCCGAAAATCTCGCCCTTGTGGGCGGTAAACGAGATGTCTTCGATCTTGCCGGGGGCCGACAGGCCCGTCACCTCAAGGCCGGCGATCTCGGTCGGCGTGTTGGTCTTGATATACTCCTCGCCGAGCTCGCGGCCGACGATCATCCGGATGAGACCGGGCCGATCGATGTCGGCAAGTTTGCCGGCTCCGACGAAGCCGCCGTCGCGGAACACCGTGTAGCTGTCGGCGATCTGGAAGATCTCCGAAAGACGGTGCGAGACATAGACGATGCCCTTGCCCTCTGCCTTCAGGCGCTCGATCGCGGAAAAAAGGTGCTGGGCCTCCTTTTCGCCGATCGCCGATGTCGGCTCGTCCATGAAGATGACGTCTGCCTCGTGGCTCAGTGCCTTGGCGATCTCGACCAGCTGCATCTGCGCGACCGAGAGGTTCATCATGTATTGCGTGGCGGAAATGCTGAATTCGAGGCGGTCGAGCAGCGCCTGCGCATTGCGGTTCATCGTCTTGAAATCGATACCGCCGAAGCGGGCGGAGGGCTCGCGGCCGAGATAGATGTTTTCCGCCACTGTCATGTGCGGAACCGGGCTCAGCTCCTGCTCAATGATGGCGATGCCGGAGCGAAGCGCTTCGGCCGGATTGCCGAATTCCACCGGGTTGCCGCGATGCAGGATCGTGCCGCCGTCGCGCTTGTGGATGCCCATGAGGATGGAAAGGAACGTCGATTTGCCTGCGCCGTTGCCGCCGCACAGCGCGTGCACCGAGCCGGCTTCCAGCTCAAAGCGGCCGTCGCGAAGTGCGGCAACGCCGCCAAAGGACTTTTTCAGTCCTTCCACTTTCAAAAGCGGACCCATGCATTCCTCCACGCATTTCCGCGACACTCCCTCATCGCGCTTTACAAAATATGTTTATCTATCGACAAATGTCAATCAGAAGAAATGACAAACGATCTTCACCGCTTGTCATTTGTAAGAATGTAGGGTGCCTTATCCGGGTATCTTGTTGTCACGCCTTGCTTTTCGAGCCGTGACCTAAATGGGGATGTGGGCGTGATCGGGCTTTTTCCGGAGGCGTATCGCGCCCATGCAGGCAGTGGTCATCCGCCAGTTCCTGCCGCTGGGTGGGGCGGGATTTGTATTGTCCTGTGTCGGTGGCGACCGTGGAGGCAGGTGGTGTTGGCGATGTTAAAGGCGAAAATGCCAGAGGGCCCAAAGAGCCCCTGCATCTCAAAGAGCGATTATTCGAATGCCGATCCGGGTAACGGATCGGTGGTTCTAATCTCTTCAAGAGCCGTTTCATTGTTCAGTGTCGGGCCTCGGTTTAAGTGTATTGAGGGATAGTCAGCTCTCCATCGCTTCCAGGTTCACTCTTCGATGAACCGCCCAGTTTGTTTCTGGATCGCTGCTATCGCCAGAAGCTGATGGGTCAGGCCCGGCATGGCTGCGGGGAACCGGCCGTCAAGGGCCGCGGTTCCGACGGTAAAGCCGGCGGCCCGGCCACTGACGGCCGCGTGGATTCGCTCGGCCCGGTCGATGGATCCTGCCACGACGACGGGTTTGACAACGGTGTTGCAGACGGCCCTGATCAGTTCCGCGGCGTCGACATCGGCACGATAGGCAAGGAGGTCGAGGCCATGCACGCCGTCTCGGCTTGCAAGGTCTCGGGCGCTTGCGACGATCTCCATCATCGAACCCTCGAGAATGCTCGGGTGCCCGGTTATGCGACCGGGGAACGGATAGTATAGCAGGCCGCTTGCCTCGATGAGGGGAAGCACATCGTCCACATGGGTGCCGCCAAGGAGATAGTCGACCCCGAGCGTGAGGGCGGCGCGCACCGATGCGATCTCGCTGTCTCTGTCGAGCGAAACCACCTCGAGGTAGCTTTTTGCACCCGCCTGCTGGATTTCCCGGTTCAGGTCGGTAAGCGCCGACAGGGGCAGGCCGATATCCTTGAATCCGATGTGACGAACGCCCGCCGAAAGCACGGCGGGTAGTTGCTCCCGCGCGTCCGGGATCGTCCGGTCGTTGCGGGTGAGCATGAAGATGAAGTCTGTGTCGGACATGTCAGTTCTCCCGTTCGGATGACGCCCTTGCCAGTCGGCAGGCGTAGTCGATTGCTGTTTCGAGGCTTCCCGGATCGGCAATGCCCTGGCCTGCGATATCGAAGGCGGTGCCGTGGTCTGGGCTTGTGCGTATGAAGGGCAGGCCAAGCGTGATGTTCACGCCCTTTTCCAGCCCCAGATATTTGACCGGGATGAGCCCCTGGTCGTGGTACTGCGCGACGACCACGTCGAAGCGGCCGTTTCGCGCTTGCATGAACACCGTATCGCCCGGCCAGGGGCCGCTGGCGTCAATGCCCTCCGCGCGGGCTGCCGCAATGGCGGGGGCGATGATGCGGATTTCCTCGTCGCCAAAGAGGCCGCCTTCGCCGGCATGCGGATTGAGTCCCGCGACCGCGATGCGGGGATGGGCGATACCCAGGGCGCGGCTACCCTGGTGGGCGAGGCGGATCGCGGACATCTGCGCTGGGAAATCCGCCCGGCGGATCGCATCGGCGAGCGAGCAGTGGATCGTCACCAGAACGGTGCGGATGTCGTCATTGGCGAGCATCATCGCCACGCGCATCGCGCCGCCTCTGTCCGCGAGGATTTCCGTGTGGCCGGGATAGGAAAGTCCGGCCTGAGCCAGTGCTTCCTTGTGGATTGGTGCCGTGACAATTCCAGCGACTGCACCTGACCTGGCAAGGTCGATCGCCGCAACGATAGCATCATAGGCCAAGCGGCCGCTGACGGCGCTGACCGTACCGAGCGGGGGTGGCGTTTCAACCCTGGACGAGGCGAGGACGTTCAGGGAGCCTTTCGGCTTTGCATCGGCGACCGTATCGATTTCGTTCAGGCGCAGCCCGCTGCCGAACCTGGCGATCGCCTTCGCCAGAACAGCCGGATCGCCGACAACGACGTTGTGACGCAAATCGGCACGGGCAAGGAGCGTCTTCGCGACGATCTCCGGTCCAATGCCCGACGGGTCGCCCATGGTAATGGCAAGAGGCCGTAGAACGGTTTTCATGTGGACTTCCTCCCCATCTGAAGGATGGCATTTGTGGCATTGCACAAGGTCATGACCGAACCGAAACCGCCTGCTTTCATGGCAAGCAGTATCGGTCGTCCGTTCGAAAGGCGCGCGCAGCCAAGCGGAAACCCGGGCTCGAGTTCCTTGACCAGGGTGAACGTATGGATGGAAAGCCGCTCCATAAGCGCACTCATCGTTTCTCCGCCGGTCGCGACGATGGCGTCGTACCATTGCCGCGACAGCGCGATGTCCGCCTCGTCCACCAGTGCGCAGAGGACTTTCGACGGATCCGCCGTGCGAGCGCGCGGGGCATGGATGCACGCGACGGATGCCGTTTTAGCGATGCCTTCGGCTCTGTCGGCGACCGAGGCGCCAGTCGCGGCCAGTGCCTCGTATTGGGCGTGGCTGAGATGATTTGCGCTGCCAACGAGGACGAGAATGTGACGCGGAGCGTTTGGGGGCGTGAAGGTCTGGCGATCGGGCGATTGGCCGACGACCGCGGCCAGGGCCTCGGCCATGCCCGGGGATCCGACCCACAGAGCCGGGCCGTGTTTCGTAATCTCTGCAATCCGGCGATTCAGCAGGATCTGGCTGTGTGCATCGACGACGATGATCGAAGCGCCAGCAATGTGCTTCCCGATATCGCTGTCGGTTGCGCTAACGGGAACCGTTGCCATTCGGCCAAGATCGGGTGCGATCAGATCTGCAATCAGCGATGCGCGCGCAGGATGAACTGGGTCGTGGCCATAGGCGGTCTGTGCGACCGGCACACCGTGCAGGAGCTGGATACCGTCAACCGTGGTGCGTCCCGCGGTCGGAAATGCCGGAGCGATTACCAGCCGTGGCCGACCACTGGCCTTGAACGCCGCGGCAATTTCCGCACGAATGTGACCGCGCAGGGTGGAATCGATTGTCTTGTAGAGGTGCCGGCAGCCGGCAAGCGACGCGATCGCCTGCCCGGTTGCACGCATGGCATCGGCCTCTTCCATGAGCCGGCTGCCGGTATCGACGGCGACGACCGGTGCACCGACGCTCGCCTGCCGCTGCCGGCGGACGAGTGGTTGATAGCCGTACGTCAAGAAGGCCCCGGCTCCATCTGCAGCGCTCGTCAGGTCATCGGCGACGATGCCGACATGTTCGTTCTGGTCAATGATCTCTTCCATGAACCCTAGATATCAGCGGGTAAGCGGAAGAAAAATCGATATGATCTGACGAATACTGGTGATATTATATCACCAATGAAACGGTCGGACCTTTCCTCTCTCGATGACCTGCACGCGTTCGAGACCGTGGCGCGCCTCGGTTCCGTGCGCGCGGCGGCCGCCGATCTCAACCTCACCCATGGTGCTGTCAGCCGACGTGTGTCGAACCTGTCAGATCATCTCGGTATAAGGCTGCTGGAACCTGACGGCCGCGGCCTGCGGTTGACGAAGGAGGGCGTGCGATTGGCGCAAGCCGCGACCGATGCCCTGTCGCTGGTTTCGGCCGCATTGGAGGATATCCGCAAAGTCGAGACATCGCCGCCGATTGTCGTTTCCTGCGAGCGATCTGTTGCCATGCGCTGGCTGATCCCGCGGCTGTCGGAATTCCAGGACCGCCATCCGGATATCGACCTTCATCTGTCTGTCGGGGGCGGCAGTTTCGATTTCGCGCGCGAACGCATCACGCTGGCCATCCGCCGACTGGATTTCGCGATCGATCCGCGGTGGCATGTCGAGCGGATGATTGCCGAGGAAGTCGGACCCGCCATGCACCCTGACATGGCGGACCGGTTTTCCGCCGGCGCCTATGTCGCGCTCGCCGCAAAGACCCGGCCCGACGCCTGGAGCAAATGGTCCGCAGCCTGTCCGAATGCGCCAAAGCCGCGATCGACACGCTGGTTCGATCATCACTTCCTGATGGTGGAGGCGGCGGCCAGTGGGCTGGGCGTTGCCATGTGCCCGAAGATTGTCGCCATTGACGACATCCGCAAGGGCCGTCTCGTCGCGCCGATGGGCTTCCAGCCGGATGGTTCGCAATACGGCATCATTCGCGCGCCCTCCGTCGAGCCAACCCCATCCCTCGACACATTCGTTTCATGGCTTCTTGCTGGTTTTAACGCTTCCTAAAAACGTCGCAGGTCCCGTACGGGAGCACCCACCGACAAGGCCGGCCGGAGATGTTTTCATCGCCGACCGCCTGAAAGAAATACCGCCAGGTCAAGTCGAGGTTAAGCGCTCTGGTTGGCTCCCAGGAACGGTGCGGATTCCTGGACATGAATCACCGTCGGCCCATCTGCGGCAAAAGCGGCTTTCACCGCGGCTTCCAGCTCTGCAAAACTTTGGGGCTCGGCCGTATGGCAGCCATAGGCTTCGGCGAGCTTGACGAAATCCGGATTGTGCTGGTTGACGCCAATGGTCGGGATGTCGCGGGCGATCATGCCGTCGCGGATCTGGGCGAGGCTGTTGTTGTTCCAGAGAATGATGGCGAGTGGCAGCTTGTTTTCCACGGCGGTGCCGAGTTCCTGCAGCGTGAACTGGAAACCGCCGTCGCCGACGATGACGGCGACCGGCGTTTTCGGGCTCGCGATCTTGCCGCCGATGGCCGCGGGAAGGGCATAACCCAGCGTGCCGAAGCCGGCCGGGAAATGCCAGGTGCGCGGCAGGGCGCTGCGGTAGAACGCGTAGCCGGTATAGGCGAGCTGTGTCATGTCGGTGTAGATCACGCCATCGTCGGGGATGGCGTTGCGCAGGCTGTCGAGCACGCGCACATGTTTCTGTTCGAGCGGGGTCAGCCCGTCGCGCTCCGTGGCGCGCAGTTCGGCGATGGTGTTCGTTTCCTTGAAGCCCGCGGCTGGCGCGACCTTTTCGGCGATCGCCGCCAGCGCCAGTTTCGAATCCGCCTCCATCGCGACATCCACGTCATAGTCGCGCACCAGCGTTGCCGGGTCGATGTCGATGCGGATGAGTTTGCCGGTCATCGGCAGAGGGCCGTCGAGCCAGATGTCGGGCTCGGCAAGCTCGGTGCCGACGAGCAGCACGGCATCGGCCTCGCGCACGAAAGCCTGGGTCGCGGGGCGGTCGACCGTCACCTCCAGGGCGAGCGGGTGGTCGTCGGGCAGGATGCCCTTGGCGGCGATGGTCGGCACCACGGCCGCGCCGATCTTTTCCGCGAGCGCCTTCACTTCCGCCGCCGCCGAGACCGCACCGCCGCCGGCAAGGATCACCGGGCGTTTGGCGGCGCTGAGGATGGCGGCGGTGGCTTCGACCTGTGCACTATCGGGCGCGCGGCGGCGGGCGGTGGTGCGGCGGCTCGCCGGCTTGTCGTCCGGCGCCTTGAAAACGTCGAGCGGGATCGAAAGATGAACGGGGCGCGGGCGGCCGCTTTCGAAGAGGGCGAAGGCGCGGGCGATGTATTCGCGCACCTGCTCGGGGCTGGTGGCGGTTTCGGAGAAGGCGGTGAGGGGGCGGGTGACGGCCGACTGGTCGGTGATCTCGTGCAGCGTGCCGCGGCCCATGCCGAGGTCCTTGTTTGCGGCGACCGACGTGATGACCAGCATCGGCACGCTGTCGGAATAGGCCTGGCCGATTGGGGTCGCGGCATTGGTGACGCCGGGGCCGGAGATCAGCACGCAGACGCCCGGCTTGCCCGACATGCGGGCATAACCGTCGGCCATGAAGCCGGCGCCCTGTTCATGGCGCACGCCGATATGGCGGATGCCGGCGGCGTCCATGCCGCGATAGGCTTCGAGCGTGTGCACGCCCGGCATGCCGAACACGGTGTCGACGCCATAGGCTTTCAGGATCTGCATGAGGCGGCTGCCGCAGGAAATGGTCTCGTTCATGGAAAAATCCGTTCGGAAAAGCGGTGTCAGGGTTTGGCGGCGTCTTCGAGGCCCATCCAGATCGAGCCGTATTCGTCGGCGACGACCATCAGGCTCGCGCCGAGGTTTTGCGCAAAGGCGCGCTCGCTGCGCGACCAGGCGGGCATGATCCAGGGTTTGCCGGCTTTCGCGGCGGCGTCCGCGATCGTCTTGAGATCGGCCTTGTCGGCATCCGTGTTGCGATAGGCGCCGCGGCCGGAATCGAGCGAGAGGTCGCTCGGCCCGACGAAGAGGCCGTCGACGGTCGGCAGCGCGAGGATCGCCTCGACATCCTTCAGCGCGGCGGCCGACTCGATCATCGGATAGCAGCGCGTCTTGGCGTTCTCGTTGTCATAGTACTCCGGCTTCACGCCGCCGTAGCGGGCGGGGCGGGTGCCGGAAAAACTGCGCGTGCCGAGTGTCGGATACTTTGCCGAGGCGGTGACGCGGCGGGCGTGTTCGACATCGCCGATATGGGGGATGATGACGCTGTCGGCGCCCATGTCGAGTGCCTGCTGGATCGGGATCGCCTCCGGCCCCAGCACCTTGGCGTGCATGGTCATGCCGAGCGCCTTGCCGAGCGCGAGGATGCGGTCGAGGGCTTCGAGGTCGAACAGGCCGTGTTCGATATCGAGCACCACATGGCGGTAGCCGATGTCGTGGGCGATTTCGATCATCGCCTGGTGCGGCGTGGAGAGCCAGACGGCGAGATTGTTCAGCGTGTCAGCCATGGGCGGCTCCATCCTTGTTCTGCCGCTCGGCGATCATGGCGGCGATATCGACGAGATCCTGCAATTTCGCGCCGTCGCGGATGCGCGCAACCCAGCTTCCCTCGTCCTCCTGGTCGGCAAGCGCGATGTCGGAAATCCCCGCCACCTCGGCTGGCGGCAGGACGAGGATGCCGCAATCGTCGGCGAGGATCGCATCGCCAGGATTGACGGTGACACCGCCGCAGGAGACGGGGATGTTGTAGCCGCCGCCGAGATTGAGCAGTTTTGTTGTGATCGGTGAGACGCCGCGCGCCCAGGTCGGAACGCCGGCCTCGATGATGGCCGCGGGATCGGTGATCATGCCGTCGACGATGACGGCAGCAAGGCCGCGCTCCTTGGCGACTGCCGCCATGAAGCCGCCCCAGGCGGCGTGGCGCTCGTCGCCGGCCCGGTCGATGACGAGGATATCGCCGGGCCGCACCCGGTCCATCGCGTGGTAGAGCAGGGTGGAATCGGGGCCGGGGATCGAGACGGTCTGGGCGGTGCCGGCGATGCGCACGCCGTCGATCAGCGGGCGCAGGTCATTGCGCATGAAACGGTCGTGCAGGTAGTGGCCGACGGTCGCCGCCTCGACGCGGGCGAAGCGGGCGAGAAGGCCGGCATCGAGCTGCGGCGCGGGATCGGCGATCCGGTAGGATTTGATCGACATGATGAAAATGCGTCCTATTGCGTGAGAAGTCTGATGGCGGAGGGGGCGCAGGCGAGCGTGCCCGGCTCTCCGGTTCGGGGAGGCGGCGGGCCGTCGCCGTTTCGGACCCGGGCGTGGAGGCGCGTGCCGTCTGATAGCGCCAGGCCGTAGACGGTGTCGGTGCCGATATAGACGGCCTCGCTGACCGTGCCGGAAAAGCGGATCGTCCCGCCGGTCTCGCCCGCGAGGAAGTGCAGGGCTTCCGGGCGGATCGCGAGGGTGCAGGCATCGCCGGTGTCAAGCGGTAGGGTGCAGGGCATTTCGAAGCGGCCGCCGGCGGCCTCGACGATGAGGTTCTCGCCGTTGCGGCCGAGGACGCGCGCATCGATCAGGTTCATGTCGCCGATGAAGCCGGCGGTGAAGCGGTTGGCGGGACGCTCGTAGATATCGGCGGGGCCCCCGACCTGCTGGACGGTGCCGTTGTTCATGACCGCGATGCGGTCCGACATGGTCAGCGCCTCCTCCTGGTCGTGCGTAACGAAGATGAAGGTGATGCCGAGCTTGCGCTGCATGTCCTTCACCTCCATCTGCATCTCCCGCCGAAGTTTCAGATCGAGTGCGCCGAAGGGTTCGTCGAGCAGCAGCACGGAGGGGCGGTTGATCAGCGCGCGGGCGAGCGCCACGCGCTGCTGCTGGCCGCCGGATAGCGCGGAGGGTTTGCGGTCGATGGCATGCGCCATATGCACGCTTTCCAGGGCGGCCTTGACGCGCTGGCGAATCTCGTCCTTGCCGACGCCCTTCACCGAAAGACCGAAGCCGACATTCTCGCCGACGGTGAGATGCGGGAAGAGCGCGTAGCTCTGGAACACGGTGTTGACGTTGCGCTGGTGGGCGGGAATGCCGGTGACGTCCTTGCCGTCGAGCAGCAGGCGGCCGGAGGTCGGCTCCTCGAAGCCGGCGATCATGCGCAGCGTCGTCGTCTTGCCGCAGCCGGAGGGACCGAGGAAGGTGAAGAACTCGCCCGCCTGGATGGAAAGGTTCATCCGGTCGACGGCGTAGGTCGTCTCGCCGCCGGCGGTGCCGAAGGCTTTTCGGATATCGATCAGTTCGATGGCGGCACGGCTCACGCCGGCCGTCCCTGTCGTGGTGTCAGGCGGCATATCGTTCAGAACTCGTGATGAAAGGGGAGGGGCGGCCGGAGGTTTGGAGCCGGCCGCCGCAAGCGCTTTACTGGGCGGTCTTCACCTTGGTCCAGCCGTCCTGGTAGAGTTTTGTCGCGTCACCCACGTCGAGGATGAAGTCGGCCTTCATCAGCTTGTCTTCCGCGGGATAGATGGCGGCGTTCTCCACGACTTCCTTCGGCAGCAGTTCTTTCGCCTTGTCGATCACCGTTGCGGACTTCGAAAGGTTCGCCGCCTTGGCGGCCACATCCGGACGCATGATGTAGTCGATGAACTTGTAGGCTTCTTCGACATTTTTCGCCGAGGACGGAATGGCGAAACCGTCGATCCACATCGAGCCGCCTTCATCCGGTACGACATACTTGACCTTCGGATTGGTCGCCATCACCTGCGCGATCGAACCGTTCCAGCCCTGCACGATGCAGGCTTCGCCCGAGGCGACGAGATCGCCGAAATTCGTGCTGTTGTAGCCGCCGAGCACCTTCTTCTGGTCGATGAGCGACTGGGTCGCCTTCTCGATTTCCGCAGGCGTGGTGGTGCCGGCCTTGAAGCCGTTGACCTGGAGGCCGGCGATATAGGCGGCCAGCATGTTGTCGAGCATGTAGATGCGGCCTTCATACTGCGGGTCCCACAGCGCCTTCCAGCTCGTCGGCGGGGTTTTCACGCAGTCCTCGTTATAGGCAAAACCCGTCGTGCCCCAGATATAGGGTACGGACCATTTCTGGCCGGGATCGTAGGAGACGTCCTTGAACGGTGCGCCGAGATTGCCGAGGTTCGGGATTTTCGCGTGGTCGAGTTCTTTCAGCAGGCCCTGCTTGGCGAGCACCTGCACGGTGTACTGGCTCGGCTCGATGAGGTCGTAGCCGCTAGCGCCGGCCGAAAGCTTCGCCATCATCGTTTCGTTGGAATCATAGGTGTCGAAGGTGACGGTGATGCCGGTCTCCTTGGCAAAATCGTCGACGATCTCCTGCGGCACTTCGCCGGACCAGGCATAGATGTTGAGTTCGGCGGCCGAGGCGCCCGATGCAAAGGCGATCAGGCTGACCGAGGCAAGAAGGGTTCTCCAGTTTTTCATTGTCGCATTCCCCATTTTGGTTGGTGGTTATGATGGTTTGCGGACCGTCTTGAGATAGCGTCCCATGACGACCAGGATGACGATGACGTTGACGGCGATCAGCATGGCGCCGAGCGCGTTGATCTTGGGCGTAAGGCCGGTTTTCAGCGCGGCGTAGATCTGGATCGGCAGCGGCGTGGAGCCGACACCGGAGACGAAGGTCGAGACGACGAAATTGTCGAAGGAGATGACCGCGCAGAGCAGGAAGGCCGAGAGGATGGCCGGAGCGAGCAAAGGCAGCGTCACCCGCAGGAAGGCTTGCCGGCCGTTGGCGCCGAGATCGGCGGCGGCCTCGTCGAGACGCGGATCGAGACCCGAGGCGGCGGCGCGCACGATGAGGAAGCTGAAGGGGATCGATACCAGCACATGGCCGGCAATCAACGTGCCATAGCCGAGTGGAACGCCGGTCCAGACGGTTGCGACGAGGAGGCCGACGGCGAGCACGATCTCCGGCAGCACGAGCGGGGCGATGACGAGCGTTGAGAAGAGGTTTTTGCCGGCGAAAGGCCGCTTGACGACGGCGAGCGCGGCGCTCGCGCCGATGGCGGTGGCAAGCGCGGCCGAGGCGACGGCGACGATGACGCTGACCTGCAAGCCGGCGCGTAGGCCCCGGTCGCCCAGCGCTTCGGCGAACCAGGCGAGCGAAAAACCTTCCCAGATCACCGTCGAGCGGCCGGCATTGAAGGCGTAGACCACGAGGACGACGAGCGGCGCAAAGAGGAAGATATAGCCGATGAGCGTTGCGGCCGGGACGTAGAGCGAAAGAACCTTCCTCATGCCCGTGCCTCCTCGACCGAGCGCAGCACGCGCATGTAGCAGACGATGATGACCGAGGAGATGGCGAGCAGCACGACGGAGACGGCGGCCCCCAGCGGGATATTGCGGAAATCGAGGAAGAGCTGGACGATGAGGTTGCCGAGAATGATGCTCTTGCCGCCGCCGAGCAGGACCGGGATGGCATAGACGCCCATGGCCGGCACGAAGACGAAGAGGATCGCCGCCATGACGCCCGGCAGAGACAGCGGGAAGGTGACGCGCCAGAAGGATTGCAGCGGTGTCGCGCCGAGATCGTCGGCGGCTTCGAGCAGCCGCTTGTCGAGGCCGTTCAGCGCGGCGTGGATCGGCAGCACCGTCGTCGGCAGGAAGGCATAGAGCATGCCGACGAGCACGGCGGGATAGGTGCCGATCATGCGGATTGGCTGTTCGACCAAACCGAGGCCGAGAAGCGCGCTGTTGATCGTGCCACTCCGGCCGAGCAGCACCATCCAGGCCGACATGCGCACGATGAAATCGATCCAGAACGGGATGAGCAGCAGCGCGAGCAGGATGCCGGCGTAGCGGCCGGCGCGCAGCGCGATGAAATAGGCGATGGGATAGCCGACCAGCAGGCAGACGAAGGTGGAGACGGCGGCAAGCTGGAGCGAGTTGACGAAGATCGGCACATAGATGGCCTGGAAGAGCTCGCGGTAGCTCGCCAGCGTGAAGCCGAATTTTGCACCGCCATAAGTGTCCTGCTCGGCGAAGGAGAAGGCGATGACGATCAGGATCGGGATGACGAGGAGAAGGATGGCGCTGAGGAGGGACGGGGCGAGAAGCGCCAGCGTCACGAGGTTGCCGCGGCGCGCGGCGGTCACTTGCGGATCTCCACGCGGGCCTGGCGGGCGGGCTCGACCGGGCGGATGAGGTTCGTCGCGCTGACGGAAAGATGCGCACGCATCGCGGTCTCGGCCTGGTCCGGGTCGCGGCTCGCGAGTGCTTCGTGGATGACCACCATGTCCTTCAGGTCTTCGAAGAGCAGCGCCACCGGCATCCGCGAGACATAGAGGCTGCGCACCGAGAGCGCGTAGAGGCGGTTCAGCGCCTGCATCAGATAGGTGTTGCCGGAGGCTTCGGCGATCAGCTTGTGCATCTCCTCATCGATGCCGAGATGCCATTCGATCTCCATGCGCTTTGCTTCGACACCGGCCCGCGCTTCCTCGATCAGCGCGGCGAGGCGATCGAGCTGGGCGTCGCTGATGCGCGTCGCGGCAAGGCGGGCGGCCCAGACTTCGGCCTGGAGGCGAAATTCCTGGAGCTGGAAGAAATCCGTCGCGGACGTGGAGGAGACGAAATAGCCGCGCTGCGGCACCGCGAGCAGCAGGTCCTCCTGTGCCAGTCGCTGCAGCGCCTCGCGCAGCGGCGTGCGACCGACCGACAGGCGCTCCATGCATTCCTTCTCGTCGATCGGTGATCCCGGCAGCAGCTCGGCCTTGATGATGGCAGTACGCAGCCCGTGATAGGCGACGTCGCTGAGGCGCATTTTCTTGGTGGAGAAGGGCTGCAAGGCTTGTCGCTCCATAAAATATATTTTCAAGATATCGTCGAAATATTTCCTGTCAACGGCTCTCGATAAAATCCGATGAAAGTGACAGGCCGGAAAATCGGGCCATGCACGAAGCGCCTGAGAGGGAAGGGTTTGGATGGGCAACCGAAGGCTTTGGCCGGGAGCGGGGCCCTCGGAAAGCGGTGGAGGCGAAGTCGTCGATTGCGCAAACACCAGCGCTTACCAATGGTGCCAGCAACATTCCGCCTAGCTAGAGAGACGTGTTTTATCCCCCCGGCCGCGGCGTCATCGGCTGCGTGAACGGGTAGCTGCAGTGGGTGCGGATTGCCCCGGCGTCTGTTCCACGCCACAATGGGAGCGGAAGGCGTGGCTCCAAACCGCACCGGTGATCGCTCGCCTGCACCTTCCGTCGAGTGAAACCCTGCCGGAGAAGAATGTGGCCACTCTCACCAGGATGCGTGAAGCCCAGAGCGCTGCAGACCCAAGACCCGGTCCGTTTTCCTCAAGCACACCGACCTTCGAGCACATCATCACCGGCATCGACGAAAGCTTTCTCTGGCGGCTCGATGACTATCCCTGGGAGCGCAACGTCTGGAATTTCCACCCGGAATTCGAGATCCATCTGATCCGCAAGGGCACGGGCATTGCCTTTGTCGGTGACTATATCGGCGCTTTTTCGGCGACCTATCTCACCGTCATCGGTAGCGACCTGCCGCATGACTGGGTGACGATGACGGCGCCGGGTGAGGTGATCGAGGGGCGGGACGTCGTGCTCCAGTTCCATCCCGACCGGATCCGCGAGGCGACACGGCTGATCCCGGAATTTGCCCAACTCGAGGATTTCTTCTCCCGCGCCCAGCGCGGCCTCGTCTTTCACGGTGAAACGCTGGCCAAGGGCGCCGACCTGGTCGAGCGCATGGGGGCGGAAAAGGGCGTCGCCCGCTTTGCCCTCTTCCTTCAGCTGCTCGACCTGCTCGGCACATCCAGCGACTATGACATTCTGTCTTCCCCGGAATATTCGCCGAAGCTCGATGCCGAGACACTCGATGTCCTCCAGCGCGCCCTCGTCTTCATCTACCGCAACTTCGCAACCGATATCCGGCTTGCGGATGTCGCGGACCTTGCCGGCATGAGCGAAAGCGCCTTTTCCCGCTTCTTCAAGAAGAACACCGGCAACACCTTCACCGATCACGTCAACAAGCTGCGCATCTGGCAGGCCTGCAAGCTTCTGGCGGAAGGCGACACGCCGATTACCGACATCTGCTTCGAGGTCGGATACATGAACATTTCCAACTTCAACCGCACCTTTCTGCGCCAGCATCGCATGACGCCGTCGGCCTATCGCCGGCTGGCGCCCCATCGTCGCTCGATGCGGGATGATCCCGCGGCAAGCCGATGAAACTTTGCACAAACCCTGCGGGATTTCTGCACTGCAGCATATCATTGTGCATTAAAGTACAGAATTGCTGCATCAGGCACGCTAGTTCCCCCGGTTCTCTTCGCTAATATCAGCACCAGCGAAACTGTTCGCTGACAGATTGGCGCCGGCCCGAGGAGGTCGAGCCGCGCCGACCATAGAATCCTTAGGGGAGGTTCATCCATGACATCCGTGAAGACGCTCGCTTCGAGCATCGCCTATGCTTGCCTTCTTGCCGGCTCGGTCTCGTCGATCGCGCTGGCTGCGGAGTGCTCCGGCACGATCCGCATTCTTGCCCAGCCGCGCGACGGCCTGACGCTTCTGGAAGGCTACAAGGACGAGTTTACCAAGCTCTCCGGCGGCGCATCCTTCGAGATCGACTATCTCAACGAGAATGACCGGCGCGCCAAGACCAAGGCGGATGCCTCCACCATCGGCAAATACAACGTTTACTATGTCGATGAGGCGAATGTTGCGCTTTTCGCTTCCTCCGGCTGGGTCGTGCCGCTCACCGACTATTATCCCGAAGAATACGACTATGCGGATTTCGACCCCGGCCGCCAGAAGGTCGCGACCTATGACGGCAAGGTCTGGTTCGCACCCGTTACGGGCGGCGGCGACCTGATGGTCTACCGCAAGGATCTCCTGGAGGCAGCGGGCATCAAGCCGCCGACAACGCTCGATGAACTGAAGGACGCTGTCCAGAAACTGCATCAGCCGGACAAGGGCGTCTATGGCATTGCGCTGCGCGGCCAGCGCGGATCGGGTGCCAATGTCTGGCGCTGGATGCCCTATTTCAAGGGTTTCGGCGGGGAATGGTTCAACGGCAACGCGCCCGCCTTCAACAGCGAGGCGGCCGTCAAGGCGACGCAGACCTATCTCGACCTCTTCAAATATTCCGCGCCCGGCACGCAGACCGGCAGCTGGGATGAATCGACCGGCGCCTTCCTTTCGGGCCAGGTCGCCATCCTGATCGAATCCACGCCGCTCGCCGGCCTCGCGATCGATCCGAAGACCTCGCAGGTCGTCGGCAAGGTCGGCTACCTGCCGCCTCCGACGCCCTTGACGGGCGGCGGCTACGGCCACGGCCTTGCCATCGGCACCAAGGCCAACCCGGACGATGCTTCCAAGGCCTGCGCCGGCCTCTTCATCGCCTGGGCGACATCGAAGGAGAACGAGCAGCGGCGCCTGGAGGCCAACCAGTTCGGCGAACTCAACCGCACCAGCATCATGGCGAGCGATGCCTTCGCCAAGCTCTACGGTCCGGACCTCGGCCAGGCCCTTGCCGATACCGGCAAGGTCACGGCTGTCAACTTCTGGCAGAGCGCGCTCTGGCCGGATCTCGGCGACCGCTGGGGCATCATCCTGGAGGAACTGATCACCGGCTCGCGTTCCGACATCAAGGAAGGCCTTGCCGAACTCGAAGGTTTCGCCAAGGACCTCGTCGCCCGCAGCCAGTAAACCTTTGAGCCGCGCGGCCGCTTTCGCCTCCCGAGACGGCGGCCGCGCGATCCCGAGGAAACCCCCATGAAATCAAGAACCAGCCTGCCCGCCGTCTTCCTGGCGCCGCCGCTCGTCATCCTGGCGGTGCTCGCCTTCGTGCCGACCGCCTATGCCATCTACATTTCCTTCCGCAACCGCGAGCTCAGCCGTCCCGACGGCAGCTTCGTCGGTCTTGCCAACTATATCGATCTCTTCTCCGACCGCCGCTTCGTCAATGCGGTGGGCGTGTCGCTGACATGGGAGGTGATAACGGTCACGCTGACCCTTCTCGTCGCGATCGTGCTCGGCATCCTGCTCTTCGAGTTTGCCTCGATGCGCCAGAGGGCGGTGCTGACGCTGGTCTTCCTGGTGCCGGTCATCCTGCCGCGCGTCTCGGCCGCCTTCGTCTGGAAATTCGCTTTCCACCCGCTCTACGGCATCATCACCTATCCCTACAAGATGATCACCGGCCAGCCGCTCGACGTGCTGTCGAGCCCCGCCACGGCGCTGATGACGGTCGCGCTGGTCGATGTCTGGCAATGGGGCCTGTTTTTTTCGGTCATCGTGCTGAAACTGCTCGAAACCCTGCCGCCGCAGCCCTTCGAGGCCGCACGCCTCGACCATGCGCGGCGCTGGGAGATCTATGCCTATGTCGCCCTGCCCATGCTGAAGGCGCCGCTCATCTCGCTCACCTTCATCAAGATGATCGAGTCCCTGCGCGCCTTCGACCTCATCTATGTCATGACCCGCGGGGGACCCGGCATCGCGACGGAAACGCTCGACATGTATGCCTTCTCGCAGGGTTTCATCGAATCTGGCCGCATCTCCTATGCCTCCAGCATGGCGGTGCTGATGATGCTGGCGACGACCGTCATCTTCACGGTGATCTGGAAGAGGGTGAAGCCATGAACGTCTCCCGTTTCCTCGGTCGCTCCGTTCTCTCTCTGGCGGCCTTTTCCGCCGTCTTCCCCATGGTCTGGACGGCGATCAACGCCTTCAAGAACCGCGTCGATATCGTCACGCCCACGCCGCTCTTCCTCTTCACGCCGACACTCGACAACTTCGCCTATGTGCTGGGTCGGGAAAGCGTCGCGGCGGGCCTTCTCAATTCGCTGCTCGCCGCCGGCGGGTCGGTGCTGATCGGCGCGCTGCTCGGCCTGCCGGCGGCCTATGCCATCGCGCGCTATCCGAACCGCTGGTCGGCCGACATCCAGTTCTTCGTGCTGTCGCTGCGTTTCCTGCCGCCGGTCGCCGTGGCGATACCGCTCATGGTGATCTGGCTCGATCTCGGCCTCTACGACACGCGGCTCTCGCTGATCGTCACCTATACGCTGTTGACGCTCGCGACCGTCATCTGGCTCGGCGTGCCGGCCTTCGCCCGCGTGCCGAAAGAGGTCGAAGAGGCGGCGCGGGTCGATGGTTACGGCCCCTATGCAGTCTTCCTGCGCGTCGCCTTGCCGATCGCCTCACGCTCGCTCATCGGCGCGGTCGCCTTTGCCTTCGTGCTGGTCTGGAACGAGTTCCTGATCGCGCTGATGCTGACGACCTCGGATGCCAAGACGTTGCCGATCGTCGCCTCGGAACTCACCCAGCTCGGCCGCGACGTGCCCTGGGGCATCCTCAACGCCTCGGTGGTGCTGCTCTCCATTCCGCCGCTCCTGCTTGTCGGGATCCTCAGCGGCCTCCTCAACAATGCGTTCCGGCGCAAGAGCAACTGATGACAGGACAATCTTCCATGCAAGCCTTGGTTCTCGAAGAGAAGGGCGTGCTTGCCCTTCGCGACATCGATCTCCCGCTTTCTGTCGGGCCTGAGGATGTCAAGATCGCCGTCCATACGGTCGGCGTCTGCGGCAGCGACGTGCATTACTATACTCATGGCGCGATCGGCGCCTATGTGGTGCAGGCGCCCATGGTGCTCGGCCATGAGGCCGCGGGCACCATCGTCGCGGTCGGGGAAAACGTCCGCTCCCTCTCGGTCGGCGACCGGGTCTGCATGGAGCCCGGCATTCCCGACCTTTCCTCCCGCGCCGCGAAGCTCGGCCTCTACAATGTCGATCCCGCCGTGCGCTTCTGGGCGACGCCGCCGGTGCACGGGGTTCTTGCTCCCTATGCCGTTCACCCCGCCGCCTTCACCTACCGCCTGCCGGACAATGTTTCCTTCGCAGAAGGCGCGATGGTCGAGCCGTTCGCCATCGGCATGCAGGCGGCCACCCGCGCCCGCATCGTGCCGGGAGACGTCGCGGCGGTCATCGGCGCCGGTCCCATCGGCATCATGGTGGCGCTGGCGGCGCTGGCCGGCGGGTGCAGCCGGGTCTTCATCTCGGATTTTTCCGCCGAGAAGCTGGCGATCGCGGCCGCCTATCCGGGCATCGAGCCGGTGAATGTCGGCAAGACCCCCTTCGCAGCTGCCGTCGCTGCCGCAACCGGGGGATGGGGCGCCGACGTCGTCTTCGAGGCCAGCGGCAGCGCGAAGGCCTTCGAGGGCCTCTTCGATCTCGTGCGGCCGGGCGGTGCCGTCGTGCTGGTCGGCCTGCCGGTCGATGCGGTGCGCTTCGACGTCCCGGGCGCCATTTCCAAGGAGGTGCGCGTGGAAACGGTCTTCCGCTACGCCAATGTCTTCGACCGCGCCCTTGAACTCATCGCGTCCGGCAAGGTCGATCTGAAGCCGCTGATAACGGGCACCTATGCCTTTGGTGAAAGCGTCGCCGCCTTCGAGCGGGCGGCCGAAGCGCGGCCGACCGACGTAAAACTGCAAATCCGCGTGCAGGAGGAGAACTGAGCATGGCAAACATCGTCTGCACCCGCGTCGACAAGGCCTATGGCGCGGTCAATGTCATCAGGGACTTCAACCTGGAGATCGCGGACCACGAATTCGTGGTCTTCCTCGGCCCCTCCGGCTGCGGGAAATCGACGCTCCTGCGCATGATCGCCGGGCTGGAGGAAATCTCCGGCGGAGAGGTCTCCATCGCCGGCCGCACCGTCAACGACCTCGAACCGCGCGACCGCGGCGTTGCGATGGTCTTCCAGAACTACGCGCTCTATCCGCACATGACGATCTACGACAATATCGCCTTCGGCCTGAGGCGCATGAAGGTCGACAAGGCCGAGATCGACAGCCGCATCAAGACGGTCGCTGGCACGCTCGGCCTGGAGCCCTACCTTGCCCGCAAGCCGACGGAGCTTTCCGGCGGCCAGCAGCAGCGCGTGGCGATTGCCCGCGCCATGATTAAGACACCGCGCGTCTTCCTCTTCGACGAGCCGCTCTCCAACCTCGATGCCAAGCTGCGCAACCATATGCGCGTCGAGATCGCGCGGCTGCACCAGACGCTCAAGACCACGACGATCTATGTTACACATGACCAGCTCGAGGCGATGACCCTGGCCGATCGTATCGTGCTCATGAAAGGCGGAGCGATCGAACAGGTTGGCACGCCTGCTGAAATCTACGAGCGTCCCCGCACGCTCTTCGTCGCCGGCTTCATCGGCACGCCGAACATGAATTTCCTCGACGTAACAGCGCGCTCTGCTGGTGAAAGCTGGCTGCTGGAGGGCGACGGGCTGCGTTTCAGGGTCGATCGCAGGCGGTTCGACCTGAAGGAGGGACAGGCCCTTACCCTCGGCGTGCGGCCGTCGTCGCTGTCGCCCGCAGCCGGCGAAGACACGCGGGAGAACACCCTTGCCGGCATTGCCGACCTCGTTGAGTTTCACGGTGACAGTGCCCTGGTTTCCTTCCGTGTGGGCGGCAGGGAGATCGGCGCTCTCGTTCCAGCGAGCAGCCGGCCCGTAACCGGCGCGCCCGTCGCCTTCTCGGCTGACGGAGCGAACCTCCACCTCTTCGATCGCATGACGGGTCTTTCGATGTTGCGGACGGGATCGTAAGGTCAGCGGGTGATTCATCCTGGACAGAGGAGTTCCTGCATGGCCGAGGCGACCGATGCGATCCTGGCGCTTTGCAGGGCCTTGCCGCCGACCAGGGCGGCCGTTGTCCACCCGGTCAAGCCGAATGTGATTGAAGCCGTCGACGAGGCGGTGCGGGAAAAGCTCATCGTACCGATCCTGATCGGACCCAAGGCAAAGATCGAGGAGGCGGCCACGGTTGCTTCGGTCGATATTTCTGGCTGGGAACTGGTGGACGTGGAACACAGCCACGCTGCGGCCGCGAAGGCTGCGGAGCTGGCGGCGGGGCATCAGGTCAATGCGATCATGAAGGGCTCGCTCCACACCGACGAACTGCTCGGAGCCATCGTGCGGTCAGATGCCGGGCTGAGGACGGAGCGCAGGATCAGCCACGCCTATCTCATGAGCATTGCGAGTTATCCCAAGCCCTTCATCATTACCGATGCAGCGGTGAACATCCTCCCGGACCTGCCGGTCAAGGCCGACATCGTGCAGAATGCCGCCGATCTCTGGCGCGTGGTCTTCGGTGACGGAAACCTTCCCAAGGTGGCTGTCCTTGCCGCCGTGGAGACGGTCAATCCGAAGATGCAGGCGACGCTTGATGCCGCGGCGCTTTGCAAGATGGCCGATCGTGGCCAGATCACAGGTTGCCTCATCGACGGCCCGCTGGCCTTCGACAACGCGATCAGTGCGGAGGCCGCCCGGGAAAAGGGTATCGTCTCCATGGTTGCCGGCGAGGCGGATATCCTTGTCGTTCCCGATATCGAGGCCGGCAACATGCTGGCCAAGCAGCTGACCTTCCTTGGAGGGGCCGAGGCCGCCGGCATCGTGCTCGGCGCGCGCGTGCCCGTTATTCTGACGAGCCGGGCGGACAATGAGCGGGCGCGGCTGTTGTCCTGCGCGCTCGCGGTGCTTCTGGCCGAGGCGCGCGACAAGGGGCAGATCAAGTGAAGGACGTCCTCCTTGTCCTTAACACCGGATCGTCCAGTCTCAAGTTCCAGGTGCTGGGCTACGAGGGGCTCGAGGTACTTGCCAACGGGAAGGTGACGGGGATCGGCGCGAGCGCCCGCCTATCGGCAACCGTTGCGGATGCAGGACGGTCGATCGACAGCCCGCTTGACGGCAGCGACCATGACACGGCCCTGTCGGCCGTTCTGGACCTTATCGATCGCTTCGATGACGGTTGGCGCATGGTGGCGGCGGTGCATCGCATCGTCCATGGCGGTGCACAGTTCGTCGAGCCTGTCATCGTGACGCCGGAAATCGTCAGGGCGCTCAAGGCGCTCAATCCGCTGGCGCCGCTGCACCAGCCTTACAATCTCGCGGGCATCGAGGCGTCGGATCGGCTGGCGGGGCATGCGCCCGACATTGCCTGTTTCGACACGGCGTTCCACGCGGGGCACGATCCGCTCTTCCAGACGTTCGCAATTGAGAAGCCGCTGCGCGACAGGGGCATGCGCCGCTACGGCTTCCATGGCATTTCCTATGAGTGGATTGCCCGGGCTCTGGAGCAGGACCATCCCGATATCGCCGGGGGCAAGGTGGTTGTCGCCCATCTCGGCAACGGTGCCAGCCTCTGTGCTCTCGACAACGGCGTCAGCGTCGACACGACCATGGGCATGACCGCGCTCGACGGCATTCCCATGGGAACGCGAAGCGGAGCGATCGATGGCGGTGCGGTGACCTATATGCTGCGTGCGTTGGGCATGACGGTGGAACAGGTAGAAGCCGCGCTCTACGAGCATTCCGGCCTGAAGGGCCTGTCGGGGATCAGCAACGACGTGAAGACGTTGCTGGAGTGCGGCGAGCCGGCTGCCCGATTTGCACTCGATTATTTCACGCTCAAGGTCTCGCAATATGCCGCGATGATGGCGGTTTCGATGGGTGGGCTCGACGCCTTCGTCTTCACGGGCGGCATCGGCGAGAACGCGAGCCCGATCCGGGAGGCGATCGTTGCAAGGCTTGCGTTTCTGCCGCCGTTCCAGACCCTTGTAGTTCCGGCCAACGAGGAAATGATGATGGCGATCCATGCACGCGCACTGCTGGAGGCACGGCGATGAAAGGGCTGATCGTCGGTCTGGCGAACGACCAGTCATTGGCCTGGGGCTGCGCCGTGGCGCTCAAGGCGCTCGGTGCCGAAATCGCTGTCACCTATCAAAATGACAAGGCAAGGCCGCATGTGGAGCCGCTTTCCAGGGAGCTCGGGGCGCCGATCGTCCTGCCGCTCGACGTGTGCCGGCCGGAACAGATGGACGATGTCTTCAAGGCCATCGCGGCGCGTTGGGGCCGGCTCGACTTCCTGCTGCATTCGATTGCCTTCGCACCCAAGACGGATCTGCACGGACGGGTCGTCGACAGCTCGCCGGACGGGTTTTCGACTGCCATGGATGTTTCCTGCCATTCGCTCGTTCGGCTTGCCAAACGCGCGGAGCCACTGATGCCCGATGGTGGCGCGATCCTCACCATGAGTTTTTATGGATCCGAGAAGGTCGTCCCCGGCTATGGCATCATGGGGCCGGTCAAGGCAGCCCTCGAATCCACGGTGCGCTATCTGGCGGTGGATCTGGGCGACAAGGCGATCCGCGTGAATGCGCTCTCCACAGGGCCGGTCAAGACCCGTGCCGCGTCGGGCCTTTCGCATTTCGACGACCTGTTGGCAAAGGCTGCGGAAGAGACGCCGCTCAAACAGCTGGTCACCCTTGAACAGGTCGGGGAGGCTGCGTCGTTTCTGCTGTCGGACAAGGCGCGGTTCATCACCGGACAGACGATCTATGTCGATGCCGGCTACAATGTTCGGGCTTGAAACCCGGCGGCGACGCCATCTGTCGCCCAGCCCGCGTCATAGCGGGACCGAGGGATGGTTCGATATCCGGCGGGCAGGAGATGGTCTATCCCTGGCGCTCCGGAAGATCGACGCGCAGTCCGTCGAGCGTGTCCGTCAGCTTGATCTGGCAGGACAGACGCGAGCGGGCGGGGTCCGGGTCGTGGGCGAAGTCCAGCATGTCCTGTTCCAGCGCCGAGATGGCCGGCAGACGGTCCACCCATTCGGGCGCGACATAGACGTGGCAGGTGGAACAGGAACAGGCCCCGCCGCACTCGGCAAGGATGCCGCGCACATCATCGTCACGGGCCGCCTCCATTAGCGTCAACCCGGCGGCGGCTTCCACGACATGGAGGCTCCCGTCGTGTTCCACAAAGGTGATCTGGACCATGGTCGCTTTCCTTTCGTTTGGAACTCTTCAGGGCAGAAGCGCCGTTGCCTCGACCTCGACCAGGAATTCCGGTCGGGTGAAGCCCGAAACGATCATGAGCGTGGAGGCAGGCTTGACCGGGAGATCGGCGACGAGGCGGTCGCGCACCGCCATATAGTCGGCCATGTGCACGCGTTCCGTCACGAAGGCGTTGAAGCGCAGGACATGGGAAAAGTCCGCGCCGGCCTCGGCAAGGATCGCGCGGATATTGGCGAAGCACAGTTCCGCCTGGGCCGTGACCCCTTCGGGGATCGTGCCGTCGCCGGCAAGGGCGAGCTGGCCGGAGGTAACGACGATCCTTCCCGAGGCGACACCGTGGGAATAGCGACCGAAAGGTGCGGGCAGGCTGGCGGGTTGCAGTGCCTTCATGGGTCACGCCTCCTTGCCGGCAAGTCCGCAGCGGTGCAGGAAAAGCGCGGTCGCTTCGGCGATGATGCGGTCCGCATCGAGTGCCTCGCTTTCCGGCCGGTCCATCAGCACGCGCGCCTGCGCCTCGTATTCGGCATAGTGTTGGGTCACGGCCCAGATGTTCATCTGGAAGAGCAGGGGATCGACGGGTGTTATCTTGCCACTGTCGATCCATTGCTGGATCACGGCGTTCGCCTCCTCGACCGCGGCCTTGAGCGCCGCCCAATGGGGCGTCATCTCGGGTGCGCCACGGGCAATCTCATTGGCAAAGAAGCGTGAGAGGTCGGGGAATTCCAGCGTATGGCGTACCTTGCGCTCGATATACTGGGTGATCGCCAGCGCCGGATCGTCGCGCGAGGCGGAGAGGAAGAAGATGTCCTTGTAGGCTCCGACGATGTCGCTGAGGACCTGCTGGTAGAGCTCCTCCTTGGAGGAGATGTAGTAGTGTAGCTGGGCCTTGGTGATGCCCGCCGTCTGCGCGATCGCCTGGGTGGAGGTGCCTGACAGGCCGTTGCGCGCGAACTCCTGGATGGCCGCGTTGCGGATGGCGGCGTGGATTTCCTGCCGCTTTTTCTGAAGGGTGCTCATGGGCGGTCCTGGCCTTCCTGGCGATGCGTCGGGATCGGACCGGCACGGGGTGGGTGCCGGTCCGTGGTTTTGCTTACCTGCCCGTCAGCTTGGCCTTGATGTCGAGCCCCATGCCCTTGTTGACGAAGCGCGTATCGGCGACCTTCGAGAGATCGACGGCGCCAGCCTCGATGATCTTGCTTTCGACGGCAAGGTCATGGAAGGCCTTGATGCGCTCGGGGCTCATCGCGCCGATGCCCTTTTCCACCGCTTCGCCGGAATCAATGATCTGAAGCTTGTCGAATTGCGCCATCTCGGCGTCGAGCTTTTCGACCGTCATTTCCGGATTGGCGGCGATGATCGCTGCATAGGCCGCCTTGCGATCGCCGTAGAGGTAGTTGTTCCAGCCCTCAATGGAAGCGTCGAGGAAACGCTGCACGAGGTCGGGGTTGTTCTCGACCAGTTCGTTGCGCGTCTCGATGATCGAGCCATAGGTGCTCCAGCCCTGATCGGCGAGCAGGAACACGTCGACCTCCGCGCCCTCCTTTGCGGCATAGAGCGGCTCGGCGGTGCCATAGGCCTGCTGCACCATCTTCTTGTCGCTCAGGAACTGCGCGAGGTTGAAGCCGTAGGGGCGCAGCTGTTCATCCTGGAAACCGAGGCGGGTGACCATCCACTGCCAGAAGCTGAACTGGCCGTCCTTGGAAACGAGTACGGACGGTGCCTTGGTGAGCGCCGCAAAATCGGCATATTCGCCCTTGTGCGCCATGAAGGCCTGCGGATCCTTCTGGAAGATCGCTGCCACGACCGTGGTGGGAATGCCGTTGCGCACATTGTCGAAAGCGAGCAGCAGGTTGCCGCCCATCAGAAAGTCGAGCCGGCCGGCCGGCAGCATCGGGCGGGTGTTGACCTGCGGGCCACCCATCTTGATCTCGACGTCGAGGCCGTATTTGGCATAGGTGCCGTCCACCACGGCCTGGTAGAAGCCGCCATGGCCGCCTTGGGCCAGCCAGTTGGTACCGAAGACGACCTTGTCGGCGGCCCAGGAGGAGCCGGCGGCGAGCAGCAGGCCCACGGCGGCGAAAAGACTTGTCATGTGTTTCATGCGCGTTTCCCCTTTGGTTGTTTCAGGCGTCGGTGCGGGCCATGCCATCGGTCCAGCCCCGGGTCTTGCCGGGATTCATCAGGCCGTATGGATCGGCACGCTTCTTGAACTCGATCTGCGTCTGGTCGATCTGCTTCATGCCGCCGTCCTCGATGGTCACCACATGAGGGTCGAAGATCGTGCAGCCGTCCGTCTCCTCCAGTTCGGCGATCAGGCGGTACATGGCCTCTTCGCCGCGGTAGCGCACCAACGGCAGGGCGAAGATCTGCACCTCGCCGTCCATACGCGCCATTTCGTGGTGCCAGTAGATCTCCTCGCCGTAGCGGGCCATCTGGCGGAGCACGAGGTCGGGATCGAAGGGCCGCGGATAGGCGACCTGCAGATAGGTCCAGCTCTTGTCCGCCTTGAGGGCCTGCAGCGTGGTGTGGTTCCAGCCGCATTCATAGGCCGGTTGCAGGCCGGCGGCGCGGATCTCCGGCTTGCTCATGGCAAACGAGATGCGCCCGCCAAGGGCCTCTGCCTCGGCGGTGAAGCGGGCCATCTCCTGCGGCGCGACCATGGCGAAGACGGCGTCCCGGTCTGCGGGAAAGAGATCGCCGAGCTTGTTGTAGAAGGGCGCAAAGCGACGCTCGACGGTGGTCAGCAGGTAGCAGTCGAGCCCCTTCTGCTGCGCCAGCGACGCGAAACGTAGCGCGGCGTCGTAGCCGTTGAAGAGCGCGGCGGTATGGATCCAGTCCGTTGCGCGGGTGAGGCCGACGCCGAGCTCCACCACGATGCCGTTGGTGCCATAGGCGTGCTGCACCTTCTGCACGTCTTCGCCGTGGAGCTCGATGACCTGCGGTTCCGGTTCGACGGTGACGACCTTGGCATAGGTGAGGTTGCCGGGGTCGCGCAGCATGCCATGGCGCAGCGAGCCGATGCCGCCAGAGCCGCCGGCGACGAAGCCGCCGATGGTCGCCATCTGGCGGGTCGAAGGATACATCATCAGTTCCTGCCCGGTCTCGTGCGCAGCGTCATCGAGCCGCGAGATGCGGGCGCCCGCCTCCACGCGCACATGGCCGTCCGTGATCTCGATCACTCTGTCGAGGCGGGTGAGGTCCATGACGATACCGCCGTCCAGCGGCACGCACTGGCCGTAATTGCCGGTGCCGCCGCCGCGCAGTGTAAGCGGAACCTTGTGGCGGGCGACGACGGAGGCGACATGCACGACCTCCTCAAGGGTCTGGGGTACGACCACCAGCTCGCCCAGCTTGTCCTTCAGCTGCTCGTTGAGGATGGGGCTATACCAGAAGTAGTCGCGCGAACGCGCGGCGATGTAGTTTTCGTCGTCATGCAGGCGGATCCCATTCAGCGCCGTCTTGATCGACGCCCAGTCGCGGTGTCCGGTCATGTCTGTTCTCCTTCGTGGTCGGTCAGGATGCGGCCGCCCCGCCAGACCTGTCGGTCGACGCGGGGACGGCTCAGGGCATCGGTCAGATCCTCGGCGTCGAGCCGGATGAAATCGGCGGGGCCGCCCTCGACAAGCGCAAGGCTCCGGCCCATCCAGCGGGCCGGTGTCTCGCTCACCGCGTCCAGCCAGTCCTCCGGCTGGAGGTGGCCGAGCAGGGTCGCGCTGCGAAAGGCGTCGAAGAGGTCATAGTCGCCGAAGGGGAAGAAGGCGTCGCGCACGTTGTCGGAGCCGATCATCACGGCAAGGCCTGCGTCCCGCGCCTCATGCAGGGGCGCAAGGCCGCGTAGGCGCGGCGTGCGGCCGGCCCTGGCGTCCTGCAGGTAGGCGTTGCAGCCTGGCAGTACCGTCAGTCCGACACCCGCTGCGCCCGCTCGGGCGAGAATGTCCGCCACCTCCGAGGGATCACGCACCGAGAGCGCGCAGCCATGACCGCACAACACCCGGCCGGAAAGGCCACGCCTTTCGGTTTCCGCCACGATGGCATCGATACCGCGCGCCTCGATGTCCAACCCCTCATCGACATGGAAGTCGAGCAGAAGATCTTGCTTTTCCGCAAGATCGAAGACGTGCGCGAGCCGGGCCTCGAGGTCATTGTTGCGATAGATGAATGCCCCGAGCACCCCACCCGTCGCCTTGACCTCACCGGCGATGGCTTCGCCGACATCGGCGAAGAGATCGAGCGGCGTCAACGAGGCAAGCTCCAGATGGAGGCGACCCTGCCATTCGTCGGCAAGCCCGCGCAGCACGGTCCAGGCTGCCGGCGGCGTCGCGCCGTACCAGTCGACATGGCTGCGCATCAGCGCCGTGCCGTGCCGATAGGCGCGATCCAGTCCCCGGCCTGCCCGCCGGCGTAGATCGGCGTCGTCCCAGAGTGCGGCATCTGCCTGCATCATCTCGATGGCGTGGAAGAGCGATGTGGCACGGGCCGGCATCCGGGAGGCGGTGAAGGTCTTGTCGAGATGGGTGTGAATGTCGGCCAGGAGCGGCAGGACGAGGCCGCCATCGCGGCTTGCCGAGGGGGCGAGGGCCGTGATGCGGCCACCGCTGATGGCAATGTCCCAATGGCCCTCCCGGCCAGCGAGGCTGGCGCCTGCAAGGCGCAGGCCCGCGGCGCCGGCATCGGCGAGGCTGGTGGTCTCGATGGTCCGCATGAGGTTCACGTCTCGCGCTTGATTTCGCTTTCGTGCCAGTGGCCGAGCACGAGGTTCGACAGCCAGGACGTGACGAGGAAGATCCCGACCCCCAGCACCGAGACGAGGAACAGCGCGGCGAACATGCGCGGGATCTCGTTGCGGAAGCTCGATTCGAGGATGCGTGAGGCAAGGCCGGTGTTCTGCCCCGCCGTGCCTGCGACGAATTCGGCGACGACCGCGCCGATCAGCGACAGGCCGCCGGCGATCTTCAGCGCGGCCATGAAGTAGGGGAGTGCCGAGGGGATCAGCAGGTGGCGCAGGCGCTGCCAGGGCGTCGCCTGATAGAGCCGGAACATGTCGCGCAGGTTATGGTCGGCGCTGCGCAGGCCGATCGCAGTGTTCGACAGGATCGGGAAGAACGCGACGATCCAGGCGCAGATGAGCAGCGCGAAGAAGGTGTTGCTGACATAGATGAGGATCAGCGGTGCGATGGCGATGATCGGCGTTACCTGCAGGATGACGGCGAAGGGAAAGAGGCACATTTCCACCGTGCGCGACAAGGCAAAGAGCATGCCGAGCAGCACGCCGCCGATGATGGCGAGGCTGAGTGACAGCAGCGTCAGCTTCACCGTGAACGCCGCGCTCTGCATCAGAGACGACCAGTCCTCGACCAGCGTCTTTGCGATCAGGCTCGGCGCGGGGATCAGGTAATGCGGAACCTCGTTGTACCAGACGAGGAATTCCCACAGTCCAAGCACCACCAGAATCGAGATGATGGGCATGATGACGCGCAGGCGCCGTTCGCGGCGTTCGAGCAGGATGCGCGGATCGACGATTTCGCTTTCGGCAACGGCCGGATCAATGGTTGAGATCGACATGGTCCATGGTCCCTTCGAGCGCGTTGCTGACCAGACGGCAGTTCTCGGTGTACTCGGATGTCATGCGGTAGGCGCTCGTGCGCGTCTCGGCGCCGGGCAGCGCGATGTCGTGCACCACACGGCCGGGGCGCGCGGCCATGACCACGACGCGGCTGGAGAGATAGACGGATTCGAAGACCGAATGAGTGACGAAGATCACTGTCAGCCCGTGCGAGCGCCAGAGGCCCAGCACCTCGTCGTTGAGCTTGGATCGGGTCATCTCGTCCAGCGCTGCGAAGGGTTCGTCCATCAAGAGCAGCTTCGGTTTCGTCACCATGGCGCGGGCAATGGAAACGCGCATCTTCATGCCGCCCGAAAGTTCGCGCGGATAGGAGCGGGCGAAATTGGCAAGGCCCACCATGGAAAGGGCCTCTTCCACGCGGGCTTTCGCCTCGCCCTTGCCGAGCCCCTGTAGTTTCAGGGGGAGGAAGACGTTGTCGAAGACCGTTGCCCAGGGCATCAGCGTCGCTTCCTGGAAGACATAGCCGATATCGCTGCCGTGGGGACTTTCGCCGGCCGGATGACCGTTGACCGTGATCGAACCCGAGGAGAGGGACAGGAGACCGGAGATCATCTTCAGCGCGGTGCTTTTGCCGCAGCCCGAAGGGCCGAGAAAGGACACGAACTCACCGCTGCGGATCGTCAGCGACATGCCGCGCAGCGCCACGGTACCGTTTGCGAAGCGCTTGTAGACGTCCTTCATGTCGATGAGGGCGGGCGCGCCGGTCAGGCCGGCGGCCTTGGGGAGAGGGCTTGCCGCGTTCATGCTACCACTCCGGCTTTCTGTCCAGCCAGTCGGCTGGCAGGCTGTCGATCTCTGCCATGGCCTCGACGAGGCGCGCCACGGCGTGGTCGAGGGTCGCATCACCCTTTTCGGCGGTGGCGAGATGCGCCTCGCCGCAGGCCCCGGCCGTGCTGAAATCCTGTGTCTTCCAGCCCGGTTTTGCGCCACGGCCGAGGCCGAGATGGCGGAAGTTTTCGAAAAGGTCCTGGCCGCGCGAGCGGAAGTCGCGGGCCGCGGCCATGGTCACATTGCCGGGGTCGAGTGCCAGCATGACGGAGGTCTCCATGTCGCCGGCATGGATGCCGTGGGTGCGCTCGACATCGGAATAGACGCCCTCGGGCATGCCAAAGCCGAACCAGTTGACCGAGAAGGCCAGCATGTCATGGGCAACGCGCAGCTGGCGGGTCACGACGTCCATGACCGGAATGTTGCCGCCATGGCCGTTGAGGAGGACGAACTTGCGGACCCCCGAGCGCGCCACGCTGGCGCCGATTTCGGTCAGCACGCGGACCAGCGTTTCGGCCGAAAGGGTGAGCGTGCCGGGATAGTCGATATGCTCGTCGCTCTTGCAGACGGCCTGCGTGGGCAGGAACAGCACTGGACTATCCTCCGGCAGGGCTTTTGCGAGGCGGCGCACCACCCCGTCGACGGTACAGCTGTCGACGGACATCGGCAGGTGCGGTCCGTGCTGCTCGATGGCTCCGATGGGCAGGATGGCGATGAGGCGTCCCCGATCGAGCGCTGCGAAATCACGGCTGGAATAGTCGGCCCAGAAGCGCTTCATCGGGAAGCCTCCATGCCGTTACGGATACCCGTTGATGACAGAAGTTCCATCTTGCTCCTCCTCTTCCTCCGAGGTTAGATAAACAAAATCATAGCAAATGGTCAAACTATTTGGTATGTTCCTTCCAGATGTTACGGTAAGCTTTTGATTATCATCATGTTTATTCGTGACTTTCTGCCGCCGGGAGGGTGGTTGGAATGCAGTCTGGGAGGGATTTATGAAACGACCGCGCCTGCTGATCACCCGTCCCTTGCCGGCCGCCGTGCACGAGCGGGCCGGCGCCCTCTTCGACCTGACGATCCGCAAGGACGCCGGCGCCACGACGGCGGCAGAGCTTTCCGCCGCGCTCCGCGATCACGACGCGATCCTGCCTTCTCTCGGCGATGTCTTCTCGCCGGCGGTGTTTGCCGATGGGGCATTGCCGCGCTGCCGCATCCTTGCCAATTTTGGCGCCGGGGTCAGCCATATCGACCTTGCGGCAGCGGCGCGCGCAGGCATTGCCGTCACCAACACGCCGGGGGCCGTCACCGGCCCGACAGCCGACCTTGCGATGCTGCTCCTCTTGATGACCGCGCGCCGTGCGGGCGAGGGGGAGCGGCTGGTGCGGTCCGGGGCATGGAAGGGCTGGCATCCCGTACAGCTTCTCGGCCGGGATGTTTCCGGCAGCACGATCGGCATTGTCGGCATGGGGCGTATCGGGCAGGAGGTCGCCCGCCGCGCCGCTGCCGGTTTCGGCATGCGGGTGCTGTTCCACAACCGCTCGCCGAAGACCGTGTCCGGCATGGACGCGACACAGGTGCCCCTGGACGATCTGCTGCAACGCGCCGATTTTGTCGTTCTGACCGTGCCGGGTGGCAGCGAGACGCGCCACCTGATCGACGAGCGTGCCTTCGCTTTGATGCGGCCTGAGGCGCATCTCGTCAACGTCTCGCGCGGCGAGGTGGTGGACGAGGTGGCCCTGATCCGCGCGCTCGAATGCCGGCAGATCGCCGGGGCGGCGCTCGATGTCTATGAATTCGAGCCCGCCGTGCCGGCCGCCCTCCGCGAGCGTGACGACGTCGTTCTGCTGCCCCATCTCGGTTCGGCGACGCAGGCGGCACGCGCGGCGATGGGCATGACGGCGCTCGACAATCTGGAGGCCTTTTTCCGCGGCGATGCGCCGGAAAACCGGGTCGCGTGAGCAGGAGCGAGGGGAGGACGACATGAACCACATAGCGATCCTGGGAGCAGGACAGGCCGGGTCGTCGCTGGCGGCCAAACTGCGGGTCCTTGGTTTTGGCGGGCGCATCACGCTCATCGGTGAAGAAGACACGCTGCCCTACCAGCGCCCGCCACTCTCCAAGAAATACCTGATGAAGGAAATGACGCTGGAGCAGCTGCACCTGCGGCCCGAGCGGTTCTACGCGGACAACGACATTGCCCTGCGGCTCGGTGAAAGGATCGTCGCGATCGACCGCGCCGCGCGGCAGATCCGTCTCGATGACGACCGCGTATCTTATGACCAGCTGGCGCTGACGACCGGCGCGACGCCGCGTTCGCTACCGGCCGCGCTCGGTGGCGACCTGTCCGGCGTCTATGTGGTGCGCAATCTGGCCGATGTCGATCGTATGGCCCCGGAGTTCCGCGAGGGGCGACGGGTGCTGGTCGTCGGGGGCGGCTATATCGGGCTGGAGGCCGCGGCGGTGGCGGCCAGGCTCGGCCTCAAGGTGACACTCATTGAGGCGGCGCCCCGTATTCTCCAGCGCGTCGCCGCGCCGGAAACCTCCGATTATTTCCGGAGCCTTCATGCCGGCAACGGTGTCGAAATCCTCGAGGGCACCGGCCTGGCTGGGCTGGAACGCGGGGAGGCGATCTCGGTGGTGTTGGCGGATGGCTCACGCCGGGAGGTGGACTTCGTCATCGCCGGCATCGGCGTGACGGCCAATGACGGGCTCGCGGCGGCGGCGGGTCTCGCCTGCGATGGCGGTGTTATCGTCGATGCGCATGGCAGGACAGGAGATCCCGCCATCTGGGCGGCCGGTGATTGCGCGCGCCTGCCCTATCGCGGTGACATGATCCGGCTGGAGAGTGTGCAGAACGCCATCGACCAGGCTGAAGCCGTCGCGGCCAATATGCTGGGTGCGGCGATGGATTATGTGCCGAAGCCCTGGTTCTGGTCCGACCAGTATGACGTGAAGCTGCAGATCGCCGGCCTGAACACGACATTTGACCGGGTTGTGGTGCGATCGGGAGCGAACGAGAAGGCACGTTCGCACTGGTATTTTCGCGAGGGCGTGCTGCTTGCCGTCGATGCGATGAACGAGCCGCGCAGCTATATGGTGGGCAAGCGCTTGATCGAGGCCGGGCGTTCACCCTTGCCGGAGCAGGTGGCCGATACGGGTTTCGATTTGAAAACCCTGATATGACGGGTTCAAGCCGTGTTCCACCGTGCGGTCTGTCTGGCGCGGTGGTGCAGGCCGTACGGCGTTCTGATGCATTCATGCGCGCGCCGTCTGGGCCGGTTGCTTGACGGTGCGCAAAAGAACATATAGTGAACATTCATGAAGAAATCGATGAAGCAGCGCTTAGCGATCCTCTCGGATGCCGCCAAATACGATGCCTCGTGCGCTTCGAGTGGAACGGTGAAGCGGGACTCCATGGAAAGCGGCGGGCTCGGCTCGACGGAGGGAGCCGGAATTTGCCATGCCTATGCTCCCGACGGCCGATGCATTTCGCTTCTCAAGATTCTTCTCACCAACTTCTGCATCTTCGATTGCGCCTATTGCATCAACCGCTCGTCCAGCAATGTGGAACGAGCCCGGTTCACGCCAGAAGAGGTGGTCTGGCTGACGCTGGAGTTCTACCGCCGCAACTATATCGAAGGGCTGTTCCTGTCGTCGGGCATCATCCGCTCGCCCGATCACACAATGGGAGAGATGGTGCGCGTGGCGCGGGAGCTGCGAACGGTGCATGGATTTGGCGGCTACATCCATTTGAAATCCATCCCCGATGCCGCGCCGGAACTGATCGAGCAGGCGGGGCTTTACGCCGATCGCCTGTCGCTCAACATCGAGCTTCCGACGGATGCCGGCATCGGCCGCTTCGCACCGCAGAAGCGCCCGGAGGGAATTCGCCGTGCGATGGGCGACCTGCGCCGCAAGATCGAAGCGGCGGATGAGCCGACCTTACAGTCGAAACGACGCAAGCGCTTCGTGCCGGGTGGGCAGAGCACGCAGATGATCGTCGGGGCCGACGGTGCGGATGATGCAACCATCCTGAAAACCAGCGCCCGGCTCTATGGCAGCTACGGACTGAAGCGTGTCTACTATTCCGCCTTCAGCCCCATCCCTGACGCCTCCCGTGCGCTTCCGCTGATCAAGCCGCCGCTGGTTCGTGAACACCGGCTCTACCAGGCCGACTGGCTCTATCGCTTCTACGGTTTCGGCGTCGACGAAATCACGGCATCAACCGGCGGCATGCTCGATCTCGACATGGACCCGAAGCTCGCCTGGGCTCTCGCCAATCGCGATGCGTTTCCAGTGGATGTCAACCGGGCCGAGCGGGAACGGCTGCTGCGCGTGCCTGGCTTCGGCACGAAGACCGTGGAGGCCATTCTTTCCAGCCGCCGCCTCCGCCGTCTGCGGCTGGAGGACCTGGCAAGGCTCGGCGTTTCGCTGCGCAAGGTACGTGCCTTCATCGAAACGGACGGTTGGACGCCCCGCCGCCTTGCCGACCGGGCCGACCTGAAGGCGTTCTTCGCACCCAGGCCGGTACAGCTTTCGCTGCTCTGATGCACAGGGTCTTCCTTCTCGGCCGCGGTGACTTTGCCGAATGGCGGGATGCGGCCCGCGCACTCGCTGCCGCCGGTGTTGCACCGCGGGAGGTGGAATGGCGGACGTCGGGGGAGAACGAGCTCTTTGCGGCGGGGCAGAACCTGCCGAAAGCCTTGCCTCGGGCGCGGGCGCGGGCGCTCACCGTTCCCGCCGGTTTTCTGGAGTTGGCCGAGGCGGTCGTCTGCCATACCGAACCCGGCCGTTTCCATCTCCTCTACAGGCTGCTCTGGCGCCTGCAATCCGACAGGAACCTTCTCGCGCTGCCGGCGGACGAGGATGTTGCCCGGGCACGGCTGCTTGCCAGAAATGTTCATCGCGATAGCCACAAGATGACGGCCTTCGTACGCTTCAAGGAGGTTTTCGGAGAAGCGGTGGGCCGCCGCCGGTTCGTCGCCTGGTTCGAGCCGTCGCATTTCGTGGTTGCCCGCACGGCGCCTTTCTTCCGTCGACGCTTTGCCGATATGGACTGGATGATCGCCACCCCGCGCGGGTCGGCGCGCTGGGATGGCGAGACCCTGGCCTTCGATCCGCGCCCTTGTGAAAATCCCGGCCATGACGACCCGACGGATGACCTCTGGTGCACCTACTATGCGAGCATCTTCAATCCGGCCCGGCTCAAGGTGAAGGCCATGCAGACGGAGATGCCGAAGAAGTACTGGCGCAACCTGCCGGAGGCGGCGCTGATTCCAGGCCTCATCGCCCATGCCGAGGCGAATGTGCGCGCCATGGCCGAACGCGCCGCCAGCGATCCGCCGCTCTTTCACCATCGTCTCCAGGATGCCGCCCCGACATTGCCGCAGGTCAGGCTGGAAAGCCCGGGCACGCTTGATGCGCTGCGCGAAGAGGCAGGACGGTGCACGCGGTGCCCGCTGCATTGCGCCGCCACGCAAACCGTATTTGGCGAGGGGCCACAGGGTGCACGGATCATGATGGTCGGGGAGCAACCGGGTGATCAGGAGGATCTTGCTGGCCGTCCTTTTGTCGGCCCGGCAGGCAGGGTCTTGGACGCCGCGCTGCACGAGGCGGGCATCGCCCGCGACAGTCTCTATCTGACGAATGCGGTAAAGCACTTCAAATATGTCCCTCGTGGCAAGCGCCGTCTTCACCAGCGACCGGACAGGGGCGAGATCGAGCACTGCCGGTGGTGGCTTGCCAAGGAGATCGATGCTGTCCAGCCGAGCCTTGTCGTCACGCTCGGCGCGACCGCCCTCCATGCGCTGAGCGGAGAGCGCCGCCCGCTCAGTGAAGTTCGCGGCAAGCCGATCGCCATGGAAGGCGCGCGGTTGCTCTACCCCACAATCCACCCATCCCATCTGCTGCGCCTTCCGGACGGCGCGGAACGGTTGAGGCAGCATGCCCTCTTCGTTGAGGATCTGCGTGCCATCCGGGCTATGATCGAGCGGGCGCATTCCCTTTGCTGAAGGAACCGGTGGTGCGGCGTTTGGCTTCAGGGGGCGTTGCGCCGCCTTCTCGATAAAAGTCGTTCCCTGCCCGGCAATTTATGGGTTGCCTCATGCCAGCCGGGATCTCAACCGGTTGCGACCCGGAGAAGCCGTCTTTGGATGGGGAAAGGTGCCGTTCCGTCAGGCGTTGTCGCGCTCCCAGTACCAGGCGGCATAGGTGCGCGTGCGATCGTGCCCGCGGCCCTTGAGGAATGCGCGGACAAGCCGGACATCCTCCCGCTCGCAGGCGACCCAGACGAAGGCTTCTTCATCCACGGCAGCAAGTGCCTCTATCACCGTCTGCGCGAGCATGTTCTTGTTGCCCGCCGGGTAGCTGGCGCGGTGCAGCCAGCGTATGTCGAGCGTTCCGGTGGTCGGCAGCGGCTGCTCTTCCGCCGCATCCGCCACCTCTATGATCGCCTGCATCCTCGTGCCTTCGGGCGCTTCGGCGGCGATGCGGGCGATGGCGGGCAAGGCGCTTTCGTCCCCGGCAAGGAAGATGGTTTCGGCCTGCGGAAGGTCGCCGCCGCCGGGGCCGAGCAGGGCGAGCCTGTCCCCCGGCTGCGCATCCCGGGCGAAATCCGCGCCGGGTGTCGCAACGCCAGGCAGGGGATGCTGCAGGAAGTCGACCGAGAGTTCGCCGCGCTCGGCGTTGACGGCGCGGATCGTGTAGACGCGCACGAGCAGCGCATCCTCGCCCTCCGGCCAGGCAATGCGGCCGTCATCGCGCAGCCCCGGCCAGACCGGCGTCCGGCCTTTCGGCGGCACCAGCAGGCGCACATGCATGCCCTCGCCGATGAAAGGCTTCACGTCTGTGCAAGCAAAGATGACGCGCCGCATGTGCGGCGTCACGTCCTCGGCCGAGACGACGGTCACTTCATGAAGATTGGCGAGCCGCGAACGCGTCGCCGGTTCGGACCAGGTGAGTTCCAGCGGGTCCTGGCCGGCGAAATAGAAGAGGTGCTCGGCGATGACCGTGCGGCTCATCTGAAGCGTCTCGTCGCTCGGGCAGGCGAGATCGATGAGGAGCCGTCCGCCGTCGAGACGCATATCGGCTGTGCCGATCTCGCTCGTCAGCGTTGCGGCATTTTCCGTGCGCCGCACCTCGGCGTGCTCGACGAAGTGCTCGCAGACCTCATCGAGCATTTTCAGCGCATCCTTCGGCAGCGCGACACCGGTGAGCTTGAATTGCGGGAGGGCGTTCATGCGGGCTCCTTGATTACGGGGGAAATCATGCGATGGCGGCCGATCGGCAACATGGTCGGCCGACCGGAGGTCGGGTCGGTGATGATGCGACTTTCGAGTCCGAAGACCTGTCGCACATGGTCTTCCGTCAGGACGGTCTCCGGCGGGCCGGCTACATGCAGTCGGCCGTTCGCCATCGCGACAAGGTGGTCGGCGTAGCGCGCGGCAAGGTTCAGATCGTGCAGCACCATCACGATGGTGGTGCCGCGCGTCTGGTTGAGGTCGGTCAGGAGGTCCAGCACCTCGATCTGGTGGCTGATGTCGAGGAAGGTGGTGGGCTCGTCGAGCAGCAGGAGGTCCGTCTGCTGGGCGAGCGCCATGGCGATCCAGACACGCTGGCGCTGACCGCCCGAGAGTTCGTCGATCGGCCGTTCGGCGAGATCGTCGGTCTTCGTCGCCGCAAGGGCGGCGGCGACCGCTACGTCGTCTTCGCGCGTCCAGCGGGAAAAGACCCCCTGATGCGGATGGCGGCCGCGGCTGACAAGGTCGGCGACGGTGATGCCCTCGGGCGCGATGGGCGATTGGGGCAGGAGGCCGAGCGTGCGGGCAAGATCTCTTGAGGGAATGCGATGGATCGACTTGCCGTCCAGCAACACCTGCCCTCTTTGGGCCGGCAGCAGGCGCGAGAGGGTGCGCAGCAGCGTGGACTTGCCGCAGGCGTTCGCCCCGACAATGACGGTGATCCTCCCGGGCGGCACGGCAAGGTCCAGCCCGTCGAGGATGCGTGTTTCGCCGTACCCGGCGGAAAGGCCGGTGGCGAGGAGGGTGTGCGGTTTCATAGGGAGCCTCCGGACCGGTTGACGCGCACGATCAGGAAAATCAGGTAGGGCGCACCGAGCGCCCCGGTGACGACGCCGACGGGATAGCGGCTCGGCAGCAGGAACTGGCCGCAATAATCGCCGACCAATACCAGCGCCGCGCCTGTCAGTGCCGCTGGGACGAGCAGCGAGCCGTTGTTGCCGACGATGCGGGCGGCAATCGGCCCCGCGAGGAAGGCGACGAAGGCGATCGGTCCCGAAATGGCCGTGGCGCTGGCGATCATGCCGACAGCAGCGATGATGACGAGCACGCGGGTTTGGCCGACCCGGACGCCGAGCGCGGCCGCGGTGTCGTCGCCAAGCCGCAGGGCTTCGAGGTCGCGGGCGCGGTAAAGCAGCAGGCCGCCGAAGACAGCGAGCGCGATGACGAGCAGCAGGCTCTGGCCGAGCTGTGCACCGTTGACGCTGCCCGTGAGCCAGCGCAGGGCCTCTTGCAGGGTCCAGGCGGGGGCGGTGGAGAGGATGTAAGCGATGACGCTCTCCAACATGGCCGAAACGCCAATGCCGACGAGGATGAGCCGCGTGCCCGCGATGCCGTTGCGGAAGGAAAGCGCGTAGACGATGAGCGCCACGCCAAGCCCAGCGGCAACGGCGAGAATCGACACGATCGGCCCCGAAAGCCCGAGCACGACGATGGCGAAGACCGCGGCGGCGCTCGCCCCCCAGCTGATGCCGATAATGTCGGGGCTCGCCAGCGGATTGCGCAGCATGATCTGGAAGGCGACGCCGCCGAGACCGAAACTGAGGCCGGCGAGGATCGCGAGCATGGCGCGCGGCAGCCGGAGCTGGCCGACCGTGAAGGCGACATCAGGCACATCCTCGCCCATCAATGCGCGGAAAATGTCCTGCGGCGGGGTGAAGGACTGGCCGAGCAGCAGGGTCAGCAGGAAGGCCACGGCGACGAGCGTGAAGAGGAGGCCGATGACACAGTGGTGCCGGCGGGCGCGGCGATGGCGGTTTCTCGCAATGGAATCGATGAAGGGAGCGAGCATGGTCAAAGGTCCCGCACCCGCTGGCGGCGGACGATCCAGATGAAGAAGGGCGCGCCGATCAGCGCCGTCACGATGCCGACGTCCAGTTCGGCCGGCCTTGCCACGATGCGCCCGACGATATCGGCGGCGATCAGCAGGCAGGCGCCGCCGAGGGCGGAAAAGGGCAGCAGCCAGCGATGATCGCTGCCGGTCAGGAGGCGAACGAGATGCGGTACGATGAGGCCGAGAAAGCCGATCGGGCCGCAGACGGCCGTCGTCGCGCCTGCGAGCAGGATTGCGCCGAAGGCGGCGACGGCGCGGGTGGTCGCGACATGTTCGCCGAGGCCGGCGGCAAGCTCGTCGCCAAGCGCGAGCGCGTTGAGCTTGCGGGCCGAGAGGAGGCTGATGGCGAAGCCGGCGGTGAGGAAGGGCAGGACAGGAAGGATGCGTTCGAAGGTCGCCCCGCCGACGCCGCCGATCTGCCAGGCGCGCACGCCACCGGCAATGTCGGCGCGCGGCAGGACGACGGCGATGACCAGCGAGGAGAAGGCGACGGACGTGGCGGCCCCTGCGAGCGCCAGCTTCAGCGGCGTCGCCCCGCCCCGCCCAAGCGCGCCGATGACATAGACGAAGATCGCCGCCGCCCCCGCGCCGAGGATGGCGGTGACGATATAGGCATAGGCGGTTTCGATACCGAACCAGGCGACGCTGACGACGACGGCGAGCGATGCCCCCATGTTGACACCGAGAATGCCGGGATCGGCGAGGGGATTGCGCGTCACGCCCTGCATGATCGCGCCGGCAAGGCCGAGCGCGGCGCCGGCGAGCAGCGCCAGCAGCGTGCGGGGAATGCGCATCGCCACTGCCGCCTCACTGATCGTCTCGACCCTGCCGCCAAGCGCGGAAAGGATGTCGCCAAGGCCGACATTCCGCGTGCCGATCGCCACCGACAGCGCCACCAGCACGACGAGCGTAGCGGCGACCAGCAAAAGCCAGAGCCCGCGCAGGCGCTTGAGGCGTCCGGCCGGCGCCGGATTTCGTGCCGTGGCGGCGTGCGATGTCATTTCGATTTCCCGGCCGCTTCCGCAAGAAGCGCGACATAGTCCTTCAGCACCCAGGAGATCGACAGCGGCGTTGGATTGGCGGCCGTGCCGACCGGGTCGCGGCCGAGCATGACGAGCGCGTCCTTGCTGACGGCGGGCATGCGCGAGAGCAGGAGATCGGCCTTCACGGCGTCGAGCAGCGGCGTGCCGCCGTAGCTGACGACGATATCGACATCGTCGAAGGCGTCGACCTGTTCGGCGCTGACGCTGGCGGCGAATTGTCCGGGCTTCGTTGCGTCCAGCACGCTTTTGGGAGAGGCGAGGCCGAGGTCGCGGAAGAATTTGATGCGCGTGTCGTTGGCGGTATAGAAGTTCACCATGCTGAGGTCGGTCGCGTCGAGATGGGTGACGAAGATCGCCGATTTGCCCTTGAGGACCGGATAGCCGGCGACCGTGCCGGCGATTTCCTTCTCGATGCGTGCGATCAGCGCTTCGCCGTCCTTTGCCATGCCGAGCCCGGCGCTGTTGAGCCGGATCGTCTCGCGCCAGTCGGTTGACCAGGCGGATTGCGGGTAGGCGATGACGGGGGCGATCTGGCTCAGCGTCTCGTAGTCCGCCTGGCTGAGGCCGGAATAGGCGGCGAGGATGACATCCGGCCTCGTCGCCGCGACCGCCTCGAAATCGATACCGTCGCCCTCGTCGAACAGGACGGGCTTTTCGCCGCCGAGTTCCGTCAGCCTTTCCGCCACCCAGGGCAGGAGACCATCGCCATCGTCGTCGCCGAAATTGGCGGCGGCAAAGCCCACGGGCACGATGCCGAGCGCCAGCGGCACTTCATGGTTCGCCCAGGCGACGGTCGCCACGCGCGCCGGCTTCTTCGTGATCGTCGTCGTTCCGAAGGCGTGCTCGATGACGATGGGATAGGCGGTTTCGTCCGCGGCCCATGCCGTCGTCGCAATCCAGAGGCAGGCGGCGACAACTATCAGCGGGAAGCGCAAAAGCCGCGACATGGGCGAAACCCTCCAGGGCGGTTAAAAGTGGAGTTTCCGTTTCAGGTTCATTGGGCGGCGTCAAGGCGAAGGCACGGCTTGTTGGGAGGCAGCGGCGAAGTTTCCGGGGTTTCCTACAAAACCATGGAAATCTACAATACTGGATAGTAGGTCTCAAGTTATTCCCGCTTCAAGGGACAGCCGCATCGGCCTGAGGGGGGATGCGCAGGTTTACGCCTGTTCCGGCTGGCATTCGGCAGGACCTGCCGTCCGCCGGCGAGCGCAACTTCAATTTCTGGAACATGACGATGGACATCAAGACGACCGGCGCCGATACGAGACAGCCTCTTATCCGTTTGAGGACTGCGGTTCTGCTCGGCTGCACCGCGCTCGTCGCCCTTGTGCCGTCCGTCTCGTTCGCCCAGCAGGCGGATGCCGGTTCCACAACGGTGCTTGAGACCATCACCGTCGAAGGCGATGGCTCTGCGACGGGTGGCGACAATGATGCAAGGTCGATTGTCGCGAAGAAGACGACCGCCGGTGGGCGCATGGCGACGGAAATCCTGAACACGCCGGCGACGGTTTCCGTCATCACGGCCAAGGAAATCCAGCAACGCGGCGCCGAGACCGTCGAGGAGATCCTGCAATATACGGCAGGCGTCACCACGGATTTCTATGGTTCGGATGACCGCTACGACTTCTTCAAGATCCGTGGTTTCGATGCCACGACCTACCGCGACGGGCTGATCCTCGGCCGTCCCTTCGGCGGTGTGCGGGAAGAAGCCTATGCCTTCGAGCGTGTCGAGGTGCTGAAGGGCGCGAACTCCACGACGTTCGGCGTCTCCGATCCCGGTGGTGCCGTCAACTATGTGACGAAGCGCCCGCGCAGCGAGAAATTCGGCGAGGCCTATGTCACGGGCGGCTCGTTCGACCGAAAGGAGGTCGGCTTCGACTTCGGCGACAATCTGATGGCCGACGACACGCTCTCCTACCGCTTCACCGGCAAGCTGCGTGATGCCGACGCGGAATACGATCATTCGCGCGATGATGAAAAATTCTTCATGGGTGGGCTGACCTGGCGGCCGACGGACACCACCAGCCTTACCATCGTCTACGATCACCTCAACAAGGACGGCGTGCCCGGCAGCGGGGGCCATCCGGTGGGCACCGATTTCGACCGCAGCCGCTTCTTCGGCGAGCCGGACTACAATTTCCGCGGTACGAACCGCGATACGGTCAGCGTCCTGTTCGACCACGATTTCAGCTCGGGCCTGACCTTCGGCGCGAATGCGCGCTACAGCAAATCCGACACCGATTTCGGCTACGCCTATATTTCTGCAACGCCGACGGACGGCTCCACGACCGCCTCGCGCGCCTTCTTCGGCAACGAGGCCTCGAACCGGCAGTTCATCATCGACGCGCATCTGCAATACGAGGCGAATTTCGATGCCGTCGACAGCCGCACTCTGGTCGGCGCCGAATACAACGACATGAAGGGCAACAACGATACCTGGTGGGGACCGGCGCCCGGCATAGACTGGACGAACCCGATCTATACGGGCCGGCCCACCAACCTGCCGCTGATCGCCAGCACGCGCAGCGACCAGACGGGCAAGGCGCTCTATATTCAGCAGGAACTGGCCTTCTGGGATAAGTTTATCGTCACGGCCGGCCTTCGCAACGACTGGCTCGACCTCAGCGAGGTGAACAAGCTGACGGGCGCCAAGAGCGAGGGGGACTTCAGCGAACTGACGAAACGCATCGGCCTCACCTATCGCGTCACCGATGAGATTGCGCCCTTCGTCAGCTACGCCGAATCCGTTGCCGCCCCCTCCATCGGCGTCGAGCCGGAGCGTGGCGAACAGATCGAACTTGGTGTGAAATACCAACCGGACGCCTTCCCGGCGCTGATCACGGCCTCGATCTACGATCTGACGAAGAACAACATCACGCGCACCAATCCTGCCACGAACCTCCAGGAGACGATCGGCGAGGTGCGCGTGCGCGGTTTCGACCTGGAGGCCAAGGCGGAATTGACGCCGAACTGGAGCCTGACGGCCGGTTATTCCTATCTCGATGCCGAGATCGTTGAGAACGGCGCGGCCGGCAATGAGGGCAACCAACCCTACCATGTGCCCAAGCACACGGCATCGCTCTGGGTCAACTACATGCTCGAGGGCGACGGCAAGCGCGGCGACATGACCTTCGGCCTCGGTGGCCGCTATACCGGCTCCTACTACTTCAACGACGAAAACACGGTGAAGACGGGCAGCAATTTCGTCGTCGATGCGGCCTTCAGCTACAAGGTGTTCGAGAACACGTCCTTCGAAGTCAATGTCTCCAATCTCTTTGACCGCAAGCATATCGATTACGGTGGCTTCGGCGCGGATTTCTACAATCCGGGCCGCTCGATCTCGGCGACGCTGCGCCAGACGTGGTGAGAGAGGCTAGCGGACCTGCTGCACCCGCCGCCAGGCGGCGGGTGTATCACCGGCGACCTGCCGGAATGCCTTGGTAAGGTGTGCCTGGTCGGAAAAGCCGAGCTGGGCGGCGATATCGGCGATCGTCAGCTCGCTTTCGACCAGCAGCTTCTGCGCAAGGTCGATGCGTTTGCCGAGCTGCCACTGCAGTGGTGTCTTGCCGGTCGTCTGCTTGAAGACGGTGGCGAACCAGCTTTCGGAAAGGCCGGCCGTCTTGGCCATCTCGGCGACGGTCAAGCGGCCGTCGCTTTGGGCATTGATGCGGGTGACGAGCCGGTTCATCTGCGCCTGGGTCAGCCGGCCGTTCTGCGGCTCGCTGGGGAAATCCTGGATATCCAGCAGGCCACTGACGATCGTGCCGACCAGACTTTCAGCGTAGAGCGCGTGTTTCGTCGGGCCCGACACTTCGTCGACGAGGAGGCTTGCCAGCGTCTCGATCGCGCCGACGTCCTGGATCTCCACAGGGCGGCGGAGCGTCGCAAGCGCGGCCGACGTGCCGACCGTTGGCGACAGGAACCGCAGCATGCGGTCCTTGTGGAGGTGCAGATCGAGATGGGAAAAGCGATGGGCGGAGGTGAAACTCGTCCAGAGCGGAACGCCGGCCGGCACATAGACCGCGCGGGTCATCGGGCGCGAATGCGCGAGCATGCCGCCGTCACGGTTGGTCATCTTGATGTGCGGCGACACGTCGTTGAAGAAGATCACGATGCGTGGATCGGGTGAAAGGTAATAGCCGCGCGCGCCGGAATGGCCCTCCGCATCCCAGAAGACGCCGACCAAGCCGTCGAGGCTACGCCATTTCACCGGGGCAAGCACCTTGATGCCTTCCGTGTGGCAGGTCATTGCATGCTGGTAGTTCACCGTTCAAAGCCACCCATGATCGAGCAGTCCTCGCATGTCTGCATGCGTTTAAGGCCAAGCGGTACGCGATGGCAACCGCTCCTGTGCGTGCAGCAATCGCACAAAAATATGATTAAAAATATCATGTTTTTTCCTCAGGGCAAGTCGCGGGCGAATCTCGGATCTTGAAGCAGAAGCTCCCGCTGCTTCGAGATCCGAGACCCTTCCTGCCAACAGGAACAGACCTAGCCGCGCGCGCGCAGGGCCTCCGTCATCGGCAGCCGCGTGGCGGCGATGGCGGGCAGTGCGCCACCGACGATGCCGATGGCGAGGCCAAGCAGGCCGGATATCGCAAGGATATCCGGCGTGATGGTGAGCTGGAAGGCCATCCGTGTATTGTTCGCGCCAAGCGTGCTCGCCTGCCATCCATGGAAGACAAGCCATGAGGCAAAAAGGCCGAGAAGGACACCGGCGCTTGCGAGCACCACGGCCTCGACCCAGGTGCCGAAAAAGGCCGAGAGACGGCTGAAGCCGAGCGCGCGGACGGTGGCGATCTCGACGGTGCGGTCGGAAACGGAGCTCATCATCGTGTTGAGGGCGCCTGCCGTGGCGCCGACCGCCATCAGCAACGCCAGCGGCCAGCCGAACAGGCGGATGAGGCTTGCGGTGCGCCCGGATTGCGCTGCGTAGAGATCGGCTTCGGAAAGCGTGACGAGCGGTGTCTGCGTGATCGTGACGAGGCTCCTCCGCAGACGCTCGAGCGCATCGGGCCCGGTAAGGCGAAGTTTCAGGCTCTGCACTTCGCCCTGCCGGTCGAAGGCGGCGCGCACCGCATCGAGGTCGGCCCAGATTTCGGACTCGAAGGCGCTGCCATGGGCGGAAAAGCGACCGGCAACCGTCCAGTCGACGGCGCCGAGGCGAACCGTGTCGCCTACATCGAGGCCGAATTCCTCGGCGAGGCGATCTCCGACGACGATTTCGCGCGTGCCGGGTTTGAAGACGTGTCCGGCCGACAGTGCGATGCCATCGCGGATCGACGGGCCGGCCGCATCCATGCCGCGCAGTGCCAGTGTGCGGGCTGGCTCCTCCGCTTCAAGCTCCATATCGACGGGGACGACGATCTCGCGGGAGGAAGCGAGTTTGCCCTCGGTATCACGGACGACCCCGATATCGCCGGTCATGGCGTCGAGCGTGCGGATGACGGCTGCGGGAATGTCCGAACCCGTCTCCTGGTTCGTACCGCCGCCAAGAAGGACTGCGACCGATGGTGAGCCTGCGCTGGCGAGCGCGGTTTCGAACCCCTTTGCCATGGAGAGGAAGCCGGCAAGCACGCAGACGACGAGCGCGACCGACAGAGCCATGGAGGCCGAAATCGCGCGGCGGCGCGACAGGCTGGAAAGATTCGTGCGGATCATCACAAGTGTTTGTCGGCTATGGGCGGAAGTGGATTTCAGCATGGCGGTTACCTCGTTCTGAAAGCAGCGATGATCGGTGTGCGCATTGCGTTGAAGGCTGGTAGCGCGCCGGTTGCGAGGCCGAGGGCAGCGATGATGGCCAGCGCCTTGGCGAGGACGGGAAGGGAGAAGACGAGGCCGAGTGCCGGGCCGGCGAGCATGGTTCCAAGCTTTGCCAGGGCGAGCCCGATACCGCCGCCGACGGCGAAGATGAAGAGTGTTTCACCGAGGATGAGCACAACGATCGCGCGACGGGAGAAACCCAGTGTCTTCAACACGCCAATTTCGAAGGTACGTTCGCGCACGGCAAAGACCATGGTGTTCACGACGATCATCAGCAGCGTGATGAACGCCGCGCCGACGACGAGATTCACAATCAGGCCGACATCGGCATACTGGCGCAGGAAAGCTTCCAGGAACTGCTTTTCCGATTGCGTGCGTGTCGGCGTCGGCGAATTGGCGAAGAGCGCGTCGATCCGGGCAGCGAGTTTTCCGGGGGCGGTGCCGGCACGGGGCCGGACGACGAAAGCATCCACAGTCTCCTTGCCGCGCGCACGGGCAGCATTCACATAATCGTAGCGAGCGATCAGGAAATAGGTGTCGGTGGCAGCGCTTTCACCCTCGAAGAGGCCGGCTATCTCGAAGCGCCAGTCCCGGCTGCCATCTTCTCGCGGTGTATCGAAGGCAGTGACGGTAATCCGCTGACCGACGGCCCAGCCTTGTGCCTCGGCAAGGGCCCGGCCGACCAGAACCCGGTCGCGCGCCCCGTCGATCGCCTTCATCAGCGCGGGCGTCAACCCGAGTTCCTTTCCATTGACAGCCATCAGCCTGTCGGGGTCGGCGGCGCTGACGGCGACGACGTTCTTCTCGACATCGACGAAACCGCGCAGGCGCGCGACATATCCCACGACCGCGACATCGGGGTCTGCAGTGATGCGCGACATTGCCGCCATGGGCAGGGGGACCGTGCGGCCGCTCACGCTGGTGACGCCGAGAAGGTCGTCGCTTGCGCCGACTGCCCCCTGGGCTCCGGCAAGGAAACTTGCCGTCAGGCCGTAAATGAGAAAGGCGACCGCAATCGAGAGCATGAGCAGCAAGGTACGCAGCGGCTTGCGCCAGGCATTCCTGCGGGCGAGATCGAAAAAGCCCATCAGGCGGCCCTCTTCTCTTCAATGAAATCGCCTTTGTCGAGATGCAACGTGCGGCGCGCGTAGAGGGCCGCTTGCGGATCGTGGGTCACCATGACGATGGTCTTTCCAAGCTCGCGATTGAGGAAGCGCAGCATGTCCAGAACCTCGTCGGCGGACTTGCGGTCGAGGTCACCGGTCGGTTCGTCGCAAAGCAGCAGGCCCGGATCGGTGACGAGAGCGCGGGCGATGCCGATGCGCTGTTGCTGGCCGCCGGACATCAGCGCCGGATATTGCCTTTCCCGTCCGGCAAGGCCGACGAGACCCAGAGCCCTTTCGACGCGCAGGCGCCGCTCCTGGCGCGACAGCGGCTTCAGCAGCAAGGGCAATTCGACATTCTCGGCAGCGGTGAGCATGGGCAGCAGATTGTAGAACTGGAAGACGATGCCCATGTTGTGTGCCCGCCAGGAGGAGCGGGCGGCTTCCCCCATCTGGTCGAGGTGGCTGGTGCCGATGCGCAGGGTCCCGGCATCCGGTCGATCGATGCCGGCCAGCATGTTGAGCAATGTCGACTTGCCGGATCCGGACGGGCCCATGACGGCAACGAAATCGCCGCGCGGAATGGCAAGATCGAGGCCGGAAAAAATGGCGATCCTCTCGCTACCGATGCGATATGCCTTCCTGATACCGGCAAGGGCGATGTAGGGGGTCGGGTCGTGGGTCATTGCGTCTTGTCTCCTGTTTCGTCGAGGGTGATGCGGATGCGGGCCGCCATGTTGGGCCGGATGCCTTCCGGCGGGCCGGCAAGCGTCAGGCGTAGCGTGAGGGTGCCTTTTTCGGCCGAGGCGACGGGCGCCAGCCGCAGCACCGTCACCGGGAAGGGATGGTCGGGGAAACCGTCGAGCACGGCCTCGCCGCGCAGGCCGGGCCTCAGCGCGGCGATGGTGGTTTCCGCCACGTCGGCGTCGATCACGAGGCTTGTCGTATCGGTAATCGTGAGCAGGCTCTGGTTTTCGCGAACGCTGTCGATCCGCGCCAGCACCGTATCGCCCATGCGGGCATCGAGGCGCGTGACGGTGCCCGTCAGTGGAGCACGAATGGTCAGTTCACCGACCCGTTCCGCGGCAATGCGAATGGCAAGGTCGGCGCTGTCGACGGATTGAACCGCCTGCGCGACGGCATTGGCCGCTCGTTCTGCAGCCGAACGCGCCTCTTCCAGTACCTGCGTCGAGGCAGCGTTGCGGGCTGCGAGGATTTCCGTGCGGGCAAGCCGTGCCCGGGCCTGTGCAAGGTCGATGTCGCGGGCGCCGAGGACCAGTTTGGCCTCGGCCTTTGCAGCATTTGCCTGGTCGAGTGCGAAACGGGCGCCGGCATCCTCCAGCGTAACCAGGACCTCGCCCGCTTCGACATGATCGCCCGGCACCACGGCGACCCGTGTGATCTTGCCTTCATACTTGGCGAAGACAGTGGTTGCGTTGGGTGCGACGACGAAACCGGAGCCGGTGATCTCGCGTCTGGCCGGCAGTGCGCCGCGGATGGCGGTTTGCTCCGCATCAAGCGCCCCGGCCTGCGGCACGGCGGCGAGGTCGCCCGCTTCGCGTTCCGGCTCTGATCGCGCGGTTTCGAACTGGCGCACCACCTCCATTCGATAGAGTATGAGACCGCCGGCTCCGGCAGCCAGCGCCAAGAGGCAGATCGGCAGGATGAGCCGCCTGAGCATCGGCTTCGGCGGCGTGTCTTCGCAGGAGAGATCAAGCGCAAGCGACTTGAGTATCTCGGCGCGTTTGCGCTGGTGGTCGGTGGTGATGTCGATATGAGTGTTCATGCCGGATATGGTGGCCGGCTGGAGGACAGACTCGACCTGAAACGTGTTCAGGGTCGTGCTCGATCGCGATCGAGGACATTCTGTCCTTGCTCGTTCCATCGAAAGCCGAAGCCACATTCGCGCGGTGAACCGGATGTTCTCGCACTGTCCCGGCTTGCGCCGCCGCGGAATCCACGGTGATAATCGCACCTGATTACATCAGCTCAGGATTGCTTCATGCCGCAGATGCTCGCCCATATCGCCTTGTTGGTCCGGGATTACGACGAGGCCATCGCCTTCTTCGTCGGAAAGTTGGGTTTCGACCTCATCGAGGATACCTATCAGCCGGATCAGGACAAACGGTGGGTCGTCGTCGGTCCGCGAGGGCAGCAGGGCTGCTCGGTCCTGCTCGCCCGGGCCTCTAGCGAACATCAGGCGGATTATATCGGCGATCAGGCCGGCGGGCGGGTCTTTTTGTTCTTGAGGACCGATGCGTTCTGGAAGGATTACCAGGCGCTCGTCGATCGCGGGGTCGAATTCGTGCGTGAACCCAAAGAGGCCGACTACGGAGTGGTTGCCGTCTTCAAGGATCTCTATGGAAACCTGTGGGACCTGGTCGAATTCACGGATGGCAGGCCATAGTGGAGTTGCCGTCCCGGCTCAAGACGGCAGCGATCCGGCGGCCAGCAGCCTGTCCCGCGCCGCTCGGTAGCGCTGAAACGCATCGGCAAGGTCATGCTGGCCGGTCGCACGGGGCTCGAAGAGCCGGCTGTCGCCGCTGACGGTGCTCGAGGCGTCATTGATGCTGGCGAAATGTCCGGTGGCCGTTGCGGCGAGCAGGGCTGCACCGCGGGCGCCGAATTGCGAGCCGTGCGGGACTTCGACGGGCTTGCCGACAAGGTCGCAGATCATCTGGACCCAGATATCGTTTCGCGCGCCGCCGCCGGTCAAAAGCAGGCGCTCCCCGTCGAACGAAAGAGCGTCCAGCAAATCCACCATGGCAAAGGCGACGCCTTCGACAATGGCGCGGAAGAGGCATGCCCGGTCATGGCGCGGCGTCAGGCCGCTGAACTGCGCCCTTGCCGTACGGTTCACGCGTGGGGCGATGATGCCGCTCTCGGACAGGTAGGGAAGGTAGGTGAGACCATGGGCGCCGGCTGGGGTCGCGGAGAGCATCGTGTCCAGCGCGGCAAACCGATCAGCACGGCCTGAAAGATCCGGCGCGAGTGTTTCGAAGGCCCAGTCGAGATTGAGTGTTCCGGCGACATTGACCATGGCGCGATACCAGCGATGGCCGGGCAATGTGAAGAGCAGGCCGATATCGGCCGGTTCGAAGGTCGGGTGCTCATGCACGACACCGACAAGGCAGGCCGTGCCGAGTACGGCCGTCGCGGTGCCGTGGACAAGGCCGCCGGCACCGATGACCGTGGCGGCGACATCGCCCGCGCCGATGGCGACGGGCAATCCTTCGCGAAGGCCGGTCGCGACCGCCACTTCCGCCGTCAGGCCTCCCGCAACGGCCTCGGAATCCACTATCGGTGGCAGGAGCGGTTCGTAGGGGCCCAGGCCGAAAAGGGAGATCATGTCGGAGGACCGCGCACGTCCACGGGCGGAGCCCGGCAGGACCGCCGCCTCGCTTCGGTCCGTCGCGATCCGGCCGGTCATGCGAAAGCGCAGATAGTCCTTAAAGCAGAGAATGTGTCGGGTGCGGCGCAGCACGTCCGGCTCATGCCGGACGAGCCAGGCGAGCACCGGCAAGGTGCAGCCTTGCTGCATGACCGAACCCGATGAGGCGAAGATCCGGCTGAGGAAAGCCGGGTCTTCCGCAAGGTACCCGTCTATCAGGGTCTGGGCGCGGCTGTCCTCCCAGGTGATACCGCGGCGCAGCGGCATGCCGTCTGCATCGAGAAGCCAGGCGCCGACCATGGCGGCGGAAAGGCCGATGCCGGCGATGTTGCCCGGGTCGAGGCCGCTTTCGCGGACCGCGCGCGCGATGACCTCCGTGGTCGCGGTCCAGGCCTCCGACGGATCGATTTCACTCCAGCCGGGATGGGGGCGGTGCACGGTCGTCGGTCTTTCGGCGACGGCCAGCTCCCGGCCGCCAAGATCGAAGATTGCGGCCTTGATGAGGGACGTTCCGGCGTCGAGGCCGAGAAAATACGGCCCCGTCATCGAGCATGTCCGGCATAGCGCCTGAAGCGTTGCCAGGCCTGCTCCGTCGCGGTGCGGTGGGCAGGCTCCGGGCTGTGGGTTCGCTCGATGCGCACCGCTCGGGCAATGCACGCGGCAAGATCAGCCTCGGCGATGGCGGCGCGAGCCAGGATTGCGGCGCCAGCGGCCGAGGCATCTCCTTCGGCCACCACATGAACCTTGCGCCCAAGCGCGTCGGCGATGATCTGGCACCAGGCGGACGAGCGGGCCCCGCCTTCGGCAAGCCGGATGTCGGTGAGCGGGACGCCGGCGATTTCGAAAGCCTCGATCGCAGCCCGGATGTTGAAGGCGACACCTTCGTAAACCGCGCGCACAAGGGCGGGTGCGCCGTGAGTCACGTTCAGATTGACGAAGCCCGCGCGTTTTCCCGGGTCGTTCCAGGGGGTGCCGGCGCCTTCGAGGAATGGCAGAAAGGCCCCGCCTGCCGATCCGGCCGGCGCCTGTTGCAACAGGATCTCAAGGTCATCGAAGCCTGTCGGCCTGCCGCTGAAGCCTTCGACCAACCGCCGAAGCCAGGCGATCGACAATCCACCAGCGGGAATGAGGCCCAGCCATAGTTCCCGGTCCGGCGAGACATGCGCCATACGCCAAAGACCATCGATGGGACCGGGGCCACGATTGGGCATGGCAGCGACGATGTGTCCGGCGGTGCCAAGTGTGACGGCAACGGTCCCGCGCGCATAGGCGCCGCAGCCGACGGCGAGGGCGCCGGTGTCACCTGCGCCCGGAACGACGGGTATGCCCTGCGGCAAGCCCGTTTCCCGTGCGGCCACGCGATGGATCCGGCCGGCGATGGCGGCCGACGGACGGATGGGCGACAGCTGGGTAGGCTTGAGCCCGGCGAGCGCCACGAGATCCGGCGCCCAGGCCCGCCGGCCAAGATCCATGAGGAGCGTCGCAGAGGCTTCGTTGGCATCCGTGGCAATGGTACCGGTCAGTTGCCAGAGGATGTAGTCCTTGACCTGCAGGACCCTGGCAACGCGTTGCATGGTCTTCGGCTCGTGCACGGCGAGCCACTGCAGCTTGGGCAGGACGGCGATCGGTGAAATCGGCGACGATGTTGCGGCGGCGAGCCGGGCAGAATGCTCGTCCTCCAGCGCCCGGACCTGTTCCGTGCAGCGCTGGTCGAGCCAGATGAGGCTCGGCCGCAGCACCTTTCCATCGGCGCCGATCAGCACGATGCCGTTCAGCTGGCCTGAAAGACCGATCGCACCGATGGTGGCCCCGTCGATGTCGGCCATCACGGCACGGCAAACGGCTCGCAGGGCCTGCCACCAGGCCTCCGGGTCCTGTTCTGCGTGATCTGCCGCCGGCCGTTTCGTTTCGTAAGCTGCGCTTGCGGCGCTGCACACGGTTCCGTCTGCATTCATGACTATGGCCTTGACGGCGGACGTTCCAAAATCGAGGCCGAGGGTGAGGGTATCAGCTGCCATGCCTGCCCTGCTGGTAGATGATCGCCGCGACCGCGATGATAAGCCCCTGCACGATCAGTTTGCCGGGTTGGTCCACGCCGAAGACGGTAAGGAGGTTGAGCACCATGGTGAGGAGTGCGGTACCGAGCATCGTCCCGATCGCGCCGCCCGCACCGCCGCCAAAGACAGCGCCGCCGAGAATGACCGCGGCAATGGAGCTCAGCACAAAGTCCGCGCCAAGATTGAGCGAGCCGACGCCGACGAGACCGGAGAGAACGAGACCGCCGACGGCGGCGAACAGGCCGCTGAGAATGTGGGAAGCCAGAAGCGTGGTGTTGACGGGGATACCGGAAAAGAGCGCGGCGGAAGGGTTGTCACCGGCGGCGAAGATGTAGCGACCGAGCGTGAGGCGGCGCAACAGGATGAAGCTCGCAATGCCGAGGCCGAGCCAGACAAGGCCCGAGACTGGCAGCATGCCGATCCGCCCGCGGCCGAGCCATTTCACCAGTTCCGGCATGGCATTGCCCGGTGCACCGCCGGAATAGAGAAAGCCGATGCCGGTGACGATGGCAGCCGTGCCGAGTGTTACCACCACGGCCGATGCCCGCAGCACGGTGACGAGAAGGCCGTTGACGAGGCCAATAACAAGACCAGCCGACAGGGCGAGCGAGATGACGAGCGCCGGGGCATAGCCGTTCCACATCGCATGGGAGACGATGAGGTTGACGAAGGCGATCGTCGCGCCGATCGAAAGGTCGAGCGAACGGTTCGCGACGACGAAGGTCTGGCCGAGCGCGACAATGCCGAGCGGCGCAGCCTGGCGCAGAAGGATCATGAGAAAGGGCAACGACAGGAATTGTGGTTGCGTGGCCGCGGCGAAGGCGCAGACGGCGACCAGGCCCCAGAAGGCCGGTGGCAGGGCGAGCAGCATGCGCTTCACAGGCCGGCCTCCTTGCGACGGAAAAGGCTGACGGCGAGCACCAGCATGGAGCCCTTCACGATGAACTGGTAGTAGGGAGAAACACCCGCGAGATTGAGCCCGTTGTTGAGAACGCCGATGATCAGCACGCCGGCGACCGTTCCGATCGGCCCGCCGATGCCGCCGGACAGCAAGGTGCCGCCGAGCGCTGCACCGAGCACGCTGTCGAGGCCGAGTGCTGTGCCGACATTGGGGTCGCCCGAGGCGAGGCGTCCCGTCAGATAGGCGCCGGCGCCGGCCGCCATCAGCGCGGAGAGCATGTAGGTCGAGATGCGGATGTGGTTCGCCTCGACGCCACTCATCCAGGTTGCCCGGGCATTTTGCCCGGTGGCGTAGAGGCGCACGCCATAGCTTGTGCCGTGAACCAGCCAGACGGTGCCGGCGATGCCGCCCAGTATCCAGAACAGGCCGGCCGGCAAACCAAGAATGGAACCTGATGCCGCCTGGACGAGCAGGGTGGGCGCGACACCACCCGGTGTCGGCCGCAAAATCAGTGCAAGGCCCTGCACGATCGAGCTGGAGGCCAGCGTCATGATGATGGGGTGGACGCGCAGGACGACGCATCCCCAGCCATTGACCAGACCGACGGTGAGTGCGGCAAGAAGGGCGAGCGGGATCTTGACCGGGTCGGCAAGATCGAGCGTCAGGATCGCCGACGAGAGCGAGATGACGGCGCCGACCGACAGGTCGAAACCGGCACCCAGCAGGACGAAGGTCTGCCCGAGCGCGACGAGGAAGAGCGGTGCCAGCTGGCCGGCAAGGTTGGAAAGGTTCGTCTGCGAATAGAAGGTGGTCGGTACGGAGAGGGCGAGCAGGACGAGCATGGCCGCCAAAACACCGTAGGAAAGCGCAGCGCCCCGCTGGCGATACCAGAAGGCATCCTCACGGAAGCGGAAAAGGACGCCTGATGTTGCCGGCTCCGCTGGCTGGGTGCTCATGCCTCGTCTCCTTCCATGGCCGGCAGGGCGGCGCGCAGCAGTGCATCTTCGCTGGCGCCCCTTGCCTGCATTTCGGCGACGATCCGGCCGTCACGGATCACGAGCAGCCGGTCGCAGAGACCGATCAGCTCGGGAAGCTCCCGGGACGTGACGAGGATCGCACGACCCTCGCCGGCAAACTGGCGCAACTGGCGGTAGATTTCCCGTTTGGCACCGACATCAACCCCGCGCGTCGGCTCTTCGCAGAGCAACACGCGCGCGCCGGCCAACAGCCAGCGGCCGAGCACCACCTTTTGTTGATTTCCTCCGGAAAGATCGACGACAGGGGTCTTGGCATCGGGCGCCTTGACCGCGAGCTGCCGCATGACCTCGCCGACGCGCGCACCGAAATCCGGCAGCCAGGAGAACAGGCGGCGACGGGCGATGTCGGCCGTCGCCATGTTCGCGCCGATGTCGAGCGATAGGAAAAGGCCGTCGTCCTTGCGGCTTTCGGGCACGAAACCGAGGCCCGTAGCCATCCTGCGCCGCGCGGAATGGCCCTCGATGTTCTTGCCGCCAAGCGTCAGGGAACCGCGCTGGGCACGGTCAAAGCCCGCGACAAGGCGCATGAGTTCCTGTTGACCCTGGCCCTCAAGGCCCGCAATTCCAACGATCTCGCCTTCGCGGATATCGAGGAAAAGGGGAGACGGGAGCCCGTCGCCTGCAAGGCCTTCCGCCTTCAGCAGGCTGGCGCCCAGCGTTTCGGCGCGCGGTTCGAACAACTCCTCGATCGGGCGGCCGACCATGCCCTGGATGACGTCGTCCACCGTCGTCTCACCGGTCGCCACGCAGCGCACGAAGCGCCCGTCCTTCATGATCGTGATGTCGTCACACAGGGCGAAGATCTCGCTGAGGCGATGCGAGATGTAGAAGACGACCTTACCGGCCGCCGTCAGCCGCCAGATCAGCTTGAACAGTGTGTCGACTTCATGCGTGGCGAGCGCCGCGGTCGGTTCATCGAAAATGAAGACCGATGCATCGGCCAGCACGCCCTTGGCGATCTCCACCATTTGTTGATGCCCGACGCTCAGGGCGCCGACCCGGCGGCGCGGATCGATTGGCAGGTCCAGTGACGCGAGGGCCGCCGCCGCCCGGCGATGGATTTCGGTGCTGCCCAGTTTGCGGCCGTTTTCCCGCTCGCGGCCGAGAAAGAGGTTTTCCGCGACCGAGAGGTTGGGCAGGAGAGAAAATTCCTGGAAGATGGTGGAGATACCGGCCTTCTGCGCGTCGCGCGGATGACCGAACGCCACGGCGGCACCGTTCAAACGGATCGATCCCGTGTCGGGCCGGTAGACGCCGGAAAGCAGCTTCATCAACGTCGATTTGCCGGCGCCGTTCTCGCCCATCACGGCATGGACCTTGCCGGCAAACCCGCGCAACTGCATCTGGCGCAGCGCGTGTACCGGTCCGAATGACTTGCTGAGGTTTTCGACCTCGATCAGGGGATGGGAAACTGCCGTCACGTCGGTTTTCGCGTTCTGCCTGTTTGCCGAGGTCGGACGGACCGGCCCAGGGGGCCGGACCGCGTCAACTCAATTGCCGTAGAGTTCCTTCAGCTTTTCATCCGGCAGGATGGAGCCGACCCAATAGGAATCGTTGAGGTCCGAGCGATAGAGCGTGTCGAGATCCTTGGCGGTGTAAGGTTCGGCGATCACCTTGTACTGGGTGTAGATCTCCTGGCCGTTCAAAACGCCGACGGCGGCCGCGACGCCTTCGGCGACCATCCAGGTCGGGTTCTGTGGCGCAATGGAATCGAAACCGGCGGCCTGGTTTTCCTTCCAGGCGCCGAAGAAGCCGTTGTTGGCCTCTCCGGTCATCGGCACCAGAGGGCGGCCGAGCTCGTTGAAGACCTCGATGCAGGCCTGTGTCATGGCGCCACCCGAAGACCAGACGCCGTCGATCTGCGGATGGGCAAGGGCGAGGCTCTCGCATGCCTTTCGGCCCTGATCGTACGCCCATTGCGCGTAGACCTCACCAACCACCTCGATCTCCGGGTGGGCCTTGAGGGCTTCGGCAGCGCCGGCCCAGCGATCCGTATCGACGGAGATGCCGGCAATGCCGCGCAAGGCGATGACCTTGCCCTTGCCGCCCATGGCCTTCGCCAGGAACTCGCCACCGTCGCGGCCGAATTTCACCTGGTCGGCCAGGATGCGCACCGTCGCCTTTTCGGTCTGCGCGTCGGCGGCGACGATCACCACGACGACGCCGGCATCATAGGCCTTTTCGAGTACCGGTACGACAGCGACCGGCGATGTCGGATTGATGATGATGGCGTCCACGCCCTGCGCCAGCATGTCCTCGACATCGGCGACCTGCTTGGCCGGGTCGAAATTGGCATCGGTAACGATGTAGCTCTCGATCTCGGGCAAGCCGGCCGCACGCCATTTTGCTTCCTCCAGAAGCTGGACGACCCAGCTGTTGCCGGTAAAGACGTTGGAGAAGCCGATCTTGTACTTGCCGTCGCGGCGTGGCTCGTAGCGCGTCACGTCGACCGGTTTTGCACCGTCGGCCGGGCCGAGGCCCGAGTTCAGCTCGATCACGCTCTCGGCCCCAGCAGTCGAAGCGAGAAGTATGCCGGTCAGCACGGCGCAGATGGCAGGAAATCTCATGATCGTTCTCCCTCTTGTTGGCCGGTCGCGCCGTCTTCATGCGCTGCATTAACTTGGGGCGATCCGGTCTCGTTGGGGGAACTCTATCATTGCCACAAAGAATGTAAAGTTTTTCCTTTGTGGCTATGTGTTCTGTATCATTATGTTTTTATTGTGTTTATTTTTTTGAAAATATTTTCATTGCCTGAAGTCGCCTGTCTGGCCGGACGCGAGGCCAGCCTTGATCTTTGCAAGGAGCCCGTCGCGATCCAGATCCGCAGACTGGCCGATATGGAAGGTGATGAGGCCGATGACGTAGTGATAGGCAAAGTGCGAGATCGAAGGCGTATAGATGTCGATTTCCTCGAAGACGGAGAGTTCGAGCAGGATGTCGGCCTTGCGCGACAGCGGCGTGTGCGGCGCGGTCAATCCGATGACCGCCGCGCCCTGCTGGCGGGCCATGTCGGCGGCTTCGAGTACCTCCTGTGAACGTCCGGTATGGGAAATGCAGATTGCCACATCCTCCGGTCCGACCAGGCTGGAGGCGATGCGCATGAAGTGCGGATCGGCGACATGGGTTGCTTCCAGCCCCAGCCGCATCAGTCGCATGGCGGTCTCGGCAGCGATCAGGCCCGAGACGGCGACGCCGAACGTGCGTATGCGCCGGGCAGAGCGAATGGCGCGGATGGCGTCGACCAGCGCTTCCGCATCGAGGCGGGTAAAGGTGGAGTTGAGAGCGGCGACGATCTGCTGGAGATAGAGATACTCCAGCCGGCCTTCCGCGATCTCGATCTCGTTCAGCGCCTGGACCGACTGGTGATAGTAGGGGCTCTGCGCGCTCTTGGCCTGCGCGATCGACAGTTTGAGTTCACGAAAGCCTTCGACCTCCAGGAGCCGGCTGAAGCGGGTAAGCGAAGAGGCCGAGACGCCGGCGGTTTCGGCTATCTCGGTGATTGAACCGCGCAGGAAAAAATCCGCATCTGCCAGGATCAGGTCGGCGATCCGCTTCTCCGCCTTCTTGAGGCCGGGATAGAGTTTGCTGATGCGGCTGAAGATATCGTTCATGGTTCATCACGCGATTCTGGAGCGATGAACTGGTATGAAGCACATCACTTCCCCGCGCAAACCTCGCGCACGGCGTCGGCCATGCTCTGAGTGAAGATTTCAAGCATCGCTTCACCCTTGGCGGCCGTTGCGAGCGTTGCATCGCCGAAGACGCCGCTTCGGCTGAGTTCCCCCATGGGACGTCCGCCCTGGAAGTAGCCGCGGTCACGATCGGGATATTCCCGTACGGCCTTTTCCATGTCGACCAGATTGGGTGCCACGGCGAGCATCAGCGAGGTTTCGAATTCGCAGGCATGGACGATGCCGTGCCAGGTCGGGCTTTCGCAGTGCTCGGCCATCACGGCAGTGAGGTTGGGGTAGAAAAGGCGCCAGACCTTGATGTCGGGGTGGTCCCACAGGCGCCGTGCGGCGTATTTCATGGTGGCGCTGTTGGCTTCGTGGCCGTTCACAAGGAAGACGTGGCGGACGCCGTGCCGGGCAAGGCTTTCGGCCGTCTGGCAGATCATATCCTCGAGCGTGCGTGCTTCCACCGTTACCGAACCCGGCGCATCGCGCCAGACCCAGGAATAGCCGAAAGGCATTGCCGGCATGACTGTCGCGCCCGTCGCCTCGGCGATGCGTGTGGCGAGCGCCTCGGCAAGGATGATGTCGACGCCAAGCGGCAGATGGTAGCCATGCTGCTCGGTGGCGCCTAGCGGCAGGATGACCGCGGGGAACTTGGCGATGCGCTCTGCAAAGGCATCGCGGCTGAGATATTTTGCTTCGACGGTCATGGGGTCTCGTATCGGCTTGAACGGTCAGAACTGGGCAAGCCAGCGCACCGGGTTCCTTTTGAAGATCGTTTCGATTGCCCCTTCGTCTATGCCCTCTTCCCGCATGCGCGGGATGAACGTCTTGGCGATGAAGGCAAAGCCCGGGCCGCCGCCGTAGCCGGCAAGATAGGAGGCCCGGCCCATGTCACCCGATATCATCAGGCGTTCGGTATGGCCGGCATCCAGCAGGGCCTTGATGCAGGCAATGCGGGTGCTGTCCGGGTGGTACTTTACCTTCGAGACGCCGTCGAACTGAACGGTCGCGCCGCGCCGGGCGATGGCTGCATGATAGTAGGGGTCGGGGTTGCGGTCGGAGTGGCCAACGACCACGCGCTCCAGCGCCACGCCCTCACTCTCAAGAATGTCGAGCATTTCGAGGCCCATCGTGCCGGCTTCGGTATGTAGCCATATCGGCGCGCCGGTTTCCTTGTGGGCGCGTGCGACGGCCCGCGTGGTCTTTTCCTCAAGCGGGTGGAGGAAGTTGTACGAGCCGCCGGACTTGAGGTGCCCTGCCTTGTGTGGGCCGCCATCCATGCCCTCCGACACGTCCCGGACCAGCTTGTCGGCGATCGCGTTGAGCGGGGTCGTTTCCACCCAGAGCGGAAAATAGGCGGCCTTGTTGAAGCCGCTGACGGCGACGACCGGTACACCGGCCTCGCGCGACATGCGCGCCATCGCCGCGGGGTTGCGCCCATAGTCGAGCGTCGTTGCCTCGACCAGCAGCGTGCCGCCGCTCTCCTTGAAGATGATGAGCTCGCGCAGCGAGCACTCATAACTGGAAAGCTCGAGATCCCGATCCTTCTGTATCGCGGGCGGATCGGTGATCAGGTGTTCGTGGCTGTAGACGAGGCCAAGACCATCGGTCCCGATATCTCCAAGCACTGTGCGGATTCTTCTCATGGGCATTCCTGATCAGGCGGGTGAGCGTGGGGCGCGATGGCTTTAGCTTAGCAGACGGATGGCATATTGCAATTATTTTCGTATATTCATTTTATTCGTGCCTATTCATTGAATTTGTGCAATTCTTTTTGTGAAAATGTTTTCCATATGGAGAGTGTAATGGCTTTCGTGCGGACCGTGGCTGGCGATATCAATCCGTCGGAGATGGGTGTGACCTATGCCCACGACCATATCTATTGCGTCCCGGCACTCTGGAAGGAGAAGGGTGATGCGGATCTGCTCCTCGACAGTCCGGAGGCGTCTCAGGCGGAGCTGGAGATCTTCGCCAGGGCAGGCGGGCGGACGATCTACGATGCGACGGCGATCGACTATGGCCGGGATGTGGGGACGGTGAAGCGCATTGCCGGGGCGGCGGGCGTGCAGGTGATCGCAACGGCAGGGTTCAACAAGGCGATCATGTGGCCGGCGCAGATGCGCGGCCAGGGCATGACCTACGCGCAGTGGATCGCATCGAAGAGCCGCACGGCACTCGCCGATCATGTCCGGCGCGAAGTCACCGAGGGCATGGATGGCACGGATATCAGGGGCGGCGTCGTCAAGTTCGGCACGGGCTACAACACGATGAGCGAGGCCGAGATCAAGGTGCTTCTTTCCGTGCTCGATGCGCACAAGGAAACCGGCGCGCCCATCCATTCGCACACGGAACTCGGCACGATGGCGCTCGAGCAACTCGACCTTCTCAAGCAGGAAGGGATCGACCCCACCCGCCTGACGATCGCCCATCTCGACCGTAATCCCGATCCCTGGCTGCATCGCAAGGTTGCCGAAACCGGCGCCTTCTTCAGCTTCGACGGCATTACCCGCGTCAAATACTATTCCGAAGACGTGCGCACGCGCTGCATCCTTGATCTTGTGCGGCGCGGGCACGAGGATCAGGTCATGGTCGGCGGCGATATCGCGCGGCGCACGATGTTTGCCAGCTATGGCGAAGGGGGGCTTGGCATGGGCTTCATCCTCGAAAAATGGGTGCCGCGTTTTGTCGAGGAGGCCGGTGAGGCGGGATTTGACGGCAAGGCTCTCATCCACAAGTTCATGGTCGCCAACCCGCAGCGGGCCTTCGCCTTCACGCTTTGATAGATCGTACAGCCCGGACGCCTGTCGCGACGCCGGGCTGGCTGCCGCCGCAGGCGCGAGGTTAGGGTGTTTCGGTGGCACCCTGTTGAGGGCCGCGCGAAACCTTGTGGGACAGCACGCTCTCAAGCAGTGCCTGGGCGCCAAGGACACAGTGACCTTTCTCCGCGCTCTCGGCAGGATTGTGGCTCAGGCCCTCCCGGCAGGGGATGAAGATCATTGCCGTGGGCGCAACGCGCGAGACATAGACGGCGTCATGGCCCGCGCCGGAAACGATATCGCGCGCGCTCGCGCCGATGCGCTTCACTGCCTGCCGAACCGTCGCTAGGCAACCGGCATCGAAATGCACGGCCGGGCTGTTCCACACCACGTCAGTCCGGGCCCGCTCCTGGCACTGGCTCCAAACAAGCTTTGCCACCTCGGCTTCCATCTGGTCGAGCCCGTCATCCGTCGGATGGCGCATATCGAGGCTGAGCGTCACCGTGCCGGGAATGACGTTTCGAGAGGGAGAGGCAATCGATAGCTGGCCTGTCGTTGCCATGCCTTTGAACCTGCGGGCGATCTCCTGTGCACCGAGGATGACCGCCGCGGCATCGGCAAGCGCATCGCATCGCATGTCCATCGGGGTCGAGCCGGCATGGGCTTCCCGGCCGGTGATGGCCAGGTCGTACCATCGCATTGCCTGGACGCCGGTCACGATGCCAATGTCGGTGGTATCCCGCTCCAGCAACGGCCCCTGCTCGATATGCAGCTCGAACATTGCTGCAAAGCGAGTTTCTCCCAAAGGGGCCTTGCCGCGATAACCGATTGCGTCGATGGCCTCGCCGAACGAAACGCCATCGGCATCCACGCGGCTGTCGGCAAACGTCTGGTCGAAGACGCCGGCATGAACGCCTGAGCCGAGCATGGCGGGCGCAAAACGTGCGCCTTCCTCGTTGGTCCAATTGACCAGCATCAGCGGATGTTCCGCTTCGTAGCCCGCGTCATGTAGCGTGCGGAGCACTTCCAGCCCTGCAAGCACGCCGAGAATCCCGTCGAACTTCCCTCCGGTCGGCTGCGTGTCGAGATGGCTGCCCATGGCTATTGGCAGCGCATTCCCATTGGTACCGGGCCGCAGTGCAAACATGTTGCCAACCGTATCGACCTTGACGCTGCAGCCGATGGCCTCGCATTGTTCCCAAAGCCAGTCGCGGACATTCCTGTCTGCCTCAGACAGCGTCAGCCGGCCGATACCGCCTCCCGCGATGGCGCCGAAGGCCGATGTCTCCATGATGGTTTGCCAGAGGCGTTCACCGTCGATCGTCAGATTGTGCATGCGTCGTCGTCTCGTGTTTCCTGTCCAGAGTACATGCCGTGGCGGTGAAACCGCCACGGCATCGGCGGTCCTAGAGCGCAATGCCGACGGACTTCACCTCGGTATAGAGGAGGATGGCTTCGTAGCCTTGTTCACGCCCCCAGCCGGACTGGTTGAAGCCGCCGAACGGAAGCGCGGGGTCGATGACATGGTGGGTGTTCACTCCCACCGTGCCCGCCTTCAGCTTCTTGGCGACCTTGTGGGCACGGCTGACATCGCGCGTGAAGACGCTGCCGGCCAATCCATAGATCGAGTTGTTGGCCTCCTTGACGATAGCGTCGATGCCGTCGTCATCGAAGGTGGCGACGACCAGAACCGGCCCGAAGATCTCCTCCTTGACGACGGACATATCGGGAGTGGTTTCCGTCAGGATGGTGGGTTCGAGGAAATATCCTTCCGTGCCAGCGCGTTTGCCGCCGCAATAGAGCTTCGCACCCTCGGCAAGGCCCGCCTTCACATAGGCGCTGACGCGGTCGAACTGTTCCTGGGAGACGAGCGGGCCGATCTGTGTCGTGGGGTCGAGGCCGACGCCGATCGACATGGATTCGGCAAAGGTCTTCAAGCCGCTCAGGATGGTATCGGCGATGTCCTTGTGCACATAAAGACGGGTTCCGGCCGTGCAGGTCTGGCCCATATTGTAGAAGATGCCATAGGCGATGGCGGGGATCGCGACAGCGGGATCGGCGTCGGCAAAGACGATCATCGGCGACTTTCCGCCGAGTTCGAGCGAGACCTTTTTCAAGTTGCCTTTGGCAGCGTCGAGGATCTTCTTGCCAACCTCCGTGGAACCGGTGAAGGCGATCTTGTCGACGTCGGGATGGGCGGCAAGTGCCGCGCCGGCAGTTTCGCCATAGCCTGTCACCACGTTGAAGACGCCGGCCGGGAAGCCGGCCTCTTCGACCAGTTCGGCAAGGCGCAGGGCCGTCAGCGGTGTCTGCTCGGCCGGCTTGAGGACGATCGTGCAGCCTGCAGCAAGCGCCGGCGCGACTTTCCAGACGGCCATCATGAAAGAGAAATTCCACGGCACGATCTGGCCGCAGACGCCCACCGGCTCCCGCAGCGTATAGGCATGGAACGGAGCACCGGCCGACAGCGGGATGGTCTGGCCGCAGATTTTCGTGCTCCAGCCGGCCATGTAACGCAGCAACTCGTAAGAAAAGGCAATGTCGCCGTTCCTGGCGTCCGTCACCGGCTTTCCATTGTCCAGCGCCTCGAGCTCCGCCAGTTCGTCCGCATGCCTTTCGACGAGATCACCAAGCGTCCAGACGAGCTTTCCGCGGTCGGCCGGTGTCATGTTTGCCCATGGGCCGTCATCGAACGCCTTGCGGGCGGCGGCAACGGCGCGGTCGATATCGGCGGCCTTGCCCTCCGGAACACGATCGAAGGCCTCGCCGGTCGCAGGGTCGATGATCTCTATGGTGCCGCCTTCGGCGGACGGAACCCATTTGCCGTCGATATAGAGCTTCTTTTCCTTCGCCACGAAGCGGGCGGCATCCGCGCCAAGGCGCCGGAGAGTTACGGGTGCGTTCATGGTGCTCTGTTCCCCTTGTCGATCTTCAGGCTTTGGCGGAAATTTCGTTGGCGGTGATCAGGATGACCTCGCCGTCGAGGATCGGCTTTGCGATGCCGAAGAAGCGGGCGACGACGTCGGAATTGTTATGCAGGTCCATCGCGGCGCGATCGTTAAAGCGCTCGTATGTGGCAAACAGGCAGGGGTCCTGCGCATCCTGGGAAATATGGAAACCGATCGTGTTCGGCTCGTTGGCGCGCACATGCTCGGCAACTTCGAGCAGGGCCTGGGCCATGGTCTGCTCGTAGCCCTTGCGGGCACGGATGACGGCGGTGATGGTGATCATGGTGACCTCGTTTCTGGGTGTTGAAGGGGATCAGGCGGGCAGGAAGTCACCCGCCAGATCGGCGTCGTGCAGTTTGGCAGGGTCGATCTCGCCGGAGAGCTGGCCGCGCTTGATGACGAGGACCCGGGTGGCAAGATCGCTGATGAAGTCGAGATTCTGCTCCACGAGCAGGATCGAAAGGTTGCGTGAGCGGGCGAGGGCCTTCAGCGTGTCCTTCATTTCCTCGATGATGGACGGCTGAATGCCTTCGGTCGGTTCGTCGAGCAGGATCAGCTTCGGATCGGCACAGAGGCAGCGGGCGAGGGCGAGAATCTGCTGCTCGCCACCGGAGAGCACCCCGCCGGCCCGCGACAGGATCGGCTTCAGCCGTGGCAGTTCCTCGATGATCTGATCGATGATCGCCTTGGCCTGCCTCGGGCTCTGGTGGGCGGCGCCGACGCGCATGTTGTCCATCACCGAGAGCGCCGGGAATATCTGGCGTCCTTGCGGGACGTAGCCGATGCCGGCCCGGGAACGGGCGGCGGGAGAGGCCTTGGTCACATCGTGGCCCGCAAGATGGATGCTGCCGCCGGTCGCGGCGATGTGCCCCATCAGCGTGCGCAGAAGCGTCGATTTGCCCATGCCATTGTGGCCGAGAATGCCGACGAATTCGCCCTGTGCGATCGAGAGGCTGATCCCGAAGAGGATCGGAATGCGGCCATAGCCGGACTGGAGATTTTTGACGGTCAGGAGATCAGGCATCATGTTTTTTCCCCAGATAGACATCCCGGACCGTCTGGTTCGCGAGGATGCTTTCCACATGGCCCTCCGCCAGGATGCGACCCTGATGGAAGACTGTGATCTGATCCGCGATCATGCGGATGAAGTGCATGTCATGCTCCACGACCACGACGGTATGGGTGCGGTTCAGGTCGCGGATGATGGAAGCAAGGCGCTCCACCTCGCCGTCGGTCATACCGGCTGCCGGTTCGTCGAGCAGCACGAGGTCCGGATCACTGGCGACAACCATGGCCAGTTCCACGAGTTGGCGTTGTCCATGGGCCATGCGACCGAGCACGTTGCCCCGCAGCGATGAAATGCCCACCCGCTCCATGACATCAGCGATCTTCTCTTCCCGGGCGGCGGTGTTGTGGACCGTGCGGAGGGCGAGCCACAGGTTTTCATGGGCGGTGAGACCGTCGAACAGACTGGGCACCTGGGTCTTCACCCCGATGCCGGCACGGGCGATCTCGTGCCGCTCCCTGCCGGCGATATCGTCGCTCTTGAAGAGGATGCGCCCTCGGGTTGGCTTGTAGGTGCCGGTAAGGCAGCGAAAGAAGGTGCTCTTGCCGGCGCCGTTGGGGCCGAGAAGACAACGCAGTTCGCCCTTCTTCAGGCGTAGATCCACGCCGTCGAGTGCCTTTACACCGCCGAAATGCATGGCGACGTCCTGCGCTTCGAGGAGATAGTCGCTCATCGTGTGGCCTCCCTGCGCATGTGCCCTTGGGACTTGCTGAAGGGGAGACTGATGCGGGCAAGGAGCGCGGCGAGAGCAGGCTGGATGCCGCCCGGGACGAAGACCACGAAAACGATCAGCACCAGCCCGAGCACGATGTTTGGGTCGACAAAGCCGAGTTTGCCGAGCGCTGCCGCCGCGATTTGCAGGGCGAAGCAGGCTGCGACCGGGCCCAAGAGCGTGCCAAGGCCGCCGACCACCACCCAGATCAGCACCTGCGCGGCCATGGAGAGGCTGAACATGGTCGGGCTGACGAAGACGGAGTTGGCAAACAGCAATCCGGCCAGCCCAGCAATGCCCGCAGAGATAACAAAGACGGCGAGCTTCAGGCGCTTGGCATTGTAGCCGAGCAATTCCGCCCGCATCTCGTTTTCCCGCACGGCAATCACCGCGCGGCCGAAGCGGGTGGCGATCAGCCACTTGCAGAGGGTGTAGGTTGCAAACAGGGCGATGCAGGCGAACACGAACATGTTCGCAGGGGACAGCGGAGCGCCGGTAAACGGCATTGTCAGCAGCGGTGTGTTGGGAATGCCGTTGAAGCCGCCGAGTCGCGCCGCGCCGATCCGCCAGGCGTCACCGCCGGTGCTGTTGATCAGCTTGAACAGGATGAGCGTGACGGTAAGCGTAATGACGCCGAGATAGACATCGCTGAGGCGGCCATAGAAAAGGAAGTAACCAAGGCCGGCCGCGAACAGGGCCGGGATCCCTATGGCGAAGGCTGCTGCAAGCGTCGTGTCGCCAAAGTTGATGGCGGCAATGGCATAGGCATAGGCGCCGAGGCCGAAGAACGCCGATTGGCCGAAGCAGAGGATGCCGCCATAGCCCCAGAGAAGCGCCAGGCTCAGCGCAAAGATGCCCATGGACATGTAGAGCGTGACGTTGATCAGCGTGTAGAGCGGCGCGACGGTGGGGAAGATGATGATCGCTGCCAGCATGGCGATGGCTGCGAGTGCGATATGCGTGCCGCTGGCCCGGCAGAATGTGGACAAGCTCATGGTGCCCCCCTGAAAATGCGGCCGGTGATGCCTGTCGGCAGGAGACGCAGGAAGATGGTGGCGGCAAGAAGCAGCGCCACGTCACCGAGAACCGGTGTGGTGATGAAGGTGGACACCGTGTTGATGCTGCCGAGCAAGGTCGAGCTCAGCGCTGTACCGGTGATGACGCTGGCTCCGCCGGTGATGACCGTGATGAAGGCCTTGGCGACATAGGCGACGCCCATGGTGGGCAACACGCCGGATATCGGGGCCAGCAATCCGCCTGCCAAACCGCTGAGGGCCGAGCCGATCGCGAAGGTGACGGCGTAGACCCGCGAGGGTTCGATGCCCAGGGACGAGGCCATTTCCCGGTTCTGCATGGTTGCCCGGGCAACCAGGCCGACGCGCGTGAAGCGCAACACTGCATAGCCTGCGGCAAAGATGACGAGGACGATGCCCGTCAGCACGAAATCATAGGCGCCCAGACTGTATTGGCCGATACGGAAACTGCCGACCGGGGCAGCGACGCCGACGACGCGATTGCCGAAGAAAGTGGTGGCAAGGCCGATGAGCAGCAGGCTCAGGCCCCAGCTTGCCAGCATGGTATCGACCATGCGGCCATAAAGGCGGCGCATGATGAGGCGCTCGACCAGCACGCCGAGCAGGGCCACGCTCAGCGGCGCGACCACCAGCATCGCAAGCCAGATGTTGACGCCGGCCTGCACGCTGAAGATCGCTGCAAAACCGCCGAGCATGATGAACTCGCCATGGGCAAGGTTAATGACCCGCATCATGCCGAAGATGACGGCAAGCCCGACGCTGACAAGCGCGAGGTTGCCGACCGCTCCAGCGATCTGGAGCAGCACAACAAGAAAATAGTCCACTGGATTTGTCCCGGGTGGCTCCCGGTGCGCGGCCTGCCACGCGCCGGGAGGCAATGCGTCAGCGATTACTGGATGACGTATTGCTGGTTGTCGTTCGGGTTGGCGACCAGGTCGCAAACGGCAGCCGTGTCGGCCGGCGGCTGGTTCGCGAAGCTTTCGAGGATTTCGAAACTGTGGGTCTTGACCCGGCCAAAATGGACGTCCGTGGCGCAATGGTGCGTCTTGGGATCGATCGTCGAGGGGCCGCCAGGCCCGTCAACCGTCGAGCCACTCTCGATCGCCTCTATGACCGCCATGCGGTCGAGGGAATTGGCTTTCCTGACGCCGTTTGCCCAATGGTGGACGGCGTTATAGGTCGCCGAGGCATGCTCGGTCACATAGGGCGCCTTGTCGCCGAACTTCTGGTGGTAGCGCTTCACGAAGGCCTCGTTGGCTGGCGACTTTATCTCCTGGAAATAGCCGAATGCGGCCATGACGCCGTCGGATTCCGCAGGCGTCAGGACGATATGTTCGTTGCCGCCGCCGAAAGACGTGGAGACGATCGGGATCTGGCCCGTCATCCCGGCCGCCGCCCACTGGCGGAAGAAGGCCATATGGTTGCCGCCCACCAGGAGCGTATAGATCACGTCAGGCTTCTCGCGCTGGATCTTCTGGATTGCCGCGCTGAAATCGGTGACGTCGAGCGGGAAGAATTCCGCAGCAATCACTTCTCCGCCGGCTTGCGTAGTGAAGTCGCGTACCCACTTGGCGGAAATCTGACCGTAGTTGTAGTCGGCAGCGAGCACATAGACCTTCTTGCCGAAGTTCTTGATGGCAAAGGGCATCAGCTGGCCGATGGTCTGCGAAGGGGTCGAGCCCGTCAAAAAGGTATTGCGGTCGCAGACGCCGCCCTCATAGAGCGGCGAGTAGAAGTAGAGTGTCTGGTACCGACCGAGGATCGGCCGGATGGCTTCGCGGGAGGCGCTGGTGATGCCGCCAAAGACGGTCGCAGCCTGCAGGCTCGTTGCCGCTTCCGTCGCGAACTGCGTGTAGAGCTGGATGTTGGACTGCGGATCGTATTTCTGGACCTTGATCTGGCGACCGAGCAGGCCGCCGGCCTCGTTCAGTTCGGCAACGGCAAGATCGAGGCAGGCGTCGATCGGCTGGCCGTAGATTTCGAGGCCGCCGGAAAGATCGTAGATGCTCGCAATCGTGATGTCGTCAGCCGCGAAGCTGCGATTGACCCAAGGAGCGGTCAAGGCGGCGGCCGTACCGCCGAGAAACAGGCGTCTGCTGATTTTCATGAGTTCACCCTCTTCTTAGTAGATCCGAATGGACGTACGAATTCGTCCCGGCAGACGGGTGTCTGCGGGGTCGGCCCAAACCGATGGGAACGGGCAGGCGGTCTTCGTGCGGTCAATAATATTTATATATTCAATATTTTCTTTTTCAAGTATTTTTTGCCAGCAACGGTTTTCAAGCCGTGGCTTCCGGAAAGCCTGTTTCAAAACAGCAGGATATGAAGGATTGGAAAGGCGCCTTCGCAGGGACGTGCCTTCTGATCGCGGGCGAGGAACGTGCCTCCGATTGTCGAAACCGGAGAGGGGAGGTCAGATGGCGTCGAAGCTGCGAAGAATCTCGAACTCGGTGCCGTCGGCGCGGGCAAGGTAGGTCGGCCCGGAAACGACCCCGTTTCGGATCGTGGTCACGCCGCGGGGGCTTTCGAAGCTGAGGCCTTCGAAAGCCTGTGACAGAGCGTCGATTTCCAGTGATTGTGCGCGGGTGGCCAGGGCACCGAAGAAGCGCAAGCCCTCATAGCAGGCCTCGCTCAAGACACCTTGCACGGGCGCCGTCACGCCGAAGGCATCCCGGTAGCGCTTCAGGAAGGTGTCGTTCTCCGGTGTCTGCAGCGCGCTGAAGTAGCCGGCGGCACAGAACAGGTTCTCGGTGTTGTCTGCGCCGATTGCCAGCAACGTGTTTTCCTCCACAGCACCCGAGAGACGGAGGATATGGCGGGACAGGCCGCGCTCGGCAAACATGCGGTTGAAGGGCACGCATTCCGAGCCGACTAAAGAGAGAAAGACGATATCAGGGTCCGCTGCCCCGATCAGGTCGATGAGGTGCGTCGTGTCGTCGCCAAGTCCGACATATTCCTCTCCGATGATCTCGCCGCCCCGCTGCAGGACGAAGTTGCGCACCCAGTTGTGTGAAGCCCGGGGCCAGACATAGTCGTTGCCGACGAGAAACCAACGCTGCGCGCCCTGGTGATCCATGAAATGGCTCACGGCGCCGGAAAACTGCCGTTCCGGCACCTCGCCGATGCTGAATACCCTCTCGCCCTCCGTACCGCCTTCAAAGAGTGGAGCGAAGACATAGGGTACCCGGTCGGCCAGGGCGCGGGCAAGTTCGACCCTTACTGAGGAGAGGTGGACGCCGACCAGTGCATTGGCGCCCTGGCGCTCGACAAGGTCGCGGGCACGCTCGACAACGGCTTGCGGGCTGCCGCCGGCATCGGCGGCCAGAAGCTCTATCTGTCGGCCAAGGATGCCGCCTTTCTCGTTGAGCTCGGCCGCGGCGAGAACGGCGCTGTACTGGCAGGATGGCCCCCAGATCGCATCCGCCCCCTGGAAGGGGACGAGCAACCCGATCCGGATAGGCTCTCGTTTGCGCGGTACGGACATGTTTTGGTGACCTGCGCGTTTGGAAAGCAGGGTCTGGCGTAAGGGAACCCGGCTTTGGCGCGAAGAGGCTGGGTTGCGCATCCAGATGCCGCTGGCCCCGCCGGCCAGAGCAGAATCGAACGTCACGGCGTTCTCCCTTTTATTCTACGCTCCACCCTGGACGACACGCTCCGCAACGGCGGATTGTGATTTTTTTGTTTTCGTTGGGCCCCGCCTATGCGGCGGGACTGAAGCACTATATATATAGTTTCCGATTAAACAATTGCTCATTAAAGAATCATGGCCGAACGCTCGCTCAACGAACATCTTTCGCATCTGCTCGCTCAGGCGAACCGGCACCTCAGCCGCCAGTTGACAGCCGAGGGCGTGTCGCTGGATCAGTGGCGGCTGATGAAGGTTCTGTCGGAGGCCGGTGGGCTGCCGATGGGCAAGCTTGCCGAGGAGCTGGCGCTCAATTTGCCGACGCTCACAAAGCTGGTGGATCGCATGGTGCAGGATGCGCTCGTCTATCGGGTTCCCGACCCCGCCGACCGGCGCAAGGTGCGAATGTTCCTTTCCGACAAGGGGGCCTCGATGCTTGCCTCGCAGAACAAGCGTGTCGAGGAGCATGAGGCGAAGGTCGAGGACAACTACGGCAGCGAGGATGCCCAGCGCCTGAAAATCATGCTGGAAAGCTTTATCAAGCAGATCGTATAACGCGCAGCATTCCCCCCGCGCGGCAGAAGACGGAACACGCGAAGGCCGGCTCCTGAGGGAACCGACCTCTGTTCGACGTATGGTTGACGCTCAGCGGGCCGGATTGGGACCAATGCGCTTGCCGTGGTGAGTACGTTCCTCGCCCTTGTGAACCATGGTGACGGCATAGTCGATACCCATGCCATAGGCACCGGAATGTTCCTTCACGATGGCGGTGACAGCGTCATAAGTCTTCTTGTGGGCCCAGTCGCGCTGCCATTCCAGGAGCACCTGCTGCCAGGTGACCGGGACGACACCGGCCTGGACCATGCGATCCATGGCATATTTGTGGGCATCCATCGATGTGCCGCCGGATGCATCGGCGACCATGTAGATTTCGTAGTCGGTGTCATGCAGGCAGGAGAGGGCGAAGGTGGTGTTGCACACTTCCGTCCACAGGCCGGAAACGATGATCTTCTTGCGGCCGGCCGCAGCGTTCCGAGCGAGCGCGTCACGGACGTTCTGGTCGTCCCAGGAATTCATCGAGGTTCGCTCGAGGATATCGTTTTCGGGGAAAACGGCGAGCAGCTCCGGATAGGTATGGCCGGAGAAGGAGTCCGTCTCGACGGTCGTGATGGTTGCCGGAATGCCGAAGGTCTTGGCCGCCTTGGCAAGCCCCACGACGTTGTTTTTCAGCGCCTGGCGGTCGATCGACTGAACGCCGAAAGCCATCTGCGGCTGCTGGTCGATGAAGATGATCTGGCTGTTTTCCGGGGTCAGGACTTCGAGTTTCCTGGACATGTCTGTCTCCTCTCTGGTTTGGGGGGAAGGGTTCCTCGCCCTTGCCCTTTCCGTTTTGCGTCGGTGTGTTTCGATAGAGACAAGGTAGCGGCATTGATTGTGTTGGAAAATTGCAATAATAATTCGCAATGAATTGCGATTATAGAAATAATAGAGATGAATGACTACAAGGCCCTGCGCATCTTCTTGCTGGCTGCCGAGAAGCGAAATTTCGCCCAGGTGGCGCGGGAACTCAACATGGCGCCTGCCGCCATCACGCGCACCATCGCCGCGCTGGAAGAGGAGCTCGGTCTTCAGCTCTTCGTGCGGACGACGCGCCAGGTGTCCCTGACGACGGACGGCGCGATCTTCGCCGCGCAGATCCAGCCGGCGTTCCAGGCGCTCGAAACGGCGCGCAAGGACATCATGGATGCCCATAAGACGGACCAGGGACGGCTTCGCATCAGCGCACCGACATGGTTCGGTAAGGCCGTTCTGCCGCCGATCCTCTCCGGGTTTCGAAAGCTCTATCCGAAGATCAATTTCGAGATCTCCCTGGCCGATGGCTTCGTCAACATCCTCGACCAGGATTTCGATCTTGCCATCCGAATCTCCTCGGCGCCTTCCGACAAGTTCACGATCTGGCGAAAGGTCTGCGTCATCCCCCGCGTGCTCGTGGCAGCGCCCGACAGCCGGTTCGCCGCCATGGACCATCCCGGCGAACTGACGCCCGACGAGTGCCTCGCCTATAGCGGCGAAAGCCGTCGGGAAGCATGGGTGCTCTCGGACGGCAGCGCGAACATCGAGATTTCCGCCGGCCGAAGCTTCAGCGCGAACAATGGCGACGTCTTGGCCGACATGGCGGCGGAGGGCGCTGGCGTCACGCTGCTGCCGCGCTTTCACGTCGCAGCGCATCTGAAGGCCGGTCGGCTGGTGCACGTGTTGCCGCGCTGGTCGCCGCCCGAGCTGTGGCTGACCCTGTACTATCCCCCGTATCAGACGCTGCCGCCACGCATTGCCGCCTTCTCGAAATATTTCGAGCAGCACGTGCCTGCCTATATGTCGGCGCTGCAATAGGGGAGGCTTATGCCATCACGGCCTTGATCGATGGCTCCGTTTGCAGGGTGCGCGGGGGCGATCAGGATCGCCCCCGCGTGTTGCAATTGTCACGTCAACGGGGAACGATGCTTCAGGGCGCTTCACGGGCCTCACCCTTCCGCGCCAGCACGAAATCGTACTCCACCTCCCAGAACGGTCCGGCGAATTCATAGGCCTTCGCCCGCGGCGGGTCGTCCACGCGCCGAAATTCCGCGAGCAGGCTCTGCTTCACCCCGAAGACGGCATCCGAATTGATATAGGGGTCGTCCGGGTCGAAGATGTGGGTGATCAGCGTTTCGAAACCCTCGGCCTTGAGGATGTAGTGCAGGTGTGCCGGACGGTTGGGGTGGCGGCCGAGATGCTGGAGCATCCTGCCGACCGGGCCGTCATGCGGAATCGGGTAGAATTTCGGCTTGACGGCGCGGAACCAGTAGCGCCCGTCCTCACCCGTTCGGAAAACGCCGCGCAGGTTGAATTCCGGCTGGATGCCGAGCTGCTGGACGTCGTAGAACCCCTCGTCGTTGGCCTGCCAGACATCCAGCACCGCGCCCGCGATCGGCCGGCCGGCCGTGTCGAGGATGCGGCCCGAAATGACCATGTCCTCGCCCTTCTGGTCGAGGCAGATATTGGCGCCCATCGGCAGTTCCGGCGCATCCTGCACATGGAATGGCCCGAGCACCGTGCTTTCCGAAGCGCCGGAGGGTTTGCGGTTGTTGATGGCGTCGACCAGCATGGACACGCCGAGCGTATCGGAGAGCAGGATGAATTCCTGCCGCCATTCGTTGCACATCTGGCCGGTGCGGGTGAGGAAGAGGATCGCCTCCATCCACTCCTCCTGCGTCGGCTCGATCTCCTTGACGGCCTCGTGCAGCTTGCGCGTCACCACCTCCATGATCGCCTTCAGCCGCGCGTCCCTGGCGTTGCGGTTGCGGCCGGCGACGACCTCGACGGAGTTTTCCTCCGTGAAGAAACCCTTTTCATGCTCGTCCATCACGCGTCTCACTTTCCAAGAATGGCGGTCAGCACCCGGCTGAGGTCGCCGGCCGGATCAGCGGAATTTTCAGCATGCCGCCAGCAGACATGGTGGTCGGGGCGCACCAGCACCACGCCGCCGTCGCGCACCTCGCTGAGATTGGCCCAGTCGCCGGAAAAATCCTGCCATTGCTGGCGCGGGCCGATGGCATGGGCGGCGATCTCGATGCCGAGCGCCCGGCCGACTGTCCTTGCAGCCTCGATCCAGCCCTGCCCGCCGGGGCCGGTCAGGACGGTGAAGCGGCCATGGCCGGCAAGGTCGAGCGTCGAGACCTTTTTTCCGTCCTCGGAAAACAGCCAGGCATGGGGCAGGCGCGCGCCGGGCCAGGTGGTCTGCTGGAAATGCAGCTCCGGGTCCTTCACGAAGGCGGGTTCCGGCTGGCCGTCATTGACGACGGCGTCGGAGCGGTAACGCTGGTTCATCTCCACGCCATGGGCGTCGAACTCGTAGACCTTCGCGGCGATCGCCTTGCGGATAGCGGCCCGCTGCGCCTCGGCGGCGGGCGTGTCGTTGCAGCGGGCGTCCATGTTCTCCTGCATCTTCACGGGATCGACGGAATCCAGCAGGCCGAGCGCCTTGAAGATCGGGCCGAATTCCTCGATCGACTTGTTGGCGCGGGTGACGATCTGTTTTGCCACCGGCGCGCGCTCGGCCTGGTAGCTGTCGAGCAGTTTTGCGCCGGCCTGGCCCTTCAGCACATGGGCGAGCTTCCAGGCGAGGTTGAAGGCGTCCTGAATGGAGGTGTTGGAGCCGAGGCCGTTGGAGGGCGGATGGCGGTGGATGGCGTCGCCCGTGCAGAAGACGCGGCCGTTCGAAAGCGTGGTGGCGTACATGTTGTTGACGGTCCAGGTCGAGACCGACTTGATCGTCACGTCGAGATCGGCGACGCCGACGAGATCGCGCACCACCTTCTTCGCATGGGCCTCGTCCACGGCGGGGGCAGGCTGGTTGATGTCGTAGCCCCAGACGATCAGCCATTCGTGCCAGGGGCGCACCATGCGCACCAGCCCCATGCCGATGCCGCCGACATCGGCGCCCGGCTGGAGGACCCAGTAGAGCACCGAGGGACGATGGGCGACATAACGCGACAGGTCGGCCTCGAAGAGGATGTTCATCGAGCCGGCGACGCCCATGCGGCCTTCGAAGGCAAGGCCCGCATGTTCCGCCACCTTGGAATTGCCACCATCCGCACCGACGAGATACTTCGAACGCACCGTGAACGTCTTGCCGGTCAGCCGGTCGAGACAGGTGGTGGTGACGCCCTCGCCGTCCTGCTCATGGCTGACATATTCGGTGGAAAGACGCGCCTGCGTGCCGCGCGAACAGGCGGTGCGGAAGAGCAGCGGCTCCATGAAGGTCTGCGGCAGGTCGTTCATCAGCGTCGGCGAGGAGAGCTGGTGCTCGGCGCGCGAGGTGGGGTGCATGCCCCAGCTCTTCATGCGGCCGATTTCTTCTCCCGCAAGCGCGGTGCAGAAGACGTTCTCGCCCATCAGCTCCTGCCCGGCGGCGAACATGTAGGCCTCGTCCTCCACGTCGCGGCCGAGATCGCGCAGCACTTCCATGGTGCGCTGGTTGGTGATGTGGGCGCGCGGCGTGTTGGCGAGCCAGCGGTAGCGGTTGATCACCATGTTCTCGACGCCGTAGCTGGAAAGCAGCGCCGCGGTGGCCGAGCCGGCGGGGCCGGTGCCGATGATCAGTACGTCCGTGGTGATGTCAGCCATGTGAGGTTCCTCCCTGATGGATGGCGGGGCCGCCGACGAGTTTGCGGCGGACCGGGAAAAGCTGGATGCCGGTGCGGTCGGAGAAGGCGCCCCAGAGACCGCGCGGCGCGAAGAGCATGACGAGGATGCCGGCAAGGCCGAGCATCAGGAGATACCAGGAGCCGTAATCGGCCATGAGGTTCTGCAACAGAAAGAACAGGATGACACCGAGGATCGGCCCTTCGATGGTGCCGATGCCGCCGATGACGACGATGAAGATGACATAGGCCGTCCAGTCGGTGACGGAGAAGGCGGCGTCGGGCGAGATGCGGGCCTTCTGCACATAGATCAGCGCGCCGGCAAGGCCGGTGAGGAAGGCGGTGGCGAGATAGACCAGCGCCTTCATGCGCCGCGCATCGACGCCGACGGCGCGGGCGGCCTGCTCGTTGTCGCGCACGGCGGCAAGGCCGAGGCCCTGCTTGCTGCGCAGGAGACGGTAGATGAAACCGATGGTGGCGGCGGCAAGGATCAGCGCCAGCCAATAGGTGATGGCGTCGCTTGCCTGCGCAGGTTTCATGCCGAAGAAGTCGCGCAAGAGGGAGACGCCGGCCATGTCGCGCACCGCCTCGCGCGGCAGCGAGGTGCCGGTGCCGCCGCCGAGCGCCTTCCACTGGGCGAAGCTGAGGCGCACGACCTCCGCCACGACCCAGGTGCCGATGGCGAAATAGGGGCCGTAGAGGCGGAAGGTGAAGAAGGCGGTGGGAATGGCGAGGAGGACCGACAACAGCCCGGCGATCAGGATCGCCAGCAGCGGATCGACGCCGAGAAGGATGACTGTGCCGAACATGGCATAGGCGCCGAAGCCGACGAAAACCTGCTGGCCGACGGAGATCAGCCCGGCATAGCCGGCGAGCAGGTTCCAGCTCTGCGCCAGCACCAGCATGGTGAGAATGAAGAACAGGTCCTGCACCGCGCCGCGCGAGACGAGGAAGGGCGCGGCAAGGCCGAGCGCCAGCACGGCGGCGGCGAGAAGCAGCGAGACCGACGAGGCCTTGTTGCGGGTTTCGACCTTGAGGGAGGGGAGGGCGATGCTCATGAAAACACCTCAATCGACGGCGCGCGGGAAGAGGCCGCGCGGCTTGACGAGAAGAACGGCGAGGAAGGCGAGATGGCCGGAGAGGATCTGCCATTCGGGATTGATGGCCGCGCCGAGCGTCTGCGCGACCCCGAGGATGATGCCGCCGGCCAGCGTGCCCCACAGCGAGCCGAGGCCGCCGATGATGACCGCCTCGAAGGCGTAGATCAGCCGGGCCGGGCCGGCGGTCGGGTCGAAATTGGCGCGTGTGCCGAGATAGAGCGCGGCAATCGTCACCACGACCATGGCCAGCCCCGTCGCCATGGCGAAGATTTTGCGCGGGCGGATGCCCATAAGGCCAGCCGTTACCGCGTCGTCCGACGTGGCGCGGAAGGCGCGGCCGAGCGCGGTGCGGTAGATGAGGAGGTTGAGGCCAACGATGACGGCGACGGCCGAGAGCAGGGCCAAGAGCGGCATCAGGCCGATGGTGACGGGGCCTGCCGCCATCGAGGCCGTCTCCAGCGATCCCGCGGAGATGCGGCGGCTGTCGGCTGAAAAGCCTTCCAGCAGGCCGTTCTGGATGACGATCGACAGGCCGAAGGTGACGAGCAGCGGCGGCAGCACGTCCTTGCCGAGCGTGCGGTTGAACAACACCTCCTGCAAGACATAACCGAGCGCGAACATAAGCGGCGCGACGAAGAGCGCGGCGAGGAAGGGGTTGAGGCCGAGGGTGGAGACCAGCACGAGCAGCAGGAAGGCGGCGAGCACGATGAGGTCGCCATGGGCGAGGTTGACCAGCCGCATGATGCCGAAGACGAGGCTGAGGCCCGCCGCGAACAGCGCATAGAGCCCGCCGAGCAAAACGCCCTGGACGATGGTATCAATGAGGCTCATGGCGCTGGGCTCCGAAATAGGCGGCGTGGATGGCGTCGCGGCTCAGATCGTCCGGCCGGCCGGACAGGGTGATGCGCCCCTCCATCATGCAATAGACGCGGCTCGCCACCTTCAGCGCCTGGCCGATATCCTGCTCGACGATGACGATGGAGGCGCCCGAGGCGCGGATGCGCGGGAAGGCGGCGTAGATGTCGCGCACCACGACGGGGGCAAGGCCAAGGCTGATCTCGTCGCAGAGCAGCACATCCGGATTGGCCATCAACGCCCGGCCGATCGCCACCATCTGCTGCTGGCCGCCGGAGAGCGCCGTCGCCGGGTTGTTGCGGCGCTCCTTCAGGATCGGGAAGAGCGTGTAGACGCTGTCGAGCGTCCAGACGCCGCGGCGCTTGCCATAGGCGCCGATGAGCAGGTTCTCCTCGACGGTCAGCGAGGGAAAGAGACGCCGTCCTTCCGGCACCATGGCGACGCCGCGCGAGAGGATGTCGGGCGCCGCGAGCGCGCCGATGGCCTCGCCGCGGCAATGGATGGTCTCGGCGGCGCTCTTCAGCACTCCGGAGATGGCGCGCATCAGCGTCGTCTTGCCGGCGCCGTTGGCGCCGATAATGGCGATGGTCTCGCCGGCCTCGACGCGGATATCGACGCCGAACAGCGCCTGGAAATCGCCGTAGAAGGCGGTGAGCCCCCTGGTTTCGAGGAGCGCGGTCATATCTCGATCCCCAGATAGATTTCCTTGACCTCGCGTGAGGCCATGATCTCGTCCGGCGCGCCGATGCCGATCACCCGGCCGAAATTCAGCACCAGCAGCCGCTCGACGACAGATGTCAGCGCATGCAGAACATGCTCGATCCAGATGACGGCGACGCCCTTGGCATGGATGGCGCGGATGGTGGCGACGAGCGACAGGCATTCGCCCTCCGTCAGCCCGCCGGCGATCTCGTCGAGCAGCAGGAGGCGCGGCTCGGTGGCGAGCGCGCGGGCGAGTTCCAGGCGTTTGCGCTGGAGCAGCGTCAGGCCGCCGGCCGGCACATTGGCCTTGTCGAGAAGGCCGGTTTCGCTGAGAATCTCGGCACAATGGTCATAGGCCTCCGCCTCGCTGCGCCTGGCGCCGAAACTGCCGGCGACGAGCAGGTTTTCGAACACGGTCAGCTTTTCGAAGGGCTGGGGGATCTGGAAGGTGCGCCCCATGCCCGAAAGACAGCGCGCCATCGGCGGCGTGCGGGTGACGTCGGCGCCGGAAAAACGGATCGTGCCGCTGTCGGCGGCGATCGTGCCGTTGATCAGGTTGAACAGCGTCGACTTGCCGGCGCCGTTCGGGCCGATGATGCCGAGCGCCTCGCCCTCCGCCACGGAAAAGCTGATGCTGTCAGCGACGGTCAGCGCGCCGAATTTCTTCGAGACCTTGTCGAGTTCAAGCAATGTCATGGGTATCCTCCAAGCCTGCGGGTTTTCTCACCCGCAGGCCTTCCTCACGCTCAGGCGATCGCTTCCATCGTGCCGCCGACGGGAATGGCCGGCGCGGTCTTGTTGTCGGTGATGACGAGGTCGTAGCCACCGCCCTCCTTCAGCCGCCACTGGCCGCCGACGAGCGGCGTCTTCGCCACGTTCTTCGCCGCAAAGGGCGGCAGGCCCGCGCCGCCCCAGGCGACATTGCCCACCAGCGTATCGAGCTTCGTCGCGGCGATGGCCGCGGCGACCGCGTCGCCGTCCGTCGGGTCCTCGGCGCGGGAGAGCGCATCGACCGCGAGTTCGAAGAGGGCATGGGCAAAGCCGATCGGCTGCGTCCAGGGCCGGCCGGTCGCCTTGGTGAAGGCGGCCGCGACCTCGGCCGAGCTTTCGCCCGTCAGCGAGGATTTGAACGGATGGCTCGGCGACCACCAGACTTCCGAGGACAGATTGTGCCCGGCCGTGCCCAGCGCCTCCACCGCCTGCGGGAAGAGCAGCGCCTTGCCGATCGAGGCCACTTTCGGCACGAAACCCTGCTGCTTGGCCTGGTTCCAGAAGGTGGTGAAATCGGGCGGGATGACGACGCCGGTGATGATCTCGCACTGGCCCGCCTTGAAGGCATTGATCTGCGCGGAAAAATCGTCGGTCATGTTCTGGTAGCGGCCGGGATCGTTCAGCGAATAGCCCATCTTTTCGAGCACGGGCGGGAAGCCGACCACCTTGTCGCCCCAGGCATTGCCGTCACCATCATTTGGGAAGAGGCCGCCGACCTTGCGGTTGGTCTCGACCTGCGCCCACATGTTGGTGAAGACGGCGATGACGTCCTCCAGCCCCCAGAAGAAGTGGTAGGCGTAGTCGAAGGGTTTCCACGAGGCGGGATCGCCGGGATTGCCCTGCTGGCCGATGAACCAGGGCTGCCAGGGCGCGACGGTGGAGATGCAGGGCATGCCCTCCGCCTCGCAGGTCGTCGCAACCGGATTGGTCGTCTCCGGCGTCGAGGCGACGAGCACCAGGTTCACCTCGTCGTCGACGATGAGCTGTTTTGCCACCTCCGCCGCCCGGTTGGGGTTCGACTGGCTGTCCTTGACAACAATCTCGTAGTTCAGCCCCTTGGCCTTGGCGACCGAAAGGAAGGCGTCGATGACAAAACTGTCGGCTTCGCCGAAGGCGGCGAGCGGGCCGGTCTGCGGGCTCACATAGCCGAGCTTGATGGCCGCATTCTGCGCCAGCGCCGGCATGGAGAGGCCGGATGTCAGGGCCGCGGCGCCGCCGGCGGCCGTCGTCTTCAGGAAATCGCGTCTCGTAAACATGATGGGTTCCTCCTCCCGTTCCCTTCCTCCCGAAGGGTGTTGTCAGTCCGGCCGCCGGCCCTCCCAGGCCGCCTGCAGCAACGCGCGGATCGACGGCCGGTCGATTGCGCGCGGATTGCGATAGGGGTTTTGCGTGGCGATATCGGCGGCAAGGTCGAGATCGCCTTCCGAAAGGCCGAGATCCCTCAACGCCAGCGGCGCTCCCGCCGTCCTGGCGAAATCCCAGAGCCCGCCGCCGACCGAACCGCCAAAAATCTCCGCCACGGGGGCGAGCAGATCGGGCACGGCGACGGCGTTGAAGGCCGCGGTGTGCGGCAGCATGATCGCATGGGTCTCGGCATGGGGCGTATCGAAGGTGCCGCCGAGCGTGTGGCAGATCTTGTGGTGCAGCGCCATGCCGACCGTACCGAGCACCGTGCCGCAGAGCCAGGCGCCGTAAAGCGCCTCCGCCCGCGCCTCGCCGTCGCCGGGTTTTTCGATGATGCCGGGCAGGCTTTTGCGGAAGGCACGCAGGCCCTCGACAGCCATCAGCGAGGAAACGGGGTTGCGATCCTCGGCGTAAAGCGCTTCCACCGCATGGGCCATGGCGTTGAGGCCGCTCGTCACGCTCATGCCGACCGGCAGGCCGAGGGTGAGCTGGGGATCGTAGATCACCACCTCCGGCAGGATGCTGGCGCTGCGCACCGTCGTCTTGCGCCCGCCCTCGGTCTGGCCGAGGATCGGCGTCACCTCCGAACCGGCATAGGTGGTGGGGATGACGATCTGCGGCAGGTCGGTGCGATAAGCGATCGCCTTGCCGAGCCCCGTCGTCGAGCCGCCGCCGAGCGAGACGACCGCGTCCGCCGCGGTCCGGCGCACCACATCCATCGCCTGTTCCGTCACATCGACGGGCGTGTGCATGAACGCCCCGGCGAAAACCCCGGCCGCACGGGCGCCCAGCGTTTCCGCCAGCCTCTCCGCATCCGCCTTCTGGTGCGGCGTTGCCAGCACGAGGGCGCGGCGGGCGCCGATGCGGTCGATCCAGTCGCCGACCGTTGCGGCCTTGCCGGCGCCGAAGACGATATGGGCCGGGCTGGTGGAATAGACGAAATCGCGGCTCATGCCCTTGCTCCCTGTTTTGCGCGCGCCAGCACGAAGGTGAAATCGAGCCGCCAGCAGGGTTTTTCCCCCATCCGCTCGAAACGGCAGACGAGTTCCGGCTTGACGGCGAAGAGCGGGTCTTCGGCGAGATGTGGATCGCTGCCGTCGTAGAGGTGGGTGACAAGCGTTTCGAAACCCGATGCCTTGATCAGGAATTGCAGATGCGCCGGGCGGCGCAGCGGCAGGCCGGCCTTCAGCAGCAGCGCGCCGACCGGCCCGTCGTCGGGCACGCCATAGCCGGCGGGCCGGACGGTGAGATAATGGAAGCGCCCCTCGCCATCCGTGCGGAAAAGGCCGCGCAAGTTGAACTCCGGCTGGAGATCGGGCTGCTGGTTCTCGTAGAGCCCGGCGGCGTTGGCCTGCCACGTGATGATCTCCGCCCCCGCGACGGGTTCGCCGTCGAGATCGACCACACGACCGAAGACGGCGAGGCGCTCGCCGACGCCGTCGAGCGAGATATCGCTGCCCAGCGCCCGGGCCGGCGCATCGGCACGGAAGAACGGACCGCGCAGCGTGCCCGGCGTCGCCTGTTTCGGGCGATGGGCGTTCACCTCCTCGACCAGCGCCGTCGCGCCGAGCAGGTCCGACAAAAGCACCCATTCCTGCCGCCGGTCATCCGAGGCGTGGCCGACATCGGTGAGGAAGGCGATCAGGCTGCGCCACTCGGCGGGCGTCGGCTTCAATTCGCGGATGAGGGCGTGGAGATGCGTCACCGTGCCGATCAGCGCCTGCCGCAACGGCCCCTCTCCAACGGCTGTAAGCCGCCGGGAAAACACCTCCGAGGAGGCGAGGGTATCGACAGGGACGGCCATGCTGTTTCCTCCAACCTTGAGGAGACTGTAGCAAGGCGCGGCATGGGCATTGATGATTTTGTTCGGCAGGAATATAACGGATCGTTATGAAGATAGACGAGCGCCACCTGATCCAGCTTGCCGCCGTCGTCAGGACGGGCGGCGTCACCGAGGGCGCGGCGCTGCTCGGCCTTGCCCAGCCCGCCGTCTCGCGCACGCTCTCCATGCTGGAAAAGCGCCTCGGTGAACCCTTGTTCCTCAAGGGCCGCCGCCCCCTTCAGCCGACACCGCTCGGCCGGGCGCTCGCCGATCACGGCCAGGTCATGCTCGCCGCCTCGCGCAAGGCTTCCGATACGATCGAGAGTTTTCGCGTCGGCAAGGGCGGCACGGTGCGCATCGGCGGCACGCCCTTCTTCATGGATGCGCTGATCTCAAACATGATCGCGACCTTCCAGACCCAGCATCCGGATGTGCGCATCGACCAGATCTACGGCTATTTCCCGGACCTGCGCGCAGCCCTCAAGGCCGACCAGATCGACCTTGCCATCTGCCCCATCGATATCCTCGACGAAGGCTCGGGCCTCGAATTCCAGCAGATCCTGCCCGGCCGCAACGTCGTCGCCTGCCGCGTCACGCATCCGCTGCTCCTCAAGCGCCGGCCGCAGCCGTCGCATCTGCTGGATTACCCCTGGGTCGCCCCGCCGCCGGGCAGCCCGCTGCTGGCAGACCTGCGCAGCATGCTGCTCTCCTTCGGCGCGACGGAGCTGCGCATCCGCTATACCGGCGGCTCGTTGTTCAGCGTCGTCAACTACCTGAAGGGCACCGATGCACTTACCGTGCTGCCGCACGGCGTGGTCTTTGCCCAGCGGAATGAGAAATCGATCACGGCGTTGCCCATCAACGTGCCGCATCCCGAGCGTGCACTTGGCCTTCTGAAGCGCGGCGATGCGCCACGCATGCCGGCGGTCGATCACTTCGCCCGCCATGTGCAGGCTGGGTTCGATACGCTGAAGCACCTCATCAAGCGGCATGAAGAGGCGATCGTCTGGGGTGTTTGAGGAGGAGCGCCGGGCCTTGCCCGGCGCTGGTGTTCCAAACGCTCAGCCGTTGATAAAGGCAAGCGCGTCGGCGTTGAATTTTTCGGCGTCGATTTCGGCAAGGCCGTGCGAACCGCCCTTGTAGACGAGCAGTTTCGCATCTTTGACGATCTTTGCAGATTTTTCCGCGGAGGCGGCAACCGGCACGATCTGGTCGTCATCGCCGTGCACGATCAATGTTGGGCGATCTATCTTCTTCAGGTCTTCGGTGTAGTCGATCTCGGAGAACTCGTGGATGCAGTCGTAGTGACCCTTGATAGAGCCCATCATGCCCTGCAGCCAGAAGGATTGACGCCGGCCCTCGCTGGCCTTCGCGCCGTCACGGTTGAAGCCATAGAAGGGCATGGTCAGGTCCTTGAAGAATTGCGAACGGTTGTTCGCTGTTCCCGCGCGAATGCCGTCGAAAACCTCCAGCGGCGTGCCCTCGGGATTGGCATCGGTCTTCAGCATCAGGGGTGGCACGGCGCCGACCAGCACGACCTTCGCTACGCGGGCAGTGCCGTGGCGGCCGATATAGTGGACGACCTCGCCGCCACCGGTGGAGTGGCCGATCATGACGAGGTCTTTCAGGTCGAGCTTTTCGATCAGCTCCGCAAGGTCGTCGGCATATTGATCCATGTTATTGCCGTTCCAGGGCTGGTCAGACCGCCCATGGCCGCGCCGGTCATGGGCGATGACACGAAAACCGTTCCGGCCAAAGAACAGCATCTGCGCATCCCAGGCGTCTGCCGAAAGCGGCCAGCCGTGGGAAAACAGGATCGGCTGGCCCTTGCCCCAATCCTTGTAGAAAATCCGGGTCCCGTCTTTCGTCGTGATGGTGCTCATCAGTATGCTCCTTGCTTGGTTATGGCTTGGGCGGCAACGGTGGTGGCTCCGGCGTCTGCCGGGAGCCCTGTGAAGAGGCTGGCTTACCGGCGGGAATGCATTGGCCTGCGATGGCGTTCAGTGCTTTCCGGCGGCCAGCAGGTGTCGGACGCGGGGTGGTTCTCCGCCACGATGGAACCGGCGCACATCCTCCTGGAGATCGGCATCCGCCTTGGAAACGCGGCGATGCTGGCGCAGGTGCTCGGCCCAGGATTCGACGAAGAACCATTCGAGGACGATGTTCGGATCGGCTGCATCCTCGGTCACGCCCCAGCCATAGGCGCCGTCACGCCGTCGTTCAGTAGAGAAGCGATGGAGGGCCTGAAGGAATGCCGTGCGGTCGGCGTCGTCGATGCGGTACTCCACGGTGATCAGCACGGGGCCACGGTCATGGTCGACGGGTTCGGCGGTCAAGGGTTCGGGCCAATGGTTGGAAGGCACCAGATCCGCCTCGCCCCTGGGCAGGTGCAGCCGGTGGAAGACAAGGCCGGCTATGACGAGGCCGGCAGCCGCGACGAGGAGCGTCGTGGCGATGCCGAGCGCTTCGGCGATCGTGCCCCAGGCGAGGCTCCCCGCTGTCATCGCCCCGTTGAACACGGTGAGATAGATGGCGAGCGAGCGGCCGCGCACCCAGTTGGGCAGCACGGACTGGGCCGTGCCGTTGAGCGTGGTGAGCGCGGTGATCCAGCCGGCACCGAGGAGAAGCAGCAACAGGATGGCCACCCATTGCGGTGGGGCAAGGGAGAGCGCCGCCATCACCAGTGCTGCAGCGAGGGCCGCCAGCAGCATCAGCCCGTCCACATCGAGCCGGGTGCGCAGCAGCGGCATCAGGAAGGCGCCGCCGATTGCGCCGGCCCCGACCGCGCCGAGCAGCACGCCGTAAAATCCCGCCGTGCCGCCGAGAAGATTGCGCGCCACCAGCGGCAACAGCGCCCAGACTGCGCTGGAGAAGGCGAAGAAGACCGCTGCGCGCACCAGGACGACATGCAGGTCCCGGCTCGATCGGGCATAGCGCAGGCCGGCGCGGAAGGCACCGAAGAACCGTTCGGAAAGCGCGTCCTCGCCTTCCGTTTTTCGCCGCCACCACAGGAGGGCGGAAACGACGAACACGTAGCTGATGACATCGACGCCATAGGTGACGGCAGCCCCGAAGGAGGCGAGCAGGACACCGCCAAGCGCTGGACCGATCGCCCGCGAAATGTTGATGCCCAACGAGTTGAGAGCGATGGCGCCCTTGACGTCCCCCTTTGTCACCAGTTCCGGAACGATCGCCTGCCAGGTGGGAGCCATCAGCGCCGCGCCGATGCCACCGACGAAGGTGAAGGCGACGAGCGAGGTGACCGTCTGCAGGCCCGTCGCTGACAGGGCCAGCAGGCAGAGGCTCGCCGAGGCGAGGATGAGCTGGATGGCGATCAGGAATTTTCGGCGGTCGAGGATGTCGGAGAGCACGCCCGCAGGAATAGCCAGCAGGAAGATCGGAAAGGTGGATGCGGCCTGGATGAGCGCCACCGCCGCCGGTGCCGCCGATAGGTCCGTCACCAGCCAGGAGCTGGCAACATCGCGCACGAAGGTACCGATATTGCCGATGATCGTCGCCACCCACAGCACGGCGAAGACCTTCTCGCGTAGCGGGGCGAACGCGCCCGCGCGAGGGGTGTTGGGGGCTTCGGCCATCAGCTCCAGTCCTCTTTCGCGCCGTTCTTCCAGCGGTGCAGATCATACCAGGCGACCAGCATGAACGCACCCGCAAGTCCGAGATGCTCGAAGAAGGAGTTGGTGGCCATCATGCGTGGCATGCCGGATGGCATTTCCCAGAAGCGCAACGCAATGAAGGTCGCCATCAGCGTGAAGCCGGCAAGCGCCAGCGCGCCGATCCAGCGCCAGAAGCCGGAGAGCACCATGGCCGAGCATGCAAGCTCGACGAGGATGATGGTCGCGGCGATGGGGGCAGCGGGGGTAAGGCCGAAATGCTCCATCTCGGCGATCGCGCCGTTGAAGTCGAAGAGTTTCATCACGCTGCCCTGGATGTAGGCGGCGCACAGGCCCAGCAGCGCGATCCAGCGCACCGGATGGTTGATGACGAAGCGCGCGCAGACCCTGGCGGCGCGCTGTTCCATGGTTGCGGACATGATGCCTATCTCTCTGTTTTCCACTATTCGAATATCAATTGCCCCATGGGTGCGCCGGACGCATTCTCCTCATACCGCCCAGCAGGCGCAGCCGAGCGCGCCGAAGAATCCCTTGAGATCGCCGACCGGCAGTTTCGATGTCCAGGCGGCGGCATGGTCGTGGCCGTGCACGCCGCAGGCGCTGGCGCAGCCGCATGCCGAGATCGCCGCCCGGCGCAATGATCGTCTGCCCGCGCCTTCCGGCTCCGCCCAGGCCGCGTAGCCGCCGAAGGTCCTGACCGGGGACCAGTCGGGCATGGGCGGCGGCACAGAGTTTTCGTCGAGGTTGTCGAAGTCGCCTGCGCCATAGACAACCCTTCCACCGACCATCGTCAAGTCGGAGGTCAGGAAGGAGATTTCGTCTTCTGCGCAGGTGAAGAAGTCCTTGTCGGGGATGACGAGATCGGCGAACTGGCCCACTTCGATGCGACCCTTCCTGCCCTCCTCGTTGGAGAACCAGGTGACATTTTCCGTCCACATCCGAAGCGCCGTTTCGCGATCAAGGCAGTTGCGGCGTGGATAGAGCGCGGTGCCGCCCACCGTCTTTCCGGTGATCATCCAGGCGAGCGAGATCCAGGGATTGTAGGAGGCGACGCGGGTCGCGTCCGTGCCGGCGGAGACCTTGACGCCCTTTTCCAGCATGCGGGCGATTGGTGGCGTCGCTTCCGCGGCCGCATGCCCATAGCGCTCGACGAAATATTCGCCCTGGAAGGCCATGCGATGCTGTACGGCGATACCGCCGCCGAGCGCGGCGACACGATCGATCGAGCGTTCCGAAATTGTCTCGGCATGGTCGAAGAACCAGTTGAGACCGGCGAGGGGGATGTCGCGGTTCACCGTCTCGAACACGTCGAGAGCGCGGGAAATCGTTTCATCGTAGGTGGCGTGCAAGCGCCAGGGCCAGCGATTTTCTGCAAGGATCCGCACGACCGCCTCGAGGTCTCCTTCCATTTCCGGCGGCATGTCCGGCCGGGGCTCGCGGAAGTCCTCGAAGTCAGCGGCGGAGAAGACGAGCATCTCGCCTGCGCCGTTGTGCCGGAAGTAGTCGTTGCCCTGCTTGTATTTGACGGATTTCGTCCAGTTGAGGAAATCTTCCTTCTCCTCCTTCGGCTTCTGGGTGAAGAGGTTGTAGGCCAGCCGCACGGTCATCTGGTTCTCGTCGGAGAGCTTCTGGATGACGGCATAGTCATCCGGATAGTTCTGGAAGCCGCCGCCGGCATCGATGACGGAGGTGACGCCGAGCCGGTTCAGTTCGCGCATGAAATGCCGGGTAGAATTGACCTGGTAGTCGAGGGGGAGCTTCGGTCCCTTGGCGAGCGTCGAATAGAGGATGCCGGCATTGGGTTTTGCCAGAAGCAGGCCCGTCGGATTGCCCTTCTCATCGCGGCTGATCTCGCCGCCGGGCGGGTTCGGCGTGTCCCGGGTGTAGCCGACGGCTCTGAGCGCGGCGCCGTTGAGCAGCGCCCGGTCATAGAGATGAAGCAGGAAGACCGGGGTGTCGGGTGCCACGGCATTGATATCATCGAGCGTTGGCAGCCGCCTTTCGGCGAACTGGTGTTCGGTGAAACCGCCGACGACGCGCACCCATTGTGGTGGCGGCGTGTTTGCCACCTGCCGCTTTAGCATATCCATGGCGTCGGCCAGCGAGCGCACGCCGTCCCAGCGCAGTTCCATGTTGAAGTTGAGGCCACCGCGCACGACGTGGGTATGGTTGTCGCAAAGGCCGGGCAGTGCGCTTCGGCCCTTGAGGTCGATAACCCGCGTGGCAGGCCCGGCAAACGCCATTACCTCCTGCTCCTCGCCGACGGCAAGGAAGGTGCCGGCGGCAATCGCCACGGCGCTCGCCTTCGGCTTGCTGCGGTCGAGGGTCGTAAAACGGCCATTGCGGAGGATGAGGTCAGCGGTCATCGCTTCGGGCTCCTGTTGGGCACGCGCGGAAACGCCACTGCCCAAAGCAAGGGCGGCGGCCGTTGCACCCAGAAAATTGCGGCGTGTCGGCATCATGTCTGTTTCCTGTCTGGCGGTTCGCCTCCCTTCGGCAGTTCACCGAAGACGTGCGGTTTGACGTGATGGTGCAGCCAGGATTGGCCTGCCATCTCCCGGTTCCAGAGCGATCTGGCGAGCGGCACGAGCTGCTCTCCGGCAAGCATGCCGAGGAGACCGACCAGTGCGACCACCGGCGGCGCTGGGGAGCGCACATTGAGAAGGCTGTAGATCACGCCGACGAGCAGGCCGGCGCCGAGCGAGAGCAGATACAGTTTCATCGCTGCGTCCTCCATCACGGATCGAGCGCCTCACAGCAGGAGCAGAGCCTGCAGAGGGGCACGGCAAACGGCTCAATGGCCCTCGGACGCACCGAACATGGTTTTGGCGTAGATGATGCCGAGGCCGTAAGCGCCGCCGAATTTTTTCGCGATGCCTGTCGTCAACTCATAGGTTTCGGCCCGGGCCCAGTCGCGCTGCAGCTCGAGCAGGTATTGCAGGGCAGTCATCGGGCGCACGCCCGCCTGCACCATGCGGTCCATGGCGCGGTCATGAGCTTCTGTGGAGATGTCACCGCAGGCATCGGCGATAACATAGACCTCGAAGCCCTGGTCGAGCGCCGATAGGGACGGACCGACGATACAGACCGAGGTCCACAGGCCGCACATGACCAGGCGCTTCTTGCCGATGCGGTTGACCTCGGCAATCACAGCGGCGTCTTCCCAGGTGTTCATCGAGGTGCGGTCAAGCAGCGGCTGGCCGGGAAAGGCGTCGGTGATCTCGCTGAACATCGGCCCTGAAAAGGTCTTCTCGGCAACTGTCGTCAGGATCGTCGAGACGCCGAACCCCTTTGCGCCATGGGCGACAAGAGCGGCATTGTTGCGCAGGTTCACCGCGTCGATCGATTTGGTCGCAAAGGACATCTGCGACTGGAAGTCGATCATGATCAGCGTGTGGTCGGCGGGGGATATCAGGAGGCTGCCTGGGGTGGGCGTGGCGTTCGGGGTCATGGACTTCTCCCTTTCTGGATGCCGGTTGGAGGTCTCCGGAACCCGAACTATGCCTTTCCGCCTTCTGTCGTTCTTGTCGCCTATGTCTGTCTTTTGAACATTTTGTCAGGTTTCTGAGTTGAATTTTCGTGCCTTTGCACGCTGACGGTACCTCTGGTCAGAACCGCCGGCTGCGCCGCCAGGCCCCCGGCGAAACCCCGACGATACGGGAGAAAATCCGCGTGAAATGGCTCTGGTCGGCAAAGCCGCAAGCCGCTGCGATCTCGCTGATCGAGAGCACGGAACGAGCAAGCAGGTCGCGCGCCTGGTCCATGCGTTCCTGCATCAGGAACTGGTGTGGCGTCTTGCCGGCCGTCGCGCGAAAAGCTCTCAGGAAAGCCCCCTCGGAAAGGTTGCAGGCATGCGCCAGTTCTCGGATGGAAAGGTCGCCGCCGAGACGGTTGCGCATCCATTCCCGGATCATGGCCATATGGCGCGGCGAAAGGCGGCGGCCGGCAACCCGCGCGGCCGCCGTTGTGCGGCCGGCATCGCCGTAGCGGTGTGTGACGTGAATGCCGATCGCCACCGAGAGCTGGTCGACGAATAGGGCGCTGCGTTCCAGTTGATCGGTCGTCGGGGCAAAAAGCGCGCCCATCAGTCCACTCAGCACGGGATCGGGTTGCGCATTGCAAGCCCGTAGCCCGCTGACGCCTTCGAGGTCTGCACTGTCGGCCAAGCGCTCGATCGTGCAGGGGCCGATCTCGATGAGCGCGAAGTCGAATGACCCGGTCAGCTCGGCGCGATAGGCATCCTGGAAGGAGCGCAGATAGACGGTGTTCTCCGCGAAGTCGTGCAGGGTCGAATGGTGCGGTTGGTAAATTCGTCGCCGGTGGCCGCCGGCAAGCGAGAGCCCCAGCAGGTAGCCGCGGCTGGTGGCAGGCGTCGCTACGGGCTCGGGCGGCGCCTTCTCCGCCTTCTTGCGATAGAACGTCATGCCGCCGGCATCGATGCGGCGGTCCTCCGCAAGCCGGGAGAGGCTGCACCCCAGGGTGTCCCGGGGCAAGGGGACAGCCGTCATCGAAGAGGCATTGCTCACGCCTTCATTCCTCTGAATCTTGTCTCCCCCCGAGGCAATTTACGCCGTGCGGGCCGGGTTCGCCAATCCAGAAATTTTAGGGTCGGTTGTCGCGGCGGAAGCGCGCCGGCGTCTCACCCGTCACCGCGGAGAAGGTCTTCGTCAGATGGCTCTGGTCGGCAAAGCCGCAGCTGATAGCGATCTCGGCGATGGAGATGTCGGTGCGCAGCAGGTCCTTGGCGTGGGCAATACGATATTCCATAAGCCAGCGCGCGGGCGTGCGCCCGAAGCTCGCCTTGAAGGCCTTTATGAAATAGCTTTGTGACAGTTCACAGCTTTCCGCCAGCTCGGCAATCGAGAACCGGCCGTCGAGGCGTGTGGAAAGGAATTCCAACGCGCGTTTTTCCTGCCAGGACGCCAGCGTGCCCTTGCGCTCGGCGGGGAAGTAGACGCCGCCATAGGTTTGAGTGAGGTGCGTCAGGATGGCCAGGCTGACCTGGTCCACGAACAGGCGGCTGGCCTCCCGCGGCCGTTCCAGCGCCGGCAGCAGTGCCTGGGCGAGGCCGAGCACGACGGCATCGACCGTGCCGGGCGGGCATTTGAAGCCCGACAGTTCGGGTCGGCCCAGCTCGTCGGCGAAGGCACGAACATGCCAGAAGGGAACCTGAAAGCGGACATTGTCGAAGGGCGAAAGATGATGGCAGCGCCATTCCTCGCGAAGATCGGTGATGGCAAGCGCTCCCTTGGGGTGCCCGCCTTCGAAGACCAGCGCCTCGCCCCGCCACAGCCGGTGCAGCCGGAAGTCGCGCAGCTGCGTGATGATGTGGAAGGCTTCCTCCCGCACGCTCGGTGGATCAGGAGCAAGATCGTCCCGGTCACAGCTCAGCCGCGTGATGACGAGTGGCGCGGCATGCAGGGTCGATCGGTGCAGGGCGGCGGTCGGGTCGATCGGGTCTGCGTCGTTCACCGTGTCCTCCTGCAATTGGTTGATGGACGGATAAAGAGTGCGTGTTTTCCCCCTGCCGAGGCAAAGGATTTTCCTTAGTGAAGGCGGTCCGTATATGCGTGCTGGCGGAAGGTTCGTGTAAAACCGTCGTCAGTTTCTCTGGCGCGCTCTGCGCGGATCCATATCAGCCATTGTGCGGGTGTCAGGCCCGTCGCGTCCTTGAATTCTTTCAGGAATTCATCCTCGGCAAGGCCTGCGGCCGTGGCGAGAAGAGAAAGCGGTGGCTCACCGTGCTGCACGGTGTGGCCACTTTCCGGCACTGCTGCTCCCGGGCGGGATGACTGCGGCGTGGCTGCCGAGGCATCGTCGGGCGTTTCGCCATACTGATGCAGGAGATGGGCGCAGATGGCGACCGCCATGTGACGCAACAGCGCCGGCGGCGAGGGTTGTCGGCCGCCTCCGAGCAAGACGAGGAGGGCCGTCCCGAGATTGCTCAGCACGCTGTCCGGCCTGCCGCGCCGGCAGGCTAGCCGGCGCTTTTCCGTGCCTTTGGAAAGGGTTGCGGCCTCCTCGAAAAGCGACTTCGGCAGGACGAAGGCCAAGGCGTTCAGCCGGCTGTGCAGGCGAATGGCGGCCCCTTCGTCGAGATCGACCAAGCAGATCGATCCGCGCTCGTAGCAGCGAACTGGCGTGCATGTTCCGTCCGGCCGAATATCCGCATGATCCACATCATCGAGATAGAGCATGAGAAAATAGGCGCTGCAGGCGGGAAGACGGATGTCGCACGGTTCTCCCATGCCGAGATCCTTGCGGATACTGGTGACGGAGAAGGTGGCGGATTTGATGGGGACGGTGGTGAGGCTGGGCGCTTCAGGTGTCCCGAAGCAGAGGCCTACGCAGCTGAGTTCTTTTTCTGGAAACGTCAACGGCAAACTCTCAATCCCTCCGGCTGAGCGATATCATCAAGGCGAGACCGGATGTTGCGCGACTTTAGGCCAGCCCGGTGCTGCATGCAACGCTCGGCGGCAGCCGCAAACAATTGCGATTAAGTCAATAATAAATGAATTATTATGTCTATTTTTATTTGGCGCCTGCGGATTTATCTGTTGCTCAACGAAGATATCCACGAGTGAGGACAACACCATGCTTACCCAGATCAAAGGCTTGCATCACGTCACCTCCATGGCTGCCGACGCCCAGGAAAACAACGATTTCTTCACCAAGACGCTCGGTCTGCGTCGGGTCAAGAAAACCGTGAATTTCGATGCGCCGGACGTCTACCACCTCTACTATGGCGACGAAAACGGCTCGGCCGGCACGGTCATGACCTATTTTCCCTTCCCGCACATCGCCAAGGGCAACCGCGGGGCGGGCGAAGTTTCCGAAACCGTGTTCTCTGTGCCGAAGGGCTCGCTCGGCTATTGGAAGGAACGATTTGCCGGAAAGGGTCTTGTTGGCCTCGCCGGAGATGAAGCCTTCGGCGAGAGGCGCCTGCGGTTCCTCGGCCCCGACGGTGACGGCTTTGCTCTTGCTGAGGTCGATGGTGATCGGCGGCTGCCTTTTGCCGGCGGACCGGTGCCCGGTGACGATGGCGTGCACGGCTTTCATGGCGTGACCATGCGGTTGCGCGACGGCGGGGCCACCGGCGAACTGCTGACGTTCATGGGTTACGAGGAAATCGATCGTCGCGGCGACCTGACACGATATGCCGTCAAGGACGGCAACGGCGCCGATTTCATCGATCTCGAAGTGTTGCCTGGCGCGCCGGCAGCGCGGCAGGGAGCGGGCTCCGTTCACCATGTCGCCTTCGCCGTCGAAGATCGTGCCGCCCAGGCCGAGGTGCGCAAGGCGCTGATGGATACCGGCTACCAGGTTACGCCGGTCATCGACCGCGACTATTTCTTCGCCATCTATTTCCGCACGCCCGGCGGCGTGCTGTTCGAGGTGGCAACGAACGAGCCCGGCTTCAACCGGGACGAGGACACCGCGCATCTCGGAGAGGCGCTGAAACTTCCGCGTCAGCACGCCCATCTGCGCGAACGGATCGAAGAGATCCTGCCGCCCATCGTCGATTAGGCCGACCCCGGCCGCCGGCCATCTTCGGCGGCCCCTTCATTCAAACACTTCCGCCAGCCGTCCACGGTTGCTTGCGGATTCGTTGCAAAGGAGATTCGCATGTCCCGCGACGCGTACCAACACGTCTCCAAAGCGCCGGCACCTGGCGCGCCGCTCGTTTTCACCTTCCATGGAACGGGTGGTGACGAGCATCAGTTCACAGGCCTCGTCGGCCAGATCCTGCCTGCGGCCGGCATCGTTTCGCCCCGCGGCGATGTTTCCGAACATGGCGCGAACCGCTTCTTCCGCCGTAAGGCCGAAGGGGTCTACGACATGGAGGACCTTGCCGTTCGCACGCGCAAGATGGCGGATTTCGTCCGTGCGCATAAGCAGGCCAATCCAGGCGTGCTGCTTTACGGCCTTGGCTATTCGAACGGTGCGAACATCCTCGCCTCGGTGCTGTTCGAGGCGCCCGACCTTTTCGATCGTGCGGTGCTGATGCATCCGCTGATCCCCTGGGCGCCGGCGCCGGATCCGACCCTTCTAGGCCGGGACATTCTGGTGACAGCCGGAAGGCGCGACCCGATCTGCCCGTTGCCCTTCACCGAAACGCTCGTTGCCCATTTCGAAGCGAAGGGAGCGAATGTCGAGCTCTTGCTGCACGATGGCGGCCACGAGGTGCGGCAGCCGGAGATCGAGGCCGTCACGACTTTCCTGACCCGGAAGACGTAGGCTGCATCCACCACCGATCTTCATGCGCATGTCTCCGGGAGTTTTTCGCCCCCGGGGGCGCCCGCCATTGCACGGCCCCCTTGTTCCGCGCGACTGGCGATCTTTGATGATCTCCGGGCTCCTGCTCGGGGTGGGTGGGATAGGCAGGGCAGTCTCGACCCTTTCCCCTGTCGTCGCCCTCGAGCGGTTCGACATCTCGACGGAGATTGCCGGACAGATTACAATCCGAAGTCTTAAATTGATTACGGATCGTCCGCATGGACCCCTTCAGCGACGTCATTGCATTGCTCCGGCCGAGCACTGCAATAGCCAAACCGATCAGTGGGCGCAGTACATGGGGCGTGCGCTATGCCGCTCACAAAGCGCCCGGATTTGCGGTCGTCCTGCAGGGCGAATGCTGGCTCTCCTTCGAGGGAGCGTTGCCGGTGCGATTCCAGACGGGCGACTTCCTCCTCCTCCCGACGACGCCACCTTTCACGATGGCGAGCCATCCCGACGTCAAAGGGGATTTGACGGATCCGCGCGAAGGGCCCGTCAGGCATGGTGAACAGGACGGGGACCCGGACTTCATCGCGCTGGGCGGCACCTTTCGTATCGAGCAGGCGAATGCTCCGCTGCTGCTGGCGCTGTTGCCATCGATCATCCGTATCCCGGCGGCGGAGGGGCGCGGCGGCAGGCTTCACCGGATGATCCAGCTCATCACGGAAGAATGCGTCCGCGACGAGCCCGGAAAGGAAATGCTGCTGCAGAGATTGCTGGAGATCCTCCTGGTCGAAGCCCTGCGGTGGCGCGGCATCGACGATGACGAGGACCGGACCGGCTTGCTCCGGGGGCTGCGGGATCCGGTTCTGGCGCGGGTATTGCGCGCCATCCACGCCGATGTCAGGGCGCGCTGGACGGTTGCGGATCTGGCAAAGACCGCGGGCCTGTCGCGTTCGGCATTTGCCGCCCGCTTTTGTGACGTGCTCGGATGCGGTCCCATCGAGTATCTCGCGCGCTGGCGCATGGCACTTGCGAAGGATGCACTGATCAACGCCACCAAGCCCCTTGACCGGATCGCCGACGAGATCGGCTATGAATCCGCGAGCGCCTTCAGCACCGCGTTCCGAAAGCGCGTCGGCTGCCCTCCCGGTCGGTTCGCCAAGACATACGAACAAGCGGTTTTGGACGATTGAGCAATCATTCTAGACGTCTGATTATATATCATCCAAACGGCGTGCGCTATCGAAGGGCCTCCCCAACATATGGAGGTTCTCGTGAAGACGATCCTGATTACCGGCAGTTCATCCGGCTACGGTCTTGAGACCGCATGCCATTTCCTCGCCAACGGGTGGACTGTCATCGCAACGATGCGCCGCCCGAACGCAGATATTCTCCCCCGTTCCGAGCGGTTGAGGATCCTGCCGCTCGATGTCACGAACGAAGAGAGCATTGCGGCCGCCGTCACCGCAGCCGGGCCTATCGACGCCCTCGTCAACAATGCCGGCATCGGTGTCGTTGGTGCGTTCGAGGCGATGTCGATGTCTCACGTCCGCAAGATATTCGACACCAACACCTTTGGTGTCATGGCGATGACCCAGGCGGTCATTCCACAAATGCGCGCACGGCGCACGGGTGTCATCGTCAATGTCACGTCGACGGTCACGCTCGCTGCAATGCCGCTCGCGGCGGCCTATACCGCGAGCAAGCAGGCGATCGAAGGTTTTACAGGCTCGCTGGCGCACGAACTCGCTTTCTTCGGAGTTCGCACCCGGCTCGTCGAGCCGGGCTACGGCCCGACCACGCGTTTCGCGCAGAACGCGGATGTGAAGGTGGAGGATCTGGTGCCACCGGAATATACACCCTTCGCAGCCCCGATCTTTGCCGCCTTCGCCAATCCCGGGGCGACCACCCGGGAGACTGACGTCGCAAGGGCTGTCTGGGCCGCGGTGCACGATACCTCCGGGCAGCTTCATTTCCCGGCGGGGGAGGACGCTCTGGCGCTGGCCGCGGCACGGTTCGGCAAGGCTCCGAGTGCTGTGCGCCTTGCATAGCCACGCAATGGCCGTTGGAGCGATGCTGCCACCCAGAGGCGTTGCTGCTTCTCGCCACCCGCTGTTTGGCAGCCTTACCCTGCGGCCCTGCATGGACGGCCAGCCCCAAGGGGCATGATTGCCGGCATGAAGCGGGGCGCTCGGGATGTGGTTTGCGAGGGTTCATTGAACCGGCGGCCTGCGCCCATCACCCCTCAGCAGCGCTGTAGTGTGCGGATAGAATATCGCCTGTTTGCTGGTTATAGGGACAAAGCGCTTTCCCGCGCATTGCGCCGGATTGTCTGAGGTGGTTGGCCAAGCGTTCGCAAGAAGGCCCGGCGCATCCGGTCGCTGTCTGCAAAGCCGGTCTCCGTGGCAATCACGTCCATGGAATGGCGCCCCTGTTCCATCATCAGCCGTGCCGCCTCCACGCGTAAGGTCTCGACAGCCTTGGCAGGCGACTGCCCTGTCTCCGAGCGGAAGGCTCGGCTGAACTGGCGCGGACTCAGACCTGCTGCATCGGCAAGCTTAACCACCGACAGGAGGCTGCGCAGGTTGGCCTTGGCATAGCCGATGGATTTCTGGATCCGGTCCGATTTCGCGTCCAGTTCGAGAAGGGCGGAAAACTGGGACTGGCCACCTGCTCTCCGGTGGTAGACCACGAGCTTGCGCGCGACGGCGCGCGCCACGGCCTGGCCATGGTCCTTCTCGATCATGGCAAGTGCCAGATCGATGCCGGCCGTCATCCCCGCCGAGGTCCAAACCGTACCGTCGACGATGAAGATTCGATCTTCCTCGACCCTGACGGCCGGGAAATGCTCCCTGAGCTGTCGGGCGAAGGCCCAGTGCGTCGTCGCACGGCGGCCGTCCAGCAAACCGGCCTCAGCAAGGATGAACGCTCCCGTGCAGGGCGCGGCCAGCCGCCGTGCGGTCTGGTGGGCGTGCTGCGCAAAATTGATCAGCGCCGGCGTCACCGGCTCGATTGCCGTGCCGGCGCCCAGCATGATCGTGTCGTAGCTCGCCTGGGGATTGAAGGCTTTCGAATTGACCCCGAAACCGGCGGACGACCTGACCTCGCCACCGGCTTCGGAAAGGAGTTCGATGCCGTAGGCGGCTTCCCCAAGATGGAGGTTAGTCATCTCGAAGGCGGTCACCGCGGCAAAGCCCATGAGCTGGAACCCGGGGAAAATGACATAGCCGACTGTGTGCATGGCGAACCGCGTCTGTCTGATAAGGACGTATGTAGCAGATTTATGCCACGGCGAGAAATCTGATACGCATCCAGGGCCGAGACTATGCCGACAATAGCCTCTTTTTGCGCTCGACGCCGTAGCGGGAGGCTGGCACGCTGCGCGACAGGTTGGGCATGAGCTTCTGCCGGGCGGCCTCGTAGGCTGCCCAGTCACCGATGTCGGGAAGCGACGGAATGGTGACCTGTTCGCCTATCTCCAGACCGGCCAGCGCAGCATCGACCATATCCTCCGCCGACATGACGATCTCGCTCGGCACATGTTCCAATGGCGTCCCGGCGATGCTCCAGAAGTCGGTTGCTGTCGCCCCCGGCAGAACGGCCTGCACACGGATACCCTTGCCGACCAACTCGCTCTGGAGCGACAGGCTGAAGGCAAGCACGAAGGCCTTGCTGGCGCCATACACACCGTTCAACCGTTCCGGCGCGACGCCGGCGATCGAGGCAATGTTGATGACGGTCCCCGCGCCACGGGCCACGAAGCCGGGTGCGGCAGCATAGGTCAACCGCGTCAGCGCGTTGACGTTCAGCGTCAGCATTTCTTCCATCTTGTCGATATCTGATGCCAGCAGCGGGGCCGTTGCACCGACACCGGCATTGTTGACCAGCATCGTTATGCCGGCGTCGGCGCGCAGCAGGGTCTCGACTTCAGCAAGGCCACCCTTTTGACCGAGATCCGCAGCGATAACCTCGACTGCGCGGCCGGTTTCATCGGCAAGGTGCTTGGCCGGATCCATGAGGCGCGCCCTGTTGCGGGCCACAAGGATGAGGTCGTAGCCTCGGCGCGACAGGCGGTCGGCATAAACCGCGCCTATGCCGGAGGATGCGCCGGTGATCAGCGCGGTGCCTTTCGAATTCTCGGTCATGACAATCTCCATCAGGTTGGAATGTATTGCCTGATGGTAGGACGAAATTCAGGCGTCTCAAATGTCATATATCCGTCGATTTGGGACACTCTGGCGACATTGATTGTGGCACGCTTCCTGAGGCTGACTCGGGTCGAGATCGGCGCAGGGTTCCACGACGGCCATTGATACGGATCGGATTGTGGGAAAGGACCAGGCGAGAGAGGCTTGAGTGAAAGAGAGGTCATTCGCGATAAGATCGAGGCTCGTCGCGCGCGCGATACCCATCCGTTTGGCGATGTGGATAATAGGCGTCGCGGGCGGAATGAAGGGACTGCAGGTCCCTCGATCCCGCCGCCGATGGATTGCGGGCCGGCCCGCAAGACCCATTGTCCTTCCCTTTGCACCTCCGGGAGCCGTGGTGTGACCACAACAGATCAAGCCGTTCCGCCAGCGCGCAAATCAGGGGCCGTTGGCCTGACCTTCCTGTTCACCGGTTTTATTGCGGCGGCCTACGGCTTCGGGGTCTATCTTTTCCCGGCCGTCATGCCGGACATGCTGGCGGCGCTCTCTCTGAATTACGGGCACGCCGGTACCATCATGGCGGCATCGCAGGCCGGCTTTCTGATTGCTGCGCTCATCAGCGGAATTCTGACGAACAGGATCGGCGCCTCTCGCCTCATTCTTCTCTCGATGGCCTGTTGCACGCTGTGCCTGCTGCTCGTGCCGCTCACGGAAGGCTTTACCGCCCTGGCGGTCGCTTTGTTCTTTACCGGTGCGGCGTCGGCTTCGGTCTGGGTGCCGATGGTCGTGGTCGCCAAGGCCCTCATTCCGGAAGCACATCAGGGAAAAGCCCTCGGTCTCATGTCGTCGGGTACGGCCTACGGTGTCTTCGTCAACGGGTCTGCCATCCCAGTCCTGCTGCCGGCCTATGGCTGGCAGTCGGTCTGGTTTTTTGTCGCAGCCCTCACAGGCCTGCTGTTCGTGTGGGGCTGGTATCGTCTGGCAGGGTTGGAAAAGACTGCCGGGATGCGTGGCGCCGCCGGAAGCGCCATGGAGCGCATGGATTTGCGCACGCTGGCGCAGCCTGCCTATCTCACGGTTCCCGCCATGATGTTTCTGAACGGCTTTTCTTGCATGCCGGCGCAGAACTATCTTGTCGCCTTCGTTCGCGATGAGCTTGGCCATGGCATCGACGCGGCAGGAGACGTCTGGAAGGTGATCGGTTTCATCGGCATGTTCGGCGGATTCCTCATGGGTATCCTTGCGGACAAGATAACGGTGAAGAAAGCCCTGGTCCTTGCCTATCTTCTGCTGGGCGTCTCTTTCGCAGCCTTTGCCGATCACCGGAGCCTTGTGGTGATCTATCTGGGGGCCGCCCTGTTCGGGCTGGCCTTCAACGCGATTTTCGGCCTCATTCCCGCCTATGTGAGCCTGGCCTATCCGACCAGGGCCACAGCCCTGATTTTTGGCATGGGAAATGTCATGCTCGGGCTGGGTGCCATGACCGGGAATTTTCTCGGCGGCGTCCTCAAGGACGAAAGCGGCTCGTTCCAGCAGATCTATATCGTTGCGCTTGTGTCGGCCGCCGCTCTCATCGTTCTCGCCATTTTCCTGCGGCGGCCGGGAGCAGCATCGTGACGCGCGATTTCTGCGCCGCGTTGAAGCTCCGGTCTTCCCGTTGTTTGCGCAGGCCTCAGCTCTTGACGGAGCCTGCCGTCATGCCCGCGAGGAAGTAGCGCTGGGCAACCAGATACAGCACGAGCAGCGGGAGTGATCCGAGCACGCTCATGGCCATCATCTCGTTCCACTCGAAGGCGTGCTGCCCCATGAGGAGTTGGATCCCGATCGGTACGGTGCGCAAATCCATGGACTTGGTCAGGGTGAGCGCGAAGAGAAACTCGTTCCATGCAAGCAGGAACGTATAGACTGCCGTCGCCACGATACCGGGGATCGACACAGGAACGATCACCCGCCACAGCGCCGTCCAACTGGAGCCGCCGTCAACCAGAACGGCTTCGTCGAGTTCCTTGGGCAAGGTGTTCAGATAGCCTGTCATGAGCAGGACCGCATAGGGAAGCGTGAAGACCAGATAGGTCAGGATCAGTGCAAGATAGGTGTCGAAGATCCGGAAGGCGACCACCATGCCGAAATAGGGGATGAGGAGGGTAATCGGCGGCACGGTCTGCGTGCTGATGATGAAGATGTTCAGGGTGCTCTTGAAACGGAACGAGTAGCGGCTGAAGGCGTAGGCGGTAAGGATCGCGATGAAGAGCGTCAGAGCCGTCACGACACCGGCAACGAAGTAGCTGTTGATGAAGAAGCGCACCTTCGTCGGATCATTGAAGATCGTCAGGTAGGCCGAAATCGTGAAGTCGTCCGGCAGCAACCGTGGCGGCAGGGCGAAAATCTCCGTGTTGGATTTCAGCGAACTGAAGAACATCCAGACGATCGGGAAGGCGGCGAAGACCAGGCCGACCGCAAGGCCGAGATAGGTGAGGGCCGTCGGCAGGATCGAGTTTTTGAAGGAACGCTTTGCCATGACCGACTACCTGCGCTGCTGGTGCTTGATGTAAAAATACGTCACGCTCATCGAGATGAGGAGGATGACGATGGCACTCGCCGAGGCCAGTGAGAATTCATATTGGGCGAAGGCCAGCTTGTAGGTGAAGGTGGACAGCATTTCCGTCGCATAGATCGGGCCGCCGCCGGTGGTCATCCAGACAAGCGGGAAGACCTGCATGGTCCAGATGAAATCGAGCAACGAGATGCTGATGATGATGGGCATCAGCTGCGGAATGGTGATGTACCAGAACTTCTGCAATTCATTGGCGCCATCGATGCCGGCCGCCTCGTAAAGTTCCTTTGGAATGCCCTGGAGGCCGGCGAGCAGGCTGACCATGAAGAGCGGGTATCCTGCCCAGATGTTTGCGAATGTCAGCGCGTGAATGGCCGTGCTGGTCGAGGAAAACCACTCCACCTTGAAGTCGATGATCCGCAGCGCCATCAGCACGCTGTTGACGACACCGTTCGGATCGAGCAGCAGGCGCCAGATGATGGCGATGATCACGGCGGTGAACAGCCAGGGAAGAATGAAGAGCACGCGCAGGATGCTGCGGATCAGCGGATCGACACGATCGGTGTTGAGCAGCAGTGCGAAAGCAAGGCCGAGGATGAAGTGGAAGACCACGCTCATCACGGTGAAGTAGATCGTCTGGTACAAGGACTGCCAGAAGACCGGGTTCTGGAAGATGGCGATGTAGTTCTGGAGCCCCGCGAAGGCGGCGTCCGGCTTCATGATGGCGCCGTCCATCAGCGAGTAGCGCAGAACCATTACCATCGGAAAGAGCATCAGGAGGACCAGCAGGAGCGTGGCCGGCGTCACGTAGAGATATGGCACCAGCTTGCGCAGCGTCTTGTAGCTAAGCTTGCCCTTCTTGTGTGCCTTCGGCGGTGCTGCGGCCTGGGCCGTCATGGAGTGGTTCATCGCGGGACTGTCCGATTTGCCGGGATTGACGACGACACCGGCAGGCCATGATCGACGCTGCCGGTGCTGTTGAGTGTGCCGGCTTAGAACTTGGCGAGCCAGGCCTTCTGTGTGTTTGCAGCGGCATCCTTGGCACTTTGGCCGCCATCGAACATCTTCTGCACCTCGACGTTCATGTTGCGCATCAGTTCCTCGGCGACCGGCAGGCCAACGAATTCGTTGGCCGGGTAGCCACTCTGGTAGATCTTGAAGGCTTCCGCGAAGATCGGATCGGAGGTCACGAAATCGGGCTTGGCATGAACGTTGCCCGGGAAGGCGTTGGCGATGGAGACAAGCCGCCCGTTGATCTCAGGGCTCATCAGGAATTCCACGAGCTTCCAGGCTTCTTCCTTGTGGGCGCTGCCTTCGCTGATGCCGATGCCCCAGGATGCATAGGGCATGCCGCGCTTGCCGGTATAGCCGTCGGCGGCGGGCAGGGCGGATATGCCGAAGTTCAGCTTCGGATTGCGCTCGCGGATCAGGTTCACATGGGCGAGCGTATCGACCATCATGCCGACGCGGCCGTTGACGAACTCCTCGACTTTGTCCTGTTCCTTCTTGGCAAAGATGCCGGGCGAAATCACACCGTCCTTGTTCAGCTGCTCGATGTATTCCAGCGTGCCGACGACAGCCTCGTTTTCGAGGTCCGGCTTGCCGTCCTTCATCATCGAGGCGCCGGACGACCAGACCCAGGACATGACGTCGTTCTGAATGCCGCTCGGCGACTGCAGCGAAAGCGGCAGAACCCAGCCGTACTGGTTCTTCGCGGCGTCCGTCATCTTCTTGGCGGCTTCGGCGAATTCGCTACGGGTCGAGGGCATCGTTTCGACGCCCGATGCCTTGGCGATATCCAGATTGACGAAGACGGGATAGACAAAGGACGCCAGCGGGAACATGACGCTCTTGCCATCGACCTTGACGATGTCGGCGATCTGGCTCTTGTCGTAGTTGGCCTTCTCCATCAGTTCGTCCATCGATGCGATGGCGCCCTGCTTCGAGAGGCCGTTGACCCATGCCCCGTCAAGGCCGACAACATCGCTGAGCGTGCCGGAGGCCGCGCCGACGACGATCTGGTCACGGGTCGTGGCATAGGGGCCGCTGACGAGCGTCACCTTGATGCCGGGATTCTTGGCCTCGAAATCATCCATGATGCCGCGCAGCGCGCCGGCGGGCATTTCCGGTTCCCACCACTGGATGAACTCGATGGTGGTGTCGGCAAAGGCCGACGTGGCGCAGAGGGCCCAGACCGCTGCGGCGGTCTTCAGAGTGTGGCTGAGTTTTTTGAAATCCATATCTGCCTCCCATTGGACTTTCAGGTGAGCGATCCTCTCCCAAGATCGTGACATGAGTAGCTGCCGGAACGATCCGACTGTCAACTGGGACGATTGCAAGTTGAATGATTTTATTGTCGAATGTCACATCAAGTATTTGATTTAAAGTAATAAAAAAAATTTGCGCGCGTGAATTTTTTGGTGAGGTTTCTGTTGCTTGTGATGTGTTTTTTCTTTACTTTCGTAAACAAACGAAAGTTCGTCGCTGCATCCCCATTCCCAGTGCTGGCAGCCCTTTCAGCCTGCGATGTGAGATTGTAGAGTGTCGCCCCCGCGATGAGGATTGGAATGGCTAAAAAGACTTACAGATCCATGGACGACTTTGCCGCCGCCTGCGGCGTGTCGCGGCCGACATTGTCGAAATATTTTGACGATCCGACACAGGTCAAGGAGGTGACGCGCAAGCGTATCGAGGCGGCGCTGAAGAAATCGAACTTCGAGCCGAACCTCTTCGCCAGGCATCTGAACCGCAAGCGGACGAAGAACATCGGCATCCTCGTTCCGAGCATGTCCGACCCGTTCTACGTGCAGGTGGTTTCGCTGATCGAGCTGGAGCTGCGCGCCAAGGGGTTCTGGCCCGTGCAGCTTTCTTCGCATACCCGGCCCGAACTCGAGGAGGAAGCGGTCCGCACGCTCCTTTCGCTCAAGGTTGCGGGGGCGATCGTGGCCCCGCTGGGCACGGGCTCCCGGCGTTCGGCACTTGGGCGCCTCACCGATGCGATTCCGGTCGTCTGTTTCGACAGCCCCTCGGCCTTCGATCTTCCCTTTGTGGGTAACGACAACACGCAGAGCATTGCGGCGATCGTGCAGTATCTGTGTCGCTCCGGCGAACCGCCGATTTTCCTCGACGTGCCGCATATGATGGCCAATACCAACGAGCGGACGGACAGCTACCGCGTCACGATGCAGCGCGAAGGCCACGAACCGCTCGTGATCGCGTGCGAATCGCTCCCCTCGTGGGAGTTCGAGCGACTTGGCTACGAGCAGGTGGAGCGAATGCTGGCAAGAGGCGGCCTGCCGGGAAAGACGCTGTTGTGCGCCAACGATCGCTTCGCCTTTGGCGCCATGGCGGCCGCCTTCGCCTCGGGGCTGAAGATCGGGCGGGCGGATGGGTGCGATATCCGCATTGCCGGCCACGACGACCATCCGCTCAGTCGGTACACATGCCCTTCGCTGACGACGATGGCTCAGAACGCATCCGAAATCGCGGCCAGGGCCGTCGAGCTTCTGCTGAAAAGCATCGAGGACGAGGAGGCCGACCGCAAGGTGGCACCGTCCCGCGTGATCCTCGAGGCGACCCTCGTCATGCGCGAGTCCGCCTGAGGCTCCCGCTCTACGTCCTGACGCGAGGGTCCAGGCTGCGCCAAGCCGCGAGGATCGTGTCGAGCGCTTCACGGGCCTCGGGAATGGCACGGCCCATCGAGAGAAAGCCGTGGATCTGTCCCGGCCAGGTGTGGCACCGGACGTCTGCTTCCGCTTCCAGGCGTTCCGCATAGGCGCGCCCTTCATCAAAGAGAACGTCGTGGCCGGCAAGGATGACGACGGCCGCTGCGGTGCCCTTCAGCGAGGATGCATGGAGCGGTGAGGCGCGCCAGTCCAGGCGGCTGGTTTCGTCCGGCAGATAGTGATCGCGAAACCAGTGCATGGCCTGCGTGGTGAGGCCGAAATCGGTTGCATAGCGGCGATAACTGCCGGAGGTTTGCTGCTGATCCGTTACGGGATAGATCAGCACCTGGCCGAGGATGGCTGGAGCTTGGCCGTCCCTGGCAAGGAGGGCGATGACCGCGGCGAGGTTGCCGCCGGCACTGTCGCCTGCGACGAGGATGCGGTTCGCATTGATGCCAAGAGCGGTAGCCTGCTCCTCCATCCAGGCGAGGGTGGCGGCGCAATCCTCGATGGCTGCCGGGAAGGGATGCTCCGGTGCGAGCCGGTAGTCTGGAGCGACAACAACGGCGCCGGCGTCGTTGGCGAGAGTGCGGCAGATATCCTCATGGGTTTCCGGCGCGCCGATCACCCAGCCGCCGCCATGCAGATAGAGCAGGGCGGGGGCATCGCAAGGCGCTGCGCCAAGGCCACGCCAGACCTTGATACGGATGCCCTGAATGTCGAGCTCTTCCACGCTTTCGACTGGCTCCAGCGGCCATTGTTTGCTGGCAAAACCGTCGAGATACTGTCTGCGGGCCTCTGCTGGTGTGCATTCTTCGACGGGCTTTTCCGGTTCGCCCGGCCAGGCGAGGGCCCGTTCGGCGGATGGGTCGAGCTTGGTCATGCGAGCAGGCTCCGCGCTTCGTCCTCGTGTAGCGCTTTCGGCTGCTCCGTCTTGTCGGCCACAATCTGTGCTGCGCCGATTTCGCCGGCCCGCAGGATCGCCTCCATGATTTCGAGGACGTGCAGCGCCAGGCTCCCGGAGGCGCGAGGCTTGCGCCCCTCAGTTATCGAACGGGCAAGATCCGCAAGGCCCAGCATGCGGTAATTGGCGCGGTCCGGCGCGGTGATCGGCCAGTTGACGGCCCCGAACAGGGCGTTGGCCGTATCCGTTTCCTCCCAGGGTGCGCCCTGTCGTGACACGGCGATCACCCCACCGAAATTGTCCGGATCGGGCAGGCGCAGCGAGCCCTGGGTGCCGTGCAGCTCGATCGGATGGTTGGAGTGGCGGAAAACATCCCAGGAGGTGCCGAAGGTGATGGTCGCACCGCAGGCAAATTCCAGCAGTGAGAGCACGCTGGTCGGTGTGCCGACCTTGAAAGTCGTGCCCTTCTTGGGGCCGTCGGCTGTGATGAGGCGCTCTTCCTGCCCGCTGGTTGCGATTGCCTGGACGCGGCGCACCGGCCCCAGTAGGTTGACCATCATGGTGAGGTAGTACGGGCCCATGTCCATGAGCGGGCCTGCGCCAGGCTGGTAGTAGAAGCTCGGATCCGGATGCCAATGCTCCATGCCGCGCCCCATCATGAAGGCGGTGCCGGTGACGGGCTTGCCGATGATGCCTGCTTCCATCAGGCGGCGTGCATGCCGCCCGGCAGCTCCAAGGAAGGTGTCCGGTGCTGAACCGATGACAAGCCCCTGGGTATCTGCGGTATCGACCAGTCGGCGACCTTCATCGGCCGTCACGCCCAGCGGCTTTTCGGTAAAGACATGCTTGCCCGCGGAGAGTGCGCGCATTGAAATGTCGAAATGCGCTGCGGGGATGGTCAGGTTGAGGATCAGGTCGATGTCGCTGGCTTCAAGAAGCGTGTCGACGTCGGTGACGCGCAGCCCGAATTCCTCGGCACGGTGTTGGGCGGCCTGGCTGTTGAGGTCTGCGCATGCGACGATCTCGACATCGCGAAAAAGCGGGGCGTTGCGCATGTAGGTGAGCGAGATGTTGCCGCAGCCGACAACACCGATCCTGAGTTTCTTGTCGCTCTTCTGTGTCATCTTGTAAGCCTTATCTATCTGTCATCGTTGATAAAATCTTCGTCTTTCCGTGCCACATTAAGCACTTAAAGAACAAATTAAGTTGACGCACGGTAACATTTTATCTTACGTAATGACAAGATGCCTGGGAGGCGTCACCAGTCGCCTTCATCGGGGATTTTCACGGTCGCTTCTGCATGCGGATTCGTGGTTGTCCGCCTGGAGCTGAGATTGCCTCCGTGTGTCGATGTGACGATCAACCGACAGCTCGGGACTTAGCCTATGAAGACTGCAGAACTGCAAATCGGCTGCCAGACATTTACCTGGGAGATGCTGGGGAAAGCCTGGGCCGGCGGCCCTGACGATCTGGTTCGGGCCATTGCGGCCGGCGGCTATTCGGGGATCGAGATCACCGACACCATGATCGGCGGCTATGCCGGCAAGCCTGATGCCTTCGCCCGCACACTCGCGGATGCCGGGCTGCGCCTCGTTTCTTTTGCCTTCGGTTCGTCCAGCGGCTTTACGCTGCCGGATGGGATCGCGTCCGACCTCGAAGCGGCGCGGCGCTGGGTGGATTTTGCAGCGCATTTCCCTGGTGCTCTCGTTTCCATGGGCTCGGCAACGGTGGTGTCCGAGGGTGCACGCGCGGATAAATTCTCGGTTGCAGCCGAGTGCTACAACCGCGCAAGCGAGATCGGCAGATCCGCAGGGGTGGCCGTCGCGGTTCATCCGTCCTCGCATCACAACACGCTGCTGTTTACCCGGGAGGACTATGATGCGCTCTTCGCGCTTCTCGATCCGCAGGTGGGTTGGGTGCCGGATACGGGCCATATCCTGCGTGGCGGACAGGTCATGGGTGACACGCTTGCGGCGTTCCACCCGCGCATCCGCTATGTGCACCTTAAGGACGTTGATGCCGAGGGCGACTGGGCCATGCTGGGGGCGGGCGTGTGCGATGTGCCGGCGGTGATCGAAGCCGTTCGTGCCGCGCCCCTCTTCAATGGCTGGATCGTCGTCGAGGAAGAGTCCACCGTGGCGGGCGAAGACCCTGCTTCCGCAGTCCGCATCAACCGTCAGACGTTGCGCAAACTCGGATACTAGCCGCAGGCCCGCGCCGGGCGATGCCGCTTCGGCTGCAGGCACCCCGGCCGTGAACGCTTTCAGGCGTAGCGGACTTCGACGCCGAGCTTTTCCAGGCGGTGCCGGATACCGTGCGGCATGTTGCTGTCGGTGATGATGAGATCGACGCGCGAGAGGGAGAATGCCTTCGAGGACGCACCGATGTCCCATTTGCTGGAATCGGCGACCAGAACGACGCGGCGCGCCATGCGCACAAGATTGCGTTTGGTCCGGGCGATGTCCTCGGAGACATCGACCACGTCGAAGGACGAGTCGATCGCGTGCGCGCTGACGAAGGCCTGATGCGCGACGAGGCCGCCGAGAGCCTTGTCGGAATCGGAAACGATCGTGCTGACCGTGCTCGGAAACACGCGGCCGCCGATCATGTGAACATCAAGGCCTGGGCGATACATGAGGTGCTGGGCGATGTTCATGGCGGTGGTCGCCACAACGACATTTTTTACTGGCGGCATCTGCATGGCGAGTTGGAGCAGCGTAGAGCCGCTGTCGAAGACGATCGATTGATTGTCGATGATCTGGCGCGCGGCCATCTGGGCGATGCGTCTCTTGGCGTCGAAGTTGCGCTGCATGCGCTCCTCGAAGGCAGCTGCCGGTGAATCCGCGGGCAGGGCTATGGCGCCGCCGTGGGTTTTGATGAGCAGCTTCTTCCCGTCCATAATGTCGAGGTCGGAGCGGATCGTCACTTCTGAAACATCGAACAGGTCCGCGAGCTGGCGCGTGCGAGCCTGACCAATCCGCTGAAGTTCGATCAGGATCTGCTGGCGTCTTTGTTCTGCAAGCATAGGGCTTCGCTGCCTACTCACCGGGTTTCGAATTTCGAAAGGAATTTCTCATCCTTCGCTGTAAAGCGTCGCGCACCTCGTGCCCCATTGAGGATAGCACGGGAAGAAATCGTATGAGAAGCGTTAAATGAAAGGAATCGAAAGATTGAATGTTCTTTTTCTTTCGAGTTAGGGTCAGGCCAGAAAACACGGAGGAGTTTTTCATGGGTCTCGGTACCAAAATTCGACTGTCACGCCTCTTCTCGAACGCTTCGGGCAATCTTTTTGGCGGCGCGGTTGACCACTTCGTTGGCTACGGCAATGTGCGTGAAGGTGGCCTAGCAGACCTGCCAGGCGCATTGAGCCGGGTCATGGCCGGCGGGCCTGACTATGTCAGCATCCAGCCTGGTGCCGCGCGGCATCTTTGGTCCGACTATGCGGGCAAGGCGGCTCTTGTCATCCAGGCCGGCTGCTTCACGGCCGACGACCGGATCCGCCAGCTCATCGCCACCCCGGAAGATGCTGTGCGTTACGGAGCGGATGCGCTGGCCGTTGCCATTCCCGTGCGCGGCAACACGGAAGGCGAATACATTCGCTGGTTGACCGATACGGTGAACGCTGCCGCGCGCTTTGAGATGCCGGTCATTGCCCATGTCTATCCACGCGATTTTTCCGATGGCGGCAAGATCGTTTTCACGCCGGATGAAATCGCCTACGCGGTCCGGATCGGCTACGAAACGGGCGTCGATGTGGTCAAGGTTGGCTACACCGGCGATTTCGATTCCTTCCGTGAGACCGTCGCCACCTGCCCGATCCCGATCGTTATTGCCGGCGGCCCGAAGACGGAAACGCTGCTCGGCGCGCTGCAGCAGACTTCGGATGCCCTGCGCGCTGGCGCGCGGGGTGCGGTCGTGGGGCGCAACCTCTGGGGACACGGCGATACGACAAAGGCCGCCCGTGCCTTCAAACTGGTCATTCACGATGGCTTGGCGCCGGAAGAGGCGCTCGCTGCGGCCGGCGCGTGAACCATGGCCCGCGCCTTTGACGTCATCGGCTTTGGCGCCCTGGCGGTCGACGACATCGTTTATGTCGACCGTCCCCTTTCTGCCGGCAAGGGAAAGGTGACGAAACGTGTCCGCGACCATGGCGGCAATGTCGCCACTGCGCTCGTCGCCGTCGCCCGCCTCGGGGGGCGGGCTGCTTTCGTCGGATGGCTGGGCGAACCCGCGCAGGATATTGGCGGGCGCGAACTGGAGCGCGAGGGCGTCGACACCGCTTGCGCGCCTCGCCATGCCGATGCGGCTCCCATCCGGTCCATCATCACCGTCGGGCCGGATGGTGATCGCTTCATCGCCTATGATGACGATGTGTTGCACGGCACGGCACCAGATTTGCCGGACGTCGTGTTCAGCAAGGCACCGGTTCTCCTCATCGATGGCTACGCCATCCATTCGGAGGCCGCTGTCGTGCGGGCGCACGCGCTTGGCCTTTCCATCGTCGCCGATATCGAGTGGACCGCCGGCTCTGCAAGCGACCGAATCCTGTCGCTTGCCGATCATCTCGTGCTGCCGATCGCCTTTGCCAGGTCCCATCTGGAACAGGATGATCCGCGGGCACTCCTGGAGGCGCTTTGGTCGCCGGATCGAGCGGCGGTGGTTCTCACCGATGGCGACCGTGGCAGCTATGTCCGGCAGCGGGGCGATCCGGTCTCTTGGCACCTCCCGGCCTATATGGTCCGGGCCGTGGATACGACCGGCGCAGGAGATTGTTTCCATGGCGCCTACGCGCTGGCGCTGGCCGAGGGCGGCCGCCCACTTGATTGCGCGGCTTTTGCGGCCGCCGCAGCGGCCATATCGGTGACGGCGCATGGCGGTCGCCTGGGGCTGCCGGATAGGGCCGCATGTCTATCCTGGATGGCCGGGGCACACGCGCCCGTCCCTGTTCCCCTACGCAGTTAGACCCCTCCCGTCCTCAACGTGATATCCCAGCCGCCGGTGCGCTGAAGCGCGCCGGCATATGCATGATGCTGCGCGCTCGGCATCAAGTGCATGCCTTAGATAAAAAATTACGCGCGTTAAAAAATAAAATATCACGCATATCATTTTTTGAACTAAAAAACATGTTTGTTATCAATGTGATGAGCTTGTTTCTTATTCTTGTCGTGGCTTTCAGGTGTATTTTTTCACCTTGACTTTGTTGGTCACTCCTGAGCCTTCTGTCGAAAATCGATAGCAGCGGTGGAGGCTGCCGGTCGGTGTTCGGGACGGTGCAGGGAGGATGCGACGTGGCTGAGGTTGTGCTGGACAGGATCTGCAAGACCTATGGAAACAACTATCATGCGATCAAGGATTTGAGCCTGACGATCCACGATGGTGAGTTTCTGATCCTCGTGGGGCCATCGGGTTGCGGAAAATCGACGGCCCTGCGGATGATCGCCGGCCTTGAGGAAATCACGAGCGGCACGCTGAGCATCGGTGACCAGGACGTGGCAGACCTGCCGCCGAAAGACCGCGACATTGCCATGGTGTTCCAGAGCTACGCTCTCTATCCGCACATGACCGTTTTCGACAACATCGCCTTTTCGATGAAGCTGGCGGGGAAGAGCAAGGCGGAGCGCGCCAAACGGGTAAACGAGATCGCCAAAATCCTGCAGCTCGAAACGCTGCTGCAGAACAAGCCGGCGCAGCTCTCCGGCGGTCAACGCCAGCGCGTGGCGATGGGTCGGGCGATGGTGCGCGAACCTGCGGCCTTCCTGATGGATGAGCCCCTGTCCAATCTCGATGCAAAGCTGCGTGTCCAGATGCGCGCCGAGATCGCCAGCCTGCAGCGCCAGCTGGGCGTGACGACCATCTATGTCACCCACGACCAGACGGAGGCGATGACCATGGGCGACCGCGTCGCGGTGTTGAAGAGTGGCGTGTTGCAGCAGGTGGATACGCCAAGGGCACTCTATCACAAGCCGGTCAACGCGTTCGTTGCGGGGTTCATCGGCTCGCCTTCAATGAACCTGTTCGAGGGGCGCCTGGAAGGTGGATCGATCCGGCTCCCGGGCTTTTCGATCCCGTTGCCGGCAAGTGTCCGCGAGCGTGTTCCCGGTCTTGCGGCTTTCGACGGCAAGCCTGTCGTTTTTGGAATCCGTCCTGAAGATCTCCATGACAGCCGCCTGCCGTCGGGCGCGGCCTATCCGACCATCCCGGCATTGGTCAGAACGACCGAGGAGCTTGGTTCCGAGCTGATCGTGCACCTGAAAGTCGAGGCGGCCCGTGTCGATTCCGGTGATCCGGATGCCGTCGAGGATCTGAGCGGCGCGGCCAACACGGTGGCACGGTTTGCGGCCACCAGCATGGTCAAGGCCGGAGAGCAGATCGATCTCGCTATCGACCCGGCAAAGCTGCACTTCTTCGATGTGCAGACCCATGCGGCTCTCTAGGTGCCAGATCCGGGCTTGGCTGCCGTGATCTCCGGGACACCAGGCTCGACGTCCGCGGCGAACGATGAAACTTGAAGGGGGCAGCAATGCCAGCAAAACAGGAACGGCGCCTTCGCGTGGGCGTACTCGGCGCGGGGCAGATCGCCCAGGCCGCCCACTTCGAAAGCTGCACCAAGGCGGCCAACGCCGATCTCTATGCGATCTGCGATGTCGCCGATGATCTTCGCGAGCGCATGGCGATCACCCACGGCGCTGAGAAGACCTACAACGACTATGATGCGATGCTTGCGGATCCGGATCTCGATGCCGTGATCATCGCGACCGCCGATGCATTCCACGTTCCGGCCTCGCTGCGTGCGCTCGAAGCCGGCAAGCATGTGCTCTGCGAGAAGCCGGTCGGTGTGACGGTCGAGGAATGCCTCACGCTCAAGGCGGCCGTCGAAAAATACGGCAGGGTGTTTCAGGTCGGGCACATGAAGCGTTTCGATGCCGGCCTGCAGGCGGCAAAGTCCTTCATTGCCGATGAGATGGGCGAGATGGTTGCGCTCAAGGCCTGGTACTGCGACAGCACCCACCGCTATCCGATGACCGATGCCGTGCAGCCGCTGATCGTCACCAGCGCCAATGCGAAGAGGCCTTCGGCCAACCCGAAGGCCGACTTGCGCCGCTACTACATGCTGGCACACGGCTGCCATCTGATCGACACAGCGCGCTATTTCGCCGGCGACATCGTTTCGGTCCAGGCGCGGCTTTCCGAGCGGGCAGGCATCTGGTGCTGGTTCGTGGATGTGGAATTCGCTTCCGGCACGCTTGGCCACCTTGATCTGACGGTCCAGGTCCGCATGGACTGGCATGAGGGCTTCCAGATCTATGGCAGGAACGGGAGCGTCCTCGGCAAAACCTATAACCCCTGGTACTACAAGACGAGCGAGGTCGACATCTTCCGCGAGGCTGACGGCGCAACCCATCGCGTCCTTGGTGCGGATGGCCATTTCTATCGTCGTCAGGTCGAAGGTTTTGCCCGCACCATCCTCGATGGCTCTCCGATGGAAGGTGCCGATATCGATGACGGTCTTGCCTCCGTCCGCGCCATGGTCGCCATCGCCCGCTCAGTCGAAAGCGGCAGGGCGGTCAGGCTCTCCGATGTGACGGGTGGTGTCTGATGAAACTTGGGATCTTTGCCAAGACGTTTGAAGGCGCGCAGCCCAGGGCGGTGCTCGATGCGGCAGCTGCGGCCGGCTTTGCCTCGGCGCAATACAACATGGCCTGCTCGGGTCTCGCCTCCATGCCGGATTCGATCGATGAGGGAGAGGCGGGTGCGGTCGCCGCTGCGGCGAAAGACGCCGGCATCGAAATCGCCGCCGTCTCCGGCACCTACAACATGATCCATCCAGACCGGGTCGTACGTGAGGCGGGCCACCGCCGGCTTGCCGTGCTGGCGGCGTGCAGCCGTGCGATGTCCACGCGCCTGATCACGCTCTGCACCGGCACGCGCGATCCGCTCGACCAATGGAAGGCACACCCGGACAACGACACACCGGAAGCCTGGCGGGACCTGGTGGAGGCCATGGAAACGGCAATCGATATCGCCGACCGCCATGACATCGATCTCGGCATCGAGCCGGAACTGGCCAATGTGATCAATTCGGCGGAAAAGGCCCGCCGGCTGATCGACGAGATGCAGAGCCCGCGCCTCAAGATCGTGCTCGATCCCGCCAATCTCTTCGAACGAGCAGCGCTCGATGCGCAGCGCGCGACCATCTCAGCCGCCATCGATCTTCTCGCCGACCGCATCGTCATGGCCCATGCCAAGGACAGGAACGCGGACGGCAGCTTTGCGACGGCCGGCAAGGGTGTGCTCGACTATACGCACTATCTCGATGGACTGAAGGCGATTGGTTTTGCCGGCGGCCTGATCACCCACGGGCTAACCGCGGCCGAAGCCGAGGGTGTTGCCCGTTTCCTGTCGGAAAAGCTCTCCGGGGCGCGGCGATGAGTGCTGCATTCGAGGCAAGCGATGGCACGCGGCTGAATGTCGATACGGCAGGAGAGGGCATACCGGTCGTCTTCCTGCACGGTCTCTGCGGCGATTCGGGCCAGACCGCGGAGGTGTTTCCGACTGATACCGGATTTCGCCGCATCACCATCGAGGCCCGCGGCCATGGCCGCTCGCAAGCCGGAGCCTTCGGCAAGCTTTCGATCTCGACCTTCGCAGATGATGTCGCCGACTATATCGAGTCCGCCCTGGAGGCGCCGGTTGTCGTCAGCGGCATCTCTATGGGAGCTGCGATTTCTCTTCGCCTTGCGGTGCGACGGCCGGAACTCGTCCGTGCGCTTGTCCTTGCCCGACCTGCCTGGCGAACGGCCGCGGCGCCGGAGAACATGGCGCCGAATGCCGAAGTTGGCCATCTGCTCGCGCATTTACCGTCCCCGGCCGCAAAAGCTGCTTTCTTGGCAGGATCGACCGGCCGGCGTCTTGCCGCTGAAGCGCCGGACAACCTGGCCTCCCTCACCGGTTTCTTCTCGCGCGAACCTGTGGAGGTCACCGGCGCGCTTCTGACCGCCATTGCGAAGGACGGCCCAGGCGTGACGGAGGCAGATCTTGGCGGCATTGCCGCGCCGACCCTCGTCATCGGTCATGAACGGGATCTCATTCATCCCATTGCCTATGCGCGTGCGCTGGCGGAACAAATCCGCACGGCACGCTTCATTCAAATCACGCCAAAGGCGGAGGACAAGGTGCAGTACGTCGCCGATTTCCGCCGTGCCATGGCTGTCTTCCTGAAGGATCTCTGACGTATGAACATCACCGCCAGAAACTGGATCGCCGACCTTCCCAAGGATCGTCTGATTGCCGAATTCTCCGTCTGGTCAGCCGATCTTATGCGGCTGGCCGATGATCTCGCCCGCGTCGAGCCCCATGTCGATATCCTGCACATCGACGTCGCCGACGGCCATTTTGCGCCGGCGATGCTGTTCTTTCCCGATCTGGTGGCGGGTGTTCGCAAGGTTTCCGGGCGGCCGATCCACGTTCATCTCATGGTCTCCGACGACATCCTCCTCTCGCAGATCGAGCAATTCGCCGATGCAGGCAGTGATCTCATCAGCCTTCACGTCGAAAACGAACGTGTCGCAGACGCAGCCCTCGACCTGCTTGAACGCCGCGGCATCGCTGCCGGTATGGTGCTGCGGGTGGAAACTCCCGTCGAGCGCATCCGCCGCTACGCTGCTCGGCTGCAGTTCATCACACTGCTTGGAACTGCAATCGGTGTGAAAGGGCAGGGCCTTGATGAGCGTGCGGGCGCACGCCTGCAGGAGGCAAAAGGCATCATCGCCGCGTGCGGGGCGGAGCATCGCATCGTGCTTGCGGCCGATGGCGGTATCCGAGAGCACACCGTGCCGATTTTGCGTGGGGCAGGTGCGCAGACGGTCGTACTCGGTTCGCTTGCCTTTAATGCGCCTTCGCTCGAGGAGCGCATGGCGTGGCTTCATTCCCTCTGAAGGTGCATCCGACCATGCATGAGATCGCCATCGGCATCGATCTTGGAGGCACGCAGGTTCGCGCCGCGCTCGTCGGCGCGCGGGGAGAGGTCATCGCGCGCGCCGAGGAGCGGACGGATGCAATGGCCGGGCCGGATCGTGTGCTTGACCAGATCGGAGCGCTTGCCGATGGTCTGACCGCTGATGTGGGGACCGCCAGGGTGGTTGGCATCGGTATCTCGACGCCGGGGCCGATCGACACGATCTCGGGCATAGCGCGGGATATCCCGACGCTTGCCGGATTTGCCGATTTTCCTCTGAAGGCTGAGTTGCAGAAGCGGTTCGGCGTTCGCGTCAGCCTCGAAAACGACGGCATTGCCGCCGCCATTGGTGAATGGCAGTTCGGCGCAGGCAGGGGGCTGGAAAACCTTGTCTATGTTACGGTCAGCACGGGCCTTGGCGGCGGCGTGATTGCTGATGGGCGCGTGCTGCGCGGCCGCAAGGGGATGGCAGGGCATATCGGTCACATGTCCGTCATGCCGGATGGCGCGCTCTGCCTTTGCGGCAACCGGGGATGCTTCGAGGCCTACGGATCCGGTACGGCCTTCACGCGGCGCGCGCGGGACCGGGCTTTTGCGTGCACGGAAACCCGTTTGGGGGCTGAGGGCGCCGCCATCGACAGTCGCGCCGTGTTCGCCGCCGCCAGATCCGGGGACGCCCTGGCAAATACATTGATCGACGAGGAGGCGGAAATCCTCGGCCGGGGTTTCACGAGCCTCCTGCACATCTTCAGCCCTGATGTCATCATCATGGGCGGCGGTCTCTCGCACGAATTCGAGCGTTTGCATCCCGGCATCCAGCGCTACATCGCCGAATGGGCTATGCCCGCCTTCAAGGATGTGCGCGTGGTGTGCGCTGCCCTCGGCCAGAATTCCGGGCTTATCGGCGCGGCCGCCCTGGCATTCCTTGCGGCAGACATGCAAAACGACAGGCAACTCTCTTCTTCACAAGCGGCCAAGTCCTTCCCCATGTGATGGCGGAGGGGAGTGGGGGTCGAACCCACCCGGGACAGGCTCGCTGCCCCAACCGGATTTGAAGTCCGGCCGTCCCACCGGAGACGATTCCCTTCCTGAAGCCGTGCCTGCAAGGGCAAAGCGGCTTTGCCGGACCGACGGATTGCAGAACCTAGAGATCGAACAGGTCGCTGCGATGAGGATTTATGCGGCGCAAGTCGCCTTTGCGCAAGGTCAGGCCGAGACGGTCGAAGAAGTCGAGGATCTCGATGGCGACCTTGCGGCCGTTATGAACCCTGTCGCGAAAGGCGGGCGCGGTGAACCAGCCGTCCTCAGCCTGTGCGGCGACACCATGCACGATCGCTGCCATCTCCTTTACAACCTCACGGGCGAAGAAATGGTCATGGGCAATCTGGTCTGTCCGTCCAAGCTTCTGCGTGAGTTTCAACATGCGCCGCACCGCACGCTCGTCCATGCCGAAGCTTTCTGCGAAATCGCGTACACGCGGCGGCCGGAAGCGGCCTTCACCCAACAGATGCGGTTTGACACGGTCCCAGAGACCTTCATCTGCGGCTGAGAGCCGCGCCGCGTGCCCGGGCAGGCGCAGGAACGCGCCATCGAGAACCACGCAACCCGCCGCTGCCTCCGTTTTCAGAAAGGTGAGGAACGTGTCCTTGGGCAGGCGGAGAGGAAGGGCGAGGCGCAATCTCTCGCGGCCGATCCCGGCGAGGTCGGGATTGTCCGCATGGAACGCCGCCAGATGTTCGACAAGATCGGCCTGCAGGCGGCCGAGGGCTTTCGAGGAAAGGGCAAAGGCTCCGACCGTTTCGGCGTTCGCGGCGTCGAGGATGCCGGGCTGGGCGCTTTCCGCAAGGCCGCGGTCGCGGAGAAAGACGGCAAGATCGACCGGAGCTATGGCGGCGAGCCCGGAAAGAGCCACGGCAGGTTCGGTGCTGCGGGCGGCGGAGAGGCAAGCCAATCGCTCCGGCGTGCCGCGCTTGCGGGCCGGTGGGCGGAGGTCGAGGAATCGGCCGCCGCCGATCGTGCGGCTGGCGGAGGTGTCGCGCAGGATGAATCGGTCGCCGATGGCTGCCGCGACCGGGCGATCGAGAACCAGTTGCACAAAGCCCTCGCCGCCGGGCGAAACCGGGCCGTCGAGCGGCACGACCCGCGCGCCGACCTCCGCTGCGTGGCTGTGCAGCCGGGCTGGAAACCATGTTCCGATGGCCTTGGTCTCCGATGCCAGCACGCAAAGCACTGCATCGATCCGGTCCGAGGGTGCATGAAGAGGCGGGGAAAGCACGATGTCACCACGTCGGAGAGCATCCTTTGTCACCCGATCACCGGCAAGGTTCAGTGCGCAGCGCTGGCCGGCAAGCCCTTCGGTAGCCTTGCGGTTCTGCGCGTGGATGCCGCGCACGCGGGCCGTCAGGCCGGAGGGGCTGACGGTAACGACGTCGTCCAGTCTCACCTGCCCGGACAGCATCATCCCCGTGACCACTGTTCCTGCGCCTGGCAGTGTGAAACTTCGATCGACGGAAAAACGCAGAAGGCCGGCGTGGTCGCGTGCCGTGCTTTCCGATTCGGCTTCGGCGAGCGCGCTGCGCAGGGCTGGGATGCCTTCGCCGCTCTGCGCGGAAACCGGGATGATCGGGGCTGTGCCAAGTCCGGTGCCCGCAAGGGTCGTGCGGATCCTCGCCGTCACCTCGGTTCGGCGCTGCGGGTCAACAAGGTCGATCTTGGTGAGGGCAACGACACCCCTGGTTATCCCGAGCAGGTCGAGGACCGCGAGATGCTCGCACGTCTGTGGCATGATGCCGTCGTTTGCGGCGACGACCAACAGTGCGAAGTCGATACCACCGGCGCCGGCAAGCATGGTGTGGAGCAAGCGTTCATGGCCGGGAACGTCAACGAAGCCGGTAATCGTGCCGCCGCCGAGATCGGCATACGCAAAGCCGAGGTCGATGGTGATGCCACGGGCTTTCTCCTCGGCAAGGCGATCGGGGTCCGTGCCGGTCAGCGCCTTGATGAGCGCGGTCTTGCCATGGTCGATATGCCCTGCCGTCCCGACAATCATAGGGCTGCAAGCGCCTCCAGCAGATCGTCGTCGCGCTCAAGGCAGCGCAGATCGAGGATCAGCGCACCGTCGCGGATATGGCCGATGATAGGGGTAGGGAGGACGCGCAACCGGGCGGAAAGACGGTCGGGCGCATCGCCACCGGCACCCGTCAGCCGGAGACCGGCGCTTGCGATCGTGTCGACCGGCAGGGCACCGGACCCGACCTGGCTTCTGCAGGAACAGTGGGTCGCGGAAAAACCGTACGGGGCAAGCAGCGTAGCGACCGCAGGCGCGAGGCGGTTGGCCTGCGCTGCAATCTCAGCCTCCGGGCGGGCGAGGAAGCGAAGGGTCGGCAGGCGCTCGCCGAGGCGGTCGGGGTCGCGGTAGAGTTTCAGCGTTGCCTCAAGTGCGGCGATACGGATTTTGTCCAGCCGTACGGCGCGCTTCAACGGGTTGCGGTTGATCGCGGCGACGAGATCGCGCCTGCCGACAATGAAGCCGGCCTGCGGCCCCCCGAGCAGCTTGTCGCCGGAGAAGGTGACGAGGTCTGCACCCTCGGCGACTGCTTCTGCGACCGTCGGCTCGCGCCGCAGACCGAACGCAGAGAGGTCGACGAGCGAGCCCGAGCCAAGGTCGTTCAGCAGCGGCACGCCAGCCTTTCCGGCAATGCCCGCCAGTTTCGGTGCGGGCACTTCGGCCGTGAAGCCCTCAATACGGTAGTTTGAGGTGTGGACCTTCAGGATGATGCCGGTTTCAGGGCGGATCGCCTCTTCGTAGTCGCGCGGGTGGGTGCGGTTGGTGGTGCCGATCTCGACCAGTCGGGCTCCGGCGCGGGCCATAATGTCGGGCATGCGGAAGGCGCCGCCGATCTCGATCAGCTCGCCGCGTGAAACGATGGCCTCGCGCCCGGCTGCGAAGGTGTTGAGCGTGATCAGCACCGCGGCGGCATTGTTGTTGACGATAGTGGCGTCTTCCGCGCCGGAAAGCTCCCTGAGAAGTCCGCGCAGATGATCATCACGCTGTCCGCGCCCACCGCCGGTAAGGTCGAACTCCAGCGCCAGCGGGTGGGCCATGGCAGTCGTCGCAGCCCGGATCGCGTCATCGGCGAGGATTGCGCGGCCGAGATTGGTGTGCAGCACCGTGCCCGTGAGGTTCAGCACCGGGCGCAGGGTGGAGCGCGCTGCAGCCACGAGATCCCCGGCGACCCGACCCGGCAGATCGGCAGCAAGGGTCGCGCCATCCGCGCCGCCGCGGATCTTCTCCCTGGCGATTTCAAGCCGCGCGCGGATCGCGGTGACAACGGCAAGCCGACCGTACGCTTCGGCCAGTGCCAGTCCCTCTGTCGACGTGAGTATCTGGTCTACGGAGGGAAGCGCGCGAAATCCCTGCATCAATAGCCTGCCAGATAGGGGTTGAAGCCGCCGCGGCGGAAATCGGTCTCCTTCATCAGGATATCGAGGCCCAGACTGCCGACATCATCGGCAACGGGATCGAGGCTGGGGTTCTTCGTCGTATAGAAGATCTTGATCCAGGAATGGCATTCCTTGCAGGTCTCGGCCTTCACCGTGGCCTCCGTGGTCTCGACCGAACGATAGCTGATCCCCTTTGTCGAACCGCAGCAAAGGCATTTCACCCTGACTTCATTCCAGCAGGTGGCGCAGCAGGCGCAGGCGGCGTAGCGCACATTCTCGATGCCCTGTGTGCCCATGACCGATGTGGTGGCGGGGCGTCCGCCGCAGGCGGGACAGAGACCGGTTCCGACAGGGACCAGTGCGCCGGCATCAAGCGTAGCGGCGAGCCTTGCCAGGTGAACCTGCACCGCAGCGGCGGCGAAGAGATGCGGAGCGGCGCTGTCGTCAGGAATCCGGTCCGACAGGATGTTTGACAGGAGCCAGATGCGGTCCGCCGGCTCGGCTGCGCGCACGGCATCAAGCGCCAGGCGGGCGGGGTCGGGCATGGAGAGCCCGGCGGCCCCTTCGACAAAGGCGTCCAGCGTGACCCCGAGGGCGGGATCGGCGGAGATCCTCAGCCGGTCGATGGGTGGCATGGCGCTGCGGGAGGCCTCGGTGATGCGCATCGGCGCGATGGCGGTCACCGGCGGCAGTGTTGCGGCAAGCCGGGCCTGCAGACGCGAGAGTTCGGCGAGGAACGCAAGGTAAGGCGCCAAAGGATTGCTTTCAGCGAGGAAGGCGAAGCGGCGAGCGCGTGTCTGGAAGAGCTTCACCGGCTCGGGCAGGAAGGCGAGCGGAGGTTTGGGCACGCCGCCGATGAGCGTGGGATCGGGCTCTAGGTTCTGCGCCATGAAGCCTCCGGCGATGCTTTGTCTTGGCAGGCTATTTTGACGGGTCGGTGTGCTGGCGTCCAGCCAGTTCGCGCAGCCATTTGCGATGGTGGCGGAAGGCCCAGCCGCCGGTGACGGTACCGCGCGTCATCGCGCGGATCGTGCCGCGCGTCCAGATCGCCGCATAGACATGAACGATGAAGATAAGGATCGCTCCGACCGCGGCCAGCGCATGCACGGCGACGGCGACGCGGCGCACAGGGATGGAAACGAGGTGCGGGAAATACTGCTCCCAGATCATGATGCCCGTCGTGACGAGCACGATGATCAGCGCGGACATGCCCCAAAATACCAGCTTCTGTCCCGCATTGTACTTGCCGAGCTCGGGCAACTTGTCTTCGTCGCCCTTGAGCATGTCGCCGATCTTCAGGCTCCATTCCACGTCCTCGCGTCGCGGCAGGTTGAGCTTCCACATCTGCACGAAGAGCAGGAGGAAACTTGCCACCAGCACCAGGCCGACGATGGGATGCAGCCAGCGCGTTGTCTGCCCGCCGCCAAAGAGGCCGGTCAGCCAGAACAGGGATGGGTGGAAGAAGGAGAAGCCGGAAAGGAGGAGCAGGATCATGCAGAGCGCGGTGACCCAGTGATTGAGCCGCGTAATGCCGCGATAGCGGCTCACCAGGACCGGGTGCTTCGTTTCGATCTTGTCGCCGGGGGCCGAATAGATCCGTTTCTCGGTCATCAAACCTCCCTGCCGCCAGGCATCTGGCCGGCATCGTCGACGAGGTCCTCTGCCTCCTCCTCCTCGTGCTCCGTCACCTCGTTCGCCCGGGCGAAAAGGCCGTGCAGCAGCGCGCCGGCTGCGGCAATGCCCGCCACGGCAAGGCCAACCGTCTTGGCCGGCCCCTTCCAGCCGCGCACCACGGGTGATATCTGCGGATCGTCGGGCAGACCAGCATAGAGCGAGGGCTGGTCGGCGTGGTGCAGCACATACATGACATGGGTGCCGCCGACGCCTTGCGGATCGTAGAGGCCGGCATTGTCGTAACCGCGCGATTTCAGATCCTCGACGCGCTCCTCGGCAAGCGCGATCATGCTCTCCTTGGTGCCGAAGGTGATCGCATTTGTGGGGCACGCCTTGGCACAGGCCGGGCCCTGACCGACGGCGACGCGATCCGAACAGAGTGTGCATTTCTTCGAGACGTGTGCCGTCTTGGAGATGCGCGGGATGTTGAAGGGACAGCCCGCCACGCAATATCCGCAGCCGATGCAGTTGTCGGAGATGAAATCGACGATGCCGTTGGAGTACTGCACGATCGCGCCAGGGGCAGGGCACGCCTTGAGGCAACCCGGATCGGCGCAATGCATGCAGCCATCCTTGCGGATCAGCCATTCCAGCTCGTTGGTCTTCGGGTTCTCGTATTCCGTAAACCGCATGAGGGTGAACATGTCGGGCGTCAGATCATGCGGGTTCTCGTAAACCCCGACATTCTCCTCCACGTCCGGATGAGTGTCGTTCCACTCGATGCAGGCCGACTGGCAGGCCTTGCAGCCGATGCACTTCGACACGTCGATCAGCTTGGCGACTTGGGTGAGCTGTCGTTCGGGCGCAGGCAGGTCGCTCGTCGCCGAAGCTTTGATGACGTCTCCAGGCAGGAGGTTCGACGGCAAGGGCTGGAGTGGCGGGTTGGCCGCTGCCGTCAGAGGTTCCGGTGCGCGTTCGCTCATGACGAGGCCTCCTCTGCCGCCGGCTCGATATTGACAAGGAAGGCCTTGAACTCCGGCGTGTCTATGTTGGCATCGCCGACGAAGGGGGTGAGGCTGTTCGGCCCGAACCCCTTGCGCGCTGCGCCCATGAAACCCCAATGCAAGGGAATGCCGACCACATGCACCGTCTTGCCGCCGCACATCAGTGGGCGGATGCGCTTCGTGACCACGGCTTTCGCCCAGACCTCGCCGCGCTTGCTCCAGACCCGTACGCGCCCGCCCTTGACGATGCCGCGCTCGGCCGCCAGCTCCTCGCTGATCTCCACGAAGAATTCCGGCTGCAGCACGGCGTTCACGCGGTTGTGCTTCGTCCAGTAATGGAAGTGCTCGGTCAGGCGGTAGGAGGTAGCGACGAAGGGATAGTCGGCACTGGTGCCGAGCTGCTCCACGTCGTTCGGGAAGATCCGGGCGACCGGGTTGCCACGCAGCTTCGCGTTGAACGGGTTCTCGACCGGGCTTTCGAAGGGCTCCATGTGGATGGGGAAGGGGCCGTCGCGCATCAGCTTGCGCGCAAACAGCCGGGCGGTGCCTTCCGGCGTCATGATGAACGGCATCACCGTTTCGGGTTTGGCCGTCACCGCGATATCCGGCACGTCGAAGCCGGCCCATTTCTCACCGGTCCATTCAATCAGCTTGCGGCTCTCGTCCCACGGCTTGCCTGCAAGATCGCAGGAGGCGCGGTTGTAGAGGATGCGGCGGTTTGCCGGCCAGGCGAAGGTCCAGTTGAGAAAAGTACCAATATCGCCCGGATCGCTGTTGTCGCGCCGCGCCATCATGTTGCCCTCCTCCGTCCAGGAGCCGGCATAGATCCAGCAACCGGACATGGTGGAGCCGTCGTCGCGCATCACGGCAAAATTCGGCAGGAGCTTGCCAGCCTGGACCAGCACTTTTTCCGGATCGGCGGGATCAGTGAGGGTCTGGAGCGCCCGCCCGTTCATGTCCTGCGCCAGCTCCGCGGGCTCAGGGTCGTAGGGATCCTTGTAGTCCCAGGAAAGGTTCAGGATCGGTTCGGGACAGACCCCACCCTCTCTGCGGTAGAGTTCACGCACCCTGAGGAAGATGTTCGCCAGAATCCAGGTGTCGTGCTTGGCCTCGCCCGGAGGCGTCGCGCCCGGCCAGTGCCATTGCAGCCAGCGGCCCGAATTGACCGTCGCCCCCTCGTCCTCGGCAAAGCAGGTGGCGGGTAGCTGCAACACCTCGGTCATGATCTTCGAGGAGTCCACGTCGTTGTAGATGCCGTGGTTTTCCCAGAAATGCGCTGTCTCGGTCTCCAGCGGGTCGATGGTGACGAGCAGCTTCAGCTTCGACAGGCCCTCCGTCAGCTTCGCCCGATTGGGGAAGGAGAGCAGCGGGTTGAAGCCCTGGCAAAAGTAGAGGTTCACCTCGCCGCGGCTCATCATGTCGAACATGCGCAGGATGTCGTAGTAGGGTACGTCGAGCTTCGGCAGCCAGTCGAAGCCCCAGTCGTTCTCCTTCGTCGCGGCCTCGCCCCACATGGCCTTCAGGAAGCTGACCATGAATTTCGGCGTGTTTTGCCAATAGCTCGTCTGGCCGGGAACGAGCGGCTTGTTGCCGCGCGTCGACATGTAGGTTGCGTAGTCCGGCTCCTTCTCCGTTGCCAGGTTCATGTAACCCGGCAGGGTGTTGGAGAGCAGGCCGATATCGGTGAGGCCCTGGATGTTGGAGTGGCCGCGCAGTGCGTTCACCCCGCCGCCCGGCAGGCCGACATTGCCGAGGATCAGTTGCAGCATAGCCATGCCGCGGATGTTCTGCGCCCCTTTGGAATGCTGGGTCCAGCCGAGCGCGTAGAGCGAGGTCATCACCTTGTCGCGCGCCGCGGTCGCGCCGATCATCTCGCAGATCTTCAGATAGCGATCCTTCGGCGTGCCGCAGATGTTCTCCACAAATTCAGGCGTATAGACGGCGACATGCTGCTTCAACAGGTTCCAGACGCAGCGTGGGTCGGAGAGCGTCGGGTCGGCCTTCACCGTCCCGTCCGCGTTCATCTGATATTCCCAGGCGGTGCGATCGTAGTCGCGTTTTTCCGCATCATAGCCGGTGAAGAGGCCGTCAGCCCAGGCGAAATCCTCGCGCACCAGGTAGGTGGCGTTGGTATAGGCCTTCACATAGTCCCACTGCACCTTGTCCTTCTCGATACAGTAGCGGATGGCGCCCATCAGGAATGCGATGTCGGAACCGGGACGGATCGGCGCATAGACGTCAGCGACCGAGGCCGTGCGGTTAAAGCGCGGATCGACGACGATCAGCCGGGCGCCGCGATGGTGTTTTGCCTCCGTCACCCATTTGAAGCCGCAAGGATGCGCTTCCGCCGCATTGCCACCCATGACGATGACAAGGTCAGTGTTCTTGATGTCGGTCCAGGCGTTCGTCATTGCGCCGCGGCCAAAAGTTGGAGCCAAACTGGCTACCGTGGGGCCGTGTCAGACGCGTGCCTGGTTATCGAAGCCGACGACACCCATGGACCGGACGGTCTTGTAGGTCAGCCATCCGGTCTCGTTGGTGCCGCCCGAGGCGGCGAGGAAGCCCATGGTCGTCCAGCGGTTGACTGTGACGCCGGCCGCGTTCTTCTCGATGAAGTTCGCGTCGCGGTCGTCCTTGATCGCCCGGGCGATCTTGTCGAAGGCCTCCTCCCAGGAGATGTCCTCCCAGCGGTCAGCGCCGGGTGCCCGGCGGCGCGGCTTCGTGGCGCGGGTCTCGGACTTCACGAAGTCCTTGAGCGCCGCGCCCTTCGGACAGAGCGTTCCGCGGTTGGTAGGATGGTCGGCGTCACCCTCGATGTGGATCAGCTCGGCCGTCTCTCCGGCACTGAGGTCGCCCTTGGAGTACATCAGAATCCCGCAGGCGACCGAACAGTAGGTGCACACATTGCGGGTTTCAGTGGTCGTCGCCAGTTTGAACGCGCGGACATGAGCGGCTGTCGCGGCCTCCGCGGCCCCGAAGCCCATGGCTCCGAGCGAGGTTGCCGCCGCTCCCGCGCCGGCGAGCTTCAGGAAGCTGCGGCGGGAAAGATCGATGTTCATTCGCTGTCCTCGTACCTGCCTTGCGGATCGGTCGAAGCTTGATCGTCTGCCTTGCTGCCGGACCTGTCAAGGTAGGACTTCGGATGAAAGCCATGGTCTTGGGAGCAACGATGGGCCATGATCGCGGTGACGACGCCTGCTGCTGCCTGCGCGGAGAAGGAGTTCCTGCCGATGTCCGACACGGTCGTTCCTGACGAGCCCCGCCTCACGTCGCTTGCCCATGGCGGGGGGTGCGGCTGCAAGATTGCGCCTGGCGTGCTCTCGGAGATTCTGCGCGGCCGGGCGGCTCTGCCAGTACCGCCGGATCTGCTGGTGGGGATAGAAACGTCTGACGATGCGGCCGTCTACCGCCTTAACGACAGCCAGGCTATCGTCGCGACGACCGATTTTTTCATGCCGATCGTCGATGATCCGCATGATTTCGGCCGGATCGCTGCGACCAATGCAATCAGCGATGTCTATGCCATGGGCGCCAGGCCGCTCTTCGCGCTGGCGCTGGTCGGTATGCCGGTCAACACGTTGTCCACTGCAACGATCGGTGCCATCCTCGACGGGGGTGCCGTCGCCTGCCGGGCGGCGGGTATTCCCATTGCGGGGGGGCATACGATCGATTCCGTCGAGCCGATCTACGGTCTTGTCGCGCTTGGCCTTGTTGACCCGGCCCGGATGAAAGGCAATGCCGGTGCGCGGCCGGGTGATGTGCTGATCCTTGGTAAACCGCTCGGTGTCGGCATTTTCTCGGCGGCATTGAAGAAGGGCGCGCTCGACGCGGCCGGTTATGCACGCATGATGGAGACGACGACGCGTCTCAACACGCCGGGGCCGGACCTTGCGTTGCTCGACGGCGTGCACGCGATGACGGATGTGACCGGGTTCGGTCTTGCCGGCCATGCTCTCGAAATGGCGCGCGGGGCGGGTTGCCAGTTGCGGATAGAATGGTCCAGCGTGCCACTTCTTGAAGGCGCTCGTGAACTTGCCGGCAAGGGGTTTGTCACCGGCGCGTCCGGGCGCAACTGGGCAAGCTACGCCGCGGATGTGGCCTTCGTTCGTGACATGACCACCATTGATCAGGCTCTTCTCTGCGACCCCCAGACGAGCGGCGGCCTGCTCGTTGCCTGTGACGCGGCTGGGACCGCGGCGGTTCTCGATATCTTTGCCCAGCACGGCTTTAGCGCGGTGGCCATCGGCGAAGCCGTGCAGGGAAAGGCCGGGCTCTCGATCGTCTGAAGCCTCACCCAATCAGCAGCCTACGCCGTGATGGCAGCAGTACCAGATCGTTGGGACGGCGGCGGCGATGCTTGCCTCGTGCCGATGAACAAGTTTTGAAGTGCCACCGCTTCCGGCGGCCAGTACGGTTAGCCAAAGGAGCCTGTGGCGGTCTATCGGGGCGGTTGGTCAGGTTCGCAAAGGCCGCGCGCCAGTTTGAAATCCAGCCCGTCGCCGAGGCGGGCCATCAGCTGCTCTGGCGCAAGAGGCGGAGAAAACAGGTAGCCCTGGCCAAAATCGCAGCCATAGGCCAGCAACTGTTCCAGCTGCGCCTGCGTTTCGATACCTTCTGCGACCACCGTCATGCCAAGCGCGTGGGCAAGACCGATGATTGCGCGAACGATCGTACAGGTGTCCTGCGCGCTGCTCATGCGGGACACAAAGCCGCGGTCGATCTTGATGCGGTCGATGGGAAAGCGGCCGAGGTGGGAGAGCGAGGCATAGCCGGTTCCAAAGTCGTCAAGGGCAATGGAGAAACCGGCGGTGCGCAGGGTCTTCAGCCTCCGGGCGATCTCATCACCGGCTTCATCGAGCAGGATGTTCTCGGTCAATTCGATTTCGACGTCGCCCGGCGTCAGGCCATGGCGATGAACGGCGGCCTGCAGCATAGGCACAAAGCCGACCTGCCGTATTTGTGCGGAGGCGATGTTGATGGCGACCGGGCCTGTCTCCATGCCGTTTTGCCGTAGGCTGCCGATCGCCTCCAGGGCCTTGTTCAGGACCAGATTGCCGAGATCGCCGATCAGACCGCTTTCTTCGGCGATGGCGATGAAGTCGGAAGGGCTGACCGCGCGCCCTTCGTTCGTCCAGCGCGCCAACGCCTCGAAGCCGGTGAGCCTGTGATCGGAGAGCGTAAATTGCGGCTGCAGCGCGACGTCAATCGCGCCGCGCGCCACCGCGCTGGTCAGCGCTGCGGTAAGGCGGCGGCGCTGCTCGACATGGGCGCGCATGGCACGGGTGAAGATGCGATAGGTCCCGCGACCCTCAGCCTTGGCACGATAGAGGGCCATGTCGGCCTTGCGCAGCAAAACCTCCAGCGCGTGGCCGTCTTGGGGGAACCGTGCGATGCCGAGACTGAGCCGCGGGGCAAGGCTACGGCGCTGGACCATTGCCGGGCGCTGGACCGCGGCCAGCAGCCGCTGCGCGAGGGCGTCGATACTGTCACGCCTGCCGAGCTGCGGCACGACGACGGCGAACTCGTCACCACCGAGCCGCACGACCGTGTCCGAGCGGCGGAAGGCTTCCGTCAACCGCTGTGCAATGGTCTTGAGCAACGCGTCGCCGGCTGCGTGCCCCATGGAGTCGTTGATCTGCTTGAAACCGTCGAGGTCCATGACCACGAGCAGGCCGCTGGTTTGATTGCGCCGACAGGCCGTGACCGCCTCTTCGAGCCTCTGGGAGAGTACCGATCTGTTCAGGAGCCCGGTAAGCGGATCGTGTTCGGCCAGGAACTTGATGGCCGATTCCGACCGCTTCAATTCGGTAATGTCGGTACGTGTTCCGACGATGTGGCCTGAGGTGGAGCGGCGCTCACGGATCTGTATCCACCGGCCGTCGGCAAGCTCCTGTACCGTGCTTCGGCCGGGATTGCGATGCGCGCGCAGCCGCGCGCGAAGCCAGGCCTGATGGGACTCGCCCGTATTGCGCGGCAGAACGTACTGCCCCTTCGCCAGGCCGTGCTGCAGGATCGATTCAAAGCTCGCGCCGATCCGGATCGCTTCTGCAGGATGCATGTGAAGGTTTGCATAGGAGCGATTGAAGAGCACGAGGCGGTCGTTCGCATCAAAGGCGGCAATCCCGTCTGGCACCGTTTCCATGACATCGACAAGCAACGCCTCGGTACCGCGTCGCCGTTCGACCTCCTCGTGCAAGGCCTGTTCGGCGGCTTTGCGCTTGGTGATATCGTAGCGGATCGAGATATAGGCCTCTACCCGTCCATCGGAACCGACCAGTGGCACGATGGTTGTATCCACCCAATAAAGATTGCCATCCTTGGCACGGTTGCAGATCTCTCCGTGCCAGACCTGACCATAGGCGATCGTTCTCCACATGCCCTCGAAAAACGCCTTCGGGTGGTGCCCGGAATTGACGAGACGGTGCGGTTGCCCGATAAGCTCGTCTTCCCGGTAGCCGCTTACTGCGCAGAATTGCCTGTTGGCGGAGAGGATCCTGCTGCGCCGGTCCGTGACGGCGACGATGGCGTGCCGATCAAGCGCCGCCTGATAGGCGCCCAGCAGCTTTGTCAGGCCGCTTCCCTTGTCATCTGTGCGGGCGCTGGCGTTTTGCTGTAGCATGCCGATGATTCCGCTCCCCTTCAAAATCTCGTCGCGCTCGGATTGGTGCTCGAATATGTCGGATGGCTGCATGTATTCTGACAATTCATGCAATGGCAGATCTTCCATTGACGGCTCCAGCAGGGAACAGGCCGCACATCATGCCGGTGCGGGCACCATGTTATATTAGGGATTGATTTAGGTTATTGGGTTATTAAGGAATTTTGACAGGTAAATTCGGGGCTGACCCATTGAAAGAAAAAGACAATTCTATGGGCCCACTGCGTAACAGGATCCTCGACTCCATCCGGCCGCAGGCGCAGGAATTCTTTCGAACGCATGCAGACATCAAGCCGATGAACACCGGCGACGTCATTTTCGAAGATGGCGCGCCTGTCACGCATGTCGTCTTCCCCCATGAAGGCGTCGTGTCGATCATCGCAGAGATGAGCAACGGCAGAAGCGTCGAGAAATCCTCGATCGGCCCTGAGGGATTCCTTGGCTTCAGCCTGATCATGGGCGGCGGCAGCTCGCTCGGCCGCTCGGTCGTGCAGGTGCCCGGCCAGGCCTCCTGGGTGACGATTGCCGATCTCGACGTTGCGCTCGAAGAATTCCAGTGCGTCCGCGAAATCATGCTGCGATACGCCAAGTCGCACACGGTGCAACTGATGGAGTCCGTTGCCTGCAACAGCCTGCACACCGCCGAACAGCGCGTTGCCCGCTGGTTGCTGCATGCGCATGACAGGGTCGAGGGCGATACCTACAGCGTGACCCAGGAGGCGATCGCCATGTTGCTTGCGCTGCGTCGGGCGACGGTCAATGCCATCTGTACCGACCTCATGAATGCCGGCGCGATCTCCTACCATCGCGGATCGCTGCGGGTGACCAACCGGGCAGTCCTGCACGAGCGAGCCTGCGAGTGCTACGAGCGCATCCGTCTTGCATCGCTGTAAGGCTGTGTGGAAAGCGCCTTTTCGGCGCGTGGGGGTGACGGTCGCGCGGATTGTCATGCCGTCATCGCCAGCGGCGGAATGATGGCCTCGCGAGAGGTGCGGAACCGGTCGACAACGCTTGCGAGCCCTTCTGCCTCGCGCGCGAGGGCGCGACTGGCAGAACTGTTTTCCTCGATCATCGCCGCATTTTGCTGTGTTGCCTCGTCGATCTGTGCGATCGCCGTGGAAATCTCGCGGATTCCGTTGGCCTGTGTCTGCGTTGAGGTGGCGATGCCGCCAACGAGTTCGTCCATCTTCTGGACGGCGTTGGTGATGCCGGTCAGCCATTCCCGTGTTTCGCCGACAAGTTTCACGCCCTCGGCGACCTGATCGGAGCTCGATTTGATCAGCGCGGCTATTTCCCTGGCGGCATCCGCCGACCGCTGGGCAAGGGCGCGTACCTCCTGCGCGACGACGGCAAAGCCCTTTCCGGCTTCACCGGCACGCGCCGCTTCAACGCCGGCATTGAGTGCAAGAAGATTGGTCTGGAACGCGATTTCGTCGATGACCTTGACGATCTGGGACACCTTGCGCGACGACGCGTCGATCTCCCCGATGGCTGCGACGGTCTTGCCGGCCAACACGGTGCTGGCTTCCGATTGGCCGCGAATTTCGGCGACGGCGCGCGAGGCTCCTGCGGCGCTGTCCGTCGTCATCTGGCTGCCGGTGGCCAGTTCGGCAATTGCCGTCGCAATCTGCTCCAGCGCGGCTGCCTGCCGCTCGCACTGACGGCTTGCCGTTTCCGAGGCGCTGGCGATCTCGGTTGTGCCGTTTCTGATGTTTCCGGAGGCGTCCCGCACCGAAAGGATGATCGCGCGAAGATCGTCCACCATGTCGTTGAAGTTTTCGACCAGATGCCCTGACCGCGCCGAAGCGGCGACATCGATGGAAACGCCCAGATCTCCTTGGGCGAGCTGCTGCAAGGCAGCGGCAACCCGGCCCAGCGTTTCCTCTTCCTGCTGCTCGGCCGCCTGCCGGCGCTCCTCCAGCTTGTCGAGATACACAGAGATGGCCAGTTCCATGTCGAGGAGGGCCGCCTTCACCACGACGGCGACTTCTTCGCCAAGGCCGGTCGTCACAGCGCCCGGCCGACGCGAGAAGAGCTTGCGCTTGCTGGGAAGGGCCGTCGGGGCGAGAAGCGCCTTGACGAGATGGTCGAGAACCAGTGCGTAGCCGCCTATATACCATTGGGGCGCAAGGCCGATACGAGCGTGGACCGAGCCGATCGCCCGGACGGCATCGAGATATTCGGGCGTGTAACCGCCGCTCAGGATAAGGGCCCAGTGGCCTTCCTGGCGCTTACCCGCCTCTGCCATCTTCTCGTTGCCGGCGAAAAACCGAAGTGTCTGCGGCGTCGCGCGAACCTTGTCGTAGAAGATATCCAGTGCTGGCCGTGTTTCCTTCATGACGCGGTCGGCAACCGCTTTGAGCAACTGCCGCTCACGCGGTCCAAGCCCGATGAAATCAAGCCTTTCCTGCAATTCCCCACCCGCTGCATCGTCTTTGGCCATTGTCCTCCCCTCAGGTTCAATGAACGATTCCGTACGTACGATACCGTACATTTCTGAAGGTTAACGTTACGTTACCTATTTTGGGTTGTAGCAGGTGGTGTCTGCCTTGGTCCGGCCGAGTATTGGTCTTCTCCAGTGGAACATGCGGGTGCCCGAAGCCACTGGCGCGCCACTCAGGACCAGTTCAACGGGATGCGTGGTCTGCTGGATCTGTGTGCCTGCTGGGAGCATCATGCCTCGGCAACGAAAAGTGGATTGAAATAAATTCAATCCAGGCGGTTTTGAGTATGAAATACTTTGATACATAAAATTTACTGCGCGATGGTGAATTTATACAAAAAAACTTGGAATAAAATTGCTTTGACGCTTGCTTGAACCGCTCCTACGCTTTGAAGCGTTTCAATTGGCGGGGAAGTGATGAAAAAAGGACGTCCCACCATTACGGATGTTGCTCGCGCTGCCGGGGTTTCCGTCGGCACGGTGTCCAATTTTCTGAATGGAACGGTTCCCGTCAAAGCGGAGACCGCCGAAAAGATCCAGGAGGCGGTTCAGAAGCTTGCCTACCGTCCGAGTGTGTTTGCCCGCTCGTTGCCGATGATGTCCGCGCGGGCGGTGCAGAAGGCCGAGGGGCATCCGCGCCTCCTGGTCGTCGGTCATATCTGCGTCGACTATCTCTGCCGGGTGCCGGTATTGCCGCACCGCGATGACCGGGTCGCGGCAAGCCATATCGACAAGGCGCTCGGCGGCCCGGCTGCAAACCTCGCCGTCGCCGCTGCTGCCGTCGGTGATCCCTATGGATTGCAGATCGATCTCGCCACCGCTGTTGGCGACGACGCCGACAGCGAGTGGGCGATGGCCGAGCTTCTGGCGCGAGGCGTGAACGTGTTGCCGATCCGTCGGCCGGCCAGTGGGCGCTTGCCACGCGCTATGGTGATCATCGAAGCCAATGGCGGCCGGACGATCATTCACGAGACCTTCGAGCTCAGCGAGGTCGACCTCACCGCCAATCTCGACATCACGCCCGGTGCGGTGCGTTCCTGCCTGCATATCGAAGGGTTTCATTACGAGCGGATGATGCCGTCGATCAGCCGGTTTCACGATGCGGGCTGGAATGTCAGCCTGCATACGGCGGGCCTGCCGGAGGGATCGCGCAATCCGGACGCTTTTGCCCGCATGATCAGCCAGGTGGACCTGACTTTCATCAACGACGACACACTGCGCGAGGTTTTCGCCATCCGCACGCCGCTCGCCTCGATGATCGAGGAAGCCGGACGCACGATCGCACGGGTAAAGCCGCGCGGCGACGTCGTGCTGACGCTTGGTGAATTCGGCGCCGTCGTCTTCCGCAAGAGCGGTGGTCCGCCGATCGAAGTTCCTGCCCTGCCGGTCAGCCGGGTCGATGCGACGGGCGCAGGCGACGCTTTTGCCGGAATATTCCTGAGCCTTTGGCTGCATGGCCGCCCTCTGGTGGACGCAGCGCGCCACGCCGCTGTCGGTGCCAGCCTGACGACGACGGCGGAAGGGGCGCAGGGACACCCGGCGAGCGCAGGCGAACTTGAGGCGTTGCTTTCCGCCGTGGAGGCGAAGGCTGTTTGATTTTCAAGACAATACGGAACGCAAAGATAAGGAGAGCGACATGGTGACGAAGGTTTTGCTGGTGGGAGAGAGCTGGGTCAGCTCGGCGACCCATTACAAGGGGTTCGACCAGTTCGGCAGCGTGACCTTCCATCTGGGTGCCGAGCCGCTGGTCGCCGCGCTTCAAGGTGAGGAATTCGACGTCACCTATATGACGGCGCATGACTGCGTCGAAAAGTTCCCCTTCACGCTGGAAGGGCTTTCCGCCTATCAGGTCATCCTGCTGTCCGATATCGGCGCCAATTCGCTGCTCCTGCCCCCGTCCGTCTGGCTGCACGGCAAGGCGGTTCCCAATCGGCTGAAGATCATTCGCGAGTGGACTGCGGCCGGCGGTGGCCTGGTGATGGCGGGTGGCTACTTCTCGTTCCAGGGCATCGACGGCAAGGCCCGCTGGCGCCGCACGCCGGTAGAGGAGGCACTGCCTGTCACCTGCCTTCCCTATGACGACCGGTTGGAAATCCCGGACGGGTTCAAGGCTGTCGTCACAGGCCCGAAGAACCATCCGATCCTCGACGGTATCGAAGGTGAATGGCCGCTGCTCCTCGGTGCGAACGAGGTGGCCGCCAAGGACGACGACGGCGTCGAAGTACTCGCCCGACTGCCTGAAGAGGAGGGCGGTCACCCGCTTCTCGTGACCGGCAACTATGGCAGGGGCCGCACCGTCGCCTGGACTTCGGACATCGGACCGCACTGGGTGCCGAACGAGTTTGTCGCCTGGCCCGGGTACGCGGCGATCTGGAAGAACATTCTTCGCTGGGCCAGTGGCGCCAAGTGATCCATCGCAGGGGATAGTTCGATGACCGTTCCATTTCTCCGCGCAACGGGAATTACCAAACGCTTCGGCGCGCTCACCGCGCTGAAGGATGTCGATCTCGACATCAACGGCGGCGAGGTCCTGGCGCTTCTCGGTGACAACGGCGCCGGCAAATCAACCTTCATCAAGATTCTCGCCGGCGCACATCCGCAAAGTGACGGGGATTTGCTGGTCGAAGGCCAGTCGGTCCAGTTCGCCTCGCCGAAAGACGCTGCGAACTCCGGTATTGCGACGATCTTTCAGGAGCTCGCCCTGTCAGAAAACCTGTCGATCTCCGAGAACGTCTTTCTCGGGCGAGAACTCAAACACTCGGTTCTCGGCATTCCGTTCCTGCGGCGCAAGGCAATGCGGGACCGGGTGGACGGCCTGCTCCACGAGCTCGACGCTCATATTTCCGACCCGGAGGCGCCTGTCGGCAGTCTCTCGGGCGGCCAGCGCCAGGCGGTTGCCATCTGCCGGGCGCTCAATCTCAATGCCAGGCTCGTCATCATGGACGAGCCGACCGCGGCGCTTGCCGTCGCCGAAACGCGCAAGGTGCTGCAGCTCACCCGCCGGCTCGCCGGTCGCGGCTGCGCCGTGGTCCTGATCAGCCACAACATAGCCGATGTCTTCGAGGTTGCCGACCGCATGGTCGTCTTCCGCCGGGGCCGAAAGGTCGCCGAGCGGAGGAAAGAGGAAACCACCCCCGAAGAGATCGTTTCCCTCATCACAGGCGCCCATCCCGACGTGCGGGCGCTTGAACAAAACAATCGATAAAGCGCGTCCAACCGTTCCAGAGAGGTTCCAGATGTTCCCGAAATTCAAGCAGGTTCTCGCCGCTTCCGCATTGACGCTTGCCATCGGCGCCACCGCTTTTGCGCAAGACAAGCCGAAGGTCGCCTTCGTGCCGCAGCTGATCGGCATTCCGTATTTCAATGCCATGGAGGCCGGCGGCAAGCGCGCGGCGGAAGAGCTGGGGGTCGAATTCATCTATTCGGGTCCCGTCGATACCAACCCGGTCGATCAGCTGCAGATCGTGCAGAATCTCATTGACCAGGGCGTCAATGCCGTTTCCGTCAGCGTGCTCGATGCCTCCGCCATCGCACCAGTGGTCGAGGCGGCGAATGCAAAGGGCGTCAAGCTCTTCACCAGCGACAGCGATGCGCCGGACAGCGGTCGCGCGGTCTATGTCGCACAGGCCACAGACGAGGGGCTGGGTGCCACGATCATCGACGAACTGGTCAAGCGCGTGGGCGACGATGCCAAGATCGGCATCGTCTCGGGCGAGGCGACGGCCTCCAACCTCAATGCCTGGATCGGCTTCATGCAGAAACAGGCGAAGGAGAAATATCCGAAGTTGACGCTGCTCGAGCCGCAATATGCCGGCGGCACGGCCCAGCGTGCGGCACAGATCGCCGGTGATCTGATGACCGCCAATCCCGATCTGAAGGGCATCATCGCGGTTGCTTCCTCGACTTGCCCGGGCGTCGCCCAGGCGATCGAAACGGCCGGCAAGATCGGTGCTGTCGTGGGGACCGGCTACTGCAGCCCGAACACCGCGCGCGCCTACATCAAGAGCGGTTCCTTCGGCTTCTCTGTGCTTTGGGATCCCGCCCAGCTCGGCTACCTGACAGTCTGGGCCGGCAAGCAGCTGATCGACGGCAAGGCCTTTGAGGCTGAGAACACCGTGCCGGGTTTTGCCTCGCCGGTCACCTACAATGCCGACAGCGGTGTACTGCTGCTTGGCCCGCCGGCCGTCTTTACCGCTGACAACGTCGACAAGTTCGACTTCTAAGGCCGGGTCGTTTCTGCGATGCGACCGTCAAGTCTCCGTCTTTTCGCCATCGGCGGACGTGAATGGGCGCTGCTCGGCGCCGTCATTCTCGCCTCGATCGTCTTTTCTGTCGCCTCGCCCTACTTCGCGACGGCAGGCAATGCAGCGACCATCGTCCGCAACAGCACAGAGCTGATGCTGGCTGGTCTCGGCATGACCCTGCTGCTCGCGATGGGAAGTATCGACGTGTCGATCGGCATCCTCATGGGGCTTGCCGCCATCGCTGTCTCCCATGCCCTGCTGGCGTCGGTGGCGCCGGCGCTGGCCTTGCTGGTCGGCCCGGTGACAGGCGCAGGCCTCGGCATGGTGACGGCGCTCGTCGTCGTCCTCGGCCGTGTGCCGGCCATCGTCGGCACACTCGGCCTGCTCGGCGTTTACCGCATGGGGGTCTTCGTGCTTCTCGGCGGCCAGTGGTTGTCCGGCCTGCCTGCGGGCCTGATGGAGCTGCTGTCGAGGGCGTTGTTCGGCATCCCGCTCTCTGTCTTCGTCATCGGGCTCGCCTATCTTGCGGTCTGGCTGGCACTGCGGCGCACCGCCTATGGGCCCCATCTGCTCTCGATCGGCAATGCCGAAGAGAAGGCGCGTCTGTCGGGCGTGCCGGTGAACAAGGTCAGGGTCGCCACCTTCGTGGTCAGTGGCGCGCTGACGGGCCTTGCCGCCAGTTTCTACGTGGCGAATTACCGGAACGTCGAAATGGCGATCGGCAGCACACTGGCGCTCGACGCCATCGCGGCCGTCGTACTCGGCGGCACGAGCATCCTGGGTGGGCGCTGTAGTCTTCTTGGCACGGCGCTCGGTGTCATCCTGCTGCGTGTCTTGCAGAACGGCCTTCTGCTGGTCGGCGTGCCTTCGCTCTGGCAACCGGTTGTGACCGGCGCGCTGCTGATCGGTGTGCTTGCGCTTGAGGTGCCGGTGTCGCGCCTCGGCGAGATGAAGACGAAGTGGATGCCGCGATGAAGAGCCTTCTCAAACCGGCCGCCTCCAGCCGTATCCTCCTTCTGCTCACCGTTCTTTGGGGCATCGTCATCGTGCTTTTTGCGGCCCTCAAGCCGACGATGTTCAGCGCGTCCACGGTAACGACGGTCCTGCAGTTCTCCACCATCCTGGCGCTCGTTTCGCTCGGCCAGTGCCTTGTCATCCTTGCTGGCGGTGCCGGTATCGACTTGTCGGTCGGCGGTATCGTCTCACTGTCGGTCGTGCTCGCCATGCTCGCGGTCAAGGCGGGGCTGCCACCGGTGTTTCTGCCGGTCGCCTGCGTCGTCACCGGCCTGCTGCTTGGCCTGGTGAACGGCTTTCTCGTCACCCGCCTGAGGATCCTGCCGCTGATTGCGACGCTCGGCACACTCTTCGTCTATTCCGGCCTCGCGCTTGCGCTGACCGGAGGGGCGGCGCAAGCCGGCGTACCTGCCTGGCTGCTTCCCTGGGGCCGCGGCATGGTGTTCACGCTGCCGATGCCCTTCGTCACGCTGGTCTTGCCCGTCTTCGCAATCGCCGCGGTGCTGCTGCTCTACAGCGCCTGGGGACGGTGGCTGTTCGCCATGGGCTTCAACGAGCGATCGGCGCGCCTCGTCGGCATTCCCGTCGATCGCGCCCGTCTCCTCGTCTACGGACTGAGCGGCTTCTTCGGGGGTGTGGCGGGGTTGGTTTCTCTTGCCTGGCTCGGAAGCGCGCGACCCAATATCGGGCAGAACCTGGAGCTTGAATCGCTGACGGCCGTCATGCTGGGCGGTGTCGCCATCACCGGTGGCGTGGGCGGGGTCGGCGGGGTTATCGCCGCGGTTATCCTGCTTGTCACGCTGAAGACCGGGCTTCTGCAACTTAACGTCAACACCGTCTGGCAGGTCGGCATCGTCGGGTCACTCCTGATCGCCGTGCTGCTGGTCGACCGTCTTTCAAAACGCTGGAGTTAAGCATGTCATCCATCGAACAGCAGATCGCCGATCGCGTCGAGGCCGCCGAAGAGCGCATCGTCAGGACACTGAGCGATCTCGTCTCCTTCGCGTCGATCGTGAAGTCGAACCCAAAGGAGGCGGGACCTGGTGAGCGCGACTGCCAGCTCTATCTGCAGAAGCGGCTGCAGGCACTCGGCTTTGCGACCGACCTCTGGGACCCGGACGGCCCGGCGCTCTATGCCAAGTACCAGGGGCGCCCCGGCGCCAACAAGGGTCGTACCTTCGAGGGGCGTCCGAATCTCGGCGGCGTTCTGAAGGGAACCGGTGGTGGTCGCTCGATCATGCTGACCGGGCATATCGACGTTGTGCCGCCGGGTGCGGCCGAGCATTGGACGACCGATCCGTTCACCCCCGTCTTGAAGGATGGCTTCCTGCACGGCCGCGGCACCGTCGACATGAAGGGCGGCGTCGCCTGCATGCTGATGGCGGTCGAAATTCTCAAGGAAATGGGACTTGAGCTGAAAGGCGATGTCGTCTTCACCACGGTGGTGGACGAGGAGATCGGCGGCATGGGCTCACTTGCGATGGTCGATCGTGGTTTCAAGGCTGATGCCGGCATCATGACCGAGCCGACGGCAAACCGCATCGCGCCGCTTTGCCACGGTATTCTCTGGGGCAGGATCATCATTGATGGGATCGGTGGTCATGCCGAGCTGACGCCGAATGCCTGGTATACGAGCGGACCGGTCGATGCCGTGCAGCTCTGCCGCCAAATGCTCGACGGTATCGATATCCTGAACCGCCGCTGGATGTTCGACCCGAAGAAGAACCACCCGCTGATGGACCTGCCGAACCAGATCATCGTTACGCAGATGAGTGCCGGCGAACACCCGTCCTCGATGGCCGGCCGTGCCGAGATCATCATCGACGCGCAATACCTGCCGAGCGAGAAGGACGAATTCGGTCTCGGCGGTCATGTGAAGCGCGAGATCGAGGAGCACGTCCGCCATGTCTGCCAGGCCGACCCCTATCTGCGGGCGCATCCTGCCCGTGTCGAGTGGATCCTCGATGCCGATTGTGCGGAAATCCCGGCCGACAGCCCATTCGTCTCGATCTTCCAGGAGGCGGTCGCGACTGCCGATCTGTCACCGGTTCTGTCAGGTTTCGGCGCCCACAGCGACATCGGTCTTCCGACAGGGCTCGGCAACACGCCGACGGTAAATTTCGGTCCTGGCGATCCGGCGCAGGCGCACCAGCCAAATGAACGTGTCTCCGTGCGCGACCTTGTCGACTGCACCAAGGCGATCGCCCTTGCCGTTCAAAAATGGTGCAATTGAAGGGCATTCCCCCGAAGTCCGCTTCCGGTCCGCAATTTGCGAGTGATTCCCACGGCCGCCCGGAAAATGCGACATGTTCAATGTGCCCCCGTCCCGTTGTCGGGGCGAGGGCACTCCTTTGCTCGTTCCCGTTCGGCAGCCTGCCGTTCCGGCCTTTTCAAGGCCGCATCGACCAGGCCTGCCTAGTTTCCAAGCCGGCCCACGATCATCTCCGCAATCGGGATGGCCGAGGTGGCTGCGGGTGAGGGAGCGTTGCAGACGTGCAGCATGCGGTCCGTTTCCGCGAAGAGGAAGTCGTGAATGAGCGTGCCGTCCTTGCGCACGGCCTGGGCACGTATGCCGGCTTCATAGGGCAGAAGGTCCGAAAGCGTCAGGCTCGGGCAGTATTTTTTGCACTCCGCCAGATAGCCCGGTTTCCAGAGCGAGTTGAGCAGTTCCGTCACGGCCGATTTCCGGTTGGCGAACACGGTTTTCCAGAAGCCGGGGAACAAGGCGTAGTCGGCCATGTCGGCAAGGTTGATGGAAAGGCGCGGATAGCCCTCGCGCGCGAAACCGATGACGGCATTGGGCCCGACCGTCACGCTGCCGTCGATCATGCGTGTGAGATGCACGCCGAGGAAGGGCAAATCGGGATCCGGGATGGGGTAAATGAGGTGGCGGACGATGTCGTTCTTGTCGGCAGGCAGGCGAAAATATTCCCCCCGAAACGGCACGATGCGGTGCTCGATCGAAAGGCCGGCAAGCACCGCAAGCCGATCTGATTGCAGGCCGGCGCAGGCGACCAGTTTTTTCGCCTGCCATGTCTGCCCGTCGGAGGTGATATCGACGACATCGATCGTCTCGCGGATGCCCGTGATGCGTGTCGAAAGGCGGATATTGCCGCCGAGTGCCTTGATGCGCCGTCCCATCGCCTGGCAGACCTCGGCATAGCTGACGATCCCGGTCGAAGGGACGAAGAGCGCCCCGCGACCGCGAATATGCGGTTCGCGCTCCCGCAGTTCGCCTTCGCTGACGCGATGCACCTCGATCGTGTTCTGCTTTGATCGCTCATAAAGAGCGTCCATGCGTTGTATCTCAAGATCGGAGGTGGCGACGAGCAGCTTTCCGCAGACCTCAAACCGGATGCCGTTTTCGCTGCAGAAGGCCTTGGTGGCTTCAGCGCCCTTGCGGCAGAGTTCCGCCTTGAGACTGCCGGGCGGATAGTAGATGCCGGCGTGGATGACGCCGCTGTTGTGGCCGGTCTGATGCTTGCCGAGCGCGTCCTCCTTTTCGATGAGGATGAGGCTGCTGCCCGGCTTGTTTTCGAGAAGGCGCATTGCCGTTGCCAATCCAACGATGCCGCCGCCGACAATGCAGTAGTCGAAGATCATATGTCGTGTCCTTGAGGCAATTTTTCGCGAAAGCGCGTCGCAATTTCCTGCCTGGAATTGGGTGTAAACGAAGCGTCCGCCTGCCTATCCGCGTGCTGCTTCGTGATTGCTGTAGCCGAAGTAAGCTTCTTCCAACGCGTGGCCGTCTGCAAGATCGCTTGCCGTCCCCTCCAGCGCCACATGCCCATTGCGCAGCACATAGATGCGCGAAGCAAGGTCGAGAATGCGGGCGGTGGATTGTTCGACGACGAGAAGCGTCAAGCCGTCGGCATTGAGCTGGCGCAGGCTGTCGTAGACCTGATCGATGACGAGGGGGGCGAGGCCAAGCGATGGCTCGTCGATCATCATCAGTGAGGGCCGTTGCAGAATGGCGCGTGCGATGGCGAGCTGCTGCTGCTCACCGCCAGACAGATGGCCGGCAATGCCGCGATAGCGGTTCCTCAGAATCGGGAAAATGGTGAGCACACGTTCCAGGTCGACCGCCGCTTCTGCCTTGTCCTTGCGGATCATACCACCGAGCAAGAGGTTCTCCTGCACCGTCAAAGTGCGGAAAATGCTCCGGCCCTCTGGCACGAGTGCGAGCCCCTTGCGGCACAGTTTTTCCGGCGGTTGGCCGGATACGCTTTCGCCCCTGAAGGTAAGCGTGCCGCCGGTCGGCGCCATGAGTCCGGAAATCGTCTTCAGAAGCGTGGACTTGCCGGCCCCGTTGGGGCCGACGACGAAGACGATCTCGTCCTTTCGAACCTCAAGATCGACGGATTTCAAGGCAGCAAGCCGGCCGTAGCCGGCGGTGAGGCCGCAGATTTCAAGCATGTCGTTCCCCTTTGGCGCGGTTGTGATCTCGGATGGAAATCGCAGGACCACACCGTTTTTTGCCGTTGACAAAAAAAATCTAACCCGCATTCTGTCTTCTGTCCACAGAGGACTATGTGCAAAAAATCAGGCCGGGCAACGCCACGGCTGAAGGGGAACGACGATGAAATCTGTTGCTGTGGCCGCCTCGGCCGCAATCGCCCTCCTGTTGCCGGTGACCAGCGTTCAGGCCGAAGAGCCGATCAAGATCGGCTTTGCCATCGCGGAATCCGGCTGGCTTTCGAACTATGACAGCGCGCCTTTCAAGGCCGCCGTCATGAAGATCGAGGAAATCAACAAGGCCGGCGGCCTGCTGGGTCGCCAGATCGAATATTCCGTCATGGACACCAAGACGGAGCAGGCCCGCGCCGCAACCGTCGGCGCACAGCTCGTCGATGGCGGCATCGATATGCTGGTCGTCTCCTGCGACTACGATTTCGGCGCACCGGCGGCGCTTGCCGCCAAACAGGCGGGCAAGATCGCCTTTAGCCTGTGCGCGGCCGATCCGAAGATGGGCGTGCAGGGCGTTGGCCCGCTCGCCTTCACCGCCAACAGCGCGGCGCAATCGGAAGGCATCGCCATTGCCGAATACGGCCAGAAGAAGATGAACCTGAAGTCGGTCTACGTGCTGGAAGACCTGACGATCGAATACAACAAGTCGGCCTGTGCCGGTTTCCGCGCGGCCTGGGCGGCCGGTGGCGGCGAGGAAACGATCCTCGGCAACGACACGTTCAAGAACGACGACCCGTCGATCGCCTCGCAGATCACCCGTCTCAAGGGCCTGGCAACGCAGCCAGATGCGGTCTTCGTCTGCTCGTTCACGCCGGGCGGGGCGTCCGCCGTGCGCCAGCTTCGCGCTGCCGGCATCGATCTGCCGATCCTCGCCAACACGGCGATGGTCGACAACTACTGGCTGAACGCCGTGCCGGGCCTCAAGGACTTCTACCTGCCCGCCTTCATGTCGCTCTACGGTGACGACCCGCGGCCGGAAATGAACACGTTCCTCGAAAGCCACAAGGCGCGTTACGGCGAGCCGCCGGTCTCCTCCTATTCGGTGCTCGGCTACAGCCTCATCGAACAGTGGGCCTTTGCGGTGGGTGAGGCGAAGACGACCGAGTCCGAAGCCGTGGTCGGCGTCATGAACACCTTCAAGGACCAGCCGTTCACCGCCGGCCCGACATCCTTCACCGATCAGCTTCATATCCAGGTCGACCGTCCCTGGCTGATCATGAAGGTCGAGAATGACTCCTTCCGCGCCGTGGAAGTCTACCGGAATTCGTTCAAGCCGGACATGAAGCTCCTGTTCCGCGTCGGTCAGTAACCGGCAGCGATCCGTCGGCTGCATGGCGGTGCAGCCGACGGCACCAAAATCTCCAAGCAAATTCATAGCCGAGCTTACGAATAGGTCTCGCCCGATATGTCACGTCCATCGAAAGAACGGCTGGAAGCCCGCGGCGTTGCCGTCGCCTTTGGCGGTATCCGGGCCTTGAGCGGGGTCGACCTGGAGATCCGGCGCGGCGAAGTGCTCGGCCTGATCGGCCCGAACGGCGCCGGCAAGACGACCATGGTCAATGTCCTGAGCGGCTTCCAGCGCCCGACCAGCGGCAGCATCAGCCTCGACGGCATCGACGTTTCCAAGCTCACCGCCCGCAAGATCGCCCAGGCCGGCGTCGGCCGCAGTTTCCAGGCGGCGCGTCTCTTTCGGGCGATGACGGTGGAGCAGAACCTTTCGGTCGCCGCGATTGGCAGCGGGCTTTCACGCAAGGCGGCCCTAGAGCGGGCGCGCGAAATCCTCGACTGGATGGGCCTTGCGAAAAAGGCCGAGCACCGCTGCGACAGCCTTTCCTATGGCGATGAGCGCCGTGTCAGCATTGCCCGGGCGCTCGCCTTGCAGCCGTCCTTCGCGCTGCTCGACGAGCCGGCCTCCGGCATGAACGACACGGAATGCGAGGCGCTGATGGAGGTGATTGCCGAGCTGCCGGCGCGCTTCGGCTGCGGCGTGTTGCTGATCGAACACAATATGAAGGTGATCATGGGCGTGTGCCAGCGCATCCATGTGCTCGACGGCGGCCAGAGCCTCGCCGAGGGCTCGCCCCAGGACATCCAGAAAAACCCCGCCGTCCGCCGCGCCTATCTGGGCGAGAAGGCGACAGACAGCACGCTTGCGATCTAGGAACAGGACGCCATGGCCAATATCGTTCAGGTTCTCGTCGATGCCATCGCGCTGGGCAGCCTCTATGCCCTCGTCGCCCTGGCGATCGGCCTCGTCTTCGGCGTCATGCGGCTCGTCAATTTCGCCCAGGCCGACTACATCACCATCGGCGCCTATGCGCTGGTCGTGCCGACGGCGAGCGTCACACCGCCGCTGCTGCTTGGTGCGCTGCCCGCAGCGCTGATGATCGGAGGCGTGCTGTTCGTGGTCGTCGTGCTGGCGCTCCTCACCGAGCGCGTCGCCTTCCGGCCGTTGCGCAATTCCAATCCGTCGACGCTGCTGATCTCCTCCTTCGCCGTCAGCTATTTCCTGCAGAACCTCGTCATGCTCATCCACACCGGCCGGCCGAAATCGGTCGGCATCGGGCAGGGGTTGGCCAATGCGGTGGAGATTGGCGGCGTGCGCGTTCCCGGCATCCAGCTCCTCACCATGGTCGTCACTGCCGGCCTGCTCGTCGCGCTCGTGCTCTTCCTCAAGAAGACGCCGCTCGGCATCCAGATGCGGGCGGCGGCGGAAAATTTCCAGATGGCCCGCCTGCTCGGCATGCCGGCAAACCGGGTGATCGCACTCGCCTTCGCCATTTCCGGCCTGCTCGGCGGCGCCGTATCGCTGCTCCTGACGATCCAGACCGGCACACTCGACCTGCGCATGGGCCTGATGCCCGTCGTCTACGCCTTCTTCGCCACCGTCATCGGCGGCATGGGCTCGCTGCCGGGCGCGGCACTTGGCGGGTTCCTGGTCGGCGTCGCCAGCGTGCTTCTGCAAACCTATCTGCCGGCGGACCTGCGCCCCTTCCGTGATGCAGGCGTGTTCATGATGGTCATCTTGATCCTCCTCGTGCGCCCGCAGGGCCTGATCGTCACCAGCGCCGCGAAGGAGCGCGTATAATGAAGAGCGATACCATGTCCTTCGCAACGATCGGCCGCTTCTGGTTTCCGGTGCTTGCCCTCGTCTTACCGCTTGCGATCATCGTGGTGGTGACAGGCCAGTTCGGCGGCCTCTCCATCCAGCGCACCGTCATCGAAATGCTGATCAGCATTGTCATCGTCGTCGGGCTCTACGTCTTCGTCGGCAATTCCGGCATCATCTCCTTCGGACATGCCACCTTCATGGCCATCGCCGCCTACGCCTCGGCCTGGCAGACCTGCTGCGAGATGCTGAAGCCGATCACCATGTCCGGCCTGCCGCCGTTCCTGCGCGACCAGAGCATTCCGCTGCTGCCGTCCGCCGTGGTTTCGGTGTTGCTTGCCGGCGGTGCGGCCTTCCTCACCGGCCTCGTCATCATGCGGCTCACCGGTCTGGCAGCCTCGATCTCCACGCTCGCCGTGCTGTTCATCCTGAACGTTGTCTATTCCAACTGGGACAGCGTCACGATGGGCTCGGCCTCGATCGTCGGCCTGCCGACCTATGTGACGGCCTGGCTGGCACTCGGCTGCGCGGTGTTCGCCATCATCGTCGCCTATCTCTACCAGGCCTCCGCCTTCGGCCTGGCGATCCGGGCGACGCGCGAAGACGAGGTGGCGGCGGCGGCATCCGGCATCTCGCTCTACTGGTCGCGGCTGATCGCCTTCACGCTCTCGGGTTTCATGGTCGGCCTCGGCGGGGTGTTGCAGGCCCACTATCTCGGGACTGTCTCGATCAACAGTTTCTTCCTGAGTTTCACCTTCCTGGCGCTTGCCATGCTCATCGTCGGCGGCATGGGCAGCCTTGCGGGTGCTGTGGTCGGCGTCGTCGTCATCACGGCGATGGTCGATATCTTCCGTCGGCTTGAAGGCGGGATTTCGATCGGCGGCGAGCAGTGGTCGCTGCCGGCCGGAACGCAGGAGCTTATCATCGCGGCCTTTATGCTGTTGATACTGGTCTTCCGCAAAGACGGAATCATGGCAGGGCGAGAAATGACCCTGCCGGGGCAGGAAAAACGCGAGAAAGGGCTCATCAATGGCTAACAACCTCCTCTTCAATACGGACGAACCGGTCGGCATCATCGACAACCGCATGCTCTCCGACCAGGTTTCGACCTTTCTCGTGCGCGAACTGATCTTCGGTCGTCTTCAGCCCGGCCAACGCATCAACGAGGCGGAGCTGGCCCGCCAGCTCGGTATCAGCCGCAATCCCATCCGCGAAGCGATCCGCCGGCTGGAAGAGCGCGGCCTGCTCGTCGCGGTCCCCCGCAAGGGTACCTTCGTGCGCACCTTCCTGCGCAACGATATTGACGAGATCTTTTCCTTCCGCGTCGTGGTCGAGCGTTTTGCCGTGGAGCAGGCGCTGCCGCAGATGACGGATGCCGACATCAACCGCATCGCCGGCTTCGTCGACGCCATGGTCGCGGCGGCCAAAACGAATGACGAAATCGCCCTCGTCGAAAACGACCTCGCCTTCCATCTCGAGATCTGCAAGCTCTCGAAGAACCGCCAGACGCTGCACGCCTTTACCAACATCCAGGCCGAAGTGCAGATGCTGATCACCATCGCCGAGCGCCAGTTCGAGAGCCAGATGGCGGCGGCGGTCGATCACTGGCCGGTCGTCGAGGCGCTGCGCAGCCGCAATTCCGAAAAGGCGATGGACGCCATTCGCGATCACATCCGCGATTCCTGGCGCCATCTGCTTGAAGCTTACGAGCGGGAAAAACCCCGCTCGTCCTGATCCATCCATGAGAAAAGAGGGAACAATGCCTGACAACAAAATCATCGGCATCGACATCGGGGGGACGTTCACCGACTTCGTCTCCTACGATGCGGCGACGGGCACAATCGAAAACTGGAAGAACCTGACGACGCCCTCCGAACCGATCGAAGGCGTGCTCCAAGGCCTCGGGCAGGTGGAAGACGTCGCCAGTGTCGACAAGATCCGCCTCGGCACGACGATCGCCACCAATGCACTCCTGACGCGCCGCGGCGCCAAGGTCGCCTATGTCACCACGACGGGCTTTCGCGATGTTCCCTTCATCCAGCGCGGCGACCGCCGCAGCCACTACGACATCACCTGGATCAAGACCAAGCCGCTGATGAAGCGCGCCGACACCTACGAGATCGGCGGCCGTTTCAGCGCCAAGGGCGAGCAGGTCACGCCGCTTGACGAAGCCGCTGTCCGCGAACTCGCCGCGACAATCAAGGCGGACGGCACGATCGAAGCCATCGCCATTTGCACCCTGTTCTCCTATATCGACCCGAGCCACGAGCAGCGCATCCGCGATATCCTTGCGGAAGACCTGCCCGGCATGCCGATCTCGATTTCCTATGACGTGCTGCCGAAGTGGAAGGAATACGACCGCGCCTCGACCACCATCGCCGACGCCTACCTGAAGCCCATCGTCTCCGACAATTTCCACCGCATGCAGAAGCGCCTCGACGCCATCGGCATCGGCGACAGGATCGGCGTGATCAAGTCGAACGGCGGTGAATCCACTCTGAAGGGTGCCGCCGAAGCGCCGGTGCAGATGACGCTGTCCGGCCCGACCGGCGCGGTCGTCGCCACCCGCGTTCTCTCCGAACTCACCGGCATCAAGAACCTCGTCACCTTCGACATGGGCGGCACTTCGACCGATTGCTCGACCGTCGTCGACGGCATGGAGCATGTCACGACCAATTTCGAAATCGAATGGGGCCTGCCGATCCAAATCCCGATGATCGACATCCACACGATCGGCGCCGGCGGCGGCTCCATCGCCTGGATCGACAAGGGTGGCATGCTGCGCATGGGCCCGCAATCGGCCGGCGCCGCACCGGGACCCGCCTGCTACGGCCGCGGCGGCGAGAATGCCACCGTGACCGATGCGAACGTCGTGCTCGGCCGCATCAACCCCGACTACTTCCTCGGCGGCAAGATGAAGCTCGACGCCGAGGCGGCGCATCGTGCGGTCAAGGCGATCGCCGACCAGCTCGGCCTTGAGGTCGATGCGGCGGCCTTCGCCATGGTGCAGATCGCCAACAACAACATGCTGGGCGCGCTGCGTGCCGTCCTTTTGCAGCGCGGTCTCGATCCGCGCGATTTCTCGCTCGTCGCCTCGGGCGGCGCGGGTCCGGTGCATATCTGCGACCTGATGGATATTTCCGGCATTCCGCAGGGCATCGTGCCGAACTATCCCGGCCAGTTCTCGGCCTTCGGTTTCATCATGACCGATGCCCGCGTCGACCGGCATCGCACCGTGCAGCAGATCTCGAAATATTTCGACGGTGCCCGCGCCACGGCGGCGATGACGGAACTGGTGGATGGCGCGATCGCCGAGCTGGTTTCCCAGGGCTACCAGCAAAAGGTGGAGATCTACCGTTCCATCGAGGCCCGCTATTTCGGCCAGAACCACGAGCTGGAACTGAGTTTTCCCGCCAACCAATTCACGGAGGAAACGATTGCCGACCTCTGGGAGCGGTTCCACGAAGAGCACCAGAACCGCTTCGGCTTCTCCATCCCCGGTGAAACCATCGAGACGGTCAATCTCAAGGTCGTGGCCGTTGCCGTTTCCGAAAAACCGCAGATGCGGGAGCTCGAAAAGGGCGAGGGCACGCCTGCCTCTTCCGGCAGCCGCAAGGTGCGCTTCGAGGACGGCTGGCACGAGGTGAAGACCTACGACCGCGGCACCTTCAAGCAGGGCCAGACTGTCGCCGGTCCCGCCATCATCGAGGAAAGCGCCTCCGTCACCATCCTGCAGCCGAAACAGACGCTCCGCGTCGACCGGCTCGGCAATCTGATCATTTCGGCCTGAGGAGTACCGTCATGGACTTCGTTACGATGAACATCCTGGAATCCAGCATGGTCTCGCTCTGCAAGGAGATGGGGATCGTGCTGATGAAGACGTCCTATTCGACGATCTTCAACGAGGCGCTCGATTTCACCTGCGGCCTTGCAGACATGAACGGCGACATGATCGCCGTCGCTGACTATTGCCCGGCGCAGATCGGCGGCATGCCGCTGCTCGTCAAGTCGTGCCTCAAGGAAATCCCGATCGGCGAGATCGAGGAGGGCGACGTCATCCTCCACAACGACCCCTACCGCGGCGGCCTGCACACGCCGGAGCACACCTTCTTCAAGCCGATCTTCGTCGACGGCGAGATCATGGGCTTTGCGGTCGCCATCGGCCATATCGCCGAGGTCGGGGGCATGGCGCCGGGTGGCTTCTGCGGCGAGGCGACGGAAATTTTTCAGGAAGGCCTTCGCATTCCGCCGGTGAAGATCAAGAAACGCGGCAAGGACAATATCGAGGTCTGGAAGCTGCTGCTCGCCAACGTGCGCACACCGCGCGTCAACTACGGGGATCTGCGCGCCCTCATCGCCGCCGTCGATCTCGGCGAAAAGCAGATGACGCAAATCTACAAGAAGTACGGCAAGGAGAAGATCAAGGAGACCGTCAACGATCTGCTGCTCTATTCGGAACGCCGCATGCGCGCAGAGCTGGAGGCGATCCCCGACGGCATCTACGCCTTCTCGGATACGATCGAGAGCGACGGCATCGATGCCGACCGCACCTACACGGTCGCCGTGGAAGTGCACAAGCGCGGCGGCGAGATCATCGTCGACTATCACGGCTCCTCGCCGCAGGCCTCCGGCCCGATCAACGCCACGCTCGGCGTCGCCACCTCGGCTGCCTACAACGCCGTGCTGCACATGACCGACCCGACCATCCCGCGCAACTCCGGCTGCTTCCGGCCGATCCGCGTGATGGCGCCGCCCGGCACCATCGTCAATGTCGATTTCCCGGCACCGGAAGTCGGTGGCAACACCGAAACGCATCCGCGCATCGTCGGCACGATCCTCGGCGCCATGGCGCCGGCCGTGCCCAACCGGGTGATGGCGGCGGAAGGGGCGACACACTGCAACTTCGTCTTCGGCGGCGTCGATGCCGATACGGGCGAGTATTTCGCCTGCTACGATCTCGAAGCGGTCGGCTGGGGCGGGCGTGCCTTTGCGGATGGCAATGACGGCGTCGACTCGATCAACGGCAATTGCCGCATCACGCCGGTCGAAGTCTACGAGACGCGCTTCCCCTGGCGCATCGAAAGCCTCGCCTTCAACGTCGATGCCGGCGGTGCCGGCGAATACCGCGGCGGCGTCGGCTATTCCAAGCAGATGCTGTGCCTCAACGACGAGATCATCTGCTCGCAGATGACCGATCGCCACCTGCTCGCCCCCTGGGGCCTCAACGGCGGCACGGAAGGCGGCGTCGGCGCGACGCTGGTCATGAAGAACGGCCGCGAGGACTGGCAGACGATGCGCGAAGCCTATGGCAAGGCCTCGACCAGCCGCTATTCCAACGTCTCGATCCGCCGCGGCGACCGCGTGCGGCTCGTCACGCCCGGCGGTGGCGGTTACGGCGAACCGGCAAAGCGTGACCCGGCAGCGGTCGCAGAGGATGTCCGCGAGGGCTACGTCTCCAAGGCGGCCGCCCAGAAACATTACGGCTACCAGGAGGCCTGAGACCATGAAGTTTTCGCTGAACGGGCTTTACATCGAAAGCTACACGAAATGCGCCAATTGCGGCGTGCTGATCTACGAGGCCTCGGCCGAGGATTCCGCCCGCAAGAAGGTGCATGACGGGAGCATTTATTGCTCCGAGGAATGCGTCGACTGGAAGCTTGCCCGGGACGCCCGCCGCGCCAAGGCGGCCGTCTAGGAATTGATGCGCCGGCCCCGTCCGAGAGAATGGGGCCGGCCAACTTGAAGCGCCGCGATAGCGCCGCGCCATAACAAACTGTCCAAGGAGACATCCATGTCCACGAACGCTGCCTTCACGGCGCGGCGCGCTGCCGCTATTCCGGCTGGCCTGTCGAAACATCTCGACGTCTATATCGAGAAGGCGGAGAACGCCGAACTGTGGGACGTCGAGGGCAAGCGCTACATAGACTTTGCCGCCGGCATCGCCGTCAACAACACCGGCCACCGCCATCCGAAGGTGGTCGAGCGTGTGCGCAACCAGCTCGACAAGGTCACGCACACCTCGTTCCAGACCACGCCCTATATCGATTATGTCGCGGCCTGCGAGAAGCTGAACGACCTGGTGCCGGGCGATTTCCCGAAGAAGACGTTTCTCGTCTCCACCGGCGCTGAAGCCATCGAGAACGCTGCCAAGATCGCCCGCGCCGCGACCGGCCGCTCGGCCTTCGTGGCCTTTTCCGGCGCCTTCCACGGCCGCACGCTGATGGCGATGACGCTGACCGGCAAGACCACGCCCTACAAGGCCGGCTTCGGTCCGCTGGTGCCTGACGTCTTCCACCTGCCGTTCCCGATTCCCTATCACGGCATTTCCGAGCAGGAATCGCTGACGGCCCTTGATCGCTTCTTCCGCTCCGAGGTCGATCCGACCCGCGTTGCCGGCATTTTCGTTGAGCCGGTGCAGGGCGAGGGCGGGTTCTATCCGGCGCCCGTCACCTTCCTGCGCACGCTGCGCGAGATCTGCGACAAACACGGCATCCTGCTGATCGCCGACGAAATCCAGACGGGTTTTGCCCGCACCGGCAAAATGTTCGCGATGGAACATGCCGGCGTCGCCGCCGATATCGTCACCATGGCCAAGGGCCTCGGCGGCGGTTTCCCGATCGCTGCCGTCACCGGCCGCGCCGATGTCATGGATAAGATCCCGATGGGCGGCGTCGGCTCCACCTTCGCCGGCAATCCGCTTTCCTGTGCGGCCTCGCTCGCCGTGATGGAGATCATCGAGGACGAAAAGCTGATCGACCGCGCCAACGAGGTCGGCAGCCGGCTGAAGGCGGTCTTCGAGGACTGGCAGGAGGGCAACGAGTTTGCTTGCATCGGCGAGGTGCGCGGCCTCGGCGCCATGGTGGCGATCGAGTTCGTGCGCGACCGCGAGACGCGCCAGCCCTGGCCGGAACTGGTGAAGGCCATCACGCACACCGCCGCCGAAAAGGGTCTGCTGCTGCTCTCCTGCGGCGTGCATAGCAATGTCGTGCGTGTGCTCACACCGCTGACCATCCCCTTCGACCATCTCGACGAAGGCATCGCCATCCTCAAGGACAGCCTGCGGGCGGCGCTGGAAAAGGTGGAGGCCGGGCAATGACGCTCGCGCTGCTGCACGACCTGGCCTTCATCGACGGCGCCTGGGCCGGGGCGGAGACGGGCGCGACCTTCGAGGTGCGCAATCCGGCGACGGGCGAGGTTCTCGCCCGCGTCGCCGACCTCGCGGCGTCCGACGTCGAGCGCGCCATCCTTGCCGCCGAGCGCGCGCAGGTCGACTGGCGCGACCGCCCGGCCAAGGAACGCGCAAAACTGCTGCGCGCCTGGTTCGACCTTATCACCACCCACACCGAAGACCTTGCCCGGCTGATCACCGCCGAGCAGGGCAAGCCGCTCTACGAGGCGCGGGGCGAGGTGGCGTTCGGCGCCTCCTTCGTCGACTGGTTTTCCGAAGAGGCCAAGCGCGTCTATGGCGACGTCATCCCCTCGGCCGGTCGTGACCGGCGTTTCGTGGTGCTGAAACAGCCGATCGGCGTCTGCGCCGCCATCACGCCCTGGAATTTTCCGCTGGCGATGATCACCCGCAAGGCGGCGGCAGCGCTTGCGGCCGGCTGCACCATGGTCGTCAAACCTTCCGAGGAAACGCCGCTGACGGCGTTGGCCATGGCCGAGCTTGCCCGGCATTCCGGCATTCCGGCCGGCGTGCTCAACATCGTGCCGTCGAAAGATTCTGCGGGCATCGGCCGCCTGCTCTGCGAGCATCCGGTCATCCGAAAACTCTCCTTCACCGGTTCAACCGCCGTCGGCAAGTTGTTGATGCGGCAGTGCTCTGACACGCTCAAAAAGCTGTCGCTGGAACTCGGCGGCAATGCGCCCTTCATCGTCTTCGACGACGCCGACCTTGACCTCGCCGTTGCCGGCGCCATCGCGTCAAAGTTCCGCAATTCCGGCCAAACCTGCGTCTGCACCAACCGCATCTATGTGCAGGATGGCATCCACGATGCCTTCGTGGCGAAGCTGACGGAAGAAGTCGCGAAGCTGAAGGTGGGAGACGGTGCTGCGCCGGAGGTGGTGCAGGGGCCGCTCATCAATACCAAGGCCGTCGCGAAGGTGGCGGAACTGATCGGTGACGCCGTCGGCCATGGCGCCCGTGTCGAAACCGGCGGCAAGCCGCATGCACTCGGCGGCACCTGGTTCGAGCCGACGGTGCTGAGCGGCATGCAGGCCTCGATGCGGCTCGCGCAGGAAGAAGCTTTCGGCCCGGTCGCCCCAGTCTTCCGCTTCAAGGAGGAAGCCGAAGTCATCCGCCTCGCCAACGACACGCGCTACGGCCTGATGGCGTATTTCTACGCGCGCGACGTCAACCGCATCTGGCATGTGCTCGAAGAGCTGCAATTCGGCATGGTCGGCATCAACGAAGGCCTGATCTCCACCGAACTCGCTCCCTTCGGCGGCATCAAGGAAAGCGGTTTTGGTCGCGAAGGCTCCAAATATGGTATCGAGGAATATGTGGAGCTGAAATATGCCTGCTTTGGCGGGCTGAAGAGGGCATAGCCAGATGTCGGAAGTAGTGGATCGCAAGGTCGCATTGATCGTCGGAGCCTCGCGCGGCCTTGGGTTGGGCCTGGCGAAAGCCTTTCTTGCCAAGGGCTGGGACGTCGTTGCGACCGTGCGCGACGCTCGCGGCCGCTTGGCGCTCGATGCTTTGGCGGCCGGGGATCGGTTGTCGATCCTGATGCTCGATATCATGGTCGCCGACGATATCGCGCGGGTGCGACGCGAACTCGACGGGCGAGTGCTGGATGTGCTTTTCATGAATGCCGGTATTGCCCGGGATCCGGCTGCAGCCGTCGAGGATGCGCCCGTCGAGGACTTCATCGACGTGATGCTCACCAATGCACTCGCGCCGCTACGCGTCATCGCTGCACTGCACGATCAGGTGAAACCGGCAGGCGTGGTGGCCGCCATGTCGTCCAGCATGGGCAGCGTCAGCGGCAATGCCGGCGGCGCCTGGGAGATCTACCGCGCCAGCAAGGCGGCTCTCAATCAGTTGATGAAAAGCTTTGCCGCCCGCCACACCGATGGCCGGACCTATCTTGCCGTTTCGCCCGGCTGGGTGCGCACCGATATGGGTGGCGACGCTGCGCCTTTGGACATCGAAACCAGTGCGGCTGGTATCGTCGAGACCCTGGTCGCTCGCGCAGGCACGGGCGGGGTGCATTTTGTCGATTTCAACAACAAGATCGTGGCTTGGTAGCAAGTTCCGAGGGGCGGATCCTGCGCGTTTGTACGACCTGAGAGTTGGGTTCTTCGCTGGAGATCTTGCCAGGTGATTTGCCTTTGCCGTGGGTGGCGGGCGGGGTCGCCTACGGGATCCGCAACGGTTTGTAGCGGAGGCTCCTGGAAGAAAAGACTGCAAGGAGCGGTGGACCCACAGGCTTTTTCGGCTTGAACCCTGCGCCAGCGAATATTGAAATCATGGATACCCGAAGAACGGCTCAGCCGAGATCCCAATCGCCGTTCGAAGCACCACGGCGGATGACAATACACTGCAATTGCCAAGTGCGGCTGCCTCTGCGGGAAGCAAGGGTGGCACGGTAGGCGCCGCGTTCGTAAAAATCCCGGTGACGACGGCAAGCCGGAGCGCTCTAAGAATTCCGGCAGCATGGTTACGTTGCCGCGTTGCCGGAATCCAACACAGGCCTAATATAGGTAGTGTCGTTCAATGATGTCCGGAGCCAGTCGTGAAAAATCCGTATGAGGTTCTCGGCGTGTCGTCCACTGCGACAGCGGCCGAGATACAGAGTTCCTACCGCAAGCTTGCCAAGAAGCTGCACCCGGACCTTAATCCGGGTGACAAGGCGGCGGAGGAAAAGTTCAAGGAGGTCGCCGGCGCCTACGATCTCCTCGGCGACATCGACAAGCGCAAGCGCTTCGATGCCGGCGAGATCGACGCCACCGGCGCCGAACGACCTCCGCGCCAGAGCTACTACCGTGATTACGCCGGCGCCCAGGCTGAGCATCCCTACGCGGATGCTTCCGGCTATGCCGACTTTATGGACGGCGACGACATCTTTGCCGATCTTCTTCGCCGAGGCCAGAAGGCTCGGGCGAACCGCCCCGGCGAGGACAGGCACTACCATCTTGAGATCGGGTTCGCCGATTCCATCGCCGGCGCCACCCGGCGCATCACCCTGCCGGACGGCAGTACGCTTGACGTGAAGATCCCGCCAGGCCTCGTCAGCGGCCAGACGATCCGGCTCAAGGGCAAGGGTGCGCCGGGTTTCGGCACGGGCGGTCCGGGCGATGCCTTGATCGAGGTTGAGGTCCTGTCCGATCCCCGCTTTACCCGCGATGGCGACGATATCACGATCGAACTGCCCATCTCGCTGAGCGAAGCGGTGCTTGGTGGGCGCGTACGCGTTCCGACCGCCACCGGCGCCGTCGTCATGGCCGTGCCGAAAGGATCCAATACCGGCTCGCGGCTCCGGCTGAAGGGCAAGGGTGCACCGAAACGCGGCGGCGGCTTCGGCGACCAGTTCGTCAAGCTGAAGGTTGTCCTGCCGAACCCGCCTGATCCCGAGCTCGAAGCCTTCATTGCCAGCTGGGAAAAGGGCAAGTCGTTCAATCCGCGTGAGGAGGGCTGACCATGGTCATGACCAGAGAGGAATTCCTGAAAACCTCCGGCCTCCAGGTGACGGTTCTGGAACTTTGGATCGAACAGGAGTGGCTGGTGCCGGAGAAGACACCATCAGGCCCGTGCTTCCGGGAAATCGATGTCGCTCGCGCACGGCTGATCGGCGAACTACAGTCGGGCATCGGTGCGAACGATGCGGGCATCGACGTGATCCTGCATCTCATGGACCAGCTGCACGGCATGCGCCGGGCCCTCGATGAGCTGCGGCGCGAAATGGGCAAGCCGGACGTCTGACGGTGAAGCGCGCAGGTCTGGCCATGTCGGCGCAGGCGGCAATCTTCATCGCCGGCAAGGATGGCGCGGACGCATTTTCGGCCGGAATGGTGTCGCCGATATCCAGTTTGCATGCCTTGCCCCGAAGTGCTGGAGGAGCGCGCGATCGGGCCTGGGCGCCAGCTGCGACGGGCTGGTGGAGAGGGATGGGATTCCGTCAGGGGTGCCCCTTTGAAACAGGCGATCCAGCGCTATGTACCAGATCCACTGGCAGAATTGATGCTTCTCGGTGGCACGCTCTACCGTGCGTATCTTTGCTATCGGGAGCGGCCTTACCTTCAGGATGAGTTCGTCGTGGTCTGATTGGCGTCAAAGCAAAGGAGAAGGACATGAGCGACAAGGTCAAGGAAGACATGGAAGTGATCGGCGCGGACGGCGTGCATGTCGGGACTGTCGACCGTGTGGAAGGCAACCGTATCAAGCTCAAGAAGAGCGATAGCTTTGGTCGCCACGAGGGCCACCACCACTTTATCGAGATGGGTTTCGTGGCAGGTGTCGAGGGCGACAAGGTGCGGCTGGCGGCCAATGCCGATATCGCGGTGACATTGGAAGAAGAGAAATCCGGCCGCCCAGTCGATCTCTGACCAGTTCAGGGGCGGCCTTTTTCTCCGGTCACGCCCGTCTTCAGCCCTTGCCGAATGGATTCCGCATGGATGCAGTCCTTTCCTCCGTCGTCCCGCAACCGGTCGCCACGCGCCTGACAAAGGCGGCAATCTTTCTTGTCGTGACCCTCGAACCGGGCCGTGAGGCCGAAAGCGCCGTGCGCAAGCTCTGCGCCGATCTCTCGGGCCTTCTGCGCGCCGTTGGCTTTCGTGACCTTGAAGGCGGGCTTTCCTGTGTGCTCGGCATCGGCTCGGATGCCTGGGACCGGCTGTTCGGTGCACCTCGTCCGAAAGATCTGCATCCCTTTCGTGAAATCCGTGGACGGCATCATGCCGTAGCCACGCCCGGCGACCTGCTCTTTCATATCCGCGCCACACGCATGGATCTCTGTTTTGAACTGGCAACCCAAGTGATGAACCGGCTGAAGGGCTTCGTCGTCCCGGAGGACGAGGTTCACGGCTTCAGCTATTTCGACGACCGCGACCTTATAGGTTTCGTTGACGGCACGGAAAATCCTGTTGACGCGGCTGCCGTCGCCGCCACCATCATTGGTGCGGAAGACCCGGATTTTGCCGGTGGAAGCTATGTGATCGTGCAGAAGTATCTGCATGATCTCGCCGCGTGGAACCGCGTGCCGGTGGCCGATCAGGAAAGGATCATCGGCCGCGAGAAGCTCTCCGATATCGAGCTCGATGATGACGCCAAGCCGAGCTATGCCCACAATGTTCTCACGTCGATCGAGGAGAACGGCGAGCCCTTGGAAATCCTGCGCGACAACATGCCCTTCGGTGATGTCGGCAAGGGCGAGTTCGGCACCTACTTCATCGGGTATGCGCGCTCGCCGCGCCGGGTCGAGATGATGCTGGAGAACATGTTCATCGGCCGTCCACCCGGCAACTACGACAGGCTGCTCGATTTCAGCCGTGCCGTCACGGGCACGCTATTCTTCATTCCCTCCGCTTCGTTCCTCGATGCGGTGACACCAGATGCCGCACCCGTGCCTGCTGCTGAGGTACAGCTGGAAGCGGATCAATTACCGTCCCGCCGCGATGGATCGCTCGGCATAGGCTCTCTCAGGAAAGGGGCTTCCCATGAATAACCTGCATCGTGAACTTGCGCCGGTTTCCGAGGCCGCCTGGGCCGCAATCAAGGAAGAGGCGACACGCACGCTGAAGCGCCATCTCGCCGCCCGCCGGGTTGTCGACATGGTTGGTCCTTCCGGGCTTGGCCTCTCGGCGGTCGGCACGGGTCATGTCGAGCCGGTCACGCCACCGGCCGAAGGCGTGCAGTCGGTGAAGCGCGAGGTCAAGGCGCTGGTCGAGCTTCGTGTCCCCTTTCAGCTCTCGCGCAGCGCCATCGACGATGTGGAGCGCGGCGCGCTTGACAGCGACTGGTCGCCCGTCAAGGAAGCCATGCGCAAAATCGCCCATGCCGAGGACCGGGCCGTGTTCGACGGCTACGCTGCCGCCGATATCGAGGGGATTCGCGCCGCCGCAAGCAATCCCGCCGAGCCACTTCCCACGAACGTGAAGCGCTATTCCGATGCGGTGGCGCGGGCGGTCGGCCAGCTTCGCCTTGCCGGTGTGGAAGGCCCTTACGCGCTCGTTCTCGGTGGTGATGCCTATATGGCCGCAAGCGGTGGCAGCGACGATGGCTACCCGGTCTTCCACCATATCGAGCGGATCGCCGACGGAGGGGTCATCTGGGCACCGGCCATCGAAGGTGGGCTTGTCCTGTCGCTGCGCGGCGGCGATTTCGAATTGACCGTCGGGCAGGACTTCTCGATCGGCTATCTCAACCACTCCGCCATCACCGTCGATCTCTACGTCCAGGAGAGCTTTACCTTCCGCACGCTGACAACAGAGGCCGCCGTGGTGCTCTCGCCGGAGTAACGCAACGATAAGCGTCCCGCTGGCGGGCAGGAATACGACAACAAACGGGAGACCTGGAAATGAACAAGCCCTTTTTCCTGGCATCGGAAAACACTTTCGCCAGACGGTTGCTCGGCAATGCGGGGATCACCGTTGATGTCATGGCAGCCGATCTCGATGATCGTGCACTGGAGGCGCCACTGGAAGAAACAGGCGCATCAGCCGAAGATGTCGCCCTCGTTCTGGCGGAGGCCAAGGCGACGGAGGCAAGCGGACGGCAACCAGGCCTCCTCTTCCTCGGTTGCGAACAAGTCTTCTCGCTGGATGACGAGATCTTGCATGTGCCTGCGAACATGGAGGAAGCACGACGCCGCCTTCTTCTGCTTTCCGGCAAGACGCACCAGATCCATGTGGCCGTCGTGTTGGCTCGGGATGGCCATGTGCTGTGGCGCCATGCTGGTGTCGCGAGCATCACACTGTTGAAGCTCGATCCCGGCTTTATCGGCCGTTACATGGCGCAAGTCGGCGCGGATGGGCTGCAAAGCGCCAATCTCTGCCGGGTCGACGGAGAGGGGATCCAGCTCGTCGATAGGATCGAGGGCGACTTCCTCACCGCAGCCGGGGTTCCGATGCTGCCCTTGCTTGCCGAACTGCGTCGGATCGGCGCCGTCGATTTTTGAAGCAGCCCGGTGCGATTCGGAGCGGCCAGTCCCTGGCACCAATCCCTTGCCGCGCCGTTTGCGAGAGAGAATCTCAATGACAGTTGTGACATCCGAACGCCTCAGTCGCGACATGCAATCCTCGGCGCGCAGGCTCGTCGAACAGGTTGGGCTCGTTCCCCAATCGCAAGACCAGCCGTTGAATGCGAACGATCTTCTCTTTTATCTCAGTGAAACATCGATGCCGATGGCAGGTTTTCTGCAGGAGCAGGGCCTGTTCGTCGATGAAGAGGGCCTGCATTTCGATCCGGCGCAGTTTCCGAAAATTCGTGCCATCGCTGAAACGGTGATCAGCGAATACAAAGCCGGGAACCGTGACGACCTCTGGGCGCGGTTCGATCTTTCCGAGGAGGAGGATGTCGACGGCAACGGGACCTATCTTCTGATCGTGCTCGCCGCGCTTGATCTCCTTTATGGTTCCGCCGCATGACGTTCATGGTCTTGCACATCGTGGTTGTGGCGGCGGCGGCCGTTCACATCCTCTTGCGACCGCATCGGCAACCGGAATCGCGTGCTGCCTGGCTCATCCTTGTGCTGCTGCTCCCGTATGTCGGCGCGCTGGTCTATCTTCTCGTCGGGCAGACGAATGTCGGTCGCAGGCGGATGGAGCGACTGAAGGCCGCCTTCCGCGCGCTGCCGCCTCCGGAGACGGCGCCGTGCTGGCCGTCGGCGTCACAGGTGCCGAGCCAGCACGCCGCGCTCTTTGCCGTCGGGCGCTCGATCAGCGGCTATGCGCTAACCGGAGGCAACAGCGCCCGGCTGATGGAGGACTCGGATGCCGCCATCAGAGCGTTGGTCGCGGATATCGATGCGGCGATCGACCATGTCCACCTTCTCTTCTACATCTGGCTCGCCGACCGTAACGGCACGGCGGTCGCTGAGGCTGTGCAAAGGGCGGCGCGTCGCGGGGTCGCCTGTCGCGTTCTCGTCGATGATCTTGGCTCACGTGCGCTCGTGCGTGGCCCGCTCTGGCGTGATATGGCGAGAGCGGGTGTAGAGGTCCGCCGGGCGTTGGTGATCGGCAATCCGCTTTTGCGCGCCCTCACTGGCCGCATCGACTTGCGCAACCACCGCAAGATCGCCGTCATCGACAACCGCATCACCTATTGCGGCAGTCAGAACTGCGCTGATCCCGAATTCCTGCCTAAAGCAAGATTCGCGCCCTGGGTCGATGTGCTGATGCGCTTCGAAGGGCCGGTGGTACGGCAGAACCAGCATCTTTTCGCCAGCGACTGGATGGGCAATGGCGGCGGCGATATCGGGCACCTCCTACGCCAGCAGATGGTGGATACGAAACCTGGTTTTACCGCCCAGGTGGTCGCCACCGGCCCCACATTCCGAAATTCCGCCATGCCGGAAATGTTCGAGACCTTGATCTATGCCGCAAAGCGTTCGCTCTTCGTAACGACACCCTACTACGTACCGGATGCTGCCATGCAGGCCGCACTTTGCGCCTGCGCCAACCGGGGTGTCGAGACGACCATCATCTTTCCCGCGCGCAATGATGACTTCGCCGTTGCGGCGGCAAGCCGCAGCTATTATCTCGACCTTCTCCAAGCAGGCGTGAAGATTTTCGAATACGAGGCCGGGCTGCTCCATGCCAAGACCCTGACCATGGATGGCGCCATCTCGCTGATCGGCTCGGCGAATATGGACCGGCGCAGCTTCGATCTCAACTACGAGAACAACATCCTTCTCGAAGATGTCGACCTGACAACAACCTTGCGTGCCCGACAGGAGGCCTATCTCGAGCGATGCCGGCAGATCCTGCCGGAGGAGGTGGGACGCTGGTCTGTCTGGAAGCGCCTGAGGAACAACGGCCTCGCCATCGTCGGACCCGTTTTATAGCCTCGGTTGAGATGTGTGCCTCGTCGCCCTTTCGGCGGTATTGCCGTCCTCCGGTTTCCGGAGCGGTTGTGACAAGCGCTTCAGGTCGCTAGGCCCCGCCTTCCTCGATCTTCGGCAGGAACCAGGCGAGGAGCCCTGCGAGCGGCAGGAACGAGCAGATGGCATAGACCGTTTCGACGCCATAGCGGTCGGCGAGAATCCCGAGGAGGGCAGCGGCGATACCGCCAAGTCCGAAGTTCAGGCCGTAAAACAGTCCTCCGATCAACCCGATGCGATGTGGCAGCAGCTCGATTGCATAGATCAGGATCGATGCGAAGGCACTGGCCATGATCAGGTTGATCATCACCGTCAGCACGCCCGTCCAGAACAGATCGGCATAAGGCAGCATCAGTGTCAGAGGAAGTGGCCCGAGGACAGAGATCCAGATGATGCGGTAGCGCCCGATGCGGTCGCCGACGATACCACCGACAAGCGCGCCGACGGCCGAGGCGAGCAGGAAGATGAACAGCATCATCTGCGCCGCCGGGATGGAAAGGCCGAACCTCTCCATGAGATAGAAGATGTAGAACGACTTGAAGCTTTCGCCGTAGGCGTTCTTGGTGAACATGAGTGCCGTGAGGACGACGAGGCCGATGGCGATCGTCGCGGGCGCATGGCGTGCCGCTCCGCCCGCCTTCTTTACACCTATCCGCATTGCCGCGAACTCGGCACTGATCTGGCGCTGTTTGCTGCCGATCCAGGCCAGAAGCGTCATGGCGAGCAAGGCAAGGGCGGCGAACCAGGCGAGGCTCGGCTGCCCCAACGGCACGATGATCAATGCTGCAAAGACCGGGCCGAGCGCGCCTCCGGCCTGACCGCCAACCTGGAAGAGACCCTGGGCCAACCCCTGCCGGCCGCCGGCCGCATAGCGCGCCATACGGGTCGCCTCAGGGTGGAATATGGATGATCCGATGCCGATCAGCGCCACCGAGACAAGAATTATCGCATAGCTGTGGGCGAATGCGAGACTCAAGAGCCCGGAAAGGGTGAACATCATGCCCACGACAGGCGAATAGGGTGCGGGGTGCTTGTCGGTCACCATGCCGATGACCGGCTGCAGCAGCGATCCGGCAATCTGGAAGGTCATGGTGATCAGGCCGATCTGCACGAAATCGAGCGCGTACGCATCCTTCAGGATTGGGTAGGCAGCCGGAATCAGCGACTGCATCAGATCGTTGAGGAGATGGGTAAGCCCCAAAACCACAAGAACTGCGAGGTGCGTCCTCGGCTGCGTCGTGGGCGTGCGGATGGCGACGGTCATATCTGCATTCGAGACCGTTCGGATGCGGTGGTCGAACGCCGTGGCGACGTCCATGAACCATACGCATCCGAGGTCGTCATCGAATAGCGCGCGCTCTTAGAGCGTTTGAACGTTTTCAGCCTTCGATTTGCCGGTCTTGCGATCCTGGCCGATGTCGTAGCTGACCTTTGCGCCATCCCGCAGCGGGCCGCCGGACTGTACCGCGGATATGTGAACAAACACGTCTGCTCCGCCATTGTCGGGGGTGATGAAGCCGAAGCCCTTGTCCTGATTGAAAAACTTAACCGTTCCGGTAGCCATGGTATCCTCAGTGATCGAGCGGCACCTTGCCGCAGCATGAGCTTATTCGTCGTACGCTGGTCCGGCAACCGCTTATTCACGCTGGAATGGTGTCTGTGGAAATCTAGGCCTGGAAAAGTGCTCGCGACGAAGGGCTTTCGCCATCCGTCATGGGGATAACTTGCGTTTCGCAACCGAGCGATCGAGCTAACTGTTGACGGCGGAATTGCGTCCTATACCATATCTAGTGTTCGAGGTTCCTCCGATTCGAGAGAGTCGGAGGCTAAGACGGGAATCCGGTGTGGCCATGATGGCTGCGTCAATCCGGAGCTGCCCCCGCAACTGTAAGCGGCGAGCATACGTTCGACAAAGCCACTGAGGCGCAAATGCCTTGGGAAGGCGGACGGATGCCGCGACCCGCAAGCCAGGAGACCTGCCTCGTTCATGAACGTCCACGGGCGGGGTGTCCGGCAGGCGAGCGATGGGTTGTGGAATGATGCCGCCCCGCCGTCTCCCCAGATGCTCCGTATGAATAGCTTCGGGGTGAAGTCATGTCGAATTTGTTTCCAGTGCCTCCGCGCGAGTAAGCGGCGCCCCGCGTCCGGCCGTCCTTGAGGGCCGCCGTCTATCTATTTTCAGTTCACGAACGGTCATCGGCGGATGACCGAACGCCCCTCCATGCCCAATCGCCAGAATATGAGGAAACCATGCCGATCACCGTTTACTCCAAGCCCGCCTGCGTTCAATGCTCAGCGACCACCCGCGCGCTCGACCGCCACGGCATCGACTACAGTGTCATCGATATCTCCGAGAATGCAGATGCCTTCGCGCTCGTGCAGGGCCTCGGCTACCGTCAGGTTCCCGTCGTCGTTGCCGGTGAGCAGCATTGGGCCGGTTTCCGCCCTGATATGATCAGCGCACTGGCCTGAGGGCGGGGCGATGGGTGAGCTCGTCTATTTCTCCTCCCGGTCGGAAAACACCCATTGCTTCGTGCAAAAGCTCGGCCTTCCGGCCTTCCGCATTCCCCTTCGCGCCGACGAGGCGCTGAGGGCGCGCGCGCCCTTCGTCCTCGTCGTGCCGACCTATTGCGGCCAGGATGGCAAAGGCGCCGTTCCCAAGCAGGTGATCCGCTTCCTCAATGATGCGGAAAACCGCGCGAACCTTCGCGGCGTGATTGCCGCGGGCAACAGCAATTTCGGGGCGACCTTCGGGCTCGCCGGCGACGTCATCTCCGCCAAGTGCGGTGTGCCGTATCTCTACCGCTTCGAGCTTCTCGGCATGGATGAGGACGTCGACAACGTCAGACAGGGACTGGAACGATTTTGGACACGATGACGCTCGAGAAACCGGCGAAGACGCCGGAAATCACCGCGCTGGACTATCATGCGCTGAACGCGATGCTGAACCTTTACGATGAGGATGGAAAAATCCAGCTCGACAAGGACCGGCAGGCGGCAAAGCAATACTTCCTCCAGCACGTCAACCAGAACACGGTCTTCTTCCACAATCTCAGGGAAAAGCTCGATTATCTGGTGACCGAAGGGTACTACGAGCAGGAGGTGCTCGACCAGTATTCCTTCAACTTCGTACGCGATCTCTTCGACCACGCCTATGACAAGAAGTTCAGATTCCCGACCTTCCTCGGCGCGTTCAAGTACTACACGTCCTATACGCTGAAGACCTTCGACGGAAAGCGCTACCTTGAGCGCTACGAGGACCGCGTCTGCATGGTGGCGATGACGCTGGCGCGCGGCAGCGAGCAGCTTGCTCGCGATCTCGTCGATGAGATCATTTCCGGCCGTTTCCAGCCGGCAACGCCGACCTTCCTCAATGCCGGCAAGAAACAGCGCGGCGAGCTCGTCTCGTGCTTCCTGTTGCGCATCGAGGACAACATGGAGAGCATTGGCCGCTCGATCAATTCGGCGCTCCAGCTTTCCAAGCGGGGCGGCGGTGTCGCGCTCTCCCTCACCAACCTTCGCGAGATGGGCGCGCCGATCAAGCAGATCGAGAACCAGTCGTCGGGCGTCATCCCTGTCATGAAGCTGCTGGAGGACAGTTTCTCCTATGCCAACCAGCTCGGTGCGCGGCAGGGGGCGGGGGCGGTCTATCTCCATGCCCATCATCCCGACATCCTGCGTTTCCTCGACACCAAGCGCGAGAATGCCGATGAGAAGATCCGCATCAAGACCCTGTCGCTCGGCGTCGTTATCCCCGACATCACCTTCGAGCTCGCTCGCAACAACGATGACATGTATCTGTTCTCGCCGCATGACATCGAACGCGTTTACGGCGTGGCCTTCACCGAGATTTCGGTGACGGAGAAGTACCGCGAGATGGTCGAGGACGGCCGCATCCGCAAGAAGAAGATCAAGGCCCGCGACTTTTTCCAGACCCTGGCCGAGATCCAGTTCGAGAGCGGCTATCCCTACATCATGTTCGAGGACACGGTGAACCGCGTGAACCCCATCGCCGGCCGCATCACCATGAGCAATCTTTGCTCGGAGATCCTGCAGGTAAGTGAGGCGAGCGAATTTAACGACGACCTTTCCTATGCCAGGATGGGCAAGGACATTTCGTGCAATCTCGGCTCGCTCAACATTGCTGCTGCGATGGGCTCGCCGGATTTCGGACGAACGATCGAAACCTCGATCCGTGCGCTGACCGCCGTCTCCGAGATGAGCCACATCTCCTCGGTCCCCTCGGTCGAGAAGGGCAACGACGATAGCCACGCCATCGGCCTCGGCCAGATGAACCTGCATGGCTACCTCGCCCGCGAACGCATCTTCTACGGATCCGAGGAAGGTATCGATTTCACCAATCTCTATTTCTACACGGTGACCTACCATGCCATCCGCGCCTCAAATCGGCTCGCGGTGGAAAACAGCGTCAGCTTCAAGGGTTTCGAGAGCTCGAGATACGCCTCGGGCGACTATTTCGACAAATACATCGAGCAGGTGTGGCTGCCGGCGACGGAGAAGGTGAAGGGTCTCTTCGAAGAGGCCGGGATCCATGTCCCCTCGCAGCAAGACTGGCGAGAGCTGAAGGAGGCCGTCATGAAGGGCGGGCTCTACAACCAGAACCTCCAGGCCGTGCCGCCGACGGGCTCGATCTCCTATATCAATCACTCGACGTCCTCGATCCACCCGATCGTCTCGAAGATCGAGATCCGCAAGGAAGGCAAGATCGGCCGCGTCTATTACCCGGCCGCCTTCATGACCAACGACAATCTCGACTATTACCAGGACGCCTACGAGATCGGCCCGGAGAAGATCATCGACACCTATGCGGCGGCGACCCAGCATGTCGACCAGGGCCTGTCGCTGACGCTGTTCTTCCGCGACACGGCGACGACCCGCGATATCAACCGGGCGCAGATCTACGCCTGGAAGAAAGGCATCAAGACCATCTACTACATCCGCCTTCGCCAGATGGCGCTGTCCGGCACGGAAGTGCAGGGCTGCGTTTCCTGCGCGCTGTGAGATCGGGGACGCAAATGAACATCCAAGTGAAGACCAAGGCGCCGAAGGCCGCCGCCGCCATCCGCGCGATCAACTGGAACCGCATCGAGGATGACAAGGACCTCGAGGTCTGGAACCGCCTGACCGGTAATTTCTGGCTGCCGGAAAAGGTGCCGCTCTCCAACGACATTCCCTCCTGGGCGACGCTGAAGCCGCAAGAGCAGAAACTCACCATCCGCGTCTTTACCGGTCTGACGCTGCTCGACACAATCCAGAACGGTGTCGGTTCGGTAAAGCTCATGGAGGATGCTGCCACGCCGCATGAGGAGGCGGTGCTTTCCAACATTTCCTTCATGGAGGCTGTGCATGCACGCTCCTATTCCTCCATCTTCTCCACGCTCTGCCTGACGCCCGACGTCGATGACGCCTATCGCTGGTCGGAGGAAAACGAGTTCCTGCAACGCAAATCCGCATTGATCATGGAACAATATACGACGAGCGACCCCTTGAAGAAGAAGGTCGCCAGTGTCTTGCTCGAAAGTTTCCTGTTCTATTCCGGCTTCTATCTTCCGATGTACTGGTCGAGCCGCGCCAAGCTCACCAACACGGCGGACATGATCCGCCTCATCATCCGTGACGAGGCCGTACACGGTTACTACATCGGCTACAAATTCCAGCGCGGACTGGAGCGCCTGAGCATGGAAAAGCAGCAGGAGATCAAGGATTTCGCCTTTGATCTTCTCCTGGAACTTTATGACAATGAGGCGCGATATACCGAGGATCTCTATGACGACGTCGGCCTTACCGAGGATGTGAAGAAGTTCCTGCACTACAACGCCAACAAGGCCCTGATGAACCTCGGATACGAGGCACTTTTCCCGCCGGAAGCCTGCAAGGTGAACCCGGCCATTCTCTCAGCGCTGTCACCGAATGCCGATGAGAACCACGACTTCTTTTCCGGCTCCGGATCGTCCTACGTCATCGGCAAGGCGGTCGCCACCGAAGATGAGGACTGGGATTTCTAAAGGAGGATCCGGCAGGGTTTTCCCGCCAAGCCGCTCAAGGCCCCGATACCCAGACCTCTCAGGCTATCTCCCCGGTTCGACGTTCAGTTGCTCGAGCAGGGCTCCGTGGTATTCCCAGAATCCTGCGATAAAGCGCTCCGCAAGCTGGTTGTCTGTTGCGTCGCTGCGGCGGATCGCCAGGAAGCCGGCATCGATGAAGTCGGTGAAGGGGCGGACCACGACGCCTCTGCCTCGATAGTCCGTGGCGGAGGAGGGGTCGATGATGGTGATGCCGACGCCTTCCGACACCAGCGTCAGCGCGGTGTGGGAGAGGCGTGTCTCGATCGTTGAAGCCCTCGGAATGCCCGCCAGTGCGACCTCCACGCGCATGGCAAACAACGTCCCCGGTTCCAGCGTGATCATGTGCTCGCCTTCGAGGTCTGCCGGCCCTATCCGGGATCGGGCGGTCAGTCTGTGGCCCTGCGGCATGGCGACCACGGCCGCGACGGGGCGGGATTCCGTCAGGAAACCGGGGCGGTCGAGCGGGCCGTCGGCGAAGCCGATATCGGCCTGGCCGGAAGCGACGGCTTCGATGACCATGGTCGAGGGGATGCCGCTCAGGGAGACATGGATGTTCGGGCGCTCGCGCAGGAAGCGTGCGAGGTAGCGCGGCATGATGCCATTGGCGAGCGCGGGCATCACGGCGATGCGCAGCATGCCGGCATTCTGGCGGCCGATCTCCTCGGCGAAGGCCTTGATGCGGTTGAGCCCGACATAGGCACGCTCCACCTCCCTCAGAAGCGTGGTGGCCTCGGGCGTCGGGACGAGTTGGTTGCCGCGCCGCTCGAACAGCCGCAGCTTCAGGTCGAGCTCGAAGTCGCGGATCAGCCGGCTCACCGCGGGCTGGGTAATCGCCATGAGCTCTGCCGCCGCGGTCATCTTGCCGGTGAGCATGACCAGGCGAAACGCTTCGACCTGCCGCAGGTTCATGAGCTTCTCCATAATATTTGGTTATTCTCTACCCGTAATTTCGAATTTGACGGTATGGAGCGTCACCTGCCAAAGTCAAGCCCATAACGCGCCGACACGCTATCGGCGCAAGGGAACGGACCAGGTGGACGCGTGGGCGCTTACTTCGATTTGATGGGATTTGCCGATGGTGGCTGGGGCTTCGATATGCTTCGCGCCACCGCTATCACGCTTGCCGTGGCCCTTTGCGGTTTTGGGCTGGGAGCGCTTTTCGGCATGCTCTCGGCGGCCGCGTCGCTCTCGCCGGTTTCCTCGCTACGTTATCTTGCCGACGGGTATACGACCGTGCTGCGCGGCGTGCCCGATCTTCTCGTCATCTATCTGTTCTATTTCGGCGGCAGCGCCGTCATAACGCAGCTTGGCCACCTGTTCGGTGCGGAAGGCTTCGTAAGCGCGCCGGTGTTCCTGACGGGGGCTATGGCGATCGGCGTCGTGTCCGGCGCCTATCAGGCGGAAGTCTTTCGCGGTGCGGTGCTCGCGCTGTCGCGCGGCGAGATCGAGGCGGCCAAGGCCTATGGGATGGGTGCATTCCTCCGATTCCAGCGCATCATCCTGCCGCAGGCAGCCCGGTTTGCGATCCCCGGACTTGGCAATGTCTGGCAGCTGGTTTTGAAGGAATCGGCCCTTATTTCCGTCGTCGGTCTGGTCGAGCTCATGCGTCAGGCGCAGATCGGCGCCGGCTCGACCCGCAAGCCGTTCACCTTCTTCCTGACGGCCGGCGTGCTCTACCTGCTGATCAGCCTTGTTTCCGGTGCTGTCTTCCGGCGCGCCGAAGCCCGTGCGATGCGCGGCATCCGGAGGGCATCATGAACCTCCTTGACATTCCCTTCCTCGTCGAGAGTTTCCTTGCCCTGTGCCGCGGCATTCCGCTCACGCTGCAACTGACCGCGCTCTCGGTCGCCTCGGGCGCGCTTCTTGCCATGCTTCTGGCGGGCTTCCGCCTCTCCGGCAACCGGGTGCTCGATGGTCTCGCGCGGGGCTATATCTTCGTCTTCCGCGGCACGCCACTCCTCGTCCAGCTCTACATCATCTATTACGGGCTTAGCCAGTTTCCGGAGCTGCGCAAGAGTGTCGCCTGGCCATTCCTGCGCGAACCCTACTGGTGTGCCGCGCTGGCACTCTGTCTGAATACGGCCGCCTATAGCGCCGAGATCATTCGCGGGGGCGTCATCGCCGTGCCGCTCGGGCAGATCGAGGCCGCGAAGGCCTATGGCATGGGCCGGCTCACGCTTTTGCGCCGGATCATCGCGCCGCAGGCTCTTCGCCTGATGCTGCCAGCCTATTCGAACGAACTGATCCTCGTCGTGAAGTCGACGGCGCTCGCCTCGACCATCACGATGATGGAAGTCACCGGCATCGCCGCCAAGCTGATCTCGGCCAGCTACCGGCCCGTCGAGATCTTCGTCTGCGCCGGCGCGATCTACCTTCTTCTGAACTTTTCCATCACGCGGTTGCTCCGGTTTGTCGAGCACCGGCTTTCCCGTGACCAGCGTCCCTTTGTCGTCGCGACCGGAGAACAGGCATGACAGATCAGACCCGCATCCCGGCCGTGGAAATCGCACGCCTGGAGAAGTGTTACGGCCCGCTCAAGGTCCTGCATGACATTTCCCTCACCGCGCAGCCCGGGGAGGTCGTTTCCATCCTCGGCGCGTCCGGTTCCGGAAAATCGACGCTGCTGCGCTGCGTCAACATGCTGGAAGTGCCGAATGCCGGCACGGTCTCGATCTTTGGCGAGGCCTACAGACTGGATCAGCGCTCCAACCAGTCGGCACGCGTAATCGACCGGCGCCAGCTTCAAAGGCTCCGCTCCCAGGCGACGATGGTGTTCCAGTCCTTCAATCTCTGGTCCCACCTGACAATCCTTGAAAACCTGATCGAAGCTCCCGTCCACGTCCAGGGGCGGGATCGCAAGGCATGCATCGCCGAGGCAGAGGCGCTTCTGGAGCGCGTCGGCATCGCGGACAAGCGCCATGCCTATCCGGCCCATCTTTCCGGTGGCCAGCAGCAGCGGGCGGCCATCGGCCGGGCACTCGCGATGCACCCGAAAATCATGCTGTTCGACGAGCCGACCTCCGCGCTCGATCCCGAACTGGTCGCAGAGGTCCTCAAGGTCATGCGGGACCTGGCCGCAGAGGGCCGCACGATGCTCGTCGTCACCCATGAGATGGGCTTTGCCCGCGACGTCTCCAGCCGGGTCGTCTTCCTTCACAAGGGTTACATCGAGGAGGACGGCACGCCTGCGGACGTCTTCACCCATCCTCGCAGTGAACGTTTCCGGCAGTTCATTTCGACGCACGCCCATTGAGACCGGAGAACAACAAGAGGTGAACCCATGAAACTGACCCTTCTTCTCTCGGCGGTGGCCTTCGCCGTGTCGCTGCAGCCCGTCCATGCGGCGGACAAGATCCGCATTGCGACCGAGGGGGCCTACGCGCCCTGGAACTTCTCCGGCCCGAATGGCACGCTGGAAGGTTTCGAGATCGACCTGGCCAATGACCTGTGCAAGCGGATGAGCCGTGAATGCGAGATCGTCGCCCAGAACTGGGACGGGATCATCCCTTCGCTGACCGCCGGCAAGTACGATGCGATCATGGCCGGCATGAGCGTCACGCCGAAGCGCGAGGAGGTTATCGCGTTTTCGACCCCCTATGCGGCAGCGATCAACTCCTTCGCCGTGCTCGGTGACAGTGATCTCGCCAACCTGCCGATGGCCGGCAAGCCGCTTTCGGTGGATTCGGACGCCGCCAAGCCCGTTCTCGAGGAGATCGCCAAGCTGATCGAGGGCAAGACGGTCGGCGTGCAAGGCTCAACGACCGCCTCCTCCTTCATGGAACAATACTTCAAGGGCGCCGATGTCCGGGAATACAAGACGACGGAAGAGCACAATTTCGACCTCGTCAGCAGCCGCCTCGATGCCGTGGTCGCCAATGCGACGGTGCTCGCTGCGGCGATGGAGAAGGAAGACATGGCAGGCACGAAGCTCGCCGGCCCGCTGCTCTCCGGCAAGGTCTTCGGCATGATCGGGATTGGCCTGCGCAAGGAAGATACTGCGCTGAAGGCGGATTTCGACGCTGCGATCATGGCCGCCCGCGCAGACGGTACGATCAAGACCCTGTCCGAAAAGTGGTTCAAGCTCGACGTCAGCCCGCAGGACTGACGTCGCAGCGCAATTCCAGCAAAAGCGCGAAGCGGTTTTGCTGTGAAAAAACAGGCGCATTTTCGCAAATCGAAAAAAGCGAAAATGTTCTGGCGCCCATCCCGCCTTGCGGGCGGGCGCTCTCCTTTCCCTTTCAACAGCACAGACTGCGGGTATGCGGACCTTACCGGATCAGGAAATCGTCGTCGTCGGAGGCGGCCTTGTCGGCGCGGCCATCGCATGGGGGCTGGCGCGCAGAGGGCTGGCGCCGCTTGTTCTCGACGGAGAGGATCTGTCGCACCGTGCGTCACGAGCGAATTTCGCGCTGGTCTGGGTTCAGGGCAAGGGTGTGGGCGCTCCGCACTATGCTCGCTGGACGATTGCGGCCGCCCTCCGATGGTCGGCGTTCTCGGCCGATCTGATGGAGACGTCAGGGATCGATGTCAGCCTTCGGCAAAGGGGCGGCTTCACTTTCGCGCTTACCGAAAGCGAGATGGCGACGTGGGCGGAGGAGGTCCGTTGCGTGGCCGAAGCGCTAGGCACGGATGCACCCGACCACGCCGTGCTCGACCATGTCGAGACCGCGCGCATGCTGCCTGCGATCGGCAGGGATGTCATCGGTGCCATCTACTCGCCGCTCGACGGGGACGTGAACTCCCTTCGCCTCCTGCAAGCGCTGCATGTCGGCATGCTCAATCTCGGCGCAGGTTACCGAGCGCACTGCGATGTGACCGAGATCGTTCCTGATGCAGGCGGGTTCCTCCTCAAGGGAACCTGGGGCGAGGCCCGTGCCGGCCGGGTTGTGCTCGCGGCCGGAAACGGCAACACGCGGCTTGCGCCGATGGTAGGGCTTTCGGCCCCAACCCTCCAGAGCAAGGGGCAGATCCTGGTGACCGAGAAATGCGCACCCTTCTTTCCTTATACATCGACCACCCTGCGACAGGCCGATGAGGGTGGGGTGATGATCGGCGACAGCCAGGAGGCCGACACCCGCTCGATCGCCACCGACCAGGATATCAGCAGCGTGCTTGCCGACAGGGCGATCCGCACCTTTCCGCAGCTGGCGGCGGTGAATGTTCTGCGCAGTTGGTCCGGCTTCCGGGTGAAGACGCCTGACGGATTGCCGATCTACGAGTGCTCGCCCACCCATCCTGGGGCCTGTCTGGTCATGTGCCATTCCGGCGTGACGCTGGCCCCGAACCACGCACATCTTGTCGCCGATGCGATCGCTTCCCGAAACCCCGTGCTGGCCGATGGCCTCTTTCCCGGCGGGAGGTTTCATGTTCCGGCGCATTGAACCCCCGAAGGACCACGTGACCATCGTCATCGATGGCAGCAAAATCGAGGTCGATGCCACGGCAAGCGTCGCGGTCGCGCTTCTTGGCGCAGGCATGACCACGCTGCGGCGTAGCGTGGTCAACGACCAGCCGCGTGCACCCTATTGCCTGATGGGCGTCTGCTTCGAATGCCTGGTGACGATCGATGGCGTGCAGAACCGCCAAGCCTGCATGGTTCCCGTCCGTGATGGAATGACGGTTGCCTTGCAACGCGGTGCGCGGACGACAGAAGGAAGCGATCGATGACGCTGACGACACTCCGCAATGCCGACGCCCTTGCCGTCCGCTACGACATCGCGATCGTCGGCGCCGGCCCCGCTGGTATGACGGCGGCGAGCGAATGCGCAAGGCTGGGCCTTGCGGTTGTGGTGTTCGACGAGAATGCCGAGGCGGGTGGGCAGATCTATCGCGCCATCGAAAGAAACACGCGTACCAAGCGCCCGTATCTCGGAAGTGATTATGCGCACGGGGCCGCCCTTTGGGAGGCCTTTTCCACGGCGACAGCCACCTATGTGCCTTCCGCCATGGTCTGGAGCCTGGAGCAACAGGAAGAGGGTGGGGAAGCGATGGCCGAGCTGCGGGTTTCCGTGGCCGGCCGCAGCCGGATCGTTTTCGCAAGGCGCGTGATCCTTGCAACGGGCGCAACGGAACGGCCTATGCCGGTCCGGGGCTGGACATTGCCGGGCGTCATGTCCGTCGGCGCCGCGCAGATCGCCCTCAAAGCCTCCGCTCTTCTGCCGCAAGGGCCGGTCGTTCTCGCCGGCAGCGGCCCGCTGCTTTATCTCTATGCGGACCAGGTGCTTGCGGCCGGCGGCGCAATCGATGCGATCCTCGAAACCACGCCGCGCCGCAACTGGCTTCGCGCCGCCCCGCATGTCCTCTCCTTTTTTGCATCCCCCTATGCGTGGAAGGGCCTTGGTCTGATGCTTCGGGTAAGACGGGCGCTCCAGGTGTTCCGTGCCGTGACGGCGCTGGAAATCACCGGTACCGACCGGGCAGACGGCGTGACCTTCGTGACCGGCGGCAAGACGGTGTCGCTGCGGGCAGGGAGCATTTTTCTCCATCAGGGCGTCATTCCCCATACCAATCTGGCGAATGCCGCGGGCTGTGCGCTGGTCTGGAAGGATCGGCAGATGTGTTTTGCGCCGGTCGTGGACGAGGAAGGGCGCAGCAGTAAATCTGCGATTTTCATCGCGGGGGACGGCAGCGGCATCGGAGGCGCCGTCGTTGCGGCGCTTGACGGCCGGATCGCTGGGATCGCAGCAGCACAGGAGGTTCTGGGCAGGCAATCGTCCGAGGCGTTGAGCCATATTGTTCGGTCGCGAAAAAAGGCGCTGCGCGGACGGGACTTTATCGACCTTGCCTATCAACCGGCCCTGGCATTTCGGGCGCCGCAAGCCGACGACATCGTCGCCTGCCGATGTGAAGAGGTTTCCGTCGGGGCCGTCCGAGAGGCCGCTGCGCGCGGCGTCGCAGGGCCGAACCAGCTGAAGACGATGCTGCGCTGTGGCATGGGGCCGTGTCAGGGCCGCATGTGTGCTGCGACCGTCACGGAGCTGCTCGCCGATGCACAGCAGCGCCCCCCTGCCGATGTCGGCACCTATCGCCTTCGCCCGCCGGTCAAGCCCGTGCCGCTCTGCGAGATCGCCGCACTCCCCCATACATCCGAAGCGGTTTACGCCGTGACGGGTGGTCATTCCGGACACTGAACCACGAAAGGTATCGAAAATGGTCCAACGATTTCTGCGAACGCCGATCATGCACAGAGTAGTCGAGCACAACGGTATCGTCCACGTCGGTGGCACGACCTGCGACGACGAGAGCCTTGATATGGCCGGCCAGACCCGTGAGATCCTCGCGAAGCTGGACCGCTATCTGGCCGAGGCGGGTACCGACAAGACAAGGCTGCTCTCAGCCAGCATCTTCGTCACCGATCTCGGCAAGAAGCCGGAAATGGATGCAGTCTGGAAGGAATGGCTGTCGCCGGAAACCTTGCCGACCCGCGCAACGGTCGGTGTTGCTGACCTTGGCGGCGATACGATGATCGAAATCGTGGTTTCTGCGTATAAGTAGAAATACAGACCTCTCAGTCCAGATGAAACCGTCTGCCAGCGCTGTCAGACGGTTTCATCGATGCGCTCGGCGGGACCGGGGTGTTGACCTTCCCCTTGCGGGAACCTTTAGGATCGGGTGACGTGAAGTGCGGAGCCTGCGACATGAGCAACGATCATATCCACCACGATCACGAGCGCCACACACCGTTCGTGCCGGCAGCCGAGGCGCATGCGGATAGCGGGACGGCTTTGCGCGACCCGGTCTGCGGCATGATCGTCGATCCCGCTGCGGGCAAGCCGATGCTCGACCATGCCGGCCACCGCTATCATTTCTGCAGCAGCGCCTGCCGCGACAAGTTCAAGGCGGCGCCCGACATCTACGTCAGTGCCAAGGATCCCGTTTGCGGCATGGATGTCGCCCGCGACACGGCCCGACATTTCCTCAAACATGAGGGGCGTGGCTATTACTTCTGTTCGCCAGCCTGTGAGGGCAAGTTCACTGCCGAGCCGGCACGATATCTGTCCGGTACGCCCGCGGCGCAGGCCATGCCAAAGGGCACGCAATATACCTGCCCGATGCATCCCGAGATCGTCAGGGACACGCCTGGTTCCTGCCCGATCTGCGGCATGGCACTCGAACCGGTTATGCCGGGCGCCGATGACGGTCCTAATCCCGAGCTGATCGACTTCACCCGCCGCTTCCGCGTCAGTGCAATCCTCTCCATCCCGCTTCTTGTTATCGCCATGGGGCCGATGGTCGGCCTGCCGGTTCGCGACTGGATCGGCGAGCCGCTGGCCGCCTGGCTTGAGCTTGCCCTGGCGACACCGGTCGTACTGTGGGCGGCATTGCCGTTCTTCCACAGGGGGCTGAATTCGTTCCGCAAACGCAGCCCCAATATGTGGACGCTGATCGCGCTGGGCGTCGGCGCGGCCTATCTCTATTCTGTGGTCGCAACCCTCTTTCCCGACCTGTTCCCCCACCAGTTCCGTGGCCATGGCGGTTCGGTACCGGTCTATTTCGAGGCGGCCAGCGTCATCGTCGCTCTGGTCTTCCTCGGCCAGGTGCTCGAACTTCGGGCACGCGAGCGCACCGGCTCGGCGATCCGCGCGCTGCTCGATCTTGCGCCAAAGACTGCCCGTCGCATTGCCGATGGCGGTTCCGAAAGCGAAGTGCCACTTGATGCCGTTGTCGGTGGCGACCGCCTGCGCATCCGTCCGGGCGACAGCATTCCGGTTGACGGTCTGGTGCTGGAGGGACGTTCCTCCGTCGATGAATCGATGATCACCGGCGAGCCCGTTCCTGTCGAGAAGACCGAGGGTGACAGGCTCACGGGCGGAACACTCAACAAGAACGGATCGCTTGTCATGCGCGCGGAGCGCGTCGGCAGCGAGACTGTTCTGTCGCAGATCGTCGACATGGTCGCAAAGGCCCAGCGCAGCCGTGCGCCCATCCAGGGGCTGGCTGACCGGGTCTCTTTCTATTTCGTCCCGGCCGTGGTGCTCATCGCCGTCGCTGCCTTCATCGTCTGGGCGCTTGTCGGACCCGAGCCGAGCATGGTGTTCGCCATCGTCTCGGCGGTCTCTGTGCTCATTATCGCCTGCCCCTGCGCCCTCGGCCTCGCCACACCCATGTCGGTGATGACCGCCACCGGGCGCGGTGCCCAGGCCGGGGTGCTCATCAAGGACGCCGAGGCGCTGGAGCGCTTCGCCCGCGTCGACACGCTCATCGTCGACAAGACCGGTACGCTGACGGAAGGGCGGCCGACGCTCACCGATGTGATCACCGCTGTAGGCGTCGAGGAAGCCGACCTGCTGTCGCTCGCCGCCGGGCTTGAAAAAGGCTCCGAGCACCCGCTGGCCGAGGCCATTGTCGAGGGCGCGGCAGCGCGCGGCGTTTCAGCCCCTGGCGTCCATCATTTCCAATCGATTACCGGCAAGGGTGTTACAGGTGCCGTCAGCGACCGCAGGGTTGCGCTCGGCAACGCGGCCCTCATGGCCGACCTCGGCATCGATTTCGGCGATCTTACCGCCCGTGCCGATGCCTTGCGTGAGGAGGGAAAGACAGCGATGTTCGTTGCTCTCGATGGCCGGCCGGCTGGTCTGGTCGCCGTTGCCGACCCCATCAAGGCCTCGGCTGCCGCCGCCATCCGCGAGCTGCACGCCCTTGGCCTGCGCATCATCATGGCCACGGGCGACAATGTCCGCACCGCCAGGGCAGTTGCTCAAAAGCTTGGCATCGATGAGGTCCGGGCCGACATGCTCCCCGAAAGCAAGAAGGCGCTGGTCGATGAGCTTTGCGCCAAGGGGCAGGGTGTCGCCATGGCCGGCGACGGTGTCAACGATGCGCCGGCCCTTGCCGCGGCCGATGTCGGTATCGCCATGGGCACCGGCGCCGATGTTGCCATGGAAAGCGCCGGGATCACGCTGGTCAAAGGGGACCTTGGCGGGATCGTGCGCGCCCGCAAGCTCGCCCAGGGTACCATTCGCAACATCAAGGAAAACCTGTTCTTCGCCTTCGTCTACAATGTGCTGGGCGTTCCTGTTGCCGCTGGCGTCCTCTACCCCGTGCTGGGCACACTTCTCTCGCCGATGCTCGCAGCCGCTGCGATGAGCCTGTCCTCGGTATCGGTCATCGGCAACGCGCTGCGGCTGCGGGCGATCAAGCTGTGAACCATGGCTTTTCCCCGTGCCGGACGACAGAGCGGGGAGAAGGGCCGCGGCACACAAGCATGCCGCGACCGATCCATGGTTCATGCGGCGCGGACTGTGACGCCGTAGCCTTCCAGACGCTTGACGAGATGAGCCGGATCCACGAGCGTCTCGGGCAGGAACAGGCCCTTTTCAGGGCGATCCCGGCCTGCAAGACCAAGCAGGGTTTCGATTGCGACGGCCGCGCCGCGTGCACTCATGGCCGCGTAGCCTTCGGGATCGATCAGTTCATAGCGGAAGCGGCCGGATGTGCCGTTCTTCTGCGTGCCCGTAATCTCGATGATCACCTCGTTGGACGGTCCGCGGCCCTCCTTGCTCGACGCGACCAGTCCCACCGCAAGGTCGATCCGGACACGGGCTGCGCGCGTCGCAGTGCCAAGGCTGAGAACATCCTGCAGGCCCGCGGCCTGCGCAGCGTGCGGAGAACCATCGACGCTTGTGATGAACCGTCCGGACAGCGGTGCACGCGCCCATTGCCACTGCCCGTCTTCCTTGACCAGCGGCAGCGGGCCGATCTTCTCGATCCGCTCCAGATCCTTGCCCGATACCGCACCGAAGGGATCGCCAGGGTCGAAGAGGATCGCGATTTCCACGGCCTCGACGGTTTCGAAATCGCGGGCGAAATGCAGCGCCGCCAGGGTTGGAGAGCCGCCGTTGCTGTGTCCGAGCAGGAGGATGGGGGAGGCCTGCGGATGGTAGGCATGGTGGGCGACGATCGGGCCGAGCTCGAACACGCCGTCCGAAAGGGCGATATAGGGAATGCCTCGGGCCTGAGCGTAGCGCAATGTGTTGAGCGAGTGGTCCCTCAGCGCTGTCACGACGATGCTGTAGCGGGCGCCGGGATCAAGACCGAGATCGGATGCGGCGATGTCCAGTCTGGCGATCGTGGCGTTCCCGACCTCGGAAGCGAGCGCTGCCGCCTTTTCCATGTCGCGAGCGCCAATCGTGATGGATAGATCCGGATGGAGCTTGCGCAGCATCCTGGTGGTGCGGGAGCCGAGGCTTCCCGTCGCGCCGAGGATCAGGACGGAGGAATTGATTGTATCGGTCATGTCGATCCTCCTTAGCGGGCCACGTCGAAGCGGGCGCCGATTGCCATCATTTCACCGACGAAGTAGCTCGGATCGATCAGCAGTTCCGGCAGGTACAGCCCCGCAGCCGGTGCATTCGCGCGCAGGCCGAGCAAGGCCTCGAGGCCCAGAACGACACCCAGCGCGGTCAGCGGTGCCTGGCCGCGTGGATGCACGATCTCGATGTGCGAGGATGTTTCCGTGCCGTCCTTGGCGCGCCCGGCAATGTCGATGATGATTTCGGTCGAGTAACTCTCTCCGCGACGGCGGCTGGCCGACTGGCCGTAGGCGAAGTCGAAACGGATCGATTCGGCGTTCGTAGCGGCCCGCAGGCTCAGGACGTCGAACGGAGAATAGGCCCGAGCGTCGAGGGGCACGCCGTCGACGCTCGTCACCGTGGTTCGTCCCTGCTCTGCTGTCAGCCAGAGATCCTTGCCCTGGTGAACGGTCAACGAGGCCGGAGCGGCCGAGGTCAGACGATCGTAGTCGGCTGCTGCCGCCGGGCCGCCCATATCCTGTTCGTCGAAGACTGCGCCGATGCGGATCGAGGTGATGCTTTCGTATCGGGATGCGGCCTGCAAGGTCGGAAAGACAGCGGCGCCGGCCAGCCACTGGCTTGCCAGAAGGACGGGTGCACGGTCGGGATGATGGATGAAGAGAGCCGCTTCAGGGCCGATCTCGAAGGCGCCGGTGGAAATATCGATATACGGGATCTTGTGGTCGAGAGCGTATCGCAGGGAGTTGAGGGTTTGGTCCTTCACGAAGATCGCGATCGCGCCGAAGGTGGGATGGGCAAGGCCGAGGTCTGAACGCGAAAGATCTACAGCCGTCGCGGTGGCGTTGCCGATCTCGGCGGCGGCCTTCTGCGCCCGGCCGATATCGCGGCCACCGATGGTGATGGGCAGGTCCGGATATCGGCGGCGCAGTTCTCTGGCAGCCTCGAGGCCGACGATGCCGGATCCTCCGATCAGAAGCACGGGTCGTTGTGTCTGTGGCATGTTTCCTATCCTCTTTGACGATATCTTGCAGGTGGATGCTGCACCTGATAAGCTACTACTCGTAACTTACGATTGGTAAGTTGGGTATGCGCCATTGGGTCCGTCAAGGGGGCGTTCTGAAAAAGATGATCGGCGTGACAGCAAACGAGAAGAGCGAGGCGAAGCGCCGCCTCACGAAGGAAGCGCGCCGCGAGCAACTGATTGAAAACGCGTTCGATATCGTGCGCGAATTGGGAGCTGATGCCCTGACACTGAGCGTTCTTGCCGAGAGGGCGGGGGTCAGCAAGCCGATAACCTACGAGCATTTCGAGACCCGGTCAGGTCTGCTTGTCGCGTTGTACCGGCGGATCGACCAGCAACAGGTCAAGGTGCTGCAGGAAAGTCTGTCGAGGGCGGGCGGGCAGCTAACCGAAACTGTACGCCTTATCGCGAACGCTTACATGACCTGCCATTCGGCTTCGGGGTCGGAAGGCCATGCGATTTCGGCGGCCTTGATGGGGGACCCGCAGATGGGGGCAGTCCAGCAGGAACTGATGGACAACTGCGTCGGCATTTTTGCAGACGCTCTGGCCCCGTTCTCGCGACTTTCCCACGAGGCGCTCCAGCAGCGCTGTATCGGAATTGTCGGCGCTGCGGAGGCGCTGTCTCTCGCGATGACGCGCGGCCGGATGAGCCAGGCCGCGGCCATCGAAAACCTGTCTGCCTTGCTGCTGATCGGTATCGAACCGGGTTGATATGCCGGAAAGGCCCTCTGCACGTGCGACAGCGCTTGCCGGGCGGATGTTAGTGTGCGTTGACCTTCAGCTTGGCCTGTTCGAGCGACCAGTATTCCATGTCGAAGAGATCCGCCTCGCCGATGGGTGTGAAGCGACCGTAGGCTTCTGCGGCATTGATTGCCCGGGTTGCCTGCTCGCAGAGATCTCCGCCGATCTTGGCGGCCTTGTTGCTGGCGCCGAGGGCGTAGATTCCCTGTCCACGCACCAGCACGACGCGGGGATAGACGTCGAGCATCTGCTTCGGCTCGCTGGAGCGCGTCGCATTTCGTGCGAAGTAGACCCGGTAGCGGTCGGCATAGGCGGCAAGCGCCGCCTCGATCGCGGCTTCGCCCGCATCCGGCTCGATGATGAGCGGCCAAGGTTTGATGCGGATGACGTGATCCGGCGTGACGGTCCCGCGCAGGCTGATTGCCTCCACATTGTCTTTGGCGGCATGTTCGCGGATCGCAGCGGTGGAGCGGTAGTCGAGGAACGCACCTTTGGCGAAGGGCGATCCTTCACGGACGAGAGCTTTCTCCAGCCGCGCCCGCAGCGCCATGTCCTCGGTGCCATCACTTAGCTGCGGGCCGGAGAGCGCAACGCCCTTACGGGCAAGCTCGCTCTCGGCCATGGTGACGAATTCGATCATCAGCTCGTAGGAAAGGCGGGCATCATCGGCGAAGGTGAAGAGGCCGTGATTTTCCAGCCAGAGACCCTGGCAGCCTGGATGCTCACGGTAAATGCGGTCGGCAACGATGGAAAGATCGAAACCGGGCATGACATAGGGCACGTAGGCGAGGCGATCTCCATAGATACGCCTGACGGTCTCGCGCATATCAGGCTGGTCGGCAAGCGCCAGGATCGCCGTGGCATGTGTGTGGTCCACGAAGGCGAACGGCAGGAAGGCGTGCAGCAGCGCCTCGACGGAAGGATTGGGCGCGTCCGCTTCGATCAGGCTGGCGCGCAGCAGCGAGACCATGTCCGGATCCGAGAGCTTCGGGCCGTCGCGGGTCTCCAGAAGCGGCACGAGGCGCACCGCTGGCAGGCCCGGCGCTTCGATTGTGTCGAGATCCCAGCCGCTGCCCTTGATGTGCATGAGCGTTTCGCCGCCAGCGGACGTCACCTTCACGGACGTATTGCCGCCGCCATGCAGCACGAGGTCGGGATCGCCACCGATGATACGGGAGGTGTAGATGCGAAGGCCGAGGGCATCGCTTTGTCCCGCCGCGCGCGCGGCCTCTACGTAGCGGGCTGCATCCCCGTCGTTCCAGCGGCTTTTCATGCGTGTCGTCCTGTCCTTGAAAAAAGAATTCGGCGGGCAGCCGGAGCCGCCCGCCGTCCATGCGTGATCAGAAGTCGAAGTTTGCGATGTTGTCCTTCGTGAAGACGGTGCGTTCCGGCAGGAGGATGATTCCGTTGCCGTCGGCTTCGTAATCGTAGCCCTGCACCTTGTTGGCCGAGACCTCAACGGTGCCGATGCCGGGCACTTCCAGCTTGTCGCCGACCTTCATCGGGCCGTTCTTCAGGACGTGATCGGCAACGAAGACCGAAATCTTGCCCTGCTGGGTGACGTCCCACAGGCCGAAGCGCTGGATCGTGCCGCGTTCGATATAGGGGCGCATGACGTTCGGCGTGGAGAAGCCGACGATGGTGACGCCTTCTGCGCGCTTCAGGTTTTCCGCAGCCTGAGCGGCGGCCGGCAGGGCATTGGCGTCGGGCGCGATGATCGCGTCGAGATCCGGATAGGTCTGGAGGATGCTTTCTGCCGTCTGCAGCGACTTCTGCGCATCATTGTAACCGTACTGGGTGGTGACAATTTCCCAGCCCGGGTGCTCCTTGGCGATCTTCGCCTTGGCCGCTTCCGCCCAGGCGTTCTGGTCGGTCACGGTGGGGCTCGAATAGAAGAAGGCGACCTTGGCCTTTTCCTTCGTCACGCCCTCCGCCGCCATGTCGACCAGAAGGCCGCCGAGCTGCTCGGGCGTACCCTGGTTGATGTAATAGCTCCGGCAATCCGGGTTGACGTCGCTGTCCCAGGTCATGACGAGCACGCCGCGGTCCATGGCGCGCTTCAGTGCCGGGCACAGGCCGTCCGGAGAGACGGAGGAGACGATGAGCGCGTTGTAACCCTGGTTGACGAAGTTGTTGATGAACTGAACCTGACCGGAAACACTGGGCTCGGTCGGGCCGTCATAGGTGACCTTCGCGCCGACTTCTTCGCCGGCCTTCACGGCGCCGGCGCCGCCGGACGTGAAGAAGCCGACACCCACCAGCTTGGGGATGAAGGCGATCTGGTTTTCGGCATGTGCCGTGCCCGAAGCGAGCATGGTGCCGGCAACAAGGGCCGCGGCGAGGGCGCCGGATTTCAGTACAGTCTTGATCATTCTCATTCTCCTCCTGAAGTGACTGCCGCCCGGGCTTGTTTTTTTGCCGGGCGACGGCGATGAAATCGGTCAGCATTGCGCTTCCGTGGCGCAATGCGACCGCGACAACCAGCAACCCTCCCGAAAGTGCGCTGGAAATCTGGCTGGGCACGCCGGCTGCCTGCAGGCCTTGCTGCAGGTAGCCGATGACGAAGGTGGCGATGAGCGTGCCGAGGATGGATCCCTGGCCGCCATAGATGGAGGCACCGCCGAGCACGGCCGCGGTAACGGCCGGCAGGAGCGTCGCCGAGCCGAGATCGACACGCGCGGAGCCGAAATAGGCTGACATGACGAGGCCGGCGATGGCGGCAGAGACACCCGTGATGACGTAGGTGATCGTCTGCACGCGGCCGACCGGGATGCCGGCGAAGCGCGCCGCGCTTTCCGACTGGCCCGAGAGGAAGATGGCACGGCCGAAGCGCGTGAAGTGCAGCAGCACGACCAGCACGAGGGAAAGGGCAAGGAAGAGGGCGAGAGGTGCCGGCAGGCCGAGAATTTCGGCATAACCGAAGGCATTGAAGGCCTCCGGGAAGTTGCCGATGCCCTCATAGCCGCCCGCCCCAACGAGGCCGGAGGCGACCGTTGCCGTGCCCTGGAAGAGATAGAGGCTGCCTAGCGTGACGACGAGCGGCTGGATCTTCGACAGATGGATGACGGTGGCGTTGAGAAGGCCGCAGAGCGCGCCGGAGACGAGCGCAAGCGCAATCGAGAGCGGCAGGGGCACGCCATAGAAAGTGGCAACGCCGAAGACGATGGCGGCAAGACCAATCACGGAGGCGAAGGAGACGTCGATGCCGCCGGCGATGATGACGAGGGTTAGCGGCAGGGCGACGAGGCCGATCTGCACGAAATCCGACGTGCCGTAGATGAGGTTCGCGACATTGAGGAAGCGCGGATTGACGAGGCCGAAGATGACGAGCTCGGCGACAAGCATGGCGAGGAGGGCGGTTTCCCAGCGGAAGATCAGCTTCTTCATCGGCCTGCCTCCACAGTGCGCGCCGTCGTCGTTTCGGTGGATGGGACAGGGCTGCGCTCGTGCACGGCGTAGCGGCGGGCGCGGATGCGGCGGTCGATGATCTGGCGGATGCGCCCGTCGAGCAGCAGCACCGACAGCAGGATCGCGCCGGCGATGAAGTCGTTCCAGTAGGCGGGAATCTTCAGGAAAACGAGGGCGCTGTCGATCGAGGTGATGAAGATGACGGCGGAAAAGACACCGGCGACAGAGCCCGTGCCGCCGAGCAGACTTACCCCGCCGAGCACGTTGACGGCGATCGCCTTCAGTTCGATACCACTGCCGGCCTGATTGGGAATGAAGCCGATCTGGGCGGCGAAGACGAGGCCGGCGAGCGCCGCGCAGAGGCCCGTCGCAATGAAGGCGGTAAACTGCACGCGCTTGACGGGTACGCCAAGATGGTGCGCGGCCGCACGATTGTCGCCGACGGCATAGAAGTAGCGACCAAAGCGCGTCTTGCGCAGCACCAGCCAGGCAAGCACGACGAGAACGAGAACGACGATCGTCAGCGCCGAAAAGCCGGGGCCGAGATTGGCAGCGAGCCCCTTCAGGTCTTGCGGCAAATCCTCGATCCAGCGACCACCGGTCAGGACCAGCATGATGCCGCGATAGAGGCCGAGCGTGCCGAGGGTGGCGACGATGGAGGGGATGCCGAGATAGGCGACCATCAACCCGTTGAAGGCACCGGCGAGCGCGCCGGTCGCAAGGCAGAAGGCGATGGCGAGTGGCAGGCCGATGCCCGCATTGAGCGAGAGGCCGAGCACGGCGGCGCTGAGGCCGAGCACCGAGCCGCTCGACACGTCAATGTTCCGTGTCAGGATGACGATCATCGTGCCGAGGGAGATCAGCATAAGGACGAGGCTGTTGGAGAGGACGACCGAGGCGGTGGCGCCGGAGAGGTAGCCGGGTGCCGCAGCGCCGATGGCGACATAGGCAATGGCAAGGACGACGATGAGCGTTGCGACGCGGTTGCGCGCGAAAAGGTCAAGCATGGCGGGCCTCCGAGGCGCCGAAGGCGAGGCGGGCGATGGCATCGACCGAGATATTTTCCGTGAGCTCCCCGCCGGATTGGCCAAACGCCATGACCTCGACGCGGTCGGCGAGCTGCTCGATCTCATCGAAATCGGATGAAATGAGAATGATGGCCACACCGTCGGCGGCGAGCTGGCGAATGAGGGCGTAGATGTCGTTGCGGGCCGCAACGTCGACACCGCGCGTCGGCTCGTCGAGGATCAGCACCTTCGGCCGGGCCGAGAGGCACTTCGCCAGCAGCACCTTCTGCTGGTTGCCGCCGGAAAGGCCGCGGGCCTCCTGGCTGGCGCCGCTGCATTTGATGCCCATGCGGCTGCGGAATTCGTCGAACACTTTCCGCTCCGCGCCGGGTCTCAGGAAGAAGGGCAGGCGGTGAACGAGATAGGATGAGACGTTCCAGAAGAGCGGTGCCTCCAGGAACAGCCCGTGCTGCTGGCGGTCCTCCGGCAGATAGACGAGGCCGCGGTCGATGCACAGTCGCGGCGACCGCTTCTTCAGCTCCGCGCCGTCGTAAACGACGCTGCCGGCCGTCTGGGGGCGCAGGCCAAAGAGCGTCTCGGCGAACTCCGTGCGCCCGGCGCCCACAACGCCGGCAAGACCAAGGATCTCACCGGCCCGCACGTCAAGGCTGATATCGCGAAACCCTTCGCCGCTGAGCCGGCGCACGCTGAGGCGCGGCTTGCCAATTTGCGCGACCTTGCGGTCGGCGCGGTCCTTCCCGGAAGCGTCAGTAATCTGCACACGGCTCATCGCGTCGATGACCTCCGCGTCGGTGTAGCCATCGAGCGGGCCGGAAAGCACGATGACGCCGTCGCGCAGCACACTGATTGTTCCGCAAATCTCGCGGATCTCGCGCAGCTTATGCGAGATGAAGAAGATGCCGACGCCCTGCGCCTGCAATTTGCGCACGCGCTGGAAGAGGGCGCTCGTTTCGAACGGGGTGAGGGCGGAGGTGGGCTCATCGAGGATCAGCACGCACGCATCACGCACGAGGCCGCGCAGGATCTCGACGATCTGCCGCTCGGCAATTTCCAAGGCGGCGGCCTGCGCATCCAGATCGAGCGATACCGAAAGTTCGGCGACCAGCTGTTCGACGCGCGGACGCAGCGCCCGAGGCGAGGCGGCAAGGCCAAGGCAGATGTTTTCCAGAACGCTCTGATTGGGCAGGATATGCGCTTCCTGCGGCACGAGGTAGAGGCCAAGTTCCTGGGCATGGGCTGGCGATGCATGGGAAAGCGGCCGGCCATTGATCTCGATCGCACCGGAATTGGCTGGAATCACGCCGGACATGATCTTCATGAGGCTCGACTTGCCGGCACCGTTGCCGCCGAGAAGCGCATGCACCTCTCCAGCCTGCAAGGCAAGGGAAACGCCCTTCAGCACCGGAACGGCGCCGTAGGACTTCCAGATGTCCGTCAGCTTCGCGACCCTCCCGGTCGTCGGGCTCCCAGTCATTCTGCACCTGTTCATATGTAATTCACTACAATCATGTGATCATAGTGATTGGTAGCCGTCAATATGCTCAGAACATAAACTGCGGCAATGGGACGCCGATATTGCGCTGCAAAATATGATTTATCAGCGGAAATCAATGAATTGCAGCCAATAAGAATTTTTCACCGCGGTGACGCGTTGACGTATCAAAAGTTTTTTTGCTATTCAAATGATCACAAATGGACCGAGGGAGCCGCTTGCATGGCGTCGGACAACGGGGAATGGAGCTACGCCGATACGGACGAGGAGATCCTCACCCGCATCGCCTGGTATTATTACAACGACGGCCTCACGCAGAACGAGATCGGCGAGAAGCTCAACATGTCTCGCATCAAGGTGTCGCGCCTGCTGGAGAGTGGCCGTCGCTCGGGCATCATTCAGGTGCGCATCAATTCGCGCTATCAGGGATGCCTTGCGCTGGAGCGGCAGATCAAGGAGCGCTACGGGCTGCTCGAAGCCTATGTGGTGCCCCAGCTCCCCGATCAGGACCCGAGCGACCGGCTCGGCCAGGCGGCCGCGCAATTCCTCATGCAGCGGTTGCAGACGAACGATCTTCTTGCTGTCGGCTGGGGCGCGACGGTCTCGAACACCATTCAGCGGCTGGGTCATCTCGCCAACGAGCGTAATATCGGCCTCGTCAGCCTTACCGGCGGTGTCGGCACCTACGTCGACGGCATGCGCACGGCCAATTGGGGCAGCGGCGTGCATCTCGTGCCCGCGCCGCTTGTCGTGCGCGACCCGGATGTGGCGCGTAATCTTTCTTCCGAGCCGGCGGTCGCAAACCTCCTCGACATGGCGCTAAACGCCACCTACCAGCTCGTCGGCATCGGCGAACTTTCCTCCGCTTCGACGGTGGTCCGATCCGGCTATGTCAGCCCCGACGAGGTGGAGCCGCTGCGCCGCAAGGGTGCGGTTGGCGACATTCTCTGCCAGTTCTACAACGAGCGCGGCGAGCCGCTTGACCTGCCCCTGCACGACCGGGTGATCGGCGTGAAGCTAGCGGCGCTGTCGCGCGCGGAAAAGGTCGTGGCGGCGGCAGGCGGCGTCCAGAAGGTGCAGGCCATCCACGCGGCGCTGCGCGGAAAGTTCGTCGGCATCCTCATCACCGACGAGACAACGGCCGCCGGCCTCATCGAGATCAAGGACTGAACCATGACGACTTCCTATCTGCTGGCCGTCGATGCCGGCACCGGCAGCGGCCGTGCCGTGATCTTCGACGAAAACGGCAACCAGATCGCCAGCGCCCAACACGAATGGTGGCACAAGACCGATCCGCGTTTTTCCGGCTCGATGGACTTCGATGTAGAGGGCAACTGGTCGCTCCTGTCGCGCGCCATCCGGCAGGCGATCGCCGAGGCAGGCATTTCGGCCGCCGATATCCGCGCAGTCAGTGCCACCAGCATGCGCGAGGCCTTCGTCGCCTATGATCGCAACGGCCGTGAGATCTGGGCCTGTGCCAACGTCGACAGCCGTGCCGTCAGCGAAGTGCGCGACCTCAAGCGCGATTTTCCCGGCCTCGAGCGCGACCTCTACGTTGAGACCGGCCAGACCTTCGCACTTGGCGCGCTGCCGCGCCTTCTCTGGCTCAAACGCAACCTTCCGGATGTCTATGCGCGTATCGACCGGATCAGCATGCTCTCCGACTGGGTGCTCGCGCGGCTTTCCGGGGTCATCGCCAGCGATCCCTCCAATGCCGGCACCACCGGCCTCTACAGCCTGACAAAGCGTGGCTGGCTGCCAGAGGCGATGGCAAAGGCCGGCATGCGTGACGACATTTTCCCCGAGAGCGTCGAACCCGGCACGGTTATCGGCCGGGTGACGGAAAGGGCGGCGGATGAGACCGGCCTCACAGCCCGCACGCCTGTTGTCATGGGAGGCGGCGACTGCCAAAGCGGCGCGGCGGCGATCGGCGTCGTCAATGAAGGCGATTGCGCCGTGCTCGGCGGCACTTTCTGGCAGCAGGTCGTGAATGTCGGCCCGTCCGTCTCCGACCCGTCGATGGATTTGCGCATCAATCCGCATGTTGTGACCGGTCTCAACCAGGCCGAAGCGATCAGCTTCTTCGTCGGCATCGTCATGCGCTGGTTCCGCGACAGTTTTGGCGCGGAGGAGGTGGCCGCGGCTGGCCCAGGCGGCGATGCCTACCGGTTGCTGGAAGAAAAGGCGGCCGGTGTGCCCGTCGGCGCCTATGGCATCATTCCCGTCTTCTCCGACGTCATGCGCTACGGCAACTGGTACCATGCCGCGCCGTCGCTGCTGAACCTTTCCATTGATCCGCAAAAGTCTGGCAAGGCCGCGATTTTCCGCGCATTGCAGGAGAATGCAGCCATCGTGGCGGCCCGCAACCTTTCGGCCATCTTCAAGCTCTCCGGCAAGACGCCCGACAAGATCGTCTTCGCTGCAGGTGCATCGAAATCTGCCCACTGGTCGCAGATCCTGTCGAGCGCCACCGGGCTTCCGGTCGTCACGCCTGTCGTCAAAGAAGCGACTGCGCTCGGCTGTGCGGCGGCGGCAGCAATTGGCATCGGCCTGCGCCGGGATTTCGTCGAGGCGGCAGAGGGCTGGGTGCGCTGGGACAAGCGCTTCGAGCCGGATTTTGCGCACAAGGCCATCTATGACGAGGCGGGAGAACGCTGGGCGCGAGCCTATGCGCTGCAGCGCCAGCTCGTCGACGAAGGTGTCACCACGGCCATGTGGAAGGCGCCGGGCCTCTGATCGACTAACCGAAGATTCAACACAGCAGGGATTAAGACATGCTCATCCAGATGGTCAGCATCAACGTCAAGCAGGGCCATGCCGCAGAATTTCTGGAGGCATTCCGCATCAACTACGAAGGAACCCGCCGGGAGCCCGGCAACTTGCGCTTCGACGTGCTGCGCAACCCGGAAGACGACCACAGCTTCACGATCTATGAGGTCTTCACGTCCTCCGAAGCGCTCGACGAGCACCGCAAGACCCCGCATTATCAGGAATGCGTGCGCCGGATCGACCCGATCCTCGCCGGCCCGCGCACCAAGACGTTTTATGAGGTCGAGATGGCGGATTTTCTCAGCACCTGATGCTGGCAGCCGTCCCGGCGGCGTGCCGACCTATCCGCGAATGCGGGCAAGGACACGATCGAGCGCCCCCAGTGTCGCCCGACTGCCGCCGTTCGCTTCGAAATCGCGGAAGACCTGCTCGTTCAGGCCGCCCTTGGTGGCAAACTCGTGGCTCATCTCGATGAAGGCAATGTCCTTGCCGGCAAGGAGGGCCGTATCGGACAGGCCGGCAAAAAGCGGAGCGAGATAGGCTCGCCCTTTTTCTTCCGGCAGGCCGTTCTGCGCAAGCCATTCCGTCGTGCGGTGCATGATGCCGAAATAGGTAGCCATGAGGGCGCTGGCGGCAGCGAGGAGGTCGTATTCCTCCTTCGTCTCGCATTCCGCGGCATTGCCGAGCACATTGAAGAGGGCAGCGGTGCCTGCATCCGGTGGATAGATGGCGGTGACGCCCTTGCGGCGGGCGACGAAAGGCAGGGGGATTGCCTGCGAGAGCTTCACATCGCCGCCGATCCAGCTAAGGAGAGCGGAGCGGCTGGTTGCAGCGACGACGCTGACTACGGCTTGGCCATCCCGGAATTTCAGCGGACGGACAACTTCCTCGGCGATTTGCGGGCGGATGGCGAGCACCACGGTGTCGCACGCATCGACAATCGCCTGATTGTCAATGGAAACAGATACCTGCGGGAAGTCGACTGCAAGTTTCGCCGAAATCTCGGCACTGCGCTGGGAGACCACGACATGCGGCACCGCCGCGGGGTCGCTGAGCAATCCACGCACCATGGCGTCGGTGATGGCGCCGGTTCCGATAAATCCAATTTTCTGGGACAGGGGCATGATCATTCCGCAGCAGCAAGAGGGCCGAAGGAGACGTCGGTCGTATAATTCTCGCGCAGGAACGCGATGAAATTGTCCTGAAACTGCCGGGTGTGTGCATGGGCCAGCTCGTCGGCAAGTTCGACGTTCTTTGTACGGATTGCCTCCAGCATCAACTCGTGCTCGTCCGTCAGCAGATATCCGTCACCGGTACGCTCCAGATACTCGAAATGCAGGTGCAGCATACGCTGGCCCTGATTGAGAAGCCGCTCGTAGAAGGACGCGAGATAGGCATTCTTGCCGGCATAGGCGACGGCCATGTGAAACTGTTTGTTGGCTTCCGACATCTTCAGGTGCTGGCCGGTCTTCACTGCCGCTTCGAATTCCTTCTGGCGCTTGGCGATGATCTTGAGGTCCGCCTCCGTACGCAGCGCCGCGGCCAGGCGCGTGTTCATGCGCTGGGCGACGTCGAGCGCCTCGACATATTTCGGAAAACTCGCGACCTCGATCGGCGCGACGATGGTGCTGCGGTTGGAGAGCGTTACCACCAGCTCCTCCCCGGCCAACCGGATCAGCGCCTCGCGGATCGGTGAGCGCGACATGTCGAAGCGCTCGGCCAGCGTGGTTTCGTCGAGCAACTGGCCGGGCGGCAGGGTGAGTGCCAGGATTTCATTGCGCAGCGTGTCGTAGACGCTTTTCGAGCCCGTGCCGCGCACGCGTTTCGATTCAATTTCCTCAGACACTTACATCCCTTTCCGCATTTCGCGGCCATTGGGCCAGAAAAACCGGCATGCAGCAATCGTAAATTTTCCGCTTGACTTTGTCGACATGGAAACGACATAAATTATCCAGTCGACACGGAGCCGACAAAAGAAGACGTAAGAAACGGCCAAAGCCGACGGGTGGAACCGCGCTTTCAGCGCTCAAAAATGGGGAAATGCACATGCTTTCGAATGTGATGACGTCCGCTCTGCGGGCGACGGCGGCGCTCACGCTGATGGCCGGGCTTTCGACCGCGGCGGTGGCGGAGACGGCAGAGGGCTATTGGCAAGGTGTTCAAAAGAGCGGCACGTTGCGGTGCGGCGCCGCGGTTGCACCGCCCTATGTGATGCGCGATCCGGCAAGTGGCGAGTATTCAGGCTTCTATGCAGACCTCTGCCGTGAGTTTGCCGAGGTGCTGCAGGTAAAGCCTGAATTCGTCGATACGACCTGGGACAACATCGTGGCAGGCCTTCAGGCCGGCAAATGGGATGTCTCGCTGGCGCTGAACCGAACGCCCGCCCGGGCCATGGCGGTTCAGTTCTCCATTCCGGCGATGGAGTACCAGATCTCGCTCGCCTACAACAAGGACAACCCGAAGGTTCCCGCAGGAGCCACGTCTGTCACTGATATCGACAAGGCCGATGTGACGCTCGCCGTCATGTCCGGCACAGCGCAGGACAAGGCGATCTCCGCCGCGGTCAAAACCGCGACGATCCTGCGCCTGCCGACCAATGACGAGACGCGCCTCGCGCTCGTCTCCCGCCGTGCGGATATCCTTGTCGATGCCTCCGACACCAACCAGCTTTTCACCCAGTCGAACCCGGATTGGGCAGTTGCGCTGAACCCGACGCCGGCACTTGCCAAACAGGGCGTTTCCTTCGGTCTGCCACACCAGCTTTCCGCGGCCGATGTCGAAGTGGCCGATATCTTCCTTGAGGAGCGGGTCGCCACCGGACATGTCGAGGGCCTGATCAGGAAGGCGGTCGACGAAGTCCTCAAAGCCAGCAACTGAGCCGAGCCGGAGCCGCTCCACAGCGGCTCCGCTTGCCTGTCTGAAGGAGGAGAGTTCGCATGATGTCGGCTACTGCACCGCTGGTTCGGATCGAAGGACTGCACAAGAGTTACGGCGGCGTCGTCAAGGTGCTGCAGGGTCTCGATATCGAGATGAAGGCCGGCGATCGCGTTGTCGTCATCGGTCCGTCCGGCGGCGGGAAGTCCACCCTCCTGCGGGTGCTGATGGGGCTTGAGCAGATCGACAGAGGCTCCGTCGTCTTTGGCGGCAAGCCGTACATTTCCGCCGATGGCAGCGGCAAGACCACGATCGACCCCAAGGTCCGCCGCTCGATCGGCATGGTGTTCCAGCACTATACGCTGTTCCCACATCTCGACGTGATCGGAAACCTGGTCCTGGCCCCGATGAAGGTGCGGGGCGAAGGGAAGGCCGATGCAGCAGCGCGTGCCATGGGGCTACTCACGCGCTTCGGCCTTGCACAGAAGGCGAACGCCTATCCCGCCCAGCTTTCCGGAGGCCAGAAGCAGCGTGTGGCGATCGCCCGGGCGTTGATGCTTGATCCAAAGCTCATGCTCTTCGACGAGGTGACATCTGCGCTCGATCCGGAGCTCGTGGCCGAGGTCGAGCAGGTGATCCTGCAGCTTGCCCAGCAGCAGATGCCGATGGTCATTGTGACCCATGACATGTGGTTTGCCAGAAATATCGCCTCCCGCGTGATCTTCTGTGCAGGCGGCGTCGTGGTCGAGGACGGGCCACCGGAACAGGTGCTCGGCTCCCCGAAGGAGGAGCGCACGCGTGAATTCATCGAGCGGGTGTTCCACATCAAGCATTGAGGGAAGGGGTCATGACCTACAGTTTCGACTTTGCATCCGTCTTCCGCAATCTTGGCCCCCTCTGGGATGGCCTCATCGTCACGATCCAGCTCACCATCGCGGCGAACGTTATCGGCTTGACGCTCGGCTTTGCCCTGGCGCTGCTCGTCATGAGCCGGTGGGCGATGATCCGCCTGCCGGTGATGCTCTTCATCGAATTCTTCCGCTGCACGCCGGCGATCATTCAGATCGTCTGGTTCTTCTATTGCGTGCCGATGTTGTTCAATGTGTTCCTCGGCTCGGTCACCATGGGCATCCTGGCGCTCGGGCTCAATCTTGCAGCCTTCAATGCGGAGGCCTATCGCGCCTCGATCCAGGCGGTGCCACGCGAGCAGCTCGATGCGGGCATCGCACTCGGCCTCAGCCCCTTCCAGCGCATCCTCCACATTACCCTGCCGGCGGCGGTGCGAAACTCCATTCCTGTGCTCCTGACCAATGGCATCGGCACCTTCCAACAGAGCGCGCTGGTGGCGATCGTTGCCGTCCAAGACCTTATGTACCAGGGCAAGACGCTTGCCACGCAGACCTATCGTCCTATCGAGACCTTTACGGTTGTCGCCATCGTCTATTTCGCCGTGTCGTTCCCGGTCTCCCAGGTCGTTGGCTATCTTGAACGCCGCCGCGAAGCGCTAGCGAGCTGAGGAGACGAGCGATGACCTTCAACTTCGCCATCGTGCTCAAATACCAGGAGGCGCTTCTTCTCGGCCTCTGGATGACGCTCAAGCTGACCTTGATCTGCATCCTGCTCGGCTGCGCCCTTGGGTTCCTGCTTGCGCTCGCCCGCACCTCGAAGAGCGCGATCCTGCGGGGCGCATCGAGCGTCTATGTGGAATTCTTCCGCGGCACGCCCGTGCTGGTGCAACTGTTCTGGATCTTCTTCTGCCTGCCGCTGGTGCTGGGGGTCGAGCTCTCCAATCTTGCATCCGGCATTATCGCCCTCACGCTTTATATGGGCGCGATCAGCAGCGAGACGTTTCGTGCGTCGCTGAAGGCTGTCGGCCGTGAGCAGCTGGACGCCTGCGTGGCGCTGGGGCTTTCCCCCTTCGTGCGCACGACAAGCGTCATCCTCCCGCAGGCGATATTGCGCGCTGCGCCGACACTCTTGTCCAACTGCGTCAGCCTTTTCAAGGAAAGCGCACTCGTCTCGGCGGTCGGCATGGCGGATCTCATGTTCGTCGGCCAGAACATTTCCAACAACACGGCCCGCCCCATCGAGGTGCTGAGCGTCGTCGCCCTCATTTATTTCGCTATTGCCTTCCCGCTGACGCGCGCCGTCACGGTCATCGAACAACGTATCCTCAAGCGGCTGGCCGTGTGACGCGCCCGCCCGATCCTCGAATGGAGACTTCCATGAAACTGTCAGGCGTCATGCCCGCCCTCGTTACCCCCTTCGATGCCAATGGCCACATCGATTTCAAGGCCTTCGAAAAGCTGCTCGCGCATCTGCGCGACGCCGGCGTGACCGGTTGGGTGCCGAACGGTTCGACCGGGGAATACTTCAGTCAATCGACGGAAGAACGCCGCGATGTCCTCCAGTTCGTCAAGGATTTCGCAAAGCCCGGCGAAGCCTTGATCGCCGGTACGAATGCGCCTGCAACGCGCGAGGTCATCGAACAGACCGCCATGGCGAAAGACATCGGTTACGACACGGTCCTGCTCGCGCCGCCCTTCTATACCCGCCCGACCCAGGCCGAACTCGTCAAGCACTACGAGGCCGTGCTTGCCGCCGTTGATATCGCTCTCGTGCTCTACAGCTATCCCGCGAAGGATGGATCGGACATCGGCTTCGAGCTGATGGATCACTTCGCCGCCAATCCGCGCGTTATCGCCATCAAGGAAAGCTCGGGGGTGCTGCAACGCGCGATCGACATTGCCAGCCGCTATGAAGGCCGGATCCAGCTCGTTTCGGGTTCGGACGACATCGCGCTCGATTTCATGTTCTGGGGCGCAGACAGCTGGATCTGCGGCCCGTCGAACTGCATGGCGAGGGCCTGCTGCGATCTCGACAGGACCTATAGGTCAGGCGACCTCCGCAAGGCGCGCGAGATGATGAAGACGCTCTACCGGGCAATGAACATCCTCGAATCCGGCAAATTCGTTCAGAAGATCAAGTATGGCTGCGAATTGCAGGGATTGCCCGTCGGGGAATGCCGTGCCCCGCTCGGCCCGCTGACGGAAGAGGAAAAGGCCGAATTCCGCGCTGCCATGCAGCCCATCCTCAACTGGTAAGCCGGTGTCGACCGGCGGAAGGCCGCCCGGCCGCAACCAGCAGCGGGAGAGAAGAGCATGACCACCGTCGTTGTCGGCGCGGGCATTATCGGCACGACCATCGCCTACGACTTGCAGAAACGAGGCCGGCAGGTCGTGCTTCTCGACAAGGGCGAGGTCGGGCGTGGCGCATCCTATGGGAACATGGCATCGATTGCCGTGACCGAATTCATGCCAGCCTCGCGCCCCTCCATCTGGAAGCAGATTCCGGGCTGGATGCTCGATCCCGAGGGGCCGGTGCGTGTTCGCCCTGGCTACATGCCGAAACTTCTTCCCTGGTTCGCCCGCTTCGTCGCCGCATCGCGGCCGAACAAGCTGCGCCAGCTGGAGGCGGACGGTGCAGCCCTTTGCGGGCGCGTCTACGACGACCTCCTGCCCCTCTTGCGGGAAACGGGCCTGGAGGGCGAATTGACGGAGGAGGGGTGCCTCTCGCTCTACCGTGATGAGGCGGAGTTCCGTGCCGACCGTGAGCACATCGAAACCCTGGAGCGCTTCGGTTTTCCGCACCGGCGACTGACGGGTGCGCAGGCACGCGAGCTGGAGCCCGTGCTGTCCGAAAGCATCGGTATCGCGGTGCTATTTCCTCAGAACCGTAGCTTGCGCGACCCGTTCCGTCTTGTGACGCGCCTTGCGCAGCGCTTCCTTGCACAGGGTGGCGAAATCCGTCGTGGTGATGTGGCTGGCTTCGAGCGGTCGGGCCGCATCACCGCTGTGCGCCTCACGGACGGCGATCGCATTGCTGCCGGCGACGTGGTGATCTCCGCAGGCGCCTATAGCGGCCTGCTCTCGAAAATGCTGGATGAGCCGATGCCGCTGGAAACAGAGCGCGGCTATCACACGCAGATCATGTCCCCCGGCATCGCCATGCGTCATTCGCTCATCTGGCCCGCTAAGGCCTTCATGGTCACACCGACGGCCGGCGGCATCCGTGTGGGCGGCACGGTTGAAATGGCGGGCCTCGACGCCGCACCCGACTACCGTCGCGCGAAGACAACCGTGCGACGGGCGCAAACGGCCCTGCCGGATCTACGCTGTGAGGATTTCTCCGAATGGATGGGCCATCGACCGGCTCTTCCCGATACGCTTCCAGTCATGTCGGCTTCGGCGAAGACGCCAGGCGTCTTCTACGCCACCGGACACGGCCATCTCGGCGTCACCCATGCCGCAACGACCGCGCGCCTGATGGGTGACCTCATCACGGGCGTGGCGCCGCCCATCGACATGCGTCCCTATCGCGTCGACCGCTTCTAACGCGCGGTCGGCAAACCCATTCCTTTTGAGGACACTATGCAGAACAAGCTTTTCATCGACGGACAGTGGATTGCTCCGATTGAGGGAAACACGCTTCCCGTGATCGATCCGGCAACAGAGGAAATCTTCCATCACATCGCCGCCGCCGGCGTTGCCGAAGCCGATGCGGCCGTGAAGGCGGCCCGGGAAGCCTTCGACAACGGACCCTGGCCACGTCTTTCCGGCAAGGAGCGTGCCGGCTATCTTCGCGCCATCGCGCAGGGCATCCGCGACCGTCTGCCGGAACTCGCGCGAATGGAGACCCGGGACAACGGCAAGCCTCTGCCCGAGTCCGAATGGGATCTCGCGGATGCTGCGGGCTGCTTTGATTTCTACGCCGATCTTGCTGAGGAACTGGATGGCGAGATCGAGACGATCAAGCTGGCAGATGCACGCTTCGTCTCAAAGGCCGTACGCGAGCCGCTCGGCGTCGCGGTCGCCATCGTTCCCTGGAACTATCCGCTTTTGATGGCCTCGTGGAAGGTCGCCCCGGCGCTCGCGGCCGGCTGCACCATGATCCTGAAACCCGCCGAAACCACCTCGCTGACGGCGCTCGAGCTCGGCGTCATCGCGGAGGCTGCGGGTCTTCCGGCGGGCGTGCTGAACATCCTTTCCGGCAAGGGTTCCGTCGTCGGACAGGCGCTGGTCGATCATCCCGCGGTCGACAAGGTCGCCTTCACCGGTTCAGGGCCGGTCGGCTCGCGCATCATGGCTGCCAGCGCCAGGGACATCAAACGCATCAGCCTGGAGCTTGGCGGCAAGTCGCCCTTCATCGTCTTCGCCGACAGCGATATCGAGAAAGCCGTCGAATGGATCATGTTCGGCATCTTCTGGAACCAGGGCCAGGTGTGCTCGGCGACCTCGCGCGTCCTCGTTGAAGCCCCGCTATATCTGTCGCTGCTGGAGCGGCTGGTCGAAGAGGCAAAGAAGATCACGATCGGCAACGGCCTTGATGCGGGCACGCTGCTCGGCCCACTTGTCAACGAGGGGCAGTATGCAGATGTCCTGCGCCATATCGACCGCGCCGTCGAGCAGGGCGCGACCATCGCCTGCGGCGGCCGGTACGATGGTTTCGACAAGGGTTTCTGGGTCGCTCCGACCATCCTTACCGGCATGGCGCTCGACAGCGACGTCTGGGTGGAGGAGATCTTCGGTCCGGTCGTCTGCATCCGGCCTTTCGAAACCGAGGCGGAAGCGATCCAGCTTGCCAACGATTCCCGCTTCGGCCTCGCCGCCGCCGTCATGTCGGCGGACGACGCACGGTGCGAGCGCGTCGCCAGTGCCTTCCGGGCTGGCATCGTCTGGATCAACTGCTCGCAGCCGACCTTCACCGAAGCACCCTGGGGTGGCTACAAGCAATCCGGCATAGGCCGTGAGCTCGGGCGCTGGGGCCTCGACAACTATCTGGAGACAAAGCAGATCACGCGCCTTGTCAGCGACGAACCCTGGGCATGGTATCTGAAATGACCTTCGACAAGACGCTCGATATCCTGCTCGTCCATTGCGAGGGCGAGAGCGGCAACGTCCTCATCGGTGGCGCTCCCGAAATCCCGGGGGCCACCATTCTCGACAAGATGAACCATCTGAACGTCGTCGATCCGTCGTTGCGCCTGTTCCTGACGCGCGAACCGCGGGCGCAGGTCGTACACACGACGAACCTCGTCCTGCCGCCCACCCGGCCGGATGCCGACGCAGCTTTTATCGTGCTGCAGCCCGACCGTGCCCATCCGATGTCCGGCTCCAACTGCATTTGCGTGGTGACCGCACTGCTGGAGACAGGGCGCATCGCGATGGTGGAGCCTGAGACGATCGTGCGGCTGGACACGGCAGCCGGGCTGATCGTTGCCCGTGCGCGCTGCGAGAACGGCCACTGCCTGTCGGTCAGCCTCGACAACGTGCCGGCCTTCGTACACGCACTCGATGTCACAATCGACACGCCGAAATGGGGCCGGATCATGGGGGATATCGCCTTTGGTGGCGTTTTCTATGCCCAGATCGATGTCGACCGTGTCGGATTGCGCATCGTACCCGAAGCGGCCCGCGCGCTCGCCGAGGCAGGTACGGAGATCAAGGCGCTGCTGGCCGACGAGGTTTCCCCGGCGCATCCGGAAATACCCGGCTTCGACGAGATTGCCTATGTGATGTTCCGCGACCATCAGCCGGACGGTTCGCTCCTCACCTGCACGACGCTGAAGCCCGGCCGGGTGGACCGTTCGCCCTGCGGCACGGGATCCTCGGCCCACCTTGCGATCCTTCATGCGCGGGGCCTGGCGAGAACCGGCGACAGGCGCATTTCGCACAGCATCATCGGCGGCACGTTCACCGCTGAAATCCTCGGTGAGGTTACCGTTGGCGGCCGCCCGGCGGTGCTGCCGCGCATCACGGGCCGGGGCTATGTCTTCGGCCGCCAGCAATTGCGGCTCGATCCGCAGGATCCGTTCCTGCAGGGGTTCGCCCTGTCGGACACCTGGGGATTGCAGGTGGGGGATCTATGAAACTTTCTGGGCAAAACATCCTCGTCACCGGCGCGACAGGCGCCATCGGGCAGGCGGTCTGCCACGCTCTCGTGGCGGACGGCGCAAATGTCGTCGTGCATTGCAGCCGCAACCGCGATACCGCCGAGACGCTTGTGAAAGCGCTGGATGGCAGAGGTTGGTGCGTGTCGGCCGACCTGTCGGATCCCGCCGGCCCACACGTCCTGTGGGACCGGGCACTGGCCGTTGCCGGCCGGTTGACCGGTCTCGTCAACAATGCCGGCATTCGCTCGGAAGTAGCGGTCGACGCGCCGATGGAGGAATGGCAGCAGGTCTGGGCGCGCGAAATGCGGGTCAATTTCCTGTCGGCCGTCGACCTGTCGAAACTCGCCATCCAGCATTTCCGGACCCATGGCGGCGGGCGGATCGTCAACATGGCGAGCCGGGCCGGCCAGCGCGGCTACTCTTCCAGCGCCATGGCCTATGGCGCTTCCAAAGCCGCCCTGATCAACCTGACAAAGTCCATCGCGCAGAGCCATGGGCACGAGGGGGTGACGGCGGTGGCACTGGCACCCGGCTGGGTGCGTACCGAAATGGCCGAAGCCTACATCGCCGAGCATGGCGAGGCAGCGGCCCTGGCCGGCATTCCCATCGCCAGGATGGCCGACCCGCAGGAAATCGGCGAGATCACCGCCTTTGCCTTCCGTCCCTCGCAGGCCTCTCTGAACGGCGCCGTGCTGGATGTGAATGGCGGCAGCTACATGAGGTAATTTCGATGCGTTTCAAGGACAAAGTCGTCATCGTCACCGGCGCTGCCGGCGGCATCGGAGGCGCGATTAGCGCCCGGTTCGCGGCAGAGGGCGCGCAGGTCATCGTCGCGGACATGAACGGCGATGGTGCGAAGGCGACGGTCGCGCAGATCGCTGCCGAAGGCGGCAAGGCGCGGGCATTTGCCAGCGACATCTCGGCCGCAGAGGGGTGCAGGGCAATCGTCGACGATGTCATCGCCGTGGAAGGCCGCATCGACGTGCTCTGCAACAATGCCGGTCTCAACAGGCGCGGCAATCTTCTCGCGCTGACGCCCGAGGACTGGCGGCTAAGCTTCGCCGTCAATATCGATGCGATGTTCCACCTGTGCCAGGCGGCGCTGCCCCACATGATTGGGGCCGGTGGCGGTGCCATCATCAACACCGCCTCTCAATGGGGGCTTCACCCGGCTCCGAACCATATCGCCTACAATGTGACGAAGGCGGCCGTGGCGAGCTTCACCCAGAACCTTGCCCGCGACTATGCGCCGGACAAGATCCGCGTCAACGCCGTCTGCCCGGGCGAGATCCACACGCCCATGCTGGAGGCCGGGGTGAAGCGCTCCGGGCGCACCATCGCCGATCTCGACAGGCTCGTACCCTTCGGCCGGATCGGCAGGCCCGAGGAGGTCGCCGCCCTCGTTGCGTTCCTTGCATCCGACGAGGCCGCGTTCATGTGCGGCTCACTCGTCGAGATCACCGGGGCGCAGGCTGTCGCGTGATCCGCCCGCGTCATTCACGGCCGCTGGAAAAACCGGACAACATCTGAGGGGCAGGAGGCTGCAGGCGCTGCGTCACGCCCGGCACGTTGGATTCGAACCACATTTACGGTGTGCACTCTGCTTTGCCTAATCCACAGAAAGGCGATGAGCCCCATTCCAAACTTTCCGTAACCCCTTGTCCCTGATGGGCGCACGCCCTAGCTTCCCTGGCGATTTCAGCGCGCTTGGCCTGTATCGGCCCGGGCTCGCCCCTTCTGATGAGAGCGCTGTGGGTCAGAACATTGGGAACGTAGGCGTTTCCGATCGTGGAGGACGGTTTGGGTCACAGTGAACGACGGTTCGATCTTAGAAGGCGGACACAGCAAGCGCATGAACGGCTCGACGCTGCCGTTGGCGATTTTCATACGCAGCAGGACTATCGCCGCTATATTGCACGGCTCGGCGCATTCCGGTCCGCCATGGATACAGCACTCGGGGGGATCGTCTGGCCGTCGGGCTGGCTCTGGCAACCGACGGTCATTGCCGGCGCCCTTGCCGCTGACGCGGCAGACCTAGACCTGCCACCGGCATTACCGAGGGGAGCGGATTTCGACCTATGTGACACAAGCGTTCTCCTTGGCGCCCTCTACGTGCTCGAGGGGGCCACGCTCGGCGCGCGGGTGCTCCGCCAGCGCGCGGCCGCGCTCGGATTTGACGAGACGTTCGGTGCCCGGCACCTTGCTCTTATGTCAAAGGACATAGCGCAATGGCAGTCCTTCCTTTTATTGTTGGATGGCGTTTCGGACTTTGAAGCCGAGCGGGCCGCTGCGTCGGCCAATGCCGTTTTCGCATTCGCGTTGCGTTGCTTTGAAAGTGATCGTGTTGCCGCCGTCTGAACCCGTTACGCTCGACACCTGTGATCGCGAGCCGATCCACATTCCCGGAAGCATCCAGCCGCACGGGTGCCTCATCGCGTGCGACATCGGCCTCACGACCATCGAGCGTGCCTCTGCAAATGCCGCTGCCATTCTTGAGTGCGAGGCAAGCCTTCCAGGCCGAAGTGTCGTGGACGTGTTGGGGCATAGGCTGCTGCATGACCTTCGCAACGCGCTGGCGACGACCAACACGGCGTCGCGGCCGGCGCTGTTGCTGGACGTCGCCTGCGGCGACCGCATGTTCGACATCGCGATCCATCATCACAAATCCGCGGTCATCATCGAGTTCGAACCTGCCCCCTCGGTCGGTCAGCCCCTGCATATCGCGCGCGAGATGATCGGCCGCATCAGCGATATCACGGATGTCGATCGTCTCGTGCAGCGCGCCGGACGTATCGTTTCTGGTGCGACGGGTTATGATCGCGTGATGATCTACCGCTTCGAGCAGGACGGCTCGGGCAAGGTGGTGAGCGAAACGAAGCGCGCGGATCTCGAGAGCTTCCTCGGGCAATACTTCCCTGCGAGCGATATCCCCCAGCAGGCACGCGCGCTCTACCTCCAGAACACGATTCGCGTCATTTCGGATGCAGACGGCGCGCGCGTGCCGATCGAACCGGTGCTCGATGCGTCCGGGGAACCGCTCGACCTCAGCTTCGCGCATCTGCGCAGCGTCTCTCCCATCCATTGCGAGTATCTCCGCAACATGGGGGTCGGCGCGTCCATGTCGATTTCGATCATCCTCGATGGCATGCTCTGGGGGCTCATCGCATGCCACCATTATTCACCGCGCGCTCTTCCCATGGCACAGCGTGTCGCAATGGAGGTGTTCGGTGAGTTCTTCTCCCTGCACCTGAAGTCGCTGAAGGAGCGCCGCCGCGTGGCAGCGGTCGCTGGAACACGTGAGGCACTCGATCGCTTCCTCATCCTGTCATCCCACCACGAGGATGTCGGCGAACTGCTGCGCCAGAGCCTGCATGAGTTCTCGCGGCTTTTGCCAAACGACGGCATCGGCATAATGTTCGACGGCAAGTGGACCGGCCTCGGCGCGACCCCGCCGGACGCAGCCGTGCCCGACGTCCTGGATTTCATCCGAACGGTCAGCGACGGCCGTGTCTGGGCAACGCACGCCCTGTCACAGAAGCTGCCTGAAGCCGCCGCCTATAGCGACCGCGTATCGGGCGTCCTTGCCATTCCCCTGTCTCAGACCGGTTCGGATTGCCTGGTGTTTTTCCGTAAAGAGCTTGTACAAACACTGAACTGGGCGGGAAACCCGGAAAAAACCTACGAAACAGGCCCTCTTGGCGACCGGTTGACGCCGCGCAAGAGCTTTGCGATCTGGAAGGAGACCGTCAAGGGGCAAGCACAGGCCTGGGCGGACACTGAGCGCGAGATCGCCGAGATCGCACGGATGGCGATCGTAGAAGTCGTGCTCCGTCATAACGAACTGATGGCCGGCGAGCGACGCAAGTCCGAGGTTCGTCAGCGCATGCTGAACCAGGAACTCAGCCATCGCGTGAAGAACATTCTCGCAGTCATCAAGTCGCTGGTGACAAGCCCGCAGCACCACAAGAACACGCTGGAGGACTATGTCGCAACCCTTCAGGGCCGTATCGAGGCACTGTCGATCGCCCACGACCAGGTGGTGCGTGGCGACGGCGGCGGCATCCTCGTCGATCTCCTGGAAGCCGAACTTCAACCGTACCGGTCGCGGGCATCAACAATCAGCCTCGCCGGACCGGATGTCTGGCTCGATAGCCGCGCATTTTCCGTGCTGGCACTGGTTTTCCATGAGCTTGCGACCAATGCTGCGAAGTATGGCGCACTTTCCGTATCGACGGGTATGGTGACGATTTCCTGGACGATGACCGAGGGACGAGGCTGCGAGATCTTGTGGCGCGAAAGCGGCGGCCCGCTCGTTGATGTGCCTTTGCGCAGGGGGTTCGGTAGTGCGCTCATCGAGCGCAGCGTACCATACGATCTTGGCGGCGAGAGCATGGTCCGCTTCGAGGCATCCGGTCTTGAGGCCAGCTTCCGGATTCCCTTGCCACATGTGAAGCTCACCGTGTCCAGCGCGAAAGCGGCGGTGGCGATGGCGGACAATGGGGGGGCGCAGACAGGTACGCTTCGCGGGTTGGATCCGGCAGTCCTCATCGTCGAAGACCAGATCCTGATCGCCCTTGATCTTGAGGCAATGCTCTCTGAGGAAGGCCTGTCCAGGGTTTCGACCGCAAGCTCGGTGCGTCAGGCCATGGCCGCGATCGAAGCGAGCACTCCGGACCTTGCGATACTCGATATCAACCTCGGCTCTGGCAATTCCTTTCCTGTCGCCGACGAGCTTCGCCGCAGGGGCATACCCTTCGTCTTCGCGACTGGATACGGGGAGGGCGCCGAATTGCCGGAAGGCCTGGCCAACACCCTGATCGTGCGCAAACCCTACAGCGGAAAGGCCATCATCGCAGCCCTTGTCGCGTTGACGGAAACGCGCTCCTGAGGCTTCTTCAATTTCGTTGAGCAGCGTAAAAAATCGCGGGGAGCTGCGGGCACGGCTTCTGCGCCTTGAGGCGGTACGAAAAAGGCGGATGTGTAGAACCGGTCAAATCCGGCCGTCCAATCTCGGAGATCGATCGGCAAGGTCAACGGTCCGTTGCCCGCGGCAAACCCATGCCCCGGTGTGCCATACAAGCAAACATGTGAACAGAGGACGGGGCGTAGGGTCGCGTGACGCGGCCTATAAAGACCGTCTCGCAAACTTTAGTGTCGGCTCCTGCCTGGATGCCCTCCGGGCTCGCCATTCGGTTGGGCTCACGCCCGTTACGCGACGGAACTCACGATTGAAGTTCGATTTCGTGAGAAAGCCGACATCGTAGGTGAGCGTGGTGATGGGAATGTCGACATTCTCCAGCAGCCGGCAGGCCTCGGCCACACGGAAATCATTTATGAATTGCGACAGGTTGCGCCCGCAAACCCCGTTCACGGCTTGGGACAGCAGACGGGCAGGGATCCCGGCTTTGCGGGCAAGCCTTTGGAGCGTCAGGTTGTGATCGCGATAGAGTTGCTGCTCCTCGATCAGAGCGATGAGCGTCGCGACGACGGCACTATCCGAATCGGGCACCAGCCGCGGTGTCTCGCCCTTTTCAGGAGGTGTCGTGTTTCTTGAGGCAATGGCCGCCCCTATCCCGAGAAGCAGGATAAGCGGGACCGTCGCGGCACTGACAATGACGGCGGCAAATGCGCCCTCGAACCACCGAATGCTTACCGATATCAGGCTGTCCGCGATCGCCGCCAGAAGAAGCGTCGCGGCCATTGCCTGCAGTGCCCGGTGAACCAGAGGAGCCTCCTCGATGCGGGCCAGATCGAGCGCATCCGAACCGCGCCAGGCAAGACGCGCCAGAAGGACGGCATACCACGCGAAGATGACGATCAGGGCCACGTCGAGCCACTGGGGCCTGGCGATCGCGAGCACGCCAATCAGCGCCGTTGGCAAGGCATGAGGCCAAAGGCGGCGGACGCGTTGACTTTCCTGCCGTGAGACAAAAGCCGCAAAACCGATCCAGGCGAGGGGGCCGACAGCGGAAGCGAACAAGGCCTGAACCGGTAATAGTCGTTCAGTGCTGTAGCCCCATCGTATGCCGATCAAGACAGACAAGGCTGCAAGCAGAATGACGAGAGACCGAAAGGAGCGGTTCGCGGTGGGCTCTCGCAGACTCATTTGCGCCAGAAGGACAAGCAGCAGGAGTGCGGCGACAAACGGCAGCGGGATAAAAAGCATCGGGTCGATCCTGTTTGACGCGAGTATTGACCGGATCGTGATCCAAGACGACCTCGAACATGATCAAGGTCTCGATTGTGCCCGGAGTACACCACGGTGCCTCGCGTCACTCCAACCGGGGCAACCTTGATGACCATACATAGACTTCCGCTTTTGCTTCTCCTCCAATACCTGCTCTTCACGTCCTCCCCGACCCTTGCTGGCGTCGGTTTCCAGGAGATGGAAATCCCCGATCCGTCCCGTGGCACGATGCAGATACTTATCTGGTATCCCTCGACGGGCGAGCCACGACTGCAAAAGCTTGCGTCCTATGAGCAACGGATTGCGCAAAGCGGCAGGATTGACGGTGGTCCGTTGCCCCTGGTGGTCATATCGCACGGCACGGGCGGCAGTGCGCATGGTCATCACGACACGGCATGGGCATTGGCCGATGCGGGCTTTGTCGTCGTTGCCTTGACGCATCCCGGTGACAATTATGCTGACACGCGCCACTACGCCAGACGCGAGCAACTGACGGAACGGCCTCGGCAGGTCTCCCGTGTGATCGACTATATGCTGGGCGCCTGGCCGGACCGCCGGGCGGTCGATCAGGGCCGGATCGGGATTTTCGGGTTCTCGATGGGGGGATTCACCGCACTCGCCAGCCTCGGGGGACGGCCGGAGACGTCCGGCCTCGTGGCGCAATGCAAGGCGATGCCCCGCAAGGCGGCCTGCCTGGCGCTGGGCGGCGCGCAGGACGTCCGCCGGAAATTCGGACAAGCCGCACTTGGCGTCGTGCCCGATCCGCGGCTGAAGGCGGCATTCGTTGCAGCACCGGCCCTGCCGGCCCTGTTCCTGCCGGATGGCCTGCGTGACCTGCACAAGCCGGTGGAGTTGTGGGCGGCAGAACTGGACGAGCTGGTGCCCTTAGATCCCGATATTCTCATCGTCAGGGACGGGCTGCCTGTCCCGCCCGCCCGTCATATCGAACCGGGTGCGGGGCATTATTCGTTCCTGGCGCCGTGCACGGAGGCGCAAAAAGATGCTGCACACGACATCTGCGCCGACGGTCCGGGCTTCGATCGCGCGGCCTTTCACAGACGCTTGAATGCCGCAGTCGTCGCATTCTTCAGGCGGAACCTCTGACCATTCTGAAACGCATCCGACTGGCACAGGAATTGGCCGAGCGGCGCCATGGCGCTCGCTCGGCAATGGGTGGGGCCTGATCTATGCGGTCTTGAGCTCAACAAAAAATTTGCGCAGCCGCCGCGGCATCACCCACAGGCCGCGGAACTGCTTTTCGATGATGAACAGGTCTCCGGCCTTAAAAGCGTCCTGTTGGCCGCTTTCGTCGACGAGGCTCACCTCGCCTTCGACGATGATGCACAGTTCGTCGAACGGGTAGGGGTCGAAGCGCAGGGTGCCGGACTCGGATTCCCAGATGCCGATCGTCGCCTGCGAAAGCGGTCGGTCGTAGAAGATGTGGGCTTTCTCCTGCGGGTTTCCCTCGAGCACGAGGTCGGGAAAGGACAGGCCGATGTCCTGCATGCCCTTCACGATGTCGCCGTGCTGGTGAAGGCGATGAAAAGATGGTTTGCTCATTGGCGGGCTTTCTTCAAGGGTTCCAGGCGCCGACCGGCGGCTTGCGACCGATCCAGGGCGTTGCCTGCTCGATTTGACCGGCCAGACGGAAGAGGGTGTCCTCCGCCCCGAAGCGACCGGTAAACATGATGCCGATGGGCAGGCCGCTCGAATCGTGATGAAGCGGGAGCGTCATCGAAGGCAGGCCGGCCGCGTTGGCGAGTGGGGTAAACGGGATAAACGCGAAGTATCGCTCAATGTAGCGGCGCCAGTCGGGGTCGTTGGCGGTGATGACCCCATGCTTTACCGGCGGTGCGCCGAGGGTGGGCGTCAGCCACAGGTCGTAGCGCTGGAAGAACGGCGCGACCTGCCGGGCAAGGGAGCCGAAATACTCCAATGCCGCGAGCAGCGTCGTGGCGGGCAGGCTGCGACCGTATTCGCTGAGATTGAAATGGGCGCTTTCGATAATGCTTGCCGATGCCGTACGCCCTGTCGCGGCGGCAAGCTGATCGATGCCGTGGGCCAGATGGATGGCGAGGAGATTTGCGATGTGGCTGGCCAGTTCCTGCCCGCTGTAGTTTGGGGCGTCCTCCTCCACCTCGTGTCCGAGGTCCCGGCAGAGCCGGGCCGCTTTTTGCGCCGCCTCGATGCAGGATGGATCGACCATCGTACCGGCAGGTGAAATGGTGGACACGGCAATTCGCAGCCGCCCGGGCGGTGTCGAGACGTCCTTGAGGTAGGGACCGGTTTTACCGGGTGCGGCATGGCTCGAACCGGGCTCCCATCCGTCCGATGCGTCGAGGAGGGCGGCACTGTCGCGTACGGTGCGGGCAATCGCATGCTGGACAACAAGCCCGTTCCAGTATTCTCCGTCGACAGGGCCTGTCGGCGTACGGCCGCGTGTCGGCTTGAGGCCGAAGCAGCCGGTGCAGGAGGCCGGTATGCGGATCGAGCCGGCGCCGTCATTGGCATAGGCGACGGGCACCATACCGCTCGCAACGGCCGCGGCCGAACCGCCGGAGGAGCCGCCGCTGGTGTGGCCAAGATCCCAGGGGTTGTTGCAGGCGCCCTTGGCGACGGGCTCGGTGGTCACGCTTGCCCCGAATTCCGGCAGGTTTGATTTCGCGGTGATAAGGAGGCCGGCCGCCCGGTAGCGCTGGATCAGGGTGGAGTCATAGGGGGCCGTCGTACCCTCGCCGAGCCGGCTGGAAAAATCACAGGGAAAGCCGGAATAGAAGAGGTACTCGTCCTTTAGCGCGATGGGCACGCCTTTGAACGGTCCGTCCGGGAGCCCCAGGCGGATGTCCCTTTCGGCAATGCCGCGCATCGATGCAACGATGGCGTTGATGCGCGGGTTCAGTTTCTCGATCGTGTCCCAGGCCGCGTCCAGCACTTCGCTTGGATGGACCTGCCTGGTCCGAACCAGCTCGGCAAGACCCAGTCCATCGTAGTTGGCGTAGTCAGAAAACAATTGCATTGCCCTCCATTTATTGTATTTCTTATCTATAAATACAATTTATGCAAGGGCCACGATGTTCACTTCCACCAGCTTCGGCGAGGCCGACGAGCGGGAAATCCGAGACCTGATCGGCCGATACGGATTGGCCACTCTTGTGTCGCACAGTCCTTCGGCGGGCTTGCAGGCGACGGCTCTTCCTGCGCTCTTCGATCCCGACGATCCGTCAGGGCAAACCCTTATCGGCCATATGGCGAGGGCCAATCCCCATTGGCGCAGCATCATGGACGGGGATGCGGTGCTCCTCCTGTTCCGAGGGCCGGACGCCTATGTATCGCCGGGTCACTACCGGGCGGAGGAGGATGTTCCGACCTGGAACTACTCCGCCGTGCAGCTGCGTGGCCATTTGCGCCACGCTCCGGACGCGGCGGAAAACGACCGTGTACTTCTGCGAACCGTCGAACATTTCGAGGCGCGGCTTGGCCAAGGCTGGCGCCTCGGCGATATCAGTCCCGAAACGGTGAAGATGTATTCGAAGGGGACGGCCTCGTTTTCGATTGCCGTAACGTCGATCGAGGCCGCCCACAAGATGAGCCAGGACAAGCGCCGGACCGATGTCGTTGCCGTCATCGAAGGTTTGGCCACCTCCGACGATAAACAGGCCCGCGCCGTGGCAGAAACCATGGAGCGCATAACCTTGCGCCCCGGGCGCCACCGGCCCGATTCGTAGTTGATGCAGACCGATTGCCGTGGCCGCCCGGCGGCGCAACGCTTGAAACAGACGGGCAGGTGCGCATAAAACAGCACATGCCCGATGAACCCGATGTTACCGAAACCGCGACCGCACTCGAACTGGATATCGCCGACAGGATTCTCGCCTTCGCCCATGGCTCAAGACTGCCTGTCGGGGCGCATCTGACCGAGGCGGCCTTGTCTGCGGAATTCGGCGTATCGCGCACGCCGGTTCGCGGGGCACTCAACCTCTTGAAGCGCCGCGGCCATGTCGAACGCATCGCCAATCGCGGCTACTTCCTCACCGCCGATGTTTCGAGGATGCAAGCACCGGAAATCAGGCAGGAGCGACAAAGCGACCTCATCTACGAAGGCATGATCGGCGATTATCTCGGAGGCCGGCTGGAGGGGAAGGTGAGCGAAGCCCATCTCCTGCGGCGGTACAATGCCGACCGCCCTGCACTGGTGGAAGCGCTGGCGCGCCTGCAGGCTGAAGGCATCATTCGCGCCAATCCGGGCTATGGCTGGCAGTTCGAGGATCTGCTGCGCACGCTTGGCGCCAGCGACGAGAGCCAGCACTTTCGCCTGATCCTGGAGCCCGCGGGATTGCGGCAACCGACCTTTCGCATTGATCGCAAGCGGCTTCTGGCGTGCAAGAAGGAGCAGACGCATCTCCTGCAAAACCTCAGCGACAGGACACGCCCCTCGGATATCTTTGCCGCCAGCGTGCGCTTTCACGAACTGCTCGCCGAACTCTCGGGCAACCGCTTCATCCTGCAGGCCATCCAGCAGCAAAGCCGCACGCGGCGCCTCGTCGATTATCGCAGCTACCAGGACCTGGAGCGCGTTCGCAGCTTCTATCGGGAGCACGTCGCCATGATCGACCTCGTGCTGGAGGGCCGGATGGAAGAGGCTGCGATCCTCATGGAGAAGCACATCCTCGACGTCGTCCATTTCAAGCCTGGCGCTTTCTCCGCCACCACGTCCGGCAATCCGTAAGCCGTCGATCAGACATCCAGGCCACCAACGCGGCGGTCGTCGGGTTTCTTGCGCCCTCGGTATCGGACTCCGCGGAAAATGGTTGTTCTGCCCGCTGAAGATTCCTGAGGAGGTGCAATGCAGGCATTGTTTTTTTTGAGATAAAAGTCTGCGAATTGCTCGCATGAAGCCTGAATGACACGTGTCACCCGCTAGGTCATCGCCTCTGTATGCGGTTCCCCGCGCCGGCCAGACGCAGGTCTCATTGATTGACACCATAAGATGACCGGTGCTGCGGTGCAGATTGCCGAGAGAAATATATGGACACATCGGCCGTATCGCGTTGCAATGCGCCGCCAGTCGCTGAGCTGGACAACAGGTCCTCTACCTTGCGACATCGTCTATAGAGCGCTTTCTCGTGGCGATATGGTGTCTGCCTGCTGCAGCGGATGTCGCGGGCCGCGAGCGCTGGCAGGCCGAAGACAGGTCAGGCAGTGTCCCGATAGCTTGCGGCTTCGGGTGCAGGTGGGCTGGAGCGGAATCGCGCGCCCTTCAGCCAGAGCTTGAGCGCCTCCCAATGGATGCCGGCGATCACCTTCAGAGTCATGAAAGGAAAACGCAGGAGGCAGCGGGCGAGGTTGGCGTCGGTCAACGGCGCAGCATCCGCGTTGAACGTGGCGGCCAGCACGGGCTCCTTGCCGGCGGTCTCATGGATGCGCACGCGAACCGTTTTGCCCGGCGGCAGGATGCGGAAATGGTAACGCAACCCCATGTCCATGAAGGGCGAGACGTGAAAGATCTTCGTCCGTGTCTGGCGGATGCCGGCAGCGCTCCCTTCCCCCGCAAGTACCGGCGCCACATAGCTGTGCCGCTCGCCGAAGGTGTTGCGCACCGCGTAGATGAGCGCGACCAGCCGATCTTCTTCATCATAGGCGAAGTAGGTCGAGAGCGGGTTGAAAACGTAGCCGAACATGCGCGGATAGGCGAGCAGAAGGATGCGCGCGGCAGGCCTTTCAAGCCCGGCATGCGCCAGCAGACGGTCAGCGAACCGGCGCAGCGTTTCGTCCTCCTCTTCGACATGATCTCGCTCGTGGACCGACAGGATACCGGCCCGGTTGACCGAGAGCAGGCGGGTGAGTTCGGCAAGCTCGCCAAGGCGGTCGATATCCACCAGCAAGGAGAAAACGCTGTAGCTGAAACGGTGGCCAAAGGGATTGAGCCTCTGGTTGCATGACCTTCCCGAGATAGAGCGTGCCAGCAGCTGGAGGCGGCGGGCCGTTTTCTGCCATGCTGGTGATGCGGGCTTCCCTCATGCCTTACCCCTTGCCGAAACCCTCACCGCGCCAGCTGCCAGTGGACATTCCTGCACAACACACCGCCCAGAATGCAGCCGCGCGTAAGAAGGGACCTGTCCGAAACCTGAACGGTGATCGAATAGGTGCGGTCGCGTTTGGCGTCGTAGGCGGTGCCGGCCAGCGTGTCGGGCGATTTGGGCTCAAGCGACATGACCAGGCGGTCGCCGGCTTCCTCTCCCTTGCTGGTATCACGGATCCAAAGATTGGTGGCGCAGATGTTACTGCCACAAGGTGCGATGCGCACGCGCGCGTTCCCGTCGTCCCGTAGCCAGACACCGCTCGGATCGGCGGATTGCTGTGCGTAGGAGGCGGTGGCAGTTGATATCACCGCGGCGTATGCAGCCAGAATGGCTAGCCTCATCGGTCCATCCTCGTCGCTTTTGGTGAAATACGCACCGGCGGGCCGATCGGTTCACTCAAGGTGATCCGTCATGGCGAGAAAATCGTAGAGAATGCCGGGTACATCATCGGAGACATCGGCATGAAAACCGCTATCGCAGCCTATTTGGCAACCGGCATCGTCTTTCTGATCGTCGATGCCATCTGGCTTTCGACGATGGCAGACGTGCTCTATCGGCCGCTTCTGGGCGACAAGCTCGTACCGCAGTTTCATCTGATCCCGGCGATCGCCTTCTACCTGATCTATGTCGCCGGCATTGTGTTCTTCGCCGTCTTGCCGGCTCTCGAGAGCGGTGGCCTCGGCAGGGCTGCGCTGAACGGTGCAGTGCTTGGGCTCGTGGCCTATGCGACCTATGACCTTACCAACCAGGCGACCTTGAAGGACTGGCCGCTTTCCATCACCCTCGCCGACATCCCCTGGGGTGCCTTCGTGACCGCTGTCGGCGCATCAGCGGGCTTTTTTGTCGCCAGCCGCGTCGGTTGATTGTTCGGCCTGCGCCAGGAGGCCGGAGAACATGAGGGCGACGAAAGCGGTAAGTGCGCCTGCGCTGATGACGTTGAGCCGCGCCAGCGCGGCATATTCGGCGGCGTCGTACCGTGCAAGGGGTGGTCCATAGGCGTCGGGTAACCCCAGGAAGACGCCAAAGGCGAGGGCGGTGAGCGCCAGGCCTGCCCAGCGCTCGCCCGGGCGGAACAGCAAGAGGGCAAGCACCCCGCAGGGAACAAGAAAGATCTCGACCGCCGATGCTGCGCCGAACAGCCATGTCGAGAGCACAGTATTTCCTATACCCGCCAGAGGCAGAAGTCCTCGGCTGGCGACGGTGTTCCATCGGGCGATGGCCGGTACGGCGAGAAAGAACGGTGTCGACAGGAACGTGAACCAGGCGGGGGTGATGTCGGGGCTTACAAGCCAGAAAAGATAGAGCGGATAGAAAGGCTGGTTCGAGGCGACGAGCAGTGCGATCACATTTGCCGCAGCGACACGCGGATCCGGATGGCGGGCGTAAGCCTGTACCGTCTTGATCAGAGCAGGGAACAGGGAGATCATGGCCCCGCGCCAGCGGGTCGGAGGCGGTAGTGACTGACGCCCCATTCTTCGCCGCCGGCATGGCCGAAAAGCCCGGCGGTTGCGAGAAAGAACATCCGCCATCGGCGTATCCAGAGCGCCGCCTCCTGCCCATAAGTCGCATTGAAGATGGTGCGGATGGCCTCTCGGTTGCGGTCGAAATTGTCGAGCCAGCCAAGCGCCGTGCGTTCGTAGTGCTTGCCGTTCCAGCGCCAGTCCCTTTCGACGGTGAAGCTGTCGCTGAACTCCCGCACCAGACCGTGGCTCGGCATGACACCGCCTGTGAAGAAATACTGGGCGATCCAGTCCGCCTTGTCGGCGTGGTCGAAGCGGTAGGCGGTTTTGCGATGGGAGAAGACGTGCAGGAAGAGCCGCCCGTCCGGGCGGATCCAGCTGCTTGCCCGCTCGAGAAGCATCTGCCAGTTGGACATATGTTCGAACATCTCCACCGAGACGATCCGGTCAAACCTGCTGCCAGGGGAAAAACTGTTCATGTCGGCGGTGATGACGGTCAGATTTCGCAGGCCGCACCGCTCAGCTTCTCTCTCGATAAAGGCGCGCTGCGACGATGAATTCGACACGCTGACGATACGTGCAGCCGGGTAGCGCTCGGCCATGAACAGGGAGAGGGAGCCCCAGCCGCAACCGAGCTCCAGAATGTCCTGACCATCCGCAAGGTCTGCATGGGCGCAGGATTCGTCCAGCGCCGCAATCTCGGCCTCCGCAAGCGTGGTGCCGGGTGAGGCATAAAGACAGGAGGAATACTTGCGGCGCGGACCGAGCGTCAGCGAAAAGAACGCCGCCGGAAGCTCGTAGTGCTGGGCGTTCACTTCATCGGTGTGAACGGCAATCGGCCATTCAGTCATTGATCGCGCAAATTCGCGGTCGGTCGGGCCTCCATCCTGCGCCAGCAGGCGGCGCGTGCGGCTTACAAGCCGGTTGATGCCAAAGCGCACTGCGTGATCGGGCAGTGGCAGGCGCTCGGCGGCAGTGATGGCGGCAACGGCAAGGTTCATGTCGTCCTTCCCTTCTTTTGGGGGCCAAGCCAGAAGGCATTGACACGTTCGACATAGGCAGCAAAGGCGACGCCACGCGAGCGCATCATATGGGCCTCAAGCGGCGGAATCCCCGAGACATGGACGAGCAGCCAGTACATGAAGGCGGGCCCCGCAAGTGCCGTCCAGCCCCAGCCCCAGACGCCCGCGGGACCGATGGCGATGACCGCGTAGCCTGCCCATCCAAGCCACTGGAAAAAGTAGTTCGGATGACGCGAAAGGCTCCAGAGGCCATGATCGCAGACCTTTCCCGTGTTTGCAGCTTTACTGCGGAACTGCGCCAGCTGCGTATCGGCGACACCTTCTCCGATCACGGCTATGACGAGAATTGCAATACCGGCAGCATCGCTCCAGTGAAGACCGTTGGCAGGGTTTCGAGCGGCAATGAAAATCGTCGCAGTCAGGAGGAGCGCAGCCGCTGCCTGGACTTGAAGGAACAGGAAGAGGCGCGAACGCCAGCTTTCCTCCCATTGCTCGCGTAAGCTGGCATAGCGCGGGTCCTCCCCGCCGTGCAGCGTGCGTCGCAGGATATGAATGCCGAGGCGACAGGACCAGACCCCCGCGATGGTTGCGACGAGGAGGCGCCGCCGGTAATCGCCATCCCAGCCGTCGACATGCGTGAGCGCCGCGACCATACCGGCAGCACCGACAAGAAAGGACCAAACCGCGTCGACCCAGCCGGATACCGCACCCTTGACCACGGTGAGCCACACCGCGGTCATTGCGAGGGAGACAGCGGCCGCCAGGAGGATGGAAAGCGCCGCCGCCGTCATGGCTCAGATGCCGAAGAGCGGCTGCAGCATGCGGCCGATGACGTTCTTGAAGCGCATCTTGCCCTCCATGGCGGCAAGGCAAATGCAATAGCCGTCCTTGTCGACAACAGGCTGGTGTTCGGCCTCCTCGTCCATTTCCGCCAGATCTCCGGGGCGAAACGTGCCGAACCGGTCGGAGAACGAGCCTGAGACGATATAGGTCAATTCGGTGCCGACATGTCCGTGATCGGGCAACGCCCGGCCAGGCGCCACCTTGAGCAGAATGAGATTGGCATCCGGATCTTGCGGCACACCGACACGACTCATCTTCATGCCCGGGCCGATCCAGCGCCAGTGCCCGACATCGCAGCCGCGCAAGGCCTCCGGCAAGGGAACGCCCTCTATCTCCACCGGCACCAGAGGCGCCGTGGCGACGGGCGACACGCCCTCCTCTTCGTCGAGCATTGCAAGCACATCGTTCAGTGCCGTTGCCGAAAGCGGCGTGGATTCAGCCGTTTCCAAAAGAGCGCCACCGAGCGCCTCGTATTCGCCGACCCGGGTGCGGCAGACAAGGCAGCTTGCCAGATGCGCTTCGACGACGATGGCGGGGCCTGCAGCAAGCGTGCCGGCGGCATAATGCATCAATGTTTCGTCTTTTGCGTGATGTGTGATGGTCATGTTTGGTCTTCCAGCAGCGCGCGCAAGCGGTTCATGGCCAGACGTGTTCTAGATTTCACGGTCCCCAGGGGAATACCCAGCTCATCGGCGATTTCGGTTTGCGATTTCTCGCCGAAATAGGAGAGACGGATGATCGTCTGCTGTTCCATCGAGAGCGCGGTGAGCGCATGGCGCACCCGCTCGTCCCGTTCCGCCCCGAGCAGGTCGTCCTCGAGCGTTTGCGGCCCACCCTCCGGGTCGGGCGGCAAGATCGAGGGATCCCGCTGCCTGCGCAAGTGATCGATGCGGATGTTGCGTGCGATGGTGAAGACCCATGTCGCGACACCCGCTCGCTCAGGATCGAAATAGGAGGCCTTGCGCCAGACATTCAGCATCGTCTCCTGCACGAGGTCTTCCGCAACGACGGACGAGAGAGACCAGCGAAGAAAGAAGGTCTTAAGCTTCGGCCCGAAATAGCCAAAAAGCAGCGCGAAGGCCTGACGGTCACGGCCGTGAGCGACCTGCCCAACCATCTCGGCGAGAGCATCGGGCGAAGGTGTGTCTTGTGCTTCCTTTGACCTCACGACGGCAAGCCGCCGGCCTGTCGGCACGCTTGGTTTGTGCTCAATCTCGATAGGGCTTGAAGCTTCATTCATGCCTCCTTCTACGCGGCGTTCTCCGAGACGGATCACATGTATCGAAATAGGCCTTCCAAAGTGATCCGCCAGAGGCCCGCGCCCGTAAAGGGTACTAATTGCTTCCTGTGATTTCGAGTGCCGCAAAAGGATCGATATGCGCCATTTTCCCACATCGGACCGGCCCCTGAAAATCGCCGTCGTCGGCACGGGTATCGCCGGCCTTTCGGCTGGATGGCTTCTAGCACAACGTCATGACGTGACCGTTTTCGAGGCGGACAACCGCATCGGGGGGCATTCTCACACCGTGCAAGCGGGCGGCGCTCCTGTCGATACGGGATTTATTGTCTATAACGAGGCGACCTATCCCAACCTGACAGCGTTGTTTGCGCATCTCGGCGTCCCGACCAAGGCGTCGGACATGTCCTTTTCCGTTTCGATGGATGGCGGTCAGCTGGAATATGCGGCAACAAACCTTGCAGGTCTGTTTGCCCAGCGCAGCAATCTCGCAAGCCCGCGTTTCTGGTCGATGCTGCGCGACCTCGTGCGCTTTTATCGACATGCACCGAGCGGCGTGAGAAATCTTGATCCAGCCGCAAGTCTCAACGACTATCTCGACAGCGCGGGTTTCGGCCGGGCCTTTCGGGAAGATCACCTTTATCCCATGGCGGCGGCAATCTGGTCGACGCCGGCGCTCGAGATCGGCAATTATCCGGCGCTTTCCTTCGTGCGCTTCTGTGAAAACCACGGTCTTCTGAAATTCGTGCGCCGGCCGGTCTGGCGCACGGTGGATGGCGGTAGCCGCGCCTATCTCGAGCGGCTGACCGCGCCCTTGCGCGAGCGTATCCGTGTCAATGCGCCGGTCAAATCGATCCGTCGTGTAAACGGTGCCGTGGAAATTTCCGTGCTGGGGGCGGAGCCCGAATGGTTTGATCACGTCGTGATTGGCGCTCATGCCGATCAGGCACTTGGCATGCTTGCCGACCGATCGAAAAAGGAGGCCGCGCTCTTGAGCGTTTTTTCCTATGGCGACAATGAAACGGTCCTGCACAGGGATGAACGCCTGATGCCAAACCGGCGGCGCGTATGGGCGAGCTGGAACTATCTGGCGCGATCCGGGCGCGACGGCACAGCACCCCGCAAACCTTGCGTGACCTACTGGATGAACCGATTGCAGGGGATCGAGGATCCGCGTCCGTTCTTCGTGACGCTGAGCCCGCTGCACGCCGTGGCGGAAGACAAAATCATTTGGCGTGGAGTGTACCAACATCCCTTGTTCAATGCCCAAACGCTCGCGGCACAGAAGCAACTCTGGTCACTTCAGGGTGAAGACAATACCTGGTTCTGCGGCTCCTACTTCGGCTCCGGCTTTCACGAGGATGCAATACAGGCTGGGCTTGCGGTTGCTGAGAGCCTTGGCGGTATGGCCAGGCCATGGTCCGTCGAAGGGGAATCGGATCGCATTTTCCGGACCTTGCAGTCTGCCTAGCGCTCGTATTCCGTTCGCAGTCGCTCCTTGTTTCAAGCAGAGGAGAAAGGCTGGCGGATAGGGCAGGCCGATCCACCGTGTCCCGAAACCTCAAAACTCGGCTTCGCCAAGCCCAGGTTCATACATCAAAATCAGGCGACCATTCGCTCCAGCGCTTCTGCCACCGCATTGGTCGTGCGTTCGATATGGCTGCGGATAACATCTATGGCACGGGCTGTATCCCGGTCGAGCGCAGCATCGAGGAGGGCGCGGTGCTCCAGATGGATGTCGCGTGTGAACACCGTCTTGATGCGTGAAAGACGCCGATACCGTTCGTGGTGGCGGAACATCATTTCGCGCATGCGCAGCACCCAGGTCGAGGGACAGGCTGCCACCAGCGCTTCGTGAAAGTCGTTGTTCAGTCGCTCCCAGTCCTTCAGGCGGTCTGCACCCTGATTGTCGGAAAGTTCGATCCGTTCGAGGCGGTGGTAGGTGGTAATGACCTTCTCCTCCCACAGCCGGTCCCCCTTGGGAATGGACTGGGAGAGGGCGTCCGCCTCGAAGATCTTGCGCAGGTGCCCGATTTCCCGCGCATCCGACACGGACATCGGCGCGACGACGAAACCGCGCTGGCCAAGCAGGGTCACCAGATACTCCCCGGAAAGACGCGCAAGCGCCTCACGCAGCGGCCCCGCGCCGATATCATAGCGGTCCCGCAGGACATCAATCTTCAGCTTCATGTCCGGCGCAAGCGCGCCCGACACGATGTCTTCCCGCATGAGCCTGTATGCCTTTTCCGCCTGGGTCTTTTCGTCCCCGGTTTCCAGAACGTCCTGCTGCGTTTTCGACAAAGATGCGAGCTCCCCTTTTTGATTTTCGATATTTATTCCATTTTCTAAAAAACATCAATTTAGAAATTGACTTTCAAATAATATCGATATTTTATCCGTTGCGGGAGGAATATCGATGCTATCGTCACAAAACAATCCATCCGTCAACCATCTCGAGGCGCAGCCAAAGGCATTCGGCGCCGGCATGCTCATGGTTGCCAGCCGTAAAATCGCTGCCTGCGAAGCATGGTTGGCGGGCGCGTTGATCTTCCTGATCTTCCTGCTGCTGCTCGCCAATGTCGTTTGCCGGACCCTCGGTCTACCCCTTATCTGGGCAGACGAGCTGGCGGTGCTGCTGATGGCCTGGGTCGCCTTTGTCGGCGCGTCCATGGGGCTGGCCCACCGCCAGCATATCGCGGTGACGCTGCTTCCCGATGCAATGCCAGCTGCCGCACGCCGACGCCTCGCGCTTCTGGTCGATGGCCTGCTGCTCGTCTTTCTTGCGGTGCTGATCGTCCAGTTGTGGAACTGGTTCGATCCGATCGGCCTTTGGCGCGCTGGATCAGTCGATGCCTTCTCCTCCTCCGCTTTCAATTTCATCTACCAGGAGCCGACAATTACGCTTGGCGTTCCGAAATTCTGGTTCTGGCTGGTTCTCCCGATCTTCTGCCTGACTTCGGTTCTGCACGTCGTCGCATCGCTTCTGGCCCGCTACAACGCTTCGGCGGAGACCGCACAATGATTGCTACTGCTTCCTTTGTCGGCCTGATCGCCGTCGGCATGCCAATCGCTTTCGCGCTGGCCGCACTTGCGATGATCTATATCTTCACCAGTGGCAACACGGTGCTCCTCCAGTCCTATGGCCAGCAGATGTTCGGCGGCCTGGAGAACTACGGGTTGCTTGCACTTCCGCTTTTCATCCTGCTTGGCGAGTTCATGAATGCCGGCGGCATCGGCCGGCGCCTGATGGGGCTGGCACTTGCGCTGCTTCGTCCGCTGCGTGGCGGCCTTGCCTATGTCAATCTCGTCGCGAACATGATGATGGCCTCCATCCTCGGTTCCACTGTCGCGCAAATCACCATCATGTCGCGCCTCGCGGTCCCAGAAATGGAGCGCAATGGGTACCCGCGGGATGTGTCGATGGCGATCACGGCGGCCGGCGGCCTGCTTGCGCCGATCATCCCGCCCTCCATGCTCTTCATCATCTTCGGCGTCATTGCGCAGATCCCGATCGGCGACCTGTTCATCGCAGGCATCGTGCCCGGCTTCCTTATCTTCTTTGCCTTCATCGCCGTCATAGCGTGGCTTGGTCACCGGCATCGGTTCCCGATGACGCCGCCCATGCCGATGAGGGCCCGTCTTGCCGCGGTGAAGGACGCGCTTCCGGCCGCGCTGATCCCGATCATCATCGTGGGTTCGATCCTGGGGGGTATCGCAACGCCGACCGAATCGGCCGCCGTTGCCAGCCTCGCGGCAATTGCCATCGGCATGTTCGTCTATCGCGAGCTCGACGCCAAAGACATCCTGCCTGCCTTCGCCAATGCCGCGAAAGGGGCGGCGAGCGTTCTCTTCCTCATCGCCGCCGCACAGGTCTTCAGCTGGGTCATCACCTTTGAAAACCTGCCGGCGATGGTCGCCGAATCCATGCAGGCGATGACCTCCTCGCCGACGATCTTCCTCCTGCTGCTCTGCGCCCTGCTTCTGGTGGTCGGCATGATCACGGATCCCATTCCGGCGATCATCCTGATCGTGCCCGTCTTCCTGCCGGTCGCGACCAATGTCTATGGCATCGACCCGTTCCATTTCGGCATCATCGTCTGCCTCAACCTGACGCTGGGTCTCCTGACACCTCCGGTGGGAACCGGACTGTTCGTCGCCTCGCTGATGGGCAATGTGCGGGCGGAGCGCCTTTCCGTTCTCCTTCTGCCGTTCTTCGCCGCAGTGCTCGTCGTTCTCGCTCTTCTGGTGTTCTTCCCGATGCTCTCCATCGGCCTGAAGGAGCTGCTGTGATGGCGAATGTCTGGATCCTGGGCGGCGGCCTCATCGGCTGCGGATGGGCAGTCGCCTTTGCGGGGGCAGGCCACAAGACCGTGGTGATCGATCCCGATCCGGCGACTGAAGATCGTCTCGCGGCCACCTGGAGCACGGGCCGACCCGTTGTGGAACGGCTCGGGCAGCTCTCTCCTGCCGCCGTACCCCCACGATGGAGCACAACGGCCGCAACGGCGGGGGCGAAACCGGAGCTGGTGCAGGAATGCCTACCGGAGCGGATGGCGTTGAAGATTGAAGCCCTGCAAGCACTCGAACCCTTTTTGCACCCCGATACGATCATCGCCTCTTCATCGTCCGGGCTCGATCCGGACCAGATGGCCGAAGGATTGGCCCGGCCGGAGCGCTTGCTGATCGCCCATCCCTGCAATCCCCCCTACCTGATGCCGGTGGTGGAGCTCTGCGGTGGTTTGGAAACTTCTGCGACCACGATCGAATGGGCCCAGCGATTCTATGAAGCGATGGGCAAGACGGTGTTGAAACTGTCGCGGCCGATGCCCGGCCACCTCGTCAATCGCCTGCAGACGGCCCTGTGGCGGGAGGCAGTTTACCTCGCGCGCGAGGGCGTTGCGAGCGTCGGCGATATCGAACGGGCGGTGACGGCCGGGCTTGCACCGCGCTGGTGCTTCGTCGGTCCGACCGGGGTTTTTCATCTCGCGGGCGCCGAAGGCGGCATCGCGCGGTGCATCGACCAGCTCGGTCCGCAGATCGAGCGCTGGTGGGAAAGCCTCGGGGCCCCTGCGCTGGACGAGAAGGCACGCCGTCTGCTCGCAAGCGGCATGGAAGCGCACGACCGACGGCCGGTGGAGGCGATTGCCGCTGACCGCGACGACAAGCTGGCCAGCCTGATGACATTTCTGGCGGAGGAAACCGCCGGTTCCAAACACATCCAAACGGGAGGAAACAACGGATGAAAGCTGCAAAATTCCTGGCCGCGGTGGCAACCATCGTGGCGGGTCTTCATTCGGCGCCAGCCCTCGCCGAGCAATACCGGCTCGGCCTGATCACGCCGCCGCCGCATCAATGGAGCAAGAGCGCTGAAAGCCTTGCAAAGAAGATCAAGGATGCGACCGAAGGGCGTGTCGACATCTCGATCTTTCCGTCCGGCCAGCTCGGCAGCGAGGCACAGATGCTGCAGCAGCTGCAGACTGGCGCCATCGACTTCGCCTTCCTGACGCTCGGCGAATTTGCCAATCGGGATCCGAACTATGGTGTCTTCCTGGCGCCCTATATCGTCAAGGATGCCGCCGGCGCGCAGAAGCTGCTGAAGGGAAAAGTGGCGGAAAAGCTCGTCGCCGGCCTCGACAAATTCGCTCTCAAGGGCTTCGGCTGGGGCATGGCCGGCATGCGCGAGATCGTCATGCGCGGCAAGGTCGCTTCGGCCGCCGACCTCTCCGGCAAGAAGGTACGTACGGTGCCTTTTGCACAGGAGCTGTTCTTCTGGCAGCAGCTGGGCGCCGCCCCCACGCCGATGCCGCTGCCCGCGCTCTATGACGCCTTTGCCAATGGTCAGGTCGATGGCATGCAGATCGACTTCGAAGGCACCTGGAACTCGAAATATTACGAGCATGCGGGTACAATCCTTGCGTCCAACCACATGATGTTCCCGATGATCGCGGTCGGTTCGGCGCGCAAATGGCAGGGCATTTCCGAAGCGGATCGCGCGGTGGTGGAAAAGCTGATGGCGGAAGAACTCGACGCAGTCGTCGGCGCCTATTCCTCCATCGACAATGACTATCTCGAAAAACTCAAGTCGACGGATGTACCCGTCGTGGTTGCGGACCGGGCGTTTTTCAGTGCAGCAGTCGATGCCTGGTACGCCGAATGGCGCAAGAAGGCGCCACTTCTGATCGAATTGGAAGCAGAAGCCGGCGCGCTTTGAGCGCTACCGGCATTGACGGAAGGGTGCGTCATCCGGCGCACCCTTGAGGAGATGAAAATGACTGCAATCTACCGAGACCTTCGATACCTGCGCCTGCCGGTGCCCGATCTTGCTGCCGCCGCTGCCTTTGCCACGGAGATCTTTGGCCTTCAGGCGGGTGACCGCGACGAGGATCATGCCCGCTTTCGATCCGATGCGCGAAACTACGCGCTTTGCTACAGCAAGACGGGCGACACCGCGGTCGCGCTGACGGTCGCGCGGGCGGAAGACCTCGATACGGCTGAAAGCCGCCTGGCGAAGTGGTCTCCCGTCCGTCTCGACACAGATGCATGCAGGATCCGCCAGATCAAGAAGGGCATCGCGGTCAAGGCACCGAACGGTGTAACGGTGGAGCTCGTCTGGCGGCCGCTGACGTCGGGCTGGCGCTATCATGGGCCGCGCGACGCAGGCATTACCGGGTTCCAGGCAGTACAGCTCGCCTGCACCGATATCTCCGCCAATGAGGATTTCTGGACGCGCGGCGTCGGGCTGGAGGTTTCCGACTGGATCGGCGATGCAACTTTCCTCCGCCTCGATGAGGCGCATCACCGTGTGGCTCTCTATCCTTCCAAGCGCGATGGGGTGCTGGGGGCGAGCTGGTCCGTCGAGGGTGTCAACAACGTGATGCAGGGCTGGTATTTCCTGCAATCGCGCCAGGTTCCTGTCGTTCACGGACCGGGGCGTCATGCCGCGTCCGAAGCGGTTTTCGTCACGGCCAAGGGGCCGGGCGACATTTACTATTCCTACGCAGCCGATACCGAGACCGGCCCCCAGATCGCCATCCGGGGTCCACGCCAGTTTTCCGACACCGCCCGGTCGCATTGCACCTGGGGTTCGCCCTGCCTCGCGCCGGAATTCCTTGGAGGAGAAGAACGATGATCGAGCTCAAAGACGTTGTCTACTGCCGCTTGGGCACGACCGACCTTGCCGGCGCGGAATGGTTCGCAGTGAACATCCTCGGCCTCGAGGTCTCGGAGCGCCGCCGGGATGCGACCTATTTCAAATCGGATGCCCGCGAACACACGCTGTGCTACTTCGAGGGCGATCCACAGGATCAGGTAACGGCCTTCGAGATCGGTTCTTCCGACGATCTTCAGCGCGCCGCCGCCACGCTCGAAGGTCTCGGCCATCGCGTGCACTACGGCTCGGCACAGGAATGCGACGCACGCCATGTTCGCGAGTTCATCCGGTTCAACGATCCGACCGGCAACGGCATCGAATTCGTCGTGCGCCCCGAAATGTCGGGCAAGCGCTACCATGGTACCCGCGATGCCGGCATTACCGGTTTTTCCCATGTGGGCCTCTGCACGACGGATGCCGAGCGTGACGAGTCCTTCTGGACGCAAGTCTGCAACGCCCGCGTTTCCGATCGGATAGGCGATGCGCCACTGATGCGGCTCGGCACGATCCACCATTCGATCGCGCTGTTTCCTTTTCACAAGGCCGGGATCCAGCACATCAACCACCAGGTTGAAAGCACAGACGATATCCAGCGTTCCTTCAGCCACGTGCGGGACAATCAGGTCAACATCACCTTCGGGCCGGGCCGGCATCCGACCTCCTCGGCCCAGTTCCTCTACTTCACCGGGCCCGAGGGCATGACGTTCGAATATTCGACGGGCGTTTGCGAGATCCACGACGAGCCGCTGTGGCGCGACCGGCAATTCCACTTCGAACCCAAGGGCTTCTGCCACTGGGGGGCGAAGCCGAACATCGCCGCCTTCAAGGACTGACTGCATGACAAACGAAATCGCAATCGCAGTGCGGGTGGCCGCCCGCGCCCTTGGTCGTGCCGGTCTCGTGCACGCCTACGGTCATTGCTCTGCCCGTATCGACCAGCAGCACTTCCTGACTTGCCCACCCCGGCCGATGGCCCTGGTCGAGCCGGGCGAACCTTGCACCCTGGTACCGGTGACGGGTGATCTACCGGCCGGTGTTCTGGGTGAGGTGCGCATCCACCAGCAGATTTATGCGGCACAGCCATCCGTCGGTGCAGTCATCCGCTTCATGTCCCCGTGTGTCATGGCACTCGCAGCACTCGGCCGTCGGCCACAGATGCGGCACGGCTTCGGCACCTACTTTGCGCCCGGGGTCGGTTTCTGGGACGACATCCAGCTGATCCGTGATGACGGGCGGGCGGAAGGCGTCGTCACCGCCATGGGCGACAGCGCGGGCGTCTTGATGCGCGGCAACGGCGCGGTCGTTCGCGGCGGATCGATCGAGGAGGCGCTGATGCTCGCCTGGTATCTGGAAGACATGTGCCGCGTCGAGCTTGCCGCCCTTGCTGCGGGATTGGCCAACGAAGCGCCGGTCATAACGGCGGCGGATGCCGCGCAGCGCGCGACACTCGGCGGCGGCATTGTGGAACGGATGTGGGACTACCTGACGGCCGGCGACCCCGAGCGGGCGGCCTGACGGAAGTGGTCATGCGAAAGGACAAGATGTGAAGACCTATCTCAATTTCATCGACGGCAAGTTCGTCCGCGGCAGCGCCGAGACCTTCGCCAATCATTTCCCGAGCACCGGCGAGGTGATCGGCGAGATTTCCGCCGCCGGCCGGACCGAAGTCGATGCCGCGGTTGGCGCGGCGAGGGCGGCCTTGAAGGGGCCGTGGGGCCGCATGCCGCTCGCAGAGCGCGTCGCACTGCTGCGCAAGGTCGCCGATGGCATCAATGCACGTTTCGACGAGTTCCTGGCGGCTGAAATCCACGATACGGGCAAGCCCCGCTCCATCGCGTCACATATCGACATCCCTCGCGGCGCCGCGAACTTCAATGTCTTCGCAGACCAGATCCTCACGGCCTCGACGGAGACGTTCGAGATGGCGACGCCCGACGGCGCCGGCGCGCTCAATTATGCGCTGAGGCTGCCCCGCGGTGTCATAGCCGTCGTCTGCCCCTGGAACCTGCCACTTCTCCTGATGACGTGGAAGGTCGCGCCGGCGCTCGCCTGCGGCAATACGGTCGTCGTCAAGCCATCCGAGGAAACGCCGGCAACGGCAACGCTCCTCGGCGAGGTGATGAATGCGGCCGGAATCCCGCCGGGCGTCTACAATGTGGTGCATGGCAAGGGGCCGGGTGCTGCCGGCGAGTTCCTGACAAGCCATCCGGATGTCGATGGTATCACCTTCACCGGCGAGACGCGGACCGGCGAGGCGATCATGCGCGCAGCGGCCGGCGGCATTCGCCCCGTCTCGCTGGAGCTCGGCGGCAAGAATGCCGGCATCATCTTCGACGACGCCGATCTCGACGCCACGCTGGAAGGGATCGGACGCGCCTGCTTCGCCAATACGGGGCAGGTATGTCTCGGTACGGAGCGCCTTTATGTGCAGCGCGGCATCTTCGAGCGGCTGGCCGAGGGCCTTGCGCGCAAGGCAAACAGCTACCGGTTCGGCGATCCTTTTGATCCGGCGACGACGATGGGCCCGCTCATCAGCGCCGAACATCGGCAAAAGGTCCTGTCCTACTATGACAAGGCGCGGGCCGAAGGCGCGACGATCCTTGCCGGTGGCGGGGTGCCGCAGCTTGCCGGCTATGAGAACGGCTATTGGGTGGAGCCAACCGTCTGGACCGGCCTTCCACAGCACGCGCCCGTCATCACTGACGAGATTTTTGGGCCCTGCACGCACATCACGCCATTTGACACGGAAGAGGAGGCCGTCGCGCTGGCAAATGACAGCCCCTACGGGCTGGCAACCTCGATCTGGACCACGAACCTGTCGCGCGCGCACCGTGTATCGCGGCAGATCGAGGTCGGCATCGCCTGGGTCAACTGCTGGTTCCTTCGCGACCTCAGAACACCCTTCGGCGGATCGAAAGCCTCCGGCATCGGCCGGGAAGGGGGCATCCATTCGCTCGAATTCTACACCGAGCTGCGCAACGTCTGCATCAAACTCTGAAAGGCCCCTTGATCATGCTGAACGAAGAACAACGCGCGCGCTGTGTCGCGAGCCTGCTGGAAAGCCACCGTACCAAGGTGCAGGGGCCGCGTCCCTCGGAGATGTATCCCGAGATCGAGATCGCAGATTCCTATGCGATCTCCTCCGCCGTGGCAGAGGCCAAGGTCAAGGCCGGCGTGAAGATCATCGGCCACAAGATCGGCCTGACGTCAAAGGCCATGCAGGCCGCCTCGAAGATCGATGAGCCCGACTACGGCTATATGTTCGACGACCTCGTGCTGGCAGATGGCGCGAAGGTGCGGTTCGAGGACTTCTGCGTGCCGCGTGTCGAGCCGGAACTGACCTTCGTGCTCAAGGAGCCGCTGAAGGGACCGAATGTCGGCCTCGTCGATGTTTTGCGTGCAACGGAATGGATCATCCCGTCCATCGAGATCATCGACGCACGTGTTACCGAACCGCGGAGGATTTTCGACACGGTCGCCGACAACGGCGCGGCGGCCGGACTGGTGCTCGGCGGGCGGCCCGTTCGACCGACGGATGTGGACCTGCGCTGGGTCGGCGCGATCTTCTATCGCAATTCGGAAATCGAGGAGACGGGACTTGCCGCCGGCGTCCTCGGCCATCCGGCGATGGCGGTCGCCTGGCTTGCCAACAAGCTCGCCCCATTCGACGTGACGCTGGAGCCGGGCCACATGCTGCTGTCCGGCAGCTTCACACGCCCCGTCTGGGCCAAGAAGGGCGATACCCTTCACGCCGATTTCGGCCCGCTCGGCTCGGTCGCCGTGCAGTTCGTGTGAGGCGATGATGCAGGCTCCCCGCAACACGTTCAAGCGCCGGCTCCTTGCCGGCGATACGCAGAACGGGCTCTGGCTGTCCCTCGGCAGCCCGATTTCCTCCGAGGCTCTCTCGCTTGTTGGCTTCGACTGGCTGCTGTTCGACACCGAGCATTCCCCGATCGACCTTGCCAGCGTCCAGCCCCTGTTGCAGGCGGCGGCCGTGGGCACGGCCCAAGCCGTCGTCCGCCCCGCCTGGAACGACAAGGTGCTGATCAAGCGCGTACTCGATATGGGTGCGCAAACCCTGCTCGTTCCCTTTGTTGAAACTCCCGAGGAGGCGGCGGCAGCCGTAGCCGCCACACGCTACCCGCCCAAGGGGCTCCGTGGCGTCGCTGGCGCGACCCGGGCAAGCCGCTACGGCCTGACATCGGACTATTTTGCCGTCTCCGACGACGAGATCGCCGTGCTCGTGCAGATCGAAACCACCAATGCCCTTACGAGGCTGGAGGAAATCGCGGCTGTTCCGGGCGTCGACGGCGTCTTCATTGGTCCCTCCGATCTCTCCGCCTCCATGGGTTTTCTCGGTCGCGCCGGAGCGCCGGAGGTCCAGGCCGTGCTTGAAGATGCGGCACGCCGCATCGTCGCCACCGGCAAGGCCCCGGGCATCCTCGCCACCAACGCGGCCGACGCCGTCCGCTACAGGCATTGGGGCTACCGCTTCATTGCCGGTGCGGTCGATCTCGGCCTCCTGGTGAAGGCCGCCCAGGGTGTACTCAAGGATATGGCGGACGGCTAAGCCCATCAGTGGGCCTGCCGCTGCCCGCACGCCAACGGCAGGTGCCTGTGTTTGCACCATCCGCGTGCTGGCACGGCAGGCTTCCAGGCGAGGCCGATGAAGGGCTCTCAAGGAGAGGAGGGGCACCCTTCATCGCAGGTGCCACGCTTGGCTTCACCTGATGTCACGGCGGCAGCCGCTGTCCAAGGCTGCCGCCGTGCGTTCAGCGGTTGTTTCAGCGCGCGTGTTGTGCGCGGGCGTCGAAGACGAAACCGAGGAAGTTAAGCAGAACCTGCGCGGCGAGAATGGCGGTCCCGCCAGTATGGTCATAATCCGGTGCAACCTCGACAAGATCCATGCCGACCACTTCGTTGCGACGCGCCAGGCCTTGGAGCATCTCAAGCACCTCATAGTAGAGGAAGCCACCGTGGCTGGGTGTGCCGGTACCCGGAGCGATCGAGGGGCAGAAACCGTCGATATCAAGCGTGACGTAGACGCGTGCGTTTTCGGGAATACGGTCGATCACGCCGCGTGCGCCAAGCCCTCGCGCCTGCCGGACGGAGAGGATGTCGGATCCCATGCTGCGGGCTGCGTCGTAGCCATCCTTCGCCGTTGACGAAACGTTGCGGATACCGACCTGCGTCAACCCGCTCACCCACGATTTTTCCGCTGCCCGGCGCATCGGATTGCCGTGGCCGTTGCGCACGCCATGGCGCTCGTCGACGAAATCCAGATGGGCGTCGATCTGCAGGATGTGGATCGGGCCGCGGCCTTCGAAAGCCTCGATGCAGGGAATGTTGACGGAATGATCGCCGCCGATCACCACAGGCAGCGCACCAGCGTCCAGGATCGCATTGACGCCCTTGCGGATGTTTGCATGGCTCTTTTCCGTGTTCGTATGCACGATGTCCGCGTCACCGATGTCCACGATACGCACGCCCTCGCCGAGGTACATGCGGTCGTCTTCGTGGTCATAGGCTCCGGCGTGGCCGAAGCTGAACAGCGTCGAGGCTTCGCGCACCGCGCGGGGCCCGAAGCGCGAACCCGCGCGGAACTGGGTGCCGAAGTCGAAGGGTGCGCCGAGAACGGCCACATCCGCATCGATCTTCGTCCAGTCTTCGACATAGGGGCGCTTGCCGAAGGTCGAGATGCCGACGAAGGGTAGATTGAGCCTGCCGTTCTCGTAGCCGTGCGCATTGCCGGATTTTGTATCCGTCATGAAAAGTCTCCTTGTGATTGAATTTGGTCAGCGGAACGCGAGGTCACGCAGCCCGAGCGAGATCCACGGGAACAGGCTCAGCAGCACGGCGACCAGCAGCAGGATGAGAAGGAAGGGCGGTACGCCACGCACCACATCGACGAAGGGTCGGCGGAACACGGCGACGGCCGTGAACAGATTGCATCCGAAAGGCGGCGTCGCCGCTCCGATGGCAACCTGCAGCGTGACCAGGATGCCGACCAGCACCGGATCGAGCCCGGTCGCGGCCACCAATGGTGCGAAGATCGGCACGAGGATCAGCATCACCACCAGTGAATCGACGAACATGCAGCCGATGAAGAAGGCGAGGTTTATCACCAGCAGCACCTTCATCGGACCGGCACCTTCCAGCCCTATGGCAGCCAGAATCTGCTGGGGCACCTGGGCATAGGAAATCGTCCAGGAGAAGGCCGCGCCCGTGGCGATCAGGATGAAGACGACGGAGGTCATCATTCCTGTCGAAAGGGCAATGTTCCAGAGATCCTTCAAACCGATCGAGCGGAAGATCAGGAGCTCGAGCAGCGTGGCATAGAGCACGCAGATCGCGGCCGCTTCGGTGGGGCTGAAGATGCCGCCATAGATGCCGCCGACAACAAGAGCCGGAAAGCCGAGCGGCCAGAGAGCGCGCCGCGCCGCATGAAACCGCTCCGCCCAGGTGGCCCGGCGTTCGACGGGAAGCCCTTCCTTCCGGGCGACATACCAGCACCATACGGAAAACAGCACGACCACGAGCAGCCCCGGCCCGATGCCGGCGATGAACAGTTCCGAAATCGACGTGCCCGAAAGGACCCCGTAAACGATCATGCCGATCGACGGTGGAATGAGATAGGCAAGGTCGGCCGCGTTGACGATCAGCCCGATAGTGAAATCATCGCGGTAGCCCGCCCGCAGCATGCGAGGCCGCATGGCCCCGCCAACGGCGACGACGGTTGCCTGGGTCGAGCCGCACACCGCGCCAAACAAGGCGCAGGCGGATGTCACCGAAATCGCCAGGCCCCCGCGCAGGTGCCCCATGAAGCGCATCACGAGGTCGACCAGCCGGTCGGCCGACTGGCCGCGCGTGATGATGTCGGCGGCAAGAATGAACATGGGGACGGCAACGAGCGCGGAAGGCTTTACCCCACCGATCATCTGCTGGACGATCTGCTGCATGGCAAGATCAGGCAGGTACAGCCAGAAGGCCAGAACCGTCGCGGCGAGAAGCGGCATCATCATCGGATAACCTGCCAGGAGCAGCAGGCACATGACGGCGATCATCATGAGTGTCATGGTTCAGCCTCCCGTGGCGCGGGCAGGACCGGCCTCTTCGCCGACCTGCAATTCGAGAAGTTTCGTCACTTCGGGATCCTCGAAGGCGTCGGTCTCTTCAAAGGAGACCCAGACCCCCTCCCGGCGTGTGACATTGGCGACGACAGCAAGGAGGTATTGGATGCCGGTCAGCGCGAGGCCGACGACGACGACGACATAGGTTGTCCAGAGCGGCAGCTGCATCGCTGGTGTAAGCCGCCCGCGGGCGGCAACCTTGGCGACATATTCCCAGGCGTGCCATGCAAGCAGGAACATGGCGGCAGCCGTGGTCAGCGCGATGGCGGCCATCAGCCACCGCCGGGCGGTTTCCGGAACCAGATCGTAGACCGCAGACATGCGGATATGGCGGCCTTTGCGCGTCACATATCCAAGGCCCATGAAGGTGGCGGTCACCATCAGGATCTCGTTCAGCTCTTCGGAAAAATACAGACTGTGTGCCAGGACGTACCGGCCGAAGACATTGGCAATCGTGTTCAGCGCCATGACGATCATCGTCAGGCTGAGAACCGCCGCCTCGAGGGAGGCGATTCCATCATCCAGCCGCAAAAGGGCGTTCCGGCGCGAGCGCGGTGCTTGTTCCATGATTCTGTTTCCTGATCCGGGATGCGCCCGGCAGATTGCCGGGCCGCGCGCCCTATTGAACGGACTCGGCCTGAAGCTTCTTCAGGAGAGCGCCGGCATCGGGGCCAGCGACATCCGCAACGGCATCGGCTGTCACCTTTGCGCGCTCACGAAAGACTGCCCGCTCGGCCTCCGTCAGCTCGACCAGCTTGATCGTGGGTTTGGCCGCCTGGATCTTCTGCAGCCGCTCCTGATTGAAGCGCTGCACGACCGGGGGAATGAAACCGTTGAGTTCGGCGAGCGTCTTGTCGAGAAGTTGGCGACGGTCTTCGGGCAAATCCTTGTACCAATCGTCGCTCGCAAGAACCGCGGTGATAAGTTCCTGCTCGCCGGCCCAGATCAGGTAATCCGTGACCTCGTAGAACTTCATCTCCTCGATCGTCGGAATGGGATTGATCTGGCCATCGACCTGGCCAAGTTGCAGGGCGCCGTAGACTTCGCCGAACGGAACCGGCGTCGGCGAGGCACCGAGATCCTCATAGGCCTTCAACAGCATGGGCGAAACCATCACGCGCATCTTGAAATTGGCCAGATCCTCCGGCTTGCGGATTTCCTTCCGGGTGGTCCAGACCTGCGGCCCCTCGCTGTAGAGAGCGCCAAGCTTCAATCCCTTGGTCTCGAAATGCCCTGCCAGCTCCTGATGGATCACGGGACTGGTCGCCAGCATGTCGTTCATGCGCTTGGGATCGCTGGGTAGAACATAGGTTGAGAGAAAGATCTGACTCTCCGGAACGATCGTGCCGAGATTACCGACCGAAAGGTTTGAAAGCTGGATGACCCCGTCCGCCGTCTGTTCGGCCACTTCGGTCGGCGTGCCGAGCGAACCCAGCGGATAGACCGTGACCTTGACCTCTCCGGCGGTCGCCGTCTCGATGCGCTTCTTGAACTCCTGCGCATAGCTGTCCATGATCGAGCCAGGAATTTCCTCGATTGCGAATTTCCACTCCTCAGCCTTCGCGACATTGCCGGCGAAGGTCACGACGGCAGCGACGGCTGCGGCCCTGGCAAAATTTTTCATGTCTTCCTCCCTCTGGTCGGCGGGCGCGACAGCCACGGCCGATGGCAGGAGTATTCAGGCGTGCGATAATTCATTAAATCGCAATCTTTGCACATTTACTTCAGAATAATTGAAGTTACGCTGGGCCAAACGAGGAGGCTCGGCGCCATGCGGATCAGCGACTATACCCTTCGCAACCTGCGCACCTTCTGTGCCGTCGTCGAGCACAGCGGCTTTGGCGGTGCACAGGCCGTGCTTGGCGGTAGCATCTCGGCCATCTCGACCCATTTGAAAGACCTTGAGCTGACGCTGGGCTTCACGCTCTGTCATCGGGGGCGTGCGGGTTTTGCCCTGACGGAGAAGGGGGAGGCCGTCTACGACGAGGCCAAGCAGCTGCTGGGGTCGATCGAAACCTGCGAGACAAGCCTTGGCCAGCTGCGCCGTGTCCTGACAGGCCACTTGCGCGTCGGAATCGTGGACAGCGAAGCCAGCAATCCGGAGCTCCCTGTCCACCTCGCCATTCGGCGGTTCTTCCTGCGCGAGCAGAAGGTTCGCCTGTCACTCGAAGTCGGTACACCCGAAACGCTCGCAAAAGGGCTGCAGACAGGTGAACTCCACGTTGCCGTCGGACCCTTTCCGCAGCGTCATCTCAACGTCGAGTACACCCCGGTCTATGTCGAGGAGCACGCCCTTTTCTGCGGCGAAAATCATCCTCTGTTCCATCGTCCCAATGAGGACATCACGCTGGCCGAGGTGTCACGTCACCCGGTCACGGTAAGGCCTTACCTGCACAAGAGTGAACTGGCCAAATTCCGCTCACCTATCGTGACGGCGTCGGTTTCCAACATGGAGGCGCAGGCCATGTTGGTACGGAGTGGCTGTTTTCTCGGATTCCTCCCGACGCATTTCGCGCGGCCCTGGGTGCAACAGAACGAGATGCGGCAGATCAGGGGGCTGGAACTGGAATGGCAGTCGCAGTTCTATGTTGCGCTGCGCGCCCGCCCGACACCACCGGAAATCGCCGTGATCTTTGCAAGGGACATCTCCCTGGAGTTGTCACGCGTCGGCTCGTCAGTGTGAAGCGGAGCGACCATCGATCGCGAGGCGCTTGACTTCTGCCTTGGCGCAATGGGCGTGCGCCAATCCTTGCCTCGGCTGTTTTTCTTAAGACTATCATAGACAACCACGCCGATCGCTCTGCGATCGGCGATGCGGAGAACCCTGTGCGCCAACGGAGAATACGGCGCGGTCCGCACTATCTGGGTTCGCTCAGCAAAGACGGATCACTCTTATGCCGCCCTGCTCAATACTCGGAATGCTAAAACACGAGGCAAATGCCTATAGTTTAACCAAATTTTATTCACATATATGCAATCTTCGATAACAAGTGTCCACGCAGACACTCCATGGTAGTGATTTTAGCCCCGAAAAACACATTTCGTCACTTATCAGATTTGGAGTAGTTGCAATGTCCATTCGCCTGAAACTCCTTTCCTGCATATCTTTGCTTGTTGCCACTCTGGTCGCCATAGCAGCTTTCGCCCTCTATGCTCTGAACGAGGAAGCAAAGCTCGTACGGTCGATCGTGGCCGACCGCGTCATACCCATGAGCCAGTTGAAGACGATAGCCGACGAATATGCCGTGAAGATCGTTGATACCGTTCACAAGGTCGCAGCGGGCACGGTAACAAATGAAAAGGGCGAACAGGATATCCGGTCGGCTCTCAAGAACATCGACGGACAGTGGGCCATATATCTTTCGACCAAACTGACGGCCGAGGAGGAGCGGCTGGCCAACCAGTTTGGGCAAAACCTTGAAAATGCAGCGACGCAGCTCGGTGGGCTGGCGGACCTGGTCGCGACGAATGACGACAGGGCTCTCGCAGAGTTTGCTACCAACGCGCTCTACCCGCTTGTTGATCCTCTGAGCGAGGATATCAACAAGCTCATTGCCCTTCAGCTCACCGCTGCTGAAGACGGCATGGCGGAAGGGGAAGCCCTGAAGTCCCTGTTGTTGGCGATCATGGCCCTCATCGGCGCGTTTGCTGCGGCTATCGCAGTATTTTCGATCTGGACCGTCATCAAGGGTGTCATCAGACCGATCGATATCATGACAGATACGATGGCCTCCCTGGCTGGCGGCAAGCTCGACATTGCCATCTATGGCGAGGAGCGCAGGGACGAGATAGGCCGAATGGCAAAAACGGTCGCGGTTTTCCGTGAGAACGCTTTGGCGCGTATTCGTCTTGAACAGGAAACGGAAGCCAACCGTTCATTGTCGGAGGAGGAGCGGGTCGCGCGAGAGAAACTGAAAGCGAAAGAAGCTGCCGATGTGCAGTTCGCGGTCGACAATCTGGCTGCCGGTCTTGCGAAGCTGTCGGACGGCGACGTGTCACACAGGATCGAGCGGCCATTTACGGCCTCGCTGGATTCCGTGCGCAACGACTTCAACAACTCGGCCGAAAAGCTTCAGGACGCTCTAAACAGGGTCGCGCAGAACGCCCTTGGCATTGACGCCGGCGCGAACGAGATCAAATCGGCGGCCGACGACCTGGCCAAGCGCACGGAACAGCAGGCGGCAGCCGTGGAAGAAACGGCCGCAGCTCTCGAAGAAATCACGAGAACGGTCAAAAATTCCACGGCTCGCGCTCAGGATGCGGGTCAGCTTGTCGTCCGCGCAAAGGTTGGCGCTGAGCAGTCCGGTGATGTCGTACGCCGCGCCGTGCATGCGATGGAGCAGATCGAGAAGTCAGCCAACGAAATCAGCAACATCATCGGCGTTATCGACGAGATTGCGTTCCAAACGAACTTGCTGGCGCTGAATGCAGGTGTCGAGGCCGCACGCGCCGGTGAAGCGGGCAAGGGCTTTGCTGTCGTTGCACAGGAAGTGCGGGAACTGGCCCAGCGTTCCGCCAGCGCCGCCAAGGATATCAAGGGGCTGATCACCACGTCGAACAATCAGGTGCGTGAAGGGGTGCAACTCGTCGGCTATACGGGGAGGGCGCTGGAAACGATCGTATCCGAGGTTCAGGAAATCAACCGGCACGTGGCAGCGATCGTGGAATCGGCGCAGGAGCAGGCTTCAGGCCTTCAGCAGATCAACACGGCCGTCAACCAGATGGATCACGACACGCAGAAAAATGCCGCAATGGTCGAGGAATCGACCGCCGCCAGCCACGGTCTGGCGCGGGAAGTGGCATCGCTGAGACAGTTGCTGGCACAGTTCAGGCTCTCGCATCCGCAATTGCGGACCACGATCTCCGCATCTTTTCCGCCTCGCGAGACCGGAGCCTATGACACCGCAGCTGCCTTGCCGGTTCGGGCGCTCAGCCGCAGGATCGCGTCGGCCTTCTCGGGCAATGCCGCTCTCGATACCGGCAAGGATAGTTGGGAAGAGTTCTGATGAGCGTCGTGCATTTGGATGGTGGCGTTCACGCGCGAAGCGCGGCTTGCGGGAGCGTCTCATGCTAAGCTCCGTGCCGCATGTTTAGCCGGTTGCAGATCTCGATGAGGTCTGCGTCGGTAACGGATAAAGGATCGGCTCCCTCTCGAAAGCCATTTCCGCACGCGACCGTTGGTGTTTTCGGCAGTTCCTTTTGCCACGGCAACTGCGGATCCCAGAACCACGTCTGGTTGCCGATGCTCACCTGGAGGTATGGCCAGTCGGTGAACTCCGGTCCACCGTCGAAGGTGATGGAACGGCGGGCGAGGTGGGACAGGGCTTGTAGTCCCTTCCCAAGGCTGTTCTTGACCGGTCGGGACTGCCGATCGTTGTTGCGCGGGAAAATCGCGACCCGGCTGACCGGTTCGACCAGTGATATCACATTGGCTTTTCCGAACGTCTTCCAAAACTGGATAAGATCGCTTTCCCAATGCTCGAACTGCTTGCGATCGGCCACGACATCCGGGTGACGTAGAATATTGAGATCTGGGCTAAACCTCTGACCATGCTTGCGTCTGGCGTGAAGGGGTCGATGTCTGGCACGATGCTCCGGCACATGTTGCCATAGCTTGATCGCCTGGCCGTCGGTTAAGCATTCGAACTTGTAGGTCGTTTCGTGGCTGACCGAGATTGGATGCAGCTCCAGACGCCTCCTTCCGGCAATCTGTTGCGGCGATCAGCCGTGCTTGATCCGATCGATCACGGATTGACGGGCACGCGAGCCTTGCTCCCAACGTTGGCGTTGACCAGCGCATCGAGAGGCGAGACTGTCGCATTACTAAATAGCCACGACAGCCAATGATCACGTAAGCGGGATAATGTGCGATTCTCTAGGGGCGCGAGGTTTTTAAGGTTACTAACCTTCCAGCAGGTCACCGTGGGTTGGTGCAAAAGGGCTAATTCCTTGCTACACTGCCACTTTTCCACCTTCCCGCAAGCATCCGCCGCATGCCGCCCGATCCTTCGTGGCGCTGTCGAAGTACGGCCCTCAGACGATCCGTAGCGCAAGAGCATCGAATCGCGCAGCATTCTGCCTCTCATCCCGCATCGCGCCCATGGCTTGTTGCCGGATGCCTCATCGACAGATTTGTCGCGACTGGATCTTGTTGAAGACAGCTATTTGGTGGTGCAGTCATACGGTAGTCGGCGGCGGGCACACGCTTCCGCGGCATGCAGGGATCGGTTCAAGGAGCCCACGATACGATGAGCAAGTCCAGCTACAGGGACATTGCCCGCCTTGCCGGTGTCGGTACAGCGACCGTGGAGCGGGTGCTGAACGGGCGTGGCGGCGTGCGCCCCGAGCTCGCCGAAAAGGTGGTGATCGCCGCCCGCAGCCTGAACTATCCCCGCACGCTGCCCGATGCGCACCGTGGCTTGCTGCGCATCGAAGTCCTGATGGTCCGCCCCGAAACGACATTCTACCGGCGCCTTTCCAAGGCATTCGAGCGCATCGCAGCCACGCTGGATCCGTTGGTTGTCGTGCATCGCAGCTTTACCGAGGAAATGAACCCGGAGCAGATCGCCCGCCACATCCGCTCGACCGATTTGCCGCGTGCTGGCCTGATCCTTGCCGTCCCGAACAGCCCGCTCATCAAGGCGGCAGTGGAAGCCGTGGCGGCCCAGGGCGTGCCCATCGTGCATGTCGTCACCCGTGCCCTGGAGAAGACCGGGGCCTTCGTCGGCATAGACAACGAGGCCGCCGGGCGGACGGCCGCCTGGTTCATCGCCCGCATGGCCCGCACGAAAGGCCCTGTCGTCGCGCTTTGTCATCCGATCTATCAGGTCCACCGCGATCGCATCCGCGGTTTCTCCAGTTACTTCGCCGCCCATCCCGGTCCCATCGCCTTCGAATGGCTGGGTTTCACACGGGACGAAGAGCATTTCAGCGCGGAGACACTCGCAATCGCGCTGGAGAAATATCCTGATCTCGTCGGCCTCTACAATGCCGGCGGTGCCAACTCCGCCCTGATCAGCGTGCTGCGCCGCCATCCGCGGGGCAGGGAGATCCTGTTCATCGGACACGAGTTGACTGATTACACCCGCGCGGCGCTCAGCGATGGCATCATGGATGTGGTGCTGGACCAGGCGCCGGAAGCACAGGCCCAGCGCGCGCTCGACCTCGTCCTCCGCCGCATCGGCCTGACGGATGTCGAACCGGACCCAAGCCCCATCCGCTTCATCACCATCACGGCCGAAGGCCTCTGATCTGATTTGATCAAGGAACCGTTCGGCATTCCGGCTCGCTCTTGATAATTTCCAGGTCGGCAGGAGAGCCGGTTGCGCAAGGCGCAACAGGGCCAGCGGCGCGACATGCGCCCCTTCCAACAAGGAAATTCAGCGAGTGTGAAACCGCTCGCACGTCCGAGGGAGAGCGCAATGGACGATCTAAAATACGGGACGCGCAATAAGCGTGGGGACTGGGCACCGAACCAGCCGGTCGAGACCGCACCGCTGTTCGTCTTTCCGCCTCGCCTCCTGGCGATCCTCAAGTGGCTGCCGCACTATTTCTTTCCGTGGAACGCCATCTTCGCGGCTTCCGCTATCGCCTACTGGGCCTGGATAATCCCGCCAATCGAAACGCTGCAGAGCCTCGGCATCGGCTGGGTCGCCTGGCTCTACGCGGTGAATGCGGTCTGTGTCCTTCTCTTCTACGGCGCCTTCGAGGTGCATCTCTATGTGTTGAAGAGGCAGGAAAACCGCTTCAAATACAACGGAAAATTCCCTGCCGATCAGAAGAACAAGGCCTTCTGGTTCGAGAGCCAGAACCTCGACAACATCCTGCGCACGTTTCTTTCGGGCGTCACCATCTGGACGGCGATCGAGGTCGCCATGCTCTGGGCCTATGCCAATGGCTACGCCCCCTGGCTGAGCTTTGCCGAAAACCCGTGGACACTGGCACTCGTCGCCCTCGCCGTGCCGATCATCCACGAGTTCCACTTCTTCTGCATTCACCGGCTCATCCACACCCCGTTTCTCTACAAATGGGTGCACTCGGTCCACCACAATTCGGTGAACCCGTCGCCTTGGTCGTCACTGTCGATGCACCCGGTCGAGCACCTGCTCTATCTCGGCACCGCCTTCTATCACCTGGTCCTGCCGTCAAACCCCATCCTGATGCTCTATCAGCTTCACTATGCCGGCTTCGGCGCCATTCCCGGCCATGTCGGCTTCGACAAGGTGGAAGTGGGCGAAGAGACGCTGGTCGATAGCCACGCCTATGCGCATTACCTGCACCACAAGTATTTCGAGGTGAATTACGGCGATGCCCTGATCCCGCTCGATAAGTGGTTCGGCACCTGGCACGACGGCTCCACGGAAGGCGAAGCCCGCATGCAGGAGCGCTACCGCAAGCGCAAGGAAAAGCTCGCCGCCCGCAAGGCTCGTACCGAAGTTCAAGGAGCTGCCGAATGACCTGGGTTCCCGCCTGCAAGCTCGCCGACATCGAACAGGAAGGCGCTGTCCGTTTCGACCATGGCGGCCGCACCTACGCCATCTACCGCGCGCCGGATGACAGCGTCTATTGTACCGCCGGCCTGTGCACTCATGAGGCGATCCATCTTGCCGAAGGATTGGTGATGGATTTCGAGGTGGAGTGTCCCAAGCATTCCGGCGCTTTCGACTATCGCACCGGCGAGGCCCTGCGCCTGCCGGCCTGCGAGAACCTGAAAACCTATCCCGCCGAGGTGATCGACGGAGAGGTTCGCGTCGCCCTCGGCTAGGGCGGCGCCGACAAGCAGGCCCGCCGGGTCTCCGGAGTGCGAGCGGGTGGACCGGCACCCAAACTGGGAGGATACCATGAAATCCATGTGCCTGGCGGCCATTCTGGCCGCCTTGATGGGAAGTGCTGCCGCAGCGGAGACGATCGGCGTCTCGATGCAGAGTTTCGACAACAATTTCCAGACCCTCTTGCGCGAAGGGATTGGCGCGCGAGCCGCAGAGGTCAAAGGCGTCAATGTCCAGGTCGAGGACGCCCAGACCGACATCTCCAAGCAGCTCAATCAGGTGAACAATTTCATCGCTGCCGGGGTGGATGCGATTATCATGACGTTGACGGACACCTCCGCCGCCCCGGGCATCAGCGAGGCTGCCGAGAAGGCCGGCATTCCGCTCGTCTATCTCAACCTCGAGCCGGACAACATCGCCAAGCTCCCGCAAAAGCAGGCCTATGTCGGATCAAAGGAGACGGATTCCGGCGAACTTGGCGCACAGGCCGCCTGTTCGCTGCTGAAGGAGAAGGGCAAGGCAAGCGATGCACAGGTCTACATCCTGATGGGCGACCTTGCCCACCAGGCCTCGCGCGACCGTACGTCCTCATTCAAGGATGCGCTGGCAGCGAGCGACTGCAAGGGTGTCACCATCGCCGACGAACAGTCCGGCGCCTGGACACGCACCAATGCCATGGACCTGACAACCAACTGGATCACTGCTGGCCAGCCCATCGACGTGGTCTTCGCCAACAATGACGAAATGGCGATCGGCGCGATTCAGGCTCTCAAGGCGGCAAGCGTCTCCATGGACGACGTCATCATCATCGGCATCGACGCGACGCAGGACGGCCTCGCAGCCATGGCGGCAGGCGATCTCGACGCGACCGTGTTCCAGAACGCCAAGGGCCAATCGGCAAGCGCGGTGGATGCCGCGGTGGCGCTGGTGCGCGGCGAGGCGATCGAAAAGCAGGTCTGGGTGCCCTTCGAGCTCGTCACCCCGAAGAACATGGCCGACTACGCCAGCCGGAACTGATCCCCCCCCGACCGGCGCCACGCGCCGGTCCCTTTCCACGGAGACCAGCATGGACGACATCGTCATTATCGGGGCGGGCGAAGCCGGGACCCGCGCCGCCTTCGCCACCCGTGAAGCCGGTTTTTCCGGCGCCGTCACGCTGATTGGCACGGAACCACACCTGCCTTATGAGCGCCCTCCGCTCTCCAAACCACTGGAAGGAGTTGTGCAGATGAAGGCGATCTGCACGACTGAGGCACTGGAAGCCGCCGGCATTACCTATCGCCCGGGCCGCACCGCCACCCGCATCGACGCCGCCAGCCGCACCATAGCCCTCAGCGACGGCCGGGCACTGCCCTACGGCAAACTGCTCCTCGCCACCGGCGCACGAGTACGACGGCTGGCATGCCCCGGTGCCGAGCGAGCGCTCGATTTCCGCACCTATGGCGACGCCGCAACCCTCTTTTCCCGTGCAGAAACTGGCGGGCCTGTCGCCATCATCGGCGGCGGGCTGATCGGCATGGAGCTTGCCGCGGTGCTGCGGAGCAGGGGTATTCCTGTCAGCATCATCGAGGCCGCACCCAGACCGCTCGGGCGGGCCGTTCCGCCACGCTTCGCCGAAAGGCTGCATGCGCGGCACCGGGGGGAGGGGGTGCGTTTTCATCTCGGCCTCGGGCTTACCGAAATCACCTCCGATGCCGTCATGCTTGCCGATGGTATCCGCGTTCCCGCTGAAACCGTAGTTTCAGCCATCGGCGTTCTGCCCGATGTCGCGCTTGCCGAGAGAGCAGGGCTCGCAACGGCGAATGGCATCGTCACCGACGCCTTCCTGCGCACGAGCGATCCGCATATCTTCGCCGCCGGCGACTGCGCCGCCGTCTCCCAGCCGGAGGGCGGCACCACGCGGTTCGAGAGCTGGCGCAATGCACGCAGCCAGGCCGAGACGGCCGCCCGCAACATGACCGGCGCCCACGAAGCCTTCTGCGCCCCACAGTGGTTCTGGTCCGACCAGTATGATCTCAGCCTGCAGGTTACAGGCCTGCCCCAATCCGGGCACCAGAGCATTCTCCGCTCCATAGCGGAAGGTGAACTGGAATTCTACCTTGAGGACGGACTTCTCGTGGCGGCGGCCGGTCTCGGAACCGGCAACGGAGTGGCAAGAGACATCAAGCTGGTGGAGATGCTGATTGCGGCCGGGATTACACCTGACCGGTCGGCGCTTGCCGATCCGGCTGTGAACCTCAAAGGTCTTCTCAAGAGCGCCCGGGCCGCCTGATGCAGACGCTGCTCGTCTTCCAGTCGCTCTGGGCCATGGAGCGCCGCCATACGGATGGCCATGAGCGTAGCCTTGCGGAAAACATCGCGATGATCGCAAAGGCAGGGTTCGACGGTGTCAGTGCGCACTATACAAACCGCGCGGATGTCGCCCGCCTTAACGAGACACTACGCGGCACCGGCCTGAGGATCGAAGGGGTCTGCTTTCCGCGCACCGTCGATGATCTGCGCCTGGCGCTGGAGCTGGCCGCAGAGTATCCGGTCAGCCATATCAACCTGCAACCCGATATCCGGCCGCGCCGGATCGAGGACTGTCTGCCGCTTCTCGATGGATGGATACGGCTCGCCGAAGAGGCCGCCATTCCCGTCTATATCGAGACGCATCGAGACCGGATGACCACGGATCTCTACTTCACGCTCGATCTCCTCGACCGGCGGCCCGACCTGCCGCTCCTCGCCGACCTCTCGCATTTTCTGGTCGGGCGTGAATTCGCCTTCCCGGTCTCGGAAGAAAACCACGCGCTGATCCACCGCATCCTCAAGAACGCCCAGGCTTTCCACGGCCGCATCGCTTCGCGCGAGCAGGTGCAGATCGAACTTTCCTTTCCGCACCATCGTCCCTGGGTCGATCTCTTCCACCAGTGGTGGAGCTATGGCTTCTGCGACTGGCGCTCCCGCGCAGCCGTGGACGCCACGCTGGTCTTCACTTGCGAGCTCGGCCCCAAGCCCTATGCGATCACCGGCCGGGACGGCAACGACACGACGGACCGGTGGGCGGAAGCGCTTGAGCTCCGCAGGATGGCACTCGACCTCTGGGCCGCCAGTGCCCTGCCTGACCGGGATGGTTAACAGGCACTTAATGCGCATGATGAGACACAGATCCTGCCCGGCAAGAACCCGTTGCCTCCCAAATTAGCGAGTGCCCTGCAGCCACCAACCGTGATCGTGACGCATGCGGCATGGAGGCACGGCGAATGCCGAATGGATCGGGATAGAGACATCGCCTCGCTGGCCGAAAGCACGCCGCCGTCAGGGCCGGCGGCGCTTGAAATCCGATTGCGAAACGACACCGGTCAGCCGGTTCTGCCGGTCGAGCACGGCGAGACGGCGCAGGTGCAGCGACTGCATATTGGCCAGCACACTTTCCGGTGCTTCGTCGTCGAAGCAATAGGTGATGTTGGTCGTCATGACATCGCCGACCTTCGTCGTTTCCGCGTCGAGCCCCGGCGCCACAGCCCGCAGGATAATATCACGATCCGTAAGCGTGCCGACGAGACCGTTGGCATCGACCACCGGCAGGAAGGCAATGTCCCATTCCGCCATCAGGCTTGCAGCGTATTGCAGGGTCTCTTCGGGCCGGACAAGATGGACATTGCGGGTCATGATGTCACCGATGGGCATGAGGACCTCTTGCTGTGCGCTTTGACTGGTGCATCTCCGACCACGTCAACGTCGGAAAATGCGATAAAAAAGCCCCTGAAGCAGGGCCGGCGAACCGGATCCCACCAGCGCTGCGCCAGGAACAGACGCCCCAGACCTTGGTTCCCGTATCGGCTCCCAGCATGGCCTGCGCGTCGCCATCGACGGGGGCCGACCTGCCTGAAGACCGTTCCGTTGCCGTTGGCTGTATCAGCCCAAAGGGGCCTTCTGTCATCGCCTCGTCCAATGTGCATGGGTGCCTGGCGGCCTCGTCGCAGACAACCTATGCCGCCGTCCAAGAATTCACCCTGAAGCCGGCCTCCTTTGCCGCCTCGATAAACGCGCGTCGCGCAAAGCCCGGATCGTCGTCACTCGCCAGTCCCTGCTCGCAGACGTTTCTGGCCATCAGCCCTGCAGGCCCGTCTTCAATCGGCCAGTGGTTCTTCAGGCAAAGGAGGGCGTCCCGCGTGCTTTGCACGCGAAGCACCTGCAAATCGCCCTCGAGCACGACAACCTCATCCCACAGCCGATCGGTCGCAAAGATCGTCATTGCGATTCCTCCGCTGCGGGGCCCTCGGTAGGAATATCGACAAGGCTGACGATGCCGACGACCCGCCGCCCCCCGTTTACCACCACGAGACGGCGCACGCCCAGCCCGCGCATGCGGAGCGCCACCGTGGCGGTGTCATCGCTCTCGTCGCACACTTCAGGCGACACGGTCATGAATTCCGCAATCGCCATGGACGTCGAATGCCCCCGTCCGAGGACCGAGACCACGATGTCGCGGTCCGTGATGATGCCAACAATGGCGCCGACGCCGGGCACCTCGACCGGCAGGGCGCCGACCTCGGCCTCAAGCATCAGCCGTGCGGCCGACTGGGCAGTATCATTGGGCGACACGGTCACTATCTGGGCGGACATCACGTCCTTCACAAGCATGTCACGCGCCCTTTCAGAACCGCCCGTTGACGAGGCTGCGGCCATTTGGCGCCGTAGGCACGACCACCTCTTCGTGTTCCTGCCGGCTGAGCGGCAGATCGACCTGCGGCGGCACGATTACCTGCGGCTCCCAGGAATTGCGGCGCTTGCGGGCGTTCCGGAGCTCAGCATCGGTGGTGACGGCTGGTTTGCGGGCAAGCGGCTTCTTTTTCTGGCGCACATCGAACTCCTGCGAACGGGCTTCATCTTTTGGACAAACGCACGCACTCCGGCTTGGTTCCCCAAAAACCGCAACGGCCTTGCCGTCCGCACACTCCCGTTTGCATCGAGCCGGCACGCCGAATGTCCCAAATCCGTCATTTGACGCAGCGGGGTAGCGCCCTATCTCCTGTCGCGGCTCCATCCTCCTTGCATGGACGGAACTGATCGAGACAGGACGGGGCCTGTTTTTCCCGGGAAAGCGCCTTTCACGGGCGTGACCGGCCGTGGGACGCGTGAAAGAGGTGGTGGATGGGTTTGGGTGAAGGTCCGGACGGATCGGTGGACAGCCGCTATCCGTTCCTGAGCGGGGGCGGGGATGCCGCCCTGCTGATTGCCGCTTTCGATTGGTCCCGCACGCCGGTTGGCTGTCTGGATGCCTGGCCGCAGAGTCTCAAGACGGCAGCGGGCCTACTGCTGCGTTCACCGGTCCCCATCGTCCTGCTCTGGGGCGAAGACGGCATCATGATCTACAACGACGCCTATTCCATCTTTGCCGGCGGCCGGCATCCGGCCATTTTTGGCAGCAAGGTGCGCGAGGGATGGCCCGAAGTCGCCGACTTCAACGACAATATCATGAAGGTCGGCCTTGCCGGCGGAACGCTCGCCTACAAGGACCAAGAACTGACGCTCTACCGGCACCGGGGTGAGCCGGAACAGGTCTGGATGAACCTCGACTACTCTCCGGTGCTCGGCGAAGATGGCCGCCCGGCCGGCGTCATCGCCATCGTGGTCGAGACGACCGCCAAGGTGAAGGCCGAGGAACGATCGAAGACGGAAGGAGAGCGGCTGCGCCAGATGTTCGAACAGGCGCCGGGCTTCGTGGCAACGCTCACCGGACCGGATCATGTCTTCGAGATCGCCAACAACGCCTATCTCCAGCTGGTCGATCACCGGGACATTCTGGGAAAACCGATCCGCGAGGCATTACCAGAGGTTGTCGAACAGGGTTTTGTCGATCTGCTCGACCGCGTGCTGTCAACCCGCCGGCCTTATGTCGGCAAGGGCGCGCGCGTCCTCCTGCGACGCCGGCATGACGAGGCGCCGGCGGAGCGCTATCTCGATTTCATCTATCAGCCTGTCTTCGGCGACGACGGCAAGGCGACCGGCGTCTTCGTGCAGGGGCATGACGTGACCGAACAGCGGGCGGCCGAAGAGGCGCTGCGGGAAAGTGAAGCACGGTTTCGCCTGGCAGCCGATACCGCGCCCGTCATGCTCTGGATGGGCGACCAGAACAGCAGATGCCTTTACCTGAATGCGGCTAAACGCGCCTTTTGGGGCGTCGCCCCCGAGGACGTCTCAAGCTTCGACTGGGCCGGCACCGTACATCCCGACGACCGGCAGGCTTTGGCCGCGACGATGCAAGACGCCATGCGCCGGCAGGTACCTTTCACAGCCGAGGCGCGCTATCGCCGCAAGCTCGGGTGCTACCGGTTGTTGCATACACAGGCCCAGCCACGCTTCGGCGCCGGCGGTGAGTTCCTCGGCATGATCGGCGTCAATGTCGACATTACCGAGGAGCGAGCAGAGCAAATTCGCCGCAACGCCCTGATCGAGCTGACCGATCGCTTCAGCCAGCTCACCGATCCGGCCGACATCGCCTTCGCCGCCGCCGAGACACTGGCCAAGGCGCACAATGTCAGCCGCGCCGGTTATGGCACCATCGACCTCGTCGCTGAGACGATCACCATCGAGCGCGACTGGAATGCCCCCGGCGTCGAGACCATCGCCGGCGTGCTCAATTTCCGGGAGTACGGCACCTATATCGACGATCTGAAGCGCGGCGAGACCGTCGTGGTGGCGGACGCCGAACAGGACCCCCGCACGAAGGTGACCGCCGACGCCTTGAAGGCGATCAAGGCACGGGCCTTCATCAACATGCCGGTGACGGAGGCCTCCGGCCTCGTCGCATTGCTCTACCTCAATCATGCCGAGGTACGCCAATGGTCGGAAAGCGAGCTCGATTTCGTGCGCGACGTCGCGGCGCGTACGCGCATCGCCGTCGAACGAAGGCGGGTCGAACAGAAGCTGGAGCAGCTCGCGAACTCGCTCGAACGACAGGTCAGCGAACGCACCGCCGAGGTCAACCGCCTTTGGCGCAATGCACGCGACCTCCTTGTCGTAACCGGCGAAGACGGCACGATCCGCTCGGTCAATCCCGCATGGTCGGTGGTCCTCGGCTTTCCCGCGCGTGAAAGTATCGGCCGACGCCTCGGCAGCTTCGTCTGGCCGGAGGACGCCGCAACCTTCCCCACCACCAACAGGCGCTCCGGCGCTCCGGACCTCGACATGCGCTTCCGCCATTTCGACGGCTCGGTGCGCTGGATTTCCTGGCGCATTTTTGCAGAAGAGGGGCTGACCTTCGCCTACGGCCGGGATGTCACCGCGCAACGGGAGCAGGCCCAGGCGCTCGTGGAGGCTGAAGATCAGCTTCGCCAGGCCCAGAAGATGGAATCGATCGGCCAGCTGACGGGCGGCGTCGCCCACGACTTCAACAATCTCCTGCAGGTCATCTCCGGCAACCTCCAGCTGCTCGGCAAGGACGTGGCGGGCAATGGCCGTGCCGAGCAGCGCGTCGCCAATGCCATTGCCGGCGTCAGCCGCGGCTCCAAGCTCGCCAATCAGTTGCTGGCCTTCGGTCGTCGCCAGGCCCTCGAGCCGAAGGTCATCAATATCGGCCGCTTCGTCATGGCCCTGGAGGATCTTCTGCATCGCACGATCGGTGAGGCGATCGAGATCGAGACCATCCGCTCCGGCGGTTTGTGGAACACGTTCATCGATCCCTCACAAATCGAGAACGCCATCCTCAACCTGGCGATCAATGCCCGCGATGCCATGAACGGCATGGGGAAACTGACAATCGAGGTCGGCAACGCGCATATCGACGATGCCTATGCCCGCCACCATCCAGATATCAAGACAGGCCAGTATGTCCTCATTGCCGTCACCGATACGGGGGAGGGTATGCAGCCGGACGTGCTGGGGCGCGTTTTCGAACCCTTTTTTTCCACCAAGCCCGCCGGCAAAGGCAGTGGCCTCGGCCTGTCCATGGTCTATGGCTTCGTCAAGCAATCGGGCGGGCATGTGAAGATCTACAGCGAGCCGGGGGAGGGTACGACGGTACGCATCTACCTGCCGCGCTCACTGGAAGAGGAGGACCGACTTGCCGAGGTCGACTTCGGTCCGGTCACCGGCGGCACGGAGACCATCCTTGTGGCCGAGGACGACGACGAGGTACGCGCAACCGTCGTCGAGATGCTGGGCGACCTCGGCTATTCGGTGCTGAAGGCGCGCGATGCGGCCAGCGCCCTGTCGGTCATCGAAAGCGGCGTTGCCATCGACCTTCTTTTCACCGATGTCGTCATGCCCGGGCCGTTGCGCAGCCCCGATCTCGCCCGCAAGGCGCGTGAGCGCCTGCCGAACCTCGCCGTGCTCTTCACCTCCGGCTACACGGAAAACTCGATCGTGCATGAGGGCCGGCTCGATGCTGGCGTCGACCTCCTCTCCAAACCCTACAGTCGGGAGGCTCTGGCCCGGAAAATCCGTGCCAGCCTTGCGGGCCGGCAGCACTTGTCGTCACAAGCAGGGACGCCGGCAGACGGCACGGGAGCCGAAGTGACGGAAGCCAGGCGGCTGACGATCCTGCTGGTGGAGGATGACTTCCTGATCCGGCTCAATGCCGTCGATCTCGTACAGGAACTCGGCCATGAGGTGGTGGAAGCGGCAACGGCGGAACAGGCATTGCCGTTGCTGAAGGAGAGGCGCTTCGACGTCCTCCTCACGGACATCGGCCTGCCCGCCATGTCAGGTGCCGAGCTTGCCGTCCATGCCCGAACGGAAAATGAAGGGATCGGTGTCGTCTTCGCCACCGGCCACGACCGCCTGCCTGCCATTCCCGGCGATCGCGCGGCCATCCTGCTGCTGAAGCCCTATGACGGCCGCGAGATCGCCGCCGCCCTCGCGGCAGCGGTTGGCTGAGACGCTTTTCCTGGTGCCCGGGCGCCGCGGGAACATTGGAAGACCTTTTCGGGTTTGGCGGAAACATTCCTAGCAAGGAGACCATTCCATGCCTGCAAAATCGAAAGCACAGCAGAAGGCCGCCGGAGCCGCGCTTGCAGCCAAGCGCGGCGACATCAAGAAAAGCGAGCTGAAAGGCGCCTCGCGCAGCATGGAGAAATCCATGTCCGAGAGCGCATTGAAGGAGCTGGCGTCGACGAAGCGCAAGGGCAAGCCCGAACACGTCTCCAAACCCGCGTGATGCGCCGAGATCAGCAGCAACGATGGCACCGGGCAAGATCGCCGCTGCACCGTTCCGAGGCGATCAAATGGGAAGCGAGGTGGGGAGACCTTTCCGTCACCGTTGAAACGAGGCGCGGTAGGCCCGCGGGGTCATGCCGCGAAGGCGCAGGAACTGGCGGTTGAAATTGGCAAGCGAGCCATAACCGACATCGGCTGCGATATGCTGGATGGGCTGGCGCGTTGCCGATAGCCGGGCACACGCCTCGCCGATCCGCAATCCCGCCAGATAGTCCGAGACGGTCGATTGAGTGTGCTTCCTGAACAGCCGGTGCAGGCCGCTCTCGCTGAGTGCCGCGATGTCGGCCAGCTGCGCCATGAGCAAGGGCTCGTGATAATGCTGGTGAAGATGCATGAGCACCCGGTCCAGCCGGGATCTGTCACCCTCCATTTCCTGCGGGACGACGGAGGAAAGGGGTTGGCGGCCTTCCGCACCCGCCAGCCGTACCAGGATCTGCAGCAAGCCGATCAACCGCTCCGCCGGCGCCTGTGTGAAGATCGTCTCGAAATCAACGGCGAGCGCCCCACCGAGCGCATTGCCAAAGGCAAGACCGGTCGCCGCCTCGTCGATCAGCCGCCGGATCGGCGCAAACTCCACCGAACCGCCGGCCAGCCCTTCGATCCACTCCCTGCTGAACCAGAAGACGAGGGCGATATGCGGCTGCGTGGCATCGAGCTTTTCACGCGATGCCCAGGTATGCGGCAGATTCGGGCCAATCAGAACAAGGTCACCGTGGTCATAGGCCGCCACATGGTTGCCTACGAAACGCTGGCCGCGGGAGTTGAGCGTCAGCGTCAGTTCGAACTCGGGATGATGGTGCCATTCGAACGGGATGGTCTCGTCGAGACGCCGGTTGAGCCTGTGCCAGGACGAATCCGGGCTAGGTACGCGATGTTCGAGATAGGGCCTCATGAAGCGTCTACATTGCCTGAAACGCCGGAATAGTATCAGAACCGGCCAGCTACCGACAACACGTCAGCCCAGAAAAGCATACTCTCCTTCCAAACCCGACATCCGGGACGGCAACCACGGGAGAACAAGATGCATCCGGCCACCGCAGACAAACGCGACAGCCACCCGACAAGCGCAGCCACAACGCAGCTCAAAGAGATCGACAAGGCGCTACCGCTGCGCGTCCTGTCGAAGGCGGACTGGGAACACTGGACAAGGAAGGGCTACGTCATCATTCGCCAGGCAGTGCCGGCGGCCAATGTGGAGCGGCTCGTCGACCTTCTCTGGCGGTTCGATGAAAAGAACCCCGCAGACCCGTCCACCTGGTACGCACCGCAGCGACGCGAACACAAGATGAAGGAGCTCAACAACACCGGCATGCTGGAAATCTACAATCACCAGCATCTGTGGGACAACCGCATGGAACCCCGCGTCTACGACGCTTTCGTCGACATCTGGGACCGGGAAGACCTGTGGGTCACCATCGACCGGGCCAATCTCAACCCGCCGAAGAAGATCAAGGGCAATCCCAACGGCTTCATCCACTGGGACGTGGACACCTCGATCCGCCCGCTGCCGATCGGCGTGCAGGGCGTGCTCAGTCTGCAAAAGCAGGACGGCGACGTCGGCGGCTTCCAGTGCGTGCCCTGGCTCTTCGAGCATTTTGAGGAATGGGTGAAGGCGCAACCGGAAGATCGCGATCCCATGCATCCCGACATGGCCGGGCTCGGCGTCGTCAATATCGAGATGGATCCAGGCGACCTGATGATCTTCAACTCGCTGCTTGCCCACGGGGTACGGCCGAACCATTCGGACACCCGGGTGCGCATGGCGCAATATATCTCCATGCATCCGGCGGAATTCGACAACGCGGCCGAACGGCAGGAGCGTATCCGCCTGTGGCAGGACCGCGACCACCCGAAACGCGACGCCTTCCCCGGCGACCCGCGCGAATGGGAGAAGCACAATGCGGAGACTGCGACATTGACGCCACTCGGTGAAAAGCTCCTCGGCCTTGCCCGGTGGTAAAGGGTGCCTGGCCGCAACGGGAATGTTGCGGCCAGGGAGGTGGCAATTGCCTTGCTTGAAGCAGGGCGCGGAACGGATCAGCTTTCCGGCCCGCCCCGGAACATCGACAGCTCCTAGAGAACCAGAATATCCGCGAATGTCAGCCGCAGGCCGGAGTCCAGCGTGGCAATCTGCTGGCGTGCCGCACTGCCGGAACCGTCGAAGTCATAGTAGAGAGCGCCGCTCTTGTTGTCGTAGATCACCCGGTCGCTGGCGTCGACGGCGGCATTACCAACACCGATCGTCTTGAACAGCGCCGAACCGAGCCTGCCGAGCTGACCGAGGTCGTCGAAGATATCCTTCTCGAGGCCGATCGTATCGGCCGCCCGGTTGAAATCGGTGATCACGTCACGATTGGCGGCCGTCGGCTTGTGCACGAAAATGAAGGTGTCGTTTCCGGTTCCGCCGGTCAGGATGTCCTTACCCGCGCCGCCATTGAGCCTGTCATTGCCAACGCCGCCGTTGAGGCGGTCGGCCCCCGCGCCGCCGAACAGGACATCATGGCTCGCACCGCCACTGAGCCCATCGTTGCCGGCACCGCCTTCTATGCGGTCGTTGCCACCACCGCCACTGATGACGTCAGCACCGCCGAGGCCACGTAACGTGTTTGCGGCACCGTTGCCGATGATGACATTGGCAGAACCGTTGCCGACCCCCGTCAAGGCGGCCGTGCCGGTCAGCGTCAGCTTTTCATGGTAGCGACCAAGCGTGTGGGAAATGGAGGAGAGAACGAGATCGACCCCATCGTCCGCATAGTCCCACTCGAACTTGTCTCCGGCCCCGAAGATGTAGGTATCGTTGCCGCCGCTGGCGCAGCGGTAGATATCGGCACCCGCACCGCCATCGTATATGTCGCTGCCCGTTCCGCCGTTCAGCACATCCTCGCCGGCCCCGCCAAAGAGCCTGTCATTGCCGGAATGACCAAAGATGTTGTCGTTTCCGTTGCCGCCATAGAGCAAGTCGGCCCCATCGCCCGTCTCGGTCGCGTAGTATCCACCGCCTTCGATGTAGTCGTTGCCATCGCCGCCATAGATGACATCCGAGCCATTGCCGCCGGCGACATCGTCGTCGCCCGCCGCGCAGTTGAGGATGTCGCGGCCGTCGCCGCCATCCATCTCATCCGCGCCGGCGCTGCCGTAAAGCTTGTCATTGCCGCCGTCGCCAAACAGCGTGTTACGGGTCGTCTCGTATGTCAGGTCGTTCTGAAGGCCGGCCCAGAGCACGTCGTTGCCGTCGCCGCCCCGCAGGGCATCCCCGCCGCTGCCGCCGACCAGGAGATCGCTGCCCGTGCCGCCCTCCATCCTGTCATTGCCGGCCTGTCCATAGATGCGGTCGTCGCCGGCATCGCCGTAGAGCACGTCGCTCGCACCATTCTGGCTCGTCTCCCAGTTCGGCTCATCGGCGCCGCAGTCGCCGTAGATGACGTCGTTGCCGTCGCCGCCATAGGCGGTGTCGCCTTCGGTATGGTCATCGCCATCGTTGTAGATATCGCCGAAGATGAGGTCGTCGCCGCCGAAGCCACGCAACGCGTCGGAAGCGAAGTCGCTGTAGTTGTCATAGGTGCCGTCACTCAGCACCAGGGCCTTGCCCCAGAGGATGTCGTTGCCATCCGTGCCGTTGTTGCTGCCGTTTGGATCGCGTGCCATGTCGCCCTCGTTTGCCATGGCGGCTTGTACCGCCGGTTCCGGCGCTCGCGGCAGCGCACCATCGGTTTTGCTGCAACAAGACGCCGACTTTCCCATCGCTGCCCGGTGAACCGAACGCCGACAGGGTGACAAGCCTACACCGCGGCCGGCCGTGGTGGCTTGGGGAGGGAGCCAGGGTTTTGAGATACTGCGGCGCGTCAGTTCGACAGGAAGTGCTGGCGAATATCGGACGGCGTTGCCTGGAAGCGGCGGCGGAAAAGCTGGTTGAACCAGGAAATATCGCCGAAGCCCGCCATCAGGGCAATGGTGGCGATCGTGTGGTCTTTCAGGCCGGGATCGCGCAGAAGCCCGTGCACATGGTCGAGCCGCTCGGCGGTCACATGATCCGTAAAGCTGGTCCCCTCCTCGTAGAACAGCGCACGCACATAGGGCACGCTGATACCGTGGCGCTTGGCGAGCCATTCGAGGGAGAGGCGTGGATCGCTGAGATGGGTCGCGATATCGACCTTGAGCGCCTGGCGGCGTGCCGCACGCGCGCCGTTCCCGCGCGCCTGGTGGGCCGCGTCGCGCTTTGCGCCGAACATCAGAACGGCTAAGTCGACGATATGGGCGGCAAAGACCGTCTGGTCGCCCTCGCCAATTTCGGCGTCGCTGGCGAGCAGCGAAATGGCATAGCTGTGCAACAGATGGGCTGTTGGATCGCGCAGCGACCAGGTCTTCAAGAGGTTGTCGGAGGATGCGATACGATCGATGATCAGCGCACGCGGAATGGCGATGCTGAGGCAGGAGCTCTTCTCGGCAACCGTTGTCACCGTCTTGCGGTCGCGCCGCATCACGTTGACGTCGCCCGGCCGGATGAAGAGGTCCTCGCCGCGGGCATCGTGCACACCATTGCCGCCGGCAATGCTGAGATAGAGAAGGTCCTCCTCGTCCGAGGGGGTAACCAGTGTGACAGGTGTCGTGTTGGCGCCGGCAATATGCACGCCGCCAACCCCGCGCAGCCGCATGTCGATATCCACGGGCACGTCGCCAAGAAAATCGATCGTGGTGCGGACATGGCCGTTATAGACGGCTTCGACCAGTTCCTTGCGCAGGCACTCGGCGGTCTCTCGCGTGGAAAACTGGACGACGGACATCTGGCCCCCGGCAATCGTTGATCGTACGACCCGCAGAGCAGATATGTCGCTGGAGGCCACAGAATCAAGACGTGCCGGTTTGCGCGTCTATTCGCGCTTCGACCGAATGGAAGCCTAGTAGTCGATCAATCGCATCTCCGCCTCGGGTGTACCGAAGCGCGGCTGAACGCCGAGGAGCGGTGCGACACGCTGGAGGATGGCCTTGATCATCGGGGCCGCGGTGGACGCCGCGGTCCGCCCGCCGCGCTCGCCCGTCTTGGGTGCATCGATGATGGAAAGGACGATGTAGCGCGGCTTGTCCATCGGGAAGGCGGCAACGAAGGCATTGAAATTGATATTCTTGGCATAACGCCCGTTGATGACCTTGTCGGCCGTCCCGGTCTTGCCGCCGACATGGAAGCCCTCGACCTGCGCGTTCCTGCCCGACCCCCGCTGCCCGTTCCAATCATAGAGGAAGCGCATGTCGGCGCTCGTCTTGTCCTTCAGGACGCGCGTTGCGAGCGCCTGCGCCTCCTCCTTCGTACGTGGCAGGAAGGTCGGTGGGATAAGGAAGCCGCCATTCATGAGCGCCGCCGCCGCGACGGCGGTCTGCAGGGGCGTGGTGGCAATACCGTGACCAAAGGAGATCGTGACGGAGTTGATCTTCTTCCACGTCCGCGGCTGGGTCGGTGTCGCAACACCCGGCATTTCCGTTGCAAGCTTCGACAGCAGGCCAAGCCGGGTGAGGAACTGCTGGTGGCCCTCGATGCCGACCATGTCCGCCACCGCGGCCGTGCCGATGTTGGAGGAGTACTGGAACACTTCCGGGATGGAGAGGGGGCGGTTCTTGCCCCTGAAATCGCGGATGGTGAAGCCACCCATGCGGATCGGGCGGGAGGCGTCGACAACGGAGTTCAGTGTGATCTTGTCTGCATCGAGCCCCATCGCCAGGGTGAAGCTCTTGAAGGTCGAGCCCATCTCGAAGGTCGCATTGCTGATCCGGTTGAACCAGCCCTTCTCATATTCCTTGTCGATGCTTCCGTCCGCCAGGGTGCGGGACGGCGCATTCGGATCATAGTCCGGCACCGAGGCCATGGCCAGCACCTCGCCGGTCTCCACGTCAAGGATGACGGCGCCTGCCGCTTCCGCCTGATAGTCGGCCATCGCCTTGGCAACGACGTCGCGCACGATGTTCTGGACGCGAAGATCGATCGACAGCCGGACCGGCGCAAGGCGTGCATTGTCGGTCAGCCCGGCAGCTCTCAAGTCCGCCAGCCCCTGCTGGTCGAGATAACGCTCCATGCCGGCAAGACCCTGGTTGTCGACATTGACGTGGCCGACAATATGGGAGGCGGTGGCACCCCCCGGATAGAACCGTCGTTTTTCCGGCCGAAAGCCGATCCCCGGAATCCCGAGCGCCAGAATATCCGCCTGCTGCTTGGGCGTCAGCTGCCGCCGCAGCCATTGGAACGCCGTGGAGGAGCGCAGCTTCCTGTGAACATCGCCCCAGTCGAGATTGGGAATGACGAGGGCGAGTTTTTCGACCACCTCATCGGCATCAACGATGCGGCGGGGATCGGCGTAGAGCGAGACCATGTGGAGGTCGGTCGCCAGCAGCTCACCATTGCGGTCGACGATGTTGGGGCGCGAGGCGACCGCATTCACATTACCGCCGATCGATGCGGAAACGACGGGCTCGGACAGGCCGTACTGCAGGAGACGGCCGCCGATCACCAGATAGACCGCCGAAAAGATCGCGATCATGATCGCTACACGCTGCCGGGCCTGCTTGCGGCGACGCATATTGGTGCCGACGAAGGCCTCGCCGTTGGCGTGCCCGTCCCGGTCGAGGACGAAATGTGCTCGGCTCTTCAACCGAATGACGAACGAGATCATTCCACAGCAATCCAGGCCCTGTCGCCGCAAACGAAGGGCGGATCCCTGCGCGCTGACTGGAGGGAGCCTGCATGCAGAAAGCCGGAAAACCAAGGAAAGAGTAGGTGATCACCGGCGCACGATTAAATTTGCATTAATATACATTTAAAGTCGTATTGACCTGCTTAACGATCCTTTAGGGTCCCCGGGCAGGAGGGCATTGCGGGAAATCGAAAAGCTGTGCGAGTCCGCTGGAAAAAGCAGCACAAACCGCACGCACCATGTAAACTCGCCGACATGGATTCGCGCACCCGCCCGCCTGCTCCCGTCGTCCTGCCGCTCACGCACCTGCCCGGCTGGACCCTGCCGCGCGGCCGGACGCCGGATGACCTCGACGCCGCCTTTGCCGCCGGCACAGCCCTGAAAACCCTTGACGACCTCGTTCGCAGCGAACCCGTCTGGATCGGCTGCTGGCGCGCGCGCCAGGCGCTTACCTGCGCCGTCGCTGCCGTCCGGCTGGCGGGCAGGGGAGAGGACGAGGCGGCCCTGCGCGATGCCGCGCTGCTGACGGCGCCCGGCGATGATCCGGGGCCGGCCGGAAAGCTCTTCCTCGCCTTCGGCAAGCTCGCAAGCCGCAAGGGTGCCATCTCGTCGAAATTCGTCGCCGAGATGGCCGATCTCTTCGGCCTCGCCTGGGACACGCGGCTCGAGGCAGCCGTCGATCACGCCGATGCGGTCCTGCAGTCGGGCCGCCCTGCGCCCTTCGCCGCAGCCGAACTCGTGGCCGCCATCCATGCCGAACGGCCGGATGCCGAAGCCCTCGCCTGGGCGCTCGGCGATGCGATGATCGCGGAAAAACTCAAATGGCAGCACCCCGTACCGCTGCTGATGGCCGAGCGCCACGGCCCCGCCTTCCGGACGATCGGGGGGAGGGGACGGGTGCGCCCCGGCGAACCAGGCTTCGAGCGCGCCGTCTGCCTCGCGCTGGTCGAAGGTGCCGGTGCAGCACTAAGGTCGGCCAGCGAAGTCGCGCGCCGTGCCGAACAGCTTCTTGCCGCCGCACCGAAGGTGCGGACCAAGGGCGCGAGCGCCGTTATCCGCAAACTGCTCGACGAGGATGCCATCTCGGCCTCCGCGCGCGGCACCAACCTCTCCCGCTGGGCCAGCACCCGGCTGTTCGAGCGGTTGCAAGGGTTCGGCGCCGTGCGCGAACTGTCCGGCCGCACCTCCTTCAGGATCTTCGGGTTGTGACGATGACCGGATCGACCGCTCCCAGGGCACCGCGCGCCGGCAAGGCGAAGACGGAGAAGGAAATCCTCTTCGATCGCGAACTGGAGGATCTGCCGCCGGACCTGCGCTGGCGGGAATGGATGCTGCGCATCGAGGCCGTCATCTTCGCTTCGGCCGAACCGGTAACCCGTGAGACCCTGGCCCGCATCGTTGGTAAGGATTGCAGCATCGATCTTCTGATCGACGACCTCAAGGAAGATTTGCACGGGCGGCCCTACGAGATCGTCGCCGTTGCCGGCGGCTGGCAGCACCGGACCCGCCTGCGCTATACCGATGCGATCCGTGCATCCTCCACACCCACGCGCGGGGGCGGATCATTGCTGTCAGAATTCGAGGCGATGGTGCTGATGGCCGTGGGATACTTCCAGCCGGTCACACGAGGCGAGCTGTCGAAGATCTTCGGCAAGGAGGTCAGCCGCGACACGATCGGCGCCCTGCGCAACATAGGTTTCATCGGTTCCGGACCGCGCAGCCCGACGCCGGGCGCCCCCTACACCTATGTGACGACCAAACAATTCCTCTCGGCCTTCGGCATGGAAACGCTGCGCGACCTGCCGGATATCGAGGCCCTCGAAGACGCCGGATTGCTCAGCCGCAAGGAAATGCTGGACGAAACTCTTCCCGCCCCGGCGGACGACGGGGAGGGGTGATCAGGCCGGAAGGGCGAGGCACCGGTGGCGGCGCGGCGGGGTTTACCGCCTCCCGCCTGCATGCGCGGGGCGCCGCCGAAGGCCGCTTGGCGTGGATGAACGAAGGGCGAAGTTCATCGACTGCATGGCATGGGCGGAAGATGCTGCCGGCGACGACGCCTATGCGCGCGCGTCCGCCATGCTCGATGGTGCCGATGTCTGGGGCGCTCTCGGCGACTTCTTCGGCAATGCCCCGCCTCCAGCCCCGTGATCCTCAGGCCTCATCGAGCTGCCGCTTCTCCTTGGCATAGCGCACCAGCGCCAGGAACCGGTAGATGCCGTGCACGAACTTGCCATAGGGCATGGTGACGAACAGGCTGAAGACGACGCCGAGATGCAGGGCGAGCAGCAGGCCCATGGCCGGGGTGGCGCGCAGGACAAGCAACAGAAGACCGGTCAGGCTCGTCAGGAACAGCATGACGAGGAAGGCGACGTCCATGCCGGTGCGCGAACCGTCCTTGAGGACGGGATCGCGCCGCCATTTTGCATGGAGCAGGCCAACCGGCCCGACGAGCAACCCGATACCGCCGAGTATGCCGAGCACGACGGGGAGATCATACACCGGGTAGGGGGCTTCGAGACCGAGAAGGTAGTGGTAGAGCGTCGCCGTCGAGGTTGCGGCAAAACACAGAAGGAAGCCGTAGAACGTCATGTGGTGATAGAGGCGCCGCCGATCGGTCGGCCTGTCGTCCTCGTTCATGCAGCCGACCCCGGCACCGTCGAGGTAGCGCAAGCTTCCGGCATCGCGGACCGCCTGCCAGATCGAGGCGGACTCCCCGAGCGTGCCGGCGGGCTCGCCGATATCCTTCCAGAAATTGCGGATGCCCATTGCCATCGCCACCATGGCATAGGCGAAGGCAGCGCCGAAAAGCAGCGCCATCGCATTGTGCGGCATCAGCTTGTAGAAGGCACCGGGGCCGGTATGCACGCCGAAGAGCACGGCAGGATCGTGCCAGACGGCAAAGCCGGCAATGAAGAGCGCCACGCTTAGCGCCGCAATCAGGCTGATCGCCAGCCCGTTGCGATGAAAAAGGCCGGAAAGGGCCCGCGGCCAGGCATAGGCCCGGTAGGAATCGTTGCGCACAATCGCCAGCGTCTTCGGCACGTTCACATCGAATTCGTGCGGCGGCGAGAACTGGCAATCGTGGAAGCAGGCGCCGCAGCTGTGACAGAGATTGGCAAGATAGTTGAGATCACCGTCCGAAAAGGCACGCCGCATTTCCATGGCCGGGAAAACGGCGCAAAGCCCCTCGCAGTACCGGCAGGAATTGCAAACCGTCATCAGACGGTCAGCCTCGGCAAGGCTGGCCGTCGCATGGGCCGGCTTGAGCTGGGTATGGATGTTCATGCGGCCTCCGGGGACTGGCTGGCGGACGAAACGAGACGGGCAGCCTCCCGGCCGGCAATACGGCCGAAAACGCTGCCGATCGTCATGCCGATCCCGGCGGCATAACCCTGGCCAAGCACGTTGCCGGCCATGATCTCTCCGGCGGCGAACATGTTGGCGGCAGGCTGCCCATCCCCCATCGCCATGCGCGCCGCCCGGTCAACCTTGACGCCGAGATAGGTGAAGGTGATACCCGGCCGGACCGGATAGGCATAGAAAGGCGCCGTCTCGATGCGCCGTGCCCAGTGGGTCTTGGCCGGCTCGATGCCCTCGGTCCGACAGTTGTCGAGGGTCGTGTGATCGAAAGTACCCGGCCGGACGGCGGCATTGAAACCGGCAACCGTGCGCTCCAGCGCCTCCGGCTCCAGACCCAGCCTCTCCGCAAGCCCGCCGATCGTATCAGCCTTTACCGGCGGAAAAAGCGACGGCATGAAGAGTTCGAGCGAGGGCGCGTCGAAGACGATGTAGGCGATCTGGTCCGGCTGGGCGGCAACGAGCCGCCCCCATATGGCATAGCGTTTCGGCCAGACGTCCTCGCCTTCATCGTAGAAGCGTTCGGCATGCCTGTTGACGACAATGCCGAAGACGACGCAGTCGAGGCGCGTGATGATACCACCGTCGAATTTCGGGGCGCGCGCATCGATCGCGACGGCATGGCACTGGGTGGGGTCGCCGATCTGCATCACGCCCCTGTCGATGAGCATCCGCAGCACGGTGCCGCGATTGTAGGGTGTACCCCGGATCAGGAAGTTTTCGGCAATCTCGCCCCAACCTTCCTTCAGCCAGTCGATATTCGCCTCGAACCCCCCGCTGGCCGCGATGAAGGTTTTCGCGCGGAGGACGACGTCCTTGCCCGCATGTCGCACGGTGGCGGAACGAAAGTGCATGCCTTCGATCGAAAGGTCCACGACCTCAGCGTCATAGACGACCTCGACACCGAGGCCTTCGGCCGTGCGGTAAAGCGCATTGAGCATCGCCCGTCCACCACCGAGGAAGAAGGAATTGGTGCGCCCGAGGCTGAGCGTGCCACCAAGGGAAGGCTGGAAACGCACGCCCTGCTCGACGATCCAGGTCAGCATCTCCTTGGATTCGGCGATCATCATGCGCGCCAGGACCTCGTCCGTCCGTCCGCCGGTCACCCGCAGAAGATCCTCGAAGAACTCCTCCTCGGTATAGGGGCCGGAGAGTGTTTCGGTCGCCGCATCGTGCGCGCAGCGCATGTTGCGCGTGTGGCGCGTATTGCCGCCCCTGTAGAAATGCGGCGCGCCTTCGACGACGAGCACGCGCGCGCCGGCACGCCGGGCGCTGATCGCCGCACAGAGCGCGGCATTGCCGCCACCGGCGATGAGCACGTCATAGTCTGTCGAGCCGTCAAGCATGCTGGAGCCGTTCCGCCTTTGCTGCACTTGCACCGTTCATACTGCACACATTTGTATACAGTCAAGCATGTGCCGGAAGGGCGCGACGTTCGCGCTGCATCGAACGGTAAATCGGAAATGAAAACAGGGCCTCGCAATTGGAGAAGCCCCCATTCGCCGAAGGGCAGTATGCAAATGGATACATCGGTGTGGCGGAGGAACAGGAAATTATCTATAAGGCGCTTATCACGCCAGCGGTCGGCGTGAATTTGATGATCAGCGCCGAACGCGGGAGTGATTTCCGGGTACGGACAGCGGAAATGGCCGCACCCGCATCCCG
>NZ_JARSBQ010000010.1:0-244124 GCF_029623935.1 Shinella sp. 838
TCGCCGACCTTGCCGGCCACGACATCGTCGGCCCCGATCGCACGGCCAGCGACCTGCAGCTCGGCACGGCAGCAGTGCCTGACATCAGCCCGGCCGGCTACGCGCTGCGTACGGACTGCCACCCGGCACGGATCGCCGCCGTTCGGGCGGGGCTCGGCATCACCATCATGCAGATCGCCGTCGGATCGAAGGACCCGGGCCTGCGCCGCCTCTTTCCCGATGTGGTGGCAGCGTCCATGGACATCTGGATCGTCGCCCATGAGGATCTGAGGTCCGTGGCGCGGGTCGCGGCGGTGTTCGACCATTTCGTCGCCGCCTTCCTCGATTTTACAAGCGAGCAGCGGGAGCCGAAAGCTGCGCCGGATTCGCCCGTTCCCGGATGACACGATCGGGAAGAGAACCGCTGGTGCTGCGACAAGGCCCTTCAGGGGGTTTGGCTACCCGACACGGCGAGGTAGACCGAATAGAGCGAGGCGGTCGCGGTGATGAAGAGCCGGTTGCGCTGCGGGCCGCCGAAGGTCAGGTTGGCGACGGTCTCGGGAACGCGGATCTTGCCGATGAGCTTTCCTGCCGGGTCGAAGCAATGCACGCCGTCGCCGGCGCTGGACCAGAGATTGCCTAGAATATCGGTGCGGATGCCGTCGGGAATGCCGGCATCAATGTGGCAGAAGACGCGGCTGTTCTGAAGGCGGCGGCCATCGATCACATCGAAGGCGCGGATATGGCGCGGCAGCGCGGGATCGTGGCTCGCGGCGGAATCGGCGATGTAGAGCGTGCGCTCGTCCGGCGAGAAGGCGAGGCCGTTGGGCTGGGCGAAATCGCTGACGACGGCCTCGATCGCGCCGGTTTCCGGGTCGAGGCGATAGACGTTGCGCGCCGCCTGCTCCGGCTCGGCCCGGTAGCCCTCGTAGTCCGAGAGGATGCCGTAGGTCGGGTCGGTGAACCAGACGGAGCCGTCCGACTTCACCACGACGTCGTTGGGGGAATTGAGGCGTTTTCCCTGATGGCTATCGGCAAGCACGGTGACCGAACCGTCGATCTCCGTGCGCGTGACGCGGCGCAGGCCGTGTTCGCAGGAGACGAGGCGGCCCTGCCGGTCACGGGTGTGGCCGTTGGCGAAATTGGACGGCTGTCGGTAGACGGAGACGCCGCCCTCCGGCGTCCAGCGCAGGATGCGCTGGTTGGGAATATCGCTCCACAGGAGCTGGTTGGCGTCGCTGAACCAGACCGGGCCTTCCGCCCAGCGGCAGCCGGTATGAAGCTCTTCCAGCCGCGCGCTGCTGACGATCAGGTGCAGGAAGCGCGGATCGTGGATTTCGAAAGGGGAATCGGAGGCCATGGCTGGGTTCCTGGATTACCGGGCGCCGGGTCGGCGGCCGCCCGCAAGCATGATGACGCTGATGATGATGAGACCGGTCATGATGAGGCGCACGCCGGCGCCGAGACCGTAAGTGTTGAGCATGGACACGACGAGGAACATGAAGAGCGAGGCACCCCAGACGCCCGGCACGTTGGAATCGCCGCCCGCCACCGCCGTGCCGCCGATGACCACGACGGCGATCGACATCAGGAGATATTCCGAGCCCATGTTGAGCGCCGCGCCGCCGGAAAAGCAGGCGAGCAGGTAGCCGGCAAGCGCGGCGAGCACCGCGCAGAAGACATAGGTGACGAAGCGCACGCCATCGACGGGAATGCCGGCCATGCGCGCCGCCGGCATGCTCTGGCCGATGGCGGAGGTCCAGCGGCCGTAAAGCGTCTTTTCGAGGAGCAGCCAGGCGACGAGCGAGAGGACGAGCGCGATGAGCGCCACATTGGGCACGCCGAGGGTGCTGGCCGTCGTGAACTCGGCAAGGAAGGGCGGCGGCTTGATGCGCAGGCCCCGGTTGGTCCAGATCGCCGTCGACTGCACGATGAAGCTCATCGAGAGCGTCGCGATGATCGGCGGAATGCGCAGCGTCTTGATGAGCGCATAGTTGCCGATGCCGACGGCGACACCGATGAGGATCGCGACGGCGAGGCCCGGCAGGATCATGCCGTTCTCGACATTCATCAGCTTCAGCGCCACCGTGCCGGCAAGCGTCATGGTGGCGGGCACGGAGAGGTCGATATTGCCCGGGCCGAGCGTGATGACGAACATCTGGCCGATGCCGACGATGATGGAGAAGGCGGCGAAAGTGAGCGCGGCCTGAGTGAGGCCGACCGCGCTTGCACCGCCCGTCACGGAGATCGTCGCGAGCCAGACGACGAAGGCGGCGATCCACGACCAGATCCAGCTTTTTTGCGCAAGTCGGTGAAAAAGGCTCATCGCCGCGTCTCCCTCACCTCGATGCGGTTAAGGACGAGGCGAAGCGCCAGCACGACGATGAGGATCGCGCCCTGTGCGCCGATCTGCCAGTCGGGCGAGATGCGCAGGAACGAGAGGAACGAGCCGGCCAGCGTCAGCGTCAGCGCGCCGACGACAGCCCCGATCGGCGAGACGCGACCGCCGATGAATTCACCGCCACCGAGGATGACGCCGGCAATCGAGAGCAACGTATAGCGCAGCGCAATGTTGGCGTCCGCCGAGGTGGTGAGCCCGACGAGCGCGATGCCGGCAAGCACGGCAAAAAGACCGGCAAGCCCATAGGCCGCCGCCCGGGCAGCAATCACCGACCAGCCGGCACGCTCGATGGAGCGCTGGTTGCCGCCGACGCCGCGCATGAGCACGCCGAGCGAGGAGCGCATGACGAGAAGATGGGCGATGACCGCGATGACGATGCTGGCGACGATCGCCATCGGTGCGACCGGCGGCTTCATCGTCATCAGCGCGCGCGCCCAATCCGGCGCCTGCCCGCCCGGCGCCGGCAGCAGCAGCACGGCAAGCCCCGCCCACACAAAACTCATGCCGAGCGTGACGACGATGGACGGCAGGTTGCGCAGGTGGATGACGACGCCGATCAGCGCGTAGACTGAGACAGCCCCAGCGAGGATGAGAACGCCGAGGAGCGGCGCATCGCGCAGGAAGGTGGCGGTCACGCAGGCGACGAAGCTGACGAAGGCGCCCATGGAGAGGTCGAGATCGTTGACCGCCATGATCAGCATCTGGGCGATGGTGGCAAGCGCGATCGGAACCGCGAGATTGAATAGAAGATTGAGGCCGACATAGCTCATCGCCCGCGGCTGGAGCCAGAAAACGGCGGCAAGCAGCACGGTCAGGGAGAGCGCCGGGATGAGGAGGCGCAGCGCGTCGTTCGACATCCTCATGCGGCCGCTCCCTCGAAGGAGGCGGCGAGGATGTTGGCTTCGCTGACAGCGTCGCCCGAGAGTTCGGCGACGATTTTGCCCTCACGGAAAACATAGACGCGGTCGCAGAGGCAGACCTCCTCCATCTCCGTCGAGTACCAGACGAAGGTGCGGCCATTTGCGGCCTCCTGGCGCACGATCTCGTAGACCTCCTGCTTGGTGCCGACATCGACGCCACGCATCGGATCGTCCATCAGCACGACCGGCGCGCGGGTGACAAGCGCCCGGGCGAACAGCACCTTCTGCTGGTTGCCGCCGGAAAGCGACAGGATGCGGTTGCCCATATCCGGCGTGCGAATCTCGATGCGCTTTTTCCAGTCCGCCCCGCGGGCCTCCTCCTCGCCGGTCCGCACCACGCCGCTCCTCGTCATGTCGCTGAGCGAGGCGATGGAAAAATTGCGCAAGATGCTCCAGAGTTCGAACACGCCGTTGAGGCGGCGGTCGCCGGCGACGAAGGTGACGGCAGGATCGCGCGCCGGCAGCCAGGCGCCGCTTCGCGCCGCATGCAGCGCCATCAGCATCTCGGTCTGGCCATGGCCGGCGAGGCCCGCAAGCCCGACGATCTCGCCGGTCCGCGCAACGAGCGGCAGGCCGCGCCCGCTCTGCTCCAGCACGACGGGCGCACCGGCAAGGTCGCGCGCGGCGCGGCGATGGGCCTCGCCCTTCACCACGCTGCCCATAGCCTCGACGAGGCTGCGTTCGGAGAAATCCGCTGCCGGCCGCTCCGCGACGATGCGGCCGTCCTTCATCACGACGATCCGGTCCGCGGTCGAAAGAATTTCGTTCAGGATGTGCGAGATGAAGATAACCGACCCGCCGCCCGCGACGAAGCGGCGGACATGGACGAGCATCTGTTCGGCAAGGCTGGCATCGAGCGAAGAGGTCGGCTCATCGAGGATGACGAGACGCGGCGCAACGCCCGCATCGGAAAAGGCCATGGCGATCTCGACCATCTGCCGCTCGGCGATGGAGAGTTCGCCGACCGTGCGGTCGCTCCGGATGCCGTGGCCGGGGAAGATCGTGGCAAGGCTCGCCTCGATGACCGCCCGCGCCCGCCGCCGCCAGCCGAAGCCACCGAGCGAACGGTGCACCAGCCGGACATTTTCGACGATGGTGAGGTTGGGGCAGAGCGACAGTTCCTGGAAGACGCAGCGCACGCCGCGGGCGCGCGCCGCGGTGATGCCGTAGCGCACGATCGCCCCGTCCTCGCCCGCAACGCCGCCATCGTGCGGCGTCAGGCCACCGTTGATGACGCTGACGATCGTCGACTTGCCGGCACCGTTGTGGCCGACGAGACCGACGCATTCGCCCGGCAGGATCGACAGCGTCACGCCGTCGAGCGCCTTGACCGCCCCGAAACTCACCCGGGCCTCGGTGACCGCGATCACCGGTTTCCGCATCTCACCCGTCATTGGCCATCGCTTCTGTGCTGGAAAAGACCGCGCGGCCAGGGCGACCGCGCGGCGCCGGGAGGCCTTACTTGGCGGCTTCGATGACCTTGATGGCGTCGGCCTGCGAATATTCCACATTCGCGACGCCGCCCGCCTGGGTGGTGGCGAGATTGGCTTCGAGATTGTCCTGGTCGATGCGCAGGAACGGCACGACGAGGTCCTTCTTGACCTCCTTGCCGTCAAGGATCTGCTGGGCGACCCAGAAGGCGAGCGTGGAAACGCCGGGTGCGATGGAGACGGACATGGTTTCGTAGCCGCCCGCGTCCTTTTGTTCCTTCCACCACTTCAGCTCGTCCTCGCGGTTGCCCATAACGATGACCGGCATCGGCCGCTTGGCCGCGGCGATCGCCTGCGCCGCGCCATAACCGTCACCACCCTGCGTAACGACGCCGACGATCTCGGGCAGGCTCGGCAGAATGCCCGCGACGGCCTTCTGCGCGACGTCCTGCGCCCAGTCGCCATGCACCGAGCCGACGACCTTGAACTGCGGGAACTGCTTTACGCCCTCATGGATGCCCGCCGAGATCTCGTCATCGACGAAGACGCCGACAAGACCGCGGATTTCGAGCAGATTACCGCCCTCGGGCAGCTTCTTCGAGAGATATTCGACCTGGCTGCGGCCCATTTCCTTGAAGTCGACGGCGATGCGCCAGGCGCAGGGCTCCGTCACGATGCCGTCGAAGGAGACGACGGTGATGCCGGCATCGCAGGCTTCCTTGACCGCGCCGTTCAGCGCCGTCGGCGAGGCGGCGTTGACCACGATGGCGTCATAGCCCTGCAAGATCATGTTCTGGATCTGCGCGGCCTGCTCGGTCGCCTGATTCTCGGCGGTGGTGAACGGATCGGCGGCGGCAACCGCGCCAGCCTTCACGGCCTCGCCCGTCACCTTGTCCCAGCTCGTCAGCATGGCCTGACGCCAGGAATTGCCGGCATAGTTGTTGGAAAGGGCGATCTTCTTGCCCGACGTGTCGGCGAAGGCGGAAACGGGCATGGCGACGCACGCGGCGACGGCCGATGCCAGAAGCATCTTACGAATTCCCATCTGTCTCTCTCCCTCAGGATCCGGTTGGCCGGATCGAAATCGTTGTCCGCTGAGCTTCCTCCTCTCAGCAAAGGCAGGATGCGGGAGAACGAGGGGGCTGTACAGGCGCGGTTCGGCAAGACATTTGCGGGATTTGCGCGAGAAGTTGCGGGTTTCCGCAAGACGCGGCTATGCTTGTCGGCGCTTACTGGAGGGCGGCGACGGCATGGGAGGCCGCCGCCGGGAGGATTTTCGCCCATGCTGCAACTCGCGCCCGCCACGCTTTTCGAGCACTATCTCGGCATTTCGCGGCTGCTCGCGGGCCAGCTCGATTTCCGCTCGGCCATCCGTTCCGTCGCCAACGAGGTCGCACATATCATCCCGCACGATCATCTCGACGTCTGCGTGCTGGTGGAGGACGGCAACTACCACACGGCCTACGAGACCGGGATCGACACCGCCTGGGGCGACCTCGAAGGCGCGCCCGTCGTCTACAGCCCCATCCGCTCCCTGCTCTGGAACGAGGTCGATTACCTTCTCAGCGACGACGCCACCGTCGATCCGCGCTTCCGCTTCGAGGGCGCCTTCCGCGCGCCGATCGACGAACAGTCGCTGCGCAGCCGCATCCATGTGCCGATGAAGGTGGAAGGCGCGATCATCGCCGCCCTCTCCTGTTCGTCGCGAACGGCCGGGCTTTATTCGCTCGACGACGTCGAGCACGCCCGCGTCATCGCCGACCTGCTGACGCCCTATTTCTTCGCGCTACGCGCCGCCGAACAGGCGCAGCGCTCCGCCATCGTCGAGGCGGAGGCCCGCGCGCGGGAAGAGGGCCTGCGCCTCGGCGCGCTGCGGCTGACGGAGGCGCTCGAACAGGAACGGCAACGCATCGGCATGGACCTGCACGATCAGACCCTCGCCGATCTCACCCGCCTCGCCCGCCGCGTCGAGCAGCTTTCGCTGAGCGGCGAAATCGGCCCCGACGCCCTGGAGCCGGTGTCGCGCTCGTTGCAGCATTGCATGCATGATCTCCGCCAGATCATCGAGCAGGCGAAACCCTCCGTCCTCCAGCTCTTCGGCCTTGCGCAGGCCGTCGAGAACCACCTCGACCGTTCAGTGCGCGACAGCGGCATGCCGATCCGCTGGGCGCTCGCCGACGAGACGGCCGGCGCACTCGACAGGCTGGAGCCGACCGTCAGCGTCGCCCTCTTCCGCATCGCGCAGGAGGCGATCAACAATGCCGTCCGGCACGCCAAGCCGGCGACACTCGCCGTACGCCTGCGCGTCGAGACCGAAAGTCTCGTGCTCGACGTGACGGACGATGGCAGCGGCGTCGTGCGCCCGCGCGGACGCATCGGCAGCGGCGTCGAGAACATGAAGACGCGTGCCCGGCTGATCTCGGCGACCTGCACGATCGGCACGGGGCGCAACAACGGCGGCACGACCGTAACGGTCCGGCTTCCCCTCGCCCCGGAACGCGGCGCGGGAGCCCCATGCGAAGGAGGAACGGGTGATGAAAGTCCTGATCGTGGAGGATGATCCGCTGCATCGTTCCTACCTGCACGAGGCGGTGTGCTCGGCGCTGCCGGAATGCGAGACCGTGATCGAGGCGGAGAACGGTCTTTCCGGCGAAAAGCTCGCGCGCGACCACAAGTCCGCGCATATCGTCATGGATCTCCAGATGACGACCCGCAACGGCATCGAGGCGGCGCGCACGATCTGGAAGGAGCGGCCGGAAACGCGCATCCTCTTCTGGTCGAATTACTCCGACGAAGCCTATGTGCGCGGCGTCTCGCGCATCGTGCCCGACGGCGCCGCCTATGGCTATGTGTTGAAGTCCGCGTCCGACGAGCGCTTGAAACTCGCATTACGCTCGATCTTCGTCGAAAGCCAGTGCGTGATCGACCGCGAAATCCGTGGCGTGCAGCAAAAGAGCCTCGGCCAGACGAACGGCTTCACCGATTCCGAATATGAAATCCTCATCGATATCGCCCTCGGCCTGACGGATAGGGCCATCGCCCGCCGCCGCAACCTCTCGCTCCGCAGCGTGCAGAACCGCCTGCAACAGCTCTACGACAAGCTCGACGTCTACCAGTCGACCGGCGAGGACAGCGAGGACGCCCGCTTCAACCTGCGCACCCGCGCCGTCACCACGGCGCTCCTGCGCAAGCTCCTGAACTACAGCGCACTGGAGAAGGCCGAGGCCGATCTCCAGGAGTGGCTGTCGAACCTCTAAAAATCCCGGCAAGAACGCCCAGCGATTTTGAGTTCGGATTTGCTTTGAGGCGGGGAATTACCCCCAATGCCGTCCCGCTGGACGCGTGACGTTCAGAACCAGTCGCGTGGCCGGGCGGCCGTCGCGCCGGCTGTTCGCAACACCCGCTCGATCGCGCCACCCATGGACAGGACGTCTTCGTCGGCATAGCGCCGGCCGATGAGCTGAAGGCCGACCGGCATGCCATCGTCCGCCAGCCCGGCCGGCAGCGACAGGGCCGGGCATTGCGGCAGGAGATTGAACGGACAGGTCATGTCGAGACCGCGGAAACGCCCGTCCGGCAGGTCCGCGATATAGTCGTTGTCGTCGGCATCTGCCGCGGGAGCCGTGACGGCACAGGTCGGGCAGAGCAGTCCGTCATACCGGGAAAGCACTGCGGCGAGATCCTGCCACATCCGCGTGCGCAGCAGTTCCACCCGCTTGTACGCCACAGCATTCAAGGTCTGGCCACGCTCGATAAGTTCCACGACGATCGGATCCATCCGCGCGCGATAGTCCTCCAGCGCCTCGCCGAAGAAGGCCGCCATGAACACGCACCAGAGATCGTACCATTGGTCGTTGACGACCCGCGTCCAGCCAAGCTCGACGGGCTCGACCACGGCCCCCTCCGCCCGCAGCGCATCGATCGCCGAGAGGATCACCGCCCGCACCCGCGCATCGACGCTGTAGTAGCCAAGGTCCAGCGAGAAGGCGAAGCGGCGACCTTCCAGCGGGCGGGCTTGCGCCTTTTCCGAAGAGAAGGAGAGAGGCAGCGAGAAGATATCCGCGTCGTCAGGCCCCGCCGCCGCGGCCATGAAGGCAACGGCATCACCGGTCGTGCGGGCAAGCGGGCCGAAATGCGAAATGCTGTCGAACATGCTGGGCAGGATGGTCATGGGAATGCGCCCGAGGCTCGGCTTGAGACCGACCGTACCCGTGAAGGCAGCCGGGATACGCACCGAGCCGCCCATGTCCGTGCCCTCGGCGAAGGGAACGACGCCGGCGGCGACGGCGACCGCCGAACCGCCGGAAGAGCCGCCGGAGGTGCGCGCCGGGTCCCAGGGATTGCGTGTGACGCCCCAGCGGGGGCTGGCGGTGAAGCTGGAATGGGCGAATTCCGGTGTCGTCGTCTTGCCGATGAGGATCGCGCCGGCCGCCTCCAGCCGCGCGATGCAGACGGCGCTTTCTCCGGGCACCCAGTCCCCGCGCGTCCAGGAGCCGAGCGTCGTGAGGTCGCCCCTGGTCGGCGTCAGGTCCTTAGCGGCAAAGGGCACGCCGAGAAGGGGCGGCAGCAACCCGCCCGCGGCCCTCTGCCGGTCCGCGGCGCGCGCGGCAGCGAATGCCGCCTCCTCGCGCAGCAGTGTGAAGGCGTTCAGCGCCGCATTGACGCTCCTTGCGCGCCGAAGGGATTCGACAACCACCGTCTCGGCCGAAAAATGCCCAGCACGGATGCCGGAGGCGATGTCCGTTGCCGGCAGGTCGAGCGGATGGCGGTGAGAAACTGTCTGCATGACGGCGGACTCCGTGCTAGGTCTTGGCTTCGATGAGCGGGGAAGGATCGTGGCAGCAGGGGCACAGGCCTATATCGACCAGTGGAACGCCAGCCTTGCCGCGGCTGTTGCGGTGCTCGGTGAGCCGGGTTTTCCCGCGGCGCTGGAACAGGCGCTCCGCCACCTCGTCGCCTTCGAGATGATGAACGGCTTTGCCTATGCGCCGGGCGGCAAGGCCTTCGACCTCGACAACGACCGCATCGTCGGCGACCGCACCACCATCGTCGATCATTATCTTGCCGGCGCCTACATTCTCGACCCGTTCTACGATGCGGTCCGCAACAGCCCGCACCAGGGCATCCTTATCATGCGGCGGCTTGCCCCCGACCGTTTTACGGAGACGGAATACTACCGCCGCCACTACCAGGCGACAGGCATTGTCGACGAGATCGGCTTCGTCCTGAAACTGCGCCATGCCGATGCGGTTCTGTCGCTGTCGCGCATCGGTACGGTGACGGCATTCTCCCGCCGCGACATCACCCGGCTGGAAAGCGCGGCACCCGTCGTGCGCGCGCTTGCCGAGCGGCATTGGCACGGTCGTTTCACGCCGCCGGATGAAGACGCGAAGGCGGCCGCGGCGATCAGCCACCCGCTCCTGTCGAAGCGGGAGCTGGAAATCGTAACCCTCATCCTCAAGGGACACTCCACCTACTCCATCGCCGCCACGCTCGGCCTCTCGCCGAACACCGTGAAGGTGCACCGGCGCCAGGCCTATGCCAAGCTCACCATTTCCAGCCAGGCAGAACTCTTCCATCTCTTCCTAAGCCGTAACTGACTATTCAACGAACTCCACCTCCGGCGGGGCAAGCTGGAAGAAACGGGTGAGATAGGCAAGATAGGCGATGCCGATGGCAAGCCAGAGCACGCCGAGCAGCTTGGCATGGCTGTCGAGGTTCCACAGCAGGAACAGGTCGCACAGCGCGCCCGCCGCAGGGACGGCCAGCCCGAGTACAGGGCCGAGCGCCCGCACGATGGCATTGCCCTTCAAGTAAAGCGCGATGACCGAGACATTGACTGCAGTGAAGGCAAGGAACGCGCCGAAATTGATGAACGATGTCGACGTCGTCACATCAAGCGTCAGCGCAAGCAGGCCAACGACGCCGACGAAGACGAGGTTGAGCACCGGCGTGCGCCACGTCTCATGCAGCTTGCCGAAGAGGCCGGCGGGCAGGACGCCGTCACGGCCCATGGCGAAGAGCAACCGGCCGACGCTTGCCTGCGCAGCAAGGCCGGAGGTGAACTGCGCCACGACGAGCGTTGCGAGGAAGACCGTGACGAAAAGGTCTCCGCCGATCATCAGTGCGATTTCCGATGCAGCGGAATCGACCGAAGCGAAGGTGCCGCCCGGATGGGCAAGCTGCGTAATGTAGGCCGAACCGGTGAAGAGCAGGCCGCCGATCACGGCGATGATCATTATCGCCTTCGGCATGGTGCGGGTAGGTTCGCGTGTTTCCTCCGTCAGCGTCGAGACGGCATCGAAACCGAGGAACGAATAGGCCGCGATGGCCGCACCGGCGACGGACGCACTGAAGGGCACACCGGCTTCGAAGAACGGGCGAACCGAGGCAAGCCCGCCCGCGCCGTTCAGCGCGGCGACATAACGGGCCGCAAGCGCCACGAAGGCCACCAGCACCGAAAGCTGCACCAGCATCAGCACGACGTTGACCCGGTTCGCAAAGGCGATGCCGATCACATTGATGGCCGTGGTCAGCACGATGAAGCCGACGATCCACATCCAGGCCGGCACAGCCGGGAAGGCGGCGGTGAGATAGGCCGCGCCGATCAGCCAGATCACCATCGGAAGGAAGAAGTAGTCGAGCAACACCGCCCAGCCGACGAGGAAGCCGACGCCGGAATTCAGCGACCTGCGGGCATAGGTATAGGCGGATCCGGCAACCGGGTAGACCCTCGCCATTACGCCGTAGCTCGCCGCGGTCAGAAAAATCGCGAGGGCCGCGATGAAATAGGCCATCGCCGTGGTTCCCTGGCTTGCCGATGCCAGGGCGCCGAACGTGCCGAACACGATCATCGGCGTCATATAGGCAAGGCCAAACAATACGACGGACCACAGGCCAAGCGTCCGGTCGAGTTTGATCGTCTGTGTCATGTTCCCCTCCTCCAGGTGATACGCGGAAGGGTCGGGGAAGAGCCGGCTAAAGCCAATAACCCCAGGGTGTTATGTGACGCCGCAAGGAATGCGGCACCCTATATCGCCTGACTTCCCGTCGGATCCGGCGGGCGATCGTGCCGATCGGCAGCCGCAGAGGCCGAGACTTTCCGCCGGCAGACCGTCGATACCGGCGGATAGGGTTCCTCTTCTACCGACTGATGGACCGGAGCGGCGTGCCGCTGCGCTGGGTCGTGCCGACGCCGGGAGCGACGCCCACCTCCGCATTGGAGGCCGCAAGCAGCGGCTTGCCGCGCACGATGTCCGAAGCGCGTTCGGCCAGCATGATCGTCGGCGCGTTGAGATTGGCATTCGGCTCGGTCGGGAAGACGGAACTGTCGATGACGCGCAGCCCCGTCAGGCCACGCACCTTGAGGTCGCTGTCGACGACCGCCATCGCATCCTCGCCCATGCGGCAGGACCCGCAGGGATGGTAGGTGCTTTCCATCGTCTCGCGCACGAAGGCGTCGATCTCGTCGTCGCTGCGCACGTCCTTGCCGGGTGCCATCTCCTCGCCACGGAACCGGTCGAAGGCCGGCTGGCCGACGATCTCGCGGGTGAGGCGCAGACAGCGGCGGAAGCCCTCGCGGTCCTCTTCTCGGTCGAGGTAGTTGAAGAGGATGTCGGGCTGCTCGTGCGCCTCCGGCGAGCGCAGGCGCACATAGCCGCGGCTCTTCGGCTTGTTCGGCCCGGTCAGCACCATGAAACCGTGGCCATCGAGCGGCTTCTTGCCGTCGTAGCGCATGGCGGCAGGCAGGAAATGGAACTGGATATCCGGCCATTGCAGCGATGCGTCGGAACGGATGAACCCGCCGCTCTCGAAATGGTTGGTGACCGAAAGACCCTTCTTGAACAAAAGCCACTCCGCGCCGATCAGGGCGCGGCTCAAAAGCCCTATCTTGCCGTTCAGCGTGATCGGCTCCTTGCAGGCATACTGGATGTAGACTTCCGAATGGTCCTGCAGATTCTCGCCGACGCCCGGCAGGTCATGCAGCACCTCGACACCCGCCTTCTGCAGCACGGCGGCCGGACCGATGCCGGAGCGCTGCAGAAGATGCGGCGAGCCGATCGGGCCGGAGGAGATCAGCACCTCGCGGGTGGCCTTCGCCACGAGGCGACGGCCGCCGAGTTCATATTCGACGCCGACGGCGCGCTTGCCTTCCATGAGCACGCGCCGTGTCATGGCATGGGTGACGACGGAAAGGTTCGGCCGACTCATCGCCGGCTTGAGATAGGCGTTCGCCGTCGACCAGCGCACGCCGTCCTTGACGGTCATGTGCATGGGGCCGAACCCCTCCTGCATGTGGCCGTTCGGGTCCTCCGTGGTGATGTAGCCCGCCTCCCGGCCGGCATCGACGAAGGCCCTGTAGAGCGGGTTCTTCATCCTGTTGCCGGCATTGGTGGCGAGAGGGCCGGAGGCGCCGCGATAGGCGTCGCCTCCATCCTGCCAGCTTTCGGCACGCTGGAAGTAGGGCAGGCAATTGGCATAGCGCCAGCCCCGTGCCCCCTGCTCCTCCCATTCGTCGAAATCGCGGGCATGACCGCGCATATAGACGAGCCCGTTGATCGAGGAGGAGCCGCCGATGACCTTGCCACGCGGGCAATGCACCCGGCGCCCGTCGAGGCCGGGTTCCGGCAGGGTCATGTATTTCCAGTTGTACTTGGTGCCGTTCATCGGAATGGACAGCGCCGTCGGCATCTGGATGAAGATCGACTTGTCGCTGCCGCCATATTCGAGGACCAGGACTTTTACGGCCGGATCTTCTGACAGGCGATTGGCGAGCACGCAGCCGGCCGATCCGGCGCCGATGATGATGTAGTCGTAGGTCTCGGTCATGGCTGATATCCAGAGGTTACGGGTAGAGGCCCCAGCCCCGCCCGCGGGCAAAGAGCCGGGTCAGGACATAGTGGACCGCGCCAGCCGCAAGGCAGGATGGCACGGAGGCGGTGAGGTACTTGAAGGCCGGCAGGCTCGCGAGCGTCTGCGGATTGAAGACCAGAACATAGACGCCGAAGCCGACAGCCAGGGCAAAGAGCCCGATCGGGTTGAAGCCGCCCCAGAAACGGTAGGGACCGTTTTCCTGCGGGCCGTGCAGGCTGCGCATGTCGAGCTTCTGGCGGCGCAGGAAGAAATAGTCGGCGATGCCGATGCCGGCGAGCGCGGAATTGAGCGCCGAGGTCCAGACGAGGAAGATGAAGAAGCCGTCGTACATTTGCGGATAGAAGACGACGAGGCCGAGCGGGATGAGGCAGAAGAGGAACAGGATCGTGCCCCAGGAAATGGCGCGGATGGACGCTGTTCCCACCTGCCGGAGGCCGACGATAGAGGTGTAGAGGATGTTCGCCATCGAGGTCATGTTGGCGAAGGCGACGAAGAGCAGCGCGATGATGCCGATGACGGGGCCGGCGATCTTGGTCATCCAGATGGTCGGGTCGGAATCTCCGAGGGCGACGGCGGCAAGCAGGCCGACGATCTCGCCGAGCGTGGCGGCGCCGAAGATGCCGATGACGTTCGGCCAGAAGGCGGTGCGTTCGTTCTTCGTCAGGCGCGCGAGGTTGCCGATATAGGGCCACCAGGAGAAGCCGGCCGCAAGGTTCACCTCGACGGCGATGATGAAGTTGAGCGTGTTGTCCTCGAAGGGCGGGGAAAGCGCCGGCATCGCCAGAAGCTCGGAGAAGGAGCGGTGCTGGAGGATCAGATAGAGCATCACGATCATCAGGATCACCAGCGCGGGCGAGACGACCATGTTGAAGAACTTGATCGATGTCGGCCCCCTGGCGACGATGAACCAGGTGACGAGGATCGCGCCGACAGCGGCGATGACCATCTTGATGCCGGTGGGATTGGCGGCTTCCCCGGCACTGAGCGCCGCAAGGCCGTCAATCGACCGGCCGAACATCATGGCAAGCACCGCAAGCCAGCCCATGGTGAGCACGACCACGGCCAGCACGTAGACGACGCGGCTGCCGTTGTAGCCGAACTGGCTGCGCAGCGCGACGAACTGCTCGATGCCGTAGCGGCCGGACAGCGGCGTGGTGGCGAGCGCCGTCAGCATCACGCCGACAATGTTGCCGATGACGATGGCGGCAATGCCCTCCTTCGGCCCGACGAAGAGGCCCACCGCGCCGCCGATCAGGAAGGCCCAGGTGGCGATGGCAAGCGCCGAATTGGCGTAGGTGAATTCCCAGAAGCCCCAGAGCCGCTCGGAAGGCAGCAGCGGCGCGTCGCCGCGTTCGGCGGCGGCGCGGTTGCGCTCGGCCTCAGCCTGTTCCGTTTCGATGGCGGCAAAGCCGCCGTGGGTGACATGATCAGTCATCTCACGCCCCCCAGATCCAGAAGCCCGCGACCAGGGCAAGCGTGAGCGCGCTCATGCAGGCATAGTCGATGACGGACATGGCGCCCTCGAAGCGGTGTTCCGCTTCAATGCCCTCATAGATGCGGGCACGGCGCGCCAGTTCGTTTTGCCAGGCAATATCGTTTTCCATTGTCGTTCCCCTTTCGCGTCGCGCCTTCGGCGTCTTTCCGCGATGCATACGGCTCCATCAGCCGCCGATCATGCGGACGCGCAAAGCGCCCGCGGTGAAGATACCGGCCGCCAATGGATGGCGGCCGGCGGATGTCATGGCAGGGTGATCCACACCGCCTTGGTCTCCATCAGATAGTCGAGCTGCTCGGGCCCGAGGTCCTTGCCAAAGCCGGAATCCTTGAAGCCGCCGAAGGGCATGGACGGATCGATCGTGCTGTGCGCGTTGACATAGACGGAACCGGCATGAAGGCGCGGAATGAGGCCGTGCACGCGCGCGAGGTCGTTCGAATAGATCGCGGCGGCGAGGCCGAAGGGCGTGTCGTTCGCCAGAAAAACCGCCTCGTCGAGCGTATCGAAGGGACTCGTCACCAGCACCGGCCCGAAGATCTCCTCACGCACGATGCGCATCTCCGGCTTGCAATGGGCGAAGATGGTGGGTTCGATGAAATGGCCCGGTCCGTCGAGGCTTGCGCCGCCATGCACCAGCTCCGCCCCTTCGCGGCGACCGGCCTCGATGTAGCCGGCAACGACTGCTTTCTGCTGCGCCGAGACCATGGGGCCGATGTAGCAGTCCCGGTCGAGGCCGGGCGCGATCTTGAGTGTGCGGGTGACCTTGACGAGTTCGTCGAGGAAGGCATCGTGCACCGCGCGCTGGACATAGACCCGGGTGCCGGCGTCGCAGACCTGGCCGGAATTGAAGAACACGCCGTTCGCCACCGCCAGCGCGGCGCTCGGCAGATCGGCATCGTCGAGAACGAGCACCGGCGACTTGCCACCAAGCTCCAGCGTGACATGCTTGAGACTGCCGACCGCGGCGCGGCCGACGTCCTTCCCGACAGGCGTCGAGCCGGTGAAGGTAACCTTGTCGATGCCCGGATGCGTGGACATGGCCGCGCCGATGACGCTGCCGCGGCCCGTGACGATGTTGACCACGCCATCGGGAATGCCGGCCTCCTGCACCAGTTCGGCAAAGCGCAGGGTGGAGAGCGAGGTCAGCTCGGCCGGCTTGACGATGACGGTGCAGCCGGCGGCAAGGGCGGCCGCAAGCTTCCAGGCCATGGTCTGCAGCGGAAAATTCCACGGCACGATGGCGGCGACCACACCCAGCGGCTCCTTGCGGGTATAGGCGAGGTAGTTGCCGGGAATGGACGGCTCGACGGTGCGTCCGTGCAGCTTGGAGGGCCAGCCGGCAAAATAGCGGAACGTGTCGACCGTGCCCTGGATGTCGATGTCCCGGGCGAAGCTCACGGACTTGCCCATGTCGACGGCTTCGATTTCCGCCAGCTCGTCGCCATGCGTTTCGATGAGGTCGGCAAGGCGGTGCAGCAGGCGCTCGCGCTCGAGCGGCTTGAGACGGCGCCACTCTCCGCCGTCAAACTGGCGGCGCGCGGCTGAAACAGCCTGGTCGAGATCCTCCGTCGTGCCGGACGGCGCGCTGGTGATCCGCCCGCCGGTGGACGGTTCGAAAACATCGAAGGTCGCACCGTTGCCGCTATCGACCCACGCCCCGTCGATGAACATCTTCTGGGGCTTGGCGAGAAAACGCCGCGTTGCATCGCTGACGCCGTAGTGATCGAGATAGTTTCGGACGCTTTCGTCCATGTGCTGTTCCTCCTCAGTCTGCCGCCCGGACATGCCGGTCTTGACCTGTTGTTCAGTCAGCGCCGCCGCACCCATGCGTGCGGGATGTGTCCGGTGAAGGTCATGGAAACCCGTGCCACCGGGGTGAATGCGTCACTGGCGGCAGCGATCCCGACGAGATCCACGCCGGCGAACGGCAGGGTCACGCATTCGGTCGCACAGGATTTGCTGGCCACGTCCCCTCCTCCAAAGGTGAAGGGAGTGTGCCAAAGAAAGATACGTTTAAAAGTATCTATGATTGCATGTTCACTTGTGCATTAATCAATGAATGATCAACAAGGTCCGGCACCGCATTCTCAATCTCTCGCTTGGCGATGCAGAACTCAGGCTGCTGCGCGTTTTCGCCTCCGTTGTGCAGCATGGCGGCTTTTCCGCCGCACAGTCGGCGCTCGGCATGACGCAGGCGACGATCTCCACCCATATGCGCCATCTGGAGGAGCGGCTCGCCCTTCGCCTGTGCAGCCGCGGCCGCGGCGGTTTCCAGCTGACCGACGAAGGACGGCTCGTCTACGAGGCGACGCTTGAGCTTTTCGGCTCGCTGGAAAAATTCCAGAGCCGCATCGGGGAGGCACAGGGGGAACTGACGGGCAGCCTCAGCTTCGGCACGGTCGACGCCATGATCACCAACCGCGGCCTCGACCTTCAGGGCGCCCTCGCCGCCTTTCACCGCGCGGCTCCGCGCGTGCACCTGGAAATCGACGTCGCCGCGCCGCAGGTGCTGCATCAGGGCCTGCTCAACGGTTCCTACCAGATCGTGCTGATGCCCTTCGTCGGCAGCGTCATGCCGCATTTTCGCAGCCAGCCAGTCTTCTCCGAGGTCCAGAAGCTCTATTGCGCCGAGGGTCATCCACTCTTCGCCTGCCCCGATGCGGAACTGACCGACGAGGTGCTGGCAGCGCAGTCCTTCGCCGGCCGCACCTATATGCCGAATGAGACGATCTGCGGCGTGAACTTTACCTGGTCCGCTGCGACGCCGCATATGGAGGGCACGCTGCTTCTTCTGCTATCGGGCGCCTATATCGGTTTCCTGCCCGACCACTATGCCGAGGAATGGGTTCGCACCAACCGCCTGCGCGTGCTTTCGCCCGAGCGCATGCGCTTCGAGGACATGTTCCACATCGCCTATCCGCGCAACAAACCCTCCCGCGCCGCCGAAACGCTGGCCGAAGCGATCACCGTGAGCGTGCGCAAGGCGCACTGATGTTTTCCGCCCGGCCCCGGCAGACCAGGACCAGGCGCGGCCTTCGTCCAGGACATGAAGGCACTCCGCAGGGTGGCGAACATGCCGCCGGCCTCGTCACCGCACCCGGACAGGCTCGGCATAGTAGGGCAGCCGGTCGATCCGGGGCGACCACAGCCCCTTGTCGACGACAGAGCGTACATGTGCCGCGATTTCCTCCATGGGCGCGAACCAGACGTCCCCCTGCGCAAGAACCTGTTCGAGGAAACGGTGCACCACGTCCCAGCGCGCAAGGCGCCCCGTGGCAAAGGGATGCACGACCGGCACCCAAAGCGCGCCATACCGCCGAGCAGCCTCGAACTCCTGTGCGAAGGCGGCAAAGCCCTGTTCCGGCGCGCGGATCGGCATCATGTAGTCGAGATCCATCGACTGGACATATTGCGGCCAATCGTCGAGCCCCCAGTGCGAGGGCAGCTCGACCAGCCGCCCGGCCGCGCATTCCAGAAGATAGGGAATGTCGTCGCCCATCAGCGAGGCGTCGTACTCGAAGCCGCGCGAGACCAGAAGGTCGGCCGAACGGTGCGAGAAGTTGTAGAGCGGCGCCCGCCAGCCGCGCGGTCGCCTGCCGCTCGCCTTGACGATCACCTCGATGCCGCGGTCCAGCCAGTAGGCCTCGTCCTCGTCGGAAAGCTCGCGCGGATGCTCGTGCAGGAAGCCGTGATGGGCAAGCTCGTGGCCGCCTTCCAGAATGGCCTCGATGGCCTCCGGATAGCGCTCGATGCACCAGGCCGGCACGAAGAAGGTCTGCCGGATGCCGAGCCGGCGATAGCTTTCGACAATGCGCGGGATCGCCACCTTCGGCCCGTATTGCAGCATGGAGATACCGGCGACGCGGCTGTGGCTATCCTCCGGGTGGGCGATATGGATGAGGCTGTCCGCATCCATGTCGAAGGTGATGCAGGCGGCACATTTCGCACCGTTCGGCCAGGGAATGGGATTTCTGATCACGGCATGATGCTCCCGCCGTTGCTGCCGACACCCTGTCCGGTGAAGTACCGCCCGCCGGGACCGGCGAGGAACAGCGCGAGCTCGCCGATCTCCTCCGGCTGACCGAAGCGGGCAAGCGGAATGGCAAGCTCCCGCGCCCGCCATTCGGCGCTCATATTGGCCGCGCCGAGCATTTCCGTATCGATCGGGCCGGGGCAGATGGCGTTGACGAGGATGCGCGGCGCGAATTCCTTCGCCCAGGAGCGGGTAAGGCCGAGCACGCCGTGCTTGGAGGCGACATAGGGCGAGAAGGTCTCGCGGCCGTAATAGGCCATGTCCGAGGCAATCAGGATCACCCGGGCCGGCGCTTCCACCGTTCCCTCCATCAGTCCGATCGCCATCTTGCCGACGAGGAAACTGCCCCGCAGGTTGATGGCGATCACCCGGTCGAAATCGGCGACCGGCGTTTCGAGCAGCGGCGCCTCATGGATGACGCCCGCACAGTGCACGACGACATCCAGTCCGCCGAACCTTTCCTTCACCGCATCGCCGACCGCAAGGACCGTAGCTTCGTCGGAGACGTCGCAGGCGAGCGCCAGCGTTTCCGCTGCGCCGGCCTTCATGGCCGCCGCGGCGGTTTCATCGGGCTTGCGGATATCGGCGAGCGCGACACGCGCACCGGTTCCGGCAAAGGCAAGGGCACAGGCTGCGCCAATGCCGCGATAGGCGCCCGTGACGAGAACGCGCCGGCTCATGCCATCACCTCGCCGCGATCGAGCATCAGGCCCTGACCCGTCATGTCCTTCGCCCCGTCGGAGGCAAGGAAGAGATAGGGCGCGGCAAGGTCTTCCGGTTCCAGCAGGCCGGGCAGAACCTGCGCACCGACGATTTCGGCCAGCAGGTCCTCCTCGCTGCGGCCGGTGCGCAGCGACATGTTCTTCAGCGACAGCATGGCCGCTTCCGTGCGCACCCAGCCGGGGCAGACGGCGTTGACGCGAATGCCCTTCGGGCCGAGCTCCTTCGCCATCACGCGCGTGAAGCCGAGATTGGCGTGCTTTGAGGTGATGTAGGCGGCAAATTCCGGCACCGCGACACGGCTCCAGATCGAGGCTGTCACGATGATGCGGCCTCCATCAACCATATGCGGCACGGCATTGCGGGTCACGTAGAACGTGCCGTTTGTGTTGATGTCGGTGATGCGGCGGAACGTATCCTCGATCGACGGATCGGGATCGAGCAGCGGCGTGATGCGCTCCAGCCCCGCATTGTTGACGAGCACGTCGATACGGCCGAGCGGCGCAAGCGCGGCCTTCACAGCGGCGCTGTCGGTGATGTCGCATTCGATCGCCGCGACCTTACGGCCGAAACGGGCCGACATTTCCCCGGCCGTTTCATGAATGCCCGAACCGGAGGAAAGGATCGTGACATCGGCGCCGGCGGCGGCAAAACCTTCCGCCACAGCCCGGCCGATGCCCCGGCTCGCCCCCGTGACGAGTACATGCTCGCCGGAGAAATCGTAATGAAGTCGTCCCATGGATCAGCCCTTCCTTGCGTGCATGATGCGTCCGATGAGGTTCATGAGAACCTGGGCGGCGAGGATGGCCGTGCCGCCGGTATGGTCGTAGTCGGGGGCAACCTCGACGAGGTCGATGCCGACGATGTCGCCGCGCCTGGCGAGCGCCGACAGGATTTCTAGCACCTCGTAGTAGATGAAGCCGCCATGCGAGGGTGTGCCCGTGCCCGGCGCGATCGAGGGATCGAAGCCGTCGATGTCGATCGTCACGTAGTAGCGCACGCCGGCCGGGATGCGCTCTACCACCGCATCCGTGCCGAGCGCCCGGATCTGGCGAACAGAGAGGATATCGGAGCCCATGTTCCGCGCATCCTCGTAGCCCTCCTTGGCCGTCGAGGAGACGTTGCGGATGCCGAGTTGCGAGAGGCCGCTGACATAGGGTTTTTCCGCCGCGCGGCGCATCGGGTTGCCGTGGCCGTAGCGCACGCCATGGCGCTCGTCGACGAAATCGAGATGGGCATCGATCTGCACGATATGGATCGGGCCGTTTTTGGCGCAGTCCTCGGCAAAGGCATTGATGCAGGGGATGTTGACGGAATGGTCGCCGCCCAGCACCACCGGCAGCGCACCGGCCTCAAGGATCTTGCGCACCCCGAATTCAATGTTCGCGTGGCTCTTCATCGTGTCGGTGTGCACGATATCGGCGTCGCCGATGTCGACGATGGAGACCTCGCCGCTCGGAAGATAGGTGACGTCGTCCTCGTGGTCGTAGGCGCCGCCATGGCCGAAGGAGAACAACGTGGAGGCCTCGCGGATGGAGCGCGGCCCGAAGCGGGTGCCGGCACGCCACTGGGTGCCGCCGTCGAAGGGCGCACCGAGGATCGCGACATCGGCGTTGATGGCGTTCCAATCCGGCTGGTAGGGGTACTTACCGAAGGTGCAGATGCCGACGAATGGCAGGTTCAGGCGGCCGGTCTCATAGGAATTGCTGGTCATGGTCGTTCCGTTTCAGGTGGATGACAATCAGTTTGAAGGTTGCGCGCGCCTTCCGGCTCCGCGTCGTTCGGGGCGGCGGATCTCAGGGAAACCGCACAAGAAATGGTCGGCTGCCGGCTCCTGCCGCCCCGGTCGGGCAGCGCCCTCGCTAGCGCAGGGAATGTCGGGAAATGCACATGCCGGCTCCTCCTAACCTTTATGCGATAAAAACTTTATGTCACTAAAAATTCTTGTCAACACCAATTTTGGTTGCACATCAAGGAAATCGCAGGCAAAAGCCATTGAGAGAGGCAGACGGGTGATATGGCCTTGATGGGACTGAGAGAACGGCAGAAGGCAAACCGCCGCGAGCGCATCCTGGAAGTCGCAAAGGCGCGCTTCCAGACGGATGGCTACGCGCCGACGACGATCGAAATGATCGCCAAGGATGCCGACGTCTCCGCCGTCACCGTCTACAATTACTTCGACACGAAGGCCGGGCTTCTCCTCGCGCTGGTCGGCGAGAGCGACCAGCTGCTGATCCGCCAGCTGAAAACGATGATCGCGCGCGAGCCGACGGATATCATCGACGCCGTCGCGACCTTCGGCCAGATCCTGCGTCGCCACGCCATGCGCTACCTGGAGAAGTCGACCTGGCGCGAGGTGCTTTCGGCCAGCATCCAGGAGGGCAGCAGCGACTTCGGCCGGACCTATCTGGAACTCGACCGCATTCTCATCGAGCTGATGCGCGCGATGATCCTCGCGTTCCAGAAGCGTGGCCTGATCGCGGAGAGCGTGGACAGCGAGGCGCTGGCCGATTGTTTGTTCTCCCTGCAGAACATCCGTTTCTTCCAGTTCATTGCCGACGACAACAGCGACGATGCGGAAATCGACCGCCGCCTGCGCAGCGACCTCACCGCCCTCAAGGGGCTGTTCTCCGCACGATAAAGTTCCCGACCGGCCTGCTCCATACTGCCGTCCGGCCGTGTAAAACCCGCCGCATCGGACGATGCGACGGGCTGAACGGTTCTGAGATGCGCCGGCCGTCAGGCCGTCTTGCGCCAGAGCTTCGAGAGAGCCCAGAGGCCGACGGCAATACCGGCCAGCACCAGTTCGCCGATCAGGAAGTCGGTGGTCTGGGTCACGAGAGCATAGCCGGTGAAAGCGACGACGATGACGGGCGGAAGCGGCCAGAACGGCATTCTGAAGGGCCGGTGGACATGCTTCTGGGAGATGCGACTCCAGAAGGCGGCGATCCCGACGAAGAAATAGACGGTAGCGATCATGGTTCCTGCGAACATGATGAGCCAGTCGAGGCTGGACATCATGATCAGGAAGACCGAGGGAACGAGCAGCGCGGCGACACCCCAGCCGGGCGAGCGGAAGCGGTTCAGTTCGGCGAGCCTGTTGCCGATCGCCGGCGGCCAGAGACCGTCACGCGCCGAGGCGAAGACACCACGGGCAAAATACATCTGGAGCGTGAGCGCCGCATTGAAGAGTGCCGCGATGACGCCGATGTTGACGATCGTGCTGGCCCAGGGGCCGAGCGCGCTTTCCACAGCGGAAACGATCGGCGCATCCGACTGCAGGAAGGCGACGAGATCCGGCGCGGCGATGACGCCGGCAAAGAGCGGGATCGTAATGAGGATCGAGGCGAGGATCGCGGCATAGATGACGGCCCGGCCGACATCGCGCGCACCGCCGACAAGCTCCTCGACGAAGCCGCAGACCGCATCGTAGCCGTTGAGGACGTTGAAGGCCGGAGCCAGCGTCGCCAGTGCGATACCAAGCGTCAGCGGCACGAGCTGGCCGTTCTCCAAAACGACAGGATGGAACACGATATCGACAGGGTTCTGGACCGGAGCGACGATCGCCGCCAGCACGATGAGCCCGACCACGACGAGCTGCACCAGGAGAATGGCGATGTTCACCTTCGCGCCGATTTCGACCTTCGTGATGGCGATGGCGCCAGAAATGGCCAGCAGCAGGAAAGCGATCACCTCATTGGGCACGGTAATCCACGGCAGCAGGTTCTTCAGGAAGATCGGAATGCCCAGCAGCAGCGAGGCCGGGATCACGATACCCTGCGTCACGAAGTTGAAAAGCGTGATCCAGGCCAGCGGTTCCGGCAGGGCACTGCGCACCATCGAATAAGAACCGCCCGTCGACGGGTAGGTCGAGGCGAGTTCGCCGAGGCACATCGCGATCAGGACGACGACGACGCTGAGGATCAGCATCGCCCCGACGCCAAAGGTTCCGCCCACCTGGAAGACGCCCGCCGTCAGCAGCAGCACAGCCATGGCCGGCGAGGCGTCGGCCATGGCCAGGCACACCACATGCGACACCTGGAGCCGCCGCCGAAGCGTATGCGCCTCTCCATCGGCCCCTTCAAACTCCGAGCTTTGCCCGGATCCTTCCATCACTTTTGTCGATGACATCGCTCACTCCCCCCTCTTTGCATCCGGCATGGATGCGACCGTCTATCCCTCGGCCCGACGTCCACCACATCATAGGGCGGGCTCGATCCCTCCGATCGAACACGCCATGAAAGGCCCAATAATCTATAGCCGATTAAAACTTTTACTAAGTAAATTTTTTAGTCACGAAAACTTTCTTCGTCAACGGCGAATCTTCTGAAACACGCACGGACGGCCTGGTTCGCCGCTGGACTATCCGGCCAGGCAACGCCAAGCTCCTCCATCCGTGTACGCGGAGGAGCGGAACGAGAGAAGGATTTCAGGCTGCGGCTTACACGGCGGCCCGCCTGTCGTATCTGGCGATACGCGCGAGGAGGTAGTCGACCTCCGCCGTCGCCGTCGCGGAGAGCAGCTGGGCCGGCTTGCGCTGCGCGTCGGAGGACAGGACGCCGCGCCGCTTCAGAACGTGCTTCCGGATAGCAAGGCCGATGCCGAGCTGCTGCTCGTAGCGGATCAGCGGCAAATGGGCATCGAACAGGTCGTGCGCCTCGTCACGCCTGCCGGCCGCGAAGAGATCGACGAGCTCACACAACATGTCCGGAAAGCCGTAACCGGTCATCGCGCCGTCGGCCCCGCGTTCCGGCTCGAAATCCAGGAACAAGCCGCCATTGCCGCAAAGGATCGAGAAATCCCGAAGCGTGCCGGCCTTCTGCATGGCGCGAAGCTTCGAGACCTTCTCGAGGCCCGGCCAGTCCTCATGCTTCAACATTTGGCACGACGGATGGTCGCTCATGATCCTTGCGATCACTCCCGGCGTCATCACGACGGTGAGGGTGAGCGGGTAATCCTGCAGCACCCACGGAACATCCTCGCCCACCGCTTCGACGGCACCGGCGAAGTAGTTGACGATCTGGTCGTCCGTGCGCAGGGCCGGCGGTGGCGCGATCATCACGCCGGCCGCGCCGATCTCCATCGATTCACGCGCCAGCGAGCGCATGGCGGCAAAACCTGGCGCCGATACACCCACGATGACGGGAACCGCGGCGCGCGACACGACGCGGCGGACGATGGCACGGCTTTCATCCGGCTCCAGCTTCGGTGCCTCTCCCATGATGCCGAGAATTGTGATGCCCGTGCATCCGCTCTCCACATAGAAATCCGTCAACCTGTCGATCGAGCCGAAGTCGATCGAGCCGTCATCGAAGAACGGCGTGGTGGCGATCGCATAGACGCCGCGGGATCGCGTACCGAATGTCATGTCCCGCCCTCCTGCCAGGCCTGATGCCGCTTCGTTGTCTCCGCATCCATCTGTCTCGTCCTCCCTGAAAGCACCTCCGTGGAACCTTACCATCAGATTTCGGACGCGAGGACCGGTGTTGCGAACCATTCCGAAATCTTCCGTCTCCCTGCCCACGCACCTCGGCAAGAATCGGGTGGGCGCCCATTCGATTTGAGCGCAAGGATCGGAGTGTGGCCGCGACGGAACGGGAGCATGGTCGGGCTGGACCGATACGGGAAGACAACGATGACGACCGCCGCGCAACAGACCCCTGCCCTTCGCCTAGCCTCCCTGCCCGTCACGGAGGATCCTCGCTGGGCGCGTATCGTCAGCCGCGACAAGACCGCCGACGGTGAGCTCTGGTATTCCGTCTCGACGACCGGCGTTTACTGCCGCCCCTCCTGCCCCTCGCGCACGGCGAACCCGAAGAACGTCACCCTGCATGACACGATCGATGCTGCCCGGGCGACGGGTTTTCGCCCCTGCCGGCGCTGCAATCCCGACCGCCCCACGCTCGAATGCGAGAACGCGGCCCTGGTTGCCAGAGCCTGCCGCCTCATCGAGGGCAGCGAAGAGGAGCCCTCGCTGGAGGAACTGGCGGCGGCCGTCGAGCGCAGCCCGAGCTATTTTCATCGCCTGTTCAAGGCATCGACGGGCCTGACGCCGAAGGCCTATGCCGCCGCCGACCGCGCGAAGAAGGTGCGCGAAGGCCTTGCGACCGGCAACAGCGTCACCGCAGCGATCTACGATGCGGGCTTCAATTCGAGCGGCCGCTTCTACGAGAAATCGACCGGCCTGCTCGGCATGACACCGACCCGCTATCGCGCGGGCGGCGCCAACGAGGAGATCAGGTTCGCAGTCGGCGAGGCTTCCCTCGGCGCGATCCTGGTCGCCTCCAGTACGAGAGGCGTTGCCGCCATTCTTCTCGGCGACGATCCGGAGGCGCTGGTGCGCAATCTGCAGGATCGTTTCCCGAGGGCGCGCCTCATCGGCATGGACCGCGACTATGAGGCGCTGGTCGCCTGCGTCGTCGGCTTCGTCGAGGACCCCGGCATCGGGCTTGATCTCCCGCTCGATGTCCGCGGCACCGCATTCCAGCGCCGCGTCTGGCAGGCGCTGCAGGAGATTCCGGCCGGCACGCGCATGTCCTATGCGGATGTCGCCCGCCGGATCGGATCGCCCAAGGCCACCCGGGCGGTCGCCGGCGCCTGTGCCGCCAACAATATCGCCGTCGCCATTCCCTGTCATCGCGTGGTGCGCAACGACGGTGCGCTCTCCGGTTACGCCTGGGGTGTCGATCGCAAGCGCGCACTGCTCGCGCGCGAGGGCGCACGGATCGCCTGAAGCCGGAGAACTGCGAATGAACCTCCTTTCCCGCTACGATCAATCGGGCGCCTTCCTGTCCCGGCACGACGAGGACTGGGCGCGGCTGATCGACCTGGTCGGTCCCTGCCGGCACGATCCCAAGGCCGCCCGCGAACCCTATGAAGCGCTGGTGCGGGCCGTCGCCTATCAGCAGCTGACCGCAAGAGCCGGCGACGCGATCATCGGCCGTCTCAGGGACCGCTTCGAGGGACGCGACTTTCCAGGCCCGGAAGATCTTGTCGAGGCCAATTTCGACCTGTTGCGGGCCTGCGGCTTCTCGGCCAGCAAGATCGCCACCATCAAGGCGGTCGCGCAGGGCGCCCTGGACGGCCTAGTTCCGACGCGTGCCCTTGCCACCACCATGGACGACGAGACGCTGATCGCGCGCATGACCGGCATCAAGGGCATAGGCCGTTGGACGGTCGAGATGCTGCTGATGTACTCGCTGGAGCGGATGGACGTGCTGCCGGTCGACGATTTCGGTGTCCGCGAAGGATATCGCGTGCTGAAATCGCTGCCCGAACAGCCGAAGCCCCGGGTGTTGCGCGAGATTTCGCAGGCGTGGGCGCCGCATCGCACGGTGGCCGCCTGGTATCTCTGGCGCATCCCGCGCGAACGCGGAAACGTGCTGTCCTGAATGCCGGGCCGGCGTTCTCCCAACCATCACCCGAACCCGAAAGGCCGCAGGATGCACGATCTATTCGACGCACTCGTCCCGCCGATGCCCGCAGCCGAGGCCATGGCCGAGGGCGCCATGCTGCTGCGCGGCACTGCGCTCGCCTATGAAACGGACCTTCTTGCTGCGCTCGGCGACATCACCGCCCAGTCCCCGTTCCGCCACATGGTCACGCCGGGCGGCTTCACCATGTCCGTCGCGATGACGAATTGCGGCGCGGCGGGTTGGGTTACGGACCGCACGGGCTACCGCTACGACCGCAACGATCCGCAAACCGGCCGCCCCTGGCCCGGCATGCCGGAATGTTTCCTCGCCCTTTCCGTAGAGGCCGCGACGGCCGCCGGCTATCCCGGCTTCCGTCCCGACGCCTGCCTGATCAACCGCTACGAGCCCGGTGCCCGTCTGTCTCTCCACCAGGACAGGAACGAGCGCGACTTTGCCAACCCGATCGTCTCGGTCTCGCTCGGCTTGCCGGCGACCTTTCAGTTCGGCGGGCTGAAGCGCACCGACCCCGTGAAGAAATTCGCTCTCCGGCACGGCGATGTCGCAATCTGGGGCGGCCCGTCGCGGCTCTTCCATCACGGTGTGCCCGAACTGAAGGACGGCATGCACGAGACCGTCGGGCGCATGCGCATAAACCTCACGTTTCGCAGCGCCCTGTAGCTCCCAGCCAGGCGGTTTCTCCGATTTGAAAACAAGGATCGGAGTTTGGTGGTGCGGCACGGGCGATAGGTTCGATCATCAGCCCAGAACAAGGAGTGACGGTGATGAACCTGATGATCAGAACGAAGACGCTGCGGCCCAGGCTGCAGGTAAAATCCTCCTCGGCACCCGTCGACATGCTTTCCTATGCGATCGCCGCCAGCGCCTTCGGCAAGGTGCTGGTCGCGCGCAGCGGAAAGGGCGTCTGCGCGATCCTGCTCGGTGACTGCGCCGAAGACCTTTCGGCAGACCTTGCCGCCCGTTTCCCCCGGTCCACGCTGGTTGAGGACGAGGAAAGCGTGAAAGACGACATCGCGAAGGTGCAGCGCTACATGGCAATACCCGCACGCGGGCTCCATCTCGCGCTCGATATGCGCGGCACGCCGTTCCAGCGCCGCGTCTGGGAAAAACTGCAGAACATCCCCGCCGGCAGGACGGTGAGCTACCGGGAGTTGGCCGGCTGGATCAGCCCGCTTGCCAACCCCCGTGCCGTCGGCAGCGCCTGCGCCGCCAATCCCATCGCGCTCGCCATCCCCTGCCACCGCGTCGTGCGTGGAACGGGCGAACTGGCCGGCTATCGCTGGGGCCTCGAGCGCAAACGCGCCCTCATCGAGAAGGAAGCCACGGCATGAACGGCGCTGCAATCGATATCCTCCCGACCTTCGCGGAGATGTCCGCGGAGGCACGGGTCGCTACCTGCGACTGGACGGCGCTTGCCAGCGACCTCGACCGCTATGGCTGCGCCGTCCTTCCGGGGCTTCTCGCCCCGGAGGAATGCGGCAGCCTCGCCGCACTCTATACCGACGAAACCCATTTCCGCAGCCATATCGTCATGGCGCGGCACGGCTTTGGAAGAGGCGAATATCGCTACTTCAAATACCCGCTTCCCGGCCTGATCGGCGGCCTTCGCACCGCGCTCTACCCACGCCTTGCCGGCATCGCCAACGACTGGAACGGGCGGATGGGGCTGGACCGGCAGTTTCCCGAAGCACACGCGGCGTTCCTGAATCAATGCCATGCGGCCGGCCAGACCCGGCCGACGCCGCTCCTGCTGCAATATGTACCCGGCGACTTCAACTGCCTCCATCAGGACCTCTACGGCGATCTCTCATTCCCGATCCAGGTGGCGATCCTGCTTTCCGAGCCCGGCCGCGACTTCACCGGCGGCGAATTCGTGCTCACCGAACAGCGGCCGCGCATGCAAAGCCGTGTCGAGGTCGTGCCGCTGCGCCAGGGCGATGCCGTCGCCTTCGCCGTCCACAATCGCCCGGCCCAGGGCACGAAAGGCAGCTACCGCGTCAACCTGCGCCATGGCGTCAGCCGCGTCCGCTCCGGCCTGCGCCACACGGTTGGCATCATTTTCCACGACGCCCGCTGACGGCGCAGCCTGGGTTTCCCACCCTCTGCCCGCCCGTCGCGCAATGCGCGGCGGGCTTTCCTGCCAGGTCCACAGCGCACACGACAACGCCGCGCCGGATACCCGGCGCGGCATCCGCAACGATTTTCTATCCGCTTTTCAGGGGGCTACCGGCTGCCGCTCTCGCGCCAGAAGAACGTGCTTGCGGCGGACGCCCCACCGATAGCCCGATATCGAGCCGTCCTTCTTGATGACGCGGTGGCACGGCACGATTACGGCGACTGGATTGCTGGCGATCGCAGCCGTCACCTCCCGCGCATCGCGCGTGCCGAGCCTTCCCGCCAAAGCCCCGTAGCTGGTGGTCTGTCCTGCAGGGATCTCGCGCAACAACTGCCAGACCTGTTTCTCATAGGGCGTTCCGCGCAAGTCGAGCGGCAGGTTGCAGCCGGCGGCAGGATCATCAACGAGCCCGGCCACGATCGCCGTCATGCTTGCGATTCCCTCATCGCTGCGTTCCAGCGCCGCCTGCGGGAATCGCATGCGCAAGGCGTCCTCAGTCGCCATGCGCGCGGAGCTGAATTCGAGGGCCACGATGCCCTTCTCGGATACGGCGAGCAAGAAGTCGCCAAGGGAGCTGATCCCCCAAGCAAAGCGGATGGTCTCGTGCATCGTCTGTTGCCTTCCCGGTTCGGTATCGGTCGAACATAGACGCCGGTACGACGGGCCTCTCTCCGTTCCTTGCTTTCAAATCGAAAGATCGATGGCCAACAGCTCCGGAAGGCGTGCCACGGCCAAGGTACATCAAGGCGGTCGGATGGCCCCTCAGCCAAAGCGGAATCGCTTCGGCTGAGGACACGCAGGAAAAACAGGTAACCAGGGCAGTTCCGGCGTGCGGGTGTTGTTCTAGTGCTTCAGCACGCGGGCGAGGAAGGAGCGGGCGCGCTCGTTCTGCGGATTGTCGAAGAAACTGTCCGGCTTGCCGATCTCCAGGATCGCGCCCTGATCGATATAGACGATCCGGTCCGCCACCTCGCGGGCAAAGCCCATTTCGTGCGTTACGATCATCATCGTCATGCCATCGGCGGCCAGCTCGCGCATCACGTCGAGCACCTCGCCGATCATTTCCGGATCGAGCGCCGAGGTCGGCTCGTCGAACAGCATCAGGTGCGGCTCCATCGCCAGCGAACGGGCGATCGCCACGCGCTGCTGCTGTCCGCCGGAGAGCTGACCGGGATATTTGTGCGCATGCGCCTTCAGGCCGACGCGGTCGAGCAGCCGGAGCGCGGTCGCCTCGGCCTCGGCCTTCGACTTGCGGTGCACGCGCATCGGCGCGATGGTGATGTTCTCCACCACCGTCTTGTGCGGGAAGAGGTTGAACTGCTGGAACACCATGCCGACGCCCTTGCGGATGGCGGCAAGTTCGCTTTCGCCGCCGAGAAGGCGGTCTTCCTCGACGGGCATCGGATATCCGTCCACCACGAGGCTGCCATTCTGGTACATTTCCAACCCGTTGACGCAGCGGATGAGCGTCGACTTGCCCGAACCGCTCGCGCCGACCACCACAACCACCTCGCCGCGCGCGACGGAAAGGTCGATGTTCTTCAGGACGTGGTGGCTTCCGTAGAACTTGTTGAGGGTCTTCATTTCGACGATGGTGCTCATGGAGCGGCCTCCGGTGGTGTTCGCATCGTTCATCGGCTGCCCCTTGCAAGATGTTTTTCGAGCTTGCGGGCGGCGAAGGTGATCAGGGACCCGACGAGGAAGTAGGTCAGGAAAAGGAACGAATAGACTTCATAGGTGCGGTCGCCATATTGCGGGTTGGCGAGGATCATCTGGCCGGCACGCAGGAAATCCGTAAGGCCGATGATGAAGACCAGCGGCGCCGTGTTGAAGATGTCGAGCACGTTGCCGACGAGCGGCGGGACCACCACGCGAAGGGCCTGCGGCAGGACGATCGAGCGGTTGATGTCGAACTCGCTCATGCCGAGCGAACGGGCGGCTTCCGTCTGCCCGCGCGGCACGGCCTGCAGGCCGCTGCGGACATATTCGGCGACATAGGCGGAGTAGAACAGCGTGAAGCCGATCATGCCGCGGACCACATCCGCCAGATTGAGCTGCGGCGTCAGCACGGGCATCAGGATCCAGATCCAGTAGACGACCATGATGAGCGGGACCGAGCGCATCACCTCGATATAAGCCGTGCAGATCCAGCGCACGCTGGAAAAGCGGCTGCGACGGCCGAAGGCGAGCAGGATGCCGATCGGCAGGGTCACGATCGCTGTGACGAGCGTCAACAGGATGCTGAGCAGCAGACCGCCCCACAGGCCGGCGCCGGGCGGTGCCATCACGGCGAAGATCGCAATCAGCCCGACGAAGCTTGCCGGCACGAGCCCCTTGCGCACCGCCGGAACGCGGGAAATCAGCGCCCAGGACAGCCCGAAGACAACGACCAGCGCGGAAACGAGCAGGACGTTCGCAAGATCGTTCGTCCCCGTAAGGACCAGCGCAGTCGCCACCACGAGGAGAAGGCCGCCGGCATGCCGCCGGCGGAACGCGAAGACACAGCCGAGGGCCGCACCGAGCAGGGCGGCGATGATCATGGCTGCGACCCAGGTGCGCCACACCTGATCCACCGGGAAGATGCCGATCATCAGGACGCGCAGGCTTTGCGGAATGATGTCCCACTGCGCCACCGTCAACGCCCAGCTGGCAATCTGCCAGAAAAGCCAGAGCACCCCCGGAATGACAGTCAGGGACAGGAGAATATCGAACGGCTTGGCGAACAGGTTGTGCCGCGACCATTTCAGGGATTTGGCGATCATCGCGACGCTCCGTGTCTCGTCATGCGGCGGTCGGCCCAGCCGACGGCGGCGCTGATGGCCCAGCTGAGGATGAGGTAGGACGCCATCACGATGACGATGCCTTCGAGGCTGTGGCCGGTCTGGTTCGCGATGGTGCCGTAGATGTTGAACAGCTCGGGATATCCGATGGCGATGCCGAGGGCTGTGTTCTTCGTGAGGCTGATATACTGATTGCCGAAGGACGGGAGCACGACGCGGAAGACCTGCGGCAGGATGATGTCGTTCACCGTGTCGCGGCGCGTCAGACTGAGGGAAGCGGCCGCCTCCCATTGCCCCTTCGGCAGCGCGTCGATGGCGCCGCGCACGATTTCCGCGATGTACGACGCACTGTTGACGACGATGGCAAGCAGCAGCGCGGCCATTTCCGGGCTCATGCCTGTGCCGCCGCGCGCCTGGAACTTCGAGGCGATGGGAACGTCGAGACCGACGATGCCCGTGGCAAACATCACTCCGCCAAGCAGGACGACGGCACCGGCGCAGACCCATCGGACCGTGCGATGGCGATCGAACAGCACGCCGAGGATGGCGACCCAGAATGCCGTTGCGGCTGCGATGGCGAGGACCGAGTCGCCCCCTTGCCAGACGGGAACCGGAAAATAGAGACCCTGCTGGCTGATCACGACGCCGTACAATTTCGCGGCAGCGGCGATCGGCGGGAAATGCAGGACGACGGCGAAATACCAGAAGACGATCTGGATCAGCAACGGCGTATTGCGCACGAACTCCACGCACCAGAAGGAGAGGTTGCGCACCACCCAGTTGGTCGAGAGCCGGCCGACGCCGAGCAGCGTTCCGAGCACGGTGCTGAGAAGGATGGCGAACACGGCCACCTTGACCGTGTTGAAGATACCGGTGACGAAGGCCTGGGCGATCAGGTGATCCGGCGTGAAGGTCAGGAACGTCGGCCAGACACCGTCCTCGAGGGCAACCGTCTTGCCTTCGCTGATATCGAAACCCGCGGCATCCCAGAGGAAGGAAAAGCTGAACCTGATCCCGTGCCGGGCCAGCCCTTCCTTCACGGCAAAGGCAAAGAGGACCACGAGGACGATGGCCGCCGCAACAATGGCGGACTGGGTGGCATTGTACCGGATCCGGTTGCGGCGGCGGCGAGCCGGGAGATCGTCGTCGGCCGCGTTACCGGCCACGTTCGCTTGGTGCACAGTCATGTCGAAATACCAGAACCGATTGGAGGCCCGGGGCGCGATGCCGCCCCGGGCCGGTCAGGAAGGGATCAGTTCCAGAGGGGCGAGTAGATGGCGCCGCCTTCGGTCCACAGGGCATTCGGCGTGCCCTTGCGGTCGAGGAACATCCGGGTGTCCGGGCCGAGATTGCGCGCATAGACCTCGCCATAGTTGCCGACGGCCTTGACCGCCTGCGCGACGAAGTCGTCGGAAAGGCCGAAGTCCTTGCCGTAACCACCACCGACGCCGAGGAACTTCTGGACGAACGGGTCCTCGCTCTTCTGCTTCTCTTCGAGATTGGCCTGCGTGATCCCGGATTCCTCTGCCTGGAACAGGCCGTAGGTGACCCAGCGCAGCGCGTTGCGCCACTTGGAATCATTGGCCGCGACGAAACCGCCGAAGGGCGACTTGTCGAGCGTGTCGGGCAGGATCAGATAATCGGCCGGCTTCGGCGCGTTGCCAGCCCAGGCGGCAAGCGCCGACTTGTCCGTGCTCATCGCGTTGCAGCGGCCGGAATTGAGGGCGGCGAAGAGCTTTTCAAGGTTCTCGTAGGTCAGAACCTTGGAGCCTTCCCAGCCGCGTGCCTTGAAGGCGCTGGTGAGGACGGTTTCGGTTACCGAGCCCTGTGTCGTGCAGAAAGTGGCGCCGTCGAGATCGGCAAATTCCTTCACGCCCGACTCCGTCTTCACCATGACGCCCGTGCCATCGTAGAAATTGACCGGCAGGAAATCGATGGCGATGGAGGATTCACGCGCCGGCTTGATGGTGGTGTGCGCGAAGACGACATCGACCTGGTTGGTGAGGACCGCATCGAAACGGCTCTTGTCGGTGACCGTGACGAACTTGACCTTCGATGCATCGCCGAGGACCGCGGCGGCGACGGCGCGGCAGAAGTCGATGTCGAGGCCTTCCATCTGGCCCGTCGTGGTGTTGAGGTAACCGAAACCGGGCGCGGTGTTGTCCGTGCCGCAGTTCAGCGTGCCGCGCTGCTTGACCGTGTCGAGGACGGACGCCGACGCGTGACCTGCGGTAACGGCGAGACCGGCAAACACGCCGGCCGTGAGAAGCTTGATCAGTTTCATTGCAGTCCCCTGTGAATATCGCGAGCGCCCTGCACGCTGGTGCAGAGCCCGGTTCTCATGCCGAGAGCTGATTTGGGCGATAGGGCAACAGCGGCTCTTGCCGTTCTGTAGCGATTGTTCCCGCCATTGGCCTAAGTCCGCCGTTTGGTAGCCAAGCTGCGAACCCATATCAATCGACAGGGGGACGATAGGAACACGATTTGTTCAGGTCTACTTAATTCTGCTTTACGTACTATTTAGCAAAACTGTTTGATTTTAATCGTCGGCATTGCCTTCGGAGCCCGCGTCGAGCGCAATCGGCGCTTCGTTCTTGCCCGTGGGGAGCCGGCGACGAGAACCGATCCGCGCGTTGACTTCCGCGATGAAGGCCTGAACGGCGGGGCTGCGTTTCTCCCCCTTGCGGAAGGCCAGCGAGATCTTGCGGCGGATCTCCGGCTCGACCTTGCAGACCCAGACGTCCTCGAGGTCATAGCTCGCCCGAAGGCCCGGCAGGATCGAGATGCCATAACCTTCCCGGATCAGCGCGATCGTCACCTCGAACCCCTTGCAGCGGGCGACGATGTTGGGCGTGAAGCCAGCCTCCTGGCACGCATCCGTGATCATGCGGTTATAGGTCGAGGAGGCGGTATCGAGCGCCCAGCGCTCGTCGCGCAGCTGGTGCAACATGACGGTCGGCTGCTCGGCCAGCGGATGGGTCTGGGACACCATCACATTGAACACGTCCTCCATCAGCGGGATCGTTTCGATGTTCGGATCAACGGCGCCGGCGGGCACGTTGAGATCGTCAACGATCGCGATGTCCGTCTGCCAGCTGCGCAGGGCCGCAAGGCTCTCGGCGGGCTCCATCTCGTCGAACTGCACCGTCAGATGCGGATGGAGCCGATGGAGGCCCTGGATCGCCCCCGCCACCACCGCCGCAGCGACAGAGGGAAAGGCTGCCACCCGCAGCTCGCCGGCAATCACCTTCTTCAGCTCGGCGATGTCGGCTCGGGCTGATTCGAGCTCGATGAGGATCCGCTCCGCCCGTTCGACAAGCTGCTTTCCGGCCGGCGTCAGCTCGACGCCGCGGCCCCGCCGCTCGATGAGGTCGATGCCGACCTCCTGTTCCAGCAACGCAATCTGCTGCGAGACGGCGGACGGGGAGACATAGAGCGCCTCGGCCACCGCGGCCATGGTCTTGCGGATCGACAGTTCGCGCAGGGCGCGCAAGCGGGCAAGGTCCATTCTTTCCTCCTCATGTCGAGAGAAGAATGATTAGCAAATCAGAACGCATGTGCAAATATTATTAACTTTTTCTGGATCAAAGCCATGGCTAGCCTTTCTCCAAGCCCTCATACCCTCTTGCGGAGACAGGTCATGACCGAACAGACGAAAGCTTATTTCAACGCCCCCGTTCACGAGCGCGACCCGCTCGTCGCCGGTGCCATCGACAACGAGCGCAAGCGCCAGCAGGACCAGATCGAGCTCATCGCATCCGAGAATATCGTCAGCCGCGCCGTGCTCGACGCTCTCGGCCACGAGATGACCAACAAGACGCTGGAAGGCTATCCCGGCAACCGCTTCCACGGCGGCGGGCAGTTCGTCGACGTCGTCGAGCAGGCGGCAATCGACCGCGCCAAGCAGCTCTTCGGCTGCGCCTATGCCAACGTCCAGCCCCATTCGGGCACGCAGGCCAACCTCGCCGTCTTCTTCCTGCTGCTGAAGCCGGGCGACAAGGTTCTTTCGCTCGATCTCGCCGCCGGCGGCCACCTCTCGCACGGCATGAAGGGCAACCTGTCGGGCCGCTGGTTCGAATCGCACAACTACAATGTGGACCCGGAAACCGAGGTCATCGACTATGACGCGCTGGAGCGTATCGCCGAAGAGGTTCGCCCGACGCTGCTCATCACCGGCGGTTCGGCCTATCCGCGCGAACTCGACTTCGAACGCATGGGCAGGATCGCCAAGAAAGTCGGCGCATGGTTCCTGGTCGACATGGCGCATATTGCCGGCCTCGTCGCGGGCGGCGCCCACCCCTCGCCGTTCCCGCATGCCGATATCGTCACCTGCACCACGACCAAGACGCTGCGCGGGCCCCGCGGCGGCCTGATCCTCACCAACAACGAGGCCTGGTTCAAGAAGCTGCAAGCCGCCGTGTTCCCGGGCGTCCAGGGCTCGCTGCACAGCAACGTGCTCGCCGCCAAGGCCGTCTGCCTCGGCGAAGCGCTGCAGGACGACTTCAAGGTCTACGCCGCGCAGGTCAAGGCCAATGCCCGCGCGCTTGCCGAGACCCTGATCGACCGCGGCGTGCGCATCGTCTCCGGCGGCACGGACACCCACATCGTGCTGGTCGACCTCTCGAGCAAGGGCCTGATCGGCAAGCAAGCGGAAGACCTTCTGTCGCGTGCCAACATCACCGCCAACAAGAACCCGATCCCGGGCGACAGCCCGCGCCCGCCGGAATGGGTCGGCATGCGGCTCGGCGTCTCCGCCGCCACCACCCGCGGCATGAAGGAAGAGGAGTTCCGCACGCTCGGCACCATCATCGCCGACCTCATCGAGGCGGAAGCTGCCGGCACGGCGGACGAGGTTGTTGACGGCGCCAAGGCCAAGGTGGCCAGACTGACGGCGGCCTTCCCGGTCTACGCACACTAAGCGCACGAAATCCGAACCGAAAAGGGCCGCGCTACGCGCGGCTCTCCTTCCGGCCCGCGGCCGGGCCTTGGGGATGCGAAAGGGAGCGTCATGGGAATGGATAGAGTTGCCGGCGGGGCGATCATCGACGGCAGGATGTTCGCGGCCGGCCTGCTGGACGATGTTGCGGCGAAAGTTGCCCGGCTGAAGACTGCCACCGGCGCCGTGCCGGGGCTCGCCGTGGTGCTCGTCGGCAGCGATCCCGCCAGCGCCGTCTATGTCGGCTCGAAACATCGCCAAACGGCCGCCGCCGGCATGAATTCGTTCAAGCACGAACTTCCGGCCGACACGACGCAGGACGAACTGATGGCGCTCATCGGCCGGCTCAACGTCGATCCTGCCGTGCACGGCATCCTCGTCCAGCTACCCCTGCCCGCTCATCTCGACGCCAACGCCATTATCCAGGGCATCAACCCTGACAAGGATGTCGACGGCTTCCACGTTTCCAATGCAGGGCGCCTTTCCACGGGCCAGTCGGCGCTGGTGCCCTGCACTCCGCTCGGCTGCCTCATGCTGCTGAAAGATCGGCTCGGCGGCGACCTTTCCGGCCTGCATGCCGTGGTGGTCGGCAAATCGAACATCGTCGGCAAGCCGATGGCGCAGCTGCTGCTTTCGGAAAACTGCACGGTGACGATCGCCCATTCGCGCACGCGCAACACCCCGGAGCTCTGCCGCGCCGCGGATATTCTCGTCGTCGCAGCCGGGCGGCCGGGCCTCGTGCGCGGCGACTGGATCAAGCCGGGCGCCACCGTCATCGACGTCGGCATCAACCGGGTGGAGATCGACGGCAAGTCGCGCATCGTCGGCGACGTCGCCTTCGAGGAGGCCCGCCGTGCCGCCGGCGCGATCACGCCCGTTCCGGGCGGCGTCGGACCCATGACCATCGCCTGCCTGCTTTCCAACACGCTCACGGCCTTCAGCCGCCAGCACTCCGTCGCCATCGACTGATCGACCCGAAAGGATCGCCAATGTCCGCTCTTTCCAACCGCTATGCCCTGCGCGTCGCCTGCCCCTCGATCCGCGGCGTGACCGCGGCCATCGCGACCTACCTCTCTGCCAACGGCTGCAACATCTCCGACAGCGCCCAGTTCGACGACAAGAGCACCGGCCGCTACTTCATGCGCGTCAGCTTCCAGTCCGAGGATGGCCGCACGCTTGAAGACCTGCGCAAGGGCTTTGCCGAGATCGCCGCAACCTATCAGGCGGATGCCGAATTCTTCGACGAGACGACCAAGCGCAAGGTCGTCCTAATGGTCTCGCGCTTCGGCCATTGCCTCAACGACCTACTCTACCGCTGGCGCATCGGCGCCCTGCCGATCGATATCGTCGGTGTCATCTCCAACCATTTCGATTACCAGAAGGTGGTCGTGAACCATGATATTCCCTTCCACCACATCAAGGTGACGAGGGAGAACAAACCGGAGGCCGAGGCCGAGCAGATGCGCGTCGTCGAGGAGACGGGCGCCGAGCTCATCGTGCTCGCCCGCTATATGCAGGTGCTCTCGGACGAGATGTGCCGGACCATGTCGGGCCGGATCATCAACATCCACCACTCCTTCCTCCCGTCCTTCAAGGGCGCCAACCCTTACAAACAGGCCTTCGAGCGCGGCGTGAAGCTGATCGGCGCGACCTCGCACTACGTGACCGCCGACCTTGACGAAGGCCCGATCATCGAGCAGGACACGGTGCGCGTGACGCATGCCCAGAGCGCCGAAGACTATGTCAGCCTCGGCCGCGACGTGGAGAGCCAGGTGCTCGCCCGCGCCATCCACGCCCATATCCACGGTCGCGTCTTCCTCAACGGCAACCGGACCATCGTCTTCCCGCCCTCGCCGGGCTCCTATGCCTCCGAGCGCATGGGATAGGGTCCACCACTGCGGCCCATGAAAGACATCGCCGCCGGCGCACGCCTTGCCAGGCCGTTGTCGCCGCGGCTATCGCAACGCCCCGAAGACCGGCAAGCCAATGGCGCGGCGCGCGCCTTCCCCGACGCAGGATCAAGACATGGCCATCCACCTCCCCGACAATCCCGCCCGTTCCGATGTGCTGGCGGGACGCCCGACGCTCTGGACGAACCCGCACTACACCGAAAACGCAATCGCGGATGCGACGCTTCCCGTGCAGCCATCGGATGTGGACGAGGCGCAGGAAAACTGGCGGCGGCTGGCGCCGCTACTGGAAACCTGCTTTCCCGACCTGAAGGCAACGCGGGGCGAAATCCGCTCCGATCTCGTGCCGCTGGAGGCCATGCGCAAGGCGCTGGACTATGACGACGCGCAATTCGGCACCCTTCTCGTCAAGGCGGACAGCGCCCTTCCCGTCGCCGGGTCGATCAAGGCGCGCGGCGGCGTCTACGAGGTCTTCCTGTTTGCCGAACTATTGGCCCGGCGCGAGGGTCTGCTGATGGCGGATGAAGACATCCGGCGCCTTGCCGCGCCGGACGCGAAAGCCTTCTTTTCCCGCTACACCATCGCCGTCGGCAGCACCGGCAATCTCGGGCTCAGCGTGGGCGTCGCGGCCCGCGCCCTCGGCTTCAGGGCGACGGTGCACATGTCCGCCGATGCCAAGGCCTGGAAGGTGGAACGGCTGACGCGGCTCGGCGTCGAGGTTGTCCGGCACGATGCCGACTATACGACCGCGGTGGAAAATGCCCGTATCGCCGCCGAGATTGACCCGACGATCTATTTCGTCGACGACGAGCAATCCCGGCACCTTTTCCTCGGCTACAGCGTCGCCGCGCTGGAACTCGCCGAACAGCTTCAGGCCCGCGGCATCGTCGTCGATGCCGACCATCCGCTGTTCCTCTACCTGCCCTGCGGCATCGGCGGCGCACCGGGCGGCGTCGCCTATGGTGCAAAGAAGGTCTTCGGGGACAATGTGCACTGCTTCTTCGTGGAGCCGGTTCAGTCGCCCTGTGCGCTGGTCCATCTCATGAGCGGTTCCGAAGATCTCGTCTCGGTCTACGACGTCGGCCTGACCAACAGAACGGAAGCGGACGGCATGGCCGTCGCCCGCATGTCGGCCTTCGTCGCCACCGTCATGCGCCGCATGCTGGCCGGCATCTTCACCGTCGACGACGCATCCCTCTTCCGCTGGCTCCTCAGCGCCCACCAAAACCAGAACCTGCGCCTCGAACCCTCCGCCGCCGCCGGCTTTGCCGGCCCGGATTTCATCGTGAAACATCCGGCGGGCAAGGACTTCTGCGCATATCAGCGGATCGGCGACCATCTAACCGGGGCCACCCACATCATCTGGACCACGGGCGGCGCCTTCGTGCCGGAGGAGCAGTTCCAGACCTTCCTGCACACCGCGAACGACACCGCCGCAACGGATTGACGGAACTGCCACGCCCATGCCGCCGAACTCACGCACAGCGGCATGGTCCTTGACCGGATCGTTATGCGGCGACGGCAGGCATGTTGCCGTCACGGGCGGCGACATGGGCGATGAGGTCCTCGATGCTGATCAACGGCAGCTGGTGGATGGCCGCGAAATCGATCAGTTCGGGCAGACGGGCCATCGTGCCATCATCGTTGGCGACCTCGCAGATCACGCCCGACGGGCTCCTGCCGGCAAGGCGCGCGAGATCGACCGCAGCTTCCGTGTGGCCCGGACGGCCGCGCACCCCACGCGGATGCGCGCGCAGGGGAAAGATGTGGCCCGGGCGGGCGAAGTCTTCCGGCCGGCTCGCGGGGTCCATGAGCGCCTTGACGGTTGCCGCGCGATCGGCGGCCGAAATTCCGGTCGTCGTGGCGGGAAGGTAATCGACGGAGACGGTGAAGGCCGTATGAAGATACTCCGTGTTCTGCGGAACCATCAGCGGGATGTCGAGCGCATCGAGCCGCTCGCCTTCCATCGCCACGCAGATCAGGCCGCGGGCGTGTTTCATCATGAAGGCGATCGCTTCCGGGGTCACCGCATCCGCGGCCACGATGATATCGCCTTCGTTTTCCCGGTTTTCGTCATCCACGACGACAATCATGCCGCCGCGCGCAAAGGCCGCGATTGCGTCTTCAATTTTCGAGAGTGCCATTTCATTGCCTTTCAAGGGTTGCCGATGCCGGCGTTTCAATCCCTTGGGCGAACAGGCCCGCGACCGCCCGGGTGAAGGACGGTTCCGCAGACATGTCCTCTTCCATCCGGACTGTGACCGTCGGCTCCGGCATCGCACCGGATCTGCTGACCTTCCGCGTCAACGGAAGCGCTCGCGGGCTCCCGGATCGCTCCGGATACCGCCGGTGGGGAGTTTCACCCCGCCCTGAGAACAGGCGTAAATAGGGAATTCTGGTGGAGGAATGCAAGGGCCGGCATCGCCGGCCGCGCAGAATTCCCGACGGCTACCAGCAGCAGAAGCCGCCGTCGACGAGGAGATCGACGCCGGTGACGAAGCTCGCGGCCTCCGAGAGGAGGAAGACGGCCGGGCCGACCATCTCGTCGACAGCTGCCATGCGCTGCATCGGCGTCTGTTCCTCGAAGAGTTTCGTCTGGTGCACCATTTCCGGCCGGGTGTTCATCGGCGTCGCGGTGTAGCCCGGGCTGATCGTGTTGACGCGGATGCCGCGGCCGACCCATTCCATCGCCATCGACTTGGTCATGTGGATGACGCCGGCCTTGGAGGCATTGTAGTGGCACTGGCTGAGGCCGCGGTTGACGATGACACCGGACATCGAGGCGATATTGACGATCGCGCCGCGGCCGGTCTTCAACATGGCACGGGCTTCGGCCTGGCAGGAGAGGAAAACGCCCTTCAGGTTGATGTCCATCATCGTCTGGAACTGGTCTTCCGCCATCTCCTCCGCCGGATTGGCGTTGGCGATGCCGGCCGCATTGACGGCGAGCGTCAGGGAGCCGAGTTCCGCTTCGGTGCGGGCGACCGCCTCGGCGAGCGCCGCGCCGCTGGTGACATCGGCGGCGATCTGGATGCTGCGGCGTCCGGCCCGGGCGATGAAGTCGGCCGTCCGGGCGAGGCCGTCGTCGGTGCGCCGGTCGAGCAGCGCGACATCGGCGCCGCACTGGGCGAGGCCGATGGCGATGCGCTGGCCGATGCCGCTGCCGGCGCCGGTCACGAAGGCGACATTGCTGGAGAGATCGAACAGTTTCGGCGCGTTGAGCGTGATGTCAGACATGAATGCTTCCTTGTTCAAATCGTTGCCAGTTCCATGACCGAGACGTCGTTCGCGTCCTCGCGGTTCAGGATGCCGGCCTGCTTGCCCTGGGCCATGACCATGATGCGGCTGGACACGCCGAGCACCTCTTCGAGGTCGGAACTGACCACGATGACGGCGACGCCCTCCCGCGCAAGGTCCATGATGAGATCGTAGATCGACGAGCGGGCGCCGACGTCGATGCCGCGCGTCGGTTCGTCCAGCACCACCACCTGCGGCTTGCGCGCCAGCCATTTGGCCAGCACCACCTTCTGCTGGTTGCCGCCGGAGAGTTCACCGGCATTCTGTCCGCCGCGGCCCTTCACGCCGAATTTCTTGATGTAATCCTCGGCGAATTCGCGAATGCGGCGGGTGGAGAGCCAGCCGCTGCGCGCGATCTCGCCGAGGTTGGCATAGCCGATATTTTCCGCGATCGAATGGTCGAGCACCACGCCCTGCAGCTTGCGATCCTCCGGCACGAGGACGATGCCGTTGCGGATCGCATCGATCGGCGAGCGCGGCGTCACCGGCTTGCCATGCAAAAACACGTCGCCGGCAGAAATCGGATCGGCGCCGGTGATGGCACGCACAAGCTCGGTGCGGCCGGCGCCCATCAGCCCGGCAATGCCGAAAACCTCGCCCCTGCGGACGGCGAAACTGATGTCGCGAAAGGCTTTGGTCGGTGAGGAGAGGCTGCGCACCTCCAGCGCCACCTCCTCCGTTGACACGGGGAGCGCGGGGAACATGCGCTCCAGCGAGCGGCCGACCATGGCCTCGACGATCGTGCGGATCGGCACGTCGCCGCTGTCGAACTCCTGCACCTTGGCGCCGTCGCGCATGACGACGATGCGATCGGTGATCTGGCGGATCTCCTCCAGCCGGTGCGAGATGTAGATGATGCCGACGCCTTCGGATTTCAGCCGCTCGATCTGCCGGAAGAGGGCCTGCGTCTCCTCGCCGCCGAGCGCCGCGGTCGGCTCGTCGAGGATGAGCAGGCGCGCATTGAGCGTCAGCGCCTTGGCGATTTCGATGAGTTGCTGTTTTCCGGTCGAAAGCCCTTCGACGAGGCGATCAGGCGAAACGTCGAGGCCAAGGCGCTGGAGGCCGGCGCGCGCCTTGTCCTCCATCGTCTTGCGGTCGAGCCGGCCGGATGTCATGGGATAGCGGCCGACGAAGACGTTCTCGGCAATGGACAGCTTCGGCAGCAGCTTCAGTTCCTGGTGGATCATGCCGACCCCCTCGTCCATGGCGGCGCGGGGATTTTCGGGGGCATAGGGCTTGTCGAGCCAGGTCATCTCCCCGGCGGAGGGCTGTACGGTACCGGAAATGATGTTCGACAGGGTCGATTTCCCGGCACCGTTCTCGCCGAGCAGCGCCACGACCTCTCCCGGATGGATGTCGAGATCGACACCGTGAAGAACCTTGATCGGACCGTAGGATTTCTGAATCCCGCGGAGCGACAGGATGGGAGAGCGGGTCGTCATGGCGCTGCTGCCTTTGCGGTTACGGGTGGCTCTTGACGAATTCCGGCGCATTCTCGCAGGTCGTCAGCACGGCATTCGGCGTCTGGCGCTCCTCGACCTTCTGGCCTGCGGCGACGGCGAGCGCGGATTCGACAGCGAGAACGCCCATCTTCTGCGTGCTCTGCGTCGCAGTGGCTATGAACGGGCCCTTGCACTTGGCGAGGTATTCGAGGGCCGAGACGTCGCCGTCATAGCCGCCGATGATCACCTTGTCCGAGAGGTTGGCGACGTCGACCGCCTTGGCGGCACCCATGGCGAGACCGTCGGCCTGGCCGAAGATGATCGTGATGTCCGGGTTGGCCTGCAGCATGTTCTGCGCGATCGTGAAACCTTCGTCGGCCGACCACATGTTGCTCCACTGCTGGTCGATCAACTCTACACCCTTGGCCTCATCGATAGCGCGCTTGCAGCCGGTGAAGCGGTCGACTTCCGGTGTCGTGCCCTTCTGGCCGTGAATGATCGCCATCTTACCCGCGCCACCGGCCTTGCCGATGATGTACTTGCAGACTTCATAGGCGGATTCGACGCTCTCGCCGGCGATGAACGTATCACCCGGCGCGCCCTCGGGCGTACGGTCGACGTTGATGACGGGAATGCCGGCCTCGCGGGCAAGGCGGGTCGGCACGGCGGCGGCGGCAGCGCCCGCCGGAATGTAGATGAAGGCGTTGATGTCCTGCGTCATCAGGTCCTGCACCTGGCTGACCTGGGTGTTGGTGTCGTTCTTGGCATCGACCACGACGACTTCGATACCCTTTTCCTTGGCATGTTTCTCGACGCCGAGCTTGATCTGGTTGAAGAAGTCGGCCTGCAGGTTCGGCACGGCAAGGCCGATCTTCTTGACCTCGGCGGCGGTTGCGGGAAGTGCGAGCACGGACACGGCGCTCGCCGCGATCAGCATTTTGGACAGTTTCATGGTTTCTCCTCCGGGTTGCCCGGCAGCCCCCGCCCCTGCAGGAAGCCGCCTTCCTTTTGCCGGCCCGCACCATTGCGGGCCGTTTTCGCCTCCCCGCCGGCAGCGGGGGTGAACGGTCCTACTTGCGCTTGCGGTAGGTCTCGGCCGTCACGGCGAGCACGATGACGGCGCCGATGATGACCTGCTGCATGAAGGGCGAGACGCTGAGCAGGTTGAGACCGTTGCGCAGCACGCCGATGATGAGGACGCCGATGATGGTGCCGCCGATGCCGCCCGTGCCGCCCGAAAGCGAAGTGCCGCCGATGACGACCGCCGCGATGGCGTCGAGTTCATAGGAGACGCCCGAGGACGGCTGCACGGAGTCGAGCCGGGCGGCGAGCACCATGCCCGAGAGGCCGGCAAGGAAGCTGCAAACGACATAGACGAGCACGGTGGCGCGCTGGACATTGATGCCGGCAAGACGCGCGACTTCGGCATTGCCGCCGATGGCGTAGAGCACGCGCCCGCCATGGCGGTAGCGCTGGTAGAGAAGGCCGACGATGAAGACGACGATCATCACGGCGACGGTGAGCGTCAGGAAGCCGCCGAAGCGCACGATGGCCATCATGTTGAACCAGGCCGGAAAGCCGATGATCTGCTGGCCGTCGGTGATCATGTTGGCAAGGCCGCGGGTGATCGACATCATGGCGAGCGTCGCGATGAAGGCCGGCACGTTGAAGCGCGTGATCAGAAGCCCGGCGATCAGGCCGTTCAAGGCGGCCGCCGCCAGCGCCAGCGGAATGGCAAGCCCCATCGGCACGCCGGCGACGACGTTGAGATAACCCAGCACCATCATGGCGAGCGCCATGACCGAGCCGACCGCAAGGTCGATGCCACCGATCAGGATGACCATCGTCATGCCGACGGCCATGACGCCGAGCACCGTGATCTGGTCCAGCACATTAAGGAAGTTGCGTACCGACAGGAACTTGTCCGTCGCAAAGGTGAGAAAGAGGCACAGCACGATGAGGCCGATCAGCGGCCCCGTGGCGCCGCGCAGCGACGGCAGCATCACGCCTGCGAAGCCCTGTCTTTCCTTCACATCCGCCACCATGAGCACTCCTCCCGGCCGTTCTCGGTCTTGCGTTTTCTCTATCGCATAAATATTCATTAGTGTGTGTAAATTCGTATCGCATCCCGTTGGAGTGTGTCAAGGCGCCCTTCCCGAATTTTTTAGAACTCACTGATGGAATTTCTGCTTGACTTGCGTATCACTCGTGCAAATATATCTATTAATGTATATTTATTCATCATGAGGATTTCATGCATCCGAACGATCTTGACCGTATCGCTCGCCAGATCCGCCTTCGCGATCTGCAAGCGGTGTTTGAAGCAGGCGCAGGCCATATCGGTGGGGAAATGTCCGCCATCGACATCCTGACGGCGCTTTATTTTCGCATCCTCAACGTTTCGCCGGACGAGCCGAAGCGGCCGGATCGCGACCGGTTCGTGCTGTCGAAGGGACATGTGGCCCTGGCGCTTTACGTCACGCTCGCCAAGCGCGGTTTCATCCCCGAAGAGGAAGTCGCGACCTTCCTGAAGCCGCATTCGCGACTCAACGGCCACCCGAACTGCAACAAGGTGCCGGGCGTCGAGACCAATACCGGCCCGCTCGGCCATGGCCTGCCGGTCGCGGTGGGCATGGCGAAGGCCGCCAAGCTGACCGGCGCGACCTACCGCATCTATGTGCTGACCGGGGACGGCGAGATGCAGGAAGGTTCCAACTGGGAGGCGATCGCCTCGGCCGCGCAGTTCGGCCTCGACAACCTGACGCTGATCATCGACCACAACCGCTTCCAGCAGGGTGCTTCGCTTGAGGACACCAACAATCTCGCCCCCTTCCCCGCCAAGCTCGAAGCCTTCGGCTGGGATGTCACCGAGATCAATGGCAATGCCATGGACGAAATCGTTCCGGCGCTGGAAAAACGAGGGGCTCGCCCGCATTGCATCGTCGCCCACACAAACAAGGGCCACGGCATTTCCTTCATGCAGGACAAGGTCGACTGGCACCACAAGGTGCCCAATGCCGAACAATACGAAATTGCCGTGGCTGAGCTTTCGGAGGCCCTTTGATGAACGCCGTAACCCCTTCCGTTAAGCTTCACGATTGCCGCGACGCCTTCGTCGCGGTGCTGGAGCGCCTCGGCGCCGACAATCCCAAGGTCGTGGCCGTCTGCAACGATTCCGTCGGCTCTTCCAAGCTCGGCGGCTTCAAGGCCAAGTGGCCCGAACGCCTCGTCAATGTCGGCATCGCCGAGCAGAACCTTGTCGGCGTCGGCGCAGGCCTTGCCAATGGCGGTCTGCTGCCCTTTGTCTGCGCCGCCGCCTGCTTCCTCACCGGCCGCTCGCTGGAGCAGATCAAGGCCGACATCGCCTATTCCAACGCCAATGTGAAGCTCGTCGGCATTTCCTCCGGCATGGCCTATGGCGAGCTCGGCCCGACGCACCATTCGATCGAGGATTTCGCCTGGACGCGCGTCCTGCCGAACCTGCCGGTCATCGCGCCTTGCGATTCCATCGAGACCGCCGCCGCCGTGGAATGGGCCGCGAAATATGACGGCCCCGTCTTTCTGCGCCTCTCGCGCGTCGGCGTACCGGACCTGCTGCCGGCCGGCCACACCTTCGCGCTCGGTAAGGCCAACCTGCTGCGCAACGGCGATGCCGTCACCCTCATTGCCAATGGCACGCTGACCCATCGCATGGTAAAGGCCGCCGCCATCCTCGCCGAACAGGGCATCGAGGCGCGTGTCCTCAACATGGCGACCGTCCGGCCGATCGACGTCGAGGCCGTGGTCGCCGCGGCGCACGAGACCGGCGCCATCCTGACGGCGGAGGAGCACTCGACCTTCGGCGGCCTCGGCTCCGCCATCGCCGAAGTCGTCGTGGCGGAAGCGCCCGTACCGATGAAGATCCTCGGCGTGCCCGGCATTTTCGCACCCACCGGCTCCGCCGAGTTCCTGCTCGACGAGTTCGGCATGTCGCCCGCCGCCATCGCCGAGGCGGCCGTCGCCCTGATTGCGCGAAAAGCTTCCCACGCGTGATCCCGCGCGGTTAGATTTCGCGCCGGGCGCGGCAAGACCTCCCTTTCGCCGCGCCCCCTCCAATTCCGCTCACCGGAGCCACCATGACGACCGCCATCCTCGCCATCGACCAGGGCACCACGAATTCGAAAGCCGTGCTTGTCTCCACGGACGGCGGGATCCTTGCCCGCGGCGCCTCCCCTGTCGGCATCGAGCATCCGCAGCCGGGCTGGGTTGAACAAAGCCCGCTACGTCTCTGGGCCTCCGTGCAGGAGGCGATCGCTGCGTGCCTTGCCGCCGGCCCCAGCGTCGAGATTATCGGCATCGCCATCTCCAACCAGCGCGAATCCGTCACCATCTGGGATGCCGAGACCGGCGAACCGCTCGGACCCGTCGTGAGCTGGCAATGCCGCCGCAGCGCGCCGGCCTGCGCCGAGCTGATCGCGGCGGGCCATGCGCCGCGTGTTGCTGCGCTGACCGGCCTTCCCATCGATCCGATGTTCCCCGGCCCCAAGATGAAGTGGCTGCTCGACCGCGTACCCGCCGGGCGCGCCGTCCGGCTCGGCACGATCGACGCCTGGCTCATCCATTGTTTTTCCGACGGTGCGGTCCATGCCTGCGATGCCGCCAACGCCGCGCGCAGCCAGCTCTACGACCTCAACCGGCAGGAATGGAGCGATGAACTCTGCGCCCTGTTCGGTGTCGATAAGACGGCCCTGCCCGAGGTGCGCGACAGCGCCTCGCGCTTCGGTGTGACAAAGAACGTGCCGGGCCTTGCCGACGGCATCCCGATCGCCTCGGCCATCGGCGACAGCCATGCCGCCCTCTTCGGCCACGGTGCCTTCAATCCCGGCGACGGAAAGGTGACCTTCGGCACCGGCTCTTCGATCATGACCACCCTGCCCCGCTTCATTGCGCCGCAGCAGGGCATCACCACGACAATCGCCTGGTCGATCGGCGGCCGGCCGACCTATGCCTTCGAGGGCAATATCCTGGTCTCGGCCGCCTCGCTGCCCTGGATGGCCGAGATGCTGGGCCTGCCGGGCGTGCAGGCGCTGACCGAGCTTGCCGCGTCAGCCGAACCCGGCGGCCCCGGCTTCGTGCCCGCCTTCGTCGGCCTTGGCGCACCCTATTGGCACGCCAATGCGCGGGCGCTCTTCTCCGGCATCACCTTCAACACCAGCCGCGCCCAGATGGCCCGCGCGGTGACGGACAGTATCGCCTTCCAGGTGCACGACGTCTTCAAGGCGATGTCGGCGCAATCGCCGGCGCCACTCGGCCGCCTCTATGCCGATGGCGGCCCGAGCCAGAACACGTTTCTCATGCAGTGCGTTGCCGACACGCTCGACCACGCCGTCATCCAGTGCGATGCGCCCGAGGCCTCCGCGCTCGGCGCGGCCTATCTCGCCGGCCTCTCGCTCGGCGTCTGGCCGGATCTTGCCGCCATCGCCGCCCTGCCGCGCGCCGCCAACCCCATCGCGCCGCGTCTTTCCGACGCCACACAGCGACTTGTGGTTTGGCAGGACGCAATCTGCCGCTCGACCCTAACGTGTCCATCGACTATGAGTGAATAAAAATTCACTCATGGAGACCCCTATGGGAAGGCTGAACGAGTTGCGCCTGATCGCCCGCGTCGCCCAGATGTATCATCTGGAAGGCAAGCGGCAGGCTGACATTGCCGAGATCATGCACATGTCGCAGGCGACCGTCTCACGCATGCTGAAACGCGCCGAGCAGGAAGATATCGTGCGCACGACGGTCATCCCGCCCGCCGGCACATTCGCGGAGCTGGAGACCGCATTGCGCGATCGCTACGGCCTGACCGAAGCCATCGTCATCGACTGTTCGGAAGACCGCGACGGCGCGATCATGGCCCGGATCGGTGAGGCCGCTGCCCACTTCCTTGAAGTGACACTACAACAGGACGAGGTCGTCGGCGTCTCGAGCTGGAGCCAGACCATCTTGCGCATGGTGGACAACATCCACCCGCTGAAGAGCGCCAAAGCTAAGTACATCGTGCAGATCCTCGGCGGTATGGGCGATGCCTCGGTGCAGATGCATGCAACACAGCTCACCGCGCGCCTTGCCAAACTCACTGGCGGCGAGCCGCGGCTCCTGCTCGTCCAGGGCATCACGTCCTCGCGCGAGGCGAAACTCGTGATGCTCGCGGACCCGGCCGTGCGCGAGACCATGGACCTCTTCGGTCGCCTCAGCCTCGCCATCGTCGGCATCGGTGCGGTCGAGCCTTCGGAAATGCTGGCTCGTTCGGGCAACACCTTTTCCCGCCAGGAAATGGCGATGCTGCACGAGGCCGGCGCGGTCGGCGAGATTTCCTATCGCTTCTACGACCGGCAGGGAAAACCGGTCGAAACGCCACTTAACGACCGCGTCATCGGCGTTTCGCTGGAAGAGCTGCGCAAGACCAACCGCGTCATGGCGCTCGCCGGCGGAGAATCGAAAACCGAGGCCATCGCTGGCGCCCTGAAGTTGGGCGTCATCGACGTGCTCGTCACCGACAAGTTCACTGCGGCCCGGCTCACGGCCTGATCCATCCCCGGACCAGACCACGGCCTGCCGCGCATTATGGAGAAAAGACCATGAGACGTTTTGCAGGCCAGACGGTGTTCGTCACTGGAGGCAACAAGGGCATCGGCCGCGGTATCGCCAAGCGCTTTGCCGAAGAGGGCGCGAAAGTCGCCATCGCGGCGATCGAGAAGGATACCGTCGCTGCCGCCGAAGCGCTGGCCGCAGAAACCGGGGCGGAGGTGATCGGCCTTCCACTCGACGTGACCGATGCCAAGGCGGTGCAGGCGGCCTATGGCGAGGCCGAAGCGAAGCTCGGCGCGATCTCCGTCTCCGTGCAGAATGCCGGCGTCATCACCATCGCCAAGGTGGAAAACCTCACCGAGCGCGAATGGGACCTCAATCTCGACGTCAACACCAAGGGCGTGTTCCTGTGCTGCCAGGAGGCGATCCGCCGCTTCCGGGCCAGCGGCACCAGGGGCCGCCTGATCAATACCGCTTCCGGCCAGGCCCGCCAGGGCTTCATCTACACGCCGCACTATGCCGCCTCGAAATTCGGCGTCGTCGGCCTGACACAGAGCCTTGCCAAGGAACTGGCGCGGGAAGGCATCACCGCCAACGCCATCTGCCCCGGCATCATCCACACCGAGATGTGGGACTATAACGACCGCGTCTGGGGTCAGATGCTCGGCGAGTACGGCCCGGGCGAACTGATGGCCGAATGGGTCGAGGGCATCCCGATGGGCCGCGCCGGCACACCCGCCGAAGTCGCCGCGCTCGTTGCCTTCCTCGCCTCGCCGGACGCCGCCTACATCACGGGTCAGACGATCAATGTCGATGGCGGCCTGATCATGTCGTAAGCGTCCATCCGGCGCGCGCAAAAAGTGATTGGCGCGCGCCGGATCGCACGCCCTCACGACCATCGTCATCCACATCGTGCGTTGCCGCAACAGCCGCAGTGGGCAGGCTTCACGGGGATTTTTCGGAGATTTCACGCAGATGTGCGCGGAAAACACCCCTAAAATCCCGAAAATTCTTGAAGCCGAGGCGACGGGCCAGGCGGTCGACGGTTTGCGGCGGAACGCCGGTCCGTCTTGCGAAAGCATTGCCTGTCTCGAAGGCAACGAGATCAGGCGCCTCAAAGGCGGACCGGGCCGTTTTCTCCAGCATCGTGGACAGGACGATCTCGCGGGAAATGATCTGCGACTTCAGCTCGGCAAGGGTGCGGGGCGTGCTCCGGTTTGGCATTGTACACCTACCGCGCCTGCCGCAGCGCAGCCGTTGCGGCTTCCGCAGCGACGAGAGCGGCAACGGCATCCGCCGCCGTGGCCGCCGCCGACGGCTGGCCCTGCACCGCCCGGGCAAAATCCTCAAGCTGCGCGCGGAGTGCCGCGAAGAATACCGCTTCGCCGGCGGGCGGCCAGAAGAACCGCGATTCCGCAAAATCCATCGTGCCGAACGCCTGCACCCAGCAGGCATCACCGATGGGAAATCTGCGCCCGAGCGAAACGAGGCCATTGCCGCCTTTCGACAGCGTGCACAACAGCTGGACGGCATCGGGATCCTCCGGGACCACCTCGGCGAAAGCCGTGCTCGCCGCAGCCACCCGATAGTCCTGGAGCTCCTGCCCGGTCAGCCAGCGAAGCTGATCGAACTCATGCACGCCCATGTCGATGAAAGCACCGCCACCGCTGGCCCTGAACGACGCCGGTGGTGGCGTCTCGTCCCATTGGAAGCAGGAGACCAGATAGAGTTCGCCGAGGGAGCCTGCCATGATCCGCTCCCGCAGCGCCTTCAGTTCCGGCACGAAACGGCGCCAGTAGCCGATCTGCAGGTGAACCCCGGCGCTTTCGGCGATCGCCGCCGCCTCCTTCGCTTGCGCCGCGCTGATGCCGCACGGTTTCTCGCAGAGGATCGGCAAGCCCCGGGCTGCCACCGCGGCGATGGTCGCGACATGGGTGGGGCTCGGGGTGGCGATAAGGACCCCGTCCAGCCCGCCCGCACCGATCATCGCCATGGCATCGGCATGGACCGCGACGCCGAACGGGCGCAGCATCTCACGCGCCGCAACGGAGGGATCGGCGACGGCGGCAATCTCGACGAGGGCGCTGTCGGCCGCCGCGCGCAGATGAACCAGTCCCATCCGGCCAGCGCCTACAAGTCCAAGGCGGAATTTCTTCATCGGATTTCCCTTTCACGATAGGCAAGGAGCGGCCGCTGCGACGCGTGTCAGAAGGAGACGGGCTCGAAGCGTCCCGATTTGGCGGATGCCAGTGCGGCCTCGCACAGGATCATCGCCTTGCGGCCATCGCTCGCGCCGACATCCGGCTTCCGGTTGGCAACCACGCATTCGATGAAATGGTCGAGTTCCGCGGCATAGGAACCCTGGTAGCGCTCCACGAAGAAATAGAGCGGCTTGTCGGTCGCGATCTGAAGAGGCCCGGAGACCTCCACGGAGGTGGGCGTCTGGTTGCCCGCGCGCAGCATGCCACCGGAGCCATGGACCTCGATCCGCTGGTCATAGCCATAGACGGCGCGCACGCTGTTGTTGATGTGGCACTGGCGCCCGCTCGCCGTGCGCAGGATGAACATGGCCGTGTCGTATTCGCCAAGCTTGGCATAGTAGGGCAGCACGAGCGAGGAACCGGTCGCGAAGAGTTCGACGGGCTCCTCGCCGAGCAGGTAACGCGCCATGTCGAAGTCGTGGATCGTCATTTCGCGGAAGACGCCGCCGCCGCCGGCAAGCGCTTCTTCCGTTTCGGGTTCCGGATCACGGCTGGTGATGATGACCTGTTCGACGGAACCGATGTCACCTGCATCGATCCGCGCCTTCAGGCTTCGGAAGCTCGGGTCGAAGCGGCGGTTGAACCCGATCTGGAAGACGATCCCTGCCTTTTCGACGGCCGCCAGGCACTCGTCGGTGCGGCCGATATCGAGGTCGATCGGCTTTTCGCAGAACACCGCCTTGCCGTGCCGTGCAGCGGCGATGGTCAGGTCTGCATGCGTCCGCGTGGCGGAGGCGATGACGAGCGCCTTCACCGCCGGGTCGGCAAGCACGGTGGCCGTGTCGGCGATCTTAGCGCCGGTCTCTGCGGCGATCCGTTCCGCCGCAGGCCGGTAGGGATCGACAATGTAGCGCAGCCGCACGCCCGGATGGCGCGCAAGGTTGGCGGCGTGCACGGATCCGATCTGGCCCGCACCGAACAGACTGACATCAATCATGGAGTTCCTCGTCATTTCAAAGCCCGCCATCCGCACGGATGGGCGAACGGGATCAGGGACCGACGGGGAGAACCCCGCCGGATTGGGTGTGTTCATCTGCCGGAATCCGGAGCGGTCGGACCTGTCAGAGGGCCGCCTGCTCCCCCGACCTGCGGCCCGCGACCATGTCGAGTTCGGCCTGCAGGTACTTCAGGTCCCGCCGCCCGGCCATCATGTCGAGCACCTCTTCCTCGCTGATCTCGTCCTTTCGGAACGAACCGAGCGAGCGGCCGCGGTTGAGCAGGGTGAACCTGTCGCCGACCGGATAGGCATGATGGATGTTGTGCGTGATGAAGATCACGGCGAGCCCCCTCGCCTTGGCCTGGGCGATGTAGCGCAGCACGATCGACGCCTGGTGCACACCGAGCGCCGACGTCGGCTCGTCGAGGATGAGAACGCGGGCGCCGTGATAGACGGCACGGGCAATGGCAACGCATTGCCGTTCGCCACCCGAAAGCGTCCCGACCGCCTGCTGGGGATCACGCACCGTAATGCCGATCTTGGCCAGCTCCTCGCTGACGACGGCATCGGCCTGCCTCGTATCGATCCGGCGGAACGGGAAGACGCCCTTCAGCATCTCGCGTCCGAGGAAGAAGTTGCGGCTTATGCTCATCAGCGGGATCATCGAGAGATCCTGGAAGACCGTAGCGATGCCTTTGTCGAGGGCATCGCGTGGCGAGGAGAACAGCATCGGCGCGCCATCCACCTCCATCACGCCTTCCGACGGCGGATGAACGCCCGAGAGGGTCTTGATCAGGGTGGATTTGCCTGCGCCATTGTCGCCGAGCAGGCAGTGGACCTCTCCTGCATGAGCGGTAAACGAGATATCCTGGAGCGCCGTGACGGAACCGAAGCGACGGCTGACATCCTTCAGTTCGATGATGGGAGTGCCTGCGGCCATTAGCGTGCCTCCGTTGCCTTGCGGCGGACGTAGTTGTTGACGAGCACCGCAATCAGCAGCATCACGCCCAGAAAGACCTGGAACCAGTCGGTGTCGATACCGGTGTAGAAGATTCCCATTTCGACTGTGCCGAAGATCAGCGCACCGAACATGGCGCCGACAGCGGAGCCGTATCCACCCGTCAGGAGGCATCCGCCGATGACCGCCGCGATGATCGCCTGGAATTCCTTCTGAAAGCCGCGCAGCGTGTCGGCGGAGCCGGATTCCAGCACCTGGATGGTGGCAAACAGGGTTGCGGCACAGGCCGTCGAGATGAAGAGGGCGATCTTCACCCGGTCAACCGGCACACCGACATTGCGTGCCGCGAGGGCATCGCCGCCGACGGCGAAGATCCAGTTGCCGTAGCGGCTCTTCAGAAGAACCCATGTCGCAAGCGCCGTGACCATACACCACCAGAGGATGGACATCGAAAGGCCCTGGACCATAGGCAGGCCATCCGCACGCTTGGCAATCATACCTATGTCCGCCAGCCACTGGAAAAACCCGGCACCGAACTTGCCACCGAAGATCTGGACGAAGAAGCTGCCTTCCTGCCCTTCGGTGATGTAGGGGATCTGGGTCCGTCCCGTGATCGTCCTAGTCAGCGCCAGGGTCAACCCGCGCAGGACGAACAGGCCGGCCAGCGTCACGATGAAGGACGGCAGCCGCGTTCGCACGACAAGAAACCCGTTCGCCGCACCGATGGCGATAGCGAACACGAAGGCGATCATGACGGACAGCCAGATAGGCAGGCCGAATTCCGTCACGCCCAGCCCGATCGTCACGCTCGCAAAACCGATCATCGAACCGATCGACAGATCGAATTCTCCGCCGATCATCAACAGCGCAACCGCCGCCGCGAGGATCCCTAGCTGAGCCGAGACCTGCAGGAAGTTGCTGATCCCCAGCGGGCTGAAAAGGCCGCTGTTTCCGGCAAAGATACCGAACAAGGCAAAGACAAGGATCGTGCCGGTAAGCGCGCCGAGTTCAGGGCGCCGCAGTGCCCTTGTCAGCCTGCTGGAGGATTGCCCGCTTGTGGCCTGTAGGGCACGGGGTGGCTTGATAGCTTCCGCCGTCATCAATGTTCTCCCACTTCTATTCCTCATGATCCAGGCCGGCGGTTCTCCTCCCGCCGGCCTGGAAGGTCTCAGCGAATACCTTCCTTGCTGAGATCACGCACCGCGGCCGCATCCTTCTGAAGAATGAAGGACGGTCCCGTGCGGACGGCAGAGGCGGGGAAGGTCTTGTACATCGCCTTGTTGGTAAGGAAGACGACGGGGAGGTAGCCCATCATGAACTGCTGGTTGTCGATGGCGAACATGGCACTGCCGTCGCTCACGGCGTCGAGTAGCTGCGGCGAGAGGTCGAAGCTGCCGATCTTGTAGTTGGCCAGCGTACCGCGATCCTTGAAAAGCTGGAGGATCGGGGTTGCGACAGTCGGGCCGAGCGCCAGAACCCCCGTCACGCCGGGATTGGCCGACAGATAGGCTTCGACCCGACGGGTGACGTCGGTCGGATCCATCGTCGCCGCAACGACCGAGGACTTGCCGCCGCTTTCCTTCAGGCCATCGTTGAAGCCTGCGCAACGCTTGTCGAGGCTCACATTGCCGACCTCGTGGTTGACGCAGATGCCTTCCTTGACACCCGCCTCGCCCATCATCTTGCCGGCACGCACACCATTGTCGTATTCGGAGCCTCCGCCGACGAAAAGGTCGAGCTTCCACGGCTCCACCTGATCCTCGCCGGAATCGATGACCACGACCGGAATACCGGCGGCCCTCGCCGCCTCGACAGGCGCCTTGAGCGCATCCGCATCGGGGATCGAAATGACAAGGCCATCAGGCGCGGAGGCGGTGGCAGCTTCGATCATACGCGCCATACGCACGACGTCGAAGGTTTCCGGTGCCTGGTAATCGACCTTGACGCCGAGCTGCTTGGCCGCCGCCAGCATGCCGTTCTTCACGACGGTCCAGTAGACGTCGTTCGCCTGTCCGTGGGTGACGAAGACGATGCGGACGTCTTCTGCCTTCTTGGCCTCCGCCGACGCACTCGTCACGCCGAGAAGCGCGACCGTCGCCGCGAGGACACCGGTACGGACGAAACGGGCGGATTTCGATTTCAAGACTGCTGCAATCATGGTTGCTGTTCCCTTTTTATGGTGGATGTATCCTGCCGGACGGCGATGGATTTCGTCTCAGGCGGCCAGTCTTGCCGCTGCATGCTCCTTCATCGATCCCCTGCGCACCGGAAGCGCCTCTGCCCACCGGCGGAAGGCAGGGCTCTTCAGCACCTCGTATTCGTCGATGCGGATCTGTGCCGAGGTCGGTTCGATGACCTCGATCTCCCCGGGCGCATTCGCATGGAGACACAGGAAGTTCAGCCCCGGCCCGATCTTTCCGTAGAGTGCCTGGTAGCGCTGCTGTGCCGGCTGCTCCCTGTGCCACGGCGTCTCCAGGACTGCCGTCGCGCAGACCTCGCCGGCCGCCGTCAGGCGCGCGGCCGCGGCGTCATAGGCGGATTGATCGACGGCACCGAGATTGTGGACAGGTCCGTAGGACTGGATCGTGGCGGGGAACAGGGTCGGCAGGCCATATTCGACGCCGACCTCGACATATCGCTCGACGAATTCTGGCGAAAAGACCCCACCCATGTGACCGTCGATATGGGTCGCCGTCAGCCCGGCATTGCGGAACGCCTCGATCTGCGCGCGCATCTCCGCCTCGACAGCATCCGGATGGGCGTTCTTGCGCAGATCGATCACCGAGCGCCACAGGAAGCCGTCCGCATCTACGAGACCCGATGCGGGTGTCGCCTTGGTGAGAGGGCGCCAGCGGTAGTGGCGCTTCTCCGAGGTCAGCGTGATATGGACGCCAAGATTGAGCGTCGGATCAAGCGCCCCCGCCTCCGCAATTTCGAGAAACCACGGACACGGAACCATCACCGATCCGGAATCCACCACGCCGAGCCGCCGCAATTCGATATAGGCCGTGTTGGCACCGTGGCACATGCCGACATCGTCGATATTGACCACGACGAGGGGCGTCGCACTGGCCGCGGCCTCCGTCCTCCCAGAACCGTTCATTCTCCTGTCCTCCCGTTCACGACGAAACCGGCTTCCTCCGCCAGCGCCTTCAGGTTCCTGTAGCCCATGGTGGCATAAGTCAAAGGATGGGCCTTGGCCGGATCCTGTTCCGCCTCCACCACGAGCCAACCGGCATAGCCGGCATCGGCAAGAATCTTGAGGAGCGTCAGATAGTCCAGAGCGCCGTCTCCCGGGACCGTGAAGATCCCGTCCATGACCGCCCCCATGAAACTCATGTCTTGTGCTCGCGCATGCTGAAGGATCTCCGGACGGTAGTCCTTGCAGTGAACGTGCACGACCCGATCGACATGCCGCTGCAGCAGCGATTTCGGATCACCGCCCGAGAAGGCGCAATGGCCCGTGTCGTAGAGCAGACCGAAGGCCTCACCGGTGTTTTCCATCAGACGGTCGATTTCCGCATCGGTCTCGATGATCGTCCCCATATGATGGTGGAAGGCCATGCCGACACCAAAGTCTGCAAACCGCTCCGACAGCCGCGTGATCTTCTCGCCGTAGCCCTTCCACTCGTCCTCCATCAGGTGCGGGCGCTGCGAGATCGGGTCATGGATCGCGCCATGCCGGCCTCTCGACGTGTCGGCATAGACCACATGGCGCGCACCGAGATCGCGCAGAAGAGCGAGGTGCGGCAGGATCGCCTCGAATTCCTGGTCGACCGTATTTTCCAGGATACGCCCGTCATACCAGCCGGATACCAGTTCAAGGCCGTAGCCCGACAGGATGGGGCCGAGCTCCCCTGCAGCACGCGGGAACTTCCCGCCGAGCTCCGTGCCGGCATAGCCCGCCTTGCGGGTTTCCTCCAGGCAGGTTTCGAGCGGCGTGTCTCCCCCGAGCTCCGGCACATCGTCATTGGTCCAGGTGATTGGATTGATGCCTATTTTCACACTCATCTCACGCACTGCCCTCGATTGAATTCTGGTCTCCGGCCGCCAGTCAGGGGGGTGGATCGATACATCGGCTCCCGTCCGGAATCGATTTCCTTGAATGCGGCATGCGGATACCTTACCGGTTACTGTATCCGTCACGAGAGCCAGTTCGGTAGAAATTGATGGATCCAGTTTCGCCATCTCGGAGAGGGAAATTCCGTGAAATCAACCCCGCGCAGCAGGCAAGTCTTCCCCCTCGATGCTCTGGCGATCGACAGGGGCAGCCCGGAGCCGTTGCAGCGGCAGCTCTACCGCGCGATTGCCCAGCTCGTCGGCTCCCGCATCCTGCCGGCAGGAGCGGAGCTGCCCTCGACCCGCTCTTTGGCCGCCGAACTCGGCCTGGGGCGCAACACGATCGTCGCCGTCTACGACCAGCTCGCGACAGAAGGCTACCTGCTGAACCGCCCGGGCGCGCGACCGGTCGTGGTCGCCCTGCCCGCCGTTTCGCCGCGACCCGGCCCGGCCAGCGCCGCCGGAGACACCCGCCCCGTGTCAAAACGGGGACGCGTGCTGCTGGAACAGCCCGTGCATCACGGCCGGCCCGGCAGCCAGGCGTTCCATCCCGGCATGCCCGATGCCCATTCCTTTCCATTCGGCGTATGGGCGAAGCTCGTGGCGCGCAGGGCCGCCTTTGCCGGGGGCAAGCTTTTCGGAACCTACGACGTCAGCGGGTTGCCGGCCCTGCAGGAGGCGATCGCCGGCTATCTGGCGTCCGCCCGCGGCATTCATTGCCGGCCGGAACAGATCGTCATAACGACCGGCGCACAGGCCGCGTTCGACCTGCTTGCACGCCTGCTGCTCGACCCGGGCGACCCGGTCTGGATGGAGGAACCCGGATATTACGGCGCGCAGGCGGCCTTCACTGTCGCCGGCGCCCATATTCTTCCGCTTCTCGTGGACGCCCAGGGCTGGCGCTTTGCTCCCCCGCCGCGCGCCGCGCGCCTCATCTACGTCACCCCGGCATGCCAGCATCCGCTCGGCATCACCATGCCGCTCGAACAGCGCCTGTCCCTGCTCGACGTGGCCGACCGCCTGGACAGCTGGATCATCGAGGACGACTTCGATGGCGAGTACCGGTTCGTCGGACGTCCCGTACCGGCCTTGCAGAGCATGGATGCCAGCGGCCGGGTGATCTATGTCGGGACCTTCGCAAAACTGCTGTTCCCGGCGCTTCGTCTCGGCTTCATTGTCCTGCCGCAGGCCTTGCAGAAAGGCTTCGTCAACGCGCTCAGCACGACGGGACAGTTCGCACCACTTCTGCTGCAGGCGGCCCTTGCCGACTTCATCATGGAGGGGCACATGGCCCGTCACCTGAAACGGATGCGCCGCCTGTATGCCGGTCGGCGGGAGGCCTTCGTGGAGATCTGTTCCCGGCGCCTCGGTGCGGACATGGAAATCCTGCCCTGTGAAGCCGGGATCCAGCTCATCGGCCAGCTCAGGGACGGGCTGGACGATATAGCCGTGGCCAACGCGCTTGCCGCCCGCGGCGTCAATGCCAGCCCGATGTCGAAATTCTTCCGGAACCGCGCGGCCATGCAGGGCCTGGTCATGGGCTATGCCGCATGCGACGAAACCCAGACCGCAACCGGAATCCGCCAGATGGAGAGCGTTTTCCAGATGTTCCGCAACTGAGCGCGCGGGATCGGATCAGACGGGTTCCGCCGTGGGCAGGTCGTGGGCGCGAAGCAGGTCATCGATGAAGGCGCGCGCCGCCTCGCTAAGCGGGCGCCCGGCATAGGTGATCATGCTGTGCTCGACTTCGTATGTCAGGCGCTCCGGCAGGAGCGCCGTCATCTCGCCGCGGCCGACCCAGATCTCGGCATAGTGCCGCGGAAGGTAGCCGACATGCGTCCCCGCCAGGATCATCTGGGCGACCGCTTCCATGTGGTGCGCCGTCGCGCGGCTGCGCAGCGGCCGAAGGGGCAGGATCGAGCTTTCCGGGAGAAAGCCGTGCATAACCCAGTTGGCCGCCGCAATATCCGCCTCGTCCGGCGATGCCACGGCGAAGAGCGCATGCCGGGCACCGCAATAAAGCGCGATCTCCTCCATGTAGAGTGGAAAATAGTCGAGCGACGGCCGTGAGCGGCTGAAGTAGGAGATCGCCAGTTCCACCTGCCCGTCGATGACCGCAAGCTCCAGATCGGTCGGCGCATTGACGAAGAGGTTCAGCTGAACATCCTGGTCGCGGCGAAAGAACGCCCCCATGGCCTCGCCGAACCGGGTCCCCGGCAGGGTAACGATCGTATCGGCAAGGCCGAGGCTCAAATCGCCGACAAGCCGTCCGGAGAGGCTCCCGGCCTGCGCGACGAACACGCCGATCGCCTCGAACAGGCTCTGTGAGGCCTCGAGGATGTGGCGGCCCTTCGAGGTAAGACGAAACCCGCCCTTGCCGCGCTCGCAGAGCCGGTAGCCGAGCCGCCGTTCGAGATTGCCGATATGCATGCTGATGTTCGACTGGCTCATGTTGAGTTCGGCCTGCGCGGCTGTAAAGCCGCCGCAGCGGACCACGCGGGCAAACAACCGCAATAGGCGCAAATCGACATCCGTGACATTCTTCAGCATCGCCCCTCCGGCGAGCGGCTGCATCGCACGGCCGCCTCTTGCATGGCAACTATTACATCAGTCTCGATTGATGCCAACGCAATCAAATTGGAATTCCACCTGACGTTACCTTTGTCTACCGTATGCTTGGAGGCGGCCACGATCTCAAAGAAAACAGGGACCGGGCCGGGATTCTTTCAAAGCAACCACGACCGCAAGCCTGCGCAGGAAACCCCTCGCGGCCAATGGCGCCCTGCGCCCGGTCGCAAGGCAGACGACGGGAGGTCATCATGCCGGATACCAAGTCAGCAGCGTCAAGCAACGACGAGCGGTTCCTTGCCAGCCACGGCTATCGACAGGAACTGGACCGCGGCCTCAGCCTCTGGTCGTCGTTTTCCGTGGGCTTCGCCACGATCTCGCCGGTCGTCGGCATCTATTCGGTGATGTCGCTCGGGGCGATCAGCATCGGCCCGTCCTGGGTCTGGATCGTCCCGCTCTGCCTCGCCCTCCAGTTCACCGTCGCCCTGGTCTATGCCGAGCTCTCCTCGCAATACCCCCTTGCCGGGGGATGCTATCAATGGGTCCGCCATCTCGTCGGTGACCGCCTCGCCTGGTTCACCGGCTTCCTCTACCTCGCTTCCGCTCTGGCCTCGCTGACCACCGTCTCCTATCTCGGCGGCTTCTGGCTCGGCCTCTTCGTCACCGGATCCCCGCCCTCGGCCGACGGCCAGGTGGCCTGCGGCGCGGCGCTGCTGGCGCTGGGGCTCGCCGTCAATCTTCTCGGCATCAACCCGCTCAAGTACTTCGTCAATGCCGGCATCATCGCGGAAGCCATCGCCTCGATCGGCATCGGCGTCGTGCTCCTTCTGTTCTTCCGCAACCACTCCTTCGACCTGCTGTTCACGAGCATGGGTGCGGAAGCGGCCTCGGACGGCTCCTATCTGAGCGGTTTCCTCACTGCGCTTGCGGTCGGTGGATGGGCGTTCCTCGGCTTCGACGCCTGCTCGCAGATCTCGGAAGAGACGACCGACGCGCGGATCTCCGTACCGCGGGCCATTCTCCGCTCGATGCTGGTGGTCGGCGGCACGGTGATGCTGACCGCTTTCGCCGTCACCCTTTCCTACAAGGATCCGGCTGCCGTGGTCAGCGGGCAGATCATCGACCCCGTCACGCCGGCCGTCGTCGATGCGCTCGGCGCCTGGTCGGAACGCCCGTTCGTCGCCGTCGTCCTGGTCGCCTTCGTCGCTTGCGTCGTCTCCGTGCAGACCTATATCGGCCGTGCGATCTTCGGCATGGCGCGGGACGGCATCCTGCCCGGCTCCGCCCTGCTGCGGCGCGTCGATCGCCGCAAGGTGCCCATGGCCGCCATGCTGTGCAGCACCGTCATCGCCGCCTTCGGCCTGGTGCTGGGCCTCAACGCCACCGCCGTCGGCACGCTGATCGCCTTCGGCAGCGGCGGCTTCTTCTTCGTGTTCCTCATCGTCACGGCGAGCGCGCTGGTCGCCCGTCTCAACGGCCGGTGGAATCCGGCAAAGGGAGCCTTCCAGCTAGGCCGCTGGAGCCTTCCGGTCAACATCGTCGCTACCCTCTGGCTCGTCTTCGAGGCGATCAACGTGGCCTGGCCGCGGGTGCTTCTCGCACCGCCCGGCGCACCGTGGTTCCAGGTCTGGGCGGTCATCCTGGACTTCTCCGCCCTCTCGGCTTTCGGCCTTCTCTACCTTGCCGTCGCCAAGCCGCACCGACGCATCCCCACCGCCGCGAGCTTCGCAACGACGCCCCTTCCCTGAGGCCCGCGCCACCCGCCCCTCATTCCCTTTCAATGCCTGGACATCCAATGACCGACATCCACTACTGGACCTATCCGACCGAAATCTTCTGCGGCAAGGGCGCGGTCGAGCGACTTGCGCATCGCTGCCGGCTCGCCGGCGCAACCTATCCGCTCCTGGTCACCGACCCCGGCTTGCTGACGCTGCCGCCAATGCAGAAAGTGCGGGCATGCCTGGACGAGGCCGGCATCCGCTATGACGTGTTTCATGCGCTTTCCGGCAATCCGACCTTCGAAGAAGCCCAGGCGGGCGGCCGCGCCTTCGTTGCGGGCGGGCACGATCTCGTCATCGCCGTCGGCGGCGGAAGCGCCATCGACGTGGCCAAGGGCATCGCCCTGACCAGCCGCGATCCACAGGGCCTCCGGCGCTTCGAGTGGAGCGAGCTGCTCGCCCGCTATTCCACGCTGGCGGATTTCCCGGCCCTGGCGCTCCCGTCCCTGTTCGTCGTGCCGACGACGGCGGGAACCGGCTCGGAACTCGGGCGTGAAGCCGTGCTGACCGATACGGCGCTGGGCATCAAGAAAATCATCGGCCACCGTGACCTTCTGGCGGCCTGCGTCTTCCTTGATCCCCTCCTGACAACGGGCCTGCCGCCGGCGCTCACCGCCGCGACCGGGATGGACGCTCTCACGCACCACCTCGAATCCCTGTTCTCGCCGCTGCACCACCCGATGTCGGCCGGCGTCGCCATGGAAGGCGTCCGGCTGGTGCATGCCTATCTGGAACGCGCGGTCAACGACGGCAACGATCTGGAAGCGCGCGAAGGCATGCTGGTCGCCTCTGCCAGCGCCGCCGTCGCCTTCCAGAAGGGCCTCGGCGGGGTCCATGCCCTGGCCCACCCGATCGGCGCGCGTCATCACCTGCACCACGGCCTGCTCAACGCCGTCCTCCTGCCTTATGTCCTCGTCGCCAACCGGCCGGCGATCGAGGAGCACGCGGCCCGGCTCGCACGCTATCTCGACCTGCCCGGCGCCGGCTTCGACGGTCTCATGGCATGGCTGCTGGCCCTCAGGACCCGCATAGGCATCCCGCCCGCCCTGGTGCATTTCGGCCTCGACGGCACGGATGCAGACTGGGTCGGAGCCCAGGCACTCGCCGACACCTCCTCCTCGGACACCAATGCGCGCCCGCTGGGGGCCGACGACTATGCGGCGATCTATCGAAAGGCGGTGGCCGGCTCGCTCGAGGTGAGCACCACATAGGACGCAACCTTATACCTGCCCCGCCGACCGGATGGAGTGGGATAGGCGCGCTGTTTTCCTGTCCTAAACGAGAAAAACCGCACAGTCTCTCCTTCCTGCATAAAGAGAGATAAGATTGCCTTATCGGTCATTCTGGTCTTTATAGGAGAGATGGCACGAATCATCGACGAAACCAGCGAAAACCACCACCAGGAGCATCCTGCACAGCCGCAGGAAACGCCAGTGGCTGACGGCAATTCCACTGCCCTCGTTGCGGCAGATGCGTCGCCGCCTTTGCCCACTCATCTGCAGGATCTCACGGATCGCGCCCGCGGGTATGTTGAGGCAGCAAGTTCCGCCAATACAAGGAGAGCCTACGCCTCGGACTGGAAGCATTTCTCGGCGTGGTGCAGGCGTCAGAACCTCGACGCCCTTCCTCCCGATCCGCAGGTCGTCGGCCTCTACATCACCGCCTGCGCGTCCGGTACGGCCGAACGTGGCGGCAAACCGAACACCGTTTCGACGATCGAGCGTCGCCTTGCGGCGATCGGATGGAACAGCGCACAGCGCGGCATGAAGCTCGACCGCAGGGATCCCGCCATCGCCACCGTCATGGCCGGTATCCGCAACCGGCATGCCGCCCCGCCGCGCCAGAAGGAGGCCCTGCTTCCCGAAGATCTCATCGCCATGCTGGAAACGATCGATCGCGGCACGCTGCGCGGCCTGCGCGATCGGGCCATGCTGCTCGTCGGCTTTGCCGGGGGCCTACGCCGCTCGGAGATCACGGGGCTGGACCTCGGGCGCGACCAGAGCGAGGACGGGCGTGGCTGGGTCGAAATCTTCGACAAGGGCGCCCTGGTGACGCTGCGCGGCAAGACCGGCTGGCGCGAAGTGGAGATCGGCCGCGGTTCGTCCGATGCCACCTGCCCCGTGACCGCACTTGAAACCTGGATCCGGTTTGCGAAGATCGCCCGCGGGGCCCTGTTTCGCCGCGTCACCGGCCAGGGCAAGGATGTCGGACCGGACCGGCTGAACGACCAGGAGGTGGCCCGCCTCGTCAAGAAGGCAGCGCTTTCCGCCGGGGTACGTGGCGATCTGTCGGAAGCAGAGCGGGCACAAAAATTCGCCGGCCATTCGCTGCGCGCCGGTCTTGCCACCTCGGCCGAGGTGGACGAGCGCCATGTCCAGAAGCAACTCGGCCACGCCTCGGCCGAAATGACCCGCCGCTACCAACGTCGCCGCGACCGTTTCCGGGTCAATCTTACAAAAGCGGCAGGGCTCTAAAACGCCGCAAGCGCTTTCACCCACTCCCAGTGCTACCCCCCTGATTGTTGCGCGCTGGCTCCGATCTGCGGCTCATTTTGTGTGGTATGCTTTGCTATCGCTGCACAGGATTGGGAGGGTTCCATGGGTTTGCGACTTGCCACAGCTGTCTACTGCATTTTCTTGTCTATGTCCGCTCACGCTCAATCGAGCACGCCAAAGGGCTGGTTTCTGCATGATGACCAGGCACCGACACTGACCCTCGCTTACTACGACCCCTCTTCCGGCAACGTGATCTTTGCCGCCACCTGTACGCAAGGCTACAGCGACACCATCATTGCCTTCTATCCCGAAGCCGCTCTTGCAGAGGGGAAGAAAAACGTGGAGCTCGCGCTTTCCCGTAGCGCCAGCAGGCTCGCCTTTGATGGAGCCGCGCAAGTGTACAGCGGCCGCTACACGATCGATGGCCAGACATCCATGGAGCCGGAACTGGCCGACCTGCTGCAGGGCGGCTTCACGCTTGCCGTGGATGGGCAAGAGATGCGGGTATTTACGGCCACCGAACAGGATAGCGCACACATTCGCAAACTCACCGAAGCGTGCCGGGGCTGACATTCATACTTTCGCAAGTTCCAACCCGGCGATCGAGAAGTAACGGGAAAGCTCCGAGGACGACGAAGACACGGCCTCTCCGGGGTGCCGCAAAAGCGGCTCTCATTCTGTCCCTCCCCCCACTATGGCTCGCACACACGAGCCACCCAATAACAGCCCGCCGCCGCTGACAATCAACTCATGTCTGCCTGAGCATTCCGAAAAAGGGTGAGCCATTGTCGCCTACCCTGCTTACTGTTTCTTCCCGCCGACAACACGAATAATGAGTGCCGCTTTCGCTTTTGGCGCATCGATATGCAGAACCTTCACGGCCGATGCATTGTTGACATCACTCATTGTGAAGGTGCCATTCGCCATTGGCTGCGGACTGCAGGAGCAAGCAATTTGCCCTCGCCGGATATCGTCTGGGTTGCACGCAAGGCTCGGGCGAGGTTTATAAGGGTAGATTCTCCGAAACCCGGCACCAAACGCATCGGCAACAGGATACCAATATGAGCGAACTGCAGAACAAGGCGGTCACGCTGGCATCGCAGGGAGAAGACGATCTCTCCTCTCAAGCGTCCTCGGACCGATGCATTCCATTTCTCAAAAGCGCGCTGGATCTTCACTTCGCCCTTGGCGGCAATGTCGAGGCATTGGATGCGCTTCTCCAGGCACATCGTTCACGGCGCCAGCTCAGGGTGGACGCAGCCGTTGCCAACGTGGTGATCGAACTGGCCGTCGCCAGCCACCTCAGCGATATCGACATGGTCCAGGCCACCTACAATCGCCTGGACGCAGAACTCGACATATCCCGCCATTCGAAATAGTCCGGCTACAAATTACTGTTCCTGAGGCCGAGCAGGTAAACCGCAGCCTCCAAGCAGTCTTGCCCTGATGACGCTACGAAGTTCAAAACGGGGCTGCGCCTCGATGGCATCGACGGCTTGCTCGATTCTCTGTCTTCCCGATCGAGTTCTCACAAGCCCCTACCCTCAGCTTGACCGGGGTATAGATGTAGCGAACCGAACAGTAGGAGCCGAAGGAAGACAAAAGGGAAACGTAAGACGGCTCCAAACCCTGACAGCTGTCAGGGTTTTCTGATGTCCGCCATCATCCCACCTTTCTGCCTGTTCCGCCCTGTCCTCGAAGAAGCGCCATCAAAGCCGGCCCCAGCGAGAACTCGCCCCGCTCTGCCCGGCGCGTCAAATCCCTGAGATATCCCCCGGGAGAGTTGATGTGCCCCGCTCGTTCGAGGATGCAGGCGATCGCGACGGCCGCATTTTCTGCACCCATCACCTCGCAGGCCACCTGATAGGCAGAAGGACTGACGCCAAGCATCGACCGTACCACCACGGCCGCCGACATCAGCTCCCTCCATCCATCGATTTTGCCGCCGGGACCGTACATCACGATCTCAGGGCATGCGTTCAGAACCATGCCAAGTGGGAAATTACGGATAGGCGTCCTCGGGATTTCGTCGTTTATCCTCCACGCCGCTCCCAGCTCTTTTTCAGAGCGAGGTTCAAATTCATAGATGGAGTCGGATTTTGAATTCTGTATGTGCCGCCCACAATGAGCATCATTGGTGCTTGAATCTTCCGAAAATTGCTGCCTTTCCAAAAGGTTGACGATCTCGCTGCGCAGAAGTTCCATCTCGTCGAGCGCCGTATGGATGTCGTTCCGCGTGGGTGTCCGCGGGAGACTTGCGAGAATGCCGATGTAGGTCGCTTCGATCGCCCCCCAATCTCCCTGGGCGCCCTCTTCCATCGCGGCGGTAATCAGCTTGCGGACATCCCTCCGGCAGATCGTCAGGTTCTCCTTGGCCCGCCGAAACGCCATGCGATCCGCAACGACCTGCTGGGCCAGCATGGCCAGCTCCTCCGCGCGCGCGAGCAGCGGCGACATGTCGAAGCCGAACGCCGTTTCGATGCCGCCCGCATCGTCCTTGCGCGCATAGCGTTTGCCGTTTGCGCTGTCCTTGCGCACGATCAGGCCCGCGTCGATAAGCAAGGCGAGATGCCGCCTCAAGGTCGCGCCGGCGATGCCATGGGCGCGCAGGGCAAGCTGGGCATTGGACGGAAAGACAACAAGCTGGGCGTCCTGGCGCAGTTCGCTTTCCGGGTAGAAACTCAGGAGGGCGTCCAGCACAGCCAGACTCCTGTCCTGCAGGCCAAGCAGTATTCTCGCCTCCGAGACGTCCCGGAAGACCTTCCATTTGTCCACTGTCTTGCCTGGCTTGATTTCAGCCGTCGCCAATTGCCGGCGTACGAGCGCAAGCGACATCGGCCGCCGCCCGAAGGGCGTCGTCACATTTCCACTCTGCATTTTCCTTCACCTTGCAAAAGGCAAAAGAAATCCGCCCGCCAAAAATGACGCCAAAGACTCTTGACTACGATTCGTGGAAATGCGATTCTCGGGGTGCTAAATCAGAGAGGGGCTTCCACGACGGCAACGTTTTGGGGGCCTTTTTCTTTTGCTGCGCTTCCTTTCATTTTCCAGAATCCTGACAGCTGTCAGGGTTGTCATTCATCCCGCAAGCGGGCAAATCGATCGGCAAGGCCCGGCAGTTCGGCCTCCACGAATTTCAGGAAAGCCGCGCCACGGGCGCCTTCCGCCGAAATCCGGACTTCCCTCGCCGACGCCGTCACGGCACCAAGCTTCCTGCCACCCGCATCCGCAAGCGCGGTCACTGAAGTGTTCTTCCCTGGAGCGGCGGGTTTCACCGCATCGAGCACGCGCTGAAATCGTTGATCGGACAGCTGGGGGCTATCTGTCCCGTTCGACAGGACCGCCCTGATCGTGCCGAGAGACTGCGCATCGCCGGCAACGATCTTGGCAAGGTCGAGCCAACGCGGTCTGCCGACCTTCGGAGCCCGGCCGATTGCCTCGATGATATCGGCCGGGAGCGCGCGGTAGACACTGCGCATCCTTGCAAGCTCGGCGTCCTCGATCGAAAGCGCCGCGTAGATGTGACGCGCCTTTATTCCCGCATCATCCATACGCGACGCAAAGAGGGCACGCTCGATCCACGTCAGGTCCTGGCGGCTGGCATTCTCGATGCCCTGCGCAAGAACCAGATCGAGATCCGATATCTCCACCTCGATCGCGCGTACGGGCTTGCCGAGCTGCCTGGCGGCAAGCCAGCGGCGGTGGCCATAGACGATCTGGTAGCGCCCGGTGGAGGAGGGGTGCTTGCGAACCTGGATGGGAACCTGTTGTCCCTCGCTCTCGATCGAACGCCTGAAAGCCTCGAAGCTTGCCGTATCGTCGTCGGGCAACCGGTCGGGATAGGGCGAGGGGTCGATCAGCGCAGTATCCAGCTCCCGTACGGAGCCGCCGCCGGCCTCCACAAGCGCCTTGAGCCGATCCCGTTCCGAGCGGATATCGTCGATTGCACGGTGGGCAGCACCAATCACGCCAGCACCGACGCGCTGCGTCGGAGCCGCAGGGGCCGGCTGCTCGTCGCCTGCCAGCTTGTTCTCCAGTTCTGCCGACAGCAGACCGAAGCTGGCGACAATCGATTTGCGAGAGGATTTGCTCATGTCCGCCCCCAGCTGTCATTGATGAGCCGGATGATCGCTTCATTGACGCCATCGACGGCTTCGCGCGCGCGCTTGTGGGTGTCCCGCCCGATCTGGCCCATTTCCAGCTCGTAGATCGAGCGTTTTGCGAGGCCGGCCGCTTCGACTGCCGTGCTTTCGATCGCGGTCGGAAGAAGCACGTCCGTGCCGAACATATGCCGCAGCATCGCGACGACCTGTGATTGCGGCGCATCGTTCGGATCATGGCGCGTGACCAGGTACCGGATGAAGTCCTGATCCAGCTGCGCGCCGCTTTCGTTCAGAACGCTGATAAGGTCACCCATCATCAGCAGGAACTGGCTCATTGATGCGACATCCAGCATGGCGGGATGCACGGTGATAATCATGCTGGTCGCGGCATAAATCGCGCTCAGAGTCAGGAAGCCGAGCGAAGGCGGCGTGTCGAGGATGACGACGTCATAGTCTGCCTCGACCTCCGCGAGGGCGAGCTTCAGCCTTTCGAAGAAAATTGCGCCCGAACCTGACTTGCTCGCCAGAACACGGGGCGTTTCGTGCTCGTATTCCATGACCTCCAGGTTGCCAGGAACAAGATCGATCCCTTCGAAATAGGTCTTGCGAATGACCTCGCGGATCGAGCGCCGCTCGGTATCGTCATAGCGCAGCGCTGCATAGATCGTCTCATTCGAGCCGACATCCACTTCCGGCTGAAAGCCGAACATGGCGGACAGGGACGCCTGCGGGTCCAGATCGAGCGCAAGAACGCGATAGCCCTGGAGGGCGAGATAATGGGAAAGATGCACACAGGTCGTCGTTTTCGCACTGCCGCCCTTGAAGTTGGCGATCGCGATGACCTGGAGATGCTCGCCCGGGCGACGGCGGGGAAGAAAGCGCAGAGCCTCGGCCGGCTTCTGTTTTGCAAACAGCGCGCGAAGCTCGTTGATCTGGCCCAGCGTGTAGACGCGATGATTGTTCTCGAGCCGGCTTGGAACAGGTCCGCGTCCCTCGGTAGACATGAGCTTCAAGGTGGAATCAGGTATGGAAGTGAGCTTCGACACCTCGTTGGTCAAAAACGAACGAAGGGTCTTCTCCGACTTCGGAGGATACATACGCGTTCTGAGTTGCTGCAATTGCGCCGACAGAAGCCCCGCATGGCGCATGATCTTGCCGCCTGCGTCTTCCTTGGTGCCAACAATTGGGTCTACTCGGTTTGCTATCGCCATGTCTTCCTCTTGGCGGCCTTAAGCCGGTTTGCCGGCCATTGCCCGCCAAAGATAGAACACGATTCTCCCGGACCGTCCAGAAGTTTAGGGTTAACAAAAGGTTAATAAGAACAGTTGCGCACCTGCGGGAACGCTCTTTTTTCAGGCGTTGCACAGATGATCTCGCAAATGGCGTACCCGCCCAATACCCGTGTAAAAGCCAGCGCCGGCGACCTTGCCCTCCCTGTCAGCCGGATTCTACATGGTCCAGAGCAGTGAAATCGGCGCGGCCTGCAGCTTCTCCCCGAAGGGCGTGATACGGTCATGATCGTGCAGGACCAGTCCCCGCACGAACCGGTCGCCCACGGCATCCTTGAGTTGGCGCAGCCCGCGGAAATCATCCGATTTTACGGTCGCCGACGCCTTCACCTCAATGCCGACGATACGGCCGCGACGGTCCTCGATGATCACATCCACCTCGTCCTGGTCCTTGGTCCGGTAGTGCGAGAATGCGAGGCGCCGCTCGGACCAGGAAGCCAGTTTCAGGATCTCCGACACGACGAAGCTTTCGAGCAGCGGGCCGAATCGCGTCCGATCCCGGATCAGCCGCTCCGCCTCGTCTTCCCGCAGGGCCGCGAGCAGCCCGGTGTCGATGAAATGCAGCTTCGGCGTCTTGATCAGCCGGCTGAGGCGGTTGTTCGACCAGGGAGAAAACGTTCTCACGAGGAACAGCCGCTCGAGGATAGCGACATATTTCTGGGCCGTGACGCTCGAAAGGCCGAGCGCTGCACCGAAGCTGCTGTGGTTGACCAGTTGTCCGGCATGTTCGGCAAGCACGCTCAGGAGACGCGGCAAACGATCGAGCTGATCGATGTTTGCGATGTCGCGCACGTCGCGGTCCAGGATCAGAGCCACGTAGTCCTCAAGCCAAGCGGTACGCCGGGCCGCAGTCGTGCGCCGAAGGACTTCAGGAAAGCCGCCCTTCACTACCACCTCCACCAGGTCATCGCCAAAGACGGCCCCGCCGCCGGCCACCGGCTCTTCGCCGTCAAAGAGACGATCCAGCAAGCGGCCGGGGGTCGAAAGGATCTCGGACTGGGCGAATGGAAAAAGGGAAATCACGGCCATCCGCCCGGCCAGAGAATCAGCAATGGCAGGCATCGTCGCCAGATTGGCCGAGCCGGTCAGCAGGAACCGTCCCGGCTCTTCATCGCGGTCGACACTCTCCTTGATCGCCAGCATCAGTTCGGGCGCGCGCTGCACCTCATCGATGACGGCCCGCCTGATGCCCCGTATGAAGCCGATCGGGTCGGACTTTGCAGCACTGAGAGTGCCGGCATCGTCCAATGTCATGAACGGCCGATCCTCGCCGGCAAACATCCGCGCCAATGTCGTCTTGCCGGCTTGACGAGGGCCGGCAATCAGGACCACACGCGTGTCGGCCAAGGCGGTTTCGACGTTCTGTCGGACCTTGCGTTCGATATGGAGACGGGGCAGGGGAGGGGAAATCATGCGGCCATTCTTAGCGAAGAATTCGTCTGATTTAAAGCAGACGTTCGTCTATTTTTAAATCAAAGGATGTCCGAATTTAAGCACCCGACGTCACATATGAGGTTATGGCCCTGAAATCCCCGCCGTTTTACGTGGTCTCGGCGCACGCCATTTTCGTGCTCCACCTGACGACACCGATCAAGCAATCGGCAAGAGAAATGTGCCTGCTCGAATACTGAACCGTTCCGGGCAACATTTCAGATGTCCCTCCTTGGCCCCCATTTCTGAGCAAGGGACAGGCATTCGCGCCAGAAAAGCATGGCTCCCGTCGTCGACACGCTGCGCAGCGAGACGGCGGCGGCGGCGTGAGCGAGTTCGAGGCACTGGGCAAGGGGCCACCCCTCGTGAAGACCGTAGAGCATGCCGGCAGCAAAGGCGTCGCCCGCCCCGTTCGCGCCCTTAATCTCCACTTCAGGGATGGCGACGGAGGGCGCGACCGCACTATCCCCGTCACGGGTGACGGCAATGGCAAAAGCCGGGCAGTGTACCGTGACGAGCCCCATCGCCCCCCGTTCCAGCACCATGCGCGCCGCGCGAAGGCACGCGTCCTTGTCCGAAGTGCCGTCCAGGATGGTCTCGACACCGGCGATGGCACCGATTTCCATGTCATTGACGATGAGGAGATCGAGATGCGGCAGGCAAGGCGCGACAAGCCGGGCCATCAGACCACGGTCGATGCTCGCCAGCTCCAGATTTGTCTGAAGCCCCGCCGCGCGCGCATTCTTCAGCACCGCCACCCATCCGTTCGGCTCGCCTTGCCAGGGCGCGTCGAGAATGCGGTGCACGCCCGGCAGGCCGAGATGCAGGTAGCGCATACGCGTCTGGGAAAAATCGAAGTGATCGGGCGTCAGCTGCGCGCCGGTTCCGGCATGGAATATATGGGTACGCCGGTGCGAGCGCAGCGAGACATAGGCGTCGCAGAACTGCGTGGCGGCATCCGGCGTCACCGTCATCTGGCGCGTGTCGATCCCCGCTGCCGCAGCCGTCTTGCGCAGATAGCGGCCATCGTCATCATCCCCGACGAGGCCGATCGTCTCGACGGGGATCGACGGATCGAGCCGCTTGACGTCAAGCGCTAGATTGCAGCTGGAGCCGCCGCCGTGACGCTCCTCCTCGAAAAGCTCGGCAAGGCCGTCCTCACCCGGCCAGTGGCTGACCGTGCGGTTGTAATCCGCACACCACGTCCCACCCGTCAGGATGCCTCGCCGTCCGCCCGTCATCTGCTCTGTTCCGGCTTGAGCACAGCTTCCGTGACGACGTTATCGTTGGCGAGCTCGCGCAACGGCTTGATCCCGTCCTTGGAAAGGCTTGCGTGATAGGCCTTCACCGCCTCCGAAGGCGCAATCGTGCCGGATGCTACCTCGCGCATGAAGCGCACCATGGCCAGCGGGTCTTCGGCGAGGTTGATCTTGCGCCCGAACAGCGCGACGCGCGCGCCGAACCGCTCGGCCTGGTGGAGAAGCTCGAAGCAATCACGCGTCGTGCCAGCGCCACCGCCGAGAACCCCGACGATGACGCTTGGATCGTAGGAGGCGAGCTCGTCCAGCGCCTTGGCCCCGTTGAACGGGATTTTGAGGAACTGCGGCCGGTCCACCTTGGTAACACCGGCAAGGCAGCGCATCATCACGTCGTTGACATAGTGGGGAACCACTTCAGGGTCGACGCCGCAATCCACGTTGGGATTGAAGACCTCAAGGAAGTATTTGAAGTTGTTGCGTGCCGCGTCCTCGCGGAACCAGTGGAAGGCTTCCAGCGACTGGTAGTCGTGCTCAAGATCGTTGTTGAAGGTGATGGAGTAGAGGCCGAGGTCCGTGCCGGTAATCTGCGCACCCGGCGCGGGATCGATCGTGCCGGTGGCGACGCGCGAGAGCGAGGCCGTCCGGAAGGGGCGCGAGGGCTGCTTCGAATAGGCCGCACCCCGGCAGACCCAGACGTCGGTCGTGTCGTTGGCGCGGATCGCCGGCTTGACGGCGCTTCCCCGGTACACGCCCATGTCTGTCAGCGCCTCCATGTTGGAGGCGGAGGTCAGCATGATGTCGACGATATCCTGCTCGACGACGGCGCGGATGTTCTCCAGGAATTCCGCGCGGGTGTAGTGGCGCGACCAGCTGCCGTCCTTCGCCCGCTTCGGACCGCAGGAGGTGATGGAGGGCCCCATGTCGCCGTCCTTCGCGTCGGCGATGATGAAATCGCTGCGGGTGTAGTTTCCGGCGCGGATGCGGGCGAGCTTCTGGTCGAGGCGATACATGTCTTGCTCCGTTCGGGACAGGGTCAGGCGGCCGCCGCGCCGGTCATGATGGCGACGACGTCGTTCATGGTGTGTGTCTTGGGGGTGACGACGGCCGCGCGCCGGCCAAGGCGCATGATGTGGATGCGGTCGGCGATGTCGAAGACGTTCGGCATGTTATGACTGATGAGAACGACCGGCAGGCCGCGATCGCGGATCGAGCGGATCAGCTCCAGCACCTGGCCCGTCTCGCGCACGCCGAGCGCCGCCGTCGGCTCGTCCATGATGACGAGCTTGCGGGCGAAGAGCGCGGCGCGCGCGACGGCGACACCCTGCCGCTGGCCACCCGACAGCGACTCCACCGGATTGTCGATCGCCGGCAGGCGGAACTTCAGTTCGCCCATGGCGCGGCGGGCTTCTTCACGCATGCGCGTCTTGTCGAGACGGCGGAAGAGACCGCCAAGCAGGCCCGGCGCGCGCAGCTCGCGGCCAAGGAAGAGGTTGGCGGCGATGTCGAGGGCAGGCGCGACGGCGAGATCCTGGTAGACCGTCTCGATACCGGCGTGGCGCGCATCCAGCGGCCCCTTGAAATGCACCGGCGCGCCGTCGAGCAGGATGTCACCGCTGGTCGGGCGCACGGCCCCGGTCAGCGTCTTGATCAACGTCGACTTACCGGCGCCATTGTCGCCGACGACGGCAAGGATCTCGCCGGCGCGAAGTTCGAAGTCAACGCCGTCAAGCGCGGTGACATGGCCGTAGGTCTTCACGACGTTGCGCGCTTCGAGAACCACATGCGGAACGGCGTCGGCCATCAGCTCTTCCTCCGGGACATCTGGTCGAGCGCGACGGCGATGATGACGAGGATGCCGGTCACGAGGTCCTGCCAGAGCGGGTCGATGCCGGCGAGCGTCAGGCCGTTGCGCAGAACCCCGACGATGAGCGCGCCGATCAATGTCCCGATGAGGCCGCCGCGGCCGCCGAACAGGCTGGTGCCGCCGATCACCACGGCGGTGATGGAATCGAGATTGGCGCTCTGCATGGCGTTCGGATCGGCATTGGGGATACGCCCGAGCGCCAGCCAGGCGGCGATGCCGTAGATCAGGCCGGCGAGCACGTAGACCGAGAGCAGGTGGCGGCGCACCGGAATGCCGACGAGGCGGGCAGCCTCCGCATTGTTGCCGATGGCGTAGGTATGGCGACCCCATTTCGTCTGGTTCAGGAGATACCAAACCACGGCGTAAAGGGTGAACATGATCAGCACGCCATAGGTCAGCACGAAGCCACCGAGCTTCATCGTGTTGCCCGTCCAGGCGAGGAAGGGATCGCGCACCGGAAAGGCGCCGCCTTCGGAGATCAGCCGCAGCGCTGCCGTCAGGATGCCCAAAATACCGAGCGTGACGATGAAGGGCGGGAGCCTGAGGCCGGAAACGAGACCACCCGCCGCAAGACCGGCAGCCGTGCAGAGCAGAATGGCAAACCCCATGGAGAGCACGGGGTCATAGCCGAGATTGACCAGTTTACCGGCGACAATGGTGCCGAGCACACAGATGGCGCCGACCGCAAGGTCGATGCCCGCGGTCAAGATCACCAGCGTCTGGCCGATCGCGAGAACGCCGATGATGACGGTCTGCTGCAGGATGATCGACAGATTGTGCGTGGCGAGAAAACGGGGATTGGTCAGCGCGAAGATCACGCAGAAGCCGAGAAGGACCAGAAGCGGCCCCACCGAGGGCGTTCCCAGGATGCGGGCCTTCAGGCTCCGCGGCGTCTCGGCGTCGGAAACGGTGGCTGTATTCATGGGCATCCCGTGCATCAGGTTTTGCGCGGCCGATCACCCGGTCAGGCCCGCGGCGACGCTCGGCCGCGCGCGGTCCCGCCGGGAGAAAGAAGATCAGTCACCCCAGCAATTTTCAAGCCCCCAGGCCGTGTCCTTCGATTCCAGGCCCTCGACGGGCTTGTCGGTGATCAGGAAGGAGCCGGTGTTGACGAAACCGCTCGGCTTCTTGCCGGAGGCTGCGTACTCCACGACAGCATCGACGCCCATGGAAGCCATCTTGTAGGGGAACTGCATGACGGTCGCGGCGATCTTGCCGTCCTTCACGTCGCGCACGCCGGCGCAGCCACCGTCGATCGAGGTGAGCATCACATCGGCTTCCTTGCCGAAGGATTTCAGCGCTGCATAGGCACCGGCCGCAGCCGGTTCGTTGATCGTGTAGACCGCATTGATCTCGCCGTTCTTGGAGAGCAGGTTCTCCATGCCGACCTGGCCCTTGTCCTGCGCGCCGTTGGTGATGGCCGCGCCCGCGATCGATGGGTCGCCCTCGGCGATGCCGAAGCCCTTCAGGTAGCCGTCATGGCGGAAGGTATCGACCGTGCCGCCCGGCGTGCCGTCAAGCATGGCGACGACGGCCTTCTTGTCACCCATCGCCTTGCGGGCATAGGCGCCCTGCTGCACGCCGGCCTCGAAATTGTCCGTGGCGAAGGTGGCGTCGACGGCGTCGGCCGGATCCGTCGCCGTGTCGAGCGCAATGACCAGCACGCCGGCCTCGCGGGCTTTCTTGATGACGTCGAGCATGCCCGACGAGTTGTTCGGCGTGACCAGGATGCCCTTGGCTCCGGCGCTGATCAGGTCCTCGATCGCAGCGACCTGCCCTTCGTTGTCGCCGTCGAACTTGCCGGCGCGGGCGATCAGCTTGACGCCCTTTTCCGTAGCGCGGGCCTCGGCGGCCTGACGCATCTTGACGAAGAACGGATTGACCTCGGTTTTCGTGACGAGACCGACAATGACCTCCTGGGCGTTTGCGGCACCTGCGCCGAGGGCGAGGCCGAGCGCCAAGGCGGCGGCGGAATATGCGGATGCGCGAATGCGATGAAGCGACATGAAATCCTCCCAGATCCAACGGCGCCGCAGAGCCCTTCCGGCTCTTCTGGCGGGCATGACCTCTCCTCAAAGGCCAAGGGGATTAGGTCATCTCTTTTGGATAAAGTCAAATGCCAATTATGTATCTTTTGTATATTTTTATCCAAAAATAATTTCGTCACACCAACGGGCTGGTTTCCATCCCCCGCAGGGCCCGAAGCCCTGCATGCACCTCATCGCCAGCCGCCAGCCGCTGGTAGATCTCATAGGCCTTCTGATAGCGCCGGGCGTGAGCGGCGCGGGGCAAGACCTGACCGACGCTCTGCGCACCAAACCGCTCCGCGCCTTCGGCGTAAGTGGCAACGGTTCCGGCCGCCACCGCGCCATGGATCACCGCACCGACGGCGGTGGCATTGGCGATTTCAGGCACCTCGACAGGACGGTCGAGCACATCGGCCATGATCTGGATCAGCAGGGGATTGGCCCGGGCGAGACCGCTCGCCATCAGCACGCGCTCGGCCGGCAGCCCGCCGGCGGGAAATAGGTCGTAGATCGCCCGCGCGCCGAAACAGAGGCTTTCCATCAGCGCGAGGTAGATTTCCGCCGCTGTCGTCTCCCGCGTCAGGCCCGCAAGAAGCCCGGAAAGCGCGCCATCCGCATAGGGAACGCGGTTGCCGCCGAGCCAATCGAGCGCGACGAGCCGCCCCGCCACCGGCGGGAGTTCCGCCGCCTCGGCGTTGTAGATGCGAAAGCTGTCCTCTCTGTCCGCCCCACGGGGAAAAGCGCGCACGAACCAGGCAAGCGTGTCGCCGAAACTGGGCTGGCCAGCCTCGTAGCACCAGAGCTGGCGCATGGAGCCGTCGAAGGCGACGCCCTCGATGCCCGGCGGCAAAGGCCGGTAGACGTCGCTGAGATAGAGGTAGGCAGCCGAAGTGCCGAGCGCCCCGACGAAGGCGCCGGGCGTCACACCGCCGATCGCCGGCAGCATGACATGGGAATCGATGACCGCGACGGCGACGATTGCCGGCCCTTCGATCCCGGTCAGATCCCGCCATTGCGGCGAAAGTGGCCCGGCGGGCGAACCGACGGGGAGCGGCGTCGCCAGCCGCCGGTCAAGGTCCGCCACAACGCCCTGCGGATAGCCGGCCGCGGCGGAAAACTGCGCCTTGTAGGCGGCGAACCCGAGACCGCGGGCCTCCCGTCCCGTCAACTGCCAGGCGAGCCAGTCACCACCCTCGATGAAGCGGTCCGTCTCCGCCCAGAGCATCGGCGCCTCCGCGGCGATCTGAGCCGCTTTCGCCAGCAGCCATTCACCGGAAACCCGCCCGCCGAAATTGGCGAGAAACGGGCCCGGACGAGCATTGATCGCATCGGCATAGGTTTGCGCATTGTGCTTCCACAGCTTGACATAGGCGTGCGGCGCGTCGGGATGGAGACGTGAGAGCGGCACGCCATCGGCCCGGGCGGGCAGGGGCGAGCTCGCGGTAAAGCCAAGGCCGACCCCCGCGACGGTGCGCCCCCGCCCGAGCCGGGAAAGAATCTCGAAGGCAGCCTCTGTAAAATCCTCGGCATTCTGCAGCGCGAAATCCGGTGGCAGCGGCGTTCCGCCCGGCAGCTGCCGTGTCATGATGCCGTGCCGATAGGGATGGACGTGCTGCGCCACCTGTCGCCCACTTTCGACCTCCACCAGCACGCCCCGCGCCGATTCCGATCCGTAGTCCAGTCCGATGAGATAGGTGGTCACGCGGCGCCTCTCCAAACGGTGATGCCCCATATACACAAATGCATACATAAATAGCAATCTTATGTATATTATCTTACATAAGTCCGCGCGACAGAAAAACTCCGTGCTTTATCTCATGCACCTTTGTCGCTAAACCGGTCGGGAAACAGGAGTTTTGCATGGCGCGCACGGACGACGGGCACGACAGACCAGCGCTTGACGGCGCGGGCGGCATCCTGTCGCTGATCGCCAGCGGCGGTGCTGCTTCGCGGGCCGAGCTTCTCGCCGCTTCGGGCCTCTCCCGCGTGACGGTGACACAGCGGCTCAACGCGCTGCTCGCCAGCGGCCTCGTTCGCGAAACGGAAAAGACCCTGCCGAGCGGCGGCAGACCGACCCGGGTGCTGGCAATCAACGCGGCGGGCGGCTTTCTCCTCGTCGCCAATATCGGCGAAACGCATATCCACCTCGCCGCCATGGACCTGACGCCGTCGATCCTCGCCCAGACGACATTGCCCTTTTCCGTCGCGAGCGGCCCGGAGGCGACACTGGCGCAGATCGGCGACGCTTTCGACGCCCTGGCCTCGGAAGCCAAGGAGACGCACGGCTTCTTTCTCGGCATCAGCCTCAGCCTGCCGACACCCATCGATTTCAAGCGTGGCTGCGTCGTCGGCCCCTCGGTCCTGCCCGGCTGGGACGAGTTCGACATCATCGGGCACCTCAACACGCGCTTCGACGTGCCCGTTTACGTCGAGAACGACGTGAACCTCATGACGATCTGCGAACACAAACGCCGCTTCCCCACGGTGGACGACATGCTCTTCGTGAAAGTCGGGACCGGCATGGGCAGCGGCATGATTGCCGGCGGGCGGCTGTTTCGCGGAGCGCAGGGCGCGGCCGGCGATATCGGCCACATCCAGTTCCTCTCCGAAGACGCACCGCTCTGCCGCTGCGGCAAATTCGGCTGCGTGGAGGCGCGCGCCGCCGGCTGGGCGATCGCCCGAGACCTCTCGGCTCGCGGTTTTCGCGCCGAGACCGCCCGCGACGTGATCGACCTCGTCGAACAGCGTAAACCCGAGGCCCTGATGCTGCTGCGCGCCGCCGGCCGCACGATTGGCGAAGTCATTTCCGACGTCGTCAGCATCATCAATCCGAGTCTCATCGTAATAGGCGGCACTCTGGCACGCGGCGGAGACCTGATGCTTTCAGGCATCCGCGAGCTCGTCTACCAACGCTGTCTGCCGCTCGCGACCCGCGATCTCTCCATCGTGCTCTCCACCGTGCGCGAGGATGGCGCGCTTTTCGGTGCAGCGCATCTGCTGCTGGACGATCTTTTTGCGCCGGTAAAGGCCGATCGCCTGCTGGAGCGCTACAACACCGTCCGGCAAAGGCCGGCCGCGCGACGGCAATCCGCCTGACAGGCGCCGGCGCCTGAAATCGCTCGCCCCAACTGACCCGACGGACTAAGCCTGAGCCGGACAGACCCGCGGACCGAACGTGACAGGGTTATGCATGAAAGAGATCTCCGTCCCTTCCGCCGGCATTCTGGACGGCGCCGGGTTGCCTGCGCTAACCGTGCGCCTTGCCCTCATCTATGCCGCGGCCGAGTTCCTGATCAGCAGCCCCACATGGTTTTCCATCGGCGACAACCCGATCAAACCCATCCTGGGAAAACTCGTCCTCGAGGTGGTTTTTGTCCTGCTGGCGATCCTTTTCGCCTATCTGCTCAGCCGCATCCGGCGGCAACCCTACAGCGTGCAGCTTCTCGCGTGCCTGCTCCTCTCGCTTTTCAGCTCCCTCGGCATGTCGCTGCTCGACTACTACCTCTACAGTCTGATCATGCTGCCGGCCGCGACGCCGTTCGATCTCAGGGAATACGGCTATGCGGTCTGCTACCGCATGTCGATCTTCTTCGGCTGGTCGTTTCTCTTCGTCGCGCTGCTCAACCTTATCGACGTGCGCGACCGGGACCTGAAGCTGATGGCCTCGCGGGAGGAAGCTCTCGCCGCACAGATGCGCGCGCTGCACTACCAGATAAACCCGCACTTTCTCTTCAACACGCTCAACTCGATTACCGGCCTCGTCGAAGAAGGCGCCTCGCAGCGCGCCGAGCGGATGATCATGTCGCTCTCGGCCTTCCTCCGCTCGACATTGCAGCTCGACCCTTTGCGGGAATTGCGGCTCGCCGATGAAATGGCCCTTCAGAAGGAGTATCTCGACATCGAGAAGGAGCGGTTCTCAGACCGGATGACCGTCCGCATCGACATTCCGGCCGAACTCAACGACGCCATGGTTCCCAGCCTGATCTTGCAGCCTCTGATCGAAAACGCCGTGAAACATGGCGTCGGCTCCTCGACCGGCAGGGCCGAGATTCATGTCAGCGCGGTCAGGACAGGATCGATGCTCTGCGTGTCGGTGGAAAACGACGTCGCAGCCGCCGCAACTGGCAAAGTTGGCCTCGGCATCGGCCTTGCCAATGTTGCCCATCGCGTCAAAACCCACTTTCCCGCCGGCGCTTTCCTGGCTGCAAGGCCTGTCGCGCCCGGGCGGTTCCGGGCATCGCTCACAATGCCGTTCAGAACGGGCTGATCCTGCCAGGCATCCCGGCTTGCCACAGGACAGGGGGTCAGCCGCCAGCGCGATAGTCTTCGACCGCGAAACTCAGCTCCGGATCTGCATGGGCGTCCCAGTAGCCCTTCCAGAGGGCCTTGCTGATGGGGCCGACCTGGCCGTCACCGACCAGTTGGCCATCAAGCGTGGTGATCGGCATAACGCCGCCGGCCGTCGTGACGAAGAGGATCTCGTCGCACTGGTAGGCGAGTTCCACCGGCACATCGTCGATCGTGTAGGGGTATCCGAGCTTCTCGGCGACCGCGAGCACCGATTTGCGCGTCACGCCTTCCAGCACGCCCTTTCTCGGCGTGTAGAGCTTGCCGTCCTTGATCAGGATGACATTGAAGCCCGAGCCTTCGGTGAGGTTCGCGTCGCCATCGGTCAGGATCGGGTACATCGCGCCGCGATCACGCGCCTCCATCAGGCCGCGGGTGAAATCGCCCCATTGCAGGTTCTTGACGGTCGGGTCGATGGCGCCCGGCGGCACGCGGCGGACCGTACGGGTGATGACCGCGCTGCCACCGTTCTTCTGCGTCGCCTCGTCCATGACCCAGAGATAGGGCATGACCATGAGATAGCAGAAATTGTCGCACTCCTCGGGCGCATACTGGCGCACGAAGCGCAGGCCGCGGGTCACGATCATCATGACATAGGCATCGCGGATACCGCTCTTTACCGTCATCTCGACGAGCCGATCGCGGATTTCCTCCCGCGACAGAGGGCTCTTGAGGCGCAACTGGGCGCAGCTCTTTTCGAAACGGTCGAGATGATCCTCCAGCCGGAAGAACCGGCCGTTCCAGACGGCCGGCACGTCGTAGGTCAGATCCGAATGCAGGAAACCCTGGTCGAGGATCGGAATGCGTGCCTCGTGCAGCGGGACGTATTCCCCTGCGACATAGGCGATGCCCTTGGCGAATGGATTGTCGCTCGCTTCGAGCGCTTTCACGCGCAGGCGATAGTCGTCGAAAATGTGGTCCGTATAGGACATGATGGCCCTCCTCGAAAAAGGGGTGACACGCCGGTGCACGCCGCCCACAGGCGGCATGCAGGGTCGGGGCGGCGGCGTTCAGGCGGCGAGCACGCCCGCCGAGACGATGTCGCGGAAGGCGCCGTCCGCGGCCTCGAGTGCCCGGTCGATATCCCCGGGCGTATGGGCGGCACACAGGAACATGTTGTGCTTGGGATGCAGATAGATGCCGCGTCTGAGGGCCGCCAGGCAGAAGGCGTTGGCGATCTTCAGCTCCTGGTCACCGTCGAACAGCACCATCGGCATCTGCACCGGACCGGTCTGCCGCAGCGTGAAGCCGTGCCGGGCAGAAATTTCCGAGAGGCCGGTCCGGAAACGCTCACCCATCGCCTCCGTATGCGCAAGGGCGTCGCTGTCCCGCAGGATCTGGACGGTCTTGACCGCGGCCGCCATGGCAGCCGAGCCGTACCAGAACGAACCTGTGACGAAGACCTTGCCTGCGCCTTCCCGGAAGCGTTCCGCACCGGCCACGGCGGCAAGCGGCCAGCCGTTGGCGATGGCCTTCGAATAGGCCGCAAGGTCGGGCTTGACCCCGTAGCGCGCCCAGCTGCCCCTAACATCGAGGCGGAAGCCCGCGCGCACGTCGTCGAGGATGAGGGCCGCGCCGGTACGGTCGCAGATCTTGCGCGCATGAGCGAGGAAGGCGGCTTGCGGCAGGTGCTGGTCCTTGCCGACATCATGCTGGAAGGCGGTCAGCAGGATAGCCGCCAGATCATCGCCCGCAGCATTGACCGCGGCATCGAGGCTTGCAGCATCGTTATAGTCGAAGACGATGATATGGGCCCGGTCTTCCGCCGTCACGCCGAGCAGCGAAGGTGAGCACCACGGAACGGCGCCGTGATAGGCACCGCGGGCGACGAGAATCTTGCGGCGACCGGTAGCCGCACGCGCAATGGTGACGCAGGCCGTCGTCGCATCCGTGCCGTTCTTCTGGAAAAGCGTCCAGTCGGCATGATCGAGCGTATCGACGAGCAGTTCGGCCAGCTCCACCATGCTCTCTGTCGGACCATTGCCGACGTCGCCCGCATCGATCCGCGCGAGAGCCGCGGCATCCACGTCCCGGTGGCGATAGCCGAGCACGTTCGGCCCCCAGGCGCACATGAAATCGATGTATTCGTTGCCATCCGCATCCCAGACGCGGCAACCGTCCGAGCGCGAGAAAAATTGCGGATAGCCCGGTGCGATAGCCCGGGTCGCCATATGTCCCCACATGCCGTTCGGCACGACGCGCTGGGCGCGTTCGACGAGTTCCGTATCGCGGCTGTTCAGCAGTTTCGCTGTCATCTTGTATGTCCTCCTGGGCGGGAGAGGCATTTCGCCTCTCCCGATGGCTCGGTCAGTTCGTGATTTCGGCGAGCGGCAGGTTGCAGCAGGCGCTGTAGCGAACGCCCTTGACGGTCGGGCTGTGCGCCAGGATGAGGTCGGGGCTGACCATCGGGATGATGATCCGGGCCTTGGCCATCTGCTCACCGGCCTCGAACCAGAGTTTTTCCGCCTCCTCGGCCGGCGCGGCGAGCGCCTGTTCACGCAGCTTGCCGGTTTCGGTGCTGATGATCGAGGGATCGGTCGCGCCGCCCGCCCGCTTGGCCCAGACGGAACCTTCCGACAGGCCGAAGACATCGACATATTGCGAGGTGCCGAAGAAGTCCGGGGCGAAGAAGACGGCGGTCAGCGGGATATGGTCGCCGTTGGCGGCTTCGCGCCAGTTGGCGAAGGGAACCGGCGACAGCTCGACCGTTATGCCCACCTTGGCAAGATCCTGCTGGATCTTCTGCATCATCAGCGAAAAATCGACGCCATAGACGTTCATGTCCGGATAGATCGACTTCAGCGTGAAACCGTCACCAATGCCAGCGGCTGCCAGCAGCTCCTTGGCGCGGTCCGGATTGTAGGCGGGGATCTCATGGTTGTCGCCGCCGGGGAAGCCGAGTGGGATGGGCGTTGCGATGGCGCGGCCGGCGCCGCCAACGGTAAAGTCGATCAGCGACGTGCGGTCGATGGCGATCGAGATGGCTTCGCGCACCTCGGGCGTCAGCTTGACGGTGTTGGCCTTGGCACCCGGCGACAACGCAATGTAGACAAAGTTGTAGGACGGCACCTTGTCGACCACCACATTGCTGCCTTCGAGCGTCTTGGCGGTTTCCGCGTCGATCTGCATGGCGATATCGGCGGCGCCGGACTGCAGCATCTGCGCCTGCGCCACGGCATCCTTGACCTGGCGGAAGACGACCTGCGGGATCGTTGGGGCCTTGCGCCAGTAGTTGTCGTTGCGCTTCAGGCGCAGTTCCGAATTCGGCTCGTAGGATTCGAGGACGAAGGGACCGCTGCCGGCGGAGTTGCTCAGGAACCAGTTTTCCGACGTGTCCTTGTCGACCGCCGTCGCATCCGAGAGCGCGCCATTGGCGGCGGCGACATCGCTGTTGATGATGCCGAGGAAGCCCGCAGCCGCCTGGTTGAGGAACTCCGAATTCGGCGCGGAGAGGTTCACGATGACCGTCTGCGCGTCGGGAATGTCGATCGAGCTGATGGGGTCGGCGATGAAGGCGCCGTTGCCCTTGATGTTCTTCAGCCGCTCGAACGACCATTTCACATCCTTGGCCTCGACCGGCGTGCCGTCGGAGAACTTTGCGGCCGGATCGAGCTTGAAGGTCAGCTGGGTCTGTTCCTTGTTGATCTCCCAGCTCGAGGCGATCAGCGGTTGCACCTTGTTGTCCTTGTCGAGCGTCACGAGCTGCTCATAGACGGAGGTGTTGTAGATCTGGCAGGTGTCGCACCAGGCGCGAGCCGGATCGAGCGAGTTGACGTCCATGTCACGGGCGATCACCAAAGCGCGCTCTTCGGCCAATGCCGGGTAGGTGGCCCCGCCCAGGATCGTGGCGGAGAGGGCGAGCGAGAGAAAGGCCAGTCTGGATTTCGATGGAAGAAGTCGTTTCATCGGTTGGATACCTCCAGTTTGACGGGCTGCGGATGCCCTGTTCCACTATTTTTCCGCAATTCGAAGCAAAGCGTCCCGCACGTCGGCCACTGTTGCGAGCGCTGCGCGGTTGAGAGCGGCCGAGACCGTGGGGGCGGCAAGCCCACCGGTCACGCGCAGGATTTCGTGGTCGAGACAGTCGAAGAAACGCTCCTGGATCTCGGCGGCCCAGGTGCCGCCCATCGACAGGCTGCGTGCAGTCTGCTCGGCGATGACGACCCGGCCCGTTTTGTCGATGGATTGGCCGATGCGCTGCCAGTCGATGCCGTGATGGTCGATGTTGCGCAGGTCGATGACCTCGGCATCGATGCCCGCCTCCTCAGCCGCCCGGATCGCGTTCTGCACCATCACGGAGGTCGCAAGAACCGTGCAGGCGCTTCCCGGCCGCACGACGCGCGCCGTGCCGAAAGGAATGAAGAAGTCCCGGTCGCCGGCGGGCACCTCGAACTCCTTCTGGTAGAGTTCGGTGTGCTCGAAGACGACGACGGGGTCGTCGCAGGCCAGCGCCGAATTCATGAGGCCGATATAGTCGAAGGCGTTCGACGGTGTGACGATGCGCCAGCCGGGGAACAGGCCGAAAAGGGCCGAGGGATCGCCGGAATGCTGCGAGCCGTAGCCGGTGTGGGGCGAGATGCGCACGCGCATGACGATCGGAACGGGGAAACCGTCGCCGAACATGTGCCGTACCTTGCCGACTCCATTGGCGATCTGGTCGGCCGCGGTGAAGCAGAAATCGCCGAACATGATCTCGACCACCGGTCGCAGGCCGTTAAGCGCCGCGCCGAGGGCAACGCCCGTGAAGCCGTTCTCGGCGATCGACATCGGCAGGACGCGTTCTGGCCAGCGTTCCAGAACGCCCTTGGTGAAGCCGCTGACGCCGCCGTGCATCTGGTGCGCATCCTCGCCCATGACGATGATGCGGGGATCGCGCGCCATCGCGGCAGCCAGCGTCTCGGAGGCGGCAGTAACGAACTTCACCTTCTCGACGGCGTCGGGGCGCATGTCGTCGTGGTCGAGGAAACGCTTTCCGGCGAGTTCGGAAAGGTTGCCCAGAATGCCATGGTCGCGCGTCGCCGGATCCGGCCAGAGGCTGTCGGGAATGCGCAGCGTGTTTCCACCGGGGACCGGTTCGGTCAGCCTTCCGGCCGCGGCGGCGACCCGATCCGTCACCAGCGCGTCGATCTGGGCGAACTCCTCCGGAGAGAGCAGGCCGAGCGCCGTCAGGCGCGCTTCGGCAAGCGCGATGGGATCGCGCGCGCGCCATGCGGCTTCCTCTTCCTTCGTGCGATAGCCGAAGTCGCTGCCGCTGCGGGAGCCGGACTGATGGAAATGGCGATAGCAGAGGGCTTCGACCACCACAGGGCCGCCCGTCTCGCGGATGATGCGGCGTGCCTCCGCCATGGCGCGGTACACGGCAACGACGTCCATGCCATCGCATTCGATCGAGGCGATGCCGAGCATCGCGCCGCGGGACGACAGCCGCGTCTCGCGCGTCACGTCCGAAATGTGCGTGGAAACGCCGTAGAGGTTGTTCTCGATGAAGAAGATCACCGGCAGACCCTGCGCGGCTGCGATGTTCATCGCCTCGTAGCTCGCCCCGTTCTGCGCCGCGCCGTCGCCGAAGAAAGCAACGGAGATATGGTCGCGGCCAAGCATCTTGTCGGCGAGCGCGTAGCCCGCCGCATGGGGTGGGTTGCCGCCGACGATCGCCGAGGTGCCGACGACGCCAGCGCCAGCAAAACGCATATGCATGGAGCCGCCCCGCCCGCCGCAATAGCCAGGGGTCAAACCCATGATCTCCGCCATGAAGCGGTAGATCGCCTCGTCCATGCCGGGCGTGAAGGCGTCCTTGCGGATGTCGAAGCCATCGGGAACCGAGGGATTGAGCAGCTTCAGCAACACCTGATGGTGGGCGCGGTGCGTACCGTTGATCTTGTCGTCGGTACCGAGCGCAGCCATGGCGCCGACCGCACCGGCCTCCTGGCCGATGCTGGCATGGGCCGGGCCGTGGATGAGCCCGGCCTTCTCCAGATCGAGCAGCTTTTCCTCGAACCGGCGGATGAGCAGCATCTGGCCGTACCAGTGGACGAGGTCTTTTGCCTGTTCCTCGCTCCAGTCCGCCTCGTCCAGTTCCAGCCGGAACCAGGGCGCGGAAGGGGCGAGCGGTATCTGGCGTGCCATTCGTGTCCTCGGGTCGCAAGGGAGCCGCAGTGGGCTCGATTACCGTTTATGGAAATAAATTCCGATTTCTGTTGAACGGCACACTAAGCTGTGCCAGCCTTTGGATGCAACAGAAATTTTCACGGGCCGCCAAAGAGGAAGAGATGCGATGATCCGGGACGCCGATGTGCTGAACGCGCTGGTTGAGATGGTGCGCCGGTTCGTGCGCGAACGGCTGCTGCCGGCGGAGGCCCGGGTGGAGGAGGAAAACGCCATCCCACCCGAGATCATCGCGGAGATGCGGGTGCTGGGCCTTTTCGGCATGTCCATCCCGGAAGAACACGGCGGACTCGGCCTGACGATGGAGGAAGAGGTGCTCGTCGCTTTCGAGCTCGGTTATGCCTCTCCCGCCTTCCGCTCCGTCATCGGCACGAACAACGGCATCGGCTCGCAGGGCGTCATCGTCGATGGCACGGAAGCACAGAAACAGTACTGGCTGCCGCGCATGGCGACGGGCGAGGCCATCGGCTCCTTCGCCCTCACCGAACCGGACGTCGGCTCGGATGCAGGCGCCGTGAAGACCACGGCACGGCGAGACGGCAACCACTACATCCTCAACGGCACGAAACGCTACATCACGAACGCCCCGGTGGCCGATGTCTTCACCGTCATGGCGCGCACCGGCGGACCGGGACCTGCGGGCGTGACCGCCTTCCTGGTGCCGAAGGACAGCCCCGGCCTCAGCCTCGGCGCCATTGACAGGAAGATGGGGCAGCGCGGTACCCGCACCTGCGACGTCATCTTCGACAATTGCCGCATCCCCGCCGACAGCGTCATCGGTGGCGTGGAAGGCGCTGGCTTCAAGACCGCGATGAAGGTGCTCAACCGCGGCCGCCTGCATATCTCCGCCGTCTGCGTGGGCGCCGCGGAGCGGCTGTGCGACGAGGCCGTGCGGTTCGCGCGCGCGCGGGTGCAGTTCGGCAAGCCGATCGCCGAGCACCAACTCATCCAGGCCATGCTCGCCGACAGTTCCACGGAGGCCTTTGCCGGACGCGCAATGGTGCTGGAAGCAGCGCGGCGGTTCGATGCAGGTGATCGCGTCATCCAGCAGGCTGCGAGCGCGAAACTGTTCTGTTCGGAAATGGTCGGCCGGGTCGCCGACCGTGCAGTGCAGATCCACGGAGGGGCCGGCTACATGCAGGACTATCCGGTCGAGCACTTCTACCGCGACGTCCGGCTGTTCCGGCTCTACGAGGGCACATCACAGATCCAACAGCTCATCATCGCCCGCGAAATGCTGAACGCCTGAGGCCGGACGATGCAGCGAGCCCTTGGAATCATCGCTGACGACTTTACCGGCGCCCTCATGGTCGCCGGCTATCTGGAAGGCGCCGGTATCCACTGTCCCGTACTGTTCCGTCCCGAGGGCGAAATCCCGCCCGCGGCCGTGGTGATGGCCGGCACGCGGACGCGCACGGTGCCCGTCGCGGAGGCGCTTGCCGAACTGGGCCGCTTCACCGACGCGTTTCTGCAGGCCGGCTGCAGGCGCGTCGCCTACAAGGCCTGCGCCACGTTCGATTCCACCGAAGACGGCAATATCGGCCCGGCGGCGGACTACCTCGCCGATCGTGCAGGCCAGCGGCCGGTGCTGATGAGCGCCGGCTTTCCCCGCTTCGGCACAACGGTCCATCAGGGCTACATGTTCTATCGCGGCCGCCTCGTTTCCGAATCGATCAAGCGCTTCGACCCGCTGACCCCGATGTCCGACCCCGATCTCGTCCGTTTCCTCGGGCGGCAGACGCCGCACCGGATCGCGCTCCTCAACCATGCCGCCCTTCGCAGTGGCACCGATGCGGCACGCACCGCCATCGAGGCTTTCGCGGCCGAGGGAATGGGCCACGTCTTCCTCGATACGACCGATGACGGCGACGTCGAGACTGCGGCCGAGGTCGCTGCATCGATGGACCGCGTCGTCGTCGCCAGCGACCCCCTGATCATCGCCTATGCGACCCGCCTCGGCCGTGCCATGCGGCAAGGCACGATGCCCGCACCGCGGCATGTCGATGGCCCCACGGCCGTGCTTGCCGGAAGCGTCGGGCCGATCGTCCTGGCGCAGCTTGCGGCTTTTTCAGCCGAGCACCCCTGCCTGTCGCTGGATCTGCTCGATCCGGCCGGGGAGGAGGGGCTTGTCTCTACAGCGCTCGACTGGGCCGCGAGGCGGATCGGCACGGCGCCCCTCGCCATATCAACGGCAACCGGACCGGAAGGTGTTGCCGCCGTACAGGCCGCCTTTGGCCGCGTGGAGGCAGCTCGCCGCGCAGAACGCATCCTCGGCGCCATCGCGAAGAGGTTGTGCGATCGCGGCGTCCGGCGATTTATCGTCGCGGGCGGAGAAACGTCGGGCGCGGTTGTCGATGCGCTCGGCATTACCGCCGTTCGGGCCCTGCCGGATGGCCCGCTCGGAACCGGCTTCTGTGTCTCCACCGGGCCAGTACCCCTTTCGCTATACCTCAAACCCGGCAAGCTGGGCGCCGACGACATCCTGCTCAGAGCCGTCGAGGCGATGAACCAATGGAGTGCACGATGACGAACGACGCGGCAGCGAGGATGGCCCTGGTCGAGGCGAGCCGGCGATCGGTGGCGATCGGCCTCAACAGCGGTACGGTCGGCAATTTCAGTCTGCGACACGGCGAAGGGATGCTGATCACGCCGACAGGCATCGCGCCCGACACCCTTGCGCCCGAGCAGATCGTCGCTGTTGATCTCGACGGGGCCTGGATCGGCGACTGGCGGCCGTCCTCGGAATGGGCCATTCACGCCAGGCTCTACGCCACGACGAATGCGGGCGCCGTCGTCCACACCCACCCCGATCACTGCGTCGCCCTTGCTGCGCTGCGCCGGGCGATCCCGCTGTTCCACTACATGGTCGCCGGCTTCGGCGGCAGCGAGATACCCTGTGCGGACTACGCCTGCTTCGGCAGTGCCGCGCTTGCGGAAACGGTGGTCGCCGCCATGGGCACGACCTACTCCGCCTGCCTGATGGCCAATCACGGAGCAGTCACGATCGGCCCCGATGTCGGGACCGCTCTGGCGCGCGCGGAAAAGCTGGAAACGTTGGCGCGCCAATACGTGCTCGCCCGGTCGATCGGAGAGCCCGTTCTCCTGACGCAGGCGGAACTCGTCGATGTGCGCGCCCGCTACGGCACCTATGGTCAGCAGGCGAAACGCTGACCGTCAGCCGCTTCTGCGGACTTCGCCGAGGATCTTCATTACCAGCGCCGGATATTCGAGATGCGGCATGTGCCCGCACGCATCGACGGCATGCAGGCCGACATTGCCGGGAAGGCCCACCGTGGCACTAAAGGGGAGAATACGGTCCTGCCGGCCGAAGACGATGCGTACCGGCTGGGACAGGCGAGCGAGATCGTCACGGATGGAGATCGACTGCGTTCCATCCGGGAAGAACCGCTCGGCAAAGGCCCCCATCGCCGCCGTCAGGCCCGTGTCGTCACGCTGCTGCACCACCGCCTGCAGGAAGGCCGGCGAGATGACGGCGGCATCGTGCACCAGAAGGTCGAGCCAGGGCTTCAGGCTCTCCTGCTGCCGCGCGCGCAACACGCCCGCAACGAAGGCGCCGTTGATCTCAGGCCCGAGGCCTGCGGGAGAGACAAGGCAGAGACCGTGGATATCCAGCTGCCCGCGGCTTGCCAGCCGCGCCGCCAGCGCCCCGCCGAAGGAATGACCGGCCAGCACGAGCGGGCCGTCATGCTCTGCCGCGACGGTCGCCTCGATGGTTGCCGCCATCCGGTCGAGGTCGTCGGGGATCGCATGCGGCGAGCGGCCGTGCGCGGGAAGGTCGATCGCCAGCGCCGGCCAGTCCGCACGCGCGCCGGCGAGCATGCCGCGCCAGTTGTTGAGGTCCGCGCTGAAGCCATGGAGAAGCACGACAGGCAGGCCGTCGCCCTTGCGCAGCCAGGTCGCATTCAGCGGCGCAGGACTGCCATCCTTTCGGACCGCGGGCAGAACGGTGGGCATTTCGATTGTTGCCGGCCGGCGGGCATCGCCGACCCTCGCAACGACGTCTGTCTTCTGGATCCGCCCGCCCGGACCGGTACCGGTGAGGCCATCCAGCACGATGCCATGTTCGCGCGCGATGCGGCGGGCGAGGGGAGTGGGGTTGGGGCCGCGCCCGCTTCGCCGCGCGCCCGGCAAGAGAATGGCTCGGCTCGCCTCGGTCACGGCTTCCACGGTCTCGACTTCCTGTATTTCCATCCCGCCGTAGGCCTCGCCATCGCCATAGATGCGGGCGACATCCGCCCCGACATCCACCTCGATCTCGCTTTCAACAAGGGTGTGAATGACGCCGGACGCAGGGGATTCGACCTCGACGGCGGCCTTGTCGTTGTCGATCTCGAAAAGCACCTGCCCCTGCCGAACGGTTTCGCCCTCTGCAACAAGCCAGCGGGCGATACGGCCGCTCGACATTTCGAGACTGACCTTCGGATAGACGACATGGGTGGGCATTGGGGGATCCCTTGAGGCTTGAGCCTATTCGGCCGAGGTTTTCCAGGTGGGTGGTCGTTGCGAGGTGGGGAACGGATCGGGCTCCCCGGCAAGCCGCGCGCGCAGGCGGCGCGTAAGCCGGAGCAGCCCGGGACCGACGGTTTCCCGGCAATGGTTGCGCGACAGGATATCGACAATCCCGCCGCAGGTGAGGGCGACGAGGGGCGAGCCATCCGTCGGCCGGAAGGCGACGCCGACGGCATTGATGTAACTGTGCCAGCTGCCGAACGCGCTGATGAACCCGTCGCGCCGGTAGTCCTCGATTGCGTTCGTCACAAGACGGTCGAGTTCCTCGGCCCTTTCGGGCTCGGCCACGACCAGTTGCCCGACGACGGACTGGCGAATGTCCGGTTGCATTTCGGCAAGATAGGCAAGGCCCATGGCCGTGCGGTAGATCGGCAGGCGCGAGCCGACATTGAGGCGCAGCGAAACCGGGCTCATCGAGCGGCAATTGGCAAGATAGACCATTTCCAGCCCGTCGCGCGTGCCGAGCGCCACGGCTGCGCCGGTCTGGTCCGCCAGCTCCTGCATCAGGGGCCTTGCCATATGGATGACGGCGCTGGAGCTGAGCGCCGAGTAGCCGAGGGACACCGTCGCGGGCCCGATGCTGTAGCGGCCGAGCATGTCGTCGTAGTGGAGATAGCCGAGGCCGACGAGCGTCGAGGTCAGGCGCGAGACGGTTGCTTTCGGCAAGCCCGTCCGTTCGATAAGGTCCTGGTTGCCGAGCGTGGCGTCGTCGGCGGTGAACGATCGCAGGATTTCCAGCCCGCGTGTCAGCGAAGCGGCGGAATTCCCGCCCTCCGCGCCTTCGCTGCCGTCTGCCGGTTTGGTCCGTTTACGCATGTCTTGCCTTTCGTGTCAGCGCTGCTGGAGCCATAGCGGATTTTCGCGATCTGTCGATCTGCCGTAAATGGAATATAATTTCATTTATGTTGACGTCCGCTTCGCCTGTTGTCAATAATGCCTGCATCGATCTCCCCATACGCCGATCGGCACGGGATGGCACACGGGTTAAAGGACGCGATTTGTGACACGATACATTCTGCGACGCCTGGTCGCGATGCCCTTCCTGGTTCTCGGCATCGTGACGCTCGCCTTCCTGCTCACGACCGTGACGAAGGGCGACCCGCTGACGGCGATCGTGTCGGACCGGCAGATGAACGATCCGGTGGCAGTGGCCGCCGCAAAGGCGCGCTGGGGGCTCGATCGCAGTCTGCCGGAACGCTACGTCATCTATGTCGGCAATCTTCTGTCCGGCGACATGGGCACCTCCTTCATCACACGCCGGCCCGTCGCGCAGGACGTGTTCTTCCGCCTGCCGGCCACGATGGAACTCGTTCTTGCCGCGATGGTCATCGGCTCGGCGATCGGTATCACGCTGGGCGTTCTGGCGGCCTATTTCCGCAATACGGTCATCGACCATGCGGCGCGTTTCTTCGCCCTGTTCGGATCGTCCATTCCCGTCTTCTGGCTGGGACTGGCGCTGCTTTATGTCTTCTCGGTCAAATGGGGCGTCCTGCCCGGCCCCGGCCGGCTGGATCCGCGGGCAACCCCTCCGGCCTCCGTCACCGGCTTCATGACCATCGACACGCTGATCGCCGGGAACGTGAGGCTCTTTCTGGACGCGCTGTGGCATCTGATCCTGCCGGCCTTCGTGCTCGGCTGGGCCGTCGCAGGCACCATATCGCGGCTGGTGCGCGCCAACATGCTGGAGGTGCTGGACCGGGAATTCATCCTGACGGCGCGTGCGAAGGGGGCGGGGGAGCTTCGTGTCGTGGTGCGCCATGCGCTACGCAACACGCTGGTGCCGACGCTGACCGTCATCGGCTATTCCTTCGCCTACCTGCTCACAGGAGCCGTACTGACCGAGACGATCTTCTCCTGGCCGGGCATGGGGTCCTACGCGGTGGAGGCGGCGCGCGGTCTCGATTTTCCCGCCATCATCGGTGTGACCATCGTCGGAGGCGTCGTCTTCCTGCTGACGAACCTCATCACCGACATCGCCTATGTCATCGCCAATCCGCGCGTGCGCCTGGGGTAAGAACATGATCGCTGCGACCCTCGTTTCTTTCCGCCGGCCGGCATGGCTGTCGATCCCGCTCGCCATCGGCATCGCGATCGTGGTCTTCTGGCTCGCCGTCACGCTGCTCGCGCCACTGATAAGCCCCTATGCCCCGCTCGACATGGTCGGCCGGCGGCTCCAGGCACCGAGCTGGAGCCATTGGTTGGGGACCGATGCGCTCGGGCGGGACGTCCTGAGCCGAACCCTCTACGGCGCACAGCACTCGATCCCGATCGCCATCGTCGTGGTCGCTCTCTCCGTCACGATCGGGGCCATGCTGGGCGCGATTTCCGGGTATGCCGGCGGCCTGCTCGGCTCGGCGATCATGCGGCTCGTCGACGTCACCCTGTCCTTCCCCCCGATGCTCCTCGCCATGGCCGTAGCGGCCTCGCTGGGCCCCGGCCTTGAAAATGCGACCGTCGCCATGGTGATCGTCTGGTGGCCTGTCTATGCCCGCCTGATGCGCGCGCAGGTTCTGGAGATCCGGGAGCGCGAGCATGTCGAGGCTGCGGTCGCGGCAGGTGCCGGCAAGGGCCGCATCCTCTTCAAGCACATCCTGCCGCTCTGTTGGACGCCGGTGCTGATCAGCGCGACGATGGATCTCGGCCAGGTGATCCTGCTTGCCGCCTCGCTCAGCTTCATCGGCCTCGGCGCCACGCCGCCAACGCCGGAATGGGGTTCGATGATCTCCGACGGTGCAGCGCAGTTTTATTCCTGGTGGGTCGCCCTCGGGCCGGGCCTTGCCATCCTGACCATCGTGCTCGGCTTCAACTTCATCGGTGACGGCCTGCACGACTACTTCGACCCGAAGTCGAAATGAGGCGCACCATGCAACAGGAACCGCTCTTTGCCGTTCGCGACCTTCGCGTCTCCTTCACCCGCCACGGGCAATCCTTTGAGGCCGTGCGCGGCATCAGTCTCGCGGTCGATCACGGCGAGGTGCTGGGCATCGTCGGTGAATCCGGCTCCGGCAAGTCGGTCGGCATGCTCTCCGCCCTCGGGCTGCAACCGAAGACCGCCTCTGTCAGCGGATCGGCACGGTTCAAGGGGCGCGAGCTGGTCGGCATGCCCATGGCGCAATTGGGTGCCCTGCGCGGCTCACGCATCGCCATGATCTTCCAGGATCCGCTGTCCTCGCTCAATCCCGTGATGACGGTCGGCGCGCAGATCGCCGAAACGATCCGACTGCACAATGCCGGCGTCTCGAAGAAAGCGGCCATGGATCGCGCAGCCGAACTGCTCGCCCTCGTCGCCATTCCCCAGCCCGACCGGCGCATCCACCAGTACCCGCACGAATTTTCCGGCGGCATGCGCCAGCGCGTGATGATCGCCATGGCCGTGGCCAACGACCCCGATCTCCTGATCGCCGACGAGCCGACGACCGCCCTCGACGTGACCGTGCAGGCGCAGATCATGGACGTCCTCACGGACCTGCGGCGGAGGCTGAACCTGGGGCTCGTCCTGATCACCCACGATCTCGGCGTGCTCGCCGGGCATGCCGACAGGGTCGCTGTCGTCTATTCGGGCGAGGTCGTCGAACAGGCAAGCGTCGGTGCCCTCTTCGCGCGGCCGGCCCATCCCTATACGCGGGGTCTTATCGCCTCGATCCCCAACATGGCAGAGGAGAAAGAGCGGCTTTTCTCCATCGACGGCGCGCCGCCGCCCCTCGGCAAACTGCCTGGCGGGTGCGCCTTCCATCCCCGCTGTCCGCAGGCGCAGGACATCTGCAAGCACATGCCGCCGCCCGTCCGCACGGAGGGCGACCACCGGGTCGCCTGCCATTTCGCCACCCTTCCTGTCGGGAGCGCTGCATGACCGGGCCGGACCCCATCCTCTCCGTCAGGGACCTCTCGAAGCGCTTCTCCGTCACCGGCGGGCTGATCTTCGAGCGCGAAATTGCCCAGGTCAACGCTGTGACCGGCGTGTCCTTCGACGTCAAGCCCGGCGAAACGCTGGGGCTGGTCGGTGAATCCGGCTGCGGCAAGTCCACCCTCGGCCGCTGCATCCTGCGACTGATCGAGCCTTCCGGCGGGCAGACCCTGTTCCGCGGCCGCGATATCAACGCGGCGAACCCCGCCGAGATGCGCGCGCTGCGCCGCAAGATCCAGCTGGTCTTCCAGGATCCCTACGCATCGCTGCATCCGCGCATGCGCGTTGCCGAAAACATTGCCGAGCCGCTGCGCATCAGCGACCTCTCGCAGGCCGGGCGCAAGGAACGGGTCGCGGAGATGCTCGACCTCGTCCGCCTCAACCCGGAACACGGCCAGCGCTATCCGCACGAATTGTCCGGCGGCCAGCGCCAGCGCGTGGTGATCGCCCGGGCACTGGCATTGAAACCGGAACTGCTCGTGCTCGACGAGCCGGTCTCCGCGCTCGACGTCTCCGTGCAGGCGGGCGTGCTCAACCTCCTCAAGGATATCCAGCGGGATTTCGGCACGGCCTATGTCTTCATTGCCCATGACCTGTCCGTCGTGCAGCACATCTCGCACCGGGTGGCCGTCATGTATCTCGGCAAGATCGTCGAGATCGCTGAAAAGCGCCGGCTCTACCGGGCGCCGATGCATCCCTATACCCAGGCGCTGATGTCCGCCGTGCCGCTCGCCGACCCGGCGCTGGAACGCAGCCGCTCGCGCATCGTGCTGAAGGGTGACCTGCCGAGCCCGCTCAATCCGCCGTCCGGGTGTCGCTTCCGCACGCGCTGCCCTATCGCCCAGAAGGTCTGCGCGGAGGTGGAGCCGCCGCTGAACGAACGAGAGGAAGGCCATTCGGTCGCCTGCCACTTTCCGAATGCCATGGAGACCGGTTTGTCGGCTCGCGAGAAGAGCGGGCCTGGAGGAATGGAATGACGCAGTTGAGATTGCCGCTCGAGGGTATCCGTGTGCTCGACCTGACACGCGTTCTTGCAGGACCATGGACGACCATGAGCCTCGGGGATCTCGGCGCCGAGGTCTGGAAGATCGAGAACATCAAGGGCGGCGACGACACGCGCGCCTGGTCCGTGCCGAACTTCAAGGGGGTCAGCACCTACTATCTGTGCGCCAACCGCGGCAAGCAGAGCATCGCGCTCGACCTGAAGACACCGGAAGGCCGGCAGATCGTACTCGACCTTGCAGCCAGAGCCGATGTCGTGGTGGAGAATTTTCGCGCCGGCACCGTGGAGCGACTGGGTATCGGCTACGAGGATATCCGGAAGATCAATCCGGGCGTCGTCTACTGCGCGATTTCCGGATACGGCCAGACAGGCCCCGAGCGTGACCGGCCGGGCTACGATTTCATCATGCAGGCGGAAAGCGGCCTGATGTCGATCACGGGCGAGGAGGATGGCCCCCCAAACCGGCTCGGTGTCGCCTTCACCGATGTGGTGGCCGGCATGGTCGCCACCCAGTCGATCCTCGCCGCGCTCTACCAGCGCCGGGATACGGGCACCGGGCAGTATATCGACGTCGCGCTGCTCGATGCCACGCTCAACCTCTTGATCAACGTCGGGACCGGCTATCTCAACGCCGGCGTGGAGCCGGTGCGTTACGGCAACGCGCATCCGACGGTCGTGCCCTACCAGATCTTCGCGGCAAGCGACGGCACGTTCGCGCTTGCCGTCGGCAATGACCGCATGTTCGTCGATTTCTGTGAAAAGGTGATCGACCGGCCGGACCTTGCCCGCGATCCGCGGTTCGTGACTTCTCATCAGCGCGCCGTGCACAGGGACGAGCTGCTGCCGCTCCTCGCAACGATCATCGCCGGGGAAACCTGCGAGCACTGGCTTGCCGCCTGCCTCGCGGCGAGCGTGCCGGCCGGACAGGTGAAGTCCGTGTCCGAAGCACTCCAGAGCCCGAGCGTGACGGAGCGGGGCGTCGTACAGCGCCTCGAGCATCCGGAACTCGGCACGGTCTCGCTGATCCGGCCCGCGCACGGACTTGCCGCACAGGCACATGCCGATGCCAAGGCGCCGCCGCTTCTCGGCGAGGATACGCGTAGCGTGCTGCGCGACGTGCTGGGTTTCGAGGAGGTGCAGATCGAAAGCCTGGTCCGCGCCGGCGTCGTCACCTGCCACGATATCAAGAGCGCGCCGTCGCCGCTGCCCGCCCAAAGCGCGATCGCATAGGCGCGCGGCCGCACGATACGAGCCTGCAACACCGGGAAACAAGATGACCGTCAACATCGATATCGACGGTGGAATCGCGATCGTCACGATCGCAAATCCGCCGGTCAACGCCATCAACGCGGCCGTGCGGGAACGGCTGCTGACCCTGGCCCAGGCGTTCGACAAGGATCCGGCGATCCGGGCCGTCATCCTCACAGGAGCCGGCGCCCTCTTCGTCGCGGGAGCCGATATCACCGAATTCGACCGCCCTGTGGAGCCGCCGTTCCTTCCCGATGTCGTCGCCCGGATCGAGCGGGCGGCAAAGCCATGGGTTGCGGCGATCCGCGGTGCGGCGCTCGGCGGCGGCCTGGAACTGGTGCTCGGATGCCGCATGAGAGTTGCGACCGGAACCGCCCGCTTCGCCCTGCCGGAGGTCAATCTCGGCATCATTCCGGGTTCCGGCGGCACGCAGCGCCTGCCGCGGGTGATCGGCATTGCCGAGGCGATCCGGGTCGTTGCGGAGAACCATACATTGGACGCCGCAGAGGCTGTACGGCTCGGACTGGTCGATGCCATTGTCGAGGAACCGCTGCTGCCGGGCGCCATTGCCTTCGTGCGCGTGGCGCTCGAAAGGGCCCTGCCCTCGCCAACCCTCGATCGTCCGCTATCCGAACCGGCGCAAGAGATCTGGACGGAAGCGGAAAAGAGGATCGCTTCCCGCGTGAAGGGTGCTTCGGCGCCCCTGCAGGCACTAGAGGTCCTCAAATGCGGGGTCGAGCAAGGTGCCCCGGCGGGTCTGGCGCGCGAGCGGGCGACCTTCCTCTCGCTGCGCGGAAGCGAGGAGGCCGCCGCCCTGCGCCATCTCTTCTTCGCCGAGCGCGCAGCGATGCGACCGGCGGATATCCGCGGGACAGCGCCGAGACCGGTCGACACCGCCGGCGTCGTCGGTGGCGGGACGATGGGCAGCGGGATCGCCGCCGCACTTCTCAATGCCGGTCTCTCCGTCGTGCTTGTCGAGCAGGACGCTGCCGGCGTTTCACGGGCACGCGAAACGCTCGCAAACCTTTTCGAGGCATCGCAGCGCCGGGGACAGATAACGGGCGAAGAGGTGGCCGAGCGGTTGGGCCGTCTCGAAACGAACATCGGCTATGGTGGCGTGGAGCGCTGCGACGTCGTGATCGAAGCCGTGTTCGAGGAGCTCGCCGTCAAGCGTGCCGTCTTCGCCGAGCTGGGGCGCTTCTGCCGGCCGGATGCCATTCTTGCGACCAACACCTCCTACATCGACCCGCGGCTGATCGCGGAAGGCCTGCCGGAACCGGAGCGTTTCCTGGGCCTCCATTTCTTCAGTCCGGCGCATGTCATGAAACTCCTCGAAATCGTACCGACACCGGAAACGGCGCCGGACGTGCTGGCGACGGCCTTCGAAATCGCCCGGCGCCTCGGCAAGATCCCCGTGCGCGCGGGCATCTGCGACGGCTTCATCGGCAACCGCATCCTCCGAAGGTTCCGGACGGAAGCGGAGGCGCTGGTTCGCGATGGCGTCGGCATCGCCGCCATCGACGCGGCGATGCGCGGCTTCGGCTTTGCCATGGGGCCATTCGAAATGCAGGACATGGCGGGCCTCGATATCGCCTTTCTCCATCGCGAGGCAGCCCGCAAGCGGGGCGAACCCGTACCGGGCATGCCGGGCGATCTGCTGGTGCGGGCGGGGCGCAAGGGCCAGAAGACCGGTGGTGGGTGGTACGACTACGCGCCCGGCGACCGCCGCCCGCAGCCCTCCGCCGAGGCCGCGCGGATTCTCGCACCACTCATGGGGCCGCGAACGGACATGCCCGGCGAGGTAATCGTTGCCAGACTGATGGCCGCGATGGCACAGGAGGGACAGGCGATCCTCGCAGAAGGCATCGCCGCAAGCGCCGCCGATATCGACCTCGTCGAAGTCCACGGCTATGGCTTTCCGCGAAGGCGCGGCGGGCCGATGTTCCAGCTCGGCCGCGCCGATGCGAACCGCGTATGATACGAATGAGGATTTTACGATGACGACCTATCCCGACACATTGCTTTTCATCGACGGTGTTTGGCGGCCGGCCTCCGGCGGACGGACCATTCCGGTTCTCAACCCGGCGACGGCCCAGCCGATCGGCACCGTCGCCTGGGCGGATCGGGCGGATCTCGACGAAGCGCTGGCGGCCGTCGACCGCACCTTCCCGCAGTGGAGCGCGACATCGGCTTACGAGCGCGCGAGGCTGATGCGCCGCGCGGCCGACATCCTGCGTGAGCGCGCCGACGAGATTGCCGTCACGATGACGCTGGAGCAGGGCAAGCCGGTATCGCAGGCACGGATGGAGACGCTGGCCGGCGCCGATATCATCGAGTGGTTTGCCGGCGAGGCACAGCGCGCCTACGGACAGGTCATCCCCTCGCGCGCACCGGATGTGCTGCAGATCACCCTGAAGCGGCCCGTCGGGCCTGTCGCCGCCTTCACGCCGTGGAACTTCCCCATCAACCAGGTCGTTCGCAAGCTTTCCGCAGCGATTGCCGCCGGCTGCACGATCATCGTCAAGGCGCCCGAGGAAACTCCGGCATCGCCCGCGGCCCTCATCAAGGCCTTCGCGGACGCGGGTATCCCAGCCGGCGTCATCAATCTCGTCTATGGTGTTCCGGCCGAGATTTCGGAATACCTCATCCCGCATCCGGTCATCCGCAAGATCAGCTTCACGGGGTCCACCCCTGTCGGCAAGCAGCTCGCCGCGCTTGCCGGCGCACACATGAAGCGCGCCACGATGGAACTTGGCGGCCATGCGCCCGTCATCGTCGCCGAGGATGCGGACCTCGACCTTGCCGTGAACCTGATGGTCGGCAACAAGTTCCGCAATGCGGGGCAGGTCTGCGTTTCGCCCACGCGTTTCCTCGTCCAGGAGAAGATCGCCGATGCCTTCACCGAGCGCTTTACGGCCGGGGCGAAGGCGGTGCGGGTCGGCAACGGCCTTGATGCCGATATCGAGATGGGGCCACTGGCGAACGATCGGCGCATCCCGGCGCTGGAAAGCCTGATCGGCGACGCCGTCGAACACGGTGCAAAGCTGACGACCGGCGGCCGTCGCATCGGCAATGAAGGGTGGTTCTTCGAGCCGACGGTGCTGGCCGACGTGCCGGTAGCGGCGCGCATCATGAACGAGGAACCCTTCGGCCCCGTCGCTGTCGTCAACCGCTTCGGTGATCTCGGAGAGGCGATCAGCGAGGCGAACCGCCTGCCCTATGGCCTTGCCGCCTTTGCCTTCACGCGCAGCAGCGCCACCGCGACGCGCCTCGGTAACGAGGTGGAGGCCGGAATGGTCTCCATCAACCATCTCGGCCTCGCCCTGCCCGAAGTCCCCTTCGGCGGGATCAAGGATTCGGGCCATGGTACGGAGGGAGGCTCGGAAGCGCTGCAGGCCTATCTCGATACCCGGCTCGTGACCCGCAAGGGCTGACACGCCGGTCCTTTCGTGCAACCGATGGGAGGAGGATTCCACTTCCTCCCACCGGGAAAACGGATGGTTCGGATCAGCCGGGGTGCTGGCTGACATGCCGCCGCGGAGCGGAGCGCGAGGCTGCGTCTACTCCTTCTCCCTTTCGCCGGCTTGCCTCTCGAGCGCAGGGCCGTATCCTGACGTGCCTTTGCTTTGCGCCATCGGGCCCCGAACCGCTTTGAAGCGGTCCGCCTTCCGCCGGCCGGCTTCGAGCAACAGCGGGAGACGAGCATGCCGGAGATCGAGCTGAAGCTGGACGTCACATCGGAGGATTTCGAAACTCTCCTCGCCTCACGACTGCTCGGTGAGCCGGTCGACTCCATCAAGCGGCACGAGACCTATTTCGACACCGCCGAGAACAGTCTCGAAAAGGCGGGGTTTTCGCTTCGCATACGCCGGACGGGGACATCACTCGTCCAGACCATCAAGGCAACCGGCCCCTCCGCGCCTCTGTTCATCCGGCCGGAATGGGAAATGCCCGTGGCCTCGCTGGAGCCGGCCCTCGACGACGCAGCGCCCCTGGCCTCGAGGTTCGGAACGATCGTCCCTGCGCTCTGCCCCCTGTTTGAGGTTGATGTCGTCCGCCAGACCTGGACCGCGACCGAGAACGGGTCCCATATCGATGTTTCGGCCGATCGCGGCGAGGTGATCGCGGGGGAACGGCGGCTCGCCGTTTGCGAACTGGACCTTGAGCTGAAAGACGGCAAGCCGGCCGACCTGTTCCGGCTGGCACGGAAGATCGGAGCGATCATACCGGTTGCGATCGGCGTCCAATCCAAAACCGAACGCGGCTATCGCCTTCTCGATGCGGCCCCCGTTGCGATCAAGGCCGACCTGATCCACCTCGAAACAGGCCACACCGTAGGGCACGCCTTTCGCGTGATCGCCGGATCCTGCTTTCGCCAGTTCCGGCTCAACGAAACAATCCTGCGTCGCCGACACAGCGCGCAAGAGGCCCTTCACCAGGCGCGCGTCGCCTTGCGGCGGCTGCGCACCGCGTTCTCGGTGTTCAGGCCCCATCTCGGGGGCGAGGCGGAGCGATTGTCCGACGCGTTTCGCTGGCTTGCCCATCTGCTGGGCGACGCCCGCGATCTCGATGTGCTGATGGCGAAGACGACATCGCCCGCATCCGACGCAAAACTCCGGCAGGCACAAAATACCGCCCAAGAAGCCGCGCTCGCCGCGCTGTCGTCGCCCCAGGCCCGGGTTCTCATGATCGATTTCAACGAGTGGCTCCAGTCCGGGGATTACTTGCAGGCATCCGCACTCGACGAGCCGGTGGTCGACTTTGCCGCGCGTGCCCTCGATAAGCTGCGAAGGAAGCTGAAGAAGAATGGCAGGGACCTCGCCGGCTTGACCGATGACGAACGGCACCAGATCCGCAAGGACGCCAAGAGGTTGCGCTATGCCGCCGAGTTCTTCGGCTGCCTGTTCGACGACAAGCGCGGGCAGCGCCGCCTCGCACATTTCTCCGACGCAATGGAGCGCCTGCAGGATCAGCTCGGTGCCTTGAACGACCTTGTGACCGGCCCGCAGATCGCGGCAAGATATGGTCTTGCTGCACTGGAGGAAGGCGAACAGGCGTATCGGCCGCGTGACAAGGCGAAGCTGATCGGGCGTTCGCAGGCCGCGCTGGACGACTTGCTCGATGCAAAGAAATTCTGGCGCTGAACTGTTCGAGGCGATACGGCAGTGCCAGGAGCCCTCAGCGCTTCCCGCAGCGGGCTCTGCCAACAGGGTAGATTCTCGTCGCGAACTTGATATCCCTCTTGCCGTGCACAACATCCCGCGCTCGCCGTCGGACGCCGGGCTTGCCAGAAGGAGACGCCGTGAGCACTGCGAGCCCCCCGAGGACAAAAGCGTCTGCCGGAAAGCAGGCGGCCGGCCGCATGACGCGGGAGGCCTGGATCGAGGCGGGCATTGCAGCGCTTGTGGAAGAGGGCATTGCCAATGTGAAGATCCAGGTCATGGCGAAGACACTCGCCGTGTCGCGGTCCAGTTTCTACTGGTTCTTCGCCGATTTGCAGGAGCTGCACCGGGAGCTTCTCGAACACTGGCTGCGCAAGAACACCAGTCCGATCATCGAAAGAGCGCTGCGCCCCGCGCCCACGGTCACGAAGGCCGTATGCCACATCTTCGAATGCTGGGTGGATCCCAGCCTCTTCAGCCCCCGCCTCGATGCCGCAGTCCGCTCCTGGGCACAGGTGGATGGGTCGGTACGCAACGTCGTCGATCAGGCGGACGACCAGCGCGTCGATGCTGTCGCACGCATGTTCCAGCGCTACAGCTACCCGGAGGACGAGGCCTTCATCCGCGCGCGCGTCCTCTATTTCACGCAGATCGGCCACTACACGCTCGGCATGCGCGATGACCGTGAAATGCGGCTGCGCCTTCTCAGGCCCTATCTCCTCAGTTTCACGGGCCGCACGGCTTCGGACGAGGAGGTCGAAGCCTTCGAAACCTTGATGCGGCGCGTTCAGCCGGATGGCTGAACAATGGACATGTGTGTACGCTTCGCGATTTACGGCCTTTACGGCGATCCTCTGCACGATGTTCGCCAAAGTGTGTATTCCATCGCAATCTTCTGGGCATTAGTGTACAGAGGGAATACGCATAGGATCCGTCGAGCAGGGATGGCTCGGGGGGTGGTCTTTCAACCATGGGGCAGCGCATGAAGCAGCACTCAGCCTTGTTGTCGCAGGGCCGCGCATGGGGCGGCGCGCGATGACACGACACTACTCCGCATTCTCGCTTCTCAAGGAAGGCCTCAAGGGGCAGAAGGGCTGGCAGCAAGCCTGGCGCTCGCCGCAGCCCAAGCCGCGCTACGATATCCTGATCATCGGCGGCGGCGGACATGGCCTTGCGACAGCCTATTATCTCGCCAGGACGCACAATATCCGCAATGTCGCGGTCATTGAAAAGGGCTGGCTGGGCGGTGGCAACACCGGGCGCAACACCACCGTCGTACGCTCGAATTACTTCTTTCCCGAAAGCACGGCGCTCTACGACCTTGCGCTCCGTCTCTACGAAACGCTCGGCCGGGACCTCAACTACAACATCATGCTCTCCCAGCGCGGCATCATCACGCTTGCCCATAGCGAAGCGGAGATGGAGATGGCGGCGCGGACGGTCAACGCCATGCAGATCAACGGCACCGATGCCGAACTCTTCGACGCGGAAGCCGTGCGGCGCGTGCTGCCGCTCCTCAACGTCTCGCCCGCGGCGCGCTATCCGGTTTTCGGCGGCGTCTGGCAGGGCAGGGCCGGGACGGCGCGCCACGATGCGGTCGCCTGGGGTTACGCCCGCGCCGCCGACAGGCTGGGCGTCGACATCATCCAGTCCTGCGAGGTGGAGGACTTCCTGATCGAGGGCGGGCACTGCCGCGGCGTCAGGACGAGCCGCGGCGAGATCCGCGCCGAACGCACGGGCATGGTCGTCGCCGGCCATTCCTCGCATCTTGCGTCCAAGGCCGGTTTCCGCCTGCCGATCACCTCCTATGCCTTGCAGGCCTGCGTTTCCGAGCCGATCAAACCGGCGCTCGATACGGTCGTACTCTCTCCCGGAACCGGTACCTATGCCAGCCAGTCGGACAAGGGCGAGCTCGTCATCGGCGGCGCGCTCGACCGGATCCCGTCCTATGGGCAGCGCGGCAACCTGCCGGTGCTGGAAGACGTCGTCGCGGGCCTTCTGGAAATGTTCCCCTCGTTCCGCCAGCTCCGGCTGATGCGGCAATGGGCCGGCATCGTGGACGTGACCCCGGATTCATCGCCCATCCTCGGGGAGAGCCCGCTGCCCGGCCTCTTTCTCAACTGCGGCTGGGGAACAGGTGGCTTCAAGGCCATTCCGGCCGGCGGCACGCTGCTCGCCCATCTCCTGGCGACGGGCAAGCACCACGACATCAGCCGCCCCTTCGATCTCGACCGCTTCGCACGCGGCCGCCTGATCGACGAAGCCGCCGGCTCCGGCATCGCACACTAGGAGGCGACCCATGCAGCTCTTTCCCTGCCCCTTCTGCGGCCCGCGAAGCGAGAGCGAATTCCACTTCGGCGGCGATGCCGGCAATCACCGCCCCGAAGGGTTCCGCGCCGTGACGGACGGCGAATGGAGCAGCTATCTGCACGCGCGCAACAATCCGCGCGGACAGGCAAGCGAGATCTGGATGCACATGACCTGCGGCGAGGTCTTCCGCATGGAGCGGGACACCGTAAATCACCGCGTGGCACGGTCCTTCGCGCTTGGAGAGGGAGACGGCCATGACGGCATGGCGCACTGAGGGCGGCTCCGCCATCGACCGTTCACGGCGGCTGCGCTTTTCCTTCGATGGGCGCGCGGTCGAGGGTTTTGTTGGCGATACGGTGGCTTCGGCACTGCTGGCCGGCGGGGTCTCTGTGCTCGGCCGCAGCTTCAAGTATCACCGCCCTCGGGGCCTCTGGGGCGCCGGCGTCGAAGAGCCGAACGCCCTGGTCGACATCGCCGGCCGTATGCCGAACACGCGGGCAACGCAGGTGCACGCCGTGGATGGCATGGTGGTGCGCAGCGTGAATGCCGATCCGAGCGCGCAGAAGGATCGCCACGCCTTCCTCGATGCCTTCTCGCGCTTCATTCCAGCCGCCTTCTACTACAAGACCTTCATGTTCCCGGACTGGCACCTCTTCGAGCCGCGTATCCGGCAGATGGCAGGCCTCGGGGCGCTGGACGCGGCCGTACAAGGTCCCTCCTTCGCCGAGCAGGTGAACCACCATTGCGACATGCTGGTGGTCGGCGCTGGCCCGGCAGGTCTGCTTGCCGCCCGCAAGGCGCTGCATGCCGGCAAACGCGTCGTCCTGTGCGACGACGGCCGGGAGGTCGGCGGCAGCCTGCTTTTCCGCACTGCGACCATCGAGGACAAAGCCGGCCTCGAATGGGCGGCAGACGTGGCTAGGGAACTGGCCGAGGCCGGAGCTCTCGTGCTGACCGGAACAACAGCCTTCGGTATCTACGACCATCATCTGGTCGGCCTTCACCAGAAGGGAGAAGATGGCGCAACGGACCGTCTCTGGCGGGTCCGCGCCGGATCGATCGTGCTCGCCACCGGCGCCATCGAGCGGCCGCTTCCCTTCGGCAACAACGACCTGCCGGGCATCATGTCCGCGGAAGCCGCCCTTGTCTATCTTCGCCGTTTCGGCGTCGCAGCGGGGCGCAAGGTCGTGGTCGCGACGAACAACGGCCTTGCCTACGAGACGGCGGAGGCCCTGGCCGCAGCCGGGGCGGAGGTGACCGTCGTCGATTATCGCGCCGATGCACCGTCACCCGCCGGCCTCCGCGTTCTGGCGGGACGCACCGTGCTTTCCGCCAGCGGCCGCGGCGCCGTCCGTACCGTCCGGCTTTCCGACGGCAGCATGCTGGAAGCGGATGCCGTGCTTGCCTCCGGCGGCTTCACGCCGACCGTGCACCTTTACTGCCAGGCGCAGGGCAAGCTCGACTGGCGCGACGACATCCTCGCCTTCGTCCCCGGCCGGCCGGTCGAGGGCGTTGCGGTTGCGGGGGCCGCCGCCGGTGACTTCGGCCTTCCCGCAGGCCTGACAGAGGGCGCCGACCGGACGCTTGGCATCGTCGCGGCCTTGCCGAAACCGGGCGCGAAGGAACGGGTCTGGATCGATCTTCAGAACGATGTCACCGCCAAGGACGTGGAACTCGCCGTGCGGGAAAACTTCATCTCCGTCGAGCATCTGAAGCGCTACACGACGCTCGGCATGGCGACGGACCAGGGCAAGACCTCCAACGTCAATGGCCTGGCGCTGATGGCGGAGATCACCGGTCGCCGCATTCCCGAGGTCGGCACGACGACCTACCGCCCGCCCTTTGCGCCGGTCCCGCTCGCTTCCTTCGCGGGCGCCCGCTCCGGCACGCGCATGAACCCGCTCCGCCGCCTGCCGCTGGAAAGGCAGCACCGCGTCGAGGGTGCCGTCTTCCGCGACTATGGCGGCTGGCTGCGCCCCGCCTATTATGGCAGCGGCGCTGCGGAGGCACGCATTCAGGCAGAAGCAAAGGCCGCCCGCCAGGGTGTCGCGCTCTTCGACGGCTCGCCGCTCGGCAAGATCGAGGTGATCGGCCCGGATGCCGCCACCTTCCTCGATTTCATCTACTACAACACCGTGTCGACGCTCCCGCCCGGCCGCTGCCGCTACGGCTTCATCCTCACGGAAGGCGGCAACATCTATGACGATGGCGTGCTGGTGCGGCTCGACGAGAACCGTTTCGTCGTTTCCTGCTCTTCCTCACACGTGGCCGGCGTACACGCCCTGCTGGAGGAGTGGCGTCAGGACCGCTTCGACAGGCGACGGGTCTTCATCCACAACGCGACGGCCGAAATGGCGACGCTGACCGTCACCGGACCGCGTGCACGAGCGCTGATGGAAACCATCGGCTTCGACGTTCCGCTTGATGATGCGGCCCTGCCGCACATGGCCGTGGCGGCCAGCGTATTCGAAGGCGTCGCCGTACGGATCGCCCGCGTCAGCTTCACCGGCGACCGTTCCTACGAGGTTTCCGTGCCCGCCGAGCATGCCGCGACACTCTGGGCGCGGCTGCGGCGGGAAGGCGAGGCCTTCGGCGCCACCTTGCTCGGCCTCGAAGCCCTCATGATCCTGCGTGCCGAAAAGGGCTACATCGTCATCGGCAAGGACACCGACGGAACGAGCCGCCCGATGGATTTCGGTCTCACCGCGCCGCTGGAGCGCAAGAAGGCCGAGTTCATCGGTCGCCGGTCGCTCATCACAGAGGACGCCGCGCGCCTGGATCGACGGCAGTTCGTCGGCCTCGAAGCCATCGACGGCAAGGGCGTGCTGCCGACCGGGGCGCACGGCATCGAACGGGAGGCGGGCAGCCTGCGCAGCACGGGCTATGTCACCTCCAGCTATTTCAGCCCGGCGCTGCAGACGCCGATCGCTCTGGGGCTGATCGAGCGCGGTCGTTCCCGTATAGGTGAGATCATCGAGCTGCAGCATCTGCGGGAGATCAGACGCGCCCGCATCATCTCCCCCTGCGCCTTCGACGCGGAAGGAAACCGCCTCCATGCTTGACGTGTCCGCGAAATGGCGCCCCGAACCGGACTGGACGCTTGCCCGTCTCGCCGGCCCCAACCTCACGATCGGGACTGTCGCCGGACTCACGCAGCGCCTCGTCAGCGGTGATGTCGAGCGGTTTCTCGCCCGTCATGATCTCGGCAAGGATATCGGCGCGCTGGGGCTTGCTGTTGGCGAGCGCTATGTCGTGCGTGTTGCCCGTGATCGGTTGCTGGTCGTCGGGATCTCGTCTGGGGAGCTGGCGGACGGATGGCACGACGAGGGCTGGGCCGCAACGACCGTCAGCGCCGCCCTCCGCGTCATCGAAGCGAAAGGAGACGGTGTTCGCGACCTCCTCGCGCGGGGAACGGCCCTCGACCCGGACAATGCCGGGCCTTGCGCCGCCATGTCGTTTGCAGGGATGATGGCGACGATCTACCGGCACGCCGACACCGGGAGCCTGCGGATTCATATCGACAGGGGGCTTGCTTCCTATCTCTGGGAGTGGCTCGAATGTCAGCCTCTTCTGGGTGGGAACGGAGAGCCCGTCCCGAGTTGATGTTTTATTGTGAAAAGAACGACCCGCACTGGTGCGGGCGAAAAAGGGAGTTGAGACATTGAAGAGCCTTCTGATTATCGGCACGGCCCTCGGCCTGCTCATGAGCACCGCCGCGCGGGCGGAAGACCTGACATTCGCCGTCGCCGGCCCGCTGACCGGGCCGCTCGCCACGATCGGTGACCAGTTCAAGCAGGGTGCGCAGGCCGCCGCCGACGCCATTAACGCCAAGGGCGGCGTGATGGGCCGCCAGATCAAGCTGCAGTTCGAGGACGACCAGTGCGATCCGAAGCAGGCCGTTTCGGTCGCAAACCGCATCGCCGCCAGCGGCATCCAGTTCGTCGATGGCCACGCCTGCTCCGGTTCCAGCATTCCGGCATCGGCCGTCTACGCCGAGAACGGTACGCTGATGATGAGCCCGGCCTCCTCGAACCCGGTCATGACGGACGATGCGGCCGCCAAGGGCTGGACCAACATCATGCGCCTCTACACCCGTGACGACGCGCAGGGCGCTTTCATCGGCCCGTGGATCGCAAAGCAATATGCCGGCAAGAACGTCGCAGTGCTGCACGACAAGACGGCCTATGGCCAGGGCGTTGCAGATGCCGTGCGCGCCACGATGAATGAAAACGGCCTCAAGGAGGTTCTCGCCGAAGGCATCAATGCCGGTGAGAAGGACTACAATGCGCTGGTGACCAAGCTGAAGGACGCCAAGGTCGATGTCGTCTATTTCGGCGGCTATCATCCGGAAGCGGGCCTCATCCTGCGCCAGGCCGCCGAGCAGGGCTACAAGTTCCAGCTGATCATGCCGGACTCGATTGCCTCACCGGAATTCTGGCAGGTCGCAGGCCCGGCCGGCGAAGGCACGATGTTTGTCTTCCCGTCCGATCCGCAGGCCAAACCCGAAGCGAAGGAAGCCGTCGAGAAGATCCAGGCCGGCGGCTTCAAGCCGGAAGGTTTCACCCTCTTCTCCTACGCCGTGATCCAGGCATTTGCCCAGGGTATCGAACGTGCCGGCACGGACGATCCGACCAAGGTCGCCGAAGCCCTGAAGAACGGCCAGCCGATCGACACCGTCGTCGGAACGGTCACCTTCGACGAGAAGGGCGATCTGAAGAACGCCAGCTACGACATCAACCGCTGGAGCAACGGCAACTACGCGCCGATCGCACAGTAAGGGCACCACCGTCGGATGGCGCCGCCATCCTTCAGGAAAGCGACCTCCGCAACGAACAGGCCCGGTCACGCGCCGGGCCTGCTTGCCGAATGCATGGCCCCGGGAACCGGCACATCCCTTTACCGGGCCGGTCCAAGGGAGCGAAGATAGGCGATGACGTCATCGGCGTCACCGGGCTTCAGTCCGGAAAACGCCATGCGTGTTTTCGGGATCATTTTCTTCGGTCCGGCCAGATAGGCGGACAGCGCCGCCTCGTCCCATCTGAGCCCCTTCTCGCCTTCCGCCTTCATTGCCTCGGAATACCTCCCATAGTCGCCAAGGGAAGCCGCCGGACGGTCGATGATACCGACCAGATGGGGACCGACCTTGTTCACCGGCTGTTCGGCGCTGTGGCAGGCGGTGCATTTCTTGAAGACCGCAGCGCCAGCCTCTGCCGAGCCTTCGGCGGCATTGGCAGCAATGGGGAGCAGCAGGGCGGTTAGAAGGATGACGTTTTTCATGCTCGATCCACGGTGACGGCAAAAAGCGGCCGGCGGAAGCCGGCCCAAGGTGGCGCGGCCTCAGGAGCCGCACGCGATCACCGGCCGCCCGCAGGCGACCGGGGAGGATCGCGGTTTTGCTCAGATCGAGCCGGCGCCCATTTCCTTGGCGATGTAGTCCGCCTGGCGGATGGCGAGCGTGACGATCGTCAGGGTCGGGTTCTCCGCCGCTCCCGTGGTGAACTGGCTGCCGTCGGAGACGAAGAGGTTCTTGATGTCGTGCGTCTGGCCCCACTTGTTGACGACGCCGTCCTCAGCTTTCTCGCTCATGCGGTTGGTGCCGAGATTGTGCGTCGAGGGATAGGGCGGCGTCGGGAAGCTGCGCGTCGCGCCGACCGCAGCGTAGAGCGCTTCGCCCTGTTTGTAGGCGTGGTTACGCATGGCGACATCGTTCGCATGGTCAGTGAACCAGACATCCGGGATCGGCATGCCGTACTTGTCCTTCAATTCGCCATGCAGCTTCACGGCGTTCTGTTCCTGCGGCATGTCCTCGCCGACGATCCACAGGCCCGCCATGTTGGCATAGCTGTCCATGGCCGAGGCAAAGGAACGGCCCCAGCCGCCGGGATCGAGGAACGCCGCCATGAACGGCACGCCGAGCGCCAGCGTCTCCAGTTCATAGCCGCCGACGAAGCCGCGCGAGGGATCGTGTTTGGCCTCGTCGCGGATGATGCCGGCCATGGTGGTGCCGCGGTAGAAATGCACCGGCTTTTCGAACACGGCATAGACCGAGCCGGTCGTATGCCGCATGTAGTTCTTGCCGACCTGGCCGGAGGAGTTGGCGAGGCCATCAGGATATTTGCTCGATGCAGAATTGAGCAGAAGGCGCGGGCTTTCGATGGAATTGCCGGCGACGCAGACGATGCGGGCCTTCTGGCTCTGCAGCTTGCCATCCTTGTCGGCATAGACGACAGCCGTCACCTTGCCGCTGTCGTCATGCTCGATCTTGACGACATGGGAATTCGGCCGCACTTCAAGCTTGCCGGTCGCTTCCCCCTTCGGGATCTCGGTATAGAGCGTCGACCATTTGGCGCCCCATTTGCAGCCCTGGAAGCAGAAGCCGGTCTGCTGACAGCTCATGCGGTCGTCGCGATCGGCCGAGTTGATCGCCATGTTGCCGGTGTGACATTCCTTGTAGCCGAGCTTGTCGGCACCGGCTTTCAGGATCTTGAAGTTGTTGTTGCCCGGCAGGCCTTCGATGCCGTTGGTGCGCGTCACGCCCATCTTGTCTTCGGCCTTGGCGTAGTAAGGCTCCAGCTCGGCCAGTGTCAGCGGCCAGTCGAGCAGGTTGGCGCCCTCGACCTTGCCGTAGTGCGTCAGAGTCTTGAACTCGTGCTCCTGGAAGCGCAGCGAGGCGCCGGCCCAGTGCGTCGTGGTGCCGCCGACGGCCTTGACGATCCAGGCCGGCAGGTTGGGAAAGTCTTTCGAGACACGCCAGCCACCGCCCGTCGTGCGGTGGTCCAGCCAGGCGAGCTGGGCAAAGCTGTCCCATTCGTCGTTGATGAAGTCCTCGTGTTCGATACGCGCGCCGGCCTCGAGCACGACGACGTCGATGCCTTTCTGCGCGAGTTCGTTGCCCAGCGTACCACCGCCGGCACCCGAACCAATGATGACGACCACGCTGTCGTCGTTGAGATCATAAGGAGCTGCCATGGTTTCCTCCCGAAACATGGGCGATCGGCGCCATGCGCCTTGCAGCCGCGCCTCCTCCGGCGCCGGCCGTCAGATCGCCGTCAAAGCCATTCGATATCGTCGAAGCCGCGGGCGATGTAGCCGCCCTTGGAATAGGATTCGCCCTCGTAGCCGAAATGCGGCCAGAGCTCCTTCTGGTTGTAGAGTGAGACCACGAGATCGCCGCGCACCGCTTGGAAGAAGGGCGTCGTTTCGATCTGCTTGAGGATATCGACGCGGTCGTCCTCCCAGCCGAGTGCGCGGTAGCCGCCTGCGCCGGCACGCTTGTCGAGATCGGCGATGCCAGCCTCGATCAGTTCCTTGTGCTTGGCGTCCGTGCCGGCCTTGGTGTCATGGCCTTTCACCGCGATGGCGTAGAACCGGTCGGCTATCGAATCGTGCGGGTAGATGTCGCGGGCGAGCTTGATGAGGGTCGCCATGGTGTCCGGCTTCAGCGCCGCCGTCTCCAGGCCCCAGGCCTTGTCAGGACTGATCACCGCATTACCGGTGATGATCAGCGCGGCGCCGATCGTGCCGCGCTTTAAAAGCTCGCGCCGGGAGAGCCCAGGGCGCTGCTCGTAGATGGTGGTCATGTCGCATTCCTCCCGTTGCATTGGAACGGGCGACCCTCCTCCGGCCGCCCGCCCGTTCATTTGAAGCGGCCGTGCCGTTGCAAAACCTCGATCTTGTAGCCGTCAGGATCGGTGACGAAGAAAAAGCGGGCGAGCAGGCCGCCGTCACGGTTGAACTCGACGATCTTGCCTGTCGTGAAGCCGAGGGCGGAGATGCGGGCGTGCTCGCCGTCGAGATCGGAAACGGAGACCGCAAAATGGCCATAGCCGTCGCCGAGATTGTAGGCCTCGGAGCGCCCCTTGTTGATCGTCAGCTCGAGTTCGAAGTCGCTTTCGGCATTGCTCATGTAGACGAGCGTGAAGGTCTCGAAGTCGAGCCGGTCGGCCACGTCGAGCCCGAAGGCCTTGTTGTAGAAGTCCACGGACCGGCCTTCATCCAGAACCCGGATCATGGAATGGATCGACTTCGCCACGCTGTTCTTCTCCTCTTTGCAGTTCGTATCGTGAGGAGATTTTGCGCCGGGATTCACCGCGGTGGGTAGCAGCCCATTACCGCATGAGGATTTTCATTTCTGGAGTTTCTTTCGAAGGATTTTTCGCCAAGCCGGCGTCACCCGGATGATTTGACCAAAGCCCGGGGTCACCGCATAATCGCGGCCATAAAAACAAGACTGGAGGATATACCATGTGTGAGGTCTTTGCGGGTCAGGACCCGCAACGCTACCGGCCCGTCAACCGCTCGGTGCGGATCGGCGGACATTCGACCAGCATCCAGATCGAGGCAGCCTTCTGGGACCTGATCGACGAGATGGCCGCAGGCCAGGGTCTGTCGACATCCCGCTTCCTTTCGACGCTCTACGACGAGGCGCTTGAGATCAACGGTTCGGTGTCGAATTTCGCCTCGCTGCTGAGGACGAGCTGTCTCATCTACATCATGGGCGGCGCCGGAAAATGCGACGGCGCACCCCAGTTCCATATCGTCGCGGCGGAGTAGCACCCCGGGACAAGTTCCAGGACAGTGAAGAAGGGGTGGCTGCAGCCTCCCCTTCGTCGCCTGCCCGAAGATGCGGTCGAAGACCTCCCCGAAAGGACCTGCCGGCCGCAGGTTCATCTCGATGCCGGCGAAGGTATCGATAAGCCTGCTGCGTCTCTGCCTGATCAGTCGAGCGCGAGAGGTGGCGCCGCCAAGCGGCTGGAGGTGAACCGGATGAAGGGCCGCGAGAGCATGATCGGCAGGATCCAGGATTGCAGGCGCATGCCCAGGGTGCTCTGCGGGATATAGTGCCCGCCGATCTTGCGCGAAACGGACTGCATTCGCGTCACAAGCGGCCGCATGCGGGCCTCGTAGCTTTCCAGGGCCTCCGTATGGGTCTTGCGGGCGAGCTCGGCAGCAAGGATGTAGGCACCGGCCATGGCAGTGGAAGTGCCCTGGCCGGCAAGGAAGGTCAGGCACCAGGCGGCGTCCCCGAGCAGGACGATCCGCCCCTTCGACCACGTCGGCATCTCGATCTGGGCGACCGTGTCGAAAAAGGCCTGATCCCAGTCGATAGCAGATCTCAGCGCGGAGGCCACCGGTTCCGGCCAATGGCCGAACGCCTTCTGCAGCACCGTGCGCCGCGCTTCGGGATCCAGCCGGTCGGTCCGTTCGTCGCGCCAGCAGAACAGCGTGGCGGCGGTGCCGTCGCCGGCGGCATAGAGGCCGCCTTGATGATCGACATCGATCATGCCGACAAAACTGGCCCCGAGCGGCTCTTCGAGCGGAACGCGCCAGGCGCTGGCACGGTAGCCGAGCGGTCGGAGAAAATCCTCATGGGGACCGAAGGCGAGGGCACGAACCGTGCTGCGATAACCATCCGCGCCGACGACGAGATCAAAGCGCTCTCGGCTGCCGTCGGAGAAGATGGCATCGACGCCGCTCCCGTCATCCTCCAGCGCAGTGACAGTCGTCTCGTAGCGGATCGGACACCTACCCACCACGGCTTTGGTCAGGATCTCGTGGAAATCGCTTCGCATGATGGCGAGGAGCCTCCCCTCTGCCGCCTTCGCCAGAGTGCGGTAGTCGTAGGAAAAGAGCTTCCGGCCGCGGCGGTCGAGATGGTGCGCGGGGCCGAGCGGCATGGCCTTCGCGCGAAAGGCCTCGACGAGACCGAGCCGTTCGGCGACCTGCCAACCGTTGATGTGCAGGCCGATGGAATAGCCGCCGGTACGGCCGTGTGCGGCCTTTTCCACGACGACCGGTTCGATGCCGTGCCGCAGCAGGCAGGCGGCGAGGGTCAAGCCCGCAGGCCCACCGCCGACGATGAGGATGCGCATGCCGGGCTCCTCAGAACGTCATGTTGATGCGGCCGCCGATCGTGCGGCCCTGTCCGAGCTGGTAGAGATTGCCGAGACCGGGATACTGGAAACCGTAGGTCGTGTAGGTCTTGTCAAAGACGTTGGTGACGAAGGCCTCGGCGGTGACCTTGTCGTCCAGCTCCCATTTCACGCCGAGATCCACCAGGGCATAGCCCTTCTGGCCGATCGTGTTCGTCTCGTCGAAGTAGTGCTCGCTGACATAGGTGAGGCCGGCATAGGGAACCAGCACACCGCGACCGCTCTCCAGTTCGAAGCGATAGTCGAACAGCAGGTTGGCCGTGAACTCCGGGGCATAGGGCACGGTATTGCCGGTAAAATCGGTGCCCGGCGCTACTGGATTGTCGTAGTCCGTAAAGCGTGTGTGGTTGTAGGCAAGGCCCGCCGTGATGCCGAGTTCTTCCGTCGGCTTCGCACGGACCTTGAGGTCGATGCCCTTCGCCGTCACCTCGCCGACATTCTGCAGGTATTGCCATGGCTGAACGTCAACGAACATCTGGTAGTCCTTGGTGACGTTGTAGTAGGCGGAAAGCTGCACCTCCATCAGACCGGCCTCGTCGCGGTATTTCAGCCCCACCTCGCCGTTGTAGGTGTGCTGCGGATCATAGGTGAAAGCGTTGTTGGCGGACGTCACGTTGCGGGTGAAACCGCCGGCCTTGAAGCCCGTGCTGAGAAGGCCGTAGACGCGCCATTCGTCGGTCAGGCCGTAGCTCACGCCGAGTTTCGGTGAAAGGGCGGTGAACGCATTGTCGTCGCTGAAATTCACACCGCCCACCGCCTCCGCACTTGCCCTCTCGTAGTCGAGGCGAAGGCCGGGAGAGACATCGAGGCGGTCGGTGGCATGCCAGGTCACATCGCCGAAGAGCGCGTAGGAATCGATCTTTTGCCGCGATGTCTGGCTGGCGACCGGCACGGCCCGCGTGAAGTCGAGATGCTGGTAGTAAAGGCCGGCCACATAGTCGACGGGGCTGCCCTGGTCTGGGTTGGAAGCGATACGCAGTTCCTGGCTCAGCGTCCATTGCTTTTCCGGCGTGTAGGTGCCGAAGACCGTGCGGTCGAGATCGCTCTTCTGGTAACCGGTCAGCGCCGTGACGGTGGCAAAGCCGAGATCGTAGGCGGCATTGATGCCGAAATTCCAAGTGTCGAGATCGTATTCCGACGGTGCATCGAAGGCGATGCGGTCCTCCAGCATCGATTCCAGGACGAAGTATTCTTCGGTCGAGGAGACCTGGCCACGACCACCGCTGATGGTCACGTCCCAAGGGCTGTCTGTCGGAGCATACCGCAGGCGGACCTGCCCGTTGACATCCCTCGTGCCGCCGACATCCGCGCCGGTGGTGGTCGTGTACATGTCCTTGGCGTCCAGCAGCGAGAGATTCACGTCGCCATAGAGCACATCCTTGATCAGCGGCGTGCTGGCATGGAAGGTGCCGCCAGCGCCTTCATTCGTCAGGTTGGCGTCGAAGCCGAACCGTGCCTCGTTGTCCGGCTTGCGGGTGACGATGTTGATGACGCCACCGATCGCGCCGCGGCCATAGAGCGAGCCCTGCGGACCATAGAGCAGCTCGACATTTTCAACGCCGCCCGGTAGGGCGCGGGTAAGGTTGAAACTGTCCTGCGGCAGGCCGTCGACATAGACCTGCGTGCTCGGATTGTAGAAATCGAGCGAGGCCTGGCCGCGAATGGTGAAATTGGCATAGGCACGGCTGGACCGCGAGCGGATGTTGACGTCCGGGAAGATGCGATCGAGATCGGCGACGGTGTCGATACCGCGCGAAAGCAGTGCGTCCGCATTCGCGATATCGGCCGTGGACGGCAGCAGGAAGTAGTCCTCGCTGCGCTTGGTGGCGGTAATGATGATCGGCTCGAGCGTCGATGCCGTGGCGGTGTCTTCAGCCAGTACGCTGGTCGGCGAGAGACTGACGGCGAGAGCGAGAAGGGAGACGCCGGACAGGCTGTGACGCATCATGGTTCCGATACCTTTTCTGGAAGTGCAGGGCCCCGCGCCGTCCGGATGGAGGCGCCGAGCGTACGGGGAGCGAGGAGAAGGGCGGCGAGGATGAAGACCGCCGAGGCGGCAAACAGCCAGCCGTAGCCGAAGGCGCTGGCGAGCAGGCCGGCAACGGAGGACGCGGCAATGGCGAGGATCGCATCGACGCTCTGCAGCGCGGCGAAGTCGGTCGCCGTCTGCTCCGGATTGCACCAGTTCATCATGGCCGCATAGAGCGCAACAAAGGAGAACGCGACCGCGCCAACCTGCATGAGCAGAATACCGAGAGCAAGCACCGGCGTGGCCAGGCCGGTAAACTCGGCAACACCGAGCGCCAAAAGCAGGAGGACATTCAGCACGGCGGCGATCCCGATCGCGCGGGGAATACCGGCCGCCTGCACGAGGAGGGCGCCGAGCGAGGAGGCGATGAACCCGGCAACCGCACCGCCCGCGCCGCGCAGGATCCCGATCGTGTCGAGCGCAATGCCCTTGTCGACGAGATAGGGCCCGGTGAGTGCCTGCCCCATGCGAAGACCAATCTGGTAGACCGCGAGGAAGACGAGCCCCTGCATCAGGGCGCGGTTCGCGATCGTCTTCCTGAGGCCCACCGTGCGCACCGCCGAAGCCGTCTTGTTTCTGGGGGCGGCAAGGCCGCCAGACAGCAAGACGGGAATGGTCAGCAGCAGGACGAAACCAGCCATGGCGGCCATGGAAACCGCCCAACCGGCATGCTGGTATACGATGAGCCAGAGGCCGCCGCCAATGAGGAAGCCGAGATAGGCGCCGGCCGTCGAGGCGCCGCTGGCAAGTCCGCGCGTTGCCGCATCCGAGGCCCGGACGGCAAGGGAATCGGTCGCGACATCCTGCGTCGAGGCGAAGACACCCATGACGAGCAGCACGGCGGCAAGAGCCCCCATATGGGTCTGCGGCGGCAGCACCATCGCCACAAGGAAGCACAGGATGATGCCGAGCTGGCAGGAAAGGATCCAGATGCGTTCGCTGAGGAAGCGGTCGACCAGCGGCGCCCACAGGAACTTCAGCGCCCAGGGCAGAAACAGCACTGCCAGATAGCCGATCTGGTCGAGCGGCATGCCGGCATCCCGCAGCACCACGGGCAGCGCAGTCTGCACCATCGATCCGGTTACCGACTGGGCGGCATAGAGACCGGCCAGGAGGCCGAGCACGGCCCAGCTCGCCGAGCGTCCGGCGAAATTCACAACAGCAGTCGACATCACCCCTCGCAATGTATTTCACGCCCTCACTAGGCCGATGCGCAAAACTTGACTATTGTAATCAGGTTCAATGTTATTGCGATCCGGTCCATTATTTGGTGGGGTAGATGAATCTCCGTGTGGAACAGCGCGTTCTGGCGCAGTCCGATCAGGACGACGTGGTCGTGCTTGGCCCGAGCCCGGCCGATCCGACCTTTTCCGACACCTCGACAGAGGGTGCCTACAAGATCCTCGGCGTGCGCCCGGGCCTCACCATTTCCGTCTTCGACATGGTGATCGGGGCCGATTTCGTCGGCCGTTTCGCCACGGAGCCCTGCGTTGCGATCGATTTTCTCTTCGAGGCCTCGGGGCAGGGGTGGCTTTTGGGAAGCGACGCCGAGCAGCGGCTGTCATCCATTCCCTATCGGCCGGGGCGCATCTACATCATGGCCGCGCCGTACGGATCCGTCGGCCTCTACGACGTGCCCGTGGGCACGCGCTTCAAAGGCATGGACATCCGGGTCGATATCAGCCTCTGGCAGCGGCTCGGCGCCGGCGACCTCCTTGCCAATCTCGACGAACACCACGCTTTGCACATGGCATCGGGCAATGGCACCTGGGTCGGCGTGCTGCCGGTGCCGCCGGACCTGCTCGCCGTGGCGCGGGCGCTCTTCGACAGCGCCATGGTGGAAGGGGACGATCTCGCCTTCGAGGCCCGCGCCCTCGACATCATCAATGCCTCGATCGCTGCGATGCGCCGCACGCAACCGGCCCAGACGATCCCGCCGCGCGACCGTCGCCCGCTGCAGCGCGCCCGTGACCTGCTGATTGCCGAACTCGCCCGCCCCTGGACGCTCGAAGAGCTCGCCCGCGAGGTCGGACTGACGCAGAAGCGGCTGAAATCCGGCTTCAAAAGCCTCTATGGCTTCGCCGTCTACGCGTTCCTCAAGGAGCAGCGGCTTCTGGAAGCGCGCCGGCTGATCGAACGGGGAGAGATGAACGTGACACAGGCAGCGATCGCCGTCGGCTACAGCAATCCGAGCCACTTTTCCCAACTCTTCCTGCGCCGTTTCGGCATGCAGCCGTCCCGTGCGCTCGCCGCGCGCCGTGGCGAAGAGGAGACCTGACGGCGTTCCTTGCGGCAGGGTTCGCCGGAACGACGCGAGCAGCGGGGCGCCAGAGTTCGGCGAACTCGGCAGCGAACACGCTCCGATCTTGCATCCATCCGTGCGGTTAGCTGATGACATCCGGCTCCCGATTGCCATATTTAGGGAACGGCCCGATTGGACACGGCCATTGCAATGGGAGTTACATCAGTGAGTGGACTGCAGAAGGGTATGCTTCTTGGCTTCTTCGCGGCATGTCTGGTGATGGCCGCAAGTCTTCCCTTCCGCTATGCCGATGCTGCGGATTGCCGGGCGGATCCCGAGCCGGAAGTGGACTGGAGCGCCTGCAGCAAGAAGAACCTGATGCTGGGTGGCAACGATTTCGCCGGGGCGAACTTCCGGGATGCCGATCTCAGCTACACCGACATGCGCGATACGAACCTGACGGCGGCCGTTCTGGAAAAGGCGACCCTGATCCGGACCTGGTTCACCGGCGCACGGCTGGACAAGGCGAGTTTCGCACGGGTGGAAGCCTATCGCTCCAGCTTTCAGAAGGTCATCGCGAAGGGAACGTCGTTTGCATCCGCGGAACTGCAACGCGCCGCATTCGATGGGGCGGATCTCAGCTATGCGAGTTTCGAAAAGGCCGATCTCAGCCGCGCGTCCTTCGACGAGGCAATCCTTTCGGGCGCAAGTTTTACCTATGCAAACCTGTCTCGCGCCGACTTGAGCAAGGCGCGCATCGAGGGCACGATCGGTCTGGACAAGGCCTTCATGCTGCTGACGCGGATCGAGGGGCTCGATCTTTCCCGTGCGACCGGCCTCGACCAGTCACAGATCGATATCGCCTGCGGCAACGGTGAGACCAGGCTTCCGACGGGTCTCGCGACGCCGGCAAGCTGGCCGTGCCCGAAGGACTGAGACCCGTCTTCTCCGCCTGCCCATTGTGACGCCGCCAGACCAACCGAAAGGCGCGATGGTGTTTTTCACGAAAATCGGCCACGCGGAGTCCCAAATCGGAAAGCTTGATCGTCAGACCCAATGAGCGGGGTTTCATCCGCTGTCTGGACGGACTGCGGCGCCTTGAACGCCGCACGATTGGGGGTTTTGATGAAGAAGAACGTTTCCACCAGGGTGGGGCTGCGGGCCGCCTTGCTGGCCGGTACGGCCGCTCTGGTGTTCAGCCCGGTAGCGCCGGCGATCGCACAGGCACCCGCGCAAGCGCAGGCGGCCGAGCGGTCGATTTCAGTGCCGGCCGGCCCGTTGACGCCGGCCCTGAACAGCCTCGCCGCCCAGACAGGCCTCCAGATCCTCTATGACGCATCGCTGGCACAGGGCAAATCGACCAAAGGCGTGCGCGGTAACCTGACGCCCGAACAGGCGCTGAACGCCGTATTGACCGGCACCGGCGTGGATGCGCGCTTTGCCGGCAGCAGCCAGGTAACGCTGAGCCTCGACCCCGCGGCCGCAGGCCCTGCGGAAGAGGGGGCCACCCTTCTCGAGACGATCACGCTCTATGGCGCGCGCGAGGCAACCACGCTGAACGACACGACCGCGAGCGTCGGCATCGTGAATGCGGAAGCGATCGAAAAAGGCCAGATCCGCCACACGCAGGATGCCTATCGCCGCCTCGCCAACGTTTTGGACAGCGCGACGGTCAATTCCGGTTTCGTCATCCGCGGCATGAGCTCCGAAGGTTTCGTTCCTGGCGGAGCGCCGGTCGGTTCGCTCTATATCGATGGCATTCTCCAGACCCGCTACAATTCCCGTTTCGGCGCAAGAAACCTTTGGGACGTCGAGCAGGTCGAGGTCTATCGCGGCCCGCAATCGACGCTTTCCGGCCGGGCCGCCATGTCGGGCGCGGTCTACATCAAGTCGAAGGACCCGACCTTCGACAAGGAAGTCGAACTCTCGGGAACTGTCGGCAGCAACGACCTCGCGGGCTCGGCCTTTGTCGTCAACACGCCGCTTGTCGAGGACCAGATCGCATTGCGCATTTCCGGGGCGTTCGAGCGCTCCCACACGGACGTGTCCTATTCGAACTTCAAGAACTATGCGGGTTTTGACGATCTTACGACCGATATCAGCGGGACCATTCGCGCAAAGATGCTCATCACCCCTTCGGAAATGCCGGACACCCGCGCCCTTCTGACCTACGCCTATTCCAAGGACCGCCCGAACGACCGGCTGGTCGGACTCTACGATGGGCGTGGTGATTTCAACAACAATCCCGACACCTATACCGAATTCCGCTGGACCGAGGTCCACAATGTCGGCCTCGAGATTACACACGACTTCTCCGATACGCTGCGTTTCACCTCGCAGACCGGTTTCCAGTACGGCATCAACACACGAAGCTCCATCGATGCAGGCACGCCCGGCATCGCAACCGGGATCTGGGGCACGGACGACGATTCGATCTTCACCCAGGAGCTGCGGCTGAACTACGACGGCGATCGCTGGAAGTGGGTTGCCGGCGTTTTCGGCAGCCACCAGATCTTCGAGGGTGCCTCGCGTTTCATCGCGGAGCCCTATCCCGATCTGATGCCGGGCACGGTCTACCAGCTCGACGACAAGCAGAACCGCAGGACCACGAACCTCGCCGTCTTCGGCGAGGCGACCTATGAATTCGCGCCGACCTGGTTCGTGACCGCCGGGGGGCGCCTCGACTATCTCAAGGAAAAGAACACCGAGTTGAATTCTGCCGTCCTGCACGGAATGGATCCGGCCTTCTCCGGCGGTCCGGCGTCCTTCGACGAGGTGAACTTCGTACCCAAGCTGGGGCTCTCCAAGGAATTCGGCGAAAACCAGCGGGTCGGCATCACCTATACGCAGGGCTTCCGTTCGGGGGGCTCCTACGTCAACCGCAGCGACCCGGCCTTCCCCCTCGTGTCGTATGATCCGGAATATTCGCAGAGCTACGAGCTGTCCTACAAGGGCACCCTGCTGGATGACAGGCTCGTGCTCAATGCCAATCTCTTCTACACGAAGTATGAGGACCAGCAGGTCGAGATCCGGCCGCCTTCGGACATTCCGGGCTACCGTATCACGGAGAACGCCGCATCCTCGCGCGCATGGGGCTTCGAAATCGAGCCGACCTTCCAGGTGACCGACCAGTTCTCGGCCTTCGCGTCGATCGGCTACCTGAACACCAAGTTCCTGGAGTTCGACCACGGCGGCCTGGGCGACCAGTCCGGAAAATCCTTCCCCGAGGCGCCGGAATGGACCTACGGCTTCGGTGGGCGCTACGAGTTCGAGAATGGCGTCTATGTCGGCGCCGATGCCAAATACACGACGGACTACAATTCCCGGTTCGGCACGAAAGGCATTTACAAGATCGACTCCCGTTTCCTCGTGAATGCCCAGGCCGGTTTCAAGAAGGACAATTGGGAGGTCACGGCCTTCGCGGAAAACCTGACCGACGAGAAGTATTTCACCATCGTCGACCCGGACGCCGCCTTGCCCTTTGGCCAGGCCGGCGCGCGGCGGTCCTTCGGCCTCAACATCCGCACCAAGTTCTGATCTCCGATTGCGGGGCAAAAGCCCCGCAATCTCCGTCTTCCGTATCCATCCGAAATGGTATCCGCCTTGCGCTCCTGCCTTGCCGTCCTCTTCCTCGCCGTCTCGTTCTCGCTGGCCAATGCCACCTGCCAGGGGAGGGAGATAACGGAAGGCGTCTACAATCCGCCGCTCTGCATACCGGCCGAGCCCAGAAGGATCGTCACGCTCGACCCGCTCCTGACGCTCGGCCTGCTCATCGAACTCGAGGCACCCGTCGTCGCCACGCCCTATATGGGCATTCAGGACATCGGGATACTCGCGTTCATCAAGCAGTCGAACGTGGTCGATCTCGGCAATCCGAGGGAGCCGAGCCTCGAGCGGGTCGCCGCCCTGAAGCCCGACCTCGTCATCGGCAGCGCGGAAGCCCATGCTTCCATCTATGAGACGATATCGAAGATCGCGCCCACGGTGTTGCTCCATCATACGGACTGGAAGGCCTATCGCCAGCGCGTCGCCGACATCACCGGCCGCGAGGGCGTGGCCGGCGAGGCGCTGGCCGCCTACGAAAAACGCGCCGCCACCATCCGGGCACGCATGAAGGACAAGGACCTGACCGTTTCCACCCTCCGTCTCGCACCGGACCGCTTCGTCGTCTTCCTTGACGGTCCCTTCGCCTACGCGCCCTTCGCGGTGCTGCGCGAGGCTGGCGTCAAGCGCACGGCCTATGAGACGGTGACGGACGGCACGATCGTCAAGCGGCCGGACTGGGAGGAACTTGCCAATCTCGACGGCGACATCCTCCTCTATGTCTCCGCCAGCGGCTTCGAAAGCGGCCCCGACGACGCGCTGGAGAAAGCGGTAACGGAAAACCCGCTCTGGCAGCTCCTGCCCGCCGTGCAGAACGGCCGCGCCCATCGGGTAGACCGGGTGGCCTGGCAGAGCTTCCACGGGATTGCCTCTGCCAATCGCATCCTTGACGATATCGAGCGCTACGTTCTTGCAGACCGATGAGCCCGGACAAGCCCACCGCGATTGCGCAGCCGGCCGGCCGGCCAAGCGCGATGGAAGCAGGCTCCTTGTCCTCATCCTTCTCAGCGGCCTGCTCCTCACGACATCGATGTGGGCGGTGACGCTTGGCACCACGCATATCTCACCGTCGTCCGTGTGGAACGCCATCGTCGCTTTTGACGGGTCGCGTGAACATCTGCTGGTGGCGACGATCCGTCTGCCGCGGGTTCTGGCCGGCCTGCTGGCGGGCAGCGCACTGGCGGTTTCGGGCGCGATCATGCAGGCGGTGACGAACAATCCGCTCGCCTCGCCCGGACTGCTCGGTATCAATGCCGGCGCCGCCTTCGCCGTCGTCCTCGTCATGACCCTTTTCGGGGCAGGCACCGGCGGCGCCTACATGTGGTTCGCCTTTGTCGGCGCCGGCAGCGCGGCGCTGCTGGTCTTTGCGATCGGCACCTTCGGTCCGACCGGGCATTCGCCCGTCGGCCTCGTTCTCGCCGGCGCCGTTGTCGCCACCTTCCTGACGGCCCTGACCAGCGCCGTTCTCATCTTCGACCAGAGCACACTGGACGCCGTTCGTCTCTGGACCGCCGGTTCCCTGTCCGGCCGGACCATGGCGCAGAACACCGCGGTGGCTCCCTATATCCTCTTCGGCCTTGCCGCGGCGCTTCTCCTCGGACGGCACCTGGTGACCATGGGCCTCGGCGTCGATGCGGCCCGCGCACTGGGTCAGAACCCCATTGTCTGGAGAGCGATAGCCGTTGCCGTGGTCATCCTGCTTGCCGGCAGTGCCGTCTCGCTCGCCGGCCCCATCGGCTTCGTGGGGCTCGTGGTTCCGCATATCGCGCGGCTGACGATCGGTATCGACTATCGCTGGATCCTGCCCTTCAGCGCGCTCGGCGGCGCATTGCTCGTGGTCGCCGCGGATACGGCCGGGCGAGTGATCTTCGCCAGCCAAAGCTTTCCCGTCGGGGTGACGGTGGCGCTGATCGGCGCGCCATTTTTCCTGTGGCTGGCGCGAAGGCGGGCGGGAGAGGCGACATGATGCGCCTCGCCACACTTCTTGCGGTTCTCCTTGCCGGGCTGGTCGCCGCCAGCCTGGCCTTCGGGGACATATCCCTGTCATGGCGCGAGCTCATGGAAACGATAGCAGGGTCGGCGGATGCGACCCCGCAGAACGGGATGATCGTCTTCGATCTGCGCCTGCCGCGCATCCTGCTTGCCCTTCTCGTCGGCGCGGCGCTGGCGACGGCCGGCACGATCGCGCTCGCGATCATGCGCAATCCGCTCGCAGAACCCGGCGCGCTTGGCATCAACAGCGGCGCCGCCGCTGCGGTGATGGGTGTCATCGTCCTCATGCAGGAGCCGCCGGTAGCCCTGCTGCCGCTGGCCGGCTTCCTTGGCGCGGCCATCATGGCCGCCGCCGTCTATCTCCTGTCGTGGCAGCGGGGCACCTCGTCGCTGCGCATCATCCTGATCGGCATCGGCCTTGGTTCGCTTGCAAGCGCCGCCACCACCTTCCTGTCGGCCTTCGGCGAGATTGGCGATGTGCAGCGCGCGATGATCTGGCTCGCAGGAAGCGTCTACGAGGCCGACATGGTGAAGGTGCGCCTCCTGTTCTTCTGGCTGCTCGTGCCGCTGGCGCTGGCCTGGATGTCAGCCGGCGAGCTCGATCTCATCCGCTTCGGCGACAATTCAGCCCGCAGCCTCGGCCAGCGGGTGGATCTGGTTCGAGGCCTCATGATCGTGCTGTGCACGCTCCTGTCCGGCGCGGCTGTTGCCGCCGCGGGGCTGATCGGCTTCGTCGGCCTCGTCGCGCCGCATATCGCAAGCCGGCTGGCAGGGCCGTCCCATGCGCGGATCCTTCCGATTGCCGCCCTGAGCGGGGCGATCCTCGTTGTCGCGTCGGACCTTCTCGGCCGGCTGGTCATCGCCCCCGCCCAGCTTCCCGCCGGGATTGTGACCGGCCTCATCGGGGCTCCATTCTTCGCCTATCTCCTATGGGGGCGCCGTCATGTCCGGGGATGAACAAGCCGTCCCGGCCAAGCTTGCCGGACATCACGTCTCCATCGCCTATGGCATGCAGTCGATCGTCGAGGACCTTGGCCTGCTCGTGCCCGAACGCCGCTTCACGGCGCTTGTCGGGCCGAACGGCAGTGGGAAATCCACCATCCTGCGCACCTTTGCCGGCCTCATGGCGCCATCCCGCGGAACAATCCTGCTGGATGGCCGAAACATCGACAAATTGCCGACAAAGGAGATGGCGAAACGCATCGGCGTGCTCCTGCAGGGGCCGGTGGCGCCGGAGGGGCTGACGGTGCGTGATCTGGTCCGCCAAGGGCGCTATCCGCACCGTGCGTTCTTTGGGCGCTGGTCGGACGAGGATGAGGCGGCCTGCGAGGAGGCCTTGATGCTGACTGGCACGACGATCCTCGCCGGCACACCGCTCGACAGGCTTTCCGGCGGCCAGCGGCAGCGTGCCTGGATTGCCATGACATTGGCGCAGCGGGGTGAGGTGCTCCTGCTCGACGAACCGACGACCTATCTCGACCTCGCCCACCAGATCGAGCTGATGAACCTGATCACGGTCCTCGTGCGCGATCACGGCAAGACCGTCGTTGCGGTGCTGCACGATCTCAATCAGGCCGCCCGTTATGCCGAGCATATCGTCCTGTTGAAGGGCGGCAGGATCAGCGCCGCCGGCCGGCCCGACGACGTGCTGTCGGAGGAAGCGATTGCCGATGTGTTCGGCGTGCGGTCCGTGATCATCCGCGACCCCGTTGCGGGAACCCCTCTCTGCGTACCACTCTGACGGGCGATGGCAATGTTGCGGGATTGCCACGCTTCCCGGCTTTTCGAAGCAGTGACCAGCTTGCGGGTTCGCCGCCGCCACGAGGATTCTCGCAACGAAATCAGACATAAAGATGAGTTTTTTTGTCTTGATTTAACCGCCGTGTATTTTCCAGCTTTGAAACATTCTAAGCTATTGCACTTGCAGGGATTTTGCAGAGCAGATAGCCATTTCTCCATCGCTGCGGGCATGTTCAGATGCTCCGGGCGCTGCTTCGTCCTCTTTGGATCAGGAACAGAGTGCTGATGCCGAGCTCCTCCTCCCCAGCCTGGGATATCCTTGACAGCAACGACCTGCTGAACCGCGCGATGGAGGCCCACTACGCCGACATAACCACAGCCGTGCGGCACAAGGGGCACCCGCTCTCCACCGCCCGGGACGTGGTGCATGACCTTTACGTCAAGCTCGCGGCCCAGCCCGATGTCCTGCGAAACAAACGCTCGCTCAAGGCTTTCCTCTGCCGTTCCGCCATCAATCTGGGCATCGACCGGCTGCGGCGGGAAAACATGGAGGCGCGGCTGTTCTCCGGAACCGAGCGGGAGGCCCTTTCGGTCGCCAGCCTGGGCCCGGCGCCGGACATGGCGCTCGAGATCGAGGCGCGCGTCGCCATTCTCCGGGCAGCCATCGCCGAACTGCCGGAACGGCGCCGCGTCGTGTTCATCCTCCATCGGCTGCACCATCTCTCGCCGGACCAGATCGCGGTCAGGCTCAGGATTTCCCGCAACATGGTCGACCGCCACCTGCGCCGGGCCTTCGCCCATTGCCTCGACCGTCTTCTTTCGATCGACTAAGAGTCCCGAAAAGGCGACGCCAATCGTCTACTTGGCAGGACGAAACGCTCCGGGAGAAGCCGATGCCGGGCAACCGTGCCACGCAAGCGCAGCGAAAGCGCAACAGAGAGGCAGCAGACTGGCTTCTGCGCAATGGCGATCCGGCGCAATCCCCGGAAGAAGGGGCGCGCTTCCAGCAATGGCTCGATGATCCCGAGAACTGTCGTACCTATCGGGCTGCCGAAAGGTTGCTGGGCGACGCACGGACGGCCATCCAGACGGACCCGGCGCTGCGGAACATCGAGGCCAGGCCGCGCAACCTTGCCAAACCTGCCGCCACATCGCTCGCGCTCCTTGTCTGCGCCGCAGCTGCGTTTCTTGCGCTGGACGGGCCCATGCGGCTGCAGGCCGATGCTATTGCGGGGACCGCGGAAATGCCGGTCGTTACCCTTGAGGACGGATCCACGGTGCAACTGAACGCCACGTCGGCGATTGCCGTCGATTTCACCGCGAACCGCCGAACCGTCCGCCTCCTGCGCGGCCAGGCCTTCTTCCAGGTCGCACACGCGCCGGAGCGGCCGTTCACCGTCGAGGCCGGGACGACACACGTCACGGCGCTCGGTACGGCCTTCGATGTGCGCTACGGCACCGCCGATACGGAGGTTACGGTTACCGAAAATGCCGTTCTCATCGAGCCGGGTGACGCAGCGGCCTCGTCCTTGCGCGTCTCGCAAGGCGAGCAGGCCACCTATGACCGCGACACCGGCCGGATGAATGTCCAGCCGGTTGATGGTGTCGTGGCTCTTGCCTGGCAGCGCGGGCAGATCGCAGTGGAAGATGCGCCTCTCTCCCATGTCATCGAGGAGATGAGCCGTCATTTCTCCGGCCGGATCGTCCTTGCGGGCAGCGCGTTGGCGCAGCGCCGGGTGAGCGGCACCATCACCGTCTCCGACACGGATGCCGCCCTGTCGTTCATCCGCCAGGCTCTGGGAGTAAGGGTAACCCGGCTAGGCCCCCTGATCGTGATCCGCTAGCGGCCGGCGCTCCGGGCGGGCGGCTCACCACATTGGAAATGGAAGAAAAGCATGATCGAATCCACCGCGCATGTAAAAATCGCTGCCGGCGCCAAATATCTGGTCCAGATGTGCAAGCACTTTGCCCACAAGGTGGACGTCGTCTATTCCGATACGCATGGCGAGTGCCGGTTCGATGGCGGGGTTGCTCTCTTCGACGCGGATGCGGACGGGCTTCGCCTGTTCGTGAAGGCAAAAAACGAAGAGAGCCTCGCCTGGGCGCAATCCGCCATCACCTCGCATCTCCTGCGCTTCGCCTTCCGGGAGACCCTTGAAGCCCCCGAATGGCGTCGTTGAGACTGGCGGCCAGCGGTTATTTGCCCGCACTCTCCGCGTCAAAATCCTTCGCCTGCACCTCGAGCCGTTCGATGAAGCGGGTGTAGAGATTGGCGAACGTCGCCATCTCCTCCTCCGTCCAGTCGTACAGCACCTTTGACAGCACCTCTTCCTTGACGCCGTTCACCTGATCGAGCCAGTGCATGCCGGCCTTCGTCAATGTGACGATGGTGCGCCGGCCATCGTCCTGCGAGGCGGCACGGCGCACGACGCCGCGCTTGACGAGATCCGCGACGATGCGGCTCGCGCGCGAATGATCGATCCGCAACTGCTCGGCAAGCGCGCCGACCGTGACTTCCTGCTCGAGACCGAGACGCCGGACCAGGGACAGGGCGTCGAGATGCGAAAGCTCCAGCCCCGCGCCGACACGCGAAATGGCTAGGCGCCCAATGTAGCGCCGGCCGGTCATGATCCGCATCCGCCCCATCGCCGCACCGATACGGGCAAAGGCGCTGGTGCCGGCAGGACCGGCCTTCTGTTCGTCATCGCTGCTCATGCCCATGGATTAGCAGATTTCCATCGATGTCAAAACATATTTGTGCCTTTATCACATATGTGCAGTTGACATATATGTGCGATAGGCACACAAATTCCCTGCTGAAAAAGATAGAGAGATCACGTTACCGCCATGGATGCCCGTCTGCGCTCCGACAAGGATACCGATACAGCCTATGCGTCGCTCGTGCCCGATCCGCGCCGCCGGATGCTTGTCGTCTGCCTCTTGATGACGGGCATCTTCATGGCGGCACTGGACAACCAGATCGTCTCGACCGCGCTGCCGACCATCGTCGGCGAGTTCGGCGAGCTGGAGCGCTTCGGCTGGGTGGGCTCGGCCTATCTGCTGGCGACCAGTGCCGTGATGCCGGTCTATGGCAAGCTGGGCGACCTCTTCGGCCGCAAATATGTGATGATGACCGCGATCTTCATCTTCGCACTGGGGTCGCTTGCCTGCGGCCTTGCGGTCTCGATGAACACGCTCATCGCCGCCCGCGTGCTGCAGGGTCTCGGCGGCGGCGGCATCATGGTCTCCATCTTCTCGATCAATGCCGATCTCTTCGAGCCGCGCGTGCGGGCCCGCTACCAGAGCTATTCGAGCCTGATGCTGATGGCAGCCGGCGCCGTCGGCCCGACACTGGGGGGCGTGCTCTCCGACCTCTTCGGCTGGCGCTCGATCTTTCTCGTCAATCTGCCGATCGGCATCATCGTGCTCACCGGCCTCGCGCTGATCCTGCCCTATCGCAAGCCGATCCGCCGGCCAAAGATCGATTTTGCGGGCGCGGTCCTGCTTGCCGCGGTGGTATCGAGCGTGGTGCTCTGGGCCGACAGCCGGGAGATCTTCGGCTCGCTGGTGTCCGCCGAAAGCCTTGCCGTGATCGCCTTCGGCGCGGTCTGCCTGATCGCGTGGATCCATGTCGAGCGCCGCGTGCCCGAGCCGATCGTTCCGCTCGGCCTGTTCCGCAATCCGACCGTCAATCTCCTCCTGATCGTCTCGCTGGTGAGCGGCGCGATCGGCATCGGTTCGGTCAACTATATCGCGCTCTTCCTGCAGACCACCACCGGCCTCTCCCCCTCGCAGGCCGGCCTCCTGTTCATGGCGCTGACGGCCGGCATCGCTGCCGGCTCGCTGACGGCGGGGCGGTTGATCTCGCTGACAGGCCGCTACAAGATCTTCTCCGTCGTCAGCACGACGGGCGGGCTGGTGACCTTCCTCCTCTTCACGACAATCCATCCCGGCACGCCAGTCTATCTCATCGGCCTTTTGATGCTGCTGCAGGGCCTCAGCGTCGGTTTCGGCCAGCAGGTCCCCGTGATCGGCGTGCAGAATGCCGCGAATGCCGCAGATCTCGGCGCAGCCACCGGCGCCGTCACGCTGACCCGCATGGCAGGCGCATCGATCGCCATTAGCATCTACGGCGCCACACTCGCCGCCTTCGTCACCGGACAGGGGCATAGCATTCCCGGCGTCGCCAGCATCGAGGGACTGACGCCGGCCGAACTCGCCATGCTGCCCGAACAGGTCCGCGCGCTGGTCGCAACGGTCTATACGGATGCCTTCCAGCCCGTGTTCCTCAGCATGGCCGGCATGATCGCGCTCGGGCTACTGGCCGCACTCTCCCTCAAGAATGTCCGGCTACAGGCAAACACCGCAAAAGCCGGGTGACACCGAGGGCGGAACGGCACCCTGTTTGCGCGGTGTCCATGCCATGGACGCCGCGGATGGCGGCAGCGCTTCTCCGGCAATGAGCGTATTTTTGCTTTTTCCAGGCCTGCGAAGAGGCTATTGCTCGATCCGACCAGTCCCGTCGAAGATGGAGGTTTTTCGTGAGCGTCGGCCTGATTGCCCTTCTCGATGATGTGGCCGCCATTGCCAAGGCTGCCGCAGCCTCGCTGGATGACGTCGCCGCACAGGCCGGCAAGGCCGGTGCCAAGGCGGCCGGCGTCGTCATCGACGATGCCGCCGTGACACCACGCTACGTCACCGGTTTTTCGCCGGCACGGGAGCTGCCGATCATCGGCAAGATCGCGCTCGGCTCACTGAAGAACAAGCTTCTCTTCCTGCTGCCCGCAGCCATCACGCTCAGCCTCGTCGCACCTCAGGCGATCACGCCGCTCCTGATGGCTGGCGGCCTCTTCCTCTGCTACGAGGGTGCGGAAAAGATCTACGAGCTCGTCTCGCCCCATGGCGCCCATCATCATGAGGAACAGCTCGACCCGGCAGGGGCCGATGCGAAAGCCTTCGAGGACGGCAAGGTCGCCGGCGCCATCCGCACCGACTTCATCCTCTCTGCCGAGATCATGGCGATCACGCTCGCCTCCGTGCCCGATGCCGGCCCCGTCATGCAGGCACTGATCCTCGCGCTCGTCGGCATCGTCATCACCGCCGGCGTCTATGGCGTCGTCGCGCTGATCGTAAAGGCGGACGATGTGGGTCTCTGGCTCGCCGGCCGCCCGTTGCGCACGCCGATCGACAGGACCTTTCGCCTCCTCGGCCACAGCCTCGTCAAAGGCATGCCCTACCTCCTGAAACTGCTCGGCGCGGTCGGCACGGCGGCGATGATCTGGGTCGGCGGCGGCATCCTGGTGCATGGTGCGGAGATATTCGGCTTTTCGGCGCCCGCCCATGCGCTACACGATGCCGGCGAAGCCGCGGCGCGCGCCCTTCCGGCCATCGACGGCCTCGTTTCCTGGCTGGTCCAGGCCGCCGGTTCCGGTATCATCGGGCTCTTCGCCGGTGCCATTTTGATCCCCATCGTCAGCAGGGCTATTGCCCCTTTCTGGCGCTGGTTGAGTGGCCGGCTGCGCAAGCTGCGTACGGCCTAACGGCCTGCGTATTCCCGTCCTGCCCCATAAAGACCGGGGCGGGTTCGACCAGGAGGATGCATGACAGGACACCGTATATATTCCGTCAGCGTCGCGAGCGTTTATCCCCACTATGTCGCGAAGGCAGAACGAAAAGGCCGCACGAAGGCAGAAGTCGACGAGATCATCTGCTGGCTGACCGGATACAGCCCTGCGGCCTTGAACGAACAGCTGACAAACAAAACCAGCTTCGAGGACTTCTTTGCCCAGGCGCCGGGAATGAACCCGGCCCGCATCTCGATAAAGGGTACGGTCTGCGGCGTCCGCGTCGAGACGATCGAAGAGCCGACCATGCGGGAAATCCGCTATCTCGACAAACTCATCGACGAACTCGCGAAGGGCAAGGTGATGGAGAAGATCCTGCGCGGCTGAGCGCCTACCGCTTTCATCTTTTCAGGGCAAGGCCATCCAGCAGAAAGTCGAGGCCCTTCCGGAAAGTGCCGTCCCAATCGCTGTCGAGCAGAAGGCGGGAGCGCTCGATCGTCGGGTAGTGTTCGCTGAGACGGGAAAGCCGCTGCTGGCCGGCAGCCATGTCAGCGGCCGAAAGGTCGAAGCTCGCCCGGGTGATGGTTGCACCGAGCACATAGTTCCAGAGAGACCATATCGCTGCGTTCAGCTCGGCCTCCGGGACGCCGGCTTTCGACAAGGCCTTGCCGAGGCGTTCCAGCCGGCCGAGGATGTTCGGACCAAGCGCCCGGCGCGGCAGAAGCGCGGCCGACCAGGGATGGCGCAGCATGACCGCGCGCCAGTCCTCCAGCATGTGGACCACCTCCGGGCGCCAGCCCCGCGCCTCATCGACCTCCGGCATGCCGCGGCAATCGAAGACGGCGTCGAGCACGAGGTCGAACACGGCCTCCTTGTTCTCGACATGCCAGTAGAGGCTCATCGCCCCCGCGCCGAGGCGATCGGCCAGGCGGCGGATCTTCAGCCCGTCGACCCCTTCGGCGTCCAGCAGGTCTATCGCCGTTGCCACGATCCGTTCCAGCGAAAGCGGCGGCTCCGCCTGCGGTTCCCCACTCGGCCGGGACGGTGTCGCCTTCCGTACGGATTCCTTGCTCCGCGTGCCGCTACCCTTGGCCACCATCCGTTTCCCTTGCCGATCAGACCGACGATTTAAGCCGGCCCCAACAGAATGTCGATCCCGCCGGGTTGACTCGTACGATGTACGGGATCATTTAATCGTACGCCGTACGAGTCAATAGCACGCGTACGGTGCTGAAGTTCAATCCTGCGGGCCGCGGAGAAAATAATGTCGCGCGCAATCCAGCAACTGGTTCTTGGAGGACTAATCATCATGATCATGGGTACCCCTACGGCAACGGCCGCGCGCGAAGCGGCGCGCGCCCTGACCATCGTCAATCCGAAAGGGCTCTACGACCCGACGCCGAACGGCTACAGCACGGCGGTGATCGTGCCTGCAGGCGCTCGGCTGGCCTACATTTCCGGCCAGGGCGGACAGGACGGCACCGGGGCTCTGTCGCCCGACTTTGCCGTCCAGGTCAGGCAGGCCTACGCGAATCTGGGAGCGGCCCTGGACGCACTCGACGCCCGGCCCGACCAGGTCGCCAAGCTCACGATCTTCGTCGTCGATCACGACATGTCCAGGCTCGGCGTGCTCACCGAGAACGTCAAGGCGATGTTCGGCGACACCTTGCCCGCACAGACCCTGGTCCCCGTTCCGAAACTCGCCATCGACCCGATGCTCTTCGAGGTCGAAGCCATCGTTGTTCTGGATTAGCTGCAGGGCTTTGGACCGAACCCAGAAGCAATCGCTCGAATTGTCGGTCAACGGCTGCGTGCGGCGCCGGCGCGACGGTCTCCAGCCGGCCCAGTCCGCGTGAGAAATCCGGCCCTGTAACAACGGCCCCGTTTTCCTTCCTTTGACAGCGTCAACACAGCACACGCTGTGTCATTGAAAGGAGAACGATCATGGCAGAGAAGGCAGTATTCTATCACGCGGGCTGCACGGTTTGTGTCGATGCGGAGCAGCGCTTCGTCGGTGCGCTCGACCCCGCCCGGTACTCCGTCGAAACCGTTCATCTGGGCCTGGCGAGCGAGCGCGTTGCGGAAGCCCGGAATGCAGGCGTCAAGTCGGTCCCCGCCCTCGTGATAGGGGACGCCGTCTATCACATCAACCACGGCGCAGACCTGTCCGTACTGGGCTGATGTTCTGGACATCGAGGGAGCGCCATCCATGCTGAAGACGGCAGTCGTCATCCGCCACGTCCATTTCGAGGATCTGGGTACATTCGAGGCCGTGCTGACGGCGGCGGGGTACCGCATCTACTACTACGATCTCGGCATGAACGAGCTGTGGACCGTGGATCCCGCAGTCCCGGACCTGCTGGTCATTCTGGGAGGGCCGGTCGGCGTTTATGAAGCCAGGGCCTATCCTTTCCTCGAGGAAGAGCGGCAACTTCTCGAAACGCGCCTTGCCGCCCGGCGTCCGACGCTGGGTATCTGCCTGGGCGCCCAGCAGATCGCAGCAGCGCTCGGGGCGAGAGTGGCCCCGATGGGGCACAAGGAGATCGGTTTTTCCCCCCTTGCGGTCACCGAGGACGGGCGGCTCGGCCCGCTTCGGCATCTGGAAGGCGTTCCCGTGCTGCATTGGCACGGAGACGCCTTCGAGATCCCGCAGGGTGCGACAAGCCTTGCCACGACCGCACTTTGCGCCACCCAGGGCTTCGCCGTCGGGCCGAACATCCTTGGACTGCAGTTTCACCCCGAGGTCGATGCCTGCGCCGGTATTGAGCGCTGGTTGATCGGCCATGCCGCTGAACTTGCGGCAGCAGGCATAGATCCCCGTGTCTTGCGGGAGGATGCCCGGCGCTGTGGCCCGGCGCTGCGCGAAGCCGCACGAAAGATGTGCACCGAATGGCTTCAAGGTACGACAGGCTGAAAGCGCGCTCCAAACACCGGGAAGGGGACTGGGCGAACATGCCGGTCCCCTTTTCGAACGACCTGGCGGGTCAGCCGGTTCTGTACCCTCTTTCAGGAGGCACGCCCCGCAACTTGCCCAGCACGGTTTCCCCCACGACGGCCGTCTGGCCGACGGTGACGAGGAGGATCGCATCAGCGGGGAGATAGACGTCGAGGCGGGAGCCGAAGCGGATGAGGCCGAAACGCTGGCCGACCTCCACCGTGTCTCCGGGTGCGGCCCAGTGAACGATGCGCCGGGCGATCAGGCCCGCGATCTGCACCACCGCGACGGCGCCGTAGGGCGTCTCGATCGCAATGGCATTGCGTTCGTTGTATTGGCTGGCCTTGTCGAGATCGGCATTGAAGAATTTTCCGGGCGTATAGGCGATCCAACGGATCCGCCCCTCGACGGGCATGCGGTTCACATGGCAGTCAAAGATGCTCATGAAGACGGAGACCCGCAGCATCGGCACCCTCGGGAGATCAAGCTCCGGCGGCGGGAGGACTTCGGCGATCATGCTGATCCGCCCGTCCGCCGGTGACACGACGATCCCGTCTTCTAAAGGTGTCGTTCTCTCCGGATCGCGGAAGAAGTAGCAGACCCACAGCGTAACCAGGCCGGCGCTCCATGCCAGGGGCGTCCAGATAAAGCTTGCGGCAACAGTGGCAAGGACCCCTGCCACAATGAACGGGCGCCCGGCGCGATGAATGGGCACGAGGCCGTTGCGGATCGACAGGGCGATATTCATGCGCATGTTCCTGCGGCCATGCCCGAGGCTTCGCGATCATCAAAGCGATCGGGCACTGCACCCGGCACCGGCTCCGCCCGCCTGCCACCACGACCCGCAACAAGGCACGCCATCTTGAGAAAAGCTGACATTCGAAGACTCCATCACATGCGGATGGCTCTATTCATCGGGCGGCCAGGCAGGCAGGGACGGATTGGAGAAGTCCGCTAGGCCGGTCGAATGACGGGCAGGGACCGGCTATGCCGTTCATCCAACGGGTTTCGCACGCGAAAGAATGTCCATGGCACGGAGCATTTCCCGATTGTCGAGACTGGCAAAACCAAGCCGGAACGCTTCCGCGGGATTGGCCGTATCCAGCACGAACTGAAGGCCGGGCATGACGGAAAGACCCAGCCTGGCGGCGTTGGCAGCCCAGGTCTCGGCGCTGAGGCCGCGCCGGAGCCGCCACCAGATCGCAAGCCCGCCGGCAGGCAGCGTGAACTCTCCGTCATCGGAAAACCGCTCTTCGAGCATTCGGGCCATCTGGTCCCGCCGGGCGTGGTAGATCCGCCGGGCCTTGCGGGCATGCCGCTTGATCGTTCCGTCTGCCAGAAGGTCGGCAAGCGCATGCTCCAGCGGCCAGTCGCCCTGCCGATCCAGGGCTTCCCGCCTGTCCGCCATGCGCAGCAGGATCTGCGGCGGGGCGACCGCATAGCCGAGGCGAATGCCGGGGGCCAGCAGCTTCGACAACGAGCCGAGATAGATGATGGGCAGGTCTTCATCGGTTCTTGCGGCCAGCGGCAGGATCGGCCGCCCGTCGAAACGGTATTCGTTGTCGTAGTCGTCCTCGATGATGAGCAGGCCATACCGCCGGGCAACGTCCATCAGCCGCATCCGCCGCGCCGCGCCCAGCGTTGCCGTCGTCGGATATTGATGATGCGGCGTGATGTAGACGGCGCGGAGGCTGGCATTCGTCTGTGCCAGCGTCTCCAAGAGATTGACGTCTATGCCATGCGCATCGACCGGAACGCCGACGACATCCGCACCGGCGGCCCGGAAAGCGGCCCAGGCGAGAGGATAGCCGGGGCTCTCCACCGCAATGGCAATGCCGGGCTCCGCGACAGCGGAAGCTGCAAGAAACAAGCCCATCTGGCTGCCCCGCGTCACCATGATATCGGCTGCTGCCGCCGTCAGCCCGCGCTCGTCACGCAGGTAGTGCGAAAGGGCATCCCGCAAGGCCGCATTGCCCCGTGGATCGCCATAGGCGCTACCGGAAACGAAGGCGGCGCTGTTGAGCGCGCGGCGGATCGCCTGCCCAAAGGCCGTCGTGGGGACGAGGCGGACGTCGGGATAGCCGTCGGACAGGCGGAGGATGCCGGGAGCGGCCGGCCGGGCCAGCCCGGTAACAACACCCTGCGGCGGGGAGGCGCGCGGCGGCATCGCCATGTCGGGCAGATCCATCGCCACGAATGTCCCGCGGGAAGGCTCCGTTACCAGCCAGCCCTGCATGGCCAGTTCATGATAGGCAGCATCGACGGTGTTGCGATTGAGCTTCAGGTTCTTTGAAAGCGCGCGCGTTCCCGGCAGGGGCGCCCCGGGCTTCAGCCGGCCACGCTCGATTTCGTTGATAATCGTCCGCACCAAAGCCAGGAACACCGGCTCGCGGCCCTCCGGTTTGACCTCGATGGCAAGCACCGTTCCTTTTCCCATTCGGCCTATCTACTCTTGCTGCGCTCAGGACGGAACTTAGGCGTTGCCCATGGTCTCCAGCAAGCCGGCACGGACAACAAGGCAGAAATTGGTGAAGCTTTCCATCGCTTTCCCACAGTGCGGCCGCACAATCGACAGTGTGCCTGGTAAATACACCAGAACAGGGCCCAGCAAACACATTCATAACTTCAGCCTATATATCCGGTAAGCAGAATGTCTTTTTAGTTTCCCCTCGACGGCTCTAGTAATCCTACCCGGTCGGCCGACCAAAACCCAATTTTTGGAAGGTGAAACACATGTCAAAGCTGACAACGTCGTTCGGCGCTCCGGTTGCCGACGACAACAACATCCTTACGGCAGGCCCTCGCGGGCCGCAGCTTCTACAGGATGTCTGGTTCCTGGAGAAGCTCGCACATTTCGACCGGGAGGTGATTCCCGAGCGTCGCATGCATGCCAAGGGGGCCGGCGCTTTCGGCACCTTCACTGTCACGAAGGACATCTCGAAATACACCCGCGCAAAGCTGTTCTCGCAGATCGGCAAGACGACGCCGATGTTCGCACGCTTCTCGACGGTTGCCGGCGAGCGCGGCGCCGCAGATGCCGAGCGGGATATCCGCGGCTTTGCCCTGAAATTCTACACGGAGGAAGGAAACTGGGATCTGGTGGGCAACAACACGCCCGTGTTCTTCATGCACGATCCGCTCAAGTTCCCAGACCTGAACCATGCGGTCAAACGCGACCCGCGCACGGGCATGCGCAGTGCGGAAAACAACTGGGATTACTGGACGCTCCTGCCGGAGGCGCTGCATCAGGTCACGATCATCATGAGCGACCGGGGGATTCCGAAGAGCTGGCGGCACATGCACGGGTTTGGAACCCATACGTTCAGCTTCATCAACGCCCATCAGGAGCGCCACTGGGTCAAGTTCCATTTCCGCACGCAGCAGGGCATCCAGAACCTGACCGATGCAGAGGCCGCCAACCTGATCGGCCGCGACCGCGAAAGCAGCCAGCGCGATCTCTTCGACAGTATCGAAAACGGTGACTTTCCGCGCTGGTCGCTCTACATCCAGATCATGACGGAGGATGAAGCCAATGCGTGCGCCATCAATCCGTTCGATCCGACAAAGGTCTGGCCGAAGGCGGACTATCCGCTCATCGAAGTCGGCGTCATGGAGCTCAACCGCAACCCGGAGAATTTCTTCGCCGAAGTCGAACAGGCGGCCTTCAGCCCAAGCACGATCGTACCCGGCATAGGCTTCTCGCCGGATCGGCTTCTTCAGGGCCGTCTGTTCTCCTATGGAGACACGCAGCGTTACCGGCTCGGCGTCAACTATTCCCAGATTCCCGTCAACGCGCCGCAGTGCCCCTTCAGCAGCTACCACCGTGACGGTGCGATGCGCGTCGACGGAAATGGCGGACGGCGCCTTTCCTACGAGCCGAACAGCCATGGCGCGTGGCAGCAGCAGCCCGATTTCTCCGAACCGCCGCTCAAGCTGCACGACGCCGCCTGGCGTTGGAACCATCGGGAAGACACCGACTATTATTCGCAGCCCGGCAACCTTTTCCGGAAAATGTCGGCGGAGCAGCAGACCGTTCTCTTCGAGAATACGGCGCGTGCCATCAACGGCGCATCCACGGCCGTGATCCAGCGCCACATCGACAACTGCAGCAAGGCGGATCCGGCCTATGGCGCCGGTGTGGCGGCCGCAATCACGGCACAGTCCCGCACCTGATGCTTTCGGCCGGCCGGGCACGCCCATGAAGGTGAGCCCGGCCTGCCATGTGAGCCCACGCCCTTCCCAAGTGGCAGGCTTGCGGGATGCCTCGCCATTCAGGCTGCGCCTTCCGCCTCCTTCGCGATCGCAGCGATGGTTTGTCCGAGGCTCAAAAACTCCGTTTTCCGCGGATCAGTCTGCCGCCATACGAGTGCGACCCGACGGGAATAGGCGGTGCCACGCATCGCCCGCCAGGTGACGGGGGCCGTCCTGCTCAGGGAGAGCGCCGGCAACAGCGTGCATCCTTCGCCGGCGGCGACCATGTATTTCAACGTTTCGATGCTCGTTGCCTGTCGTCTTCCGGGATCAATGAAGGAACAGGTGTCGAGCGCCTGATCCCGCAGACAGTGCCCTTCGCTGAGGACGAGCCGTTCTCCCGCACCCAGATCCTCCCAACCCGGCCCGTCCGCATGTCCGGCGGGGTGTCCGTTCGGGCAGGCCAGATAGAACGGCTCGGTGAAGATATCGGTATGCTCGAGCGCGCCGGCGACCGGGAGGGACAAGAGCACCGCGTCGAGCTCCCCGGCCAGCAGCATTTCCGTGAGGTCCTTGGTCAATCCCTCGCTGAGAAGAAGGGTGGTATCGGGATATGCCTGCCGGAGCGCCCCGATGATGCGCGGAAACAGATAGGGGCCGAGTGTCGAAATGGCTGCCAGCTTCAGCTCGTGCCCGAATGGTTGCTCCGAACGAACCGCCATGTTCGTCAGGATCGATGCTTCCTCCAGAACCCGGCGCGCCTGCCGGATGAAGTCCTGCCCCGAAGACGTGATGAGGATGCGTCTGGTCGTGCGCTCGAAAATGTTGATCCCGACGAAACTCTCGACTTTCCGGACCTGCGAGGACAGCGCGGGCTGTGAGACCCCGCACTGCGCGGCGGCCTTCCCGAAACTGCCGCGATCAGCGATCGACACGATATATTCGAGGTCGCGAAGGGAGATTCCCGAGAAATTCATATGCCTACCTGTAGCGCCATACTTCACCCGCAGCGACCAATGACAGGTTCCACTGCTTCGCAGCGACAATCGGCATTAAATCGGAAAGCAACGAGTGCCGGATCGAAGCGAGCCGATAGGCCGGTTTGCCTTCATTCCGGCGCGGCCGGAGCAGATTCCCGTGCACCTGCCGGCCGGTGGCCAAAGTCTACACCCGTCCTGATACGCCAACGCGACAATCAAAAAAATGAATCTCCATGGAATAAGCCGCCACGTCCCTCGTTACTCCACCGCAACAGGGCAATCGTGCCTGCGTATAAAGGAGCTTCGAGATGGTCACGAAACGTGGAAACGACGATGACAACCGGATGTTTGGCACGAGCCAGCAGGATTATCTCTACGGCCGTTCGGGCGACGACGCACTCTACGGTTATGACGGCGACGATTTTCTCTATGGCGAGGAAGGCAACGACCGCATCGACGCAGGCGGCGGCCACAACCAGGTCCGCGGTGGGGCGGGCAACGACCGGATCGTTTCGGGAAACGGCAATGACAAGCTGTGGGGCGGCGAGGGCGACGATGTCCTGCATGCCGGCAACGGCAACAACTGGCTGAGCCTGGCCGAAGGCAACGACCACGCCGTTGCCGGCAAGGGCAACGACGATATCAGTGGCGGCGAGGGCAATGACGTGATCCGCGCCGGGGCCGGAAACGACAAGCTCCTAGGCGGCGAGGGGGACGACAAGCTCCTAGGCCAGGCCGGCAACGACCGCATCATCGCCCATGAGGGCAATGACGCCCTCAACGGCGGCAGCGGAAACGACACGATGACCGGGGGCGAGGGCGCCGACATCTTCGTCTTCAACGGCGGCCGCGACATCGTCACCGATTTCGAGAACGGCGACGACCGCATCGACGTCTCCTACTACAACAGCTTCGACAGCTATGCCGACATCCGCGACGCGGCCAAGCAATCCGGCAACGACGTCGTCATCCAGGCAGGCGACGACCATCTCGTCATCGAGGACACGCGGCTCGGCGAACTCTCCCGGGACGACTTCATCTGGTAAAAGTGCATTCGCACCGGCACGTAACATCCACGCGCCGGGCCTGCCTGCAGCCGGGATCGGCAGAAATCCGGCATTCAAGCCCGGATTGAAATGCGAGGATGTCAGGGCCCAGGGCACTGACCCCTCGCGCTAATCCGGGCCCGATGCCGTGCCATTTCCAGGGCCGGGATCTGCCTGTCCGTGATGATGCCGTGTGAGTTCGGCCTGCGCCCTGACGACCGCCGCCGTGACAGCGAGGCGCGTGCCGTCCTCGAAGGTCAGCGTGAGACGGTATGACGGAGGCGCCTCTCCAGTCACCCGGTCGGCGAGGAGAAGGCGAAGGCCTGTCGGTTTCATGCGCAGTTCCGCATGGGCAGGGATCGGGACAAACTCTTCAGCCGCCACCATGCCTTCCGGCGAAGGAAGAACCGCGACGGACCGGAACGCCTCGCTTGCGACGCCGATGAGGCGCTTTTCTACGCTCGTTCCGTTCCAGATCGTCAGGAACCCCTCCGCCCTACCAGACGCGGCGTCGGCAACAAGGAGTTCCGCGTGTTCGACCACCAGGCTTGCGGGCGGGTTTTCATGGGGAAACCGCCCGGTCGCCGCATCGGCCGGGAGGGTCGGCGACAGGGAAACGAGAACCCCTGCTGCTACCATTTTCAAGCGCATGTCTTGCGTCTCCAGCTCCAACCATCGAGCCGTTATAGGCGGCTTCGCGTCACAATAGCGGCGGCCGCCGGCGCCGATATGCGGCATTTGGACACCACCTTGGTGCACGACGCCCTCTGGCCAGCCCACTCATGGCACGGTTGACGACAGCCGGAACCCGCGCCAGTTTCCGTCAATGCCGCCACGAACGGGAACGGGGATGTCGAGACCATGAGCAGTGAAACCGGGCATGCCCATTCGGACGGCGACCACGATCATGCAACCGAGGTGACGCAATCGAACGAGCGACGGATCCGCCTCGTCTTCATCCTCACCGCCAGCTACGCCCTCGTGCAGGCCGTCGGAGGCTGGCTTGCGGGGTCACTCGCCCTGATCGCGGACGCCGGACACATGGTCTCGGATTCGGCAGCCCTCCTGCTGGCCTTGATCGCCTATCGTGTCGCACGCTGGCCCGTCGATGCGCAGCGGACCTACGGGTTCCACCGCGTGCGGGTTCTTGCCGCCCTCGCCAACGGCGCGACACTGCTCCTGCTGGTGGTCTGGATCGCGTGGGAGGCCGTCCAGCGGATCAACGAGCCTGCGGAAATCCTCGCTGGCCCCATGCTTGTCGTCGCGGCCATCGGCCTCCTGGTGAACCTGATCGGCGCCTATGCCTTGTGGTCGGGCAACAGCAGCGACAGCAATTTGCGCGGGGCGCTTCTGCACGTCATCGGCGACCTGTTGGGATCGGTCGGCGCGATCGCGGCCGCGGTCGGCATCATGTTGACCGGCTGGAGTGTGCTCGATCCGATCCTGTCGGTGCTCGTCGCCGGCCTCGTCATCCGGTCGGCCTGGGGGCTCGTTTCCGATTCCATCCGCGTCCTCCTGCAGGCAACGCCGAAAGGCATCCGTGCGGACGAGATAGAAGCAGGCTTGCGGAGCCTGCCGGACGTATCCGAAGCCGGCCACTTTCATGCCTGGACGCTGACCGACGAGAGCATCGTCGCAACCGTCCATGTCAGTCCCGCCGAGGGCGTCGATCCCTTATCGCTGCCGCCGGTGGTCTCTGCCTGGCTCAAGGCGAAGGGCGGCATCGATCACGTCACGGTGCAGGTCGATCCGCCGGGTGCGCTTGTCGCCCGGCACGAATGACCGGGTCAGGCCATCAGCCGTCCCATCCGAATCGGTTCTCGTCGAACGTCGTCTGCTGATCGGCGGGCTGGGCCTGCCGCCCCAGCGGCTGCCGGATGTCCTCAGCGCTTGCCACGATCCGCCGCAGGCTGGACGGAAGGCGCAGCTGCTCCAGCTCCTTGGCTGGCGCCAGCGCCCAGTCGAAGAGCGCCGCTTCGGAAACAGCCCATTCCGCCTGCGTGCCGGAAAGGCCTGAACCCTTGAGGCTGGACTCGGCGGCAGTCGGCTGCCGCAGGAGGCCCGTGCCCTGCGCGACCCTGAAGGATGCAGAGGGAACGAACGCAGCGGTGTTCACGGGCAGCACGCGCTCGACGGCTGCAGCCCGGAACGTCGGGAGCGGAGCGGTAATCGTCGCAAGGTCGAAGAACAGCGGTTCCTCGGCAACCATCTGGCGCGTGGTCTGCAGCTCGAGTGCCTCTTCCGCCCGGCCTTTGCGGGTCGGCAGCATGGCGGTGAGCAGCGTGTTTTCGGACGCCGCGGCCTCGCCCTTGAATTTCGATTTTCCGGCGGTGCTGGCGGCGATGACGGATGTCGCCTTGACCCGCCGCTTGTAGTCCGCCATCGCCAGGTCATAACCCGGCAGAGCTCGGCCGTCGGCAGGCAGATGCAGCGTCTTGCCGTTCGGGAAAATGCGCGCCAGCTCCTGGCGCGACATCCGCGGCCACGCCCGGACACGGCCGACATCGAGATGCACGAAGGGCGAGCCGGAGGTCGGGTAGTAGCCGACGCCACCGATCTGCAGCTGCATGGCGACCTCCCGCAGCCGCGCAAGCTTGACGCCGGGAATGTAGAAATCCATCGCCTTGCCGAGCGTGTGCTGGCTGTTCTTTGCGACGCCCGTATTGCGCGAGCGGCCGCGCAGCATGTTGTTGGTGGCCGGCGAACGATAGGCCGAGACGATGTTGACGTAATCCTTCGCGCCGGTGCGCTGATAGACTTCCCAGACCAGATCCAGCAGGCGCGGATCCATGCGGGCCGGTTCGTTCCGGCGCCAGTCGCGCAGAAGGCGGTTGACCTGTGCGAGCCCCTTCGGGTCGTACTTGCCATTGCGCTTGTAGGTGATCGTCGCACGCTCGCCGGTATGGGTGAAGAACAGCTTGAGCGAGCGGACTTCCGCAAAGGCGGCGGAGGGAGCAGCGGTCAAAGCGGTGACGGCGGCGATCGCACCTGCCTGTACAGCCCGGCGCGTGGCCTTGCCAAAACCATTCCTTGCGACGGCATGCAAGGCGTTCGCCCAGGACGCGGGCAACAAATACTCGAACACGACACGTTCCAATCAAACGAGATACAGTCATCGAAAGCGGATGACGGCGCTCAGGCACCGACAGGAATTATGGTCAATGAAGGGTTAAGAACCCGTTGATGGCAGTAGCCCATGCCCCAACCCTGCCCCGTGACTCCTGCTACGCAGCCCCGGACTGGGCCCGAGCGGAGGCCGCCGGCGCGCGCAATGGCGCCGGCAACGCGGGGGCGCCGCCCTTGGCCGAAGAGGTTCCGCGGCCAGGCAGCGCCTGTCGCCCCTAAGCAATCACCACGACCCGGGCTCCCACGGGAACCCGCTCGTAAAGGTCCTCGACGTGGTCGTTGACCATCCGGATGCAGCCATTCGAAACGGCCTTGCCGATGGTCCAGGGCTCGGTGGTGCCATGAATCCGGTAGAGCGTATCGCGCCCGTCGCGAAACAGGTAGAGGGCCCTGGAGCCCAGCGGGTTCTTCGGTCCGCCCGGCACGCCCCCGGCATAGCGGGCATATTTCTTCGGGTTGCGCCGGATCATGTTGTCGGTCGGGCGCCAGCTTGGCCACTTTGCCTTGCGGCCGACAGTCGCCGAACCGGAAAAGGCCAGCCCGGCGCGGCCGACGCCGACCCCGTAGCGGCGTGCAAAGCCATCGTCTTCGATGAGGTAAAGGTAGCGGTCCTGCGGCACCACCACGATGGTACCGGCGTCTTCCGGATAGGGGGAGTTCACCAGCTGCGGCAGGAACCGCGCGTCGATCTCGATCGCACGCTTCTTTCCCTCGGCAAGGGCAAGCGTTGGCGAGGCAAGCAGCGCGAGGGCGGCAAGGCTGAAGCTTCGCCGGTCAAGGCGCACCGCTAAGGGATCTATGTCGGAGGAAAAGAGACGTCTCATGGAAATCATCCTTGCTGCGGGCAGGGCGCCTCTGGCGGCCATCTGTCGCCCGCGATCAAAAGGGGAAATACGGTGAAGCGGGACAGGCCCACCGGTCACCATGCGGCCGGCTCCGGAAAGCACGTCGTCCGCAATCGGCCGGCAAGGCGCTGTTGTATCAAGCCACGCGGGGAGGAGGCAGGATCAGCAGGACGGGACCCGGCACCCGCGGGTCGGAAGCCCGATCGGGCCGGAGGCGATAGACGGGAGCGGTTCCTGGCCAGTGCCATTCGACGAGCCAGCTGCAGGCTTCATGACAGCTGTCCGCCGGGGTCGGGTGATCGGGCAGGCCGTCCTCGAGATCTACCGTCGTCAGGCTCACCGCAAGTTGCAGCGGCTCGAACGACGGATGGCTGCGGACGGCGGCCGACGCGGTTGTGCTGATGCCGACGATCAGCGACATCAGCAAGATGACGATCAATCTCATAACTGCGCGGTGCGGCATGCCCGTAACGCCCGAATAGCTCCGACCTCGAAGGATAATGTCGCGGCATTGTGCTTAACAAGCCGTTAGCAGGGGCAATTTCCATGCAGTTTCCAGCCTTTGCAGGATTCTCGAAAATGCGCGCTTTCGCGCACTTGCAGCTCAAGCAGCTAGAGGTTTTATGATCCGGCTCCCTTGATTTGGAGGCAACATGGACAGACGGCAATTTCTGGGATCGACCGTAGCAGGACTGGGCTTGCTGGCGGCAAGCCGCGTGATGGCACAGGGCACCGGCACGGCGGCGGTACCCGACCTCATGCAACCCGGCCCCTTGCCGGAGCGGATCCTCGGGCGCGACGATGCGCCCGTCACCGTCATTGAATATGCCTCGATGACCTGCGGTCACTGCGCCAACTTCCATCTCACAGTCTGGCCCGCCTTCAAGGCGGAGTTCGTCGATACCGGCAAGGTCCGGTTCATCCTGCGCGAGTTCCCCTTCGACCCGCGATCGACCGCCGCCTTCATGCTCGCCCGCTGCGTGGGCGACGACAAATGGTATCCGACGGTCGATCTGCTCTTCCGCAACCAACCGCGCTGGGCGCGGGCGGAGGACGGGAAAGCGGGCTTCCTCTCGGTGCTTTCGATGACGGGCCTGAAGGAAACCGACCTTGAGGCCTGTCTTGGCGACCAGGCGCTGCTCGACAAGGTGAACGCCGTTGCCGCGCGGGGCCAGGAACTCGGCGTGGATTCGACACCGACCTTCTTCATAAATGGCCAGAAATTCACCGGCGTCATGCCGATCGAGCAGATGCGCTCCATCATCGAGCCCCTCGTTGCGGGAGCAGGCAAATGACCATCAGACATATCAAGAATGCCCTTCTCGCAGGGCTCATTCTGGCTGCTGCCCCAGCCTTCGCCGAGGAACGGGCGGACCAGGTTGCGGCCCGCGTCGGAGATACGGAAATTCTGGAATCCGATGTCGCGTTCGCAACCTCGTTCCTCGGCGATCCCAACCCCGAGGCCACACCGGAGGCCAGGAAATCGGCTGTCGTCGATGCGCTGATCGACCTCAAGGTGGTTTCGGATGCCGCGCTGCGCGAGGGCATGGAGAACGACGAGACGTTCAAGCGCCAGATGGCGTTTCTCCGCCAGCAGGCCTTGAGGCAGGCCTATCTGACCAAGGCCGCCGCGGCCGCCGTGACGGAAGACGCGGTGCGCAAGGCCTATGACGAGCGTGTCGCCGCGATGCCGGTGGTCGAGGAGGTGCGCGTGCGGCACATCCTGACCAAGGATCAGGCCAGCGCGGACACGGCAATCCGGGAGATTGCCGGGGGAACGCCGTTCGAAGAGGTGGCAGGACGCGCCTCGATGGACGACGCATCCAAAAGCAAGGGCGGGGACCTCGGTTTTCTGACGGCCGAGCAGCTTCCGCCGGAACTGGGGACCGCCATTGCGGCGATGAAGGCCGGCGAGACGTCCGCCAAACCCGTCGCAACGCCCTTCGGCCTTCACGTCCTGAAGCTGGAAGAGCGGCGCAAGCGCGAACCGCCTGCTTTCGAAACCGTGTCGGCGGAGCTGCGGCGCGGCATGGAGGCCCAGGCCGTGGGCAAGATCATCGCCGACCTGACGGCCAGCGCGCGCATCGAGAAGCTCGTTCCCGACGTCGCCATGCCCGAAGCATCCGACGATGGGCACGACCATGGTGCCAACTGAGGCGGCGAACCGGACGACCGATGCTGCGCGCCAGCATAGGGTTCGGCGCCGGAACCGGATCATGCTGCTCATCCTGTCCAGTTTTGTCCTGGTCGTGACGGCCTATAGCGCGCTCCATATACGCGGTGAAATCGAGATGTCGGCGCCGACAGGCGCTGCGAAACCATGATGCAAACGTCAACGGAACGGAAAGACATGAAAGATCGGGCTTCCACGCTATCCAGACGGGTTCTCCTCCTGGGTATGCTGTCATCGACCCTCACGGCCTGTTCCACCCTCTCTCCCGCCGGCATCACGAGCATCACGCCCAGCACCGCCCGGCGCCCCATGGGGCTGCCGAGCGAAGAGGAACTGGCGACACGCTATGCCGGCCTGGAGGATGGCGGTTACACGTTGCCCGCCGTTCCCTATCAACAGATCGACCCGAAATTTTATCGCCAGCGGGTAATGAACATGACGGGCGAGCCGGCAGGCACCGTCGTGGTCGATACCGGCTCGAAGTTTCTCTATGTCGTGGAGCCCAGCGGCACGGCCATGCGATACGGGGTGGGGCTCGGCCGGGCCGGCTTTGCCTGGGAAGGCGAAGGGGTCGTCCACTGGCGCCAGAAATGGCCACACTGGAAGCCGCCGGCCGAAATGATCGCGCGCCAGCCCGAGCTGGCAAAATTCTCCGTCGAAAACGGCGGACAGCCGCCCGGACCGAACAACGCGCTCGGCGCCCGCGCCCTTTATATCTTCCAGAATGGCGAAGACACGCTGTACCGCCTGCACGGCACCCGCGAGTGGAGCTCCATCGGCAAGTCCGTCTCCTCCGGCTGCGTACGGCTGATCAATCAGGATGTCATCGACCTCTATACCCGGGTGCCCTCGAAGGCGCGCATCGTCGTGCGCTGAAGCCCGGCGATAGGGCAGAGCGCATACCCTTGCGAGCCCACCTCATTTATGCGAATGATTTGCAATAGCATTCGCAACTATTGGATCGGATCATGGATACGCGTCGGGAAGGTTGGCTGCATGCGGGCGGGGAGGTCTCCCTGTCCGACGTTCATCGCTCTATCCCGGTTAGAAAGGATGCATCGACGCTCCGGCGTGCGCTTGCGTTTTTCGGACCAGGGTATCTCGTCGCCGTCGGCTACATGGACCCGGGCAACTGGGCGACCTCGCTCGCCGGCGGATCGCGCTTCGGCTACACGCTGCTTGTCGTGGCCCTTGTGTCCAACATCATGGCGATCGTACTGCAATCGCTGTGCGCGCGACTGGCGATCGCCTCGGGACGCGACCTGGCGCAGGCATGCCGCGACGCCTTTTCCCGCCCCGTGGCGATCGGCCTCTGGCTTCTGGCGGAAATCGCCATCATCGCCACCGATATTGCCGAGGTCATCGGCACGGCGATCGGCCTCAACCTGATCTTCGGCATCCCGCTGGAACTCGGCGTCGTCATCACCGCGCTGGACGTGTTCCTGATCCTCTACCTGCAGCGCCTCGGCTTCCGCTGGCTCGAAGCCTTCGTCATCGTCCTGCTCGGCGTCATCGCCGTCTGCTTCGCCATCCAGATCGGCCTTGCGGATCCCGACTGGGGCGAGGTCATCCGCGGCTTCGCGCCGACGACCGAGATCGTCACCAATCCCGACATGCTCTACCTCGCGCTGGGCATTCTGGGAGCGACCGTCATGCCGCACAATCTCTATCTGCATTCCGGGATCGTCCAGACGCGCGCCTATGGCGAGACGCTTGCCGAGCGGCGCGAGGCGCTGAAATTCGCGACGATCGATTCCACCGTGGCGCTGATGTTCGCGCTCCTGGTGAATGCCTCCATCCTGATCCTTGCCGCCGCAGCCTTTCACGCGACAGGCCGGACGGACATCGCCGAACTCGGCGAGGCGCACAATCTTCTGGCACCGCTTCTCGGCATCGCCCTCGCCCCCACGCTCTTCGGCGTGGCACTCCTGTGCTGCGGCATCAACTCGACGGTGACCGCGACATTGGCGGGGCAGGTGGTCATGGAAGGGTTCCTGCGCATGCGCCTGGCTCCCTGGTTACGACGGTTGATCACGCGGGGGATCGCCATCATTCCGGCCGCCGGCGTGACCATCGCCTATGGCGACAGCGGGACGGCGCAGCTTCTCATCCTCACGCAGGTCGTCCTCAGCCTCCAGCTTTCCTTCGCCGTGTTTCCGCTCGTGATGTTCACCGCCGATCGCCGGAAAATGGGAGCACTCGTCGCACCACGCTGGTTGACGGCGCTCGCGCTCCTGATCGCGGTTGTCATCGCCGGGTTGAACGTCAAAATGCTGGTCGATTTCGTCCTTTAGGGTGACGGCGACCATGCCTTGCGATGGGACTCATTTGACCTGACCCTTGATTTCGGTGCGCAGGTCGATGGCCTTGTAGAATGCCGGATTGATGCGAAGCGCCTGCTCCAGATCCGATAGCGCCTGGGCGAGATCGTTCTTCTTCACGAAGATTGCGGCGCGGCCGTAGTAGGTCTCCTCGTCCGCCTGTTTCATCGTGATAGCCGTGTCGAAGTCGGTGATCGCCTCGTCATATCGGCCAAGATCGAAAAGCACGATGCCGCGATTGTGCCGGGCGTTTCTATGCTTCGGGTCCAGTTTCAGCGCCGACTCGAGGTCGGCAAAGGCTTCCTTCAGCTTGCCGTCACGGCGATAAGCCTCCGCGCGGTTGTTGTAGGCGTCGGCATTGTCGGGATTGAGGGAAAGGGCCGCGTCGAGATCCGCATAGGCCCGTTCGAATTCGCCGAGGCGATGGAGGACGAAGCCGCGTGCCGACAGTGCCTTGTCGTCCTTCGGATTGACCGCCAGTACTTTGTCGAAACTCGCCACGGCCAGCTTGGCCTCGCCGGTCTCCGCCTGGGCGACACCGAGATTGCGCAGGGAATCGATACGAGTTGGATCGAGTTCGAGGGCGCGCTTGAAATCGGCGAGCGCCGATCCGTAATCCCGCTTCCGCAGATAGGCGACCCCGCGCATGTCGTAATAGGCCGGCTGCTTGTCATCGAAACGGATGGCCTCGCCGAGATCCGCAATGCCGGCATCGATCTCCCCCATCTCGATACGGGTAGAGCCACGGCTCTGGAAACTCTCGGCCCGCTTCGGTTCGATCAGGAGTGCCCGGTCGTAATCGGCGATGGCGCGCACAAAATCGCCCTTCATCGCATGGGCGGAACCACGGGAATTGTAGGAATTGGCCGTCGGCTTGCGCAGGATCGCCTCGTTGAAATCGGCAATAGCCTTGTCGAGCGCGCCGGTCCGCACATGGGCAACGCCGCGGTTCTGGTAAGTGTCCGCTCGGTTGGGGTCGATCCGCAACGCTTCATCGAAATCGGCGATCGCCTTCGGAAAGTCACCGAGAAACAGATAGGCCATGCCGCGATTGTGACGCGCAGTCTCGCTGGCGGGGAGCAGCGACACGACCGCGTCAAAATCGGCGACCGCCCGATCGGGCTGGCCCATCCTGAGATGCAGCTGGCCGCGCTCATTGAAGGCAACGGCGTTCTTTGGGTCGAGACGAATGGAGCGGTCGAGGTCCTCCAGCGACTGGCCGGAGGCCGTCGCACCGGCGTTCTGTTGCGCCTGCACGACCGTTGGCGAAAGAGCGATACAGATGGCGATCGCACCGACGAGAGCTTTCATGCCGACACCTCCGTTTACGGCAAGTCACGCGGATCACCAGCCGCCCCACCTGACGATCCGAACGGAAGGTAGGGCAGGGCATGCCGTTTCGCCATAGCAGGCGGGCAACGGTGCAGCAGTAAAATCCGGCAGGGACATTTGCGGTACAGGGATACATGGACGCAGAAAGAACGCCGCCTGTTTACAGGCGGCGCTAGGGTTCCGGACTGTACCAAAGGTGCCCTTCGACCCTCCGCAGTATCGGCCCCGGCCATCATGGGTTCCCCCTGTCCGGCTGGGGCGTTCGACCTCACATTTCGAAGTCGCCGCCATCCTCATCCTCGGCGGGCTCCTCCGCGGCAGCGGGTTGGGCTGCCTGTGCCTCATCGCCACCGAACATGCCCATGATGGCATTGCCGAGCAGGACGCCGCCGGCGACGCCCATGGCCGTCTGCGCGGCGCCGGCAAGAAAGCCGCCGCCGGCACGGCCCTGCATCGGCATTGCACCGGCATTCTGACCCCAGGGGGATTGCTGCGGCGCGGCGGGGCGTATGGCGGCCGGCTGCGGCCGCGCATTTCCGCCGAAGAGGCCAGACAGGAGCCCACCGCGCTGCGCCGGGCTGTTGACAGCCTGATATTCAAGCTCCTCGATCCGCCGCTGCGCGGCTTCCAGCGCCTGCTCCTGCACGACGATCGTCTGGGCCATGAAGTAGGGCGCGCCGGGCTGCTGGCCCACCCTGTCCTGAATGAAGCGATCGGCGTCGGCGTCGCGGGGGCCGGCCTGGCGTTCGACAGCGGCAAGTTTGCTGAACAGGCCTTCGATAGCCTGCTGGTCGTTGCGGTCCATTATGTGATCCTTTCGATGCGCATCTGTACTTGGTGGACAGAATGATGCCTGCCCGTCATGTCGCCATCGGCCGGAAGGCTTCAAACCTGCCCGGCACAAGGCTCCATGTGCGCGGTATACGAACGGACCCTGCCGGCGCTTCCGGACTTCACGAAAAGTTCAAGGGGTCAGGACGTGCCGGCGTCAAACCGGCACGCCTTTGGCAACCGGCCTTAGTGGCTCGCGCCGGATCCCCCGGCAGCGACGATCGCGAAGGGTTGTCCTTCGACGGCAATGGTGCGGGTCTCCTTCAGCGTCTCGGAATCGACAAGCCGCACAAGGCTCTTGCGTGGATCAGTGATGGCAATGTGGTCCCCGGCGACCGCAAGACGCGGGCGCGGATCACGCCAATGCCCATCCTTGCTGTAGGGCTCGGTGACGGTTTCGGACTTGGTGATCACGCCATCCACGACGTCGAGAAGGTGGAGCCTGCCGTCCTCGGTCAGGATGTAGCCGTTCCGCGGCTTGGCCGGATCAAGGGTGAAATCGACCCGCCGAAGCGGCAGCTCGACTAGACGGTAGGGCTGCTTGGCATCGGCGTCGATGAGGACAACCTTGTCGTCGCCGTAGTTGCCCAGGAAGAACTGCATGGACGTGCCGCCGAGCAGGGTCGAGACCTTGCCTTCCGGCAGCGTGTCGCCATAGGCGAGCATATCGAGTTTCGGGCCATCCATGCCACCCGGGCGGGCAACGAGCACGCCTTCCGCGCAGCCGAAAGCCACCAGGCGTGCCGAGGTCGCCTCACCGTGCAATCCCGTGCAGGTCGCGACGTCGCCCACCTGCTTGCCATCCCCGTCCAGCACGCGAAGGCCAAGGCGGGGCGGCAACTCCCCCTCCTTCACCGACGCTTCCATGTTCGGCACGGAAACGAGCAGATGATTGCCCATCGGCACCGCAACACCATGGTGCGCTGCTGTCGTGTCGTAGGGCTTCAGGTCCGCCTTGCCCTCCAGCAGCGCACTTTCCCTGACGAAATCGAACTTGCCGCCGCGGTCGTAGAAGATCGCGAGATCGTCGCCATGCGCCACCACATGGCCGGGCTTCTCGCCGCTGATCGTCGTCGAAAGGAGTTTGGGCTCCTTGATCTCGATGTCCCGGTGTTCGCCATGGTCAGAAAGCGCAATGCCGGTGTCGATAACCTGAACCATGTTCTGATCGCCCTGTACGGCAAAGACGGTGCGCCCTGTCGCACTTAGCGAAAGCGCCGCATAACCCTTGAGGTCAAAGCGGCCGATTTCCTTGTCGGAGCCCAGATCGATGGCGCGAACCACGGGCTGGGTATGATCGGCGACAAACAGCCGCCAGGTCTCGCGCTGCTCCTCATCCGCATGGGCGGCGTAGGGAAGGGCGAGGGTCGCAAGGATGGTGGTGGCGAGAAAGGCGCCGGAACTGGAGCGGGACATAGGGTCTCCTTTTAATGTAATAACGTAACGTAGTTTTGTTATAGCGTAACATCGCCTGTGTCCAGCGTTCCGTGGCTCTTCCTGTTGAAGAACGGCAGGGAAGCCCTTGCCTGTCCGATGGCTGCCTGAAAGCGCTGGCAAGCGCTACGTGGTCGCCAGATGATCCAGCAGCTTTCGGGCGACGGGATCGAGCGGTCGGGACTGATGAACGCACAACAGCAGGCGACGCGTTGCCCAGGGTGCGCTCAGCCGGACGCAGCGGATCGGCAGGGTGCGCCGGTAGCGCCGGGCCGCAACGTCCGGAAGAATGCCGACCCCGGCGCCGGCGGCCACAAGGCGGCAGATCCCCTCGAAGGTTCGCAGACGGATGCGCATGCGGAGCTTCTGTCCGATCCGAAGGGCCTGCTGATCGATATGGTCCTGCAGTGCACCGGCAAAGCCGATATGGGCCTCGCCGAGCATGTCCGGAAAGGCGATCTGTTTGTGCGTTGCCAGCGGGTGGTCCTGCGGCAGCACCGCGACGAGGCGGTCCACGGCGAAAGGAAATGTCGAAAGCGGACCGGCGTCGACGGCATCGGAGACGATGCCGATCTCGGCCAGCCCCCGTGCCACCGCAACCACGGTGTCCCGACTTGGCCGTTCGGAAAGGTCGATATCCACCCGGGGATGGGCCGCAAGCCACGGGGCGAGGCGTTCTGGCAGGAACTCCGTGATCGCGGCCGTGTTGGCGAGAACCCGGATCGTCGCCCTCAGCCCGCGCGCATGCTCGGACATGTCCGCATGCATGGTGCCGACCTGGTGCAGCACGAGACGGGCGTGGTGCGCCAGCGTTTCCCCGGCACGGGTCGGCGTCACGCCGCGGCGGCCGCGTTCAAGAAGCAGCACCCCGCCCGAGGCTTCCATATCCCGCAGCCGCTCGCTTGCCGCCGCGACCGAAAGGTTTGCGGCAAGGGCGCCGTGCGTGATGCTGCCGGCCTCCACGATGGCCAGGAAGAGGCGAAGATCGGCTAGGTCAAAGCGCATGTCCGAAGCGTAACACGGATTTTACCTTCGGAAAAACCGGAGGCTGGCGCTGGACCTTCCGGCTTGCGCACCAGGCATGCCCGGCACTAGCTCTCCACATGGACAAGACCGAAATCATCATCGTCACCGCAACCTTCTTCCTTGCCGGCATCGTCAAGGGCGTCACCGGCATGGGCCTGCCAACCGTCGCGATGGGCGTGCTTGGCGCCCTCATCTCGCCGTTGAGCGCCGCAGCCCTGCTGCTCGTCCCGTCCTTCGTCACCAATCTCTGGCAATTGCTCGCCGGCCCCGGTTTCACGGCCGTCCTTCGCTCCTTGTGGCCGATGATGGCGATGCTTGTCATCGGAACGTTCCTCGGCGCCGGCCTGCTTGCCGGCGGCGACACCAACCGGTCCACCGTAGTGCTCGGCCTCACCCTCGTGGCCTATGTCCTCTATTCCCTTTGCGCCGGGCCAAAACACGTGCCGCGGTCGTGGCAGGCCGTCGCCTCGCCGCTCGTCGGCCTTGCGACCGGCATCCTGACGGGCGCGACCGGCGTGTTCGTCATACCGGCGGTGCCTTACCTCCAGTCCCTGGGCCTCGGCAGAGACGCGCTGATCCAGGCGCTCGGCCTTTCCTTCACCGTCTCGACGATTGCCCTTGCCCTCGCGCTCGGTCTGCACGGCGCGCTGCCAGCCGGTAGCCTGCTGCCTTCGCTTCTCGCCGTCGCGCCCGCCCTGGCCGGCATGGGGATAGGACAGAGGATCCGGCGGCACATCCACCCGGCAACCTTCCGCCGGGGTTTCCTTGTCTGCCTGCTTTTGCTGGGTTGCGAGATGGCACTGCGGCCATTCCGGTGAGGCAATGCGATCACGGCAGAACCGGGCCTACCGTGCCTGCGGCGGTACGATGTGACGGCGGTTGATGCTTGCTGGGCGCCCCTTGATAGACAGGGTGGTGTCGCGCTTTTCGCGCTCGGCAACGACTTTGCCCCTGGAGACGACACAAAGCCGTTCGGCGCGCAGTCGCACCGCCTCGATGGGATTGCCCGCATCGAGCACGACAAGGCTTGCCGATTTGCCGACGGCGAGGCCGAGGTGATCGAGGCCCATGATCTCGGCATTGACCCGCGTCACCATGTCGAAACAGGCGCGCATGTCCGCGGGCGACGACATCTGGGCGACGTGCAGGCCCATGAAGGCGACATCCAGCATGTCGGCAGTGCCGAGCGAATACCAGGGGTCGAGCACGCAGTCCTGGCCCCAGCCGACACGGATGCCGGCTTTCAGCATCTCCGGCACGCGCGTCATGCCGCGACGCTTCGGATAGGTGTCATGCCGGCCCTGCAGCATGATGTTGATGAGCGGGTTGGGAATCGCCGACACACCCGCCTCGGCGATCAGCGGCAGCAGCTTCGAAACGTAGTAATTGTCCATCGAGTGCATCGAGGTGAGATGCGAGCCGGCCACCCGGCCCTGCAGGCCGAGGCGCTGGGTCTCGTAGGCGAGCTGCTCGATGTGGCGGGAGAGCGGATCGTCGGTCTCGTCACAATGCAGGTCGACCATCAGGCCGCGCTCGGCCGCGATCGCGCAGAGGTCGGTGACCGACCGCGTACCGTCCGCCATGGTGCGCTCGAAATGCGGGATTCCGCCGACGACATCGACGCCCATGTCGAGGGCGCGAATGGTGTTTTCACGCGCGTTGGGCGCACGGTAGAGACCGTCCTGCGGGAAGGCGACGAGCTGGAGGTCGATATAGGGCGCAATCTCACGCTTGACCTCGAGCAGGGCTTCCACGGCCAGCAGACGGTCGTCGCAGGTATCGACATGGGTGCGGATGGCGAGCAGGCCCATGGACACCGCCCAGTCGCAATAGGCAAGCGCACGCTCCTTGACGGCCTCGTGGGTCAGCAGCGGCTTGAGCTCCCCCCAGAGCGCAATGCCTTCGAGCAGCGTGCCCGAGGCGTTGATGCGCGGCAGCCCGTAGGAGAGCGTCGCATCCATATGGAAATGCGGATCGACAAAGGGTTGGCTGACGAGATTGCCCGACGCATCAACGACACGGCCGGCTTCGGCGTCGATACGTGGCTCGATTGCGGCGATCACCTCGCCCTTGATGCCGATATCGGCGACGGTTCCATCGGGTAGCGTGCCACCCTTGACGATCAGGTCGAAGCTCATCTTTCGCCTTTCTGGTATGGGATCATCAAAGCCTTGGGATAGGTGGCGCGGCGCGCCACCAGGATCAGCGCCAGGATCGACAGCGCATAGGGCATCATCAGGAAGACCTGGTAGGGCACGATGCCGCCCGATATCTGCTGCAGGCGGATCTGATAGGCGTCGAAGGCGGCAAACAGGATGGCGCCGACCAGCGCCTTGCCCGGCCGCCAGGAGCCGAAGACGACAAGCGCGATGCAGATCCAGCCGCGGCCGTTGATCATCTCGAAGAAGAACGAGTTGAACGCCGACATGGTCAGGAAGGCGCCGCCGACCGCCATCAGCGCGCTGCCGGCGACGACGGCACCCATGCGGATGCCGGTGACCGAAATACCCTGCGCCTCCACGGCCGACGGGTTTTCTCCAGCCGCGCGCACGGCAAGGCCGACAGGCGTGCGATAGAGAACCCAGGTGACGAGCACGACCGCGAGGAAGGCGAGATAGGTCAGCGGTGTCTGCGTGAACAGCGCCTCGCCGAGCACGGGGATGTTCGACAGGCCGGGGATCGCCAGCGGCTGGAACGGCTCGATCTTCGGCGGCGAGGTCACCTCCGGCAATACGAGGCGATAGGTGAAATAGGTCAGGCTGGTCGCCAGCAGCGTGACGCCGATGCCGACGACATGCTGCGACAGACCGAGCGGCACGGTGAGCGTGGCATGCAGCAGACCGAACAGCGCGCCGGCAAGGGCCGCCACAAGCACGCCGGCCCACAGGTCGCCGCCGCTGTAGACCGTGAACCAGCCGGCGAAAGCGCCGACAGTCATGATGCCTTCGATACCGAGATTGAGCACGCCGGCGCGTTCGCAGATCAGTTCGCCCATGGTCGCGAAGATCAGCGGCGATGCGATGCGCACGACGGCGACCCAGAAGGAGGCGGTGAAGAGGATTTCAAGCGCGTCCATCATCACCTCCACTTGATCCTGTAGCGCGTCAGAAGGATCGCCACCACCATCGTCAAAAGCGAGGTGGCCACCATGACGTCGGCGATGTAGCTCGGCACCTTGGCGGCGCGGCTCATCGCATCGGCACCGACGAAGATGCCGGCGACGAAGATGGCCGAAGCGACGACGCCGAGCGGATTGAGCATCGCCAGCATGGCGACGACGATGCCGGTATAGCCGTAGCCAGCCGACAGATCGAGCGTCAGGTTGCCCTTGAGCCCGGACACTTCGGAAAAGCCCGCAAGTGCAGCCAGCCCGCCGGAGAGCAAGGCCGTCTTCATCAGCACAAGGTTGACCGGAATGCCGACGAAACGCGCGCCTTCGGGATTGTGGCCGACGGCGCGCATCTCGTAGCCGAGCTTGGTCTTCGTCGTGATGATCCACACCACGACGGCCGCGATGATTGCGATGACGAAGCCGAGATGCAGACGCTTGCCCTGGATGAGGCGCGGCAGCTGCGCCTCCGCGATGACCTTCTGGGACTGTGGCCAGCCCAGCCCCATCGGGTCTTTCAGCACGCCTTCCAGCAGCATCGATACGAAGAGCAGGACGATGAAGTTCAAAAGCAGCGTGGTGACCACCTCGTCGACGCCGAAGCGCGTCTTCAGCACGGCCGGGCCGAGCAGCAGCAGCGCACCGGCCGCCATCGCCGCCGCCATGAGCACCGGAATCAGGATGACCGACGGCAGGGGCAGGGCGCCGGTTCCCAGCACCACGGTGACCACGCCGCCAATATAGAGCTGCGCTTCAGCGCCGATGTTCCAGAGCTTGGCGCGGAAGGCGACGGCGACGGCAAGGCCTGTGAAGATCAGCGGCGTCGCGCGCGTCAGGGTTTCCAGCAGCGCGAATTGCGAGCCGGCTGCGCCCCGCGCGACCAGGTAGAAAACCGAGAGCGGCGACGCGCCGGCCGCCAGAACCAGAAGAGAGACCAGCAGCAGCGTGGCGAGGATGGCGGCCAGCGGGAACAGCAGGGTGACCGCCAGCGTCGGCGCGGGTTTCGGCTCAAGCCGCATCGCTGCGCTCCCCGCTGTGGCCGGCCATCAGCTCCCCGAGCTCGCGAATGCTGCGCTCGCCGCGGGCGGAGGGTGTCGACAGGCGCCCCTTGGACATGACGATGATGCGATCGGACAAGGCCAGGATTTCCTCGAGATCTTCCGAAATCAGCAGGACGGCCGCGCCGCGTTCCCGCGCCGCGAGCAGCATGCTGTGGACATAGGCGACGGCGCCGACATCAAGGCCGCGCGTCGGCTGGCTGGCCAGGATGACAGCGGGTTCCGGATCGAGCGCTCGGCCCAGGATGAGCTTCTGCATGTTGCCACCCGACAACAGGCGTATGCGCGCCTCAGGCGAGGGACACTTCACATCGTAGTCGGCGATGATCTTCTCGGCGAAGCGACGGGCGGCCTTCCAGTCGAGAAACCCCATGCGGCTGAAGCGCGCACTGCCGTAGCGCTCGGCGATCACATTCTCGGTGACGCTCATGTCGCCGATGGTGCCGACCGCATGGCGGTCTTCCGGGATACGCGCCACGCCATGGTCGAGCGCGACGCGCGGCGACCAGCCGGCCACGTCCTGCCCGGCGACGGAAATGCGGCCGCCGGTCGCGCGCTGGGTGCCGGCGATGAGCGCTGCAAGGGCCGCCTGGCCATTGCCGGAAACGCCGGCAAGGCCGGTGATCTCGCCGGCCCTCAGGGTAAGCGATATGTCGTCGAGCGCAGCCCCGTTGTAGGGCGTGGTGGAGACGCGTTCGAGCGCCAGCAGCGGCGCCCCGACATTGGCCGGGCTGACCTCCGTCGGCTTCACCTCCTGGCCGACCATGAGGGCCGCCAGCGCCTTGCGATCGGTCGATGCCGTTTCGCGTTCGCCGACAAGCTGGCCTGCGCGCAGCACCAGCACACGATCGCTGACGGCCATCACTTCATGCAGCTTGTGGGAGATGAAGATGATCGACAAGCCCCTGGCGACGAGCAGCTTCAAGGTTCGAAACAGCGCATCGGTTTCGGCCGGGGTCAAGACGGCGGTCGGCTCGTCGAGGATCAGGATACGGGCGTCGCGATAGAGCGCCTTGAGGATTTCGACACGCTGGCGCTCGCCAACCGAAAGCGTGGAGACGGTGGCTGCAGGATCGACGGCAAGGCCGAAATCGGCGGAGAGCTGCGCAATGCGTGTCCGCGCCAGCGCTCTGTCGAGCCGCGCCCGCCAGAGGCTTTGCGTGCCCAGCGCGATGTTCTCCTGCACCGTCATATTGTCGGCAAGGGTGAAATGCTGGTGCACCATTCCGATGCCGGCATCCAGCGCAGCGCGCGGATCACCCGGCGGCAGCGGCCCGCCAAAGGCCTCGACGGTTCCAGCGTCGGCGACATAGTGGCCGAAGAGAATGTTCATCAGCGTCGTCTTGCCGGCACCGTTCTCGCCGAGCAGCGCGATGACCTCGCCACGCTTCAGATCGAAGGAAATGCCGTCATTGGCCCGGAGGGAACCGAAACGCTTGCTGATGCCGGAAAGACGGAGGACGGGTGTATCGGACACGTTGGTAACCGGGCGCGGGTTTTAAGGGCTGTTCTGCTCACAGGGAGGCGTGATGGCGGCAAGGGAAAACATCCTTTGCCGCCAGCCATGTCGCCCCGCGGTCGTCAGAACGCGGAACGCTAGCTCGATTTCGGCTCTGCGTCGTTGATCTCGACCGTGAACGAACCGTCCTTGATCGCCTTTTCCTTCTCGGCGATCTTCGCCTTCACGTCGTCGGGAACCTTGGCATCGAAGGTGCCGAGCGGCGCGAGCGAACAGCCGCCGTTCTTCATGAAGGAGTAGACGCCGTAGTCGTCCGCCTTGAAGGCGCCGGCCTTCACTTCCGCGATCGCCTTGTCCAGCGTCGGTTCGAAATGCCACAGCGCGGAGGCGACCACGGTTTCCGGATAGTCCGCCTGGGTATCGATGACATTGCCGATGGCCAGGACCTTCTTTTCCTTGGCCGCGTCGGACACGCCGAAACGCTCCGCATAGAGCAGGTCCGCTCCGCCATCGATCTGGGCGAAGGCGGTCTCCTTGGCCTTGGGTGGATCGAACCACGAGCCGATGAACGCGATCTGGAACTTGGTATCCGGGGCCACCTCTTTCACGCCCGCCATGAAGGCGTTCATCAGGCGGTTGACCTCGGGGATCGGATAGCCGCCGACCATGCCGATGTTCTTCGACTTGGTCATCGCGCCGGCAACAAGACCGGAGAGGTAGGAAGCGTCCTGGATGTAGTTGTCGAAAACCGAGAAGTTCGGCACGGCGGCATCGGGCTTGAAGCTGGAGCCCATCAGGAAGGCGACGTCCGGATAATCCTTGGCGACGGCACGGGCGGCATCCTCCACGCCGAAGACCTCTCCCAGGATCAGCTTGTGGCCGGCTTCGCAATATTCGCGCATGACGCGCTCATAATCGTTGTTGGCGGTATTCTCCGAATAGACGTATTCGATGTCCCCGCGCTCCTTGGCGGCATTGGCCGCCTTGTGGATGCGGCTGACCCACTGCTGCTCGACCGGAACGGTATAGATGGCCGCGACCTTGAGCGGATCGGCGGCGAACACGCGGCCCGGCAGGCCTGCGGCCGCAACCGCCGCGGACGCACCGGCGACCTTGATCAGGGTTCGTCTGGAAATGCCGAAATTGAATGGATTGCGATGCATTCGATTCCCCTTTGGCTTATCGCGCAATTCATTGAAAAGCGTCTTTTTTTACCACTTGGTCAACATAGGTGAAATCTCTCGCTGCGGCAATTGGGCGCGGCTGAAAGTTCACGGCATGCGGCCTGGCGCACCCGTCAGTGCCCGGCACGACACCGGGTTTCGCTTCAGCGAGCTTGCGCCTTGTCCGAACGGCACCACCAGCCCGGAGCGTTGCTCGCCGGACTGCCGAAAATGCGGCAATGCTGATGATGGTGTGCTTACTTGCCGACGAAGGTCGGCCTGCGCTTCTCGACGAAGGCGGCCATGCCTTCCTTCTGGTCCGCCGTTGCGAACAGCGCATGGAAAAGCCGCCGCTCGAAGGCGATCCCGTCACGCAGGCCTGTTTCGAGCGCACGGTCCACCGCCTCGCGGGCGGCCATCGCCGCCGCCTTTCCATAGGTGGCGATCGTCTCGGCCGCGGCGAGCGTCTCCTCCATCAGCCTGTCAGACGCGATCACCCGGGAAACGAGGCCCGCCCGTTCCGCCTCCACCGCGTCCATCATCCGGCCGGTGAGGATGAGATCCATCGCCTTCGCCTTGCCGACGAGCCTCGTCAGCCGCTGTGTTCCGCCCATGCCGGGGATCACGCCAAGCTTGATCTCCGGCTGGCCGAACACGGCCGTATCGGCGGCAAAAATCATATCGCACATCATGGCCAGCTCGCAGCCGCCGCCGAGCGCATAACCGGAGACCGCAGCAATTTTCGGCGTGCGCAGCGCAGCGAACCGTTCCCAGGCGGCAAAAAAGTCCTCGCTGTACATCTCGGCGAAGGACTTGTCGGCCATCTCCTTGATATCGGCACCCGCGGCAAAGGCCTTTTCCGAGCCGCGGATAACGAAACAGCCGACGCCGGGGTCGCGATCGAGCGCGGCAAGATCATCGGCAAGTGCAAGCATGATTTCGGAATTCAGCGCGTTGCGAGCCGCCGGCCGGTTCAGCGTTACGATGACGACGCGGCCCTGCCGTTCGACGATAACAGGTTGCTCCACCCCAGCCACTCCCTCGATGATCGATGCCATGTCCGCTACCTTGTCTCCGTCTCTTCCCGCAACATGTTGATGATGGCGGAAAAATCCTTGCCGCCGAACCCTTCGTCGGCAAATCTCTGATAGAGCGCCGCCGCCGTGGCGCCGAGTGGTGTCATCGCGCCGGCATCTGTTGCTGCTGCCTGCGAGAGCTTCAGATCCTTCAGCATCAGCGCCGCGGCAAAGCCAGGTTCGTAGTCACGATTGGCCGGCGAGCCGGGGACGGGCCCGGGCACCGGGCAATAGGTCGTCAACGACCAGCATTGGCCCGAGGAGACGGAGGCGACGTCGAACAGAGCCTGGTGTGTGAGGCCGAGCCGCTCGCCGAGCACGAAGGCCTCGCCCACGGCGATCATGCTGATGCCGAGGATCATGTTGTTGCAGATCTTCGCCGCCTGGCCGGCGGAGGCGCCACCGCAGTGGATGATCTTCTTGCCCATCACCTCGAACACCGCTTTCGCGCCGGCAAAGACCGTCGCATCCCCGCCCACCATGAAGGTGAGCGTGCCGGCTGCAGCCCCGCCGGTGCCGCCGGAAACGGGTGCATCGAGCGCCGGGCAACCATGTGTCTCGGCGAGCGCGTGGGCCTTGCGGGCGCTGTCCATGTCGATGGTCGAGCAGTCGATGAGCAACGTGCCCGAGGGCACGATGGCAACCAGCTCCTGCCAGACGGAAAGCACATGCGCACCCGTCGGCAGCATGGTGATCACGATGCCGGCGCCGGAAACGGCCTCCGCGACCGAGGCGACGGTCGATATCCCATTTTCCCGGGCGAGCTCCAGCGAGGCGGCCGTCAGGTCGAAACCGCGCACATTGTGGCCGGCTTTCACGAGGTTTGCGGCCATCGGGCCGCCCATATGGCCAAGACCGATGAAGGCGATAGGGCTCATAGGCGTTCTCCTTTCCCTGCATCCACAACGAAGAGCGGCTTTGCCGACGGTTCGAAGAAGGCGGCGACATGCTCGGCAGTGACGTCATCCAATCGCGCCGGGCGCCACTGCGGATTGCGGTCCTTGTCAATGACGGCGGCCCGGACACCCTCGTAGAAATCATGACTGCGCAGAACGGCCGCCGTGGCGGCGAACTCCCGTTCGAGGCAGGCTTCAAGCGACGGCGCCTGCCTCCCGAGGCGGAGCAGGCGGAGCGTCACCTTCAGGCTGAGCGGTGATTTCGTCCGCAAAACGCCGAGCGTCTTTTCCGCAAAAGCCGATCCGTCCTGCGCCAGCGCCTTCAGGATATCCTCGATCGTATCGAAGGCAAAAAGCCGATCGATCAGGGGTTGCTGCGCGGCGACGCTTGCGGGCGGCGGCGTTTGCGAGAAGGTGGCAATCGTTGCCGGCACATCGGGCTGGCGGGAGAGCGCTTCGGCCAGCTCCGGCAGGCGCTCTGAAGGAACGTAGCTGTCGGCGAGGCCGAAGGCGATGGCGTCGGCGGCGGCCAGCGGCTCGCCGGTCAATCCGGCATAGGTGCCGAGTTCGTTCTTCCCGCGTGTGAGGAACCACGACGCGCCGACGTCCGGGAAGAAGCCGATGCCCGTCTCGGGCATGGCGAAGCGGGTGCGCTCTGTGACGATGCGGTGGCTGGCATAGACGGAAACGCCGACCCCGCCGCCCATGACGATGCCGTCCATGAAGGCGACGAAGGGTTTTTGCAGCCGGTTCAGGCGCGCGTTTAGGCGATATTCCTCGCGCCAGAAATCGACGGGCTCCGGGGAGCCGGCCATGCCGCCCTCGTAGATCATGCGGATGTCGCCGCCCGCGCACAGCCCGCGCTCGCCCTCGCCGGTGAGAAGCACGGCGGCGACCTCCAGATCGGCTTCGAAGGCGTCCAGCGCCCTGTCGATGTCGCGGATCATCGGGAGGGTCAGGCTGTTGAGCGCCTTCGGCCGGTTGAGCCGGATGCGGCCGAGCGCGCCGGTGCGGTCGATCAGGGTTTGCGGCTCAGATGTGGAGGGCATGGCCGAGGGCTTTCAATGCGGCTTCCTGCAAGCCTTCGCTGCGGGTCGGGTGGGCATGGATGGTGCCGGCGATGTCCTCCAGCCGCGCGCCCATTTCGAGCGCCAGCGAGAAGGCGCTGGAAAGCTCAGAGACACCAGCGCCGACCGCCTGAAGGCCGAGCAGCAGGTTGGTGTCCGTCCGCGCCACGGCGCGGACAAAACCGTCTTCCGATTGGGTGGTCATAGCGCGGCCGTTGGCGTTGAACGGGAAGAGGCCGACGCGGATCTCATACCCTTGCGCGCGTGCCTCGTCGGGCGAAAGGCCGGCGGTGACGATTTCCGGATCGGTGAAGCAGACGGCGGGGATGGCGCGTTTGTCCCAGGCGCGCTTGCGGCCGGCGACGATCTCGGCGACCATCTCGCCCTGCGCCATGGCGCGATGCGCCAGCATCGGCTCGCCGGTGACGTCGCCGATCGCATAAACGCCGCGCATCGAGGTGCGGCAGCGCTCGTCGATGCGGATGAAACGGCCGGCGCGGTCGAGATCGAGGTCTTCCAGGCCCCAACCTTCGGTGCGCGGCTTGCGGCCGACGGTGACGAGCACCTTGTCCGCGGCAATCTGTTTTTCCGCGCCGGAGGCGGTCTCGATCACCAGCGCCTCGCCGGAAAAACCTTTCGCCTTGACGCCGGTCAGCACGCTGACGCCGAGATCGGCGAGGCGTTTTGCGACCGGCTTGACGAGTTCGGCGTCATACTGCGGCAGGATCTGCGGCATGGCCTCGACTACCGTGACCTCCGCGCCCAGCTTGGCGAAGGCCGTGCCGAGTTCGAGGCCGATATAGCCGCCGCCGACTACGGCAAGTTTTTGCGGCACGCTTTGCAGCGACAATGCCTCGGTGGAGGAGAGGATCGCGCCGCCGAAGGGCAGCGCCGGCAGCTCGACCGGCTCGGAGCCGGTGGCGATCACCACCGTCTCGGCGCGGATGAGCTGCGTTCCGGTCTCGGTCTCCACCTCGACGGTCTTGCCGTCGCGGAACCGCGCCTCGCCATGCACGATCTTCACCTTGGCCTTGCGCAAGAGGCCGAGCACGCCGCTGTTCAGCCGGCCGACGATGCCGTCTTTCCAGCGGACGGTCTGGGCGAGATCGAGTTTCGGCGCTTCGACCGTGATACCGAGCGCGTTGGGGGCCGTCATATGGCGCACCTTGTCGAATTCCTCCGCCGCATGGATCAGCGCCTTGGAGGGGATGCAGCCGACATTGAGGCAGGTGCCGCCGGCCTTGGCCTTTTCGACGATGACCGTATCGAGGCCGAGCTGGCCGGCGCGGATGGCGCAGATATAGCCGCCGGGGCCTGCGCCGATGACAAGAAGCTTGCAGACGATCTCTTTCATGTCATCAGCCTTCGATGAAGATCAGTGCGGGGGTTTCGAGCAAAGCCTTGATGCGCTGGACGAACACCGCCGCATCCCAGCCGTCGACGATGCGGTGGTCGAAGCTCGACGACAGGTTCATCATCTTGCGCGGGATGAACTGCACGCCGTCCCAGACCGGCCGGGTCAGGATCTTGTTGACCCCGACGATCGCCACTTCCGGGTGGTTGATGATCGGCGTCGTGACGATGCCGCCGAGCGCGCCGAGCGAGGTGATGGTGATGGTGGAGCCGGAGAGTTCCTCGCGCGCGGCCGTGCCGTTGCGGGCGGCGTCGGCGAGGCGCGTCAATTCGGCGGCGCTGTCCCAGATCGTCCGCGCCTCGGCATGGCGCACGACCGGCACCGTCAGGCCGGCCGGCGTCTGCGTGGCGATGCCGATATGGACGGCGCTGTGGCGGGTGATGATGCCAGCATCGTCGTCGAAGGTAGCGTTGACGCCCGGCTGTTCGCCCAGCGTCTTGACCAGCGCCCGCATCAGGAAGGGCAGGATGGTCAGTTTTTGCTGATCGGGTTTGCGGCCAGCGTTCATCGTCGCCCGCAGATCTTCGAGGTCGGTGACGTCGACCTCCTCGACATAGGTGATGTGGGGGATGCGGGCGCTGGCAAGCCGCATCTTTTCCGCGATGCGGCGGCGCAGGCCGGTGACTTTTATTTCTTCCGTCGCAGTCTTGCGGGCAAGGCCGGCCGGCGCGGCGACGGGCTGTGCGCCGCGCGCAACAAACTGGTCGAGGTCGTCATGGGTGATGCGGCCGGCCGCGCCGGTGGCCGATACCTGCCGCAGATCGACGCCGGCCTCCTGCGCGCGCAGCCGCACGGCGGGCGAGGCGAGCGGTCTTGTCTCCGCCGTCGAGGTCTTCCCCTTCTCCCCGGCGGGGAGAAGGAGCCCCCCCTGGGTCTTGCCGGAGGCGAGCCCGAGGACAGGCTCCGGGCCGGATGAGGGGGGCGGCTGGCTCGGTGCGGGCGAAGATACCCCCTCATCCGCCCTTCGGGCACCTTCTCCCCGCTGGGGAGAAGGGAGAGGCTGCCGCGCCTCTCCCGTTACGCTCTCATTCTCGCTTTCACCACCGCTCTCGCCCTCCCCAGCCACAGCGATGCGCAGCAGCGGCGCTTTCACGGCCACCGTGTCGCCGATCTCCGCGCCGAGCCACAGCACGGTGCCGTTGACGGGCGAGGGAATCTCCACCGTCGCCTTGTCGGTCATCACGGCGGCAAGCACCATGTCCTCACGCACCGGATCGCCCGGCTTGACGTGCCATTCGACCAGCTCGGCCTCGGCCACGCCCTCGCCCACATCGGGCATCTTGATGACGAATTCGCCCATCCCTCAGCCCTCCATCACTTCTTTGAGCGCCCGGCCGACGCGGGCGGGTCCCGGAAAATAGTCCCATTCCTGCGCATGCGGATAAGGCGTGTCCCAGCCCGTCACGCGCACCACCGGCGCTTCGAGGCTGTAGAAGCAGTGTTCCTGAACCAAGGAGACGACCTCCGCGCCAAAACCGGAGGTCAACGTCGCCTCGTGCACGACGACGCAACGGCCGGTCTTCTTCACCGATTGCACGATGGTGTCGAGATCGAGCGGCAGGAGGCTGCGCAGGTCGATCACTTCGGCGTCGATCCCCGTCTCCTCGGCCGCTGCGAGCGCCACATGCACCATCGTGCCATAGGCGACGACGGTGACCGCGCCGCCCGGCCGGCGGATTTCCGCCTTGCCGATAGGGATGGTGTAGTGCCCCTCCGGCACCTCGCCGAGATCGTGCTTCGACCAGGGCGTGACCGGCTTTTCATGATGGCCGTCGAAGGGGCCGTTGTAGAGGCGTTTCGGTTCGAGGAACATCACCGGGTCCGGGTCCTCGATGGCGGCGATCAGCAGGCCCTTGGCGTCGTAGGGATTGGAGGGGACCACCACCTTCAGCCCGCAGACATGGGTGAAAAGCGCTTCCGGGCTCTGGCTGTGCGTCTGCCCGCCAAAAATGCCGCCGCCGGTCGGCATGCGCACCACGATGGGGCAGGTGAAATCGCCGTTGGAGCGATAGCGGATGCGCGCCGCCTCCTGCGTGATCTGGTCGTAGGCCGGATACATGTAGTCGGCGAACTGAATCTCGACGCAGGGTTTCAGCCCGTAGGCCGCCATGCCGATGGCCGTGCCGAGGATGCCGGATTCGTTGATCGGCGCGTCGAAGCAACGCGTCTTGCCGTATTTCGCCTGCAAGCCCTGCGTCGCGCGAAAAACGCCGCCGAAATAGCCGACGTCCTCGCCGAAGACGACCACGTCGTCGTCGCGTCCCATCGAGACGTCCATGGCGCTGCGCACGGCCTCGATCATCGTCATTCTTGCCATGTCAGTATCCTGCCTTCTGCCGCTGGCGGCGGATATGGGCGGGCATTTCCGCATAGACGCCCTCGAAAATATCGCGCACCGAGGGTTTCCCCCCGGCATGCAGCGTGCCGTGGCTTTCGGCCTGTTTCTGCGCCTGTATCACCTCATCGAGGATTTCCGCTTCGGCCTGCGTGTGGCGCTCCTCCGACCAGACGCCGCGCACGATGAGGTGCTTCTTCAGCCGAAGGACGGGATCGCCGAGCGGCCACGCCTCGGATTCCGTCTTCGGGCGGTAGGCGCTCGGATCATCAGAGGTGGAATGCGCGCCGACGCGGTAGGTGACGTATTCGATCAGCGTGGGCCCAAGATTACGCCGCGCCCGCTCCGCCGCCCACTTCGCGACGGCGTAGACGGCGAGGTAATCGTTGCCGTCGACGCGCAGCGCCGGGATGCCGAAGCCGAGGCCGCGGGCCGCAAACGTGCCGGAACCGCCGCGGGCGATGCCCTGGAAGGTCGAGATGGCCCACTGGTTGTTGACGATGTTGAGGATGACCGGGGCCTTGTAGGTGGAGGCGAAGACGAGGGCGGAGTGGAAATCGGATTCGGCCGTCGAGCCGTCGCCGATCCATGCCGCGGCGATCTTCGTGTCCTTCTTGATCGCCGAGGCCATGGCCCAGCCGACGGCCTGCACATATTGCGTGGCGAGGTTGCCGGAGATGGTGAAGAAGCCGTGCGCCTTCGAGGAATACATGATCGGCAATTGCCGGCCGCGCAGGGGATCGGCCTCGTTCGAGTAGATCTGGTTCATCATCTCGACCATCGGATAGTCGTCGGCGATGAGCAGACCCGCCTGCCGGTAGGTCGGAAAATTCATGTCGCCCTTCTGGAGCGCCTTGCGGAAGGCGGAAGCGACCGCCTCCTCGCCGAGATGCTGCATATAGAAGGAGGTTTTCCCCTGCCGCTGCGCCATCACCATGCGGGCGTCGAAGGCGCGCAGCTTCATCATGTTGCGCAGGCCCGTCAGCAGCTCCTCGTCGGAGAGCAGCCCGGCCCAGGGGCCGACCGCCTCGCCATCACGGTTGAGCACGCGGATGATGGAATAGGCGAGATCGCGGATATCCTCCGGCGCGACATCGACCGCCGGCCGGGGCACCGAGCCCGCCTTGGCGATCTTGACGCTGGAGAAATCCGGCTGGCCGCCCGGCCGGACCGCCGGCTCGGGGACGTGCAGGCTCAGATGCGGAACCTCGGTCATGCCCTGTCATACCTCCCTTGTCGGCTTGTCGCCGTTATAGATTGCGCGCGATGACGATGCGCTGGACGTCGCTCGTTCCTTCGTAGATCTGGCAGATGCGCACGTCGCGATAGATGCGCTCGACCGGGTAATCCGCCATGTAGCCGTAGCCGCCATGGATCTGGATCGCATCGGAGCAGACCTTTTCCGCCATTTCCGATGCAAACAGCTTTGCCATCGAGGCCTCGGTGAGGCAGGGCAGCCCCTCCTCCTTCAGCGCTGCGGCATGCAGCACCATCTGGCGCGCCACCTCGATCCGCGTCGCCATGTCTGCGAGCCGGAAGGCGACGGCCTGATGCTCGATGATCGGCGAACCGAAGGCCGTGCGCTCGCGGGCATAATCGCGCGCCGCCTCGAAGGCCGCGCGCGCCATGCCGACGGACTGCGACGCGATGCCGATGCGCCCGCCTTCGAGGTTCGACAGCGCGATGCGATAGCCCTCCCCCTCCCCGCCGAGCCTGTTTTCCGAGGGGATGCGCATGGCGCTGAAGGCGATCTGGCAGGTGTCGGAGGAATGCAGGCCGAGCTTCTCTTCCACGCGCACGACCTCGTAGCCGGGCGTATCGGTCGGCACGAGGAAGGCGGAAATGCCCTTCTTGCCCGCCTCCGGATCGGTGACGGCGAAGGCGATGATCAGGTTGCCGTTCTTGCCCGAAGTGATGAACTGTTTCGCGCCGTCGATGACGTAGTGATCGTCCTCGCGGCGGGCGCGGGTCTTGAGGTTGGAAGCATCGGAGCCGGCCTGCGGCTCGGTCAGCGCAAAGCCGCCGATCCATTCGCCGGAGGCGAGCTTCGGCAGGAAGCGCTCTTTCTGCGCCTCAGTACCGTATTTCAGGATCGGCACGCAGCCGACGGAACTGTGCACGCTCATGATGGTCGAGCAGGGGCCGTCGCCGGCGGCGATTTCCTCCAGCGCCACGGCATAGGCGACCGCGCCCGTCTCCGAGCCGCCATAGGCTTCCGGCACCAGCATGCCGAGGAAGCCGAGTTCGCCCATCTCCTTCAGTTCCTCGCGCGGAAAACGGCTCTGCCTGTCGCGCTCCGCCGCGCCGGGGGCCAGCCTCTCGCGGGCAAAATCCCGCGCCATGTCGCGGATCTGGGCCTGCTGTTCCGTCAGGATCATGTCCGGTCTCCCCCCAAACCGTTCAGTGCCGTTCGATCGCCACCGCCGTCGCCTCGCCGCCGCCGATGCAGAGCGTCGCCATGCCGCGCTTCAGATCGTAGCGTTGCAGCGCGGCAAGCAGCGTGACGAGCACACGCGCGCCGGAGGCCCCGATCGGGTGGCCGAGCGCGCACGCGCCGCCATGCACGTTCACCTTGTCGTGCGGCAGGTCGAGATCGCGCATCGCCGCCATGGCGACGACGGCGAAAGCCTCGTTGATCTCGAACAGATCGACATCGGCAAAATTCCAGCCGGTGCGCTCGCTGAGCTTTTTGAGCGCGCCGATCGGCGCGGTCGCGAAAAGATTGGGTGCTTGCGCATGGGTGGCATGGCCGACGATGGTGGCGAGCGGTGAAAAACCCTCGCGCTCGGCCTGGGAGCGCCGCATCAGCACCAGCGCCGCCGCGCCGTCGGAGATCGAGGAAGCGTTCGCCGCCGTCACCGTGCCGCCTTCGCGGAAGGCCGGTTTCAGCGTCGGGATTTTTTCCAGTTTTGCCTTGCCGGGCTGTTCGTCGCGACTGACGACCGTTTCCGACCGTCCGGCCTTGACGGTGACCGGAACGATCTCGCCATCGAAAGCGCCGCTCTCGATGGCATCGCGGGCGCGGCTGAGCGAGGTGACGGCATAGTCGTCCTGTGCGGGGCGGGTGAACTGGTAGGCTTCGGCGCAATCCTCGGCAAACGTTCCCATCAGGCGGCCCTTGTCGTAGGCGTCCTCCAGCCCGTCGAGGAACATATGGTCGACGACCCGGCCATGGCCGAGCCGGTAGCCGCCGCGCGCCCGATCGAGCAGATAGGGCGCATTCGTCATGCTCTCCATGCCGCCGGCGACGGCGACCGAGGCGCTGCCGGCCGCGATGAGATCGTGCGCCAGCATGACGGCCTTCATGCCCGAGCCACACATCTTGTTGACGGTGGTGGCCCCGGCGGCGAAGGGCAGGCCCGCGCCGATGGCCGCCTGCCGGGCCGGCGCTTGCCCCTGACCGGCCGGCAGCACGCAGCCGAACACCGTCTCCTCGACAGTTTCCGGATTGACCCCGCTGCGCTCGAGCGCCGCGCGGATCGCGGCCGCGCCGAGTTCCGGCGCGGTGGCGTCCCTGAGATCGCCCTGAAAACCGCCCATCGGCGTGCGGGCCGAACCGACGATGACGATGGGATCCTGCAACATCATATCGAAACCTCCCGAAACCGATCTCAGCGCGGAGCCATGCGCAACGCGCCGTCGAGGCGGATGACCTCGCCATTCAGCATGACGTTCTCACAGATGTGGCGCACCAGGGCTGCAAATTCCACCGGCTTGCCGAGGCGCGTCGGAAAGGGCACGCTGCGTCCTAGCGAATCCTGCACCTCCTGCGGCATGCCGGCCATCATCGGCGTCTCGAAAATGCCCGGCGCGATGGACACCACCCGGATGCCGGAGCGCGCCAGCTCCCGCGCAATCGGCAAGGTCATCGCCGCAACGCCGCCCTTGGAGGCCGCATAGGCCGCCTGGCCGACCTGCCCGTCGAAGGCGGCGACCGAGGCCGTGTTGACGATGACGCCGCGCTCGCCGTCCGCCCCCGGCTCCTGCCGGGCGATGGCGGCGGCGGCGAGCCGGATCATGTTGAAGGTGCCGATGAGATTGATGCCGACGGTGCGGGCAAAGCTGTCGAGCCGGTGCGGTCCATCACGGCCGATCACCTTTTCACCGGGCGCGACGCCCGCGCAATTGACCAGCCCATGCAGATGGCCGAACCGTTCGAGCGCGAGGTCGACGGCGGCCTGGCCGTCCCTCTCCTGCGTCACGTCCGTCTGGATGAAGGCGGCGCTGCCTCCAAGTTCGCCGACGATGGCCGCGCCGGCCTCCGCATTGACATCGGCGATCACGACATTGGCGCCCTCGCCCGCCAGTATGCGGGCCACGGCGGCACCGAGGCCCGAACCGCCTCCGGTGACGACAAAGGTCTTTGCGCGGATCAACATGGCTGCTCTCCCTCAGCACAGTTCTTGTCCGTTGGGCCAGCGTGAAGTGTCGTGAACCGCGAATGGGTCGCACACCCTCGACGGGCCTGCCCATCCGTCTTGCATCACTCTACGATGGCGCGGTATTGCATGCGATGACCAAAGCGTCTCGATTTTTCGGCCAGTTTTACCATATCCTGCAGGGCATGACGATGACGGAAACCGGACGGCGAATGATATCACCCTTCTTTGTGGAAGAGGCGATCGATTGTCTGAAACGACAGGGAAAAGCACCTGAAAAGGTGCTTGCCTCCGTCGGCCTACCCGCCCGGATCACAGCGCCGATCTCCGCGGAAAGCTACGGTGCCCTGTGGCTGGCAATCGCGGCCGAGATGGACGACGAGTTCTTCGGCATGGGCGGCCGGCCGATGCCCAGCGGCAGCTTCACCCTGCTCTGCCACTGCGTCCTGCACGCCAAGACCCTTGACCAGGCGCTGCGGCGCGCGCTGCGTTTTCTGAACGCAATGCTGGAGGATCCGCAAGGCCATCTCGACATTTCCGACGGGCTTGCCCAGATCGTGCTCAAGGACGCCATCGGCCCGCGCACCGCCTTCGCCTACCGGACCTACTGGATCCTGCTGCATGGCATCACCTGCTGGCTCGTCGGTCGGCGCATTCCGCTGCGTATGGTGGACTTCCGCTGCGCAGAACCGGGCCACGGCGCCGACTACCGGCTGTTCTTCGGCGCTCCCGCGCGTTTTTCGCAGCCGGTCAGCCGTCTCGCCTTCGATGCCTCCGTGCTGAAACTGCCGATTGCCCGTAGCGAGCAGGCATTGAAACAGTTCCTGCGCAACGCGCCCGCCAACATCCTTGTCCGTTATCGCTACGATGCCGGCCTTGCGGCGAGCGTACGCAAGCGCCTGCGGCAGGTGCCACCCACCGCCTGGAGCGCCTTCGACGATCTCGCCGCGCAATTGCGCATGTCCCCCTCGACCCTCCGGCATCGCCTTCATGCGGAAGGCCAGAACTACGCGACGATCCGCGATGAAATCCGCCGGGACCTCGCCATCGAGATGCTGCAGACGACGGCGCTCGGCGTCGGGGAGATCGCCACCCGGCTCGGCTTCTCCGAACCCAGCGCCTTCCACCGCGCCTTCCGCAAGTGGACGGCGACGAGCCCGGCCGGTTTTCGCCGGGAGACGCTGGCATAGGCGCTGTCCGTCCGGGCATGCGTGCGAGAGGCACAGGGCGATCCCGTCACCAAGCGCAGCCCGGCCTCGTCCTTTAGCTTGCGCCTTCCTGCCCTGTGCCGAGATGCAGACCAACAATGGCGATCACGATAATCGCCACATAGGCTATGCGCTGGGCGCCCAGCGGTTCGCCGAACACGACGGCACCGACGAGAACCGAGCCGACCGCTCCGATGCCCGTCCAGACCGCATAGGCCATACCGAGGGGCAGGACGGACAGAGCTCTGGCGAGCGAAAACACGAAAGCCGCCAGAAGGAGGATGGAAAGAAAGCCCCAGCCCCAATGGGTCATGCCGTTCGATTTCTTGGTCGCCAGCGCCCAGAGCACGTCCAGCACGCCGGACAGAACCAGCAAGGTCCACCCCGCCGCGGCACTCATGCATCCGCCCCCGCGAAGCGCTCTGCAAGGGCCGCCAGTTGCACCTGCGCCTTTCCTGCCGCAGCGAGCACGCCCTCCGGCTTGCCAGCCGTCGGGCCGACGGGAACGATGTCCGCGTCACCCAGACCGATGAACGCCAGCGCCTGCCGCAGATAGGGCGTCGCAAGATCGGGCCGGCCCCAGGACGGGCCCTCGGAGAAATCGCCGGAGCTTGCGAGAATCGCGACAACGGGGCGCGGCCGCAGAAGCGGCGTGTAGCCGGTTTGCGGATCAAAGCGGAAGCTGAGGCCCGGCTGGGTCACGAGGTCGATATAGTGCTTGAGCCGGTAGGGGATTGAGAGGTTCCACACCGGCGTGGAAATGAGGACCGCATCCGCTGCATCGAGCCTTTGCACCAGATCCTCGATCGCCGCCCAGCTCTCGGCCTCCTGCGGCGTGAAGGAGCGGCCCGCTAGACGCGCATACTTCGCAGCAAGCAGAGGCCCGTCGAAGGCCGGCAGGTCGGCCTGCCAGACGTCGATCTCTCGGACCTGAAGGCCCGGGCGATGCGTTTCAAGCGCCTTTATGAAACCCGCCGCCGCCTTGCCGGAATGGGAGAGGTCCGCACGGGGTGACGCCTTGATATGCAGCAGTTCGGTCATGTCGATCTCCTTTGCTGGATCGACATATAAATTTGCGTCTGCGCGAATTCTTCTGCATGAATTACGAAACCAGTTCGCATTGGCGCGAAAATGCTCTCGACCGACGACCTTCTTCTGATCGCGGCCCTCGCACGCAGCGGAAAGCCCGCCGCGGCGTCCACCAGTCTCAATGTGCATCTTGCAACGGTCTATCGCCGGCTGAAGGAACTGGAGCAGGAGGCCGGCGCACCGCTGTTCCAGCGCCTCGGCGGGCAATATATCCCGACCCCGCTCGGCAGCGAGCTGGTCCGCGCCGCGACGGTCGTCGCGGCAAGCCTTGCCGAGGCCCGACGGCAGCTTGCGGGCGGCGAACAGCGTCTTGAGGGCCGCATCACCCTCACGACGCCCGATTCCCTGGTGCCTCTGGTCACCGCGCTGCTCCCGCTGGTCCGCCGGAAACATGCCGGCATCCGCTTCGACCTTGTGGTCTCCAACGCCTTTGCCGACATGGCGCGCTACGAGGCGGAAGTCGCAATCCGCCCCACACGGTCCCCGCCGGAGACATTGGTCGGCCAGCGGGCGGGCGCGTTCCGCTACGCAATCTACGCGAAAACCGGCAGCGCGACGGATCTGCCGTGGATCGCACTCGACGACAGTCTTTCGGCCATTCCCGCCGCCCGCTGGCTGGCCGTCCATGTAGCGGAAGAGGAGACCGTACTGCGAGTGAACAGCATGTGGGCCGCCGCCCAGGCCGCGGCAGCCGGCCTCGGACAGGCACTGCTGCCGGACTATCTGCACCGGTCGTTCGATCTTGAACGGCGGGGCGGCTTCATCGACACATTGGAATCGGAAGTCTGGCTCCTCGTCCATCCGGACCTGCGCCGCACACCACGAATCCAGGCCTTCATGGATCTGGCCGCCGGAAAACTCCGGGCGCAGTTGAAGGCAGGGTAAGAGCGTCAGCCGCGGCTCGATGGTGACATGCGGTACGTCCGGGCGCTCATCGTGCGGATCGAGGATGGGGCGGCCGGAGCGCACGCCGATGCGCCTCGGCCTTCGGGATCGCCTCGGGCAAGGGCCAGTCGATGAAGATCATATTCAGCTAGGAAAGAGCCATGAGCACGCAACTCTTCGACCTCACGGGCAAACGCGCCCTCGTCACCGGATCCTCGCAGGGCATCGGCCTTGCGCTGGCCAAGGGCCTTGCCGATGCCGGCGCCGACATCGTCCTCAACGGCCGCGACACCGCCAAGTTGCGGGCGGCAGCGGAAGTGCTCGGGGCCAGGTATACGCTCGCCTTTGACGCCACCGACCACGCGGCCGTGCGTGAGGCCATAGACGCCTTCGAAGCAGAAGTCGGCGCTGTCGACATCCTCGTCAACAATGCCGGCATGCAGCACCGCTCGCCGCTGGAGGACTTTCCCGCCGACGCCTTCGAACAGCTCCTGAAGACCAACATCTCCACCGTCTTCAATGTCGGTCAGGCCGTCGCCCGCCACATGATCGGCCGCGGCAAAGGCAAGATCATCAACATCGCGAGCGTCCAGACCGCACTCGCCCGCCCCGGCATCGCCCCCTACACCGCCACCAAGGGTGCGGTCGGCAATCTCACCAAGGGCATGGCGACGGACTGGGCGAAACATGGCCTGCAATGCAACGCCATCGCCCCCGGCTATTTCGACACGCCGCTCAACGCAACCCTCGTCGCCGATCCCGCCTTTTCCGCCTGGCTGGAAAAGCGTACGCCGGCGGGCCGCTGGGGCAAGGTGGAGGAGCTTGTCGGCGCGTGCATCTTCCTTGCCTCCGATGCTTCCTCCTTCGTGAACGGACACACGCTCTATGTCGACGGCGGCATCACGGCCTCCCTGTGAGGAAAACAGGCGCACCGTCCTGATGGGCGTCTCCGGCTGCGGCACGTCCGCCGTCCGCGCGGCACATCGCTCCGTTACCTTCGTGCACTTTTACGGCAGCAAGGAGCTGACTACCGCCGGCATGACCGGGCGGGCGGGGCATTTCATGCCGCTGCCGCCAGCGACTACGTGATCCCCAGCCTCAACTCCCCAGCATTGTACGCTGCGCCATCTTCCGCGATGCCGACACGGGCCCTTCTCGTCGCTCGGTTCCCCGGCCTCCCCTTCGTTGAGTACGACGCCCCTCAGGCCCTGCCAAAGACGGCTTTCAGCTCCGCGACATTCTCCGGCGACAACATGCGCCGGGGGGCACCGCGCAGGAGAACCAAGAGCTTGGCGGTTTCCTCCAGCTCCTCGGCGGCATAGACGGCGGAGACGATGTCCGTTCCGGTGACAACCGGCCCATGATTGGCGAGCAGCACGGCAGCATAACGCCCGCCGAGATCGCAGATCATCTCCCCCATCCGCGCGTCACCCGGCTTCACATAGGGCAGCAGCTTCACCGCGCCGACGCGCATGACGACATAGGGGGTGAGCGGCGGGATGCAGTCGTCGGGGTCCGTATCGGCAAGACAGGACAGCGCGGTGGCGAAGGTCGAATGGAGATGCACCACCGCGCCCGTCCCTTCCCGCGTTTCGTAGAACGCCCTGTGCAGGAACACTTCCTTCGACGGCTTATCACCGGAAACGTGGTTGCCGTCGCGATCGAGCTTCGAAAGCCGTGCCGGATCCAGGAATCCCAGACAGGAATTGGTCGGTGTCATCAGGATCCCATCCTCGACGGCAGCACTGATGTTGCCCGCCGATCCGACCGAGTAACCACGATCGAACAGTGATTTCGACAGGCGGACGATTTCTTCGCGCACCCTGTTTTCAGCTTTCATCGTCCGGCAAGCCTTTCCAGTGCCTTGTTGAAGAAGTCGGGCGCACCAAAATTGCCGGACTTCAGCGCCAGCGCTACGGGCCGCTCCCCGCCGGAGACGAGCACAGGCACGCCCGGGTCGATCTCTGCGCCGATCGTCAGCGCGCCGAGATCCAGCGCCGAGACGACCGCACCGGAAGTTTCCCCCCCGGCGACCACCAGCCGGCGAATGCCCGCCGAAACCAAGCTCCGCGCCGTCTCGGCAAAGAGCGCATCGATCGCAGCAGCGACCCGATCACGCCCGAAGCGGGCCTGCATCATCGTCACCGCCTCGGGTGTACCCGAAGAGTAAACCAGCGGCGCCTGGCCGGCATGGACGAGAAGGAAGGAGGTGAGGTCCGCCGTCGTGACCGTGCCGTCCAGAACGCCGGCGACATCCACGGCCAGCGTCGGATGGTTGCGGCTATGCACCGCAACCTGTTCGCGCGTTGCGCCGGAGCAGCTGCCGGCAAGGATCGCCTCCGGCCCCGCAATACCGACCGTGTCGGCCCCTGTACCGCGTGCAAGGCCTTTCTCGATGAAATTCGCGGCAAGACCAATCGCAATGCCCGAGCCACCGGTGATCAACCGGTGTTCGGCGGCAGCGCGGCCGATGGCGACAAGATCGTCATCGGTGATCGCATCGACGATGACGAGGGTGCGGTCGTCCCTCCCATGCGCCTCCAACGTCGCAGCGATCGCCGCGGGGCCGGTCCGCACCGCGGCGATATCGACATGTCCGACGTCCTTTGTCGTCTGGAGCCTCAGCCACCGACGGATATCCGCATCCGTCATGGGGTTGAGCGGATGGTTCTGGAGGCCGGATTCATGCAGGAGCTGGTCCCTGACGAAGAGATGCCCTTGATAGACGGTCCGTCCTGCCCCCGGAAAGGCCGGGCAGGCGATTACGCCCTTGACGCCCAGCGCATCGGCAAGCGCCTCGGCGACTGGGCCGATGTTGCCTCCCGGCGTGGAATCGAAGGTCGAGCAGTATTTGAAAACGATCTGCCGGCAGCCCTGGGCGAGCAGCCAGGAAAGGGCGGCAAGCGACTGCTCGACCGCCGCCGCGGCTGCGATCGACCGGCTTTTCAGCGCGATCACACCCGCCTCGACGGCAGGGTCGGCCTTTTCTTCGGGGATGCCGAGATACTGCACCGTGCGCAGGCCGCCCTCCCCCGGCAGTCCCTTGGCGAGGGTGTTGGCGATATCGCTCGCCCCCGTGAAATCATCGGCAATGACGCCCAGCAGCATGAATGATCCTTCCGCGAAATATCAGGCCGCGCCGAGAAGGCGCTTCAACTTGTCGATGGCGGCATCCGGGCTGGACAGGACCGGGATGTCCGTCACCGCCCGAACCGCCGGCACGGCCCGCGCCGTGGAGAAATGCGCAAGAACGATGCTCTCGAACCCCTCCAGCCCGGCAGCGGCCGACGCGACAAGCCGGTTGTGGGTTTCAACGTCGCCGGCCCGCACCGCTTCGATAGCGCCGTCCACAAGGAAACTCTCCAGCATCGCTCCGGGGGCCATCCGCGCGGCCTCCTCCCGGAATTCCGCCTCCATGCCCGCACGGGCCGGCGGGAAGGTGTAGAGCATGGCGGTTCTGCCACCGTGCCGGATCGCCGCCTCAAACATCGCCTCGTTCGGCTTGAGTACAGGAATGTCCACCGTTGTCGCCGCCTGCTCGATCGCCCGCCCGAAAGCCGAGCAGGTGAAGAGCACCGCATCGCTACCGATCTGCCGGGCATAAGCGGTCAGTGCAGCGATCCGCGCCATCAGTACATCCGTGATCTCCTCCTGCCGCGCCCGGTCGGGGGAAAGGCTGTCCTCCAGCAGGTTGACGACATCGGCCTCGGGCCAGGCGGACGAAAAGGCCAGCCTGATCGGATCCATGGCGATCGGCGTCGCGTGGATGAGGGTGATCCGGGGCGGTTTCGACATGACTTTCCCTTCGACTGCAGCGGCCACCGGCCTGATGCTCCGCTACCGCTGGCCCGCCGAAAACACCCAGACACTTTCCGGGGGGACACGCGCCCAGACCCTGCCCGAGGACAGCTGGCGGGCACCGTGCGCCTTGGCGACAAAATCGCCCCGGCGCAGGCGGTACTCCCAGCGGTCTCCGAGATAGATGCTGTCATCAAGCGTCATCTCCAGACTGCCCGCCTCGGGTTGGTCGCTGACACGGATCTGTTCGACGCGGATGACAGCACGGGCATCTTCCGCAGCCGCAAGGCCGCCCGCCTCGCGCACCGTGCCGTCGAGGCTCCAGTCGTCTCCGCCGATAATGGCCGCCTTGCCATCGATGGTCTTCACCTTCGCCTTGACGATATTGTTCGCGCCGAGGAAATCCGCGGAATAGAAGCTGTTGGGGTTGGAATAGATCTCCTGCGGTCCTCCCTGCTGGACGATCCGGCCATCTTGCAACAGCAGGATGTTGTCAGCAGCGGCGAGCGCTTCGCTCTGATCGTGCGTCACGAGGATGGCGCAGATTTCGAGGTCGAGGATCAGTTTGCGGATCCAGTAGCGGGCCTCCTCGCGCAGTTTCGCATCAAGGTTGGACAGCGGCTCATCGAGCAGCAGCACACGCGGTTCATAGACCAGCGCCCGGCAGATCGCGACGCGCTGCTGCTGGCCACCAGAGAGCTGCGAGGGAAAGCGGTCGGCAAGATGGCCGAGGCCCATGCGCTCCAGGATCGCCTGGACACGCTTTTCGATATCGGCCTGCGTGACGCCACGCAGCTTCAGGCCGTAACCGACATTCTCCCTCACCGTGCGGTGCGGCCAGAGCGCGTAGGACTGGAAGACGAGGCCAATATTGCGCTGCTCGGGAGGCAGCGCGAGCTTCCTTTCGCCATCGAGCACGGTCTTTCCACCGATGACGATCTGGCCGATTTCCGGCTGTTCGAGGCCGGCGACACAGCGCAGAAGCGTTGTCTTGCCACTGCCGGAGGCGCCTAGCAGGGCGACGATGGAACCGCGCTGCGCGGTGAACGATGCCCCTTTCAGGATCTGCAAACCGCCCAGCCATTTCTGGACATTGCTGACGACGAGTTCAGTCATGGATTTTTGCTCCCAGACGAAGGGCGAGGGCAAGGCCGGCGCCGGTCAAGACGATGCTGATGAGGGAAAGGGCGGCAATGGTGTTCATGGCGCCGGTCTGGAGAAGCGAGACCATTAGCGAGCCGATGACCTCCGTGCCGGCACCCATGAGATAGACGCCCGTCGCATATTCGCGCAGGAAGATGATCATGATCAGCGCCCAGGCGCCGGCAAGGCCCGGCCGAACGATCGGGATCACCACGTCCTTCCAGGTGCGGCCGATCGTGGCACCGGTGGTGCGGGCGGATTCTTCCAGCTCCGGCGCAACCTGGATGAGTGTGCCTTGCAGCAGACGCAGGCCATAGGACAGACCGACGACAACATAGGCGATGAAGAGGCTGACGAGCGTTGGGCGAAGCGGCGTCAGGAGTGGCACGAAGAGGAACACCCAGAAGAAGGCAAGGCCGATGACGAGACCCGGCAGGGCGCGCGGCAGGAGCACGATGTAATCGAGCACGGTGTTCGACAGGCCCCAGTTGCGATGCCCCGCAAGGCCGACCATCAGGTAGATGCCAACCGCCGCCGCACCGCCGACGACGGAGAGCAGAACGGTATTGATGATGCCACGCACCAGGCTTGGAACTTCCAGCATGCGGTCGAAATTCGAAAAGGTCAGCTGGTCCCAGAGATTGACGCCCTCACCCCAGGCATCGACGAAGGCGCGCACCGCAATGCCGCCGATCGGCAGGACGACGGAAACGAACAGCCAGAAACCGATGATGGAGAGCGCGATGACCTGGCCGCTGGTGCCGAGTTTCAGCGTGGCGACGCGTGCGCCCTTGCCGCCCATCGCGGCATATTTGCGCGTATTGCGCAGAAGCTTGCGCTGCATCCAGACGAGCGGCAGCGTGATGAGGATGAGAACGACGGCGACGACGGCCATCAGCTGGTAGGTGGGCGTGCCGAACAGCGTCGTGAGCTTGTAGATATAGGTGGTGAGCACCATGATGCCATTGGGATCACCGAGGACCAGAGGAATGCCGAAGGTCTCGAAGCCGAGCAGGATGTTGAGCGCAGCGGCGAAGATCAGCGCCGGCAGCACCATCGGCAGCGTGACATCGCGGGAGACCTGCCAGATGGACGCGCCGGTGGTACGGGCTGCCTCCTCGAGATCCGATGGCAGATTGCGCATGGCCGAGGAGACGTAGAGATAGACATGCGGCACATGGCTGAGACCGGCGATCAGGATCATGCCCGGCAGACTGTAGATGTTCCACGGCACGAAGCCGAGAATGCCGCGAATGAAGAGCGAGACGAAACCGGTCGGCCCGACGGACACCGTGTAGCCGAAGGCCAGCACGATGGACGAGATGAACATCGGCACCAGAACCAGGATTTCGAGAAGACGCTTGCCCTTGATGTCCGTTCGCGTGATCAGGAAGGCCAGCAGGCCGCCGAGCGGCACGGCGATGGCCACCATACCGAAGGAGAAGATCGCGGTGGTGGCGAGCGCCTTGTAGAAGTTCCGGTCGGTGAAGACGTATTTATAGGCATCGAGGCCGAACTGCGCCCGCGGGCTGAAGAAGGCCGCCGTCAGGAAGCTCTGGTAGACGATCAGGCCGACCGGCGCCAGGACGGCGAGGGCAAGGAGCCCGATGACGATGCGCCGGTACAGGCCGGCATTGCCGTGGCGCGGCATCCTGGCCGGATATTTCTTTTCAGCCGCGGCCTTGGACAGGTCGAGCGCAGCTGGCGCTTGAGCATGGGTAGACATTCCTAGCCTCTCGCAAATGGTGGCGGGGCCGGCCGCAGCGCGCGCTGCGGCCGGCGGAGCATCAGCGACCGAGGGCTGCCTTCCAGTCGTTGAGGAACTGGACGCGCTTGGTCGGCTCCATATACTCGAGCACGCCCTCATCGACCGCGATCGGCTTCAGGCCGCCGCCGACACGCTCGTTCAGCGTCTTGATGTTGAGACCGGCCGTCACGTCCTCGCGCACGGAAGGCAGGCCACCCTCGGCGAGCAGCGACTGACCTTCGCTGGACAGCATGAAATCAATGAACAGCTTGGCCGCATTCGGGTGCGGCGCATCCTTGGTCACCAGCGCAAGGCGCGAGAAGGCCGGCGTATAGTCGATCGCAAAATGCACGCCGAGGTTAGGGCTCTCCTTCACCCAGTCCAGCGCATAGGAACCGATGATGTTGATGGCGATGGCGTTCTCACCCGAGACCACCGTCTCCTTCATCCCGCCGGAGCTGGAATAGATTTTTGCGCCGTTCTCGCCCATGGCCTTGGCGAGATCCCAGAAATCCGGGCGGTTGCGCGCGTCATTGGAGTGGTGGAGGAAACCGGAACCGCTCTTTTCCGGATCAAAGGTTGCAACCTTGCCCTGAAGCTCCGTCTTGTTGTCCTTGAGGAAGACGATCAGGTCTGCATAGGTCTTCGGCAACTTGTCTTCCGAAAGCGCCTTGGTGTTGTAGATCAGGCCGACCGGTTCGACGGTCGTGCCGTAGAGCGCGTTCTTGTAGTTCGCCCAGGCGGGAATGTTGCCGGCTTCCGGCGAGGCATAGTCGCCGGCATAGCCGTCCTGCACCAGCGTCATCTGGAGGTCCATCGCCGAGCTCCAGACGATGTCGGCAGTCGTCTGGCCCGCGGCGGCCTCGGAGATCACCTGGTTGTAGGCGCCGTTCGTGCCGAGATCGTTATAGGCGATCTTGATGCCGTATTTCTTGGTGAAGCCGTCCTGCAGCTTCTGCGACTGGGCGGCGTCGGTCGAGGTATAGATCGAGACCGTGCCCTCCTCCTTCGCAGCAGCCACGATGGCCGCATAGTCGGCCGGATATCCGGCAGGAAGCTCCTCGGCGAATGCACCGAAGGTGGTCATGAGCGCAGTGCCGAACACAAGGGCAGCCGCGCGGGCGGATAGGATCCTGTTCATCATCTCATCTCCCATAGATTGAACCCGCGTCGCGAAAACAGCCGCGGGCAATGCGCGAGGGCCACTCCCTGCCCCCGCATCCTCCCCATTTGAGTTTTGGTTTTTAGAAAATAAAAACACAAACAGTACCGTCAGGCGCGCTTACGCTCGCCGCCACCGTTCCGAACCGCACCCGCCACGCGAGAGCCGAAAACGTCTGTGTTGGTGGCGCCACCGAGATCGCGCGTGCGCGAACCCGGATCAGCCAGGATCTCGTCGACGGCGCGCTCGATTTCCGCACCCGCCGCCTCGAACTGCGGCAGGTCGCGTTGCTCGCCGAGCCAGCTCAGCATCATCGCTGCCGACAGGATGAGCGAGGTGGGGTTGGCGATATTCCTGCCCTGGATGTCCGGCGCCGAACCGTGCTGGGCCTGAGCGCAGACGAGGCCGGTCTCGGCATTGGCATTGATCGAGCCGGCAAGGCCAAGGCTGCCGGAAAGCTCGCTTGCAAGGTCCGAGAGGATGTCCGAATAGAAGTTGGTCGCCACGATCACGTCGAAGCGCGAGGGATCGCGCACCAGATGGGCCGCCATCGCATCGATGATGACGTCGTTGAGCGTCACCTCCGGAAACTCGGCGGCAACCTTGTGGACCTGCTGCAGAAAGAGGCCATCGGTCAGGATGAAGTTGTTCGCCTTGTGGACCGCAGTCACCTTCCTGCCCCGCTTCATGGCGAGCAGGAATGCCTGGCGCGCAATGCGTTCGCAGGCCGAAGCCGTGATCTTGCGGACCGACAGCGCCACGTCCGGTGTTGGCATGAACTCGCCCGTGCCGGCGAACATGTTGCGGTCGGGGTAAAACCCTTCCGTCGCCTCGCGCATGATGACGAGATCCATCGTCTTGGCGTTGTTGAGGAAGGGACGCGAGCGGGCCGGGCGCACATTCGCATAGAGGTCGAGCTTGACACGGAAACCGGCAGAGACGTTCGCACCCCCCTTGTCGCGGGGCGGGTAGTCCATGTGCGACTGCGGGCCGAGGACGATGCCGTCGAAGGTACGCGCCCGTTCGATCGTCTCGTCCCGCAGCGTCGTGCCGAACTTTTCCAGGCTGGTGAAGCCGGTGTCTTCGAAGTGGTATTCGAGGCCGAGACCGAAGGCCGCATCCGCAGCCTTCAGGACCTCCATGGTTGCCGCGGTGATCTCGGGGCCAATCCCGTCACACGGCGTCACGAACAGTTTCATCAGATCCATCTCCCATAAGGCGACGAGCGATAGCGCCGCGCAATGTCACGGGAGAAGTATTGGCTTTTTTAATTCATAAATGCAATCTCTATTTTTCGGGACCTTCTTTTTCACGCGCCTGGTGCGACCAGGACCAGGCAACGGGCGACTTCTTGGAGAGCGCACCGCCGAGATGCCGGCGCATCGTGTAGGACGCCTCGACGATCTCGCCGCGCTCGAGAAGATCGAGAATTTCGAGGTGCTCCTGGCATTGCCGCACAGTGCGGCTGCGGTCGACGCGCGAGCGGTATTCGAGAAGACGGCGCATGCGGTTCACGCGCACGAGCGAAAGATGGAAGAACGGGTTGTTCGACATCTTGATCAGCTCCTCATGGAAGGACGCACCATTGTGCAGCAGCCGCTCGGCCGGTAGGCGCTCGATGTCGGTGTCCAGCATCCGCTGCTGGATACGCCGCTGCTCCTCGATGATCTTCCGGTCGAGGCGGAACTCCGGTTCCAGCATGGCGGCCGGCTCGATCAGCATGCGGAACCGATAGATCTGCTCGAAGGCCTCCGGCGTCTTCGCCACCGGCAGGAAACGCCAACCGTATCCCTGCTTGCGCTCCGCCCAGCCCTCGCGGGTAGCACGCATCAGGACATCGTTGAGCTGCGATTTGGTCAGTTCATAGCGCTCGCGCAACATCTGCTCGGTCACCTCGGCGGGGATGCGGTCCGTCAGCCAGTCCTCTGCCAGCCTCTGGTAGTCATTCGCGATCTCGAATGGCTCGGCATCGTCGCGTACCCGCTCGACGATGCCTCCGGCCGTCTCCCGCACGAAGAAGCCACGGTTTTCCTTCTGCTCCAGCAATCCCTGACTTGCCAGCATGTCCATCGCCTCACGCACAGGCGAACGGGAGACGCCGAAGCGGTCCGCCAGCTGCTGGGTCTTCACATGGTCGCCCACCGTCAACTCCCCGGAGGTGACGAGAAGGGTGATTTCGTTGGCGATGGTCTGGGCCAGTTGGCTGGAGCGCATGTCTTCGGTGTCCCTGGTCTTCCGGAGGGGCGTGTCGGGCAGAGGTTATTCCACGGGTGGGGCAAAAGAAACAATAGCCCAGATTTTTTGCATATCCTGCCGGATAAAAGCCAATGAGAGGCCAGATTCCGATTGACACATCCATATAATTGGCTTTTTAAGTTCTAAAAATCATTTTCTTGGAGCTTTCGGCGATGCGGCAGATCGAAACGGCGCAGGGAACCGCCCGGCTCGTCCCGTTGAACGAGGTCTTCGAAGGTCGGCTCGAACGCTTGCCCGTCGTCCTGCGCATCCTGCTCGAGAACGTGGCACGGCGCGACCCTGGCCGGCTGGCGGCCTTCGTCGCCGCGCTCGACCGCTGGATCGAGGACGGCACGAGCGAGGGGGAGGTCGATTTCCATCCGTCCCGCGTGCTGATGCACGACACGACCTGCGTGCCCGCACTGGTGGATATCGCCGCCATGCGCGACGCCATCGCCGAGGCTGGCGGCGACCCTTCGTCCCTGACCCCCGCGCTGCCCGTCGACGTTTCGGTCGACCACAGCGTGGCCGTCGACTGGTATGGTCGCCCGGGCGCGCGCGAACACAACATGCGCCGCGAGATGGACCGCAACAGCGAGCGCTACCGTCTGATGAAATGGGCGACCACCGCGCTGCCCGGCGTCCGGGTCCATCCACCCGGCACCGGAATCATGCACACGCTGAATCTCGAACAGCTCGCCACGGTCATCGGGATCGAGGGGCGCGACGGTGAGCGTTGGGTTGCGCCCGACACGCTCGTCGGCACGGACAGCCACACGCCGATGATCAACGGCATCGGTGTTCTGGCCTGGGGTGTCGGCGGGCTCGAGGCTGAGAGCGTGCTTTTCGGCATGCCGGTGACGCTGCGCATTCCTGACGTGGTCGGTGTCCACCTCACCGGGCGACTGAGGCCCGGCGTGCTGTCGACGGACCTCGCGCTCGAGGTCACCCACCTGCTGCGCCGGCACGGCATCGCCGGCGAGTTCGTCGAATTCTTCGGCGCGGGCGTCTCCACGCTGACCGGCGGCGACCGGGCGGTCGTCGCCAACATGGCGCCGGAATACGGCGCCTCGACCGGCTTCTTTCCGATCGATACACAAACGATCGCCTATCTTCGTGAAACGGGGCGCTCGGCCGATCATTGCGCGCTGGTGGAGACGGCGGCAAGAGCGCTCGGCCTCTGGTTCGATCCCGCCGCGGAACCGCGCTACACCCGCGTCGTCGAGCTCGATCTTGCAAACGTTGCGCCGCTTCTCGCCGGCCCGTGTCGGCCGCAGGACAAGCTGCCACTTGACGAGGCGGCACGGGCACTGGAGGCGGCGAGCGGCCAACCGTTCCGGCAGGGAACACAGGACATACCGGATGGCGCGATCGCCATCGCCGCCATTACGAGCTGTACGAACACCTCCGACCGTCGGCTGCTTGCCGCCGCAGGCCTCGTCGCACGCAAGGCCCGCTGCCTCGGCCTTCGCCCGCCCACCTGGGTCAAGACCTCCCTTGCGCCCGGCTCACCCTCCGCCGAGCAGTTTCTCTCGGCCAGCGGACTGCTTGCCGATCTGGAAGCGCTGGGCTTCGGCATCGTCGGCCATGGCTGTACGACCTGCATCGGCAATTCCGGGCCGCTGCAGCCGGACATGGCAGAGGCGATTGCCGGTGGAACGGTGGCAACGGCGCTGCTTTCAGGCAACCGTAACTTTCCGGGGCGTGTGCATCCGGCCCTGCAGTTCGGCTTTCTTGCGTCTCCGCCACTCGTCGTCGCCCTGTCGCTTGTCGGCAGGATCGTGCCCGATCCCATGAATGTAGAGATCGCCCGCGGGGCCGGCAGCAACCCGATCCGCCTTGGCGAACTGCTCGCGTCAGACGCGGAAATCGATGCTGTGGTGCGACAGTTTTCCGAACCGCAGGCCTTCAGGGAAGCCTTTGCGCAGGCCCGGCAATACGAACCCTGGCAACAGCTCGATGCGCCGCGATCCGTGCGCTTTCCGTGGTCCGAGACCTCCACCTATCTCCGCCGGCCGCCCTTTGCCGCCGCGGGACAGGAAAACCGGCTGGGCGCCTATACGGCCCATCCCCTGCTCGTCCTCGGCGACGACATGACGACCGACCACATCTCACCGGCCGGCCAGATCGCGACCGGCAGTCTTGCCGGGCAACACCTCATCGAACGCGGAGATCCCCCGGCCGACCTCAACGTCTACGCCGCCCGGCGCGGCAACTGGCAGGCCATGGTGCGCGGCCTTTTCGACAACCGGACTGCCGCGAACGTCCTGATCGGCGGCCGGCCGGCCTCGCGGACCATCCATGCGCCGACGCTGGAGGAAGGCCCGCTCTGGGACGTGGCCGAACGATACTGGGCGGAGGGCCGTTCCATCGTCCTCGTCGCCGGCGAACGCTACGGCACCGGCTCGTCGCGCGACTGGGCCGCCAAGGGCGTGGCGCTGCTCGGCGTGCGCGCGGTGCTCGCCCGCAGCTTCGAGCGCATCCACCGCACCAATCTCGTCGGCATGGGCGTGCTTCCCATCGTGATCGACCGCGCGACGCCCTTTTCCCCGGGGCCGACGGACCGTATCGAGATCGACGCCACGCAGGTGGTACCGCGTGGCCCGATCAGCGTGACCCTGCTGCGGCCCGATGGCACCCGCCAGCAATTGCAGGCCCACGCCGCAGTGGAAACGGACCGGGAGGCCGCCATCCTGGTTTCCGGCGGCATGATCCCGGCGATCCTCTCCGCGAGGCTTCGCCGACAGTCCTGAAGCATTCGTCGCGGGGATGCGGCAACACCCCCAAGACGATAGTGGCCTATTTCGACGGGTCCTCGTTTCCTTTCCCACCGCGCCCGCCTGCAAGGGCAAGCATGTCGGAGAACAGGGCCGTCCATTGGGCCTCTGTGATATCGATGAGGCCGAAGGCCTTCAGCAGGAAGGCGCCCTCACCGGCGAGGAAAGCGAGCGCCGCCTGCCTGTCCTCCGCCTTGTCCATATCCAGCCCCGCCAGGCGATGTGTGTACCAGACCCGGCTCGACGCCACCTGCTCCGGGCTTTGCAAGAGGGCCGTCATCATCACGGCGGAACGAGAGTACTCCGCCTCGTCGCTGTCGCGGGTCGCGAGCAGATGTCCGCGGATGACGGACTGCGGCGAGCGGTCATCGCCCGCATGCGCCATCACCTCCCCCTCGAACGTGCTGCCCCAGCGCTCGATCATCGAGCGGATCAAATTCTCCTTCGTGCCGAAGCAATATTGCACGCCGCCCTTCGTGATGCCCGCGGCGCGCGCGACGGCATCGAAGGTCAGGCCCGCCGCACCGTCCGAGGCCACGATGGCCTCCGCGGCGTCCAGAACACGGTCGCGATCTATACTGCGCGGTCGTCCTGCCATTTCACCCCTTCCATTTCAATACGAACGTATTTATATAGCGCCCCACGCGCATGCAACCTCTAAACACCATGCCCAAGGATCATACCCATGTCTCGTGGTAAACGCTGGCTCGTTCTCGCCGTCGTCTCCAGTGCCCTCTTCCTGATCGTCATCGACATGACGGTGCTCTACACGGCCCTGCCCAAACTGACGCACGCACTGTCAGCGACAGCCGCGGAAAAGCTCTGGATCGTCAACGCCTATCCACTAGTTGTCGCCGGCCTGCTGCCCGGTCTCGGCACGCTGGGCGATCGGCTGGGCCACAAGCAGATGTTCATGGCCGGCCTCATCGTGTTCGGTCTCGCCTCGCTCGGCGCGGCCTTCGCCCCCTCCTCCGCCCTCCTGATTGCCGCACGCGTCGTCCTGGCCGCCGGGGCCGCGATGATGATGCCCGCCACGCTGTCGCTCATCCGCCTCACCTTCACCGACGAGAAGGAGCGCGCCTTCGCCATTGGCATCTGGGCTGCGGTCGCCTCGGGCGGGGCAGCGCTCGGCCCCGTCGTCGGCGGGCTGCTGCTCGAATATTTCTGGTGGGGTTCCGTCTTCCTGATCAACGTTCCGGTCGTGCTCGTCGCGCTCGCGGCAAGCGCCGTCCTGCTCGCCCGCCGCGCGGGAGACCGCAACCGGCCCTGGGATCTCCTCGGCTCCGTGCAGGTGATGTTCGGCCTCGTCGGCCTCACCTATGCCGTCAAGGAAGCGGGCAAACGTGATCCTTCCTGGGAAAGCGCAGCCATCGCGCTCGCCATCGGCCTTGCGGCGATGACGGTGTTCATCCGCCGCCAGCGCCGCAGCACGGCACCGCTGATCGATTTCGCGCTCTTCGCCAATCCGCGTTTTACCGCGGGCGTCGTCACCGCACTCGTCGCCTCCGCCGCCCTCATCGGCGTGGAGCTGGTCTTCAGCCAGCGGCTTCAGCTCGTGCTCGGCTATTCCCCGCTTGAGGCCGGCCTGCTCATTCTGCCGATCCCCGCAGCCGCCTTCTTCGCCGGGCCGCTCACCGGGCTCGCCTTGCCGCGCCTCGGTGGTGAACGGGTACTCTGGGCCGCACTGCTGCTGTCCGGGCTTGCGCTTGCCGCCTTCCTCGCCACGCACCAGGGACCGACGGGTTACTGGATCGCGGCCCTCGCCGCGATGGGCGTCGGTGTCGGCGCCTCCATGACGGCGGCATCGGCCGTGATCATGCTCTCGGCACCGGAGGAGCAGGCCGGCATGGCCGCCTCCGTGGAGGAGGTTTCGTTCGAACTGGGCGGCGCGCTCGGCATTGCACTGCTCGGAAGCCTGATGTCCGCCCTCTACTCGAAGGCGATGGTGGTGCCGCAAGGCATAGCGCTTGCCGACGAGGCCCGCGACAGCCTCGACGAGGCGCTGGTTCTTGCCGACGGCCTCAAACCGGACCAGGCACAACAGGTCATCACCCTTGCCCAGTCCGCCTTCGACTATGCCTTTGTCGGCGTTGTCGGCGTCGCCGTGGCGATGCTGATTGCGGTCGCTTTCACGCTCTACTGGAAACTGAGCCCGCGCTGATCATCGCACGAGTGCCGCGCTACGCGCGGCCTCACTCCACCCAGGCACCGTTGCGCGCGACGATACGGCCGCGCTTGACCACGAGGCTGCGCTTCGGCCGGTCGACGAGGATCTGCGCCCGGTTTTCGCCCTCGATCAGCACAAGGCTGCCCTCGCAACCGACATCGAGGCCGTAGCCTTCAAGATCGAGCAGGGCGGCGCCGCGCGCCGTGCCCATGTCGAGCGCAGCGACCAGCTCGTCATCGGTGCGGCAATAGGAGCGGTAGGACAGCAGCCAGCAGCGCTCCAGCATGTCGCCGTTGCCGTGCGGGTTCCAGGTGTCACGCAGGGAATCCGAGGCGACGGCGCATCTGACGCCGCGTCGAGCCAGCTCGAACATCGGCGGAAAATCGATCTCGCCCGGAACGGCAGAGATGATGCCGATATCGTTTTCCGCAAGGACGTCGATCATCCTGTCCACCGCATCGGCCGCCCCGTCGCCAAGACAGAAGGCATGGCTGACAACGACGCGGCCCTGCATGCCGTTCGCCCTGGTACGCTCGGCGATCATCTTCAAGGTGGCCAGGCCGAGTTCGCTCGCCTCGTGCAGGTGGATGTCGATCTTCGCCCCCTTGCGGCTGGCGATGTCGAAGACCGTGTCGAGATGCCCTTTGGGATCACCGTCGATATCGGTCGGATCGATGCCGCCGATGATGGATGCCCCCTCGTCGAGCGCCGCCTCCATCAGATCCGCCGTGCCGGGATCGATCATCATGCCGAGCTGCGGAAACGCGACGAGTTCGAGACCCACGGCGTGGCGCGTCCTTTCATGGGCGCGCAGCACCGCATGCAGGTTGTCGAGCTTGTAGCCGCTGGAAATGTCGACATGGCTGCGGATATGGGTCGAGCCCATGGCAACGCACTGCCGCATGAGGTTGCCGGCGCGCTCCTCCGTGCTCCAGGGCAGGTTCTGGCGGATCTCGACCTCGTTGTCGATCATCGCACGCAGCGAGGGCGGCACATTGATGCTGTGCCACGGCAGGCCCCAGAGGATCTTGTCGAGATGCACGTGCGGCTCGACGAAGGGAGCGATGGCGACGGCATTGCCGCCATCATGCGCGGGAACGCCCGGCTCGCGCGGCAGGTTCGCGCCGATGGCGACGATCCTGCCGCCCTTGATCAGGATGTCGGCAGTCTCACCGCCATCGGGCCGGACATTGGTTACAAGCAGGTCGGTCATTTCGGAGAACCCTGAAATCAGCACGGATGCGGGTGGAGAACGTCATTCTTTTCCCGCTTTGCCAATCTCCGCTCTCCACCGTCCACTTGGCAACCGTTGAGGATGCAAGCCTCAATCGACCTGGGCGACGAGGCCCGCGGACTTGATACCGGCAACCGCGCAGATCTCGTCATTGTCGGAGGTATCTCCGGTGATACCGACCGCACCAAGCAGCGCCCCGGCGGCATCGCGGATCAGCACGCCGCCGGGAACGGCGACGATCTTGCCACCCGAGACGGCGGTCAGGCCTTCAATGAAGTGCGGGCGCTCCTTCGCGTTCTTGTCCAGCCAGCGTGAGCCCATGCCCACGGCGAGCGAACCATAGGCTTTGCCGAAAGCGATCTCATAGCGCAGCATGGAGGCACCGTCCTGCTTCTGGAAGGCCTTCAGGTGCCCTCCGGCATCGAGCACCGCCACGGTGAGCGGCTTGAGGCCGGCCTGAGCGCCCGCCTCCAGGGCGGCGGCGATGATGCTGTTGGCGACGGCAAGGGTAAGTTCGGCCATGTCTGTCCTCGTAGGGTCCTGTTTTCCGAAAGGTCCCGGCGAAGGATCGCCGGAACCCGAACTGTCGAAAGCTTCGCTGCCCTTCTATCAGGCGGCGATGGCGCGGTCTGCTGCCATTTCGCCGGCAATCGTATCCGTCACCATCTGCGCAGTCGCTGCCGAAAGTGTCCAGCCGAGATGGCCATGGCCGGTGTTGTAGAACACACCCGGCTGACGCCCCTTGCCGACCCGCGGCATCATGTTGGGCATCATCGGGCGGAGGCCCGCCCAGGGCACGACACGATTGGTATCGGCCTCGGGAAACAGCATGCGCGTCCAGTCGACGAGCGGCTTGACGCGATCGTGGCGGATGTCGCGGTTCATGCCGTTGAATTCGGCCGTGCCGGCAACGCGGAAACGGTCGGGGCCAAGACGGCTGGTCACGATCTTCGCCCGGTCGTCGAGCAGGCTCACCCAGGGGGCTGCCGCCTGGCTGCGCTCGTCATCGAGATGCACGGTGATCGAGTAGCCCTTGACGGGATAGATATTGACCCGGTCGCCGAGCATGGCGGCAATCTGGCGGCTGGCCGTGCCGGCGCAGACCACGACGCCATCCGTCTCGACCTGGCGCTCCGCGCCCTCACCCGTCGCATAGCTGATGCGGAATGCACCGTTTCTGCCGATCGCCGTCACGCGGGCATCGAAAAGGAACCGGGCGCCCCGGCGCTGGCAGGCCTTCGCAAGGCCCGAGGTGAACTTGTGGATGTCGCCGGTCGAATCCGACGGCGTGTAGAAGCCGCCGTGGAAGGCCCCGTGCAGGGTCGGCTCGATCGACTTGACCTCTTCGGCCGTCACCGCCCGGCGGTCGAGTCCGCCCTCGGTCAGCATGGCGTTGACCTTCGCGGCGTGGTCGAAGCTCGCCTTGTCCCAGTAGATGTGCAGGATACCGCGGCGCACATGGTCGAAATCGATGTTTTCGCGCTCGGCGATGGAGAAGAGGTGCTGCCGGGCGGCGATCGCCAGACGGGTCGTTTCCACCGTGTTGTCGCGATAGCGCATGATGTTCGAGACGAACTCGGCAAGCCAGGAATATTTGTGCCAGGTCGGCCGCGGGTTCATCAGCAGCGGCGCGTCGTTCCGCATCATCCATTTGACACCCTTGAACAGGGTGGACCAATGGTTCCAGACCTCGGCATTGCTGGCGGAAAGCTGACCGCCATTGGCAAAGGAGGTTTCCATGGCAGCGTAGCGCTGGCTTTCGAGCACGGTGACGTCGAAGCCACGTTCAAGAAGGGCATAGGCAGTGGTGACGCCGGTAATACCGGCGCCGATAACGGCGATATGGGGCATATAGGTCTCTCGCTCCGTATGACATCAGGGTACGGGCCGGAGCCCGCGTTTTCCCCAATCTGTCACGGTACCTGAGAGTTTACCCGCACGGCACGGCCGCGGCGGCTTTCCCCTTCGGTGGACGCTCACAGCGTCTCTCTCCAGATCGTTCAACTGCACGGTCACTTGTGCCTGAGAGTTTCCTGGGGGGTTGCTCCGTCGGCGCCGGCCTTGCAGCCGGTCTCTCCCATGCAGTCTTGTCGAACGCGCGCAGGCTACCGCAATCTTGAGGAGAATCAAGAGGGGCGATGACGATGTCCCGAAACTTCCGCCCCGGCACCGGCAGGCAGCGCGAGGAAACGCAGGGCCGAGACGAGCCCGATGGCGGCGATGCACAGGAAGGCGGCACGGATATCCACCAGCATGCCACCGCCAGCGGCCTCGGGGAAAAGGGCGGCCGAAAGGCGGATGACGGCGGCGGCAACGGCGACGCCGAGAAGCTGCGCGAGCTGCTGCAGCATGGCGGAGATGGTGGTCGCCGCGCTACGCTGGGCGGGCGTGACATCGGCAAAGGCGATCGTCGTCAGCGCGGTGAACTGCATAGAGCGGGACAGTCCGCAAACGATCAGCAGCCCGAAGAGCAGCAGCCACGGCGTGTTACCGTCGACGAAAGCGAAGGCGCCGATCGTCAGCGCAGCGACAAGGCCGTTGACGACGAGCAGCGTACGGAAGCCGAAAAGGCGCAGCGCCGGCGTCGTCACGCTCTTCATCAGGAGGTTGCCAAGGAAATAGACGAGCACGAGCGAGCCGGTCTCGACGGCGTCCATACCGAGGCCGACCTGGAACAGGAGCGGCAGCAGGAAGGGCGTGGCATTGACCGCAAGCCGCCCGGCAGTACCGGCCGAGAGCGTCGCGAAGGCAAAAGTCGGAACCTTGAGCACGGCCATGTCGAGCAGCGCATGCGGCGCGCACCGGAGATGACGGACGGCAGCCCAGCCGGCGACGAGGCCGAGGGCGAGAACGGCAAGCGTGCCGGCGCCGCCCGTCGGCGCGCTGGAGAGCTCCAGGCCGGCAAGCGTGAGGGCGAGCGCGCTTCCCGTCAGCAGGAAGCCTTTGAGATCGAAGGGGCGCGCGCCCTCGGCCGGCACTTGCGGCACGAAGAACAGCACGAGCGCCACGCCGAGCAGGCCGAGCGGCAGGTTGATGAAGAAATTCCACTCCCAACCGGCATGGGTTGTAACCCAGGCGCCGATCAGCGGCCCGACCACCGGCGCGATCAGCGCCGGCCAGGTGATGGTGGCGATCGCTCGCACCAACTCCGCCTTCGGCGCGCCGCGCAGCACGAGCTGGCGCCCGACGGGCGTCATCAGTGCGGCGGATGCGCCTTGGACGAGCCGCGCCGCGGTGAACTCGCCAAGCGAACCGGAAAAGCCGCAGGCGACGGAAGAAAGCGTGAAAAGTGCGATCGCCGTCACGAAAACTTCGCGGGTGCCGAACCGGTCGGCAAGCCAGCCGGCCGGCGGAATGAACACGGCCATGGCAAGCAGATAGGCCGTGAAGCCGATGTTGAGCGCCACGACATCTGTCGAGAAGGCCTTCGCCATCGCCGGCAGCGACGTCGCGATGATCGTGCTGTCGAGCATCTGCATGAAGAACGCCACGGCGACGACGGCCGGGACGATGCGGGTGCGGTGGAGCGGTATGGGCTGTGAGGGAATGGAAGACATCGCAATCACAAAAAAGCGACGGCGTTCAAGACGCCGCCGTCCGATCCTATAGAACAATTCCAGCGAGAGCGCGAAGCGGATTTGCCGGACGTGCAAGGAGACAAACGAAGAGAGCGTTTCCGCAATCCGGAGACAAGCGGAAGCGCCCGGAGATCAGTTGCTGGCATCCAGCTTTTTGACGGCGGCATCGTAGAAGGAGCGGTCGATCCAGGTGTCGTAGTTGACCTTGCCCTTCAAAAGCTCGGCATCGGCCATGAACACCTCCTCACCCTGAAGCGCACGCACCGCCTCCTCGGTCACCTGCGGATCCTGGAAGAACTTGCCGTCCGGATAGGTCGCGCGCACGGCCTTGTCGCTGTTGCCGGTCTCCTTGACGAAGATCGCGATCGTCTCTTCCGGATTGGCGTCGGCCCAGCGCGCCGCCGCGATATCGACGGCCAAAAGGCGCGTCACGATGTCGGGGTACTTGCGGGCGAAATCGCCATTGACGCTGAGGAGATGCGGCACGGCCCACTCCGGGCTGCCGGAAACGCCGGCATCGAAGATCACCCGGGCTTCGCCTTCCTCGACCAGCTTCTGCACGGGACCGGTGCTCTCCACGAGGGCATCGACGTCACCACGCGACAGGGCCGGACCGGAGCTCTCGATGCCGAGATTGAGGCTCTCGACGTCGCCCAGCGAAAGGCCCACCGTCTTCAGCGCCTTGGCGAAAGTCGAATGGCGCACCGTGCCGGCGAGATAGGCGACCTTCTTGCCCTTGAGGTCCTCGATTTTCTGGATCGGCGAATCCGGCTTCACGACGATTTGCGTCTCGTTGGAGCGGTTCCAGCTCGACAGGCCGATCAGCTTCACGTCGGCGCCGGTGGCCGCAAGGCGCAGCGAGGGGTTGTTGCCGATATAGGTGAAGTCGATTGCGCCGGAGCCGAGGGCGACGGTCGCCGCCGAGCCACCGTCGAAGGTAGTCAGCTCAACCTTGATGCCGTCCTTGGCGAACTCGTCCTCCAAGAGCTTCTTGTTGCGGTAGAGGATGAACTTCAGGTGGCCAGGCGCCGTGGAGCCGATGCGGATGACGTCGGGCTTCGCCTCGTCGGCGGAGGCCGTCGCAAGGCCAGCACCGGGCAGGATCGACAGCGCGAGTGCGATTTTCAGGAGTGTCCGGCGCAGCGGAAGGAGCGGAAACGATGTCATGGGCAAATCCTTTCGGGATGGATCGTTGATTGAGGAAGCGATGCGATCGGGATCAGTTCGGGCCGCTTTCGCCGCTGCCGCGCCAGTGCGTCGCGCGCCGTTCACCAGCAACGAGCAGGTAGTTGAGCAGCAGGCCGATGATCGTCAGCGTCAGGATGCCCGCATACATGCGATCGGTTTCCAGCATCAGCGACGAATTCTGGATGAGGTAACCAATGCCGGACTGAGCGGCGAGCATCTCGGCCGCGATCACCGAGAAGAGCGAGGTCTTCACGCCGAGCCGGGCACCGGCGACGATCGAGGGAATGGCGGAAGGGAAGATCACCTTCTTGAAGAGGTCCCAGTCCGAGGTGCCCATGGAGCGTGCCGCCTTGACGAGCAGCGGATCGACGGACTTCACGCCGACGATCGTGTTGATCAGAAGAAAGAACACCGCGGCATAGAAGGTGATGGCGATCTTCGAGGCTTCGCCGATGCCGAGAACGAGGATGAAGACCGGCAGCAGCGCGAATTGCGAGGTGTTGCGCAGCGTCTGGACGAGAAAGTCGGAGGCTTTCTCAAACAGCGAATAGCGCCCCATCAGAAAGCCGAGCGGCACGGCGGTGACGACGGCCAGCGCAAAACCGATCGCCGCCCGTTGCAGGCTGATGCCGATGTGGTCGGCAAGCTGGCCGGAGACGATCATCTCCCAGAGCACCGCAAGCACCTGGCTCAGCGGCGGGAAGAACAGGGCATTGATCCAGCCGATACGCGGAGCGACCTCCCAGAGCAGCGCGAAGGCGACGAGTGCCGGCAGGCCGAGCGTGATGGTGGAGACGGTCTCGCCGAAAGCACTCGGCGCCTTGGAAGGGATACGCTTGCGGCGCAAGGAAAAGGCGGTGCGCAGTGGCAGGTTGCGGTCGACGATGAGGCTCATCGGATCCTCCCTCAATTGGCGTAGGTGGAAGCAAGGGTCCAGTCGCGCTGGGCCTTGCCGACTTCGTCGCGCAGGCTTTCCCAGACGCGGCCGCGATAGGCGTTGAAGGCTTCGCTGTTGCGGATATCGAGATCACGCGGGCGCGGCAGGTCGATTTCGACGATCTCCTTCACGCTCGCCGGCCGGGCGGTCATCACCACGACGCGGTCGGCAAGATAGATCGCTTCGTCGATGGAATGGGTGACGAAAACCACCGTCGTCTTGATCTGCTCCCAGATGCGAAGGAGCTCGCTCTGCAGGATATCGCGGGTCTGCGCATCGAGCGCGGCGAAGGGCTCGTCCATCAAGAGGACCTGCGGATCCGTCGAAAGCGCCCGGGCGATCGCCACGCGCTGCTGCATGCCGCCGGAAAGCTGCGAGGGGAAACGGTCCTCGAAGCCCTTGAGACCGAAGAGATGCAGGAAGTCCTTCGCCCGCTCGCGCCGCTCGGCTGCGGGAACGCCACGCACTTCCAGCGCATATTCGACATTCTGCAAGGCCGTGCGCCAGGGAAAGAGCGCATATTGCTGGAAGACATAGGCCGTGCGGGCATGGGGTTTGGTGACCTCGATGCCATCGATGCGGGCGACGCCCGAGGTCGCCTCGGTCAGCCCGGCGATCACGTCGAGCAGCACCGACTTGCCGCTGCCGGAGGGCCCGACGAGCGTGATGAACTCGCCGCTGTTGATGGTGAGGTCCACGCCATCCAGCACCGCGATACGACTGGACGTGACACCGTCGACGGTCACGGTCTGGCCGGGCTTCAGGTTGAACGACTTGCGCACAGCGCTGACGGCGATGCGTTCCATGGGTATCTCCTTTTCAGACCTGTGCCACGCGGATGTGGCGGGTCGGATCATTCCTTGTTCCCCCGGCGCGGCCGCGGTTCCAGCCGAGCGCGCGGGCATAGGCGCCGAAGAGGTCGCGCTCGAGGACGTCGGGCTCGGTGATGCCGGTCGGGCCATCCGCCTGCTCGGCGACGTAGAGCGCATCGGTCGGGCAGTAGATTTCGCAGAGGAAACAGGTCTGGCAGTCGTCCTGTCGGGCGATGACGGGAAGCCCCGTCTCGTCCCGATCGAAGACAAAGGCCGGACAGATGCGCTCGCAGATATCGCAGCGGATGCAGCGGTCGGCGGAGACGACTTCGATCATCCTCAGCCCTCCTGCGCCGTTTCGAGGGAAAGGGTCTCCCGCACCGCCGTCACGCGATCGAGGCCTCAGACGATGATGCGGCTTGCCTGCGCCTCGCTCTCGCCCGGAAAATCGCGCCGGCGGTGCACGCCGCGGCTTTCCGTGCGCAGCGCGGCCGCGGCAACCGTCCAGCGGGCGCTGGCGGTGACGGCCGCGACCTCGCGGGTCTGCAGGCGGTCAAGGCCCGCGGCAGGCGAGGCCCCGTTCAGCCGGGACCAGAGGTCCTCCAGCGTCCTGCCACTCGCTTCAAGCGTGGCAGCCGTGCGCCAGTAACTCTTGTCGAGCGGGGCGATCTCGTCGTGCACCGTGCGGGCGGCGGCGGCAAGATCGATGGCCTCCCCGGCCGGGCCGCGAAGGCCTGTCCTGCCGAGCGGGCGCAGGCGGTTTCCATCACGTCCCTGCCAACGGCGGGCGTGCCGGGCCGCGCCATGGCCGGCCCACCAGCCACTGGCGATCGCCCAGGAGGCATTGATTGCGCCGCCGCCCGAAATGCCGCCCGTCACGTTCTCGCGGCTCGCTGCGTCGCCGGCGGCATAGAGGCCGGAAATACCGGTGCCGCAATCGGAGGAGACGATGCGGATGCCACCTGTGCCGCGCACCGTGCCCTCGTATTTGAGATCGACACGGAAGAGATCCTCGAACGGATTGATGCCCATGCGCTCATAGGGCTGGAAGCAGTTCGGCTGGCCGCGCCGCAGCCAATCCTGCATGGCGGGTTCGGCAAGATCGAGCCGGGCGTAGACCGGACCGGACAGAAGCGCTTCTGCCACCAGCCGCTCCCCGCCGCCGATGCCGTTCGTCACCGGCTCGCCGCGAGCGTCGCGCAGCACCTGACCGTCCGCGCCGTAGAAGGTGGCCCAGCGGAAAGGCAGGCCCTTGTTCAGCGACGTGCCATGCGGGGCGAGCGTGTATTTGCCGGTGAACTCCATGCCGGACAGCGATGCACCGGCCTCCGCGGCGAAGAGATAGCCGTCGCCGGTCAGCCCCGTACCGCCAAGGATGCGTTCGAAAAAGGCGCAACCGCCCGTGGCCAGCACCACGGCCCCCGCCCGGACCTGGAAACTTGCCCCGGTGCGGCGCGCAAGCCCTGCGGCGCCAGCGACATGATTGTCGTCGCCAAGCAATTCGAGGACCGGGTGATGATCGAGGATCGTCACGCCGGCCTTTTGCACGCGCTGGCGCAGGAAGCGCATGTAATCCGGCCCGCGCAGATTGGCGATGTAGAGGCTGCCGTCCTCCTCGCTCGGGAACGGATACCCCCATTCCACCAGCTTCTGGAGGTTCTCGTAGGCCTGGTCGGCGGCGCGCAGCATCCAGCGGCGGTCGGCAAGGCCGACCGTGCGCTTGAAACGCTGCTCGACGGAGGCCGCCCGCCCTTCGCCCGGCGGCACGCACCAGGTCCCCGTGTTCGACGGCGCGGTGGCGCCACTTGTGCCATGGTAGCCCTTGTCGGCCAGGACGACGCGGGCGCCGGCCTCGGCCGCCGACAGCGCCGCCCAGCCGGCGGCCGGCCCGCCGCCGACGACGAGCACGTCCGTTTCGATGAGGCGCCCCTCCAGGGTGGGCTGTTCCTTGCGACGCGATGCCATGATGTTCCGGCCTGGTACGAGGAGAATGACGGCCGGTTCAGGCGGCGGTGGGAAACCAGGAGGGCTCGTTGCCGGCCGTCCACTTGATGTTGCAGCCGATGGAGGGAACCTGTGCCGCTGCTGCAGCACCCCCGATCAGCACAGCTTCCACGGCCGCACGTAGATCCGCGCCGGTGACATCCTTGCCGTTGCCCGGGCGGGCGTCGTCGAACTGGCCGTGATAGGCCAGCCTGCGCTCGCGGTCGTAGAGGAAGAAGTCCGGCGTGCAGGCTGCGCCATAGGCTTTGGCGACGCCTTGCGTTTCATCCTTCAGGTAGGGGAAATCATAGCCATAGGTCTTCGCCTCGATGCCGAGCCGTTCGAGCGCTTCCTCCGGATGCGCCTCCGCGTCGTTGCTGTTGATCGCGACGATGGCAAGCCCCTGCCCGGCATGATCGCGGGCGAACTGCGCCAGCGCCTCGCGGATCAGCACCACGAAGGGGCAGCGGTTCGAGATGAAAGCGACCAGCAGTGCCGGGCTATCCGCGAAATCCTTGAGGCTGAACGCGGCGCCATCGGCATCGGACAGAACAAAGTCCGGAGCGCGGGTCCCCAGCGTGATGGGATTGGATTCGGTCTTGGGCATGATATCCTCCTGGCAAGCCAACGAGACTATTAGAAGATATAATCCATAGATTTTATAGGCAATGAATCGCTGCGATTGCCAGTCACCGGAGATATTCTTCGCGCACCGTCGCGGCATCGTGAAATTTTTCACCTCACCGGAGGTCCGGCGATCCATCTGCCCGGAGTTCCAGGGGGCCGAAGGTTACGCCACTGGCTTCAAGAACGAGCAATGCCTTAAAGCCCGCCTCGTTCCGCCCATTTTTTGTGCAACGCGCCCCTTCTTTCAGCGAAAGTATCGCCGTGTTTGCGGGCAGACCTCCGCAGGACGATGAATTTTCCGCAGATATCCGCGCTCGCTTCGATCTGGCACGTTTGATGCATTTCATCTGCTATCCGGTTGTCGAGCGCCCCAGGCGTCCGGCAGCCTCGTAAAACCAGCGTCACGTGAGAGAACGAAATGACAAAGTACAAGCTCGAATACATCTGGCTCGACGGTTACAAGCCCAGCCCGAACCTGCGCGGCAAGACCCTCATCAAGGAATTCGACGCTTTCCCGACGCTGGAACAGCTTCCGCTCTGGGGTTTTGACGGTTCTTCCACGATGCAGGCCGAAGGCTCGAGCTCGGACTGCGTGCTGAAGCCGGTCGCCGTCTATCCTGACCCCGAGCGCAAGAACGGCGTTCTCGCCCTCTGCGAGGTCATGATGCCCGACGCCAAGACGCCGCATCCGTCGAACACGCGCGCCTCCATCCTCGATGACGACGGCGCCTGGTTCGGCTTCGAACAGGAATACTTCTTCTACCAGAACGGCCGGCCGCTCGGCTTCCCGGATGCCGGCTTCCCGGCTCCGCAGGGCCCGTACTATTGCGGCGTCGGCTACAGCAATGTCGGCGCCACCGCCCGCAAGATCGTCGAAGAGCATCTCGACATCTGCCTTGCCGCCGGCATCAACCATGAAGGCATCAACGCGGAAGTCGCCAAGGGCCAGTGGGAATTCCAGGTCTTCGGCAAGGGCTCGCGCAAGGCTGCCGACGAGATCTGGCTTGCCCGCTACCTGCTGCAGCGCCTGACCGAAAAGTACGGCATCGACGTCGAATATCACTGCAAGCCGCTCGGCGACACCGACTGGAACGGCTCGGGCATGCACGCCAACTTCTCGACCGCCTACATGCGCGAAGTCGGCGGCAGGGACTATTTCGAAGCCCTCATGGGCGCTTTCGCAGAAGCCCGTGCCGACCACATCGCCGTCTACGGACCGGACAACCACATGCGCCTGACCGGCAAGCATGAAACGGCCTCGATCCACCAGTTCAGCCATGGCGTGGCAGACCGCGGCGCGTCGATCCGCGTGCCGCACTCCTTCGTCAACAACGGCTACCGCGGCTATCTGGAAGACCGCCGCCCGAACTCCCAGGGCGACCCCTACCAGATCGCTTCGCAGATCCTGAAGACGATCTCCACCGTCCCGACCGACGTCGAGAACCGCGAAGCAGCCTGACCGGCGTTTCGAAACGAAAGATACAACGCCCCGTTTTACGGGGCGTTTTTTTGTCCGGCGCATGCCGATAAGCGGCGCTCATGTCTCCATCATACCTACTTATTTGCGCCGCAGCATGGCGCAACATAGGCTTTCCTCACAGCCCGCAATCAAGACGGGCGGCGCGACGGGCATTTGAATCTGTCTCCAGAGAGGAATTTCCATGTTCAGAAAACCCATGTTTCTGGCAGCGACGGCGCTTGCCTCCTGTTTGCTTCTCGGTGCGGCGAACGCCGCTGAACCGCTTTCCGTCATGAGCTTCGGCGGCGCCTACCAGGACGCCCAGCGCAAGGCCGTCTTCAGCGCCTATGCCGAGGAAACCGGCCGGGCCGTCTCCGAGCAGGAATACGGCGGCGAGATCGCCAAGATCAAGGCGATGATCGACAGCGGCAACACGACGATCGACGTGGTCGACGTCGATGCGCCGACGCTGTTACAGGGCTGCGACGAGGGCATTTTCGAAACGATCGATTGGGAGAAGATCGGGCCGAAATCAGAATGGCTGGCCGGCACGACCTCGGATTGCGGCGTCGGCACGATCGTCTATGCGACGGTGCTCTCCTATGACGAGGCGAAGCTCGACAAGGTGCCGACGAAGCTTGCCGACCTCTTCGACCTTGCCGCCTTCCCCGGCAAACGGGGCCTGTGGAAGAACCCCGCGACCAATCTCGAATTCGCGCTGCTTGCCGATGGCGTGCCGCCGCAGGATGTCTATACGGTGCTCGCGACACCGGAGGGCCTCGACCGCGCCTTCGCCAAACTCGATACGATCAAGGAGCAGATCGTCTGGTGGGAGGCCGGCGCGCAGGCCCCGCAACTGCTCGCCTCGGGCGAGGTGACCATGACGACGGCCTGGAACGGCCGCATCTTCAACGCCAACAAGGAAGGCCGCGCCTTCGGCATCGTCTGGGACAACCAGATCCTCGATTCCAACTACTGGGTCATTCCCAAGGGCGCGAAGGACATCGAAGGTTCGCTTGCCTTCATCCGCTTCGCCGTCGAGCCGAAGGTGCTGGCCGGCATCGCCAAATACATCCCCTACGGCCCCGTTCGCTCGACGGCGGCTGCCGAGGTGGCCGCAGAAGACGCAAAAAACCTGCCGACGAGCCCGGCCAACCTGACGACCTCGCTCACGCTCGATAATGCCTTCTGGGCCGACCATGGCGACGAGATCCGCAAGCGCTTCACCACCTGGCTTTCCAACTGAAGGACGGGCGGATGAACACGATGACGCTGGAAAGGAGGCGGCTCGGCGACGAGCCGTCGCCATCCCCTGCCGCCAATCCGATGGTCGCCTTCGAGCGAGTGCAGAAGACCTATGACGGGCGCACGCTGGTGGTGGAGGACCTGAACCTTGCCGTGCGGCGTGGCGAGTTCCTCACCATGCTCGGCCCGTCCGGCTCGGGCAAGACGACGACACTGATGATGCTCGGCGGCTTCGAGCAACCGACGAACGGGCGCATCCTGCTGGAGGGGCAGGCGGTAGAACGCCTGCCGCCCGAGCGGCGCGACATCGGCTTCGTCTTCCAGAACTATGCGCTCTTCCCGCATATGACGGTGGCCGACAATGTCGGTTTTCCGCTGCGTTACCGCGGGATCCGCGGGGCGGATGCGGCACGGCGGGTTGCGGAGGCGCTTGCCATGGTCAAGCTCGACGGGCTTGGCGAACGCCGCCCGGCGCAGCTTTCCGGCGGCCAGCAGCAGCGCGTGGCGCTCGCCCGCGCCATGGTGTTCAAGCCAAAGCTCATCCTGATGGACGAACCGCTCGGCGCGCTCGACAAGCAGTTGCGCGAGCACATGCAGATCGAGATCCGCAGGATCCAGCAGCAGCTCGGCATCACCATGGTCTATGTGACGCACGACCAGTCGGAGGCGCTGACCATGTCCGACCGGATCGCCGTCTTCAACGACGGCCGCATCCAGCAGCTCTCCGATCCGGTGACACTCTACGACCGGCCGGAGAACCGCTTCGTCGCCGGCTTCATCGGCGACAACAACACGCTCTCCTGCGAATTCCTCGGCAGCGAGAACGGCCTCGCCTTCGTGCGGATGAAGGACGGAACGCGCCTTGCAGCGAGCGGGCCGGCGTATCCCGCGCAAAAGGACCTCACCGTCTCGCTGCGCCCCGAAAGGCTCACGCTTGATGGCGCTGGGAACGCAAGTGCGGAAAACCGCATCAAGGCCCGGGTGCTCGACAAGACCTTCCTCGGCGACCGGGTGCGTCTCACCCTCGAAGCTTTCGGCACCGAACGCCTCGTCGCCAGCCTGCCGGCAGCCGAAGGCGCGACGGCCCTGCCCGGAAGCGAGGTCGGCATGGCCTTTTCCGCCGCCGATTGCAGATTGCTGGCGAGGTGACCGTGACACAGACCCTTTCCCTCCCCTCCCCAGCCGCCGCCCCGAACCTGCGCGCCGCACTCCGGCGAGCCGAACTGCCGGGCCGGCTCGGCGCGCTCGCACTGGCATTGCCGGCGCTGCTCTTCCTCGTCGTCACCTTCGCCGCGCCGATCGGGCTCTTCCTCACCACGGCCGTGCGAAACCCGGAGGTGCGCGATACCCTGCCGCAAACCGCCGCGATCCTTGCCGACTGGGATGGGCTGGCGACGCCGGGCGAGGCAGCTTACGCCGCGCTTCTCGGCGATCTGACCCACGCCAAGGAGGAAAACACTGCCGCCGCGCTTGGAAAACGGCTGAACTACGAAAGCGCCGGCATGCGCAGCCGCATCATGTCCGTCGTGCGCCATCTCGGTGGTTTTCAGGACGGTGCCCTCGCCCCGCAATTTGCCGCGCTCGATCCCGTCTGGGCAAGCCCGGACCTCTGGGCGATCATCAAGCGCAATGCCGCGCCCGTGACGCCCTACTACCTGCTGACGGCGGTTGACCTGCAACAGGACGCGTCCGGCGCCGTCACGCGCGTCAAGGACGACCAGGCCGTCTTTCTCGGCATCCTCGGGCGCACCCTCTGGATCGCCGGCCTCGTGACGGCGGCGACGCTTCTTCTCGGTTTCCCGACGGCCTATGTCATTTCGCTGGCGCCCGCGCGCATTGCCGGCTTCATGCTGCTGATGGTGCTGCTGCCGCTCTGGACCTCGCTTCTGGTGCGCACCACCGCCTGGGTCGTGCTTTTGCAGACGGACGGCGTCATCAACCAGGCGCTCCTGGCGCTCGGCCTCACCACCGAAAAGCTGCAACTGATGCTGACGCGCTTCGGCACGGTGACGGCAATGACCCATATCCAGCTTCCCTTCACCATCCTGCCGATCCTCAGCGTCATGAAATCCATTCCCGCGGGACAGATGCGGGCGGCGCGTTCGCTCGGTGCCCCGCCGTTCTTCGCCTTCTGGCGGGTCTACGCGCCGCAGACGCTTCCGGGCGTCGCCGCCGGCTGCCTGATGACCTTCATCCTGTCGCTCGGCTACTACATCACGCCCGCGCTGGTCGGCGGCCCGCGCGACCAGATGCTCTCGAACTTCATCGCCACCTATATCAACCGCGACCTGAACTGGGGCATGGCGGCGGCGCTGGCCGGCCTGCTTCTCGTCATGACGATCTCCATCTATCTCCTGTTCCTGCGCCTCGTCGGCGCGGAGCGTATCAAGCTTGGATAGAACCATGTGGCTTCCCGCTTACGCGACCCGCAGCGAACGGCTCTGCCGCATCGCCGTCGTCCTCTTCGCCTTCGCCGTGCTCGCCTTCCTGATCGGGCCGCTCTTCGTCGTCTTCCCGCTCTCGGTCTCGAAGGATCCGTTCTTCACCTTCCCGATCCGGGAATATTCGTGGCGCTGGTATGCGGATTTCTTCCAGAACGCACGCTGGATGCAGAGCCTCGTCAATAGCCTCGCCGCCGCCGCCCTCAGCACGCTGATCGCGACCGTCCTCGGCACGCTCGCCGCCCTCGGCATCAGCCGCCCCGGCTTCCCCGCGCGCAAGGCCGTGATGGCACTGATGATCTCGCCGATGATCATGCCGGTCGTCATCGTCGCCGTCGGGGCCTACATGTTCTTCGGTTCACTGGGGCTGACCAACACGCGCACCGGCCTCGTGCTGGCCCATGCGGCGCTTGCCATCCCCTTCGTGGTCGTCACCGTGCTCTCGGCGCTGTCGACCTACGACACCAATCTCAGCCGGGCGGGCGCAAGCCTCGGGGCGGGACCGGTCAGCGTGTTCTTCGCCGTCACGTTGCCGCTCATCCTGCCCGGCATCGTTTCGGGCGCGCTGCTCGCCTTCGCGGTGTCCTTCGACGAGGTAATCGTCGCCCTGTTTCTCACCGGGGCCGACCAGCGCACCCTGCCGGTACAGATGTTCTCCGGCATCCGCGACCAGATCAACCCGACGATCATGGCGGCGGCCAGCCTGCTGACCACCGTCTCCATCGCACTCTTCGTGGTGCTGAGCCTGATCGGGCGGGCGCGCCGCGCCTGATCAGCCGTCCCGGTTGCTGGCGAGGAATGCATCGGCGAAATGCGCCGCAAAACTTTCGGCAACCGGCGAGCGCTTGCGATCCGAACTCAGATAGATGCCGACGACGACGTCGGCGAGGCGCGGCAGACCGAGCGCCTCGTCGAGCGTCCTCAGCTTGCTCGGCACGATGCGGCGGGCGAGCACCGTGTTGCCGAAGCCGGAGCCGACGGCAGCCTCCAGCCCGGCAAGGCTGGGGCTGGTATAGACGAGATCGTAGCCGCGCCCGTCGCGCTGCAGCGCCGTCAGCATGGCGCGGCGATAGAGGCAGCCTTCCGGATAGCAGACGATGCGCAGGTTCGCGCTTCCATCCGTCACGACGGAGGTCGGCGTATCGCCGACCCAGGCGAGCGGTTCCTTCCAGGTCATGAACGCGCCTTCCGCCGGCCCGTCCGGCGTCATCGCCACGACGAGATCGTAGAGGCCGTTGCGCAGCCCCTGCAGCAGGACATGCGAGAGATCGCAGACCACCTCAAAGCGGAAATCGTGGCCGCTGCGGGCAAGACGCGGCATTAGCTTCGGCAGGAAATGGTCCGCATAGTCGTTGGGAATGCCGAGGCGGATCTTGCCGTGCTGGTCCCGCCTGGAGAGCCGCAGCACCATCTCGTCGTTGAGCGTCAGCATCTGCCGGGCATAACTCGCCACGAGCTCGCCCGCCTCGGTCGGCTGGGCGCTGGCATCCTTGGCGAAGAGGGAAACGTCGAGAAGCTCCTGGAGCTTCTTCATCTGCAGGCTGATGGCCGGCTGGGTGCGGCCGAGTTGCTCGGCGGCGCGCGTATGGCTGCGCAGGTCGATGACCGCGAGGAAGGTGCGAAGAAGATCGGTCGGAATGTTTCTCACGGGATCGGCACCGCTCCAAAAGGAAACGGGCTGATCGGGCGGCCCGTTCCAAGTTGCCCGCGGACGGGTCAGGCGGGGAGGATATTATGCTCCGGACCGAAGGGAAAGCCCGTGATGTTCTCGCTGCCGGTCTCGGTCATCACGAGGATATCGTGCTCGCGGTAGCCGCCGGCGCCCGGCATGCCCTCCGGAATGGTCAGCATCGGCTCCATGGAGACGACCATACCCGGCTGCAGCACCGTGTTGATGTCCTCGCGCAGTTCCACGCCCGCCTCGCGGCCGTAATAGTGCGAGAGCACGCCGAAGGAATGACCGTAGCCGAACGAGCGGTAGCCGAGCAGGCCGTGCTCTCGGTAGATCTCGTTGAGTTCCGTCGCGACGTCGCCGCAGCGCGCGCCGGGCTTGAGGAGTTCGAGGCCACGGCGATGGACGGCGCAATTGATCTCCCAGATGCGCAGGTGCTCGTCGCTGGCGTGGTCGAGGAACAGCGTGCGCTCCAGCGCGGTATAGTAGCCCGCGATCATCGGGAAGCAGTTGAGCGAAAGGATGTCACCCTTCTCCACCTGGCGCGCGGTCACCGGATTGTGCGCGCCGTCCGTGTTGATGCCCGACTGGAACCAGACCCAGGTGTCCATCAGCTCGGCATGGGGAAAACGGTTCGCGATATGGCGGACCATGGCCTGCGTTCCCGCCAGCGCCACCTCGTATTCCGGCACGCCTGCGCGAACGGCGTTTGCCACCGCCGCCCCGCCGATATCGGCCGTCGCGGCACCCTCCTTGATGAGCACGATCTCCTCGGCCGACTTGATCGTCCGCAGCCACATGGTCGGCGCGCCGATATCGACGAATTCGACATGCGGGAACGCCTCCTCCAGCAGCCGGCGCAGGTCGAGATTGACCTGGTCGAATTCGATGCCGATGCGCGAGACCTTCGGCAGCAGCGTCTGCAGGGCATGGAAGAAATTGTCGCGCTGCCAGTCGGTATAGGTGATGTTGTCGCCGAAGGTGCGCCGCCAGGGCTGACCCGCATCGATGCCCGCGGAAACCGACGTCGCCTTTTCCGGCGTGATGACGAAGGCATAACGACGGCCGAAGGAGCAGTAGAGGAAATCGGAGAAATAGCAGATGTTGTGGTAGGAGGTGAGGACCGCCGCATCGAGCTTCAGCTCCTCCAGGATGCGCCGCATAGCATTCTGCCGCCGCTCCATCTCGCCCGCCGAAAATGTCGGCCGCACCTTCTCGCCATTGTGCATCTCCTGCAGCCGCAGCAGCTGGTTCGGCATCCCTCGCGCAAACATGTTCATTCGAAAAACTCCCTTGACCGCGGCCAATCGCGCCGGTTGACGGGATTCAAGGTAGAAATCTTCGCTGTCGCTGGAAAATTAGAAGTTCCAATGGAGCCATAAGAGGCAACGCAGCGATCTAAAAAGAAAGGGCGACACCAATGGTACCGCCCCTTTTCTTCCTTAAAGGATACCGCTCAGGCCGCCCTTGCAGCCGTCACAAAGGCCTTGATCTTGTCGAGGTCCTTGCGGAAGCCACCTTCGGGCAGCGGCTTGTTGGTGTGGGTCAGCGAATCCACGGCCCAGGGTTTGACGGCGGCGATGGCGGCCGCGACATTGTCCGGTCCGAGCCCCCCGGCAAGAATGACCGGCAGCTTGCTGCGCTCGACGATCGCGCGGCTCAGCGACCAGTCATGGGTGACGCCCGCCGCACCGATGCCGCCGATATGGGCGGCGACGGAATCCAGGATGAAGCTGTCGCAATAGGGCTCGAAGGCGGCGGCATGATCAAGCGCTTCCGGCCCGGTCATCGGGATGGCCTGCAGGATGCCGAGGTCCGGATAGAGCGGCAGCAGGGTTTCGCGGAGCTGGCGTACATGATCCGGCGTCACAAGCGTGATGTCGCCGCACAGATGCAGCACGTCCGGCCGGACGGCGGCGACCATGTCGGCGATGGCGCCAAGATCGCTCTCCACCGACAGCGCGACGCGCGACGCCCGGCCCTTCAGCGCATCGGCGATCTCGCGCGCCGTCGCGAAGCTGATTTCGCCCGGCAGGCCGCGATTGGAGGGGGTCAGGCCGAGATAGTCGACGCCCGCCTCTGCCGCGGCGATCGCCTCGGAAACGGTCTGCATGGTGTAGATCTGAATTTTCACGGCATTCCCTGTCTTGGAACTAGATGGACTTGGGAAGGATGGCGTTGACCATCCGCTCCTCGGTGAGCTGGGCCCGCTCGGCATTGCGCGCGACGAGGGCGGAATAGAGCGCGTCGATCAGCGCCATCTGGGCGATCTGTGCGGCCATCGGCTCGCTGCCCTGCTCGTGCGAGACGCTGACGAGGACGACATCGGCAAGCCGCGCCAGCGGCGAGGCGCTGTTGCCGGTGATGCAGAGCGTCTTTGCCTCGCGCGACTTCGCTTCCTGAAGCACGAGCACCGGATCGCTGGTGATGCCAGAGTAGGAGATGACGACGACGAGGTCTTCCGGCCCGGTCAGCGCCGAATGCATGATCTGCAACTGGGAATCGACGGGTGCATCGCACCGGAGACCGAGCCGGATGCAGCGCTGATAGAAAGCCTGCGCGACGATGCCTGATCCGCCGACGCCGCCGACAAGGATATGGCGCGCGCCGGCGATGAGATCGAGCGCGCCGGCAAAGGTCGCCTCGGAAAGCACGCCCTGCGTATCGTTGATCGCCTGCGCCACGGCGCGGAACAAGCGGCCGGCAGCCTGAAGGTCGCTCGCATGGGGCTCGCTGGCGTTCGTGTCCTGGTTCTGGCGCGGCTCCTGGGCCAAGGCCAGCTTTAGATCGGTGAAGCCCTCGAAGCCGGCGGTGCGACACATGCGCAGCACGGTCGTGTCGCTGACGTCCACCGCCTGGGCGATGGCCGACATGGAATTGCGGATGGTCGCCTCGACATTGTCGAGCACCCAGAGCGCAACGCGACGCTCGGAGTCCGACAGTTTCGGCAGCACGCTGCGCAGCCGGCTGCTCGCGGGATTGGACGGACCACGCAGGTCAACGGTCATGGCGGCTCTTTCGCGGTCTGACACGGTCGATAGCGGTGACGCTAGCATGGGCATGTTGTGGTGTCACTATGGACAGCTAGTTTTTGTTGTGGCATCACTTCATATGGCGGCGGAGGGCGCTGCCCCATCGTTTCGGGAGGATATCGTGAAGCTGAAACGTCTTCTCATTGCCGGCGCCGCGCTTGCGCTCACCGCACTTCCGGCCGCGGCCGGCGAGCTTTCCTTCTGGCATGCCTATGCCGGGCAGCAGGACAAGATCGATTTCATCACCTTCGCGCTCGACGAATTCGCCAAGAAACATCCCGACATTACGCTGGATGTCGTCGCGGCCGAGCAATCGGCCTACAAGACGAAGCTCAACACCGCCATGGCGTCCGGCAACCCGCCGGACGTCTTCTACACCCTGCCCGGCGGCTTCCTGAATGCCTTCGTAAAGGGCGGCCAGATGTATGCGCTCGATGCCGATCTTGCCAAGGACGGCTGGCGCGACAGCTTCCTGGAAAGCGCCATCGCCCAGACCAGCAAGGACGGCAAGACCTATGCCGTGCCCGTCGACGTCGATTCCGTCGTCTTCTGGTACGACAAGGCGCTGTTCGCCGAAAAGGGCTGGACCGTTCCGAAGACCTATGACGAGCTGATGGCGCTCGCCGAGAAGGTCAAGGGAGAGGGCCTCGTGCCCTTCTCGCTCGGCAACAAGGATTCCTGGCCGGCCACCTTCTGGTTCCAGTACATGGAAATGCGCCTGAAGGGCTCCGGTGTCGTCGCGTCCTTCGTCAATGGCGACGCCGCTGCGACGCTCGGCGCGGAGGGCGAGAAGGCCTTCCAGACGGTCGCCGAGATCGCCAAGAAGGAGTATTTCCCGATCGGCTTCAACGGCATGAGCGACCAGGAGGCCAACATGCTCTTCCTCAACGGCCAGGCCGCCATGCTGCTCAACGGTACCTGGCAGATCGGCGCATCGGCCGATGCGCCCGAGGGTTTCGAGCTTGGCTACTTCGCCTTCCCGAGCGTTTCCGGCGGCGCGGGAGACCAGACGGACGTGCTGGCTGGTGTTGCCGCCTCCTTCGGCATTTCGGAGAAGACGGACAACAAGGCCGACGCGGTCACGCTGTTGAAGTTCCTCTCCTCGCCCGAGGTGATGACCAAATATGTCGAGCTGCGCAAGACGATGGTGACCGTCAAGGGCGCCACCACCGAGGCCGCTGCCGGTCCCGTGCTCTACGGCATCAGCAACGACCTGATGAACGCCGCCGGCCATCTCGATTCCTTCTACGATACGGCCATGCCGCCGGCTGCGACGAACATCTACTACACGACGCTGCAGGGCGTGCTCGACGGTTCCGTTGCGCCCGCCGACGGTACCAAGCGCCTCGAAGAGGCGCTGAAGGCGAACAAGTAGGAAAAACAGCCCGCCGGCGCTTCAACGTCGGCGGGCCGATACCTCCAGGAAACCGGCGGGATGATGCGCGCTGACATCGGCTTTGCGAAGAGACACAATCGGGCGGCGCTGGTCTTCCTGGCGCCGGCTCTCGTCTTCGTCTTCGCCTTCGTCGCCTATCCCGTCGTCTATGCCGGCTGGTTGTCGATGTTCCAGTGGGACGGCGCCTCCCCGCCGCTCTTCGTCGGCGCCGGCAATGTCCTCAGGCTTGCCGCCGACCCGATCTTCTGGGCCTCGCTCGGCCGCAACCTGCTCGTCGCGCTCTCGGCCATCGTCTTCCAGGTCTTTCTGGCGCTGGTCATCGCCTATTGCCTGGTGCGCATCGTGCCGGCCTTCAGCCGCATCTTCCTGTTCTTCTATCTCGTGCCCGTCATGGTCAGCGAGATCTGCATCGGCCTGCTCTGGCGCTTCATGTACAATCCCTATTTCGGGCTGGTGAACGCGGCGTTGAAAGTGGTGGGCCTCGACAGCCTGAAGCGCGGCTGGCTCGGCGAATCCGACACCGCCTTCCTCGCCGTCGTCGTGGTCATGAGCTTCACCTATCTCGGGCTCTATGTGCTGCTCTTCACCGCGGCCGTGCGTTCCGTGCCGGAAAGCGTCTACGAGGCGGCGGAGATCGACGGCGCGGGCCATCTGCGCAAGTTCGTCTCGATCACCATCCCGATGGTCTGGGATGCCGTGCGCGCCAACTCACTGCTCGCCATCATCGGCTCGCTCAAAACCTTCTCTCTGGTGTTCGTGCTCACCAATGGCGGGCCGAGCCACGCCAGCGAGGTCGTTTCCACCTACCTCTACAAGATGGGCTTCGGCAGCTTCGAGATGGGCTATGCCGCAACCATCGGCTTCGCCCAGATGGTGCTGACGGCCCTCGCCGCCTGGATCATCTTCCGCTACATGAAGCGCAAGGGGGACGCATGACGACGGTCGTCCACCGCTGGAACCGCACGAACAGCGTCGTGCTCGCGCTCCTCACCCTGCATGTGCTGATGGTAATCTTCCCCTTCATCTGGATGATCTACAGCACCTTCAAGACGAACAAGGAATTCATGCGCTCCGTCTGGTCCTTCCCGACCAGCCTCAATTTCGACGCCTATATCGGGGCGTGGAGCGGCGGGGCGCTCGGCGGCTACGCCGTCAATTCGCTGATCGTCATGGCCGGCGCGACACTGATCACCGTCCTCGTTTCGACGCTCGCGGGCTACGCGCTCGCCATCTACCGGCCCCGCTGGATGCCGGCGGTGGAACTGTCCCTCACCGCCGCCATGGCGATCCCCGCCTATGTGGCGCTGGTGCCGCTCGTCGTGATGCTGCGCGGAGCCGGCCTGCTGGACACCCATCTCGGCGTCATCCTGCCGACGGCGGCGTTCAACGTGCCCGTATCGATCTTCATCATGCAGGCCTTCTTCAACACGCTGCCGCGCGAACTCTTCGACGCCGGCCGCGTCGACGGCGCTTCCGAATGGCAGATCTTTCGCAAGGTCGCCCTGCCCATCGCAAGGCCGGCCATGTTCACCGTCGCCATCGTCAACATGATCTGGGTGTGGAACGACTTCCTCTTCCCCGTCGTCTTCATCAACAATCCGGCGCGCAAGACCCTGCCCGTCGGTCTTACCGATTTCGTCGGCGAGCACATCACCAACTATCCGGTGATGCTGGCGGCGATCCTGATCGCGGCCATCGCCCCGCTCATCCTCTTTGTCTATTTCGAACGCCAGATCACGGCCGCCCTCATCGGCGGCGCCGTGAAGGAGTAACACAATGTCTGCCAAGGATTACCAGTTCGCCAGCCGCGCCGTCTTCTACGAGCCGGAGGAACACTCCCAGTCGATCAGCTACCCGATCTACATGTCGGCAAACTTCCAGTATGCCGGCGACATCTACGACCAGATCGTGGCCGGCGCGCGCAAGGAAGTGAACATCTATTCGCGCTGCGGCAATCCGACAGAGTACAAGTTCGAAGAGCATATCGCGCAGCTCACAGGCGGCACCGGCTGCCTTGCCACGGCATCCGGCATGGCAGCGATCTCGCATGCGCTCTTCGGCATCCTGAAGGCCGGCGATCATATCGTCGCCGACCTCACCACCTATTCCTCGACCCATGAATTCTTCGACCACCGCGCCCAGGATTTCGGCCTGAAGGTCAGCCTCGTCGATTGCACGGATGTTCGTGCCGTCGAGAACGCCTTCACCGCCGAAACCAAGGTCCTCTATGTCGAGGCCATCGCCAACCCGACGATGAAGGTGCCGCCGCTCAGAAAGCTGGTCGAGATCGCCCATGCCCGCGGCATCGTCGTCATCTGCGACAACACCTTCGCCTCCCCCGCCGTCTGCCGCCCGCATGAATTCGGCGTCGACGTCGTCGTCGAAAGCGCCACCAAGTTCATCGGCGGCCACAACGACGCCGTCGGCGGCGTCATCACACTGAAATCGGACATCCTGCCCGCCGACTGGCTGGAGGATGTGCGCTGGAACACGCTGAACAAGCTCGGCGCGCCGCTCTCTCCCTTCAACGCCTGGCTGCTTCTGCGCGGCGCCCAGACCCTGTCGCTGCGCCTCGAAAAGCAATGCGCCAACGCGCTGGCGCTGGCAAAGCACCTGGAGGCTCATCCGCGCGTCAAGCGTGTCTTCTATCCCGGCCTGCCCTCGCATCCGAACTACGCTGCAGCCAGCGAGCAGTTGCAGGGCGGCGGCGCGATGCTCTCCTTCCAGGTCGCCGACGAAGCCTCCGGCGCACGCCTCCTCAAGCGGCTGAAACTGTGCTCCTTCGCAGCCAGCCTCGGCGGCCTTCGCACCACCACGCAGGTTCCCGCCACCATGGCCTTCCTCGACATTCCAAGCCAGGAACGCGAGGCGATGGGCGTGGTCGACGGCCTGGTGCGCTTCTCGGTCGGCATCGAACATATCGACGACATCATCGCCGATGTGGATCAGGCGATCGCGTTGATGCACGTCGATCTCTGAGGCCGCCCGATGGCCGCGGTCGTCCTGCTCGGCGATATCAATATCGACCTCGTGCTCGATATTCCCTTCTACCCGCCCGAGGGCGGGGAAGGCATCGCCACGCACCAGACCGTGGCACTCGGCGGTTCGGCCACCAACACGGCGATTGCCCTTGCCCGCTCCGGCCACGAGGCCCGCCTGATCGGGCGTATCGGTGCGGATGCCTGGGGCCGGCAGGCGCTTTCGGATCTTGTCGGAGCCGGCGTTGCGACCCGCTGGATCGGCGAGGATCCGGCCGAGCCGACGCAGATCAACGTGGTGACGGTGGGTGCGAGCGGCGAACGCACCATGTTCGCCTATCGTGGCGCCAATGCCCATCTCGTGCCGGACGACATTGCCGAAAGCGCCTTCGAAGGCGCCGCGCTGTTCCATCTCTCCGGCTATGCGCTGCTTCAAGCCCCGCAATCGCAGGCCGCCTGCCGCGCCATCGATATTGCAGCAGCGCGGAGCATCCCCGTCAGCCTCGACGTGCCCGGCGGCGTCGCCTCGACAATCGCCGGCAAGGTGCTGAGCCTTCTGCCGAAGCTGGACATGATCCTGCTCGACGGCGCCGACCTTCCCCGCCTCCTGCATCGGCCGCAGGGGAGCGACCTTGAGCCGATGCTCGCCGCGCTGCTGGCGGGTGGCGTGCGACACATCGCGCTCAAGGGGGATGGAGCCGCATCACGCCTCTGCCGACGCGAGGGCACCGACAGTGCCCCGTGGTTTTCCACCGCGGCAGTGGACACGACCGGCGCCGGCGATGCCTTCGCCGCCGGCCATATCCACGGCAGCCTCACCGGCCTCAGCGGCCCCGACTGCTGCCGCCTCGCCAACGCCTTCGGCGCCGTCGCCGTGACGCGCAAGGGCGCAGGCATCGCCATGCCGGGCCTTCAGGACGCCTTGCAGCTGATGGCGCGCTGATCCAGGTTTTGCGACAGACGTGACCTTTTCCAAGAAAAGGCCGCAGGCGGGTACGACCTGCCAAGGATGCTCGCGCGCGGCGGTGCCGGTCCGTCCCGATAGAGGATGGCTCGCGACCAAAGACGGGCGTCTGAAACGGGGCGAAGACATCGGGCATCCTTGACTGAGCAATATACTGCTCATAATATCCTGTGTAATCATCCCTGTCCTGAAGACAGCAAACCGCACGCTCTCCATCGCCTGCTGCCGATGTCCGAGACACCAAAGGAGTTGCCCCATGAAGATTCGTGATTTCGGCGTTGAAATCTGGATGAACCGCCATGAAAACAATTGCGAACTGAACATCGCCGAGACCTGTGTCGAATCTCTGACCGTCGCCGAGCTCCTGGAGATGGCGGGCAAGACCGACACGATCCTCTCCGAGCTTCTGCCGATGAAGCTGACCTACGGGGCAATCGAGGGCAGCGAGCGCCTGCGCAAGCTGGTCGCCACCCTCTACGAGAAGCAGGCGCTGGAAAACGTCGTCATCACGCATGGTGCGATCGGCGCGAACGCGTTGGTGCACGGCACGCTCGTCGAGCGCGGCGACCGCGTCATCTCCGTGCTGCCGACCTACCAGCAGCACTATTCCATCCCGGAGAGCATCGGCGCCGACGTGCAGATCCTCCGGCTGACGGAGGCGACCGGTTTCCTACCCGATCTTGAGGAACTGAAGCGGCTGGCGGCGCCGGGCACGAAGCTCATCGCCATCAACAACCCCAACAATCCCACCGGCGCGCTGATGGATCGCGCCTATCTGGAGAAGGTCGTCGAGATCGCCCGGGCCGCCGGCGCCTGGATCCTCTGTGACGAGGTCTATCGCGGCACGGACCAGGAGGGCGACGGCATGACCGCCTCGATCGCCGATCTCTACGAAAAGGGCATCAGCACTGCCAGCATGTCGAAGACCTTCGCGCTTGCGGGTCTGCGTCTCGGCTGGATCGCCGGACCGGTGGACCTGCTGCACGCCGTCTCGATCCACCGCGACTACAACACGATCAGCGTCGGGATGCTGGACGACCACTTCGCCGCCATCGCGCTGGAGAACCGCGACAAGATCCTTGCCCGCAGCCGCGCCATCACCCGCAGCAACCTCGCAACACTTGCGGCCTGGGTCGACGGCGAGCCGCTGGTCTCCTGGATCAAGCCGAAATCCGGCACAACCGCCCTCCTGAAGTACCACCTGCCTCTCTCCTCCGTGGAGTTCTGTGAAGGGCTGCTGGCGCGCACCGGCGTGATGCTGACGCCCGGAAGCGCCATGGACATGGAAGGTTATGTACGGATCGGCTTCACCAACAACGGCACGGTGCTGGCGGAAGGGCTGAAACGTATCTCGACCTTCCTGCGGGAACAGCAGGCAGCGGCCGCCTGTGCAGGGCCGGGTGCCGACGTCGCCCCGCTCTGTCCAAGTGGACAGTTGTCTCGATAGACGGCCTCGTCAGGTGTTTGCACCTTTTTCGGCATAGGCAGGCCCGCGCACGGCCGGCATCGAGCCGGTATGCTTGGAGAACTCGCCGATCGGTCGCGGCCGGCCGACGAGATAGCCCTGCACCTCCTGGCAATCTTCGGCGCTGAGGAAGGCGAGTTCTTCCGCCGTCTCCACGCCTTCCGCAAGGACCGGCAAGTCGAGGCCGCGGCCAAGGCCGAGCACGGCCTTCACGATCGCCGCCGCCTGCCCGTTTCCGTCGACCGAGCGGATGAACGATGCGTCGATCTTGATCTTGTCGAAGGGAAACGCCCGCAGGTTGGAAAGCGAGGAATAGCCGGTTCCGAAATCGTCCATGGCGATCCGGACCCCGAGGGCCTTCAACTGGCGTAGCGTCGCAAGGGCCCGGTTGAAGTCACGGATGAGAGCGGTTTCGGTGATTTCCAGTTCCAGGCGATGGGGCGCAAGGCCTGTCTGGAGCAGCGTTTCGTGCACCAGCTGGGCGAAATGGGCACTGTGGAGCTGGATCGGCGAGACATTGACGGCAATGCCGAGCGGATGCGCCCAGCCCGCCGCCTCCCGGCAGGCCTCACGCAGCACCCATTCGCCGATCGGCAGGATGAGCCCGCATTCCTCCGCGATGGGAATGAACACGTCCGGTCCGATACGACCCCGCTCGCGGCTGTTCCAGCGCAGCAGCGCCTCGAAGCCGACGACCTCCCGGTCCGCGGTACGGGCCTGCGGCTGGTAGACGAGAGAGAGCTCGCCCCGCACGATGGCGTGCCGCAGGTCGTGTTCGATGCGGCGACGTTCGCGCACCTGCTCGCCCATGGCGCTCTCGAAGAAACGGTAGATGCCGCGCCCGTCCGCCTTTGCGCGATAGAGTGCAGTGTCGGCATGGCTCATGAGCGACGTCCGGTCGGCCGCGTCCGCCGGAAAGAGCGCGATACCGATGCTCGTCGAGATCAGGCCGTCCGTGGCGGAAGCATTCTCATTTTCCGTCCGCAATGCATCAAGCACGCTCTCGGCGATCCGCCCCGCCTGCATGGGATTGCTCAGACCAGGCGCGATGATGGCGAATTCGTCACCGCCAAGCCTTGCCATCAGCTGGCCCTTGCGCAGAACCCTTGAAGCCGACTGCGCCACCTTCTGTAGCAGCTTGTCGCCAGCGGCATGGCCGAAGAGATCGTTGACCTCCTTGAAGCGATCGAGATCAAGGCAGAGCACCGCCAGATGCGACCCGCCCAGACGCCCGTTCGGCTGATGGGCGGCGATCTGCTCGTCGAGCTCGCTGTTGAAGCTGTTTCGGTTGGCAAGGCCCGTCAGGGTATCGTGGTGGGCAAGGAAGTGGATGTTGTTTTCCGCCTTCTTGCGGGCACGCAGGTCCCTGACGGCGATGGCGCTGTGCGGCGCGTTGGCAAAGCCGATCGGCCGGGAAACCACCTCGACATCGATCATTGCCCCGTCAATCGCGCGCAGCCGCGTTTCGAAAGCCGTGTTCGGCCTGTCCGCGAGCTGGCGACGGGCCGCCGCATCGGGCAGGAATGTCGCAAGCGCGGCGCCGATCACCTGCTCCTGCGGGCAGGCGACGAGTGTCTCGAAGCTGGCATTGGCCGAAACGACCACCCCCTGCCGGCAGACCAGAAGGCCTTCGAAGGCGGCATTGGCCAGGGCCCGCATGCGCTCCGATTCCCGCTCGGCAAGCCGGCGGTCGCGAATGTCGAGCGCGAGCGCGGCGAAGGTCAGAAGCAGGATGGTGAATGCCGCGATCGAGACCAGCACGGCCAGCCAGCCCGTCGGGATAGCCAGCGGGGAGACTTGATAGCGTGGATCGGGAACGATCGCCGCCGCGCCCATGGCCGTGAAATGATGGCTGACGATGGCAAGGGTCAACAACAACGCTCCCCCGGCGAGTGCCGCCTTGCTGCGCTCGCGCAGACCGACCGGCAGGGCACAGGCCCCGATCACCGTACCGAGTATGATTGAGGCGGCGACCAGCATCGGGTCCCACTCGATGCGGCCGGGAATTTCGAAGGCGGCCATGCCCGTGTAGTGCATCACCGCGATGCCGCCGCCGACAACGGCCCCGCCCAGCCAGCGCGCGAACCGGATACGGGCCAGCGCGACCGAAAGCCCGAGGCGCGTCAGCAGGATCGCATCCAGCAGCGAGACCGCCGTGAGCGCGATGTTGTAGCCGGTCGGCATGGCCGGGGAGAAGGCGAGCATTGCGATGAAGTGCGTGGCCCAGATGCCGAAACCCGTCGCCGTCGCGGCAACCCACAGCCAGATCGTCCGAAGCGGCCCCTGCGTACGCAGCACATGGTGCAGGAGGCTGATCGCAGCGAAGGAGGCCAGGGTGCAAACCAGCCCGGCGAGGAGCACGAGCCGCAGATCGTGCTCGTTCACGAGGCAGCCATATACCGTCAACATTCGCTAAAACTCCATCCTGTGCATGCTCGAGGTGACACCAACCGGCAATCCGCTGCCTGATGCGGCCTGCAACGAAGCCCGGGACCGGCATCCCTTTCGGGCTTGCCGGTCCCGGACATCTCAGAACTCCTGCCACTGATCGCCCTGTGGAGCATGGGCGAGGGCGGCAGAGCCGGAGAACGCACTTGCGACCTTGCGGGTCAGCGCCCGGACGGGAGAACTCCCGGAAGAGGGAACGACGGCAACCGGAGCATGCTCCCGCTCGTGCAGCTTGAACTGGGCCAACAGCTGAGAAAGAGCAGTGACATCGCTGGAGAGGCTGTGCGTTGCCGCCGTCGTCTGTTCAACCATGGCCGCATTCTGCTGCGTGCCCTGGTCCATGGAATTGACGGCCGTGTTGATTTCCGAAAGTCCGATCGACTGCTCACGCGCCGCCTCGACGATGGCGACGACATTGCGGTTGATTTCCTGTACCTCCGTCGCGATCGTGCCAAGCGCGGCACCCGTTTCGCGGACCTTCTGCACGCCAGCCTGCACCTGCTGGCTGGAAGCGCCAATGAGGTTCTTGATATCCTTGGCAGCCGCCGCCGAACGCTGGGCGAGTTCACGCACTTCCTGCGCGACCACTGCAAAGCCCTTGCCGGCTTCCCCGGCTCGGGCAGCCTCGACGCCGGCATTGAGCGCCAGGAGGTTCGTCTGGAAGGCGATCTCGTCGATCACGCTGATGATGTTGGTGATCTCGCCGGAGGATTTCTCGATCAGCTGCATCGCCTCGATCGCGTCGCGCACCACGATGGCGGAGCGCTCCGCCCCTTCCCGGGTGCGGGCCACGAGTGTGCCGGCCTCTTCCGCTCGACGGGCCGAATCCTTCACCGCGGTCGTGATTTCCTCCAGCGCGGCCGCCGTCTCCTCGACGGATGCGGCCTGCTGCTCAGTCCGGCGGGCGAGATCGTCCGCGCCCGAGCGCATCTCGTTTGCACCGGCATTGATGCTGCGGGTGCTTTCCTCGACCCGCTTCAAGGTGTTCTGCAGCTTGACCATCGAGTCGTTGAAGTTGGTGCGCAAGCCATCGAGATTGAAACCGAAGGGCTCGTGGGCGCGGTGGGTCAGATTGCCGTTGGACAGCTGTTCGAGGCCCGTGGCGAGCGCGTCCACGGCGGCCTGGATGGCGGCGGCCTCGCGTGCCTTCTGGGCCTCGCGCTCCAGCCGCTCGTTTTCCGAGAGGCTGCGGTTCGATGCCGCTTCCTGCTCAAGCCGGATGCGCTCGACGGCGTTGTCGCGGAACACCGCAACGGCGGCGGCCATCTGGCCGACTTCGTCCTTGCGGCCAAGCCCCGAAACCGGCGCTTCCGTTTCTCCCTTGGCAAGGCCCAGCATGCGCTGACGAAGGGCATCCACCGGCCGGGTAATGCCGTAGATGGTTATTGCGAGCGATGCGGCCAGTGCGGCCACCAGGACGAAACCGAGCGCTATGAGCGACGACTTGATCGTGAAATCCGTTCCATTCGCCAGGACTTCGGTCTGCGCATCAATGGATGCGGTGTTCTCATCGATGAATGTGCCGAGCATCTTGCGAAGCTCGATAATCGCGACGTCCTGCTGGGCGAGGATGGGGCGGGCCGCGTCATTCTCATTGCGCGAACCGAACTCAACGGCCTTGCTCAACTCTGCAAAAATCGCCTGAGCCTTGCCAATCATGCCATCAATAGCGGTCGCCGCTTCCGGCAGGCGCTGCTTGGCTGCCTCGAAGCGCTCGATCGCCTGCTTCGAACTGTCTGCAAAACTGCCGAGGAGTTGCTGCATTTCCGGTGCCTTCGCATCGTAAGCGAGGACCTTGTAGGCGACATAGGCCGCGGTGTGCACACTCGTATTGGCCCGCGACAGGAGCAGGGTCGCACGGTTGTCGCTCGAGACAAACGCGCTGTAACTCTCATCGGCGCGATGGTAACTCCAGGACAGGTAAGCAACGCTGGCAATGACGATCGCGCTTAGCGCGACGACTGGAACCAGCACTTTCGTTATGATCTTGGCATTCTGCAGAAAGGACATGAGTGCCTCGCGAGGATGGAAAAACGGTGGTGCAACCGCCTCATCCGCGCATCAACGAGCCGCCCGGCCCATCGCGGGCAGGCAACCAATGCCACATTGTTTTCGGGAAATGTGGAACTCCGACTGAGCAGATGGGGTAATCGACTAGGAAAAATATTACATCCATTTGTTAATTCGGGCTTAAACAGGAAATATTACTCGGAAAATACCATAGATTGCAAAAATTTAACTGTACATCTCATTGAACATTGAGTTTATCTCATTCACCTGAACCAAATTCACCGGTATAGAACAGGAATTTACTTCCTAGGATTGCATTTATTGTAGAAATACACGCATTTTGTCCGTTTCCACTACCAATGCGATCAAAATCGACCTCATATTCCCGAAAAGAGGGAATGAAGGGTATCAACCGCGCCTCTACAGGGAATACAGAGTGGGGACGCTACCGGCGTGCAGTCTTGAGAACCCAGGAGCAAAACCCGTCGATCAGCGGCTCATGACGCCGGGCGTGTTTGATGTTCATGTAGTAGGCCCGTCCCGAGGGCATGCGGTGGCGGGAGGCGAGCACGACCCGTCCCTTTTCCAGTGCCCGTTCCGCGAGAAAATCCGGAACCAGCGCGCTACCAACCCCGGCCATCGCCATTTCCAGCCCGAAGACATAGTGGCTGGAGCCGATGAACGTGGATCGATCCACGGGTGTCGGCCAGAGATTGCCGGCCGTGCGGGAAAAGGCCAGCCAGTCGTCTCCAAAGACCGCCTCCTCGACATCATGCGTGATGAGCTGACTTCCTCTCCCGTGCTCGGGGGAAACCGCGATCAACGTCTCGTCAAACAGCTTGCAGGACCAGTAACCCGATTTCAGCGGAGTGGTCGAAAAGAACACGTCCGCGATGCGGTCGCTGAGATCCACGTCTTCCGCATCCATCTTGATCCGCAGATGGTTGCGCCAGCCGGCCTGTGCCGAGCCCTCCAGCCGCGGAATGAACCAACCGAGCCCGAAGCAGCTGCACATGGTGACCCGCAGGAAGCGACTGGAAGCTGCAATACCGTTTCGGACGGAAGAATCGATCTCCGAGAAAGCATATTTCAGGCTTTCGGCGATCTGCCGCCCCCGATCGGTGAAGGCGATGCTGCGGCCCTGCTTGACGAAAAGCTCCTCGCCGATCTGCTCCCTGAGACTGCGCAGCTGATGGCTGATCGCACTCGAGGTTATGCCCAGCTCCCGTGCCGCGCCCGCCAGCGAGGCATGCCGGTAGACACATTCGAACACCTGCAACGACCGAATATTGTAGTGCATCCGCGAACCCGCTCTCCCCTCGCCCACCTAACGAAGGAGAAAACTATCCGGGATGCGCCCTCCGACAATAGAGGAACAGAGCTTCACAGATGTTTTGCAGGATTTATTCCTTATTTATGAATATCTCACTCAACAGTTGAGTCGATATAACCACCCAGGCCGTGCCGGGATACCGATTTGCGCCCATAGCGTGCCAGATGAGCGGCATGCCTTGCTTCAAACGCAGCGGCCTGCCGACATCCTTCGCCGGAAGTTCGTCATCATTGTCCCCCGCCACCTTCAGCCCCAAGCGCCCTTGCCTTCTGCACGGTCAGGAGGTGGCCGCCGCCTTGCGGTCCCTGCCTGCACCGGCAATGGTGGTCAGCGCCGAGCGGATGGCCGATGGCGACGATGCCTTTGCCAGCGCACAGGTGGCCGTGGCGAGCGAGCCGACGCGGATCGATTGGCCCCCACGGGCATTGGCAAGCGCGAACATGCTCTCATCCGTGAGGTCGTCGCCGATCGCGATGGGCAGGCGCCCCGCAAAGGCAGGCTGTTCCAGGTAGCTGGCAACAGCTTCTCCCTTGTCGGCACGCGAAGGACGGATCTCGAAGACCATCTTGCCGGGCTGCAGCACCCAGGCGCAACCCGCCTCCTCGGCAAAGTCGCGCATGATCCTTTCGAGCGCCGTGTCATAGGCCGGCGCAAGCCGGTAATGGGCCGCGACGGCAGCGCCCTTGTCCTCGATGAGCACGCCCTCCATCCACGCCGTCTGCTCGACGAGCCGTTGCTTCAGCGCAGCGAAGGCCGGTGTCGCGGAGACGACCGACGTCGCTCCGTCCGCGCCTCTGAACTCCGCACCATGCAGGCCGGCGATGGGAAAGCGGAAGGGTGCAAACAATCCATCGGCGAAGGGAAGGCTTCGCCCGGTGACCAGCGCCAGCGCGCCGCCAAGGCGGGCGGATACGGCATCAAGGTCCGCCGGCAGCGACAGGGGGACCTGAATGGCATCGGGTGTCGCGGCAAGGTCGAGCAGCGTCCCGTCAATATCGAGGAAAAGCGCCCAGCGCTCGGGCTCGTCGATGAGGCGGCGGACAAGATGACGGGTTGCGACATCCGAAGGCCGCAATTTCTCCAGTTCGTTCATCGGCAAGCAAGTAGATCGCAACCGCCGCGAGGCAAGGGCTGACGCCTAAACGGCGACCGGAACAAGTCTTTCCCCGGCGCATTGTGCCCTCGCACCAGGCAGAGGAGCCGACATGAACAATCAGAAGAAGAAGCCGCGACCGATCGAAGAAAACAGCGCCCCCGTCGCTCATGGAGCCGATGACCTGCCGGTCGTCAGGGTGACGAGCTACAATCTCGAACTGCGCAACAAGGACGGCTTCATCGGCGACAAGGCCAACAAGGCCGCCTTCCGCAACACGATCGAGGCGTGGCGCAAACGGGTCCGCACCGGCGGCCCGGATCCGCTGGGCGACGTGCCGACGGACGGTCTTTCCAAGAAGGAGATCGACGCGCTGCTTGAAGAGGGGGAAACGGAGGCCGCTTCCCTGGTGCTGGCGGCAATCGACGACTTTGCGACGGAACTTGCCGGCATTCTTGCGCGCTATCTCAGGGAGGAGGCCTGGAAAGGCACGGAGCGGATCGTGGTCGGCGGCGGCTTCAAGGACAGCAAGGCGGGCCTCATGGCGATTGCCCGTGCCCAGATCCGGCTCAAGGCCGAGGGATTGAAAGTCAACCTCGTGCCGATCGCGCATCATCCTGATGAAGCCGGGCTTATCGGCGCCGTACACCTCATCCCTTCCTGGATGCTGAAGGGCCATGATGCGATCCTCGCCGTGGATATCGGCGGCACCAACATCCGGGCCGGCATCATCAAGCTCAATCTCGACGACCAGCCGGATTTCTCCAAGGCCAGGGTCTGGAAATCGGAACTGTGGCGGCACGCCGACGACGAACCCCGCCGCACCGCGACCATCGAATATCTCGTGCGGATGATCGAAGCGCTCATCGCCAAGGCGGCGAAGGCCAAGCTTGCCCTCGCGCCGGTCATCGGCATCGGCTGCCCCGGCATTATCGCCGCCGACGGGTCGATCGCACGGGGTGGCCAGAACCTGCCGGGCGGCAATTGGGAGAGCACGCATTTCAATCTTCCAGAAGCCCTGCGCAAGGCAATCCCGGATATCGCCGGCCAGCCGACCTTCGTCATCATGCACAACGATGCCGTCGTGCAGGGCCTGTCTGCAGTACCACGAATGACGGATGTGGCGCGCTGGGCGGCCGTGACGATCGGTACCGGCCTCGGCAATGCCAGTTTTGCTCGCAAGGAAACCTGACGCCGTCCATGCGTGAATGCCGCGGCATCGCTGCAGACGCCATTATGGCTCGTCGGTCACGTCATCCAACACGGGAGCACCGCTTCGGGCGAGATCCCCTAGGCTGACCGCGCGACACCGCTTGCGGCGATGGTCCTGTCGCGGCCAGCGGCCTTCGCCGCCAGCAGCGCGGCATCGGCCCGCGTCACGAGTGTCTCGACCGAGCCGCCCTCGGGCGACGCCGCCACACCGATCGAGACGGAAACCTTTCCGAGGATATGACCCGCATGGGACAGCGCGACACTGCTGATCTTTTGCCGCAGCATCTCCGCAAGCTCGATACCCTGCTGTTCGCCGAGCGACGGCAGGAGGGTGGTGAACTCCTCTCCGCCGAAGCGAAAGGCATCGCCGACAGGCGCACAGGTATCGCGCAGCGTCTGCCCGACGAACTGCATGACGAGATCTCCCGCATCATGGCCGTACTGGTCGTTGAAGCGTTTGAAGTGGTCGATGTCGATCATCAGGCAGGCAAGTCGTTCGCCGCCCTGCTTGCGGGCATGCCGATGCAGCGTTTCGTCCAGGAAGCGGCGGTTGAAGAGCCCGGTGAGCGGATCGCGGATCGCAAGCCTTGTCAGCTTCTCCCGCAACTGAAGGTTCGCGATCGCCAGGCCGACATTCTCGGCGATGAGTTCGAGATAGAGCCGCGGCCCCATCGCACCGAGAACCTCCCCACCCGGCTCCTCCAGATAGAGCAGCCCGATCATTTCACCCAATGCGGTCAGCGGAACGCAAAGGGCCGTCACACCGGGAGGGGCGACATGCTGGCAGGGAACGTCCGAGCCGCTGTCATTGCTGTGATGCGCCCGTCCACGGCGCAGCCCCCAGCATTCGGCGGCAGGAAACACCGCCGCCGAATGCTCAGGGTCGAGCCAGGCCCCCACGCGCATCAGGGAGGCATCTTCATCGCTGAGAATGTAGAGCCCGCCTGCAAGCCCGGGAAAGATCTGTGGCGCGAAGCGGACGATCACGTCCGTCAGCTCCTCCTGGTTCTGGCAGGCCTGCACGCGGTGCATCATCTGCAGGATCAGGTCCTTGGTATGCTGGTCCGCCCGCCGTTCGGCATCGAGCCTTTCCCGCTCGATCAGGTTCGTGCGGAAGACCTCGATGGCTTCGTTCATCTCGCCAATTTCATCCGCACGGCGGTCGATTGGAACCTCGACGCTGTAGTCCTGCCTGGCGAGCCGGCTCACGATCCCCGTCATTCGCCGCAGGGGCATTGCCACCCGTCGCCGCAGGACGAAATAGAGCACCGCGACGAACAGCGCGCCTGTCAAGGCCAGCATGATCTTGGCGACAAGGCTCCACCAATTGCTGCGCAAACGGGCGGCTTCGAGCTCGGATGCCGTCCGCGTCGCCGTCAGATCGCGAAAATGGGCGACCATCTGGAGCAGCTCTCCCTGGACCCGCTCGTGCTCCGGGCCGAACAGGGCCGTCTGGGCCGCCGCCTTGTCACCGCGCTGGAACGCCTCGACCGCCGCCGACTCGATCTTGTCCAGTGCCTCGGCATTCGCATCGACCGCCAGCAGGGCCTGCGCCTCGGCCGCCGTCAATGTCCGGGCGGCAAGCTTCGAAGCCGCCGTCTCCCGCCGTCGCTCGGCCTGTTCTTCCGCATGAAACGCCTGCAGGTGGCGCTCCTCGCCGCGCATCACATAAAGCCGTGCCTCGTCGCTCCTGACCTCCGCACCGAGCGCCAGTTCCTCGGCCAGCGTATCGAGCACGAGATGCTCCTCGGCCGCCGCGCGCTCCTGAAGCGCGCTGCGCGACGACATGATGAACGACGCACCGGACAGCGCCGTCAGGATGACGGTGATGCCGTAAGCCCAATTGGTGATTGTGGTTATCCGCATCCTCTTACAGTGTCAGGTGCTGCTTGAGCGAGGATTAAGGAAAGATAGCATTTATAGTAATCGGACAGGCCAGTGGGGGGCCATTCCGCCGCACGGAAGGCCGAACGATCGTCCGGCCTCCACGCTTCGGCGTCAGTTCGTGAACAGCAGCAGCGAGAACACGCCGAACAGGGTGAGGTGCATGAAGCCCTGCATGGCCGAGGTGCGTTGGCCGAGATAGGTCAGCAGCGTCAGAACCAGCGTCAGGGCGAGGAGTACCGTTTCCGTCGGAGTGATGCCGAGCACGACGGTCTTGCCGGCGACGAGCCCCACGGTCAGCACCGCAGGCACGGTCAGGCCGACCGTCGAGACGAACGCCCCGAGGCACAGGTTGATCGCACGTTGGGTCTCGTTGTTGAACGCGGCCTTGACCGCCGTGATCGATTCCGGCGTGAACACGATGATGGCGATGAGCACTCCGCCGACCGCGACCGGCGCACCCGCGCTTGCCACGCCGTAGTCGATGACCACGGCAAGGTCATGGGCGAGAAGCACGATGGGCACCATCAGGGCGATGAGCAGCACCGCATGCACCATGTTCTGACGGCGGTCGGCGGCATCGCCGGGAGCAGGCTCGGCGGGAAGGCCCCGCGCCGGCGACAGACGGATGGAAAGCGCGCCCGCCTCCGGCTGCATGAAATAGCTGCGGTAGCGCCCCATTTGCAGCAGCAGGAATGCACCATAGAGCAGGACCGTGAACACCGATAGAGCAATGGCCTGCGAGGGCCAGAAGGTTCCGTCGCCGGTGCTCAGCGTGTTGGGCAGAAGCAGGGCTGTTCCGACGAGCACGATGGTCATCGAGATGAAGGCCAGAGCCCCTTGCGCATTGTATTCCTGCTCACCATAGCGCAGCCCCCCGACGACGAGGCATATGCCGGTCACGAGGTTGAGGATGATCATCATGACGGCGAAGATGGAATCGCGGCCGATCGTCGGCGCCTCGTTCGGCCCCATCATCACGGCGGCGATCAGGATGACCTCGATGGAGACGATGGAGAGCGTCAGGATGAGCGTGCCGTAGGGCTCGCCGAGGCTGTGCGCCAACTCATCGGCCTCGCCGACGACACCGAAGGCAGCCATGAGGATTGTGGCAAACAGCACCAGAAAGCAGATGCCGGCCACGACCGGCGTCATGTCGGGCGAAAGCCAGGCCTTGCCACCGAGCTGGAAGGCGGCGACAACCAGCCAGGCCACGACGATCTTGAAAATGGTGTTCTTGGGAATGGAGAGGGAGGACATTACCAGCGACCTTCTAAGGGGCCGTCCCCGATCGTGTCGTCGCGGCCGGGTCGTCCCAGCCGAAGCCCTGCAGGCGCTGGCGACTGTGTACCGTTTCGCGCCGTCAGCGTCCATAGAAACTTGCGCACGACACCCTCCCGGTATCGGCCGATCCCACGCTCAGTTTTCGAACAGCACGAAGGCGGCCCAGACAAGCGGGTCCTGCGCCGTGGGTATGCGGCCTTCGATGGCGTCGCGCCGGGTGCTGCGCAACGCTTCGGCATAGGCTTGCCCGTCCTTCAAATGCTCGTAGAAGCGCACCATGAAATCGGCGGTGCCATCGTCGGCGACGGGCCAGAGCGTCAGCAGGGAGCGCCTGGCACCGGCGAGATTTGCCGCGGTCGGCAGGCCGCGCAGCCCCCCGACGAACGCCTCGTCGCCGCGCCCGGTTTCGCAGGCCGAGAGCACCAGCAGATCGAGGCCGGAGAGGTCCCAGCCCATCAGTTCGAAGGCGTAGAGCCGCCCGTCCTTCTCGTCGCGACGCATGGCGCGCGTATCGCCCGACCGGGCGAGGATGACCTCGCTTTGCCAAAGCGTATCGACATTGCTGGCACCGCCATTCTTCGCGCTGCCATAGGCGCCGTGCGTCGCCAGATGGGCGACGGTCGCCCCCGTCATGCGCTCGCGCAGTGCCGCCTCGCCAACGGCAGCTCCCGAAAGGGTCTCGATCCTCAAGCCCGGACCCGACAGGACCTTGCCGATCGCCTCCACCTCGCGCAGCGTACCCGGCAACGGCATGGCACCCGCCTCCTCGCCCTTTGCGTAGTCGATGCCGCCCGCCAGCACGACCCGGCCCTCGGAGGGCAGCGCACGGTCCTCGACAGCCCGATAAAGCGCTTCCGGCTCGGTCAGCAGCCTGAGCGTGAAGCGCTCTTCGAGCAGCCTGCCCGCAGGATCCTCGAGCAGGGAGAAGGGCAAGGCAAACAATTGTCCATCCGGCACGATGAAGACGGTCTTGGCACCGGCAATGTCGGCGTCGATCGGCGCGATCAGCCCGTCATGCAGCCGGGAAAAGGCGCGCTTGCTCGCCTGCACCAACAGCCCCCTGCCCTCCCCCGTGCTGCGATCGCGCGTCTGGAGCGCGGCCACCATATCCTCGCCGCCCACCAGCAATCTGCGCGGATCGCCGAGCCCCCGCAGGACCGGCGCCGCACCCTTGCGCCAGACGATGGCGTAAAGCCGCGCATCTGCGATCGGATCGGCGCTTTCACGGTCCACGCGCCACTTGCGGGTCGTGAAATACTGGACGAGCACCTGATCCCTGCCCAGGAGATCACCCGGGGTCGGCAACGGCTGGTTCAGAACCTTTTCTCGATCCAGCTGGTAGCGCGCAACGATACGCTCATGCAGCTGCTGCTCCAGCGCCTTGGTGTCGGAGAGATAGGCATAGGCGAGATCCTGCTCGACATCGGCGGCGAAGATTTCACGTGCAATGCGCGACAGGCGCGTGATGCGGTCGAGCAGGCGCACTGTCTCGGTATCCGAGCGATCGACCATGCGGGCAACTTTCAGCGCATTGTCCGCATCGGCAGTGGCGAGCGAGGGCCAGCGCCGGGCGGCATCGGCAAAGGCGGGTACGGCGGAGGTGTGCTGTTCGGCAAAGCGCGCATAATCGTAGAGCATGTCGTCCGCCATGGCGCGCACCGCCTCGCCGACCTCCCGACCGCCCGCCACGGAGACCTGCAAGTGCACCCAGCGCAGCATGTCCTGGTCGATAGCGGCGAATTCCTCCGCAGCCGTGGCGGGGTCCGTCGCGGCCTTCGCATTGGCAAGGGCGATGCGCCCGGCAACGGCGAGCGGGTGACCGGTGCTCATCTCGCCCCCGGCAATGCTGTAGGCCTGCTGCAGGTACTTGATCTGCCGTTCCACGTTGCCTGCCCTGGCAAAATGATCCGCCAGCAGATTGGCCGCCTTCATGCTGAGGATCGCCGGATAGTTGGAATCGGTGACGAGCGCCTCGATACGCCCGAGCGCCGCCGCATCCATCGGCCGGGCGCCCGAGAGCAGATCGGTATAGGCAAGCCAGGCCTCCATGCCGGCAATCGTCACGGGATCGCCAAGCGCCTGCGATATCTCCAGGCACAGCGCGAAGTAGCGACGCGCCTCGGCATAATCGCCGAGATCGAGATAGTTCTGCGCGGTGTTGTTGGCACTCACCAGCGTGTTGAAATGGTTCTGGCCGTAGTGGCGGGTGCGGTTTTCCAACACCTTCAGGTCGTATTCCAGCGCCCGGGAAGGCGAGCCCATGCCGCGCAGCATGTCGGCGAGATTGTTGGCGATGCGCCACGTGATGGTGTCGTCGTCGCCAAGCGACTTCTGCGCGATTTCGTAGTTGCGCCGTTCGAGATCGATTGCTGTGCCATACTGCCCGACTTCCGACAGTGCGCTTGCCAGCTTGTCGGTTGCATGGATCAGCTCCGAGGATTCATGGCCGTAGAAACGCGCATAGAGATTGGTCGCCATGGAGTAGAGCGGCACGAAATGCTGTCCACTGTCGGGCACTGCGGTGCGGAACTCCGCATAGGCAAGGTAGAAGTCCGCAAGCTCCTTCACCTCGGCGCGGATGGCGGTTGTTTGCTCCGCCTCCCGGAAGAGTTCCGCTGCGTCGTCGTTGAGGCCGCTCGCCTGGAAGCTGCGTGCGGCCTGCGTATAGTGCCGCAACGTCACGGCATGCAGCTCCGTCCTCGCCGAAGCGGCCAGCGCAGCGCGCAGCCTTTTGCGGCCCTCCTCCAGGCGCTGGCTCTCCAGCAGGCTGTAGGCGGTGCGCACCCGGGCGTCGACGTCCTCCGCGCTGTCCCTGCCATGGGCCTTGCGAATCCGCTCTTCGTAGAGTTCCGCCAGCGCATCCTGCCGGTCGTTGTCGCCGAGCCGGCCTTTCGCGTCCATCAGAAGTTCAAGCAGGAGATTGGCCCGGGTTTCCTCCACCGGCTCGAGCGTCGCGAGCAGTTCCCCCATGCGCGGATAGTAGTCGGCATCGACGCGCGCCGCATCGCCCATGCGCATCGCATAATCGGCCGCCGAGACCGCATAGCTTGCGGCAAGCCAGGTCTCTCCCTCCGTTTTGAACTGGGCGCTCGCCGCCTCCGCCTTGCGGCGCGCGCCCTCCAGGTCGCCGCCCTCCACAAGCGCCTTCATCTCCGCCGCGATGACGTCCGACCGCGCGATGGCCGCCTGCGTCGGGGCCTTTGCAGAAGCCGGCATGGCGAGGAAGATGAAAAGGACGAGGGAGAGAACGATACGGAGGGAAAGCTGCATGAGGACACTTCTTGACGATATCGAACGGCTTTGCCGGTCGCGGGCGCGACCCAGATAAGACGATCAACATAACCGGCTTATTTCAAATTCAAGACCGGAATGGATCTCGCTCTTCGTTTTCGGCGACGGTCAGGCGAGCCGCCGGTCTTCATGCTCGCGGTTCCGGCCGGCGGTCAGGCAAGATGGCATCGTGTCGCTCGCGGGCGGGACGAAAAACAACGCCTGCCCCACCGAAGAGACTGCCGACCTCATCCGTTGAATAGGCAGTCGAAGCGAAATCGGCCTTGAAAGCACCAATGAAGTGCTTTATATATTTAGCTATGGCAACGAAGTTCACATCCAGCCTCAGGCTCGACCTTCAGCCCACCCCGGACATGCGTCGAGCACTGTCCGAGACGCTGGCGGCCTACCAGCAGGCCATGGCAATCCTGGACCGGACCAAGGGCGCCAATGTCGTGGCACTGCATCAGGCGGCCTATGAAGACATCCGCACCGCGACAGGGCTTCCCGCCCGCCTCGTGACACTCGCATTGCGCGACCACGGCCGCCGCAAGCCAGGAGAGATCGTCGCGGACATCCCGCTCGACTCCAAGCTCTTCGCGGTCAAGGGCCCGGACAGCGTGAGCATCGCAACGCTCGGCGGGCGTATCGTCCTGCCCTATGCGGCAAGCGGTTATCGCGACGGCTGGACGGATTTTGCCGAAGCGCGGCTCGTCTTTGCCGGGTCGTCCATCTGTCTCTATGCCGGCATCCAGGCCGGCATCCATTCGAAGAAGGAGGCTTCCATGTCCAACGAAGGTATCCTCGCCCGCCTCGGGCGCGTCATCGCCGGCGTCGTCAACACCGCAGTCGATGCCGCCGAGGCATCGAACCCGGTCGCCGTGGCACAGCAGGCCGTCCGCGAGATCGGCACGATCGCGGAGGAGGCCCGCGCCGCGCTCGGCGTCGCCATGGCCGCCGGCCACCGGCTGAAAGCCAAGGCCGACGACCTCGACGCGGAGATCCGCGACCTCGACGAGAAGATCAAGGTCGGGCTGGAAAGCGGCCGGGAAGACCTCGCCCGTGCCGCCACCGGCGTCCAGATCGACCTCGAAGCCCAGCGCGATGCCCTCTCGAAGGCCATCCTTGAAAATGCCGGCGAGATTGCCGATGCCGAAGCCACGCTGCGCAGCATCGCCTCGGCCCGCGCCGATGCGATGAAACGGCTGGAGGATGCACGCCGCGCAGAGCGCGCCGTCCCACCGGCTGCCACCCCCTCCCAGCGCAACGACCGGCGCCTTGCCGATGCGCTGGAGGCCGTCGAGCGTGTCACAGGCGTCCCGTCCAAGCCGGCCATGGAAGGCACGGCGGAGGTGGAGGAGCTGGGGCGCCTGCAACGCCAGAAGGCGATCGAGGCACGCCTGGCCGCCTTCAAGCACGGTGAGCGCTGATGGATTCCATCGTCCATCCGGGCACCGCTCCCTTCTGGATCGCGCTTCTGACGGTGGCCGGCCTCGGCATCGTCGAGCTGGTCTCGGTGCTGCTCGGCGCCTCCGCCTCCGGACTGATCGAGGACGGCCTCGACTTCAACGGGCTGGGTGATGCGGAATCGGGCCTTCTCGGCGGGTGGATGTCCTGGCTCAATGCCGGCGGCGTACCGATCCTCGTGCTCGCCGTCATCCTGCTCTCCGCCTTTTCCGCTGCCGGCTTCGCCCTGCAGGCGGTCATCTCGCAGTTCCACGAACCGCTGCCGCTCTACGCCGCCGTCACCGGCGCGCTCGCCGTCGCCATTCCCGTCACCCGCTGGTCGTCGCGCGGGCTGGCACGGATCATCCCGCGCGACGAGACCAGCGTGCAGGAACAGGCCGATTTCATCGGTCTTGTCGGCACGGTGACGCTCGGGCCGCTCGATCAGGGCCATCCCGGCGCGGTCCGGATCAAGGATCGCTACGACAACATCCACACACTGCGTGCCCGGGCCGTGCCCGGGCACGTGATCGAGACGGGCGCGTCCGTGCTCATCGTCGACGGCAAGGACGGCCTCTTCGAGGCCATCCCCGCCCCCGCGGTGCTCGAAGACAGCCACTATCCCAACAACGGAGGGTAAACGATCATGGACTTCCTCTCGGTAGGAATCATCGCCGGGGTCATCGTGACGGCGGTCGTCGTCATCGGCATCATCATGACCTCGCTCTATACCCGCGCCACGCGCGACAAGGCCTATGTGCGCACGGGCCTCGGCGGCAAGAAGGTCGTGCTCGACGGCGGGTCGGTCATCCTGCCGATCTTCCACTCCTATTCCTGGGTGTCGCTCAGCACGCTGCGGCTGGAGGTCAAGCGCGCCGAGAACGAATCGCTGATCACCAAGGACCGCATGCGCGCCGACATCACCGCGGAATTCTATGTCCGCGTGAAGCCGGATTCGGAAAACATCGCCCTTGCCGCCCAGACGCTCGGCGATCGCACGAACGACGCGGATGCGCTGAAGACGCTGGTCGAGGCGAAGTTCGTCGACGGCCTGCGCTCGGTCGCCGCCACCATGTCGCTGCGCGACCTGCAGGAGCAGCGCGCCGAATTCGTCAAGTCGGTGCAGGCCGCGGTCGCACACGATCTGCAGTCGAACGGCCTAGAGCTGGAGTCCGTGTCGCTGACCCGCCTTGACCAGACCGACATCAAGCATTTCAACCCGAACAACAGCTTCGACGCCGAGGGCCTGACCGCGCTCACCAAGATCACCGAGGAGCGCAAGCGCGAGCGCAACCAGATCGTCCGCGACAACGAGGTGGAGATTGCCACCAAGGACCGGGAAGCCTCGCTGCGCCGCCTCACCATCGAGCGCGAACAGCGTGACGCCGAGCTGACGCAGGAACGCGATATCGCCAACAAGACCGCCGAGACGCGCGCGGAGGCAGCAAGGGCCGAACAGCTTGCGCGTCTCAGCGAGGAAACCGCCCGGCTCGATACCGAAAAGGGCATTGCCGAGCGCGACTCCCAGGCGCGCCAGGCCAAGGAAACCGCCCGCATCGACGCCGAGCGCGGCATTGCGGAACGGGAAGCCGAGGCCCGCCGGGTGACGGAAACCGCCCGTATCGACGCCGCGATTGCCGTGGCGGAGAAGAGCGAGCAGGAGCAGGCCGCCCGCGCCAAGGCGGACGAAGCCAAGGCCTCGGCCATCACCGCCGAAGAACAGGTAACGACCGCGCGGGAAGTCGAGATCGCCGAGCGCGCCAAGCGCATCGCCGTGCTCGATGCGCGCAAGGAAGCCGAACAGGCCGCGACCGCCATCACCGTGAAGGCCGAGGCCGAGCGCCAGGCTGCAGAAAACCTCGCCGCCGCGACGAAAATCCAGGCGCAGGCCGATGCGGAAGCTGCCAAGATCAAGGCGACCGGCGTTGTCGAGCTCGGTCAGGCCGAAGCTCAGGCCGAGCGCGCGCTCAACGAAGCCCGCAACGCCCTTTCGGCCAGCATCATCGAGTTCGAGCTTGCCCGCGCCCGCGTTGCCATCATACCCGAGGCGCTGGAACAGGCCATGAAGCCGATCGAGAAGATCTCGGACATCCGCATCTTCAGCGCCGGGGGCCTCGCCGGTGCGCTGGCCGGCAACGGCGGCGACGGCGCAGGAAATCCCGTCGGTGACCTCAGCAGCCAGCTTCTGAGCTTCACCGCGCAGAAACCCATCCTCGACGAGATCCTCGCACAGGCCGGCTTCAAGGGCACGGATCCGACACAGGCCCTGCTGGCCGCCTCGGTCGGCAACGCGGCGGCAAGGGTGCCCGCCGACCGCGCCAAGGACCGGAACGCCGATTGAGTATCTGATGAATGCAAGGCCGCCGGATGAACCCGGCGGCCTTGTCGCTTTGATGGAAGGAGACAAGCCATGCCAGCCATCCCTTCGATCCGGCGCCTCGCCCGCCATCTCGGCGCCGCGCTTCTCGCACTCGTGCTGACGACCGCACCCGCCCTTGCACAGGCTACCGACGTTCTCGGCATACCGGGCCCGATCGATTTCGAAGGCGACGCCTACAGGCTCGTCTGGAGCGCACAGCCCTCAGCAACCTACATCAAGCAGGAATATCTTCCGGCCGGACAGCACGCCGAGCGATACGAACAGATGATCCTGGTCGAAACCGTCACGAGCGGCATCACGGTCATGGATGCCGTCCGCGCCCAGGCAGCAATGCTGAACCAGCGCAAGGCGACGGACCCCCTCGTCAACATGGAGGTCATCCAGAACACCGCAGCAGGCGAGGCACTGCTCGATTTCATCCTCAGCAGCAAGGATGCCGACGGACAATACATCGTCGAGTGGAACGCCTATCGCTATGCCCGCTACAGCGATGCCGGCGGCAAACCGGGCGTCATGCTCTTCGGCATCAGCCGCCGTGCCTATGGCAATGCAGCCGCCAAGGATCTGTTGACGCAGCTGAAAGCGCTCCGGCCCGGCAGGATCAAGGCGCTGACGCAGGTGCGTTTGCCCCAGCCCACACGGTGAACCAACAGAGCCGCCTTTCGCGCGGCGCCTGCTCAAACTACAGCCACGGCAAGGACGGCCGCGCTCGCCCTCGTCGCTCTTGCAACGCAGTGGAAAAAATGAGCCCCCAAACTAATTGAGCAGCCGCACGAGCGTCAGCGCAACGCCCGGCGACAGCGTGACGATGGCCAGCCGCACCAGATCGGAAATCACGAACGGCATCACGCCCCGGTAGGTCTGCACGATCGGAACGTCGGACGCCAGCTTGTTGATGATGAAGACGTTGAGCCCGATCGGCGGGGCGGATAGGCCGATGCCGACGACAATGAGAACGAGGATGCCGAACCAGATGGCGACGTCGTCCGGCGGCATGCCGAAGTCGAGCGTCATCACGATGGGGATGAAGACGGGCAGCGTCAGCAGGATCATCGCCAGTTCGTCCATCACCGCACCGAGGACGATATAGGTCAGAAGCATGACGCAGATGACCGCATAGGGCGGCAGGCCCGATTGCCCGACCATGGCGGCAAGCATCGCCGGCATCTGGGTGAGGGCGAGGAAGGCGCCGAAGACCTCTGCGCCAAGCAGGATCAGGAAGATCATCCCGCTGGTTTCCGCCGTCTGAAGCAACGCGTTCTTCAGCGCACCAAGGCTCAGCGTGCGCTGCAGGAGGCCGATCACCAGCGTGACCGCGGCACCGACCGCGGCGCCCTCCGTGGGGGTAAACACCTCGCCATAGATGCCGCCGACAACCGTGACGGCAATGACGGCGGCGGGCACGATCGCAAAATCCGCGACAAGCAGGAGCAACCCGAAGATGGCCAGCAGAATCCCGCCGACCGTGCCGAGCGCACCCACCATCCAGCCGGCAAGACCGCCGACGAGCACGACCGCACCAGCCGGCCGGGCCCAGAACGGCCGGGGGGTCGCTGCGACATCGGCCACGCTCACCGGCGGGGCGACGTGCGGCTTGCGCCGGACGACCACCGCAATCGCGATTATATAGAAGGCTGCCGCCAGCAAGCCCGGCACGAGGGCCGCCTGGAACAGCTTGGCGATATTCTGCTCGGCCGTGATGGCATAGATCACGAGGATGACCGAGGGAGGAATGAGGATGCCGAGCGTACCGCCGGCAGCGATCGTCCCGGTACCGAAACCGGCATCGACCCGTGCGCGGCGCAGCTCCGGCAGCGCGGCCCGTCCGAAGGTCGCGGTGGTTGCGACCGACGAGCCGCAGATGGCGCCGAACCCCGTGCAGGCCGCGATCACCGCCATCGGCATGCCCCCCTTGAACCGCCCTAGCCCGCGCTCCGCCACCCGGAACAGGGTCGCCGCGATCCCGGATTGTTCGGCGAGCGCGCCCATCAAGATGAAGAGCGGGATGACGGACAGCGTGTAGCTGGCAAACTGGCTGTAGGTGTTGGTCTGCAGATAATAGACCAGCGCATGCGGGCCGGAGAGATAGGCATAACCGGCGGCACCCACCGCGAGCATGGCAAGGGCGATCGGCATCCTGGCGGCGATCAGGACCAGCATGGCCGCGAAGCCGACAAAGGCAATGGCAAAGCCGCTCATCGGCCAGCTCCGATCTTCAACAGGGCGACGGACAAGCCAATGACGGATGCAAGCCCCGCCAGCACGGCGCAGACCAGGTAGACGGGCCAGATCGGCCAGGGCAGCTGGATGAGCGTGGTTCCGTACTGCCGCGCCTCCAGACCACCGGTGAAGAGCCCCCAGGCGAAGAAGGCCAGGCATGCGGCCAGCAACAGGTCCCACAGGCCATCGATGCGCCGCGTGACACGCCCCGGCAGGGCCAGGGTGAAGGTATCGACGGCGATGTGCCCGTTGCGGGCCTGCGTGTATCCGAGGAACGAGAAGGCCGCGACGCCGATCGCGACCTCCACCAGTTCATAGTCGGCAGGCACCGGCCGATTGAAAAGCCACCGCCCGAGCACGCTGACCGTCACAAGCCCCGCGGCAAGGCAGAGCAGCACGCCGCCGATAAAGGCAAGGCAGCCAGCCAGCCGCTCGATCCCGCGGCGCAGCGGCGCAGCGGCCACCGCGCCCTCGTTTCCCATGTCTTCCGTCATTCCGGCCCCAGGTCTTGAGTTGCGATGGCGCCGGTCCGGGCGCGCGCAGGACAGACGGCGCCGTCAGACGCTCGAGTATTTCTTGACGAGCGCCTGCGCAGCGTCAATCAGGGCCTTGCCATCGAGATCCTTGGCCTTCATGTCCTCGATCCACTTGCCGTGGACGGGCTGCGTTGCCGCCACCCATTTCGCCTTCTCCTCCTCGCTGATCGTGCCGATCGTGCCCGAGCCGGAAGACTCGATGGAAGCGCGCACTTCGGCGCCGACGGTGTCCCACATCTCGCCCGCCTTCTTTGCGAAGGTCATGCCGCTATTGGCATCCAGAACCGCCTTCAGGTCGGCCGGCAAGCCCTCATACTTGCCCTTGTTCATCGCCAGGAAGAACGTCGCGGTGTAGAGCGTCGGCGAGCCGGGGATTTCGGTGTGGAACTTGGTGAGCTCGTTCACCTTGATGGAGGGCACGACCTCCCATGGGATGACGCAGCCGTCGATCGCCCGCTGGGCCAGCGCTTCCGGCACCTGCGGCACAGGCATTCCGACCGGGGTCGCACCAAGCGCGGCCAGCGCCTCGCCGGCAAGGCGCGTCGGGTTTCTGAGCTTCAGGCCGGCCAGATCGGCACCGGACTTAATCTCCTTGTTGGTGTGGATAAGCCCGTGATCATGGGCCCAGAAGCACAGAAGCTGGGTGTCGCCCGCCTCCTTCAGGACCTGGGTCTGGCCGTATTCCTGGCAGGCCTGCGCATTGACGGTTGCTTCTCTTGCGGCAAGGAAGGGAAGCTCGAACACTTCGGTAGACGGGAACCGCCCGGGCGTGTTGCCCGGCAGGGTCCAGACGATATCGACAACACCGTTGGCCGCCTGGTCGTAAAGCTGCGGCGGCTTTCCACCCAGCTGCATGGCCGGGAAGATATCGACCTTCAGAGCACCCCCGCTCTGTTCCTCCAGGGCCTTGGCCCAGGGCATCAGAAGCCGCTGATGGACATTGGACGCCGGCGGGAGGAAATGGTGCAGCTTCAGCGTCACTGCGCTCTGGGCCCGGCCGCTCCCCGCACCGAGGATAAAGGGCGCCGCAAGCAGCGCACCGCCGGTCTTCATCAAGTTCCGTCTGCTCAGCATCGTAATCTCCTCCCTGTCAATCCGATGTCGACCCGCCCCGCAAGCCCATACTTCCGGCGGCGCCGGCCACGCCTGGTCCGATGAAGCGCCCGTCTCTCCTCATCAGGGCACCAATCCATTAACATGTTAAGTTTATTCGTTGCGACCTGTCAAGTGCCAGCCCGCGACGGGCCCAATGCCCTGGAAAATGGCCCGTCCGAAAACAGAACACACAAATAGTTTCCCATCAAGGAAACAGTCTTGACAGGAGAGCTCGCCCTGATAGTTTCCACAACAGGAAACCAATGCAGGAAATGCCAGATGCAGCAACCCACGCTCGATCGCATGTTCCTGGCGCTGTCGGACCCCGGGCGCCGGGCCATGGTGGAACGCCTCAGTCTCCGGCCGGCGACGGTGAAGCAGCTTGCCGAGCCCCTGGGCATGCGCCTGCCCTCGGCCGTCAAGCATCTGAAAGTGCTGGAGGAAGGCGGGCTCGTCGCCTCGCGCAAGCGTGGCCGCGAGCGAACCTTCCGCCTGCAGGTCGAGGCCATGAAGACCATCGGCGAATGGGCCCACAGCCGGGAGGCGGCCTGGCATGCTGCCTTTGATCGCCTTGCCGCGGCCATGCAGGAAATCGACGAAGAGGAGAGACAATCATGATCCCGACCGAGCTGGAACATACGACATTCACGATCGAGCGCGATCTGCCCGGCAGCCCCGCCCACGCCTTCCGGTTCTGGGCGGATCCGCGGCTCAAGGCCCTCTGGAACGCCTGCCATGCCGACTGGACGGTGCTGGAGGAAGCATTCGACTTCCGGGTCGGCGGCGCAGAGCGCAAGCACTGGCGCACGCCTGAGGGCAAGGACCTGACGTTCCAGGCCTTCTATCTCGACATCGAACCCGGCCGGCGGATCATCTATGCCTATGAAATGACCTTTGGCGGGCAAAGGCTCTCGGCGTCCCTCGTCACCGTGGAGCTGAAGCCGCTCGGCGCGACCACGCGTGCCACCGTCACCGAGCAGGCAGCCTTCCTGACCGGCGGCACCCGCGAACAGCGTATCCAGGGCACGGAAGAAGGCTACGACCGGCTCGTCGCCGCCGTCGAACGGGAAACGGTCCATGCGCATTGAGTGCGCGGCCAGGCGGAGCGCCGCCTACCTGTTCCTCGCCTTCGCCGCGCTTTCCACGGCAGGCTACGCCGCAAGGGCCGAGAGCAGCTATGCCCGGATCGGCCCGCTCAGGATGTACTACGAGGTGCACGGCAACGGCAGGCCCCTGCTGATCCTGCATGGCGGCGGGTCCACCATCCGGACCACCTTCGGCGCCATCCTCCCGGCGCTTGCGAAGAACCATACCGTGATCGCCCCGGAGCAGCAGGGGCACGGCCACACGGCAGACGTGGACCGGCCGCTATCCTTCCGGCAGATGGCGGACGACACGGCCGCCCTTGTCCGCAAGCTCGGCGTTGGTCCGGTGGATGTACTCGGGTTCAGCAACGGCGGCAGCATTGCCATGGAAATGGCGATGCGCCATCCGGGTCTCGTCCGGCGCCTGGTGGTGGCGTCGGTCTACTATCGCCGCGACGGCATCCATCCCGAACTGCTGCGGTCCTTCAGGACCGCGAACGCGGCAGACATGCCGGAGGTCTATCGCAATGCCTATCTCGCCGTCGCGCCAGACCCCGACGCCCTTGCCGAACTGACGCCGAAGCTGATGCGCAACATCCTCTCGTTCGAGGGGTGGACCGAGGCGGACCTCGCCACCATCAGGGCTCCCACGATGATCCTGCAAGCCAACCAGGATGTCGCGCCGGTCGAGCACATCGCCGCCCTCAGCAAGGCCATTCACGGATCCCAGCTCGTCGTCCTGCCGGGCGGGCACGGCGGCTATCTCGGCGAGCTGCTGGCCGCAAGGCCGGGCAGCAGGCTTGCCGACTATACAACCGGCATCATCATGGAGTTTCTGGACGCGCCGTGAATGATGCCCCGCCCCTTGCGGTGGTAATGATGAACCATTCGGCGGCGAGCGCCGAAACGGTGATCGAGCCCCAGATACTGACGATGTAGATCTGCTCGAACGAGAGCGACGGAACGAACGGCATGGCGACCATGCCCGCGATCAGGATCACACGCAGCAGCACGGCCGCGAAGGTCAGCGCATAGTTCCGGATCATCCAGATGCGATGATCGGCGAAGCGGCGCTCGCGCACCGCCCGATAGGCATGGAAGGCCGAATAGAGCCAGGCGACGACGAGAAGGCCGAACCCGACCTGCGCGGCAAACCCCGCCGTGGTCATGACCGTGACGGGAACGGCCGCGATCCCGCCCACCAGGATGCAGGCGAGATAGACCCTGCCGCCCAGCCGATGCAGCTGCGGCCAGCGCGCGCGCAGGGCCGGATGAAACTGGAACGGACCGATCAACAGGGCGAGGCCGCCGGAGGCGGCATGGAGGAACAGCCAGCTCAGGTGCGAGGGGAAGGCCAGGTTGAGCGGTATGCGGCTCAACAGCGGATCGAGCAGGAGATAGGGCGGAACGGCATAGAGGCCGACGGCAATCGCCGCAGCCGCGACGAGGCCCCACCCCCAACGGCGGTTGAGGGAAAGTGGAAGCGGGGTGCCTGAGGATCGGCTGACGGACATGGTCTTGCTCCGAAGGGCGCTGTTGTTGGCTGCGGAGCACCATGCCATCACCGGCAACCTGAATAAAATTGCCAGATTTCCTTGAGCTGCTAATATCTTTCTTATGAGCACGATCGTTTCCTGGGATCATCAGCGGGCTTTTCTGGCCGTGATCGAAGAGGGTAGTCTTTCCGGCGCCGCCCGGCGGCTCGGCGTATCGCAACCCACCGTTCGCGGCTGGATCGCCGGCTTGGAGGCGGCGCTGGACACGCGGCTGTTCAGCCGCTCGGTGAACGGCCTGATCCCGACCGACGGGGCGCGCGCACTCGTCGCGCCGGCGCGCGCAATGTCACTCGCCTCGGATGTGTTCGTTCGCCGGGCCAGCGCCCCGCCGGGCGAGATCGCCGGCGCTGTCAAGGTCAGCGTATCGGAGACGATGGGGCTTGAGGTGGTGCCGCCGATGCTCGTCGCCCTGCGTCGGGCCTATCCTGCCCTTACCGTCGAACTGCAGGTGTCGAACAGGCCGGCCGATCTCCTCGGCCAGGAGGTCGATATCGCCATACGGGCCTTCGCCCCGGAGCAGGACGCCTTGATCGCCCGGAAGGTCGGAGCGATGCCGCTCGGTTTCTTCGCAAGCAGCGACTATCTGGAACGGCGGGGCTGGCCGCAGACGATCGCCGACCTTGCCGGCCACGACATCGTCGGCCCCGATCGCACGGCCAGCGACCTGCAGCTCGGCACGGCAGCAGTGCCTGACATCAGCCCGGCCGGCTACGCGCTGCGTACGGACTGC
>NZ_JARSBQ010000011.1:0-237795 GCF_029623935.1 Shinella sp. 838
GTCCCATGTGGATCACTCCGTTGCCCCCGTCGCTCTCCGCGTTGGGGGAAGGTTCACATGGCTCAATTCTCAATGGAAATTATGCGCCTAACCGGCTCAGTTCTGCGTGGAAACCAACAGACATTTCCCCTCCTGGCGCGTGCACGCCTCGCGAAGCGGCGTTCAAGCGCTGATCGCCTCTCATCCCCATCAGCACTGAAGCACGAAGCCTACCCAGAGTCGAATCTGGTCGGGAGGTAACGCTATGAACGCCCCTGAATACCTGATCGAAATCGCGGCCTGGGTCGGCGATGCCGAGAAGGTGTTGCGTGTCGCCACCTGCGGCTACAACACCGGCCCTGGCGACAATCCGGCGAATGCGCACTATCTCGACGTGGTAGCGGATCCGGGCAGCTTCGTGCGCCACCTGTTCGGCCCGGCGCGCACGACCGGGCGATCCGAGGTCAGCTATGGCGAGATCCAGCTTTCGAACGCCAATGGCGAGCTTGATGGTTGGATCGACTATGGCTTCGACGGGCGCACCGTACTGGTCAAGCGGCTGTCGTCGCGCCGGGCGCCGTATTCCAGCGCGATCACGGTTCTTCGCGGCACGGTGGAGCGGTTGGACGCCGACAATGCCTGGCTTGGTTTTCGGCTGCGCTTCTATGATCGCCGCCGTTCGATCGACAAGCCGATACAGGAGACCGTCTACGCCGGCACGACGGTTTCGGCCGGGCCGACGGCCGAGGGCAATCTTGACCTGAAAGACAGCGTCAAGCCGCTGTGCTTCGGGCATTGCCTCAATGTGCCGCCGGCTCTCGCCAATGCCTTTGACCTGATCTACCAGGTGCACGACGGAGCGGTGTCGTCGATCGCGGTCTATGACGGCGGCGTGCCGCTCACGCTCGGCGTCAACCATGCCAACATCGCCGCGTTGCAGGCGGCAACGATCCGGTCGGGACGGTTTGATACCTGTCTTGCCCTCGGTCTCTTCCGGCTTGGCGGCTCGCCGGCCTTTGTCGTGACAGCGGATGTACGGGAGGGGGCGACCGCTGCGGCGCGCTATCCGGGCGCCGTCGTGCGGCGGATGTTGGCCAAGATGGGCCTGGCCGGCTCCGGCAATGTCAACGTCGCAAGCTTCACCACACTGGACGCCTCGGCGCAGATGGAGGTCGGGATCTGGCTCGACGCGCAGACGGCCGGGCTTTCCGCCATGGGTGATGTGCTGGCGTCGGTCGGCGGGTGGATCATTCCTGGCGCAGACGGTGCTTTCGAGGCTGGACGTTTGCTGACGCCCGGCGTGCCCGTTGGCGCCATCAGCGACGATGACATGCTGAAGGACAGCCTTGGCATCATCACGTCGACGGATACGGACGGCGGCCTGCCGGCGTGGCGCGTCGTGCTCGAATATGCCCGCAACTGGCAGGTTCAGGATGATGCCCAGCTCGGCGGCTGCGTCGAGATGGCACGGCGGGCGTTTCTCGCTGCCGAGATGCGCGAGGAAAAGATCGAGAACGACGCGGTCCGCGTCAAGCATCTGCTCGCGCCCGAAATGCGGGTCTCCACCTTCATCGTCGACCAGGAGGCGGCAGAGGCGGAGGCGGATCGCTGGCTTGATCTCTACAGCGTGCGGCGGGACATCCTGTCCTTCGCGATGAACCATGCCGATGCGGACGCCTTCCAGCTCGGGAAGACGGTGAAGATCGTCCTGCCGCGATGGGGATACGAGGCGGGCCGCAACATGGTGGTGATCGGCCGCGAGGAGACCTTGCGCGATTACACTGTCACCCTGACGGTCTGGGGCTGAGATGGCGGATAGCGGGATTACCGTTTCCGGGCTGACGGCCACCGGCGGCGTCGGGCAGATTGCTCTTGGCTGGTCGGTGACCGAAGCAAGCTGCTTGCCGTATCTGCGCCTCGATAAGGTGGAGATCTGGGAGGCGACGGCCAACAACCGGGATACGGCGGTTAAGGTTGCCGAGATCTTCGGGGCGCAATATGTGCGCGGCGGGCTCGGCAAGTCGGTCTCCCGGCGCTACTGGATCCGGGCGCGCGATGCCTCGGGCAATCTCGGGGAGTGGTTCCCGGAAAGCCCGACGGCCGGCATTCTCGGCACGACGACCAGCACGACACCGAGTGCGAACGTCCTTTCGGATGTCAGCGCCAACGCAGGCAGCATCACGGCGGGCAGTATCACCGGCGTGACCATCACCGGCTCATTCATCCGCACGGCTGCCTCTGGCGCTCGTGTCGAGATGAATAGCGACCAGAATGCGTTGCTGGTCTACCAAACCGGATCGGTCGCCACAGCGCAAATCCGCGCCATCGCAGACAATACGGTGGCATCGTTCTACGGCAACTATGGCCCCGCGCCGGTCATGAACGTTCAGAATGACGGCAACGGTCCTGCTGCCCGTCTAGCCGGGCGCGGCTTGAACCCGGCCGTCCTCGATGTCGACAACCTCGGCACAGGGTCCGGCCGGGATGGCGCGCGCATCCGCAACTCGGGCAATTCCAGCGGCGGCGTTGCCTTCATCGGCCGAGCCTCAGCGAATGGCGGTTACGCATTTTATGCTCAGAACGGGGGATATGGTCCCTTTACCGGGCAGCACGACGCCATGATCCGGCCGGATGTCGCATTGGTGGAGGGTGACATCGTTGTTGATCTTCGCGTGCTGCTACGCAGAGGCATCGACGACACGCTCACCGAAGTGGAGGTTGCCAATCAGCGCGCGCAGAAGGGCGCTCTTGGCGTTGTCTCCCGCCGTGTTGCGCAGGATCGAAAGTTCGGCGGGTATTTCGCCGTCCTTCCGCGAGACGACGATTTCGGCCTTCCGACGCTGATGGAGCGGCTCATCTGCCACAAGTACGACCGGCTGGTCGTGAACTCGGTAGGGGAGGGCCAGATCAACGTTTGCGGCCGGGGCGGCGACATCGCGGCCGGCGACCTGCTGATCACGTCGTCGATGCGCGGCAAGGCTGAGCGGCAAGACGACGAGATCGTCTATTCCTTCACCGTCGCCAAGGCGCGCGAGGACGTGACCTTTACCCATCCGGACGAGGTTCGCCTTGTCGCATGCACATATCATTGCGGGTGAGCGATGTCTGACGCTGTCTTTCTTTTTCGTCCATCCTCCGACAAGGCGCTTCTCAGCGGCGGGAGCTGGATCGCCGATGGCGATGTCGCCCTCCGCAACGTCCAGAACGACAGATATTCGAGCGTTGCCAGGTCGGCCACGCTGCTTGCGGCGGACGCCCTTATCCGCGTCGATATGCGGCGAGCCGTGGCTGTTCGCGGGTTTGCTCTCGCGCTGCCGAATGCGACGACGACCTGCCGCGTGCGCGTTTCCGCCTATGCGGATGGCGACTATAGCGCACCGCTGTTCCTAACCGAATGGCTCGATGGCGGCGAGGCCGGTGACACATGGCGAGACGACGAGCGGGCGCCGATCCTGTCGGCGGCGTTCGATCAGCCGGTGACGGCGCGCTATTGGCTGGTGGAGATTGACGATCCGCTCAATCCAGCCGGATCGATCGAGGTTTCCCGGCTGTTTCTGGCCGAGGGCCTGTCTCCTTCGTTCAACTATTCCTATGGCGCGACGCTTTCGTTTCGGAACAACACGCTCTCCTCCAGCACGCTATCCGGTAAATCGGTGCAATGGCGGCGCATCAGCCCGCGCCAGTGGCAGTGCGCGTTCGAGTACCTGCCGGACCCGGAAGCGTTCGGCTCGGTCTATGACTTCCTGCGCTACGTCGGCTTCGACCGCGAGGTCTTCATCATACCGGAGCCGGGTGACCGCACGAATGCACAGGCGCGGCGGTTCTTCGCGACCGTCACGCAACTGGACGCGTTTTCCCAGGCGGTGGTCGGGCGTTCCAATTTCGGTTTCGGTGTCGAAGAGCGGGTGGCGGCCGCGGCGGTGGTCGAAGATGCGGTCGTGGTGCCGACCGTCACCTTCCAGTTTGCGGCCTTCGCGCCAGCCGTCGTTGCGGGCTCGGCCATTGATGTTCCAGCCTGCATCTTCACCTTTGCGGCATTCGCGCCTGATGTGGTGACGGGAACCGCGATCGACGTGCCGGCGACCACGTTCCAGTTCGTCACCTATCTGCCGGTGCTGGGCAACCCGACCGAGATCGACGTTCCGGCCGTCGAGTTCACGTTCACGGATTTCGCGGCCGACATCGTCACCGGAGCGGCCATCGATGTTCCGTCCTGCGACTTCGCTCTCGCTCTCTATCCGCCGCAGCCGATGGGCGCGTTCGGCTCCGGCTTCAGTGCCGGTTTCTCCTGATCGGAAAGGATCATCCCATGGCAGTTACCACCCAGCCCTACAATCACACGGCGACGCTCATCAACGGCGGCAACATCAATCTCGCCACGCTCAAGGTGATGCTTCTGAGCGACGGCGCAAGCTTCACGGCCGCCAACACGGAATTGACGCAGGTCACCAATGCCGGGGCCTTCGAGGTCTCGGGCAATGGCTGGACGGCCGGCGGGAGAGCGATTGCCAATGCGACTGTTACGACCGTCGAGACCAGCGGCTCGATGCTCGATGCCGACGATATCGAGGTGACCGCCACCGGTGGCCCGATCGGGCCTGCTTATGGCGCGGTGGTCTACGATGACAGCGACCCCGATGACGCGCCGCTGTTCTTCATCAACTTCGATGGGCCGAAGTCCTCAGACGACGGCATTCCCTTCGTGATCCGCTGGTCGTCAAACGGCATCTGGCGCGTCCTGAAGGTTTGATGGAGGGATCGACATGACCGTACGTACGCGCGCGCAGCTCAAGGCAGACGCGGCGACCGCGCTGCCCGATAATGTTTCCGGCGAGATTTCGCCAGCGGATGTTCGCGGGCGCGTGGAGGATATCGCCGACAGTGCCTTCCTGTCCGAAGACACCGCATCCAACGCGAGCATTCGAGGCGGTGAGGCGGGGAAGGTTCTCACGTCCAGCAATGTGTGGGGTGCGGCTGTCGCCGTCGACCTTGGCAACGTCACCGGCACGGTATTGCTCGACTTCGCGACGTTCCTCGGTCTCGTTTCCGGCATCGCAACAGGCAACATTACGCTCGGCGCGACCAGCAACGTCAAGCCAGGCCAGACAGTCGTGCTCGACATCAAGCAGGATGCGACGGGCGGCCGGACGCTTGCCCTCAATACCACCTATTGGCTGACCCCAGAGGCGGCGGTCCCAGCCTGGGATACCTCGGCGAATGCCCGCAATGTCCTTGTTGGCACTGTGCTGGGCGATGGCAAAGTGTTGCTGGCGCTCGCGGGAAAGAAGGTGTCGTGATGCTTCCGGGATTGAGCGCTGCGGGTGTGATGATGGCTGGCGGCAAGAAGGATCCCGCGTTCAAGAACCTCGCTGCCCTGTTTGCTGGCGGCGCCGACGGCATCATGATCGATCTGACCGACAAGTCGACGCTGTTCAGCGACGCAAATGGCACGTTTCCCGTCGTCAACAACGCCGATTGGGTCGGCTTGGCACTCGACCAGCACAAGTGGGGCGGCAAGACGCTTGCGGAATATCGGGCATCGCAACCCGAGCTGGTCGCAAACGGGAGTTTTGACACCGATGTCAGCGGGTGGAACCTGGCCGGCGCGTCCGGAACCATCACTTGGCAGTCTGGGCGGATGCGCGTAACCGCGACCACGAACAGCACACCCGGCGCAAGCAGGGCGTTTACGTGCGTCGTTGGGCGTTGGTACGAACTGTCGATTGACATTCCAATCGCGCATTCGAACTACACAGGTTACAACATTGGCACTGGCCCTGCGTCGGGCAATACATACACTAGCGGAAACATCGGGAACGCGCCCGGTTCGTACAAGCGGTTTTTCAAAGCTACTTCGACAACGCAATATGTTATTGTGTATGGCCCCGGCGTGGGAGGGCAATATATCGAAGTCGACAATATCAGCATCAAGGAAATCGACGGCAATCATGCGACGCAGACATCAACTGCACGTCCGACGTGGGCGAGCGCGACTAACGACGTATTGTTTGATGGTTCGAATGACTGCCTGAGTCTTGTTGGATTTGACTTCCCCTCGGGAGATTGTTTCTTGTCGTCTTGGGCCAAGCCAACCACCTCCAATCGCCATATCGTGGGTGCCGACAGCCAGTTCCGTATAGGGCAAGATACCGCAAACAGGGTTTTTGCTGTCGCGGGTAGTTCGGTCCTGTACAGTACGTCCACGACGCTGAACGTCTACAAGACGGCGTTGCTCGACAAGCAGACTGCGAAAGCGGAGCTGGCCGTGGACGGGGTTATTGAAGCAACTGCCGCTTCACCTCCCAGCACCGCCACAACGAATGACCCCGCTATCGGTGCCGTAGGTGGGGCAACTCCGAGCGGCTTCTTGCCAGGTAACATAAAGCGCATCGTCGCTGGAAAATTCCGTGTGCAGGACACCATGACCGCCGCCGACTTCCACGCGAACCTGATCGCCGCGTAGCCGGCGCTCCAACTCTTTCGAGGACATCATGACGCTTTATCGCGAAGCGCCTGGGCCGTTTCCGGTCTGGGCTGGAGAACCTATCGATGGCGTGCTCTATCAGCGGGAGATCGAGCAGTTTTGGTCGGCTGCCGATCTGGAGGCTATCGGCCTCTGGCGCGACGACATGATCGCTGCGGCTGTCCCAGTTCCTGATGGAAAGCGGATCGCCTCGACGACCGTCCAGCGTGTTGAGGGCGTGGTCCGTTACGTCAACACGCTGGTTGATGTTCCGCGCCCGACCGAAGATCAGGTGGATGCCGAGCGTGATCGCCGCATCGCCGCGGGCTTCATTTTCGCTGGTGTGATCTATCAGTCCCGGCCGGAAGACCGCGAAAACATCATGGGTGCTGGAACGGCGGCGCTCGGCGCCATGATGCAGGGCGCGTTGCTGGGTGACTATCGGTGGCACGGTGGTGACAGCGATTTTGCATGGATCGCTGCCGACAACAGCCTCAACCCGATGGATGCTCAAACCGTCTACGCCTTCGGCCTCGCAGCCATGGCGCACAAGACGGCGCACATCTTTGCTGCACGCGCGATCAAGGATGCGGACCCGGTTCCGGCGGACTTCGCCGACAACGTATACTGGCCGTAGAGTTGCGAGACCCGGGAACGCCCCCGGGAGCTCAACCGGGTCTCATGCTGGCGGGAAGTGCAGCCAGCCCCTCAATCTTCTGCCCAATGTTGGCGGCTGAACAGCACCAAATTTGGTCGTCCCGATGATGTCCCGCGGTTGAGATCTGCGGTTGAGATCTGTCGCAGAAGCGATAGGCGCCGAGGCCTGGCATGCTCCAGACTACCAGGCCCCGGCTTGCTCTCGACGGGGGGTATCCGCATAAGCGGGCCGAGAGCGTCCAAAATACGCGCTACCGCTCAACTTTGTTCCACCGAACCTGCTGCAGCCCACCAAGACCATCCGCATTCTCGCGACGATGCTGTCCTTCGAGCGAATTGGCCGTCTGCAATCCTGACAACGAAGCCTCTTCATCGTCATGGTGGTGATGGCGAACGAGACGCCGAGGCGCAAACGACATCTATTATCTGACGAAACCGAGCGCGATGCCGATCGTTGCAGTTTCATGGCTCGGGATTTCGGGCAGAACTTCGAAGTGCTCCGGCTTCATGTTTGCGATATGGAGCTGCCAGGATTTGGCACCTTTGACTTCCGACTTATCTCGGAGGCCATCCTTCTTCTCGATCTCGTTCATCTTCTTGACCTTTTTCAAGGTCGCGATGGAATCTGGGTTCTCATTTCCGACAAGCCAGGGAGCATTGGAGAATTTTGGCATCGGATTAAACGTGCCCCAAAACGCTTTTGCGTCCACGCGGAGTCTGATCTGCTGAAAATTCGTCAGCTCGTTCCAATCTATGCAGACGGATGAAAGATGGCGGACAACTTGCGCCAGCGTTTGATTATCCGCTTTTGCTTTCTCATAGGCAGCTCTTATGCCCGATTTGTCATCCAAGAAGGGGTCGACAGGGCTCCACCATGGTGTTGTCCCCCACTTACTCGTTATCTCGTACTGACTTAACTTGAACAGCTTTGTGCCAGCGGGCACGAGAACTACACGCCAGGACCCCGGCGCGAAACCTGCTTGGTGGCTCTTGGGGAGGCTGTAGAAACTAGCATTCGTATAATGCATGTTGAGCATGTCGCACTCGTTTCGATATCGCCTGCGCTGGATGCGCATTGCCCTGATCGATCTAGGAAGCAACGTTTACAAGCAAAATGCAATATTCCTCCTTCAGCACACTCCATGCTGAGCATCCAGTCGCGGGGGGATAGACAGGCTGATCGCTGAGTTTCCGACCTTTGATGCCCGTCACAGCTGATGCCGCCCTTCCTGGGGCTAATTCAGGGCGTAGATTGAAACCCAAAAGGGCAACGTCATGAACCGCAGCGCATTCTATGCGTCGGCGCGCGCTCGCGCGTCCGGCATCTTCGGCAAGCCTATCTCTCAGGCCCAGGTGGAGGGCGTGGAGGCGATCCTGTCGGCGCTCTCGCCCTTGGCGCTCTAGGTAGCAAGCTGGGCAACATGCCGGCCGCAGAACGCCCGCGGGAAACTCTACTCCAGGCGCTATTCAACATGATAACGGGCAGGCCTCAAAGCAGGTACCCGGCCACGCCAGCTGGTGGATACGGCACGGGAAGGGGTGTCAGCTACAACGATCTCAACGAACGGGGCAGGGACACCTACAATGAAAGCGACGACTTCCGTGATGCCATCGATAGGGGCGGGGTCGGGCTCTATTGAGCGATCAGAGTAGGAAGTCGCCAGATTTCATGATCAGTGCTGTGTCGAGCGCTATAGAGAAGTCAGCGTTGCCGTCTCCATCGAGGTCGCCAAAGATAAGCGTGTCGCTGCCCTTCTTCTGGTAGCGCAGCTCGCCGCCTTTCATGTTGAAATCGTCGTCGCCGATGAACTTGAACTTCTGATTACCGGTCTTTGTGCTGTCGGCGTCGATCGCGCGAAGGTCGATCCGATCCGATTGGAACGGGCGGAAGTCCATAATCTTGTCGCGGCCAAAGGATTCAACCGTGGAGTCATCAACAGACTTGAATATGAAGGTGTCAGATCCGGCGCCGCCGTAGAGCTTGTCGGCTCCGATACCACCTGTGATCTTGTCATCGCCTTTATACCCGCGAATGACCTCATCCAGATCTCCACCTTTTATGGTGTCGTTCCCGCCGAACATTTTCTCGACAAGGCGGCGGTCATCCACGGGGCTGACGGTGAGCGCAGCCTTGAAGATTTCCTTCATCGTGAGGCGAATTCCATCCAGTGATAGAACCCGGTCACCATCAAAGGTGAGGGCATACGATCGCACATGCCCCTTTGTCGGCCAGCCGCTCGAATCCGTTCCGAATCCAAAGCCTTTGAAAATTTCGGTAGCTCCATCGGAGTACGACAAGGCAAGCCTGGATGGCGTAAGGAAGTACCCACCTCCCGTGAAAACCTTGGTGTACTGCAGCAACTGCATGTCAATGCGGTAGTCGCTGTGAACGGTAAGTTTGGCCATGTTCCTCTCCTGCGTTGAGTGGATGGAACATCGTTTTCACGCAAAAGTCGAGAGACTAGCAGTAACCCCTCCCACCGTCGTTTTCCATATTTGCGACGGCACCTAGCCGCTAGCCGGCGCTTTTATTCTCCACGAGGACAACACCATGAACCGCAGCGCATTCTATGCGTCGGCGCGCGCTCGCGCGTCCGGCATCTTCGGCACATCGCTTACTCAGGGTCAGGTTGACGGCTGCGAGGCTGTCTTGAACGAGGCGGAGCGGCGAGGGACACCCCTGAGGCACGCCGCCTACATCCTAGCCACCGACTACCACGAGACCGGCGGCCAGATGCAGCCGGTCAAGGAAACGGTCTATGCCAGCAGCAAGGACCGCAATCCATCGGATGATACGGTCATCAGGAGCCTTGATGAGGCATGGAAGGCCGGGAAGCTCGGCAGCGTCAGAACGCCATACTGGCGGAAGGATGCCGATGGCAAATCGTGGTTCGGCCGCGGCCTGGTCCAGATCACGCACAAGGCCAATTACGCCAAGCTCGGCTTGCTGATCGGCGTAGATCTCGTGAAGGACCCGTCGAAGGCGCTGGAGCTGTCCACTGCCGTCCAGATCCTCTTCGTCGGCATGGAACTCGGCAGCTTCACCGGCCGGTCTCTGTCCGACTACATCGCCGATGGTCGGGCTGACTACGTCGGCGCCCGCCGGATCATCAACGGCACGGACAAGGCCGAGAAGATCGCCGGATATGCCGTGGCCTTTGAGCGGGCGCTTGTCGCTGCAGGATACAAATCTGCCACCAAAACGGCTTTGCCCGGCGCTGAACGCACTCCAGCGCGGCATATCCCGGCCGCAGACGCGCCCGCCGCCGGAACGGAGCCGCCCGCCAAGATCGAGCAAGGCCCGGTCCCCTCTGGCAACTGGCTTTCGGCTCTCATCGCCGCCCTCGCCAAGCTCCTGAAAGGAAATTAGCCATGGCCGCCGTCATTGCTCGTATCGCGCTGCGCTATCTCGCTGCAGCTCTCGTCACGGCCGGATACCTCGATGCTGACCTCGGCAACCAGATCGGCGCTGACCCGGATTTGATCATGCTCGTCGGCCTGGCGCTCGGGGCCGGGGTCGAAATGGCCTATGCCGCGGCAAAGCGGCTCGGGTGGGCCACATGAGCCTGATCGCCAAGCTTTTCGGCTGGCTCACCGGCGGCACGCTCGACCGTATCCTCGACACAGTCGACCACAAACTCGACAACGAGACCGAGCGGGAGCGCATCAAGGCGGGCGCCGTCGAGACCTACATTACCGCCCAGGCTGCAGTCCTCGGCGGCCGGGGCTGGTGGTTCCCTCTCTTCTTCATCGCGCCACTCGGCATCTGGTTCGGCTCCGTCTGCGTCTATTCGGTCCTGTGGTGCGCGAAGTGCGCCTATCCGCAGGACTGGACAATTGCCGCATTGCCGGCCCCGCTGAACGACTGGGCCGGGGCAATCATCGGCTCACTCTTCCTTGCTAAGACCGGCGAGCAAATTCTTGCGAAGTGGAAATCGAAATGACGCCACCCGAAATCTTCGACGCGCTCGGCATCAAGATGAGCGTGGTACTCGCCGGCCTGTCTGGTGGCATCCTGCGGGCCCTGTCCCGCCGCTCGTACAAGGTCCGCGAGCTTGTGGCGTCTCCGATATGTGGCGCACTTGCAGCCGGATATCTCACCTCTCCGGTGGTGCACTATCTCGGCGTGGTCAACTGGCCGCTACCGCCCGATGAAATCGCTGCGCAACATGCAGCGGCATTCTTGATCGGGGTTTCGGCGATGTGGATTTCAGACGCTCTCTTCGAGATGGTGGTTCGCCGCATCAAGGGGGAGAATGGGTAGCCGATAAAAACGTTCGTTTCCGGTCGCTAAATTTGTCCCGTTTGGGTTAGCTCTTGTTAAAGCAGGCGGCTGTAGCCTCACGCAAGGTTTTGCGGTGGAGTCTACCATGGGTGTTGTCAATACGAAGCTCGTTCTCTTGAACGGCTTGAAAAAGGGCTTCGACAAATTTTCGAAGGTGAAGTCGGTCGAGGCCGACGCTGATCATCTGACTGTTTTTTCAAGCAAGAAAACCTACATCGAGTTCGGCGGTACGGGCTTGGAATACACGACCGATGAGAAGGGCGTGATAACTGGAGTGACCGCGGGTGAAATCACCTCTGTCAGGGTTGTTCTTCAGGGCAGGCAGGTGATTGAGCTCAGCGATTTTTCAGTATCTGCGACCGATGTTTACGGCGCAATTTTGTCCGGGAATGCTAAATCGGCGCTGGACCTGCTTCTTGCCGAAGGCGGTGCGACGACAGGTACCAAGTTCGCAGAGAAGATTTTCGGCGGAGACGGCGCTGACAAAATCTTTGGCCTGGGCGGCAATGATGTTGTTGACGGTGGCGGTGGGGACGACGTTATTGATGGTGGGAAGGGACGGGACAAACTAACCGGTGGTGATGGAGCCGACGTCTTCTTATTCCGCAAGAGCTCGGGTAGTGATGTCGTCGTTGATTTCGGGAACGGTGAAGATGTCTTGGATCTCACTCGGCTAAAGGGCCTTAAAGGGTTCGAGGACCTTATGAGCAAGCACGTCAAGCAGGTGGACGAAGATGTGCATATCACCCCGGGCAACGGCGTAAAGATTGTGCTTAAGGACTTCGACAAAGCGTCTCTTCTTGATTCCGACTTCCTGTTCTAATTCGAAGCTCGGGCAGGATCCGTGAAAATTCGGCTGCCGAAGCCTTCGCCCCTCTGTCCCTTCGGGGATGGAGGGGCTTTTCTCGTTTCAGGGCCTGACAAACACGTCAGCCTCCGCGGCAGCTTTCATAAATGCTTCTCGGGCAATCTCGGCATCTGCTTTCCCTTGGAGAACCAGCAGGCAAGCGGCTTTCGCCCTCTTCAAAGCCTTGCCCCGATCCAACGGCCAATGCTCGAGCAACACCCGCGCCGCCTCCGCCGTCGACGATATCGTCAGATAAGCTCCAAGCCTCTCGGTTTCGAAGGTGACTGGGAGGCTCCATTCCCCCCTGTCCATGTTTTCCTCCACGCAAAACAAAGGCCCCGCCGGAGCGGGGCAGGTGGAAAAGATAGAGTGAACGCGCTGGGAAACGCAAAGCCGGAGATGTTGTTCCCCTAAAGGGAATTTATAATCGGCGCCGGGCGTCCCGTAAACCTGGAGCTGTTGATGTCTCGGCTGACCCGGTGCATCTGCATTTGGCCGTCGAGGTGGTGCGCCAGGATGCCCTTCAGGTTTTCCTTCGGAGTGGCCGGGTTAAGCCACCCCTCGAAAACCTCCGGGTCAAGGATGACTGGCATCCTGTCGTGGATCTGACTGATGGGCGCTATCGACGGCGCGGTGATGATGGTGCAGCTCGTGACGTCGAGCTTGCTGTTGTGAGCCCACAGGCCGGCGAAGGCGATCGGCCTCTCGCCCGGCATCTGAATAAGCCACGGATCCTTGCCGCCGTCCTCGGCCTTGGTCCACTCATAGAAGCCATCTGCAGGAATGAGGCACCGCCGCGTCTTGAATGCGTCCCGAAATGCCGGCGAGGTATCAACGGTCTCGATCCTCGCGTTGAACATCGCGGCTTTGGGCATCTCCTTGGCCCAATGAGGCACGAGCCACCACCGGCCGTCATCGACAATCTGGTTGCCCTCATCGTCCATCCGGATAAACGGTACGGTTTGTGTGGGGGCGATATTGAACCGCGCCTCGGTGTTTCGGATCAGAAATTTGTCTGTGAGGCGGTAGAGAGCAACGAGCTCGCGCCACGACATCATTTGCGTAAAGCGTCCGCACATCAGCGCATCCTCAACTTGCGAAAAAATACCGGATGAGAGGGGAGAACAGGCCTGCGATGGCGCAGAGGAGGAGAATGCCCAGCCAGAGGTAGCCGAAGAAAAGCCGCATCAGCGTTGCGCCCGTAGGAAGATGCCGCTTGAATCGGCCGCGGATATCCGCCGGTCGGTTTCAGCGTTGGCCAGCAATCCAAGGACATGATGATCAGCAAGCGATGAGATTGCGCTGCAGGCCTCCATCTCGTCCCAGCCGGCATCCATCGCCCTTGCGATCAGGGCTTGCAACTCAGCCTCAATCGCTTGCTCACAGCCGACGAGGCGGTCCGGATAGTCACCGCTGCGCTTTGGACCAGAGATTGCCATAGGCTATCCTCCCAGTAGAGAGGATAGGGCGGTCGCGTTATGCGGGCAAGGCCTGGAACTTCGCGCGTATCTCGTCCGGCCAATACGGATAGTGAGCTGCGCACCACCACCGTGGAGCGGTGTTCGTGCCGGCTGAATAGCCGAGCCCGCCCCAAGCATTGCAGCCGGCGTGCTCGCAATAGTGTTCATCGGGCGTATGGGGTCGGGTGTCGGTACGGTCATCGGCCATGCCGTCGGTGTAGGCGAGTCTCGACATGCCGTCATCTCCTCGCCCGTTTTTTCGCTTCCCTGGCCGCCGCCCGGCCCTTGTACCAGAAGTGCCAGTAGTGCCCGGAACCCTTATCGCGGGGGTCGAACCACTCACCACCGAATCGCTCAAGGAAAGCCTCGGCGTCCTCTCGCTTGGCGAAGCAGTAGACGCGGTGCCATTCACCCTCCCAAACCACGGTATGGCCTCTCGGGCACAGCGAGAGATTGGCGCAAAATGCCGCTATAACGTCGGCTTGTTTCATGGTGCCCAGCGAGGAAAGCCGCGCAATTTGGTGTGGCCAACCCTCATTGATGCCCGCGGTCGTCAGCTCTCCCTTGCGATAGCTCATCGTTCTCTCCTCAAGCGTTTCGGTGGATTTTGGCCAGAACGAAGTCGTTCGCTTCTCGATTTCCGCATCGAGTGCAGCGAAGTTTCGGCTCGAGCGTGATAATCATGCGCTTCCGGCCAAAGCGGCGCGCCAGATCCCATCGATCAAGGTATCCGGCGTGCTTACACCGCGGGCAGCGAGCGCCGAGCTCGTACCATTCCGGAATATCCTGAAGGGCGACAGAGTGCTGGCGGCTGTTTACGTAGACGTTCACGCCGGTTAGCGTGGCGGGGTCCATTGGGTTACCGGCGGAGATATCAATGCCGCGGCGGTGGCGCATGGCTTAGCCGCCGTTACTCCCGCTCGGCGTGAGGGCGCCAACCGCGTGTGAACCCAGCGCCCATCGCTCGGTCGGCAAGCTCCAACTGCCAGCGCAGGTAGGCGCAGTCAGCCAGCAGGGTAGCTATTGCAGCGCGAGCATCACCGTCGTGCCAGGATAGAGCTTCATCGATTTCGTTGGAGGTTTCAGGTTGTTTTTCGAGCGGGCGCACGTCGTCGTTCTCCTGTGTCTTGTGCCACAGCAGGCATCAGATTTGGTTGTCAGATAGCGGCCGCATCGCCGGCTTGTTCTCAATATGTTCCTGCTAGGATTTGAGTCAAGCGGGCTGTGAAGATAATCCTAGAATCATCGGGGCGTGTGGTTTGTCTGGTCGTCGCCCAGCAATATCTTTTGTCCCATCCAACCGAACGCCTGGATGAAGAACTTTGGCGCTGAAGCGTGAAAGCGCTCGAGAGTGGAGAGGCCGGGAAAATTTCGAGAACCTGCTGCCACACCTGATTCTGGTGTGGCGGAACGGTTCAAGCCCATATTGCCACACCGAGAAAATACATTCGTATTTTCAATCCATTACGGTGATGGTTTGAAGGGGGTGGAGGCCTCGCCGAGAATCGAACTCGGGTGCAAGGATTTGCAGTCCTCTGCGTCACCACTCCGCCACGAGGCCATCCGTTTTGCTATAAAGCGTGTGGTGCCGGGCGTTTAGAACGAATTGAGAAAGGGCGCAAGGGGCTTATTCCGAACATGCCGTTTTTTTCATCCTGACGGATGTGTACGAAGCATTTGACGGCGTTTTTGTCGCAGCTTTGCCGGAGGCCGAACAGACGGTGGCCGATGACCGCAGGTCCGGGACGGCGCGCCCGAGGGCGCGCCCCATATTCTATTGCTGCTGCGCCGGGGCGCCGCCTTCAAGGCCGACAAGGGCGATCTTGCCGTATCCCGCCGCGCGCAGGAGGTTCATCACATCCATCACATTGCCATAGTCGACGGCCTTGTCGGCGCGCAGCAGGATGCGGGCATCCTTGTTGCCTTCCGTCACGGCGTCGAGTTCCGGGCCGAAACTGTCGCGGGCGATCTCGCCATTGCCGATCGAGACCGTCAGGTCCTTCTTCAGCGTCATGAAGACCGGCTTGTCCTCGCGCGGCGTCGGCTGTGCGACGGAGGAGGGCAGGTCGACATTGATATCGACGGTGGCGAGCGGCGCGGCCACCATGAAGATGATGAGCAGAACCAGCATGACGTCGATGAACGGCGTCACGTTGATTTCGCTGTTCTCCTCGAGGTCGTCGCCGCCGCCTTCCTTGATCTTGCTCGCCATGGCCTCACCCGATCTTCACGACGGAGCCGGGGCCCCGTTCACTGCGCTGCGCGCCTTGGCGCAGCGAGCGGCGCACGTCGAGGTCGCGGCTGGCCAGCCGCTCGATGGCGGCCGAGGCATCGGCGAGGTTCTGGCGGTAGCCGGTGATCGCGCGGGCGAGGAAATTGTAGATCACAACAGCGGGAATGGCGGCGACGAGGCCGATGGCGGTCGCCAGCAGCGCTTCGGCGATGCCGGGCGCGACGATGGCAAGGTTCGTGGTCTGGGCCTTCGAGATGCCGATGAAGGAGTTCATGATGCCCCAGACGGTGCCGAACAGGCCGACGAAGGGGGCCGTCGAGCCGATGGTGGCCAGGAGGCCCGTTCCCTTGGCGATGCGGCGGCCGGCATGGACTTCCATGCGGGTGAGGCGCGAGGAGATGCGCTCCTTCACGCCGCCATCGGAAACGTGGTCGAGCACGGCCTCCGAGGCTTCCATTTCCTCGCGAGCGGCGCGCGTCATGCGGGCGACGGTGCCGCGGTTGCGGCCGAGCGCCTGCTCGCCGTCCTCAAGGCCACGGGCGACCGTGAGCTGCCGGACGGCGCGGCTGGCCGAGCGCTGGGCCGCGGCCAGCTCGACGAGCTTGGCAAGAAGCACGGCCCAGGTGACGATGGAGGCGAAGGCAAGGCCGATCATCACGCCCTTGACAACGATATCGGCCGCCATGAACATGCCCCAGGGGGAAAGGTCGTGCGGCAGGCCGGCCTGCCGTTCGCCGCCGTCATCGACGATGTCGAGATCGGTCGCCTCTTCGCCGGCGGCTTCCTGGTCTGCATCGGCCGTCACGGCCGGCGTGTTCACGGTGTCGCCTGTCACGGGCCGCGATGTCGTGTCTGTGGTCGTCGTCGCGGCGGTGCCGCCCGTCGCCGCGCCGCCGGATTGTCCGGCTTCCGGCTGGCTGTCCGTCTGCGCAGAAGTACCCTGCGTCTGGCTCTGGGTTTCCTGGGTCTGGGCCAGGGCGGCCGGCGGGGTGGCGAGCGCCATCAGGATGATCGCGAATAGCAGTCGAGACCGTTTCAGCACGGCGTATTCCTCTTGCATGTCTCAATTTATACGGTGCCCGTCCGATAAACGGGCGCGGTGCGGACGCCAGGCGCCGCAAAAACCTGACTGCTCAATACGACATTATGGAGGGGGCAGGCAATAATATGTTGAGTAATTTATTCATGATAAACTGCGGAAAATCCTCGGTGTGGGCGGGACGGAACCGCAACGGCGCGGTTTTTGCGCGCAGACGATCGCCGCCTATGGACACCCGGCCCGAAACCGCTCTAAGAGAATTGCGACGCATCCGGCATCGCAACCGGGCCTTCGTGCCGCGGTCTGCCGCTTACTCACAGGGCTAGAGATGATTGACTACAAAGCAGCGCGCACGAAGATGGTGGACAACCAGATCCGTACGACGGACGTCACGGCGCATGAGGTGCTCGACGCCTTCCTGACCGTCGCGCGCGAAGAATTCGTGCCCGCGGCCGTCAAGCCGCTCGCCTATATCGACGACGATATCCAGATTGCCCCCGGCCGCTACCTGATGGAGCCGTCGCCGCTCGCCAAGCTGATCCAGCTGGCCGAGATCGCCAGCAGCGATGTCGTGCTGGAGGTCGGTTGCGGCACGGGCTACGCCTCGGCCGTGCTCTCGCTTCTCGGCAGCTCCGTCGTGGCGCTGGAAAGCGACGCGGCGCTGGCTGCGAGTGCGACGGAAACGCTCGCCCGCCTCGGTTATGACAATGTCGCCGTCGTCACCGGCGACCTTGAGACCGGTTACGCGCCGGAAGCGCCCTACGAGGTGATCTTCGTGCATGGCGCGGTCGAGTTCGTTCCGGAGGCGCTTTTCGCCCAGCTGCGCGATGGCGGACGCCTCGTCGTCGTCGAGGGTTACGGCAATGCCTCGCAGGCGCGTCTCTATATCAAGGAGGGCGGCCGCGTCTCCGAACGCAACGTCTTCAATACCGCCGTCAAGCCGCTTCCGGGCTTCCGCAAGGCGAAGGAATTCGTCTTCTGAGCCAGCGCGGATATGCGCCGTTTCGACAGGCCCGTTTGTTGCACTTTCGCAACGGGCCTGTCCTATTGTCGTTACCAAATCCTTCCTGAAGGACCTGACGACTGTTCCCGAATGAGCGAAGAGGCATTATCGCGGGCGAGGCGGAGCTGTCCGCGACCGGCCACCGATGCCGGATGAAATGCACCAGGCCTTCGTGTCGGTGAGAAGTGTGTAAAGGCGGCTCCCGCGACGGGCTGGCCAGGATCGGAGTTTCGTACTGTGTCCCTTCTTCGTCGAACTGCCCTTGCGCTCGCGCTCGCCACTGCCGTCAACGCCCTGCCGCAGGCAGCGCTTGCCGAAACACTGGCCGGCGCCATGGCCAAGGCCTACGAGAACAACCCCGACCTCAACGCCGCCCGCGCCGCCCTGCGCGCCATTGACGAGAACGTCACGATTGCCAAGGCCGGCATGCGGCCGCAAGTAAGGGGGGTGGCTGAAGTCGAAGGGACCCGCACGAACCTCGATGTCCGGCCGCCTCGCGGTCTCCTCGGGCAGGCCGGCCGCCAGACGGACTACGTCGCTTCCAGTTACGGTATCACGATCAGCCAGCAGGTTTTCGACGGCTTTCAGACGCTCAACCGTGTCCGGGCAGCGGAGGCGAACGTCCTGGCGAACCGCGAGTCGCTGCGCGCCCAGGAAATCTCCATCCTTCTCGCCGCGGTCGAAGCCTATTCGAACATTGCCCGCGACCAGCAGATCGTGTCGATCCGCAAGCAGAACATCGCCTTTCTCAAGGAGCAGGTCGCTGCCGCGAATGCGCGCCTGAACGTGGGCGAGGGCACGCGCACGGACGTCAGCCTGTCCGAGGCCGAGCTTGCCTCCGCCAAGGCGGAGCTTACCGCCGCCGTCTCCTCGCTCAAGCAGAGCGAAGCGGCCTATGTCCAGATCGTCGGCGAGACGCCAAAAGGCATCAAGCAGCCCTCAGCAGCCAAGAAGGCCATGCCGAACTCGCTGGACAATGCTGTGGCGACGGGCATGCGCGAAAACCCGAACATCATCGCGGCGATGCGCGGCGTCGATGCCGCCGGCTTCAATGTGAAGGAGGCCGAAGGCGCCATGTTGCCCGGCGTCTCCCTGCAGGGCAGCGTCTACAAGTCGGTCAATACGGTGGACGGCCCGGGCGACAGTCTTCAGGGCACTGTATCGGCCCGCCTTACCGTTCCGATCTATCAGGGCGGTGCCGAATACGGCCAGATCCGCCAGGCGAAGGAGCGGCTTGGGGAAAGCCAGCTGCAGGTCGATTCCGCGCGCATGGAGGTCCAGCGCACGATCGCCTCGGCGCATGCGCAATATGAGGCGGCAAATGCCTCCATCACGGCCATCCGGGTGCAGATCGACGCGGCCAACCAGGCATTGAACGGTGTCGTCGAGGAGCGCAATGTCGGCCAGCGCACGACGCTGGACGTGCTGAATGCCCAGCAGAACGTGCTTGAAGCTCAGGAAGACCTTGCCGCCGTGCAGCGCAATGCCGTCGTCGCGAGCTATTCGCTGCTGGCTGCCACGGGCAGCCTGACGGTGCGCAGCCAGGGGCTGGAGGTCGCCGAATACCGCGCCGAGGTGCACTACGAAGCCGTCAAGGACAAGTGGTTCGGCCTGAGAACGGTCGACGGCAAGTAAGTCCTCCCCTTTACGACGAAACGGGCTCTCCTGCGACTGCGCGGGATGCGGTCGCGCGTCTTGCCCTTGGCAGGGCAAACAAATCTGTGCATCACTTGGAACACATGATTCGCGGCGATTTAGTTCGCCATCGAACTCGCCTAGGGTTTTCGTGATGTCCGGCACGTCCCGTAGCGGCTGGCCAGGGACGCCGCAGAGAACGGGGATAGAAATGGCTCAGCCAAATGTCGCGCGTGAACCGTCCATGGATGAAATCCTGGCGTCCATTCGCAAGATCATCGAGAACAACGAAGCCATGCCGGACCTTGCGGCCGATGCCGAGGACGATGGCGGCTTCGACATTACGACCGGGAGCGAGGATCGCGCCTTGCTCGATCATCCTGTTGTGGTCGAGCAGTTCCATGCCGAAGAACGGCATGCCGCCGCTGTTCAGCCGTTGCCGCGTGCCGAGCTGATGCAGGGTGGCCAGCCGGCCCTGTCGCTTGCCGATGTCGCCGCCCGGGTTCGTGCGGCCTCCGAGCGTCATGTTGCCAGCCGTGAGATGCCGGAGCCCGTTTCCGTCGAGCCGGTAGCGGCGCCGGTGCGGGAGGAAAACCCGATCGTGACCACGCGCATGGCCGCCAATGCCGGGCGTGTCGCGCCGGCCTTCGAAGCCGTCGCAAAGGCCGAACCTGTCGCCGATGTGGTGGCGGCGCCTGCGGTCGATTTGGCCGTCGAGGAGCGCGCTGCCGAGCCGGCTGCTGCCGGCCGGGACGTTGCCGCGATCGTTTCGCCCGATGTCGGCGCGCGCGTGGCCCAGTCCTTTGGCGCGCTGGCGCAGGCGCTCGACGCCGGCCCGCGCCGCTCCTTCGACGAGATCGCCGAGGAGATGCTGCGCCCAATGCTGCAGGAATGGCTGGACGACAACCTGCCGACGCTCGTCGAGCGGCTGGTGCGCGAGGAGATCGAACGGGTGGCGCGCGGCCCGCGCCGCTGACCGACGCCACCAAATCTCCAAAAGATTGGTTTAAGCCGCGCCGGAGCCTCCGGGGCGGCTTTTCTTCTGATATTGTTGACTTCGCCCCGGCCATCCGGTTTAGAAAACGCAACCGACAAACAGCAGGCCACGCACGAAAATGCTTGAAAAAAACTATGATTCCGCAGCGGTCGAGCCGCGCATTGCCAAGGCATGGGAAGATGCGGACGCATTCCGCGCCGGCGAGGGCGCAAAGCCCGGCGCCGAGACCTTCACCATCGTGATCCCGCCGCCGAACGTGACGGGCTCGCTGCATATGGGCCACGCGCTCAACAACACCCTGCAGGACATCATGGTCCGCTTCGAGCGCATGCGCGGCAAGGACGTGCTGTGGCAGCCGGGCATGGACCATGCCGGCATCGCGACGCAGATGGTCGTCGAGCGCAAGCTCGCCGCCGAAAAGCTGCCGGGCCGGCGCGAGATGGGCCGCGAGGCCTTCGTCGAGAAGGTCTGGGAGTGGAAGGCGGAATCAGGCGGCCTGATCTTCAATCAGCTGAAGCGCCTCGGCGCCTCCTGCGACTGGTCGCGTGAGCGCTTCACCATGGACGAGGGCCTGTCCGACGCTGTCCTCGAGGTCTTCGTCTCGCTCTACAAGGAAGGCCTGATCTATCGCGGCAAGCGGCTGGTCAACTGGGACCCGAAATTCGAAACGGCGATTTCCGACCTCGAAGTCGAGAACAAGGAAGTCGACGGCCATATGTGGCACTTCAAGTACCCGCTCGCCGGCGGGGAAACCTACACCTATGTCGAGAAGGACGCCGACGGCAACGTCGTCTTCCAGGAAGAGCGCGACTACATTTCCATCGCGACCACGCGCCCGGAAACGATGCTGGGTGATGGCGCTGTCGCCGTGCATCCCTCCGACGAGCGTTATGCGCCGATCGTCGGCAAACTCTGCGAGATTCCGGTCGGCCCGAAGGCGCATCGCCGCCTCATCCCGATCATCACCGACGAATATCCGGAGCCCGATTTCGGTTCCGGCGCGGTCAAGATCACCGGGGCTCATGATTTCAACGACTACCAGGTCGCCCGTCGCAACAACATTCCGCTCTACCGCCTGATGGACACACGCGCCGCCCTGCGCGCCGACGGCGAGCCCTATGCGTTCTACGCCGCGCAGGCGCTCGACATCGCAAAGACCGGCCACGTGCCGAACGAGGCCGAGGTCGACGACATCAACCTCGTTCCCGACGAGTATCGCGGCCTCGATCGTTATGAGGCCCGCAAGCGTATCGTCGATGCGATCAATGCGGAGGGTCTGGCGGTCACCGTCAAGGATGCCGAAGGCAACGACGTGCCCTTCGTCGAGAACAAGAAGGTCATGCAGCCGTTCGGCGACCGCTCCGGCGTCGTCATCGAGCCGATGCTGACCGACCAGTGGTTCGCCGACGCCGCGACGCTGGCCAAACCCGCCATCGCCTCGGTTCGCGAGGGCCGCACCAATTTCGTGCCGAAGAACTGGGAAAAGACCTATTTCGACTGGATGGAAAACATCGAGCCGTGGTGCATCTCGCGCCAGCTCTGGTGGGGCCACCAGATCCCGGCCTGGTACGGTCCGGATGGTCAGGTCTTCGTCGAGAAGACCGAGGAAGAGGCGCTGCACGCCGCCATCCAGCACTACATCGCCCATGAAGGCCCCTGGAAGGCCTGGGTCGAGGAGAAGCTGGAGAATTTTGCGCCGGGCGATATCCTGACGCGCGACGAGGACGTGCTCGACACCTGGTTCTCGTCCGCCCTCTGGCCGTTCTCGACGCTCGGCTGGCCGGAACAGACGCCGGAACTGGCAAAATACTACCAGACCGACGTGCTCGTCACCGGCTTCGACATCATCTTCTTCTGGGTTGCCCGCATGATGATGATGGGCCTGCACCTGATGAAGGACGAATACGGCAACCCCATCGAGCCGTTCCACACCGTCTATGTCCACGCCCTGGTGCGCGACAAGAACGGGCAGAAGATGTCGAAGTCGAAAGGCAACGTCATCGATCCGCTCGAACTGATCGACGAATACGGCGCGGATGCGCTGCGCTTCACGCTGGCCATCATGGCTGCGCAGGGCCGCGACGTGAAGCTCGATCCGGCCCGCATCGCCGGCTACCGCAACTTCGGCACCAAGCTGTGGAACGCCACGCGCTTTGCCGAGATGAACGGCGTCGCGTCCGATCCGAAATTCGTGCCGGAAGCGGCCTCGCTGACGATCAATCGCTGGATCCTGACGGAACTCGCCCGTACGGCGCGGGACGTCACGGAGGCGATCGAGACCTATCGTTTCAATGACGCGGCGAGCACGCTCTACCGCTTCGTCTGGAACCAGTTCTGTGACTGGTATCTGGAGCTTCTGAAGCCGGTGTTCAGCGGCGAGGATGCGGCTGCCAAGGCGGAATCGCAGGCCTGCGCGGCCTATGTCCTGGAGGAGATCTACAAGCTCCTGCACCCGTTCATGCCTTTCATGACGGAAGAGCTCTGGGCGCATACGGCCGGCGAGGGCAAGACCCGCGACACGCTGGTCTGCCACGCCGAGTGGCCGTCGCCGGCCTATGGCGACGAGGCGGCGGCCGACGAGATCAACTGGCTGATCGACCTCGTTTCCGGCATCCGCTCGGTGCGCGCGGAAATGAACGTGCCGCCGAGTGCGACGGCCCCGCTCGTCATGGTCGATGCCAATGCGATGACGAAGAAGCGCCTCGAAACGCACGATTCGGCCATCCGCCGCCTTGCCCGCGTCGAACAGATTCGCCTGGAGGACACGGCGCCCAAGGGGGCCGCGCAGATTGTCGTCGGCGAGGCGACCGCCTGCCTGCCGCTCGGCACGCTGATCGACCTGGCAGCCGAAAAGGCACGACTCGAAAAGGCGATCGAGAAGGCGAAGGCGGAAGCCACGCGCATTCAGGCCAAGCTGTCGAACGAGAAGTTCGTCGCCAATGCCAAGCCTGACGTGGTGGAAGCCGAGCGCGAACGCTTCGCCGAGCTGGAACAACAGCTCGCCAGCCTGGCGGTGGCACTCGCCCGCGTCAGCGAAGCTGGCTGATTCCCCTCAAATTTATCTGGGAACGATGAAAACCGCGCCGGAATCTCCGGCGCGGTTTTCTATTCGCCGGTTATTCCGCAAAATTCCGACTGTCTCCCAAATGTAACAGGTCATTATCGCTATAGAAAAGATAACTCTTTATTAGCGGAAACGTCCCTACTGTTTGAAAAATCATTTCAGGCCGCTCAACTGCTGAGGGGCTTCATGAAAAGCTTACGTAATTTTTTGAATACCCACTGGAAGTTAGGGGCAAAAACTGGGGTTTGCCAATCTCGTGGTCCTCTTCGATAGTCGGGGTGGAGAGGCGGGACGCAGAGGCAGCTGCGATTTGCGCCGGCGTTGCGCAGGGGAGGATTGCATGAACCGGAAGAACATCAGCCTTGGAGGGATGACGGCGCTTGCCCTGCTGGCGGCGACATCCGCACAGGCGGGCGGCCTGGAGCGTGGCGGGTACAATATCGACCTGCTGTTCGATCCCTCGGACTACATCTTCGAATCGGCGGTGACCTTCGTCAATCCGCAGCGCGACATGAACAACGTCCGCGACAACATTCCCCTCGACGGCGACCTGAACGGCCTGCCGAACAACGGCATTCGCGATACGGAAAGCTACTGGGTGCCGCGCATCGGCTTCAAGGCGGCGATCACCGATTCCATCGACTGCATGGCCGATTATTCCCAGCCCTGGGGCGCGCATATCAATCCCGGCCGCAACTGGGCGGGGGCCAACGACAATGTCGAGACCAAGATCGAGAGCCATAACTACGCGGCGACCTGCTCCTACTCCTTCGACATGGGGCCGGGCCAGTTCCGTGTGATCGGCGGCGGCTTCTACCAGGAGGTCTCCGGCTTCAAGGATCGTCTCGTCTTCGCCATGCCCGAGGGCTCGCCGTTGAACGGCATGGGCCGTCTCAAGCTGGAGGGTGAGGGCTGGGGCTGGCGCGCCGGCATCGCCTACGAGATCGAGGAATATGCGCTGCGCACCAGCCTCGTCTACAACAGCGCGGTGAAGCTCGACGACATCACCGGCACCATGGACCTGCGCCAGGTTCCCGGCGCGGTTCTGCCGGGCTTTGCCGGCGTCAACACGCCGGTCTTCGGCTCCGCCGACATGCCCGATTCACTTGAGTTCAAGTTCCAGACAGGCATCGCGCCGGACTGGCTGGCCTTCGGCTCGATCAAGTGGACCGACTGGAGCCAGCTGCAGAGCCTGCCCTTCTGCCCGATCGCCACGCGCGGTGTCGACTGCCGCACGAGCGGCCCGACGGAAGTGACCTCGCTCGATCTGCTCTACCGCGACGGCTGGACCGTTTCGGGCGGCGTCGGCCACAAGTTCAACGACAAGCTCAGCGGCGCCCTGAGCCTGACCTGGGACCGCGGCACGGGCACCGGCATCGGTGCGCATACCGACACCTGGACCGTCGGCACGGGCCTTTCCTACGCGGCAAACGAGAATGTCGAGTTCCGTCTGAGCGGCGCGCTGGGCATCCTGACGAGCGGTTCCTCCGGTCAGGTCGTCAAGGACGGCCGTACCTTCGGCCGCCGCGTCTCCTATGACTTCGACAACGACCTGGTGACGGCGATCTCCACGTCGCTGAAGATCAAGTTCTGATCTGGCGGACCAAAACGATCAGAATCGGGCCCGGTGTCATCACCGGGCCCTTTTTCTTGGTTAACACTTCGTTGCTTCACGGCAGGCTTGATGGGAAGAACACAGCGACGCCTGAAAATATGTGATGGAATCGCAACACTTTTTTTCCCAGAGTTTGCTACACCTTCAGGGAAGCGACGAAATGTCCATTTCCCGCCACAAACGGGGCGCAGCGATACGGACATGTAGACGCGTGGAACCGCGCCCAAGGAAACGATGAGCCAGCCGATGTCATTGCCGCCGGAGTTGCCGGAAAACCGCACGAAAGTCGTGCATTCCCGGTTTGGCGGAAGGAACAAGGTTCGGCGCGGAATTGTAGAAGTGATGCCGAAGTCCGAGTTGATGCCGATGAAAGTAATGGTATTGGGTCTTTGTCTCTCGCTCTCCTTTGGAGCGGCGTCTCAGGCTCTCGCATTCGATCCCCAATCCGGCGTCAGCAAGGAAAGCGGGCCCTTCGATCTCTTCAAGTTCGGTTTCTTCTCCTACAAGGAGGGGCGCAAGAGCGATGCCGTCGAGGCGTACCGCTATGCGGCCGAAAAGGGCCATACCGGCTCGCGCTGGGCGCTCGCCAACATGTATGCCGATGGTGACGGCGTACCGGAAAACGACCTCGAAGCCTTCAAGATGTACAGCGAGATCGCCCAGGCCGGCGTCGAGCCGGGCTCGGAAGACACCGGCTATTTTGCCAATGCGCTGATTGCGCTTGCCAGCTACTATCGTCGTGGCATTCCCGACAGCCCCGTCAAGATCGACATGACGCAGGCCCGCCAGCTCTATTTCCAGGCGGCTTCCGCCTTCGGCATTCCCGAGGCCCAGTTCCAGCTCGGCCGCATGATGCTCTCGGGCGAGGGCGGCAGCGTCAGCGTGCATCAGGCCAAGAAGTGGCTGAACCGCGCCCGCAACAATGGCCATGCCGGCGCCATGGGCCTGTTCGGCAACATCCTTTTCCAGGAAGGCCAGACGGCCCGCGGGCTTGCCTTCATGACCGCCGCGCTCGATCATTGCCCGCCGAAGGACTGCGGCTGGCTGCAGGCCACGCAGGAAGAGGCCTTCTCCGTCGCCAGCGAGGCTGATCGCCGCAAGGGCGTCGCACTGGCGCAAAGCATCCGGTTCAATCCGGAAGAATAGTTTTCAGGAAAATTTGAGGCCGGTTTGCGCCCGCAGGTCTGCGGGCCGGGCGTATCAGGCCGCGTAATCCAGCACGGCCACCACGGGAACGTGGTCGGACGGCTTTTCCCAGTTGCGCACATGCTTCTCGACCGCGGTCGAGACGAGGCGATCGGAGGCTTCGGCCGACAGCATGAGGTGGTCGATGCGGATGCCGAAATTCTTCGGCCAGCAGCCACCCTGGTAATCCCAGAACGTATAATGCGGCACGGCGTCGGTCGAGGCGCGCACGGCATCCAGCAAACCGAGGTTTTCGAGACGCCGGAAGGCCTGGCGGGTGGGCGGCAGGTAGAGCGCGTCCCGCTGCCAGACCTTGACGTCCCAGCAGTCGTGCGGCTCGGGAATGACATTGTAGTCGCCGGCAAGGATCAGCGGTTCCTCCAGCGCCAGCCGGTCCTCGGCAAAGGCGATCAGCCGGTCCATCCAGGAAAGCTTATAGGGGAACTTGACGGGATCGTCCGCCGGGTTGCCGTTCGGCAGGTAGAGTGAGCAGAAACGGATGACGCCGCCTTCGACGGAGAAGACACCCTCGATGAAGCGGGACTGCTCGTCACCGTCACCGCCGGGAAGGCCGCGGTTCACCTCGTCGGGGCGGATCTTCGAGAGCAGGGCGACGCCGTTGAAGCCCTTCTGGCCATGCGTCTCGACGTGATAGCCGAGCGCTTCGATCTCACCGCGTGGAAATCCCTCGTCGACCGTCTTGATTTCCTGGAGCCCGACAATGTCAGGATTGGATTCCTTCAGCCATGCGACGAGATTGTCGATGCGCGCCCGCACGCCGTTGATGTTCCAGGTGGCAATCTTGATCGGCATGCGGGTTCCCGTCTTGGTTTTCTGAAAGGTCAGATCGAGAAGCTGGTGCCGCAGCCGCAGCTGGCGACGGCATTCGGATTCTTGATCTGGAAGGACTGGCCGAGCAGGTTATCGACGAAATCGATCTCGGACCCGTCCATGTAGACGAGGGAGAGCTGGTCGATCAGCACCTTCGCATTGTCGCGCTCGAGCACCATGTCATCGTCCTGCTGGTCCTCGACGAGGTCGAATTTGTAGGAGAAGCCGGAACAGCCGCCGCCTTCCACGGAGACGCGCAGCGCCTGCTTTTCGGGCGACGCTGTGAGGATCGACGCGATGCGCCGGACGGCGGCGTCGGAAATGGTAACGGACTTGTCGGTCATGTCTGCCTCCTGCCGGGGTCAAGATCCGGAGAGAATCGCTATCCTTCGAAGACGGCGCCTTTACCGTCCCTGGCGTCGCCCGCTGCGGGCCGTCTTATACAAATCCTTGAAAAGGCTTGTATTTCAAGCTCGGCTTGCAGCCGGACTTGCCGCTGTGCACACTATAGGTATGAAGGCATTGCGGCCGCGTCAATGGGCGGCGTGAATGCAGGTGAAGAATGACGTTCGACAGACATGCGCTGGGTTTTGGCGCGGGGCAACGCGCCATCTATGCCTCCGACCCCTGGGCGACCCGTGGGCGGCTCCATCCCGAAGCCGAGAGCCCCACACGGTCGGACTTCCAGCGCGACCGTGACCGCATCGTGCACACCACCGCCTTCCGGCGTCTCAAGCACAAGACGCAGGTCTTCATTGCCGCCGATGGCGATCATTATCGCACGCGCCTGACCCACACGATCGAGGTGGCGCAGATCGCCCGCGCGCTCGCCCGCGCCCTGAAGCTCGACGAGGATCTCGCCGAGGGCGTGGCGCTGGTGCATGATTTCGGCCACACGCCCTTCGGCCATACGGGCGAGGACGCCTTGCACGAGGTGCTGAAACCCTTCGGCGGTTTCGATCACAATGCCCAGTCGCTGCGCATCGTCACCAAGCTCGAGCGGCGCTATGCCGAGTTCGACGGGCTGAACCTGACCTGGGAAAGCCTCGAAGGCCTCGTCAAGCACAATGGTCCGCTGATCGGGCCGACCGGCGAGTGCACCCATGGCGAGGAGGTGCCGCGGCCGATCCTCGACTATTGCGCCATACACGACCTGGAGCTCGGCAGCTTCGCCAGCATGGAGGCGCAGGTCGCCGCAATCGCCGACGACATCGCCTACAACACCCACGACATCGACGACGGCCTGCGCTCGGGCTATCTCACGTTCGAGATGCTCGAGGACGTGCCGTTCCTCGCACGGCTGATGCGCGACGTGCGCGAGCGCTATCCGGATCTCGAGGCTTCGCGCTTCACCCACGAGATCATGCGCCGGCAGATCACCGCCATGGTCGAGGACGTGATCGGCTATGCGCAGCAGGCGATCCACGAGGAGCGGCCCGAGAGCGCAGAGGACGTGCGCAAGGCGCGCCGCTGCCTGGCGACCTTCTCCGCGGAGATGGCCGTCACGGACAAGCAGATCAAGAAGCTCCTGTTCTCGCGCATCTACCGGCATCCGGAGGTGATGCGGGTGCGGGCGAACGCCGCTTCCATCCTCACGGACCTCTATCACGCTTACATGGACGACCCGCAGCTGATGCAGGGGCACTATTGGGTGGACCGCATCGCGACCATGCCGGAGACGGCGCGCGCCCGCCATGTCGGCGACTATCTTGCCGGCATGACCGACAACTACGCGGTCAACACCCATCGCCGGCTGTTTGACCATACCCCCGAATTGCGATAGTCAGCCGCCACCTGAACTTCTTCGCAGAAATGGCTCGAAACGGGCCGCTGCGTGCGGATGGATGAGATGAACCTTTTTACAGATTTCGATAGCAGAATCAAAAACGTACTCGAAGGACTTGAGATCGTCCGCGAGAAGCGCGCCGATCTCGACTTCAGTCGTATCGGCGTCGAGCCGCCGCGCGATGCGAGCCACGGCGACGTTGCGACCAATGCTGCGATGGTGCTGGCAAAGCCCCTCGGCCTCAATCCGCGGGCGCTGGCCGACCTCATCGTCGCCGAACTCAAGAAGGACCCGGAAGTCGCCGATGTCAGCGTCGCCGGTCCCGGTTTCATCAATGTGCGCCTCTCCGTACCCTACTGGCAGAAGCTGCTGGCCGCGATCGTCAAGACCGGCACCGACTATGGTCGCGGCTCCCTCGGTGCGGGCCGCAAGGTGAACGTCGAATACGTCTCCGCCAACCCGACGGGACCGATGCATGTCGGTCACTGCCGCGGCGCCGTGGTCGGCGACGCGCTGGCCAATCTGCTCGCTTTTGCCGGCTATGGCGTGACCAAGGAATATTACATCAACGATGCGGGCTCGCAGATCGACGTGCTCGCGCGTTCGGCCTTCCTGCGCTACCGCGAGGCGCTCGGCGAGACGATCGGCGATATTCCGTCGGGCCTCTATCCCGGCGACTATCTGGTTCCGGTCGGCGAAGCGCTGGCCGAGGAATTCGGCACGACGCTGCGCGCCATGCCGGAGCAACAGTGGATGCCCATCGTCAAGGACAAGACGATCGACGCGATGATGGTGATGATCCGCGAAGATCTCGCGGCCCTCAATGTCCGGCACGACGTCTTCTTCTCCGAACGCTCGCTGCATGCCGGCAACGGCGCGCCGATCCGCACGGCGATCAATGACCTGACCTTCAAGGGCCATGTCTACAAGGGCGTGCTGCCGCCGCCGAAGGGCCAATTGCCGGAAGACTGGGAAGATCGCGAGCAGACGCTCTTCCGCTCGACGGAAGTTGGCGACGATATCGATCGCCCGCTGATCAAGTCGGACGGATCCTATACCTATTTCGCCGCCGACGTTGCCTACTTCAAGGACAAGTTCGACCGCGGCTTCGACGAGATGATCTATGTGCTCGGCGCCGACCACGGCGGTTACGTCAAGCGCCTGGAGGCGGTTGCGCGCGCGGTCTCCGAGGGTAAGTCCAAGCTGACCGTGCTGCTCTGCCAGCTGGTCAAGCTGTTCCGCAACGGGGAGCCGGTGAAGATGTCGAAGCGCTCCGGCGACTTCGTGACGCTCCGCGACGTTGTCGACGAGGTCGGTCGCGATCCGGTGCGCTTCATGATGCTCTATCGCAAGAACAGCGAGCCGCTCGACTTCGATTTCGCCAAGGTGACGGAGCAGTCCAAGGACAATCCGGTGTTCTACGTGCAGTATGCCCATGCGCGCTGCATGTCGGTGTTCCGCCAGGCGGCCGAGGCGTTCCCGGATCTCGATGTTGCCGCGCTCGATTTCGCTTCCGCGATCGCGGGCAACATCGCCGATCCGAGCGAGTTGCAGCTTCTGGCGAAGCTCGCAGAATATCCGCGTGTCGTCGAGGGTGCTGCACTCGCGCACGAGCCGCACCGCATCGCGTTTTATCTCTATGATCTTGCCAGTTCATTCCACGCTCACTGGAATAAAGGCAAAGAGCAGCCGGAATTACGGTTTGTTAACGATAAAAATAGAGAATTGAGTATCGCCAGACTTGGGCTGGTGCACGCTGTCGCCTCTGTTCTTAAGTCGGGCCTGTCCATTACAGGCACGGCTGCACCGAACGAAATGCGGTAACGTCACCATTTGCCCACAATAAGCTGGCAAATGCGTATTTGTAGCTTGTGAGTGGGAAGCAGTATGGCAGACAAGAACTTCGCGCGAAGCGGAACCGCTGACACGGATCTCCTGGCGGACGACGATCCGCTGGCTGAGCTTGCCCGTCTCGTCGGCTACGAACCGCGTCCGGTCCAGGACGTCAGCAAGTCTTCCTCCGAGCCCGCCCAGGCGGTCCCGCGGATGGACAATCCCGTGCTCGCCCTCGAGGACGAGCTGATGCGCGCCTTCGAGCAATATGACACGCCGCGCCGCGAGAGCGTCCAGCCGGTCGTTGCCGAGCGCGCTACGCCGCGCCATGTCGAGCCCGTCTTCGACAGGCCGGCACCGGTCGTGGAAGAGCGCGAAGCCATCCTCGACGCGGTGCCGACGCGTGACGTGGCACCGCGCGATGCCGTACATCACGAGCCCTCCTTCGAGGAACAGTTCTTCGGCGCCGAGCCGTCTTTCGACGAGCAGCGTCCGGCCGAGATTGAGCAGCCGGTTGTCGCTGAAAGCGATGCCGGTCATGCGCTTCCGGTTGAAGAGCACGTGGCGGAGCTGCCCCGTGAGGAAGAGATCGTCGCGGATGCGGCGCCCGTGGAGATTGAGCCCGAGCTTGATTTCGATCCGGCCTTGCTGCTCGCCGACGAGCTTGAAACGGCTGTGCATGACGTTCCTGCCGTCGATGTCGAGCCGGTAATGCATGCCGGCCGCCAGTTCGTCGACCGGCTGGAGCCGCGCTTCGAGCCGCCCGTGCGCAGCGAACCGATTGTCGATACCCCGGTCGTTGCCAGCGCCGACGAGCGCCAGCCCGTCGTCCTTGGTTTCCAGCCCCTCGCGCCGGAGGAGAATCCGATCGACGAGATCGGCCTCGATCTCGAGCGCGAACTGGAGCTGTCGATCGGCGATGGTTTTGCCGATGACCTGCTCTCCGACATCCGCGCCGCCGATGTTGCGCAAGCCGGCCATGAGCCGACCCTCCAGGACTGGATGTCCGACGCGGCGAGCCGCCCCGTTTCCGAGCCGTTCCATGCGGAACCGGCCTATGCCCGGGACGAGCCGCATTTTGTTGCCGAAATGCCGTTCGAGACGCGGGAAGACCGTGCCTGCGCCGTGGCCGAAGCAGAGACGCAGTGGCAGGACGCCGAGCCCGCCCGCGATGCGGAACCCGACTACCGGCTGGAAACGGTCGAGCCCGGCCGCAACCACGATGCGGATTCCCTGTTGGCCGAGGTCGAGCGTTACCCTGTGCCGGACAGCCGGCCTTCTCTGGAGGCAGCCACGCTTGCCGCCGCCTCGCTCGCGGCCGTGAGCACGACGCCGCGCAACAGCCTGGCAAACGTTTCCTCGATTTTCGGCCGCGCGACGCCGGTCGCGCAACGCCAGTCGAGTGTGGAGACGGCGCGCACCCCGATGGTCGAAACCGCGCGCGAGCCGGTGTTCGCGCCCGTTCAGAGCCCGGTGGCTGACGCCTATCGTGCGCCGGTTGTCGAAGCGCGCGCCGAGCCGGTTGCAAAGCCGACCCCGGTGGCCGTCGAGCCGGAGCTCGATATCGAGAACCTGGAATTCGATCTCTCCGACATCGACCTCGATCTTTCGGATTTTTCGCTCGACGAGGAGCCGGTGCGGCAGGAGGTCAAGGCGCCGGAGGCGCGGCTTGAAACCCGTCCGCAGGCCCGTGTCGAGGCCGTAAGGCCCGTCGAGATGCAGACGCCGGTGCGCCGCGAGCCTGTCGTGGCGGTCCCCGTCTCGACCTATACTGCGCCGCAGCCCGTCATCTCGGAAATGGCCGATGGTGCGCTGCCCTTCGATCCGACGATGATCACCGAGACGGACGAGGGGGTTTCCCCGGTTACCGAACTCGACGTGCCGCAGCTTCCCGTCATCGAGAAGGAAAAGCCGCCGGCCTATCAGCCGGACTATGATTTCGACATCGACGCGGAAATGGCGCAGCTCTTCACCGAGCCGGCTGCCAAGGCGCGCAGCGAAGACCGCACCGCCGGCATTGCCGCCAGTGCGGTTGCCGCGGCCGTCGCCCAGCCGGCGGCGCAGATCAACGACGTCGACGATTTCGAACGCGCCCTGGAAGAGGACTTCCGTCGCTCGCTGAGCCAGCCCGAGCGCATGGCGATCCCCGTCGATCCCGGCCAGGCCAACACGCACTATGCCGGCGATGGCTACGACGACGAACAGTCCCGCCCGCGTCGCGGTCTGCTGATCGCGGCTTCCGTCGCGGCCCTCCTCATGGTCGGCGGCGGTGGCGTCTATGCCTGGACGGCCTTTACCGGCGGCACGGCCGGTTCGGGCGAGCCGCGCGTGATCCTCGCCGACAAGGAGCCGGTCAAGGTCGTGCCGGAGGAAAAGGGCGGCAAGACCGTGCCGAACCAGGACAAGGCGGTCTATGACCGTGTTGCCGGCGATACGGCCGCGACCCCGCAGCAGGACCAACTCGTCACCTCCACGGAAGAGCCCGTCGATGTCGTGCAGCGCACGCTGACGCCGGAAACCCTGCCGTTCGATGGTCCGGAAGACGGCGTCGAGGCGGTCATTGCCGCGGAAAACGAAAACCGTGTCCTGCCGGGTGTCGATGAACCGGAAACGGCCGCGGCCGAAGGCGGCAACAAGCCGCTCGTCTCGCCGCGCAAGGTCAAGACGATGATCGTCAAGCCGGACGGCACGCTCGTCGCCCGCGAAGAAACGGTCGGCGAGCCCGCAACGGAGGTTGTTGGTCTCGACGCCAAGGCGACCGCGACCACCGGCAGCGCCTCGGGCGAGGCCGCTGCCACGGCCAATGCGACGGTCGACACCAATGCCTCGCTCAGCGCCGAGCAGGCGGCCAGCGAAGGCCAGCCGCGGTCCGTGCTGGCGGAAGTCGCCAATGCCGAAGTCGACGACACGGCGCCGGTGCGCACGGTGAAGACGACGACGATCGGCGCCACGAGCGGTTCGACGGACGGCAATGCGCCGGTTCCGGGCACGCGTCCGATCGACCAGCCGGTCAACGTGGTCGGCACCGTGACCGAAAACGGCAATGTCTCTGGCACCCAGACCGCCGAGGCGACGCAGACGCAGCAGACGGCCGAACAGACGCAGGTCGCAGCCGTCGCCCCCGGCAGCTACGTCATCCAGATCGCCTCGCTGCCCTCGGAAGCGGAAGCGCAGAAGAGCTACAACTCGCTCTCCTCGAAGTTCTCCTCCGTCATCGGTGGGCGCGGCGTGGACATCAAGAAGGCGGAAATCCCGAACAAGGGTACCTACTTCCGCGTCCGTATCCCGGCCGGCTCGCGCGAGGAGGCCAATTCGCTCTGCAGCCGCTATAAGAGCGCCGGCGGCAGCTGCCTCGTCACCCGCTGAGGAGACGCTGATTTTCTGGAGAGGCGCGGGCAGGGTCCGCGCCTCTTCGATTCCGACGGGCTGCTGCCGCAGGAGCCGGCAGGGCACTCCTTCGTTTTCTCCATCGAACCTTTAAGATTGCGGACATGAGCGAATCGAAATCCTTCCTTTCGGGCTGCAAGGGCCTGAGTCTGACCGCCGACGAGAAAGCCTTCTTCCGCAGCGAGCGGCCGTGGGGCTTCATCCTGTTCGGCCGCAACATCGGCGAGCCGGCGCAGGTGGCGGACCTGACCGCCGAGATGCGCGACTGCCTTGGCGGCGACGCGGATATCCCCGTGCTGATCGATCAGGAGGGCGGCCGCGTCCAGCGCATCAAGCCGCCACATGTGCAGCAGTATCCGAATGCCGCCGCGCTCGGTGCGATCTACCGCGCCGATGCGGAGAAGGGGCTGCGCGCCGCCTGGCTGATGTCGCGCCTGCATGCTTTCGATCTCCTCCGCCTCGGCATCAATGTCGATTGCCTGCCGGTGCTCGACGTCGCCGTGCCGGGCGTGCACGACGTCATCGGCAACCGTGCCTATGGACAGGAGCCCGAGATCGTCTCCGTGATGGGCAGGGCGGCTGCCGAAGGTCTCAAGGCCGGCGGCCTGCTGCCGATCATGAAACACATGCCGGGCCATGGCCGGACCATGGTCGATTCGCACCACGATCTGCCGGTCGTGCATGCCAGCCGCGCCGAGCTGGAGGCCTGCGATTTCGTGCCCTTCCGCCGCATGAACGACGAGCTGATGGCGATGTCCGCCCATATCGTCTTTACCGCCATCGATGCCGACAATCCGGCGACCACCTCGGCAAAGGTCGTCAGCGAGATCATCCGCGGCCATATGGGTTTCGACGGGCTTCTGATGTCCGACGACGTGTCGATGAACGCGCTGAAGGGCGATATTGCCGCAAGAAGCCGGGGAATCATTGCTGCCGGCCTCGACATGGTGTTGCATTGCCATGGCATCATGGAGGAAATGATCGCGGTGACCGAGAACGTTCCGCCACTGACCGGCGACAGCCTGCGGCGGGCGAATGCGGTGCGTGCAGGCTTCCCGACGCCGGACGGGGCGGACGAGGCGGCGCTGCGCGAAGAGTTCAACGCCATGATCGCGGTGGCCTGACAGCCGCCGCAAGCGGGCTCCCGCAGGCGCGGGCGCGCGGCACGATAAAGAGGGGCGACGTGCAGGGAACGGGGTCGAAGCCACCGAAGAAAGGGCGCGGCGCGCAAGCGCCGATGGCCGACCTGTGGCAGGACGCCGAGGCGCGGGGCCTTACCGAGGAGAGCCTCGTCGTCGATCTCGCCGGCTTCGAAGGCCCGCTCGACCTTCTGCTGCATCTCGCCCGCACGCAGAAGGTGGATCTTACCCGCATCTCCGTGCTGGCGCTTGCCGAACAATATCTCGTCTTCATCGAGCGGGCGCGCAAGATCCGCATCGAGCTGGCCGCGGACTATCTCGTCATGGCGGCCTGGCTTGCCTATCTCAAGTCGCGCCTGCTCATTCCCAAGCAGGCGAAGGACGATGGCCCCTCCGGCGAGGAGATGGCGGCAAGCCTCGCCTTCCGCCTGAAGCGGCTTGAGGCGATGCGCGATGCGGCGACGCGGCTCATCAACCGCAACCGCCTCGGCCGCGACGTCTTTGCCCGCGGCATGCCGGAGCATATTCCGACCGAGCGGCGCTCGTCCTTCGAGGCTTCGCTCTACGACCTGCTCAACGCCTATTCGTCGCTGCGCCAGCGCCACGCGGTCACGCAGGTCACCATCGAGAAACGCACCGTCTGGTCGCTCTCCGATGCGCGCGAAATTCTGTCGCTGCTCGTCGGCGGCTTTGAGGACGACTGGGCGGCGCTCGACAACTTCATCCTGCGCTACCTGCGCAACCCGACGGAGCGGACCACGGCGATCGCCAGCGCGTTTGCAGCGACGCTGGAGCTGGTGAGGGAAGGGCGCCTGGAATTGCGCCAGGACGGTGCCTTCCAGCCGATCTACCTGCGCCGCGGACCCAAGCCCGAGGGCGACGATGACGGGGGCGACGGACGTGGCTGAGCCGGGGGACGACGCACCGCGCGATGCGGACGCCGGCACGATCGTCGATCCACGTCGACTGCACGAGGCAGCGCGCATTGCCGAGGCGCTGGTTTTCGCCTCCGCCGGACCGGTCTCGCAGGCCTATATCGCCGACAGGCTGCCGCGCGGCGTCGATGTGCTGCATGTCATGCGCGAGCTGAAGGCACTCTATGCAGGCCGCGGCGTCAACCTCGTGCAGCTCGATGACAGCTGGGCCTTCCGCACGGCCCCGGACCTCTCCTTCGTCATCCGGACGGAGGAGACGGAGGTGCGCAAATTGTCGCGCGCCGCGCTCGAGGTTCTGTCGATCATCGCTTACCATCAGCCCGTCACCCGCGCGGAGATCGAGGATATCCGAGGCGTACAGACCTCGAAGGGCACGCTCGACGTGCTGATGGAGGCCGGCTGGGTGCGGTTTCGCGGCCGCCGCCGCTCACCGGGCCGCCCGGTGACGTTCGGCACCACGCGTGATTTCCTCGATCATTTCGGCCTGGAGGACCTGCGCGATCTGCCGGGCCTTGAGGAACTGAAGGGCGCCGGCCTGCTGTCCGGCCGCATTCCGTCCAATTTCCAGGTCCCCATGCCGCTGCGCGAGGACGAGTTTGCGGACGACGAGGATCCGATCACCCAGCTGGATCTCGAAGAACTCGGTCTCTTGACACCGGGCGGAAAAGAAGACGAATAAACGAAGCTTATGACAGGACTGTACCGTCGGCGCCTGTGCCGGCGGCAGGGAAAGACTTCGGCACATGGTTTTGGACCCGTCAGGCTCCAACGGCAACGAGACGAGACGGGCATCGGCGGTCACCTTCGCGGCGCGCCTGTCCTTCGAGGATATCCACCACAGCTACCACAACAAGGAAACGATCCGCGGCATCTCGCTGACGGCGGAGCCCGGCGAGGTCTTGTGCCTGCTCGGTCCGTCCGGTTCCGGCAAGACGACGCTTTTGCGCATTGCCGCAGGCATCGAGGCGCAGACGGCCGGCCGCGTGCTTCTGAACGACCGCGAGGTTGCCGGTCCGACCGTCTTCCTGCCACCCGAGCGGCGCGGCGTGGGGCTGATGTTTCAGGATTTCGCGCTCTTCCCGCATATGTCCGTGCTCGACAATGTGCGCTTCGGCCTGACGGCGCTGCCGCGCGCAGAGGCGGAGGCAGAGGCGCAGGTCGCTCTCGAACGCGTCGGCCTCGCGCACTATGCCCAGAAGTTTCCACATGTTCTTTCGGGCGGCGAGCAGCAGCGCGTGGCGCTCGCCCGGGCGCTTGCGCCGCGCCCTTCGGTGCTTCTGATGGACGAGCCGTTTTCCGGACTTGATTCGCGCCTCAAGGACTCGATCCGCGCCGATACGCTGGCGATCCTGCGCCAGTCGCGTGCCAGCGCCATCGTGGTGACCCATGATGCGGAGGAGGCGATGCGCATGGGCGACCGCATCGCGTTGTTGAAGGATGGTCGGCTCGTGCAGGTGGGCACGGCGGAAGAGCTCTATCTCAATCCGAAAAATATCTTCGCCGCCGCCTTTTTCTCCGAAATCAACGAGTTTCCCGGCCGCGTGCACGGGGGCGTGGTCGAAACGCCGCTCGGCACTGTCGACGGCAAGCGGTTTTCCGACGGCCAGAAGGTCCATGTCGCGGTGCGCCTTTCCGGGCTGCGGGTGATGGAAACGGGCGGTGAAATCCCCGCACGCATATTGTCGCGGCGTTTTCTCGGGGTGGTGGAGCTGCTCGATCTCGCCGTGCCGGGCACAGATCGGCCGATCCGGGCGCGCGTCAGGGCCGATCAGTTGGCTTCCGGATTGCGCGACGTCACGCTTTCGGCTAACCACCGCGACATTCTAGTGTTTGAAAAAGACGGCTGAACGTCTTACATCGGGGTACGAGTTCGAAAGGGAGTCAAGAATATGGGTTCATTCAGCATCTGGCATTGGCTGATCGTTCTGGTGGTGGTGCTGCTGCTGTTCGGCCGCGGCAAGATTCCGGAATTGATGGGCGATGTCGCCAAGGGCATCAAGAACTTCAAGAAGGGCATGTCCGACGAGGAAGCCGCCGCTGCCGACAAGGCCAAGACCGTCGATCACAAGGCTGACGAGGTCAAGTGAGCGGCGTTGAACCTGGATTTGCCGGGTCAATCCGTGCAGCGTGACCTGGCGGCTGCGAGCGGTGGTTCGCAGCCCATGAGGACAGTACCCTATGCTTGATGTCGGCTGGACCGAAATACTCGTCATCGCGATCGTCCTGATCATCGTGGTCGGTCCGAAGGACCTGCCGCAGATGCTGCGCACGTTCGGCCGCATGATGTCGAAGATGCGCGGCATGGCGGGCGATTTCCGCCAGCAGTTCGACGAGGCGCTGCGCGAAGCGGACCTCGAGGACGTCAAGAAGACGATCGGCGAGGCGCAGAAGCTCAATCCGCTGAACACCATCCGCGAGGCGGTCAACCCGCTGCGCCAGATGGGCGACGACATCAAGGCTGATCTTCAGAAGACGACCAGCTCCGTCTCCTCGACGGCCCCTGCCGCAACGCCCACGGAAGGCGTTGCCGGCAGCACGCCGGTCGCCGTGCCGGCCGAGGTGCCGAAGCCGGTTTCCGCCGAACCCGTCGCTGCCGTTCCGTTGAAAGCCGGACCGGTGAAGAAGACGGCGACAAGGAAACCCGCGGACGCGACGGACAAGGCGGCAAAGCCCCGCAAGGCGGCCGCGAAAGCCGAACCCGTCGCCAAGGCGGCTGAAAAGCCGGCCGCAAAGGCCTCCGCCGAAAAGAAGGCGGCGCCTGCCAAGGCCAAGACTGCAAAGACCAAGAAGGGCGACGCATGAGCGGCGATATGGAAGACAAGCCCCAGCCGCTCATGGAGCACCTGATCGAGCTTCGCCAGCGCCTTCTCTGGGCGGTCGGCGCGTTCTTCGTTGCCTTTCTCGTCTGTTTCTATTTTGCCAAGCAGCTGTTCAATCTGCTCGTCCTGCCCTTCAAATGGGCCGTGACATGGGCGGGGCTTTCGCACCGCAATGTCGAGCTGATCTACACGGCGCCGCAGGAATTCTTCTTCACGCAGATCAAGGTCGCCATGTTCGGCGCGCTGGTCATCGCGTTTCCAGTCATCGCCCAGCAGGTCTACAAGTTCGTCGCGCCCGGCCTCTACAAGAACGAGCGCGCCGCCTTCCTGCCGTTCCTGATCGCCTCGCCGATCCTTTTCCTCATCGGTGCGGCGCTCGTCTACTTCTTCTTCACGCCCATGGTCATGTGGTTCTTCCTGGCCATGGAGCAGGGCGGCGGCGAGGGAGAGGTGTCGATCCAGCTCCTGCCGAAGGTGTCGGAATATCTCAGCCTCATCATGTCGCTGATCTTCGCCTTTGGCCTCGTCTTCCAGCTTCCCGTGGTTTCCTCGCTGCTGGTGCGGGCCGGTTTCATCGATTCCCAGACGCTTGCCGACAAGCGCAAATACGCGATCGTCATCGCCTTCGTGGTCGCCGCCGTGCTGACGCCGCCCGATCCGGTTTCCCAGATCGGCCTTGCACTGCCGGCCATCCTTCTCTACGAGATTTCCATCTATACGGCCCGACTCATCGAACGGCAGCGGGCGAGCGCCTCGAACGCGCAGGATGCGGAGAACGAGGTCGTTGCGACGCCGGAAGAGGCCGACAAGGCCTGATCCCCGGCGTCGTCGCACTGTGCTGCCGGGCGCGGGTGGGCCTCAATCCACGGAACGCCTGGAACGACAATGCTTGATATCAAATGGATCCGCGACAACGCCGCCGCTCTCGACGCCGCCCTGGCAAAGCGCGGTGCGAGCCCCCTGGCAAAGGCCCTCATCGATCTCGACGAGAGGCGCCGCAGCGTCATCCAGAAGGCGCAGGACATGCAGTCGCGCCGCAACGCCGCCTCCAAGGAGATCGGCGCGGCCATGGCGGCGAAAAACAGCGAGCTCGCCGAGAAGCTGAAGACCGAAGTCTCGGCCATCAAGGATCAGCTTCCCGCCGCCGAGGAAGAGGAGCGCCAGGTCACTGCCGAGCTCAACGACGCCCTGTCGCGCATCCCGAACATTCCGCTCGACGATGTGCCTGTCGGCACCGACGAGGCCGGCAATGTGGAAAAGCTGAAATGGGGCGCCAAGCCCGGCTGGAACCACAAGGCGCTGGAACACTACGAGATCGGCGAAGCCCTCGGCTACATGGATTTTGAAGCCGCAGCCAAGATCGCCGGCTCGCGCTTCACCGTGCTGAAGGGCCAGCTCGCACGCCTTGAGCGCGCCCTCGGCCAGTTCATGATCGATGTGCACACCGGCGAGCACGGCTATACGGAAGTGCATGCGCCGCTCCTCGTGCGCGACGATGCCATGTTCGGCACCGGCCAGTTGCCGAAGTTCTCCGACGACCTGTTCCGCACCACGGACGGCCGCTGGCTGATCCCGACCGCGGAGGTCTCGCTCACCAACCTCGTGCGTGAGGAGATCGTCGATCAGGAAAAGCTGCCGCTGCGCTTCACCTCGCTGACGCCATGCTTCCGTTCGGAAGCGGGCTCGGCCGGCCGCGACACGCGCGGCATGCTGCGCCAGCATCAGTTCATGAAGTGCGAGCTCGTGTCGATCACCGATGCGGAAAGCTCGATCGACGAGCACGAGCGCATGACGGCCTGCGCAGAAGAAATCCTGAAGCGCCTCGGCCTGCACTACCGCGTCATGACGCTCTGCACCGGTGACATGGGTTTTGGCGCCCGCAAGACCTATGACCTGGAAGTCTGGCTGCCCGGCCAGGATACGTTCCGCGAAATCTCGTCCGTTTCGGTCTGCGGTGATTTCCAGGCGCGGCGCATGAATGCGCGCTATCGCGGCAAGGACGACAAGGCGACGAAGTTCGTGCACACGCTGAACGGCTCGGGTACGGCGGTCGGCCGCGCGCTGATCGCCGTCATGGAAAACTACCTCAACGAGGACGGCTCGGTCACCGTGCCGGACGTGCTGCTGCCCTATATGGGCGGCCTGAAGAAGATCGAGAAGGCCGCCTGAGGCGGAAGGCGGAGATGACATGCGTATTCTTCTGACGAACGACGACGGCATCCATGCCGAGGGCCTTGCTGCCCTCGAGCGGATTGCCCGCGAGCTGACGGATGACGTCTGGATCGTGGCGCCCGAGACGGACCAGAGCGGTCTTGCCCATTCGCTGACGCTTTCCGAGCCGCTGCGCCTGCGCAAGATCGACGAGAAGCGCTACGCGCTGCGCGGCACGCCGACCGACTGCGTGATCATGGGCGTGCGCGAAGTGCTCGACAGGAAGCCGGACCTCGTGCTGTCCGGCGTCAATGTCGGCGCCAACATGGCCGACGACGTCACCTATTCGGGCACGATCGCCGGTGCGATCGAGGGCACGCTGCAGGGCATCAAGTCCATGGCGCTGAGCCAGGCCTACAACCATGCCGGCGGCCGTGTCGTGCCGTGGGAAGTCGCCGAAAGCTTTGCGCCGAAGCTGATCCGCCAGCTGATGGACGTCGAGCTGCCGGACTGGACCTTCTTCAACGTCAATTTCCCGAACTGCGCGCCTGCGGACCTCAAGGGCGTCGAGGTCACCAGCCAGGGCAAGCTCGATTTCGGCCTGACGATCGACGAGCGCATGGACGGCCGCGGCTTCCCCTATTACTGGCTGCGCTTCGGTGAGCGGAAGGGCGATTTCCGCGCCGGAACGGACATTCACGCGGTGAAGAACCACAAGATCTCCGTAACACCGCTGAAGCTCGATCTCACGGACTACACGGTGCTGGATCGCGTGCAGCGCGCGCTCAACGGCGAGGATGCGGATTGAACACGGGACGGGTCATCGAGAAAGAGGGTTTTGCCGCGCTGGCGTTGCGCCTGCGCGGCCAGGGTATCAACAATCTCGACCTGTTGACCGCCGTCGAGCAGACGCCGCGCACGCTTTTCGTGCCGCCGCAGTTTGCCGGCGACGCCTATTCGCGGCGCATCCTGCCGCTCGACTGCGGGTCCTTCATGGAAGGGATCGACCTTTCCGTACGGCTCCTGCACCATCTGAACCTCAAGGCCGGCCAGCGCATCCTCGAGGTCGGCACCGGCTCCGGCTTCACCGCCGCCGTCATGGGGCGTCTGACGGAACGCGTGCTGACCGTCGATCGCTACCGGACGCTTGCCACCAATGCGCAGCAGTCGATCGAGAAGGCCGGCATCCGCAATGTCATCGTGCGCCAGGCCGACGGCAGCAACGGCATGCCGGGTGAGGGGACCTTCGACCGCATCCTCGTCACCGCCGCCTTTCCCGCCCTGCCGCGCTTCTTCGCCGAACAGCTGGTGTCGGGCGGCATGCTGATCGCCCCCGTCACGGTCAGCGAAACCGAGTGTCGCATGCTGAAGCTGGTCAAGACCGGCAGCCGCTTCGATCGCGAGGACCTCTTCGAGGTGCCGTATCTGCCGATCGTTCCCCAGATGGCGCAGGCCCTCTGATCCCTTCCCAAAACCCGCTTTCTTTCGCTCGGCAAGCCGGCGCCGGCTGAGTCTTTCCGCATTTTTGGCGGAAAACCAACGCGCGCGGCGCGCGCGCCTGCGCGTTTCGCGCGAATTCCGAGCGTAAATACAGCGCGTTAACCTTTTGTTAACCAGCGCAAGCTTCGCGCAAGCTTCGGGGCGTAGGCCGGTAGCGAAGCAGAAACTTCCACGCAGGACGCCGGTTTTCCAAGGGTGCGGCCGTTCCGATGGAGAGGGAAATGCACGTCTCGAACAGGATCGCCAGCAGCTCGACCAGCGACAGCCTCGCGTATCTCGCGACCAAGGCTGCAGGCAAGGTCGCCGAAGAAAGCGCCGAGGCCGGCTCGACCGCGCATCTGGCTGGCGGCAGCTATGATCCTTCCGCCCATGTCGGCCTTTCGGTCGATGCGCTTCTGGTCCTCAGCGTCGCCAGGGAAGAGACGGCTTACAGTCAGCCGGCGCTTACCGAGGCCGAGCGCGAGAACCTGGATACGGCGGCGCTGGAGCAGCGCGAACATGCGGCGTTCGGCCACTTCCTGGCGGAAGGCGACCGCAAGGCCTATTACCGTGCCTATATCGAATATTTCGACAGCATGCCCGTCGAGGACCAGCGCAGCGCCCGCTATGCCGGTACGCGCGAGCCTGCCGTCGCCGCGCTTCGCGCCATCGCCTACAATGAAAGCGCCCTCGACATGACGGCGCCCGATGCCGCCCTTGAAAACGTGGTGGCCACCGATGACAGGGCCGCCCGGCGCGCGACCCCCATCTCCGCGATCTTCCAGCCGAGCCAGGCGGATTTCGAGAACGCCGCCCGCGTCGTCACCAGCCGTATCTCCCGCGCCGACACCATGTACGCGACTGGCTTCTGATCCGTTACCGTGGCCCTCTTGCCACGGTGCGGGCGCGCCATGGTTATCAATTCATCAAAAAAACAATGCGGATAGGCCCGCTTTAACCGGGCAGTAACTCTAACGCGCTTTAATCGGTCCACATCAAGTAGCGTACCGATTGGGTAGTCACATGCGTAAGAGTGTATCGCCGAGTTTTGCCAGGACCGCGACCCGCCTCGTGGTTGCCGCCTTGCTGGCCAGCGTCGCGACCGGGTGCAGCTCGGACGTGTCTCGTTTTGGCGGCCTCTTCTCATCCTCCGGCCAGGATAACATGACGACGAGCTCGGTCCCGCGCCGCACGCTCCTCGGCGGCAATCCGGTTCCCCGCGGCAATGTCGGCAACGGCCAGCAGTTCGCGACGGCCGACCAGCTGGGGTCGCGCGAGGAAGCGCTCAATCAGCCGTTCCCCGATCAGGGCGCCGTCTCCTACGATCCGATCAACACCGCGACCACTGGCGGTTCCGGCACGCGGCTGGCGACGACGCCGATGAGCGTCCAGCGCGGCGAGCTTGGCGATCCGACCGCCGGCGCCCGTCAGGCCGCCGAGCGTGAAGTCGCCCTCGGTCAGCAGATTCCGGAGCGCAAGGCGAAGGCGATCGTCGGGGATGCAGACACTCTGACGACGGCAACCGTCAACAAGGGCAAGGCCGGCTGGTCGACGGCGAACGCGCCGGTCGTCATGCTGCGCCAGGGCGAAAGCGTGAAGACGCTCGCCAACCGCTACGGCGTGCCGGAAAAGGAAATCCTCGCGGCCAACAACCTGAAGCGTGCATCCGACGCCGAGCCGGGCCAGAAGATCGTCATCCCGACCTTCAGCACCACGGCAAGCGCCGCCAAGGCCTCGACCGACAGCACGCTCAAGGTCGACAACAAGCTGCCGACGCCGGAGCGCAAGGGCGAGCAGAACGTCGCCATCCTGCCCACCACCTCCAGCCGTGAAAAGCTGAAGTCGGAAAGCGGCCAGACGAATTCGAACGTCGCCGATGCCGGTGAAGGCAAGGGCAACGGGAGCTACGAAGTGAAGCCGGGCGATTCGCTCGCCAAGATCGCGCGCAGCAACGGCGTCTCCGTCGATGCGCTGAAGAAGGCGAACGGGCTCACCACCGCGTCGATCCGCATCGGCCAGAACCTGGCCATCCCGGCCGGCGGCAGCATGGCTGCGGCCGAGACGACGACCGACAAGACCGTGACCGCATCGGTTCCGGTCAAGAAGGAAAAGGCTGTCGAGACGGCGGAGAAGAAGCCGGAAGCCTACAAGGCGCCGGTGAAGACCGTTTCGGTCACCGAAGTGGCGGCGAAGTCCGACGTGACGGACGAAGCGCCTGAATCCACGGGCATCGGCAAGTATCGCTGGCCGGTGCGCGGCGCGGTCATCGCGGGTTACGGCGCGAATGTCGAAGGCAACCGCAACGACGGCATCGACATCTCGGTTCCCGAGGGTACGCCGATCAAGGCTGCCGAAAACGGTGTGGTCATCTATTCGGGTTCCAGCCTGAAGGAGCTCGGCAACGCAGTTCTCGTGCGCCACGACGACGGCACTGTCACGGTCTATGGCCATGCCGGCGAGCTGAACGTCCAGCGCGGCCAGAAGATCCAGCGCGGCCAGACCGTCGCGACCTCGGGCATGAGCGGCAATGCCACCCGCCCGAAGGTGCACTTCGAGGTGCGCAAGAACGCCACCCCGGTCAACCCGATGACCTTCCTCGAATAGGGTCGGGCGAAACGGCACGGCTGAAACATCGAACGGACGGCTCCTTCACGGGCCGTCCGTTTGTCGTTGCGCGGCGCGATTGCCGAAGGCCTCGCGATAGGCGGCGGGCGTCGTCGAAAGATGCAGGCGAAAATGGTGACGCAGCGTACCCGTTGTGCCGAAGCCGGCGAGCGCTGCGATCTCTTCGACCGAGGTGTTGGTTTCCTCCAGGAGGTCGCGCGCCTTGCCGAGGCGTTGGGCGAGCAGCCAGCGGGCTGGCGTCATACCGGTCGCAGCTTCGAAACGGCGGAGGAACGTGCGCTCGCTCATGCCGGTGCGGCGGGCGAGCGTCGCCGCGGAATGATCCGCGCCGAGATTTTCCCTGATGTGGTCGAGCAGCGGGCCAAGCCGGCTTTTCTCGTGGGCGCGCGGCACAGCCTGCCGGATGAATTGGGCCTGGCCGCCGTCGCGATGCGCCGGCACGACCAAGCGTCGCGCCACCAGGTTGGCCGCCTCCGTACCAAAATCCCGACGGATGAGATGGAGGCAGAGATCGAGCCCCGCCGCTGTTCCTGCCGAGGTGAGGACGTCGCCCGCGTCGATGTAGAGCACGTCGGGACTGACGCCGATTTCCGGATGCCGTTCGGTGAGGGCGTCGGTATAGCGCCAATGCGTCGTCGCCGCCTTGCCGTCGAGCAGCCTCGCCGCGGCGAGCACGAAGGCGCCGGAGCAGAAGGAGAGAATGCGCGCACCGCGCTCATGGGCCGCCCGCAGCGCCTCGATCAGCGCCTGCGGCACGGGCGAATCGATCCCGCGCCAGCCGGGTATGACGATCGTCCCGGCCTCCGCCAGCAGGGCCAGCCCGCCATCCACCTGAAAGCGCAGTCCGCCGGTGGCGCGCATCTCGCCTTCATCTACGCCCGCGACGGCAAAACGATACCAGTTCTCGCCCATTTCCGGCCGCGGTAGCGCAAAAATCTCGGTCGCGATGCCGAATTCGAAGGTGCAGAGCCGGTCGTAGGCAAGTGCGACGACAAGGGGATTGGCAATCGGGCGGAGGAAAAGCGTGTTTGGCATGATCTTGATCCTATATGGCGATCCTGCCATCTGCAAGGCGCGCGGAAAACCGGCTAAACATTTCCCATCGCCAGCAAGGAGAGAGACCATGAGCACGGTCACCGATTACGCCGCAGCCCCGTCCACCGTCGCGATCGAGCATTTTTTGAAGCGCCTTTCCGTCGAGACCGATTGTGCCGATGTCGCCGCGGCGCTGAAGTCGGCGGATCAGGATTTCGTGCTGCTGCATGTCGTCGGAACGCCGGAGGCCTATGCGCGGCGGCATGTGCCGGGTGCGCTGCATCTGCCGCACCGGGAGATTTCCGCCGAGCGCATGGCTGAATGGCCTGAGGACACGCTGTTCGTCGCCTATTGCGCCGGTCCTCATTGCAACGGCGCGGATCAGGCGGCGCTGAAACTCGCGCGGCTCGGCCGGCCGGTGAAGATCATGATCGGCGGCATTACCGGCTGGGTCGATGAGGGCCAACCCTTCGCCGCCGGCGCCGAGCCGGGAAGCCTGCTTTCGGTTGCCGCCGAATGAGCGGCGGAGAGATCGTCGTCCGGCCCTTCGAGCCGCAGGATGTCGACGCCGTCTGGCGGCTGATGCGCGACCTTGCGGTCTTCGAGGGCTATGTCGACGCCTTCGCGGTCACGCCTGGGGATCTGCTGGCGCATGGCTTCGGCCCTGCGCCGGCCTTCGGCGTGTTCGTCGCCCTGAAAGGCGAAACGATCGCCGGTATCGCCGTACACTATCGCATCCCCTGGACCTTCGACCTGCGGCCCGTCGTGGTGCTGAAGGAGCTTTACGTTGCGGAGGGTTTTCGCGGCGCGGGCGTCGGACGGGCGCTTTTCGCGCATCTGCGCGCCTATGCGGCCGGGATCGGCGCTTCCACCCTGCGCTGGACGGTGCTGCCGGACAACGAGCCGGCCCGGCGCTTCTATGCTGCCGAGGGCGCAGCGCCGGATGCGGCCTGGGAGCATTGGACCCTCCCGCTACCAGGCCGAATCTGAGAAAGTCCCCGCAAAACACAAAGACCGGAGGCCCTCTTGATCACCTGCTATCTCAGATATGTCATCGATCCGCACAAGTTGGCGGAGTTCGAAGAATATGCCCGTGCCTGGATCCCCATCGTCAACCGCATGGGCGGCACGCATCACGGCTATTTCCTGCCGAGCGAAGGGGCGAACAACATCGCGCTGGCGCTCTTCAGCTTTCCGAGCTTTGCCGCCTACGAGGACTACCGCACGCGTATGCTGACCGATCCCGAATGCGTCGCGGCCTTCGAGATGGACAAGCGCAACCGCAGCATCGTGAGCTACGAGCGAAGCTTCCTGCGCCCGGTGTTTTCCTGAGCAAGGAAAAAGCCGGCTCATTGCTGAGCCGGCTTTTCGTCATTTCGCCAGCGGTTTGCCCAGCCTGCCTGCAAGATCCTGGACATACTGCCAGGCGACGCGGCCGGAGCGCGAGCCGCGGGTGGTCGACCATTCCAGCGCCTCGGCATGCAACTGCTCTGACGGGATGTCGAGGTCGAAATGCCGGGCATAGCCGTCGATCATCTCGAGATATTCGGCCTGGCTGCACTTGTAGAAGCCGAGCCAGAGACCGAAACGGTCCGAGAGCGAAACCTTCTCCTCCACCGCCTCCGACGGATTGATCGCCGTCGACTGCTCGTTCTCCATCATGTCGCGCGGCAGGAGGTGCCGGCGGTTGGACGTGGCGTAGAGCAGCACATTGTCCGGACGCCCCTCGACGCCGCCGTCGAGTGCCGCCTTCAGCGACTTGTAGGACGTGTCGTCATGGTCGAAGGACAGGTCGTCACAGAAGATGATGATCGGGCAGGGCGCTTCCTTGAGAATATCCATCAGCGCTGGCAGCGTAGCGATGTCCTCGCGGTGCACTTCGACCAGCTTCAGCTTGCTGCCGGTTTCCTTTGCGGCAAGCGCATGGACGGATTTCACCAGCGAGGACTTGCCCATGCCGCGCGCGCCCCAGAGCAGCACGTTGTTGGCCGGCAGGCCGCGGGCGAAACGCACCGTGTTGTCGACGAGGATGTCACGCACATGGTCGACGCCGCGGATGAGATCGATCTCGATGCGGTTCGGCCGCTTGACCGGCTGAAGGTGCTGGCGGGCCGGCGACCAGACGAAAACCTCGGCGGCGTTCCAGTCGTTGACGGCGGGGGCGGGGCCGGCGAGGCGTTCCAGCGCGGCGTTGATGCGGCCGATTTCGGCGAGCAAGAGCTTGACGTGATCTTCCTGCAATTTCTCTCTCCTCATGCGTCCCTGCCGGGTAGCATGCGGCGGCGGGTCGCGAAAAGGGGGAAAGCGCTTGAAAACAGGCCACTTCGCAAGGTCGTGTGTTGCATTCAAGGCCCGCTTGCCTATATTCCGGCAACCGAAACGGCCCTGGAGGCCGCACGAATTCAAGATTTCAAGGAGTAGTTGATGTTCATTACCGAGGCCTTCGCGCAGACGGCGGCACCCGGCGGTGCAGGCGGCGCAGACATTCTGATGTCGGTCCTGCCGTTCCTGCTGATCTTCGTGGTGATGTATTTCCTCATCATCCGTCCGCAGCGCGCTGCCATGAAGCGTCGCGATGAGCTTCTGAAGAACATCCGCCGCGGCGACCAGGTCGTTACTGGCGGCGGCATCGTCGGCAAGGTCACCAAGGTCGTCGACGACAACGAACTCGAAGTCGAGATCGCCGAAGGCATCAAGATCCGCGTCGTACGCAGCGGCGTCAGCGAAGTCCGCGTCAAGGGCGAACCCGTCAAGGAATAACTTGGCCTGCCGCCTGGCCGAGCGAATGTGCCCGGCCGGACGGCCCGACTGGTTTTCAGCCGGCGGCGCGCCGGATTAGTCGAGATCGCGATGCAGCAATCCGCCCGCTGGAAGACCTTTTCCCTCTGGCTCGTCCTTGCGGCGAGCCTTCTTGTTCTTCTGCCGAGCCTTTTGCCGGCACGGATGTCGGCCGGCCTTCCCGGCTGGCTGAGCGAGCGTCGCCTCGCCCCCGGCCTCGATCTTACCGGTGGCTCCCGCCTGGTGCTGGAAGTCTCGCGCAGCGACATCGCCGCCGAACGGCTGCGTGCCGGCGTCGAGACGATCGGCAACGCGCTTCGCGCCGCCCGCATTCCCTATAGCGATCTCAATGGCGCCGACGACACGATCGAGGTGACGGTTTCGGCCGCCGATCGCCGTGACGCGGCCCGCGCGGCGCTCGCCGGTCTCGATCTCGGCACGCTCAGCGAGCCGGAGGCCGGCCAGTTCCGCATCGTGCTTTCTGGCGAAGCGGTGGACAGCGCCGTCAGCGCGGCCTCGCTCGGGGCGGTCGATGCCGTGCGCCGCCGCGTCGAAAGCCTTGGCATTCCCTCGCTGCTCGTCGCCCGCGGCGACCGCGACCGGATCACCGTCTCCATGCCGGGCCTCACGGATCCGCAGCGCGTGAAGGACATGCTGGCGCAGGTCGGCCGTCTCTCCGCCCGGCTGGTGGACGACAGTGTGCCGGTCGACCAGGCGATCGAGAACGGCCCTCCGGCCGGATCCGAAGTGCTCTACTCCACCGGCGAGCCGCCGGTCGGCTATCTCGTGCGCCAGGACGATCTTTTCACCGCCGTCGACGTTGCCTCCGCACAGCCGGCAGCCAATGGCGAACCCTTCATCGAATTCGTGCTGAAGGGCGAGGCCGCCGAACGGCTCGCCGCCTTCACCCGCAACAACAGCGGCCGCACCGTCGCCATCCTGCTCGACGGCCAGGTGATCTCCACCTCGCGCATCCAGGGCGCCATCACGGACGGCGTTGGCCGCCTCTCAGGTGATTTCGACGCCGAGGGCGCGGCGAACCTCGCACGCGTCATCGCCAGCGGCCCGCTGCCTGCGCCGCTCACCATCATCGAGGAACGCTCCATCGAGCCGGTGCTTGGCACGACCTCGGGCGACACGGTCGTTGTCGCGCTTCTCGTCGCCGTCGCGGCCGTCGTCGCCTTCATGACCTTCTTCTATGGCGTGCTTGGCGTCATCGCCTCGCTGGCATTGTCCTTCAACGTCATCCTTACCTTCGCCATGCTGGCGCTGATCGGCGCACCGCTGTCGCTTTCCATGATCGCCGGTATCGTGCTCACGGTCGGCATTGCCGTCGATGCCAGCGTGTTGATCTTCGAGCGTATCCGCGAGGAGGTGAAGGGTGGGCGCGAGCTCTCCCGGTCTGTTCTGGTCGGTTTCCGCCGTGCCCGTGCCACGGTGCTCGATGCCGCCGTCACCATGTTCATCGCCATCGCGGTCCTCTTCCTGCTTTCGGCCGCACCGGTGCGCGCCTTCGCGCTTGCCGTCGGTATCGGCCTTTTCGCGACGCTCATCACCACCTTCACGTTGACGCGCCGCCTTGTCACGGTCTGGCTCAACCGCAGCCACGCGACGCACCTGCCGAAGGGCGTGCGCTCAGGCTTCTTCGACAGCCTCAATCTGCGTTTCATGGCGGTGCGCAACGGCGTCTTCCTGCTGACGGCGGTGCTGTCGCTCGCCATCGCGGGCCTCTTGGTCGCCGGCAAGCTCAAGCTCGGCATCGATTTTACCGGCGGTGCGGCGCTGGAGGTGCAGGCGAAGGCCAGCAATGCGGATCTCGACGACATCACGGCCCGCCTGAACGATGCCGGCGTCGACGTGCTGAACGTCACGAAGCAACGCGATGCGCGGCACGCGCTGGTGCGGATGACATCGGCGGGCGAGGGCGAGAACGCCGAGCAGACCTCCGTGCTGATTGCCCGCGGCGAGCTGGAGGACGATTACGATTTTCGCCGTGTCGAGGTGGTCGGCCCGGCGATCTCAGGCGAATTGATCGATACTGCGACCCTCGGCTTCGTCGTCGGTTTGCTCGCGCTCGTCGCCTATATCTGGATCCGCTTCGAATGGCACTTCGCCATCGGTGCGATCATCTCGCTGGCGCATGACGTGTTCTTCACACTCGGTTTCCTCGCGCTCGCCAAGATCGAGTTCAACATCAGCGCCGTCGCGGCACTGTTGACGGTCGCCGGCTATTCGCTGAACGACACGATGGTCGTTTACGACCGTGTTCGCGAGAATCTCCGGCATTTCAAGCAGATGCCGCTGCCGATCCTCATCGACGACGCGATCAACCGCACGCTCTCGCGCACCGTGCTCACCTCGGCGACGACGCTGATCGCGCTCGCCGCGCTTGCGCTGTTCGGCGGTGAGGCAATCGGCACCTTCGCGCTGACGCTGCTCTTCGGGGTGGCGATCGGCACCATATCCTCTATCTATATCGCCGGACCGGTCCTTATCCTGTTCCGCCTCCAGCCGGAGCGCTACCGCCCGGGCAAGGGCGGCAAGGGCCCGGCTCCGGAAGCGACGGGAGCCAATGGCTAAAGGCATCGAAATCCGGGAGGCGCATTTCCCCGGCCGTGCGCCGATCGACGCATATGGCAATGGCGGCTTCCGCTTTGCCGACATGTCGCATCGCGGCTCCATCCTCTGCCTGCCGTCGGGTATCCATGGCTGGGACAAGGAGGAGGGCGCGCCGCTGACCCTGGCGGACCTTCAGCGCGTCCTGGACGAGGCGGGCGAGATCGAGGTGCTGCTCGTCGGCACGGGCAAGGAGATCCGTCCGCTCTCGGCCGAGATCAAGGCAGCGCTGACGGAGCGCAAGGTGCGTTCCGATCCGATGAGCACGGGCGCCGCCGTACGCACCTTCAATGTCATGCTGGCCGAAAGCCGGGCCGTCGCCGCAGCGCTGATCGCGGTGTGAATCTTGCCATGACTGATATGCGGCAAGACCCTTATGCGCACTGTCTGGCGATGCTTCGCGACACCGACCGCGACCGTTACCTCGCCTGCCTGCTGGCCCCGGCGGAAAAGCGCGGCGCGCTTGCCGCGCTCTATGCCTTCAATGCCGAGATCGCCCGCGTGCGCGACGTGGTGCGCGAGGCGTTGCCCGGCGAAATCCGCCTGCAATGGTGGCGTGACGTGCTCGAGGGTACGGCCGAGGGCGATGCCATGGCCAATCCGCTCGCTGCCGGCCTGATGGCCTGCGTGAAGGAACATCGGCTGCCGGTCGCCGTGCTGACGGACATGACAGAGGCGCGCATCTTCGACGTCTACAACGACCCGATGGAAAGCCGCGCGGCATTCGAAGGCTATGCCGGTGAAACCGCCTCGGCGCTGATCCAGCTTGCAAGCCTTATCCTCGATCCGGCAAGGGCGCCCGAATCGGCGGAGGCTGCCGGCCATGCCGGCGTGGCGCAGACCGTCGCCGGCACCCTGCTGATGCTGCCGATCCACCGGCGGCGCGGCCAGGTCTACCTGCCGGCCGATCTTCTTGCCGCCACGGGCCTGACACCGGAAGCCCTGCTTGCCGGCAACGATACGGCCGCGGCGGCGCGGGCGGTGGATGCCTTTGTCGGTCTCGGCCGGGAGCACCTTGCCAAGGCACGGGCCGCTGGCGGCGTTTCGCCGGCCAACCGCCCGGCCTTTCTGCCCGTCGCGCTCGTTCCGCCTGTGCTGGGCGCTGCGGAGAAGGCCGGCGAAGCGGTGCTTGAGCGCTCCCTCCAGCCCGCCCAATGGCGACGGCAATGGTGGATGTGGCGTGCGCTGCGCCGTGGCCCGTTCTAACTCGGCGGGGTTCCCGTTTCTTCGCGTGTCGCGTAAAATTGCGGTGTCCGGTCGGCGCTGCCTCTTGGGCGCCTGACAAGACGCAAAACTGGCGCAAGCCTTGTCCGCTACAGCGGCAGGACGTTTTTCGCGGAGGAATCGCGCCGATGCTCTGGACCATCACCATCGCCTGCCTGCTTTTGGCCGGCCTCGTCTTCCGTCAGGTGTTTCGCCGGGATGAGGAGCAGGAGATGGCCGGCGAGGATGCGGGGCTTGCGATCCTTGAATTCGGCCGCGCCTTTCCCGACGAGGCGATCCGCGAGGTCATCACCACCGCGGACAGCCGCACGGTGTTCCTGCGCCTGCATGACGGCAAGGCCGGATGCATGCATGCCCATGGTCACCACTATTCCTGCCACAGGATCGAGCCCGGCACCGTGCGCGTCGAAAGCGCCGGCCCGAAGCGCCTCGCCGTGAAATTTGCCAATGCCGCCTTCGAGGGCGGCGTCTTCGAATTCCGCGACGAACGGGAGGCCGCGGAGGTCTCGCTCTGGCTGCTCGGCAGCTTCATGCCGGCCGTGGCCGGGCGCGGGGCCGAGACCGCAGGCCAACAAAACTAAAAGGTCGGGGCCAACCGCCCGTGGCGCGACGTTGTGTCCTTTTCCTTCTCCTCAACGGGGAGAAGGGGCAGGAGGCGTGCTCCCGGCCTCCTGTGCTATCCTGCATTTTGACGATGCGGCCGAGGGGTAGCCGCCCGGAGAATCAGCGACCGAGCCAGCGGGCACAGTCTTCGAGCGCCCGTGCGGCCGTCGCCTGCTTCTTGGCGAGGGCCTTGTCTTTTCCACGGAACCGCTTGACGCCCTCCGGCTTCGTCACCGTGCCCGGCTCCAGCGGCGGGAACAGGCCGAAGTTGACGTTCATCGGCTGGAAGGAACGTTTGCCCGGCTCGTCGTCCGAGACGATATGGCCGCCGGTGATATGGCCGAGCAGCGAACCGAAGGCCGTGGTTTCCGGCGGCAGGGACGGCGTTTCGCCCCGCCGTTCGGCAACCGCGAACCGGCCGGCGAGCAGGCCGATGCTGGCGCTCTCCACATAACCCTCGCAGCCGGTGATCTGGCCGGCAAAGCGCAGGCCCGGGCGACCCTTCAGCGTCAGCGAGCGGTCGAGCAGCGTCGGCGAATTGATGTACGTGTTGCGGTGGAGGCCGCCGAGGCGAGCGAATTCCGCATTCTGGAGGCCGGGAATCAGGCGAAAGATCTCGGCCTGGGCGCCGTATTTCAGCTTCGTCTGGAAGCCGACCATGTTGTAGAGCGTGCCGAGCGCATTGTCCTGCCGCAGCTGCACGACGGCGTAGGGCTTGACCGTCGGGTTGTGCGCATTGGTGAGGCCCATCGGCTTCATCGGCCCGTGGCGCGGCGTTTCGCGGCCGCGCTCCGCCATCACCTCGATCGGCAGGCAGCCGTCGAAATAGGGCGTGCCCTCCCATTCCTTGAAGCCTGTCGTATCACCGGCAATCATCGCGTCGATGAAGGCGTTGTACTGCGCTTCGTCCATCGGGCAGTTGATATAGTCCTTGCCCGTGCCGCCGGGGCCGACCTTGTCGTAGCGCGACTGGAACCAGCAGATGTCCATGTCGATGCTGGCCGTGTGCACGATCGGCGCGATGGCGTCGAAGAAGGCGAGCGAATCGGCGCCGGTGCGGGCCTGGATCGCTTCGGCGAGCGACGGGGCGGTGAGCGGCCCGGTGGCGATGATCGCCTGGTCCCAAGCCTCCGGTGGCAGGCCGGTGACCTCCTCGCGTATGATGGAAATCAACGGGTGGCCTTCGAGTGCGGCGGTGACGGCGGCGGAAAAGCCGTCGCGATCGACGGCGAGGGCACCGCCGGCCGGCACCTGGCTGCCATCGGCCGCGCGCATGATCAGCGAGCCGGCGAGCCGCATTTCGGCGTGCAGCACGCCAACGGCATTGCTCGTCGCGTCGTCCGAGCGGAAGGAGTTGGAGCAGACGAGTTCGGCAAGGCCGTCCGTCTTGTGGGCATCCGTGCCGCGCACCCCGCGCATTTCATGCAGGATGACGGGTACGCCGCTGGTCGCGATCTGCCAGGCGGCTTCCGAGCCGGCAAGGCCGCCGCCGATGACGTGGATGGGAGCGAGGGAAGAGGTCTGTGTCATGGGCGGTTCGTTACCATGCCCGCGGGCTGCTTTCCATCACGGAGATTCAAAAGCCCGAATCAAAAACGGCACCAGATGGTGCCGTTTGAAGCGTTCCTCGCGCGTCGCCGTTTCCGGCCGCAGCGGTGGAAACCGGCTATGTCTTAGCGGAAGGAACGGGCTGCGATGTCGCGGATGTCGTAACGGGTCAGGCCGATGTCGGACAGCGTGTGGTTCGACAGGTTGCCGAGTTCGTTCATCGTGCGGCGGTAGGAAATCCAGTTCTTTGCAATGCGGATCGGGTTCATCGTCTTCTCCTCGAAGGGTTGGCCGGGAGGTCTGTCTCACCGGTGTGTGAGCTCTATATAGGCGATACCCTTATTAATGTGCAGTGCAAAGAAAATGCAGCTGCTATGCATTTGTGCAATAAGACGACCACCAATCGGGCAGGTGATTTTGCTGCGGGCATAGCACGCAGAAAATGCCGCTATTCCAGGCAGATAGAAAGCTTCATCGTACTGGGTGGCTTCTCTGCGGAATGTCGCATGGGGAAAATTGCGACATTGTGCGGCGCAAAAAGACAGGCAAACAAAAACGCCCCCAGGCGGGAAGCCTGAGGGCGTTCGAAACAGGACCGCTAACGGTCGTTCGGCTTAGTTGGCAGCCTTGCGAGCGATGTACGGAATATCGCTGCGGCCGATGCCGAGGTCGCGGAGTTCCCGGTCCGACATGCGGCCGAGTTCGTTGACGGTCTGACGGTACTTGCGCCAGTTGTTGAAAGAGCGTGCCAGGTTCATGTTCTTATCCCTTTCTTGGGCTTCCTACTGGGCGGCCGCTCGTCCTTGGCGCCGCCCCGATCTGATGAATTGGAATATACGCTGCGCCGCCGAAAAGAACAGCGCTGTTACAGCACGGCACCTATGCGTTTTGAGCATGTCAAGCGGAAATTTCGGCAAAATTCTGGCCAAATTTCCGGCTTTTGGCCACAAAGGTTAAGATCGCTATGCGTCAGAGGTTGGGTGCGGTGCAAAAAAAACAAAACCCGCCGGGGGAGGAGATCCGGCGGGCTTTGCTGATATCGATTGGCAGCCTGGGAGGAGGAGGGAGGGCCGCCAATCCTGTCGGGGACGTTGGGAGGAGGAGATCGCCGCCCGACCGATGGGAATGATATAGACCGTTCGAGCCCTACGTTGAAGCGCAGGATGGGAATGGCACCAATGCATGTGGTGCATGCCTGCGATCGTGCAGCAGGATTTTCTGCCCGAATTTTGAGCGGAGTGGTCGATCGTGTCGAGGTGTTTGGCCGCTTTGGCGCGGCTGCGCATGCGTCTGGCGCAAACAATAACGCCCGCTGGGGGAGGAGGTCCAGCGGGCGTCACTATGAGTGATTGGCAACTGGGAGGAGGAGTGTTGCCAATCGTATCGAAACGACACTGGGAGGAGGAGTGCGTCGTTCCGAATTCTATGTCGATCCCTGTTTCCAGGGCTCGGGTCGGTCGGCATCATGCCGGGCGTTCGACCAGTCCGCCTTTCCCGTTCCTCTGTCGCCCTACGTTACGCGGCGCCTTGATTTGCGGGCCGGATCGCTTCTGATCCGATGTCTGAACTATAGCCTCGACCGTTGATTTTGTGCAGTGCAATATGAGCATGGATGATATGCGCCAACTGCATGTCCGAAACCACCGGTCCAATCGACCTGTTGAGGCTAGTTTTATCAGGCCTTTCTTTATTTCCCGTTAATCTTGGTGGTGCCGAGCCCGTCTTCAAGGGCGGAAGTGTCGAATAAATGCTCTTTTTTCGGATTTTTGCTCCGATTGCGAATTTCCGGCGGCCCTGTATCGTTCCTGTTGACAGCGCCGGAATCGGCGCGAACCGCAGGCATTTTCGAACGGAGCAGGAACGGATGTACAGGGGCAGGTTGGAGCGCGACCTCAAACACTGGACGGCACAGGGCTTCCTCGATGCCCCGACGGCCGGGCGCCTGCTGCAGGAATACGATTCCCGCCCCAGTTCCTTCAGCCTCGGCCGGGTTTTGATGATCATCGCGACGCTGCTCGTTTCGGCCGCGGTGCTGCTGCTCGTCGCGGCCAACTGGGAGGCGATCCCGCGGCTCGTCCGGCTCGTCGGCATCGTCGGGCTGATCTGGGGTGCCTATATTGCCGGCGCGGTGCTGATCACCCGCGGCGCGGAGCGGCTGGCTTCCGCCTTCCTCGTCTTCGGCACGCTCGCCTTCGGCGGCGCGATCGCGCTCGTCGGCCAGATGTATCATCTTTCCGGCGATACGTTCCAGGCGATGCTCGTCTGGTTCTCAGGGGCGGTCGTGGCTGCCGCGCTCTTCCGCTCGGGCGCCGTCACGGCCATTGCCGGTGTCCTTGCCTTCGTCGTTTCCGGCGCCGACTGGACGTCGTCCTACAATGTCGACGAGACGGTGCTGCTCTGGCTGATGCCGTTGATGGCGGTCATCGTCATCCTCTTGGTGCGCTATACCGGCGCGGCGCGGGTGCGGCATCTCGCCTATCTGCTGCTCGTCGCCTGGCTTGCCTTCATCTATAGCGAATACGAGACGCCCGAGACCGCCATCGCGATCGCCGGCTTCGGCGCGATCGCCTATCTCCTCGCCGCCGTGCCGCAATCGCCGCTGCATGCGTTTGCCCGCAGCGCCGGTGCTGCACCCGCCTTCTATTCCTATCTGGTGCTGGTGGTCGGCCTTCTCGTGCTGCATGCCGAATTTGACAATATGGCGAACCGCCTGTTCCTCGGCATCATCACGCTCGCGGCCGCCATTGCCGGCATTGCGCTGTCCGGCAAGGAGAACGGCGCGGTGCGCTACCTCGGCTATGCGACCTTTGCCGCCGAGACGCTCTATCTGGCCTCCGAAACGATCGGCTCGATCATCGGCACATCCGGCTTCTTCCTGGTGTCCGGCCTCGTGGTGGCGCTGATCGCCTGGGCGGTGATCGCGCTGGAGCGGCGCTTTTCCAAGGCTGAAACGAAGGCGGAGGCCTGACCCATGACCCTTTCCCGTTTTTTCCGCGTGCCGCCGCTCGTCGCCGGTATCCTTGCCGCCGCGCTGCAGACGGCCGTGCTCGGCTACATGGTCGAAAGCCGCGCGTCGATCCTGCGCAGCGGCGCCGATATCAAGCTGAAGACGCTGCCGGTCGATCCGCGTGATCTCCTGCGCGGCGACTATGTCATCCTGTCCTACCCGATCTCGACCATCCCCAAGGCGATCGTCACCGGCGATGTGCCGAAGACGAGCGGCCGTGTACGCCTCGCCGTGCGCTTGAAACCCGGCGCGGACGGCCTGTGGACGGCGAGCGAGGCGCGCTTCGGTGATCTTGCGCCGGAAGAGGGCAGCGTCGTCCTGCGCACGCTGCCCTTCGATTACTATTCCGCCGGCGACGGCAGCCTGCCCGACACCCTCTTCGTGAGCTATGGCCTTGAGCGCTATTATGTGCCGGAGGGCGAGGGCAGGGTGCTGGAGGATGCCCGCAACCAGGAGGAGCTGGAGGTGGAGGCCCGCGTCTCCGCGGACGGCACGCCGCAGATCGCCCGGCTGATCCTTCGCGGTGAGCCAATCTATGACGAACCGCTCTATTGATGGGAGCGCCCGGAAGCTCCCGCATTTTTCCTTTGATCCTCCGGAAACGGGTGATATAGAGACGCCGCGCTCGGAAGGCGCCACGGTGCGCAGCTGCGCTGCCCGTGGCAAAGCGGTTTCTGAGACGCGGGTATGGTGAAATTGGTAGACACGCCAGATTTAGGTTCTGGTGCCGCAAGGCGTGGGAGTTCAAGTCTCTCTACCCGCACCAGAGCCACCAAACGCGGAGACAGGAGGTTTCCGCGTGACGTGGAGCACAGCGACACAATTCCTTAAATCGGCGGCGATTTAAGGAATTGTGTCGTAGATTCTAGAGTGCGACAGCGTCCTTTGCGCGCCGTAAATGGCGCGCGGCGCTGTCGAGAGCGCCATTTTGCTTGCCAAAAGGCCACCGAATTCAGTAAAGCCACTGCCGGCAAATGGACCGGCGGGGTGCTCGCCATAACCGGCAGGCCGGTTTGAGCATCGCCAACTCGAAATGAAGGTTTGAACATGCAGGTTATCGAAACGCTCGCTGAAGGGCTGAAGCGCGAAATCAAGGTCGTCATCCCGGCCAAGGACATGGAAGCTCAGATGAACGAGCGTCTTGAAGACGCCAAGGGCCGTGTCCGCATCAACGGCTTCCGTCCGGGCAAGGTGCCCTTCGCGCATCTCAAGAAGATGTACGGCAAGTCCATCATGGCCGAACTCGTCAACGAGATCGTCCGCGACCGTCCGTCGGCCATCCTTTCCGAGCGCGGCGAAAAGTCTGCGACGCAGCCGGAAATCGCGATGACCGAAGACCAGGCTGAAGCGGAGAAGATCCTCGCCGGTCAGGCCGATTTCGAATTCACGCTGTCCTATGAAGTGATCCCGGCCATCGCCCTGAAGGACAATTCCGGCATCGCCGTTACGCGCGAAGTCGTCGAGGTCGACGCGTCCGAGGTTGACGAGCAGATCCTCAAGATCGCCGAAAGCGCCCGCACCTACGAGACCAAGAAGGGCAAGGCCGCCAATGGCGACCGCGTCACGATCGACTATCTCGGCAAGGTCGACGGCGAAGCCTTCGACGGCGGCAAGGACGAGGACGCAGAACTCGTTCTCGGCTCCAACCGCTTCATCCCCGGCTTCGAAGAGCAGCTCGTCGGCCTGAAGGCTGGCGAAGAGAAGGTCATCACGGTTACCTTCCCGGCCGACTACCCGGCCGCAAACCTCGCCGGCAAGGAAGCCACCTTCGACATCAAGGTCAAGGATGTCGCCGCTCCCGCCGACGTCGAGATCAACGACGACCTCGCTAAGACGCTCGGCCTCGAATCGGCCGACAAGCTGCGCGAAATCGTTCGCGGCCAGATCGAAAGCCAATACGGCTCGGTCACCCGCCAGAAGGTCAAGCGTCAGATCCTCGACCAGCTCGACGAGATGTACAAGTTCGATACGCCGGAACGTCTGGTCGAAGCCGAATTTGAAAACATCTGGCGCCAGATCAACACGGACCTCCAGCAGTCCGGCAAGACCTTCGCTGACGAAGACACGACGGAAGAGGCTGCCCGCGAAGAATACCGCAAGCTTGCCGAACGCCGCGTCCGCCTCGGCCTCGTTCTCTCGGAAATCGGTGAAAAGGCCGGCGTCCAGGTCAGCGACGAGGAAATGCAGCAGTCGCTCTACCAGCAGCTCCGCCAGTTCCCGGGCCAGGAAAAGCAGATCCTCGAATACTTCCAGAAGACCCCGGGCGCCGCCGCTTCGCTGCGCGCGCCGATCTTCGAAGAGAAGGTCGTCGATCACCTGCTCGGCGAGATCAAGGTGACGGACAAGACCGTCTCCAAGGACGAGCTGATGGCAGACGACGAAGAGGGGTCCGAAAAGGAAACCAAGAAGGCTGCGCCGAAGAAGAAGGCTGCTGCGAAGGCCGACGCTGCGGAAGGCGAAGACGCCGCTCCGAAGAAGAAGGCCCCGGCCAAGAAGAAGGCCGCTGAAGGCGACGCCGAATAATTTGGGATAGGGCCACGACGGCCTGATCTGACACTGTTCGTCGCCCGCGGCTCTGGCCGCGGGCGATTTTTTATGCGTTCTCGATGGATGCGAGCAGCGGCCAGCCGGAAAGAACCGCAGAAGCGGGCATATCGATGAAGCCCGACCGCACCTGATCGGGATCTCGCTCATGGCAAAGCCGTGCCAGCCGGTAGCCGAGGGTGTAGCCGGCCCAGCGTGGCACCGCACCGGCCCCGAAGAACCATTCGGCATGGTCATAATAGGGATTTTCGAGTTCCGTGTTCGCCTGGGCGAGGGTGCCGGGAAGCTGCTCATGATCGAGCGCCGCGGTCCAGGGCGGTGGAGCAAGGCCGGTCAGCATCTCGGCAAAGGCATCCGCCAATCCTTCCGACGCGATCGCCTCGCCGAGTGTTTCCCCATAGCCGCAGGCGTTCCAGCGCATGGCGTGGTGCAGCTCATGCGCCAGCATCTGCTGGAAAACCCCGCCAGCGACATGCGCTTCGAAGGCTGGGTTGTCCGGTGCAAGACTGATCGTCACGAGGCCACGCCGGAAGCAGGACCCACCCATCGCCATTTCCGGGACCGTGCCCTCGGGAAAGTTCTGTACGAGAATATCCACCGGATGGCGGCAGAGATCGGCGGGCACGCGGGCGGCTATCCGTCTGCCGATGTCGATCGTCTTTAAGCGAAGCGTATCGCGCCAGGCGGAAAGAGAGCCCTCCGCCTCCAGCAAATGAAGTGTCAGGTTCATGCCGTCTCCCCACTCATGCCGTGCGGTGCAATGTTTGCAGAAGGAAGGGGACGCGGAAAGAGAAAACTGTCAGTGGCGCGGCGCTCGTTCCGCGTGCGTGGAGGACGCGCCCTGGCCGAGCGTCAGAAGCAGTGCCCGGTGATCCGACACTTCCGGTGATTCGACGACGGCAAATCCGTCGACTGGCACCGTCGCATTCACCAGCATGTAGTCGGCGTAGCGGCCGGGTTTCGTGTAGTGCGAGGTCCGCGTGTCCGTGAAGCCACGGGTCGTGACGAGATCGGTCAGACCGAGATGGGAGAGCGCCCCGAACGTCCTGCTCTCCGGCAGAAGGTTGAGGTCGCCGCAGAGGACGAGGCCTTCGTCCGGGCGGTGCAAACGCTGGACAAGGGCGGTCAGGGCGTCGGCCTGCGCGTCACGCTCCGGCGTGTCGCCCTTGCCGTCGACGGTCCGCAGGCCGTGGAGCTGCACAACGGTGAGCGCGCGGTCCGCGGCATAGTCGTAGAGGCGCAAGGCGTGGGCATTGCGGGGACGTGGATGCGGGCCGAAAGCGTGCGGGGAGAACGCGCCGTGCACGAAATCGAGCGCCTGGCCGATCACGGAGACATCTTGCCGGACGAAGGTGGCGAGGCCGAATTCCTGCCAGCAGGGATGGGCACCGTCCATCAGCTCGCCGCGCATGGCCGGCGCGAAGAAACCGTCATGGCCGGGCAGGGCGGCGGCGATGTCGCGGTAGAGATTGGCGCGCTGCTGGAGCTCCACCGCGCCGTCGCGATAGGTCAGAAAGGCCGAGCGCGCGGCGATGGCGCGCGGTACCTCCTGCAGGCAATAGACGTCGGCATCGACATCCGCGAGATAGGCAAGGAGCGGCGCATGCAGCATGCCGCCCCAGACGTTCAGCGACAGGATCTTCATGCGCGCTGCTCCTCCCGCGTGTTTTGCGATTCTGGGCGCAACAGGCCGGTCTGCTCGGTGGTCAGACCTGCCTTGTTAGCCGGCGAAAGATCAGCCAGCCTGCGACAGGTCGCCCATGCGGTTCCAGGCGTCGAGGCCGGCGATCTTGTAGGCTTCGGCGAGGGTCGGATAGTTGAAGGTGTTCTCAACGAAATATTCGACGGTGCCTTTCAGGTTGAGCACAGCCTGGCCGATATGGACGAGCTCCGTCGCGCCTTCGCCGACGATGTGAACGCCGAGCAGGCGGCGCGTCTTCAGCGAGAAGATCATCTTCAAGAGACCGGAATTGAGGCCCATGATATGGCCGCGCGAGGTCTCGCGGAAACGGGCCATGCCGCATTCATAGGGAATGCCGCGCTCCTTCACCTCTTCCTCGGTGAGGCCGCAGGTGGAGATTTCCGGCACGGCATAGATCCCGTAGGGGAAATATTTCGGCGGCTCCTTGGCGATGGCGCCGACGGCGACACGGGCGGCGATGCGGCCCTGTTCCATGGAGGTCGAGGCGAGCGATGGGAAGCCGACGACGTCGCCGGCGGCGTAGATATGCGGCACGTCGGTCTGGAAGGTTTCCGGGTTCACGCTGAGGCGGCCGCGCGAATCGGCCGTCAGGCCGGCAGCCGGCAGGTTGAGGCTGTCGGTCGCGCCGACGCGTCCGGCGGCATAGAGCACCATGTCGCAGGTGACGCGGCGGCCGTTGTCCAGCGTGATCTCGCACTTGCCGTTGTCGAGCTTTTCCACCTTGTCGGCCTTCTGGCCGAGGATGAGCTTCATGTTGCGGTCGCGCAGATCGTGGATGAACTCTTCGACGATTTCCCTGTCGATGAAATCGAGGATCGTCGGCTTCGGGTCGATGACGGTGACCTGCGTGTCGAGCGCGGAGAAGATCGTGGCATATTCGATGCCGATGACGCCCGCGCCGATGACGGCCATGGAGCGCGGCAGTTCCTTGATGTCGAGCAATTCGTCGCTGTCGAGAACGCTGACGCCGTCGAAGGGGATGCTCTCGGGGCGGTACGGCTTCGTGCCGACGGCCAGCATGATGCTCTTGGCCTGGACGTGGATGGTCTCGCCGTCGTCCTTGGCGATCTCCATCGTATCCGCCGTCACGAACTTCGCCTTGCCGCGGATGTGCTGCACGCGGTTGCGGGCAAACTGGTGTTCCAGAACCTCCACCTCATGATCAAGCGTGATCAGCAGGCGGCGGCGCAGGTCGTCCGCGCTGATCTCCTGCTTGACGCGGTAGGCGCGGCCGTAGAAGCCGCGCTCGCGCCAGCCGGAGAGGTTCAGCGCCGTCTCGCGCAGCGTCTTGGAGGGAATCGTGCCGGTGTGCACCGAAACGCCGCCGACACGTTTTCCCTGTTCGATGACAAGGACCTTGCGTCCGAGCTTGGCTGCCTGGATGGCGCCGCGGCGGCCTGCGGGGCCGCTGCCCACGACGACGAGATCATATTCCTGCATGTGAGATGGCCCCAGCCTTTTGCGGGAAGAATCATATTGCGACGCAGCAATTGTCTTCGCCGTGCAAGTTTTCGTCAATCGAATGTGGCAGCAAACCGTTTCAATCGGATGAAGGAACGCTCACCCGATTTCGTTGTTTTGTAACGCGATTCGGCGGTTCCCCGCAGGGTGCGCCCCTTGATTTCAGATCAGCCTCAGCCCCTTCAGGCTGGCATGCCCGTCCTTGCCGATGATGATGTGGTCATGCACCGTGATACCAAGCGGCCGGGCGGTCTCCACGATCGTCTTCGTCATATCGATGTCCGCCCGCGACGGCGTCGGGTCGCCGGACGGGTGGTTGTGCACGAGGATGATCGCCGTGGACGACAGTTCCAGTGCACGCCGCACCACCTCGCGCGGATAGACCGGCGTGTGGTCCACCGTGCCGTGGCCCTGCACCTCGTCGGCGATCAGCGTGTTGCGCTTGTCGAGGAAGAGGATGCGGAACTGCTCGCGCGGCTCGTGCGCCATGGCGGCGTGGCAATATTGGATGACCGAAGACCAGGAGGCGAGCACGGTCTTGTTGCGGATCTCGCTCTTCAGCGTGCGCTGGGCGACGGCGGAGACGAGTTTCAGATCCAGCGCCACCGCCTCGCCGATGCCCTTCACCTCCTGCAGCAGCGCCGGTGTGGCGCCGAAGACGCCGGCAAGCGTGCCGAACCGCTCGAGCAGGGCTTTTGCCACCGGTTTGGTGTCGCGCCGGGGGATGAGGCGAAAGAGGAGGAGTTCGAGGATCTCGTAATCGGCCAGCGCGCCGTCGCCGCTGTCGCGGAAGCGCAGGCGAAGCCGCTCGCGATGGCCGTGGTAGTGCTTGTCTTCGGCGGGGGGAATCGCCTTGGCGGGCGTCGTGCGGGCGGGGCGCTCGAAGAAGTGGCCCCGCTCGTCGAGGGTGTCGAAAAGATCGTCGTCGGTCGTCGGATCGTTGCCCGTCTCGGCGGGGGAGGTCTTGTCCGTTCGGCCGCGCGATCCTGTCATGGCGGCCTTAGGCGGAAAGGCCGGGGCGGTCGAGGCCGCCGGGCGAAAGCGTGAAGATCTCGCAGCCGTCGGCCGTGACGCCCACCGTGTGTTCGTACTGGGCGGAGAGCGAGCGGTCGCGTGTCACCGCCGTCCAGCCGTCGGACAGCACCTTCACATGCGGCCGGCCGAGATTGATCATCGGCTCGATGGTGAAGATCATGCCTTCCCGCATTTCCGGCCCCTCGTTGGCGCGGCCGTAATGCAGGATGTTCGGTGCATCGTGGAAGAGGCGGCCGACGCCGTGGCCGCAGAAATCGCGCACCACCGAGCAGCGCTCGGCCTCCGCATGGGCCTGGATCGCCTCGCCGATGGCGCCGGTGCGCGCCCCGGGCCTGACGGCGGCGATGCCGCGCATCAGGCATTCATGCGTCACTTCAAGCAGGCGCTCGGCGGCGCGCTTGATCTCGCCGACCGGATACATGCGGCTCGAATCGCCATGCCAGCCATCGAGGATGAAGGTGACGTCGATATTGACGACGTCACCCTCACGCAGCGGCTTGTCGTTCGGAATGCCGTGACAGACAACGTGGTTGATCGAGGTGCAGCTCGACTTGGTGTAGCCGCGGTAGTTCAGCGTCGCGGGCAGGGCGCCGTGGTCCATGCCGAATTCGAACACGAAGCGGTCGATGGCGTCGGTCGCGACGCCGGGCTTGACCAGCGGATAGAGTGCATCGAGGCAGCGCGCCGTCAGCTGGCAGGCCTTGCGCATGCCGGCAAAGGCTTCTGCATCGTAAAGGCGGATCACGCCCGTGTTCTTCAGCGGCGCGGAGGACGCGTCGATATAGGTCACCATGGTCGAACTTTCGCTAGTCTTTCCGCATGTTCATAAAACAGCCATACCGGGTTCGTCCATGGTGATCGATGTCACAGGCCGGATTTGCTGGGATGTAACGGCGCATTTGACCGCATAGGCCTCGACGCCGCGAGAAATCGCCCGGCGGAACCTGGCCGCATAGGCGGGGTCGAGATCGGCGCAGATGCGGAACCGCGAACAATCCTCCCGCTGGATGAGATAAAGCATGACCGCGCGGCAGCCGGCCTCGGCCATGTCGCCGAGTTCTTCGAGATGTTTTGCGCCGCGTTCGGTCACCGTGTCGGGGAATTCGGCAAGGCCGGCGGTGCGACGGAAATGCACGTTCTTCACCTCGACATAGGCAAGCGGCCGGTCCGGCCCGGAGAGCAGGATGTCGATGCGTGAGTTGCGGCCGTATTTCTTCTCCCGTTCAAGAACGGGATAGCTGCCGAGATCGGAAACGAGACCGGCGTGGATCGCTTCCTCCGCCAGCCGGTTCGGCAGGCCTGTATTGATGCCGACGACGGTGTCGTCGGCCTCCACCAGTTCCAGCCGGTGGCGGTGCTTGCGCGTCGGGCTGTCGCTCTCCGACATCCAGATGCGCGAACCGGGCGCCGTCAGGCCGCGCATCGAGCCGGTGTTGGGGCAGGAGCCTGTTATCGCCGATCCATCGTCGAGGATGGCGTCGAACAGGAAGCGCTTGTAGCGCTGCACGAGAGTGCCGGAAACGAGCGGCGGATCGAATTTCATGGCGGTTCGGCGATCAGGCGCGCACGCGCACATAGGAGCCGGGGGCTTCCTCGATCGAGTTCATGGTGCCGCCGGTCTTGCGTGCCGGCACCATGCGATCGTCCTCCGCCTTGATCCAGTCGTGCCAGTGCGGCCACCAGGAGCCCGGCGCCTCCTTCGCCTTTTCCACCCAGTCCTCGAACTCGCCCTTTACCGGCCCGCCTGTCCAGTACTGGTATTTCATCTTGTCCGGCGGGTTGACGACGCCGGCGATGTGGCCGGAGCCGGCCATCACATAGGTCACCTTGCCGCCGAAGAACTTGCTGCCGACGAAGACGGATTTCGCCGGCGCGATATGGTCCTCCTTGGTGGCGAGGTTGTAGATCGGGATCTTGACGTCCTTCAGCGACAGCTTTTTGCCGGCGAGCTGCATCTCGCCCTTGCTGAGGGTGTTGTTGAGATAACAATTCCTCAGATAAAACGAATGGTTGGCGGCGGGCATTCGCGTGGAATCTGAATTCCAGTATAGCAAGTCGAAGGGCATCGGATCCTGGCCCTTCAGGTAGTTGTTGACGAAGTACGGCCAGATCAGCTCGGAGGCACGCAGCATGTTGAAGGCGGTCGCCATCTTCGAGCCGTCGAGATAGCCGGTCGCCTTCATACCGCGCTCGATGAGGTCGATCTGCTCCTCGTCGGCGAAGACCTTCAGGTCGCCGGCATGGGTGAAGTCGACCTGCGTGGTGAAGAGCGTCGCCGTGCGGATGCGTTTGTCGCCTTCCTGGCCGTGCAGGGCGAGCGTCGCCGCGAGCAGCGTGCCGCCGACGCAATAGCCGATGGCGTTTACCTCGTCCTCGCCGGTCGCCTGCTTGATCGTGTCGAGCGCGAAGCCGACGCCCTCACGGGCGTAGGATTCCCAGTCCTTGGCCGCATGCCGTTCATCCGGGTTCACCCAGGAGATGACGAAGACCGTGTGACCCTGGTCCACGGCCCACTTGATGAAGGATTTTGCCGGGTTGAGGTCGAGGATGTAGAACTTGTTGATCCAGGGCGGGCAGATGAGAAGCGGGCGCTTCAGCACCCTGTCCGTCGTTGCGTCGTACTGGATGACCTGGCAGACGTCGCTCTGCGCCAGCACCTTGCCCGGCGTCAGCGCCATGTTCTGGCCGATAGCGAACTTGCTCGTGTCGGTCTGGCGCAGCTTCAGGTCGCCGCGGCCGGCGGCGATGTCTTCGGCCAGCATCTTCATGCCGCGCACAAGGTTCGCGCCGTTCGAGGCGACCGTCTCGCGGTAGAGTTGCGGATTGGTGGTGACGAAGTTCGTCGGCGAGATCGCGCTGGCGATCTGTCTCACATAGAAGCCCGCCTTGTGGCGCGTGTGCTCGTCGAGGCCTTCGGCATCGGCGACGAGCTTCTCCGCCCAGTCGGAGGTCACGAAATAGGCCTGGCGCAGAAAATCGAAAAACGGGTTCTTCACCCAGTCCTCATCGGCAAAGCGTTTGTCCTTGCCGTGCGGATCGGGTGCCGCATCCTGCTCTTCGCCGGAAAGGCGCCCCAGCGTGCGCGACCAGATGTTGAAATAGCTGCCGAGCAGCAGCGTCTGCGCCTCCAGCGTGCGGCGCGGGTCCGTCAGCCAGTATTCGGAGACTTTGGAGAGGGTTTTCACCATGTCGACCATCGGCTCGGAAACCGTGTCGACCTTCTCGCCGCTTTCGCGCGGGGCGAGCCAGGCGGAGGCGGCCTTGCCGAGCTGTTCGACGGTGCGCGCGAAGTTGACCGTCAGCGCCTCGGGATCCTTGACGATGTAGGGCTCGATCGTCGCGGGGTCGAAGGGCTGGAAACCGGGCTTGTTTCCGGCCGCATCGCGTTCATTCGCCTTGCGTTCATCGGCCATGGTTCCCTCCCGATTTTATTGTTACTTTTGTATTTTTACATTCTCTACGAAACAGATTACAAGGGCCTGACAGCCGCATACGGCATTATCGGGAACCGGTCGTTTCGACAGGAGCATACAGCCACATGGCGTTCGAAATCAGGCGCTTGCGCGCCGCTCTCCTCATGGCTGCCGCCACGGTGGCGCTCGCTTCCTGTGCCTCGAGCGAGACCGGATCGACCGCGACGGTAAATGCCGGCGCGAACCGGGCCGATGTCTACCCCGATATCACGGCGATCGTCAGCGCCGAGACGCAGCAGATGAGCGACGAGGAAGCCGCCAGCTACAGCGCACGCCTGACGGCACTCTCCAGCCGTCGCCGTTCGGGCGCGATTTCGGAAGCCGAATACCGCCGCAAGCTTGCCGAGTTGCAGGCGCTGCGCGACGGTCACGGCAAGGCGACGCTTTCCGAAATCGAGAAGACGAATTAGCGCTTGCGTTTCTTGCCGTTTGGCAGCAAAGCGGATGACGGCCAGTTGGTCGTCGGCCGGGCGGAGTGCCTTCATTTCGAACGCTTTCGTCCGTATCCGATTTCTTGATTCGCACGGAGTTTTACGCCGTCCGGCAAAGCCGCCGGAGGGGCTCCGTGCCTAACGGGGTTAAAGATGGAAGAGTTTCACAAGGTCCGGCGTCTGCCGCCGTATGTTTTCGAACAGGTCAACCGTTTGAAAGCAAGCGCGCGAGCGGGTGGCGCCGATATCATCGACCTTGGCATGGGAAACCCCGATCTGCCGACGCCCAAGGCGATCGTCGACAAGCTCTGCGAAGTGGTTCAGGACCCGCGCACCCATCGCTATTCTTCGTCCAAGGGCATTCCCGGCCTGCGCCGTGCCCAGGCCGCCTATTACGCCCGTCGCTTCGGCGTGAAGCTGAATCCGGAAACGCAGGTCGTCGCGACCCTCGGCTCCAAGGAAGGCTTTGCCAACATGGCGCAGGCGATCACCGCGCCCGGCGACGTCATCCTCTGCCCGAATCCGACCTATCCGATCCATGCCTTCGGCTTCCTGATGGCCGGCGGCGTGATCCGGTCCATGTCGGTCGAGCCGGACGAAAGTTTCTTCCCGCCGCTTGAGCGCGCCGTGCGCCACTCGATCCCCAAGCCGCTCGCTCTCATCATCAACTATCCGTCGAACCCGACGGCGCATGTCGCCACGCTCGATTTCTACAAGGACGTCATCGCATTCGCGAAGAAGCACGACATCATCGTGCTCTCCGACCTTGCCTATTCGGAAATCTACTTCGACGACAACGCGCCGCCGCCGTCCGTTCTGGAAGTGCCCGGCGCGATCGACGTGACGGTGGAGTTCACCTCCATGTCGAAGACCTTCTCCATGCCCGGCTGGCGCATGGGCTTTGCCGTCGGCAACGAGCGGCTGATCGCTGCGCTGACCCGCGTCAAGTCCTACCTAGACTACGGTGCCTTCACGCCGATCCAGGTCGCTGCGACCCATGCGCTGAACGGCGACGGCGCCGACATTGCGGAAGTGCGCAACGTCTACAAGCGCCGCCGCGACGTGATGGTCGATACCTTCGGCAAGGCCGGCTTCGACGTGCCGCCGCCGGCGGCCACCATGTTCGCCTGGGCGAAGATCCCGGAAAAGTTCCGCCACCTCGGCTCGCTGGAATTCTCCAAGCTGCTCGTCGAGAAGGCGGACGTCGCCGTCGCGCCGGGCATCGGCTTCGGCGAGCAGGGCGACGATTACGTCCGCCTCGCGCTGGTCGAGAACGAGCACCGCATCCGCCAGGCGGCGCGCAACATCAAGAAGTTCCTCTCCACGGCGGACGAGACGATGCACAACGTCATCTCGCTGAACGCCCATCGCTGAAAAATCCGCCCTCCGCGCATCTGCGGAGGGCCTTCTTCCAAAACGTTAGGACATGACCATGGCTGATGCCCTGAAGATCGGCATTGCGGGCTTGGGGACCGTTGGTGCCTCGCTCGCGAAGATTCTCGTCGAACGCAGGGACATGCTCACGACAACGTGCGGCCGGCCGATCGAGATCGTCGCCGTGACCGCCCGCTCGAAGGGCCGCGACCGCGGCGTCGATCTTTCGGCAGCCGAATGGTTCGACGATCCGGTCGCGCTCGCCCGCGAGGCCAGGATCGACGTCTTCGTGGAACTGATGGGCGGCTCCGGCGATCCGGCCCGTGCCGCCGTCAAGGCGGCGCTTTCGCGCGGCGTGCATGTCGTGACGGCCAACAAGGCGCTGCTCGCCGCCCATGGCGTGGAGCTCGCAGGCATCGCGGAAAAGAACGGTGCCATCCTCAACTACGAGGCGGCTGTCGCCGGCGGCATCCCTGTTATCAAGGCGCTGCGTGAATCCCTGACGGGCAACACGATCTCGCGCGTCTACGGCATCATGAACGGCACCTGCAACTACATCCTGACCAAGATGGAGAAGGAAGGCCTTTCCTTCGAGGCGTGCCTCAAGGAAGCCCAGCGTCTCGGCTATGCCGAAGCCGATCCCGCCTTCGACATCGAGGGCAACGACACGGCGCACAAGCTGTCGATCCTCACGACGCTCGCCTTCGGCACGAAGATTGCGGCCGACGACATCTATCTCGAAGGCATCACCAACATCTCCATCGACGACATCCGTGCCGCGGCCGACCTCGGCTACCGCATCAAGCTGCTCGGCGTCGCACAGAAGACGGATACGGGCGTCGAACAGCGCGTGCACCCGACCATGGTGCCGCTCGACAGCGTCATCGCGCAGGTGGACGGCGTGACGAATGCCGTTGCGATCGAATCGGACATTCTCGGCGAACTGCTGATGGTCGGCCCCGGCGCCGGCGGCAACGCGACGGCCTCGGCCGTGCTCGGCGATATCGCCGACATCGCCAAGAGCCGCCCGGGTGCGCAGACCGTGCCGGCGCTCGGCCGCCCGGCCGCCTCTCTCTCCCCCTACAAGCGTGCGCAGATCCGCAAGCACCACGGCGGCTATTTCATCCGCCTTTCGGTGGAAGACCGCACCGGCGTCTTCGCCAGCATCGCCAAGCACATGGCGGAGAACGGCATCTCGCTGGAATCCATTGTGCAGCGCGCCCAGGCGAGCGCCGAGACCACTGACCCGAAGACGATCATCCTCGTCACCCATGCGACGATGGAGGATTCCGTCCGCAAGGCGGTCGCCTCCATCAAGGGCGAGGGGTACCTTGTCGGCGAACCGCAGGTGATCCGCATCGAGCGGCCGAAGACGACCTGATCTTTTCGTTTCTTCGGCGTGGCGTGGTATCAAGGGATCGATGAACCTCGCCACACCCACCTTCGTCATCCTCGGCCCTGGGCCGAGGGTCTATGCGTCACCCGCGACGGCGAATCCTCGGGGTAAGCCCGAGGATGAAGAACGAGAGGCGTTCGAGGGAGAGGTCTTCGCGACTTTGTCTGCAGTGTAGAGCATTTCCAGCAAAAGTGCGAAGCGGTTTTGCGTCCGGAAATGCGGCAAAACAAGGAGATAGAGCGTTTTCGCGATTCGGGGAAAAGCGGAAAAGCTCTCGTTGCCGGAGCCGCCATGAGCATGCTGGAAAACGCCGATCCCGTCAGCCGGGCCTTCCTGAATGTCGAACGCTCGGTGACCGGCCAGCGCTGGGTGGCGCGGCTTGACCAGGCGGGCGAGAACCGGGCGCTGGCGATGAGCCAGAGCCACGGCCTGCCGGATCTCATCGCGCGCGTTCTGGCGGGGCGGGGCGTGTCCTTCGAAGGTGCCCTGGAATTCCTCGACCCGACGCTGCGCCGCCTGATGCCCGAACCCTACAGCCTGATGGACTGCGAGGCGGCCACCGAACGGCTGGCGCGCGCCATCGAAAAGCGTCAGCGCGTCGCGATCTTCGGCGACTACGACGTCGACGGCGCGTCATCCTCGGCGCTCCTCTATCGTTTCCTCGCGCATTTCGGCGTGCAGGCGGAAATCTACATTCCCGACCGCATCTTCGAAGGTTACGGCCCCAACCCCAATGCCATCGCCCAGCTTATCGAGCGTGGCGCAGAGCTTATCGTCACGGTCGACTGCGGCTCGACCAGCCACGAGTCGCTGGCTGTCGCGAAGGAGCGCGGCATCGACGTGGTCGTCATCGACCACCACCAGGTGGGCGAGGCGCTGCCGCCGGCCCATGCATTGGTCAATCCGAACCGCGAGGACGATTTGTCGGGGCAGGGGCATCTGTCGGCCGCCGGCGTGGTCTTTCTCGTCCTGGTCGCCCTGCAGCGCGTCCTGCGGGAAAGGGGCGACGGGCGGGCGAAAACCTTCGATCTGCTCGCCATGCTCGATCTCGTGGCGCTCTCCACCGTCTGTGACGTGGTGCCGCTGAAGGGGCTCAACCGCGCCTATGTGGTCAAGGGCCTCGTCGCGGCACGCCATCTCGGCAATGCCGGCCTGACGGCGCTCCTGAAGCAGGCGGGCATCGGCGGGCCGGTGACGCCGTACCATCTCGGCTTCCTCGTCGGCCCGCGCATCAATGCCGGCGGGCGTATCGGCGATGCAGCGCTCGGCAGCCGCCTCCTGACGATCGACGAACCGGGTGAGGCGGAGCGAATCGCCAAGCAGCTCGACGACCTCAACCGCGAGCGCCAGGCCATGGAGGCCGTCATGCTGGCCGAGGCGGAGGCCGAGGCACAGGCGGAATACGGCACCGGTGAAGGCGCCTCCGTCATCCTGACGGCCCGCGAGGGCTGGCATCCGGGCGTCGTCGGCCTGCTCGCCTCGCGCCTCAAGGATCGCTTCCGCCGACCCGCCTTCGCCATCGCCTTCGATCCCTCGGGTAAAGGCACCGGCTCCGGCCGCTCGATCAGCGGCTTCGATCTCGGCCGCATGGTGCGCGCCGCCGTCGACGAGGGCCTTCTCGTCAAGGGGGGCGGCCATGCCATGGCGGCGGGGCTGACGGTGGAGCGGTCGAATCTCGGCCGCCTGCGCGGCTTCTTCGAGGAGCGCGCCGAGCGCACCGTGCGCGATCTGGTGGCCGTGGAAACGCTGAAGATCGACGGTGCGTTGAGCGCAAGCGGTGCGACGCTGGCGCTTGCCGACCAGCTGGAGCAGGCCGGCCCGTTCGGTTCGGGGCATCCGCAGCCGATCTTCGCGCTGCCTGCGCACCGCGTACGCGACATCAGGCCCGTCGGCGTCAATCACCTGCGTCTCGAACTCGAAGGCCCCGATGGTGGCCGCCTCGGCGCCATGGCCTTCCGCGCGGCGGAAGCTGATCTCGGTCTTTTCCTGATGAAGCAGCGCGGCCAGGCGGTGCATCTCGCCGGCACGCTTTCCGCCGACAGCTGGCAGGGCAGCCGGCGCATGCAGTTCCGTGTTCTCGATGCCGCAAAGGCATTCTGAAACTACGTTATTCCGGAAAATGAAGGAGAGAGTGGCACGCCCTAGGGGAGTCGAACCCCTCTTTTCAGAATGAAAATCTGACGTCCTAACCGATAGACGAAGGGCGCGTGCGGTGGGCGTTATCTAGTCGGGACCGCTGATTTGCGCAAGCCCTAAATGCAGGAATTTTCAGTTTTTTCCGTTTGATGTTTCCGCTTTTCTGCAGGCTGCGAAAACGCCAAAGGCTTCCACCCCGCCGCAAACCGGGAACATTCCTCTTCAATTGTTCGCCGGGAATGGCGACCCCTGCAGGACTCGAACCTGCGACATTCTGCTTAGAAGGCAGATGCTCTATCCAGCTGAGCTAAGGGGCCGGGGCTGGCAGGGCCAGCGAAACCTCAATGGGTCCAGGGCTGCATGCGGTTGAAGCGGAAATTGTCCGGATAGGCGACGCGCTTGCGGGTCGATTCCTTCGGCTCGATCACGCGGTAGTCGATGCCCTTGCGTTCCGCATAGGCGACCGCCTCTTCGCTGGTTTCGAAGGTGAGCTTGACCTGCTGGTACATGTCGCCGGAGCTGGTATAGCCCATGATCGGGTCGATCGTCCGCGGCTTCTCGGCATCGAATTCCAGAACCCAGAGATTGGTCTTGGCCTTGCCGGATTGCATGGCGGTCTTGGTGGGACGATAGATCTTCGCGGTCATCGAAGCGGCTCCAGAATTCTCGCATAAAGGCGCACCGTTCCGCCGGCGCGCGTTCGAGAATGCATAACCCGGATTCCGTAAAGGGGGAATGACCGAACGCGCATTTGGCATCGAAACGCCCGCCGGACTGGTCGGAGTGGAGAGATTCGAACTCCCGACCCTCTGGTCCCAAACCAGATGCGCTACCAGACTGCGCTACACTCCGTCCGTCCCGGCGATGGGGAGATACACGCATCCGCCCCCCGCCGCAACAGCAAATGGGCGTTTTCAAGCGCTTGTCGCAGGAAATGCAGGCTTACTTCGCCTTGCGCAGCGAATCCATCAATTCGCTCTCGACGCGGTTGCCCGCGCGGATGCCGAGGCGCTTGGCCGTGCCGCCGTTGAGCTCCAGCACATAGTCGATCGGCCCTTGCGAATCGATGATCGATTCGGAGTGCGGCTCGGCGTTTTCCTTGATGGCGCGCACCTTGCCGTCCTTGGCGATGAACAGCATGTCGAGCGGCAGGTACGTGTTCTTCATCCACATGAAGACCTGCCGCGTCTCACCGAACGCGAAGAGCATGCCGCGGTCCTGCGCCATCTCGCGGCGGTGCATCAGCCCCTGTTCGCGCTGGCGCGGCGTAATGGCGAGCTCCACCGTGAAGGCATGGCTCTTGCCGTCCTTCGTGACGATCGTCAGCGGCTGTGTGTCGAATGTTTCCGCCGCGAAGGCCGAAAGGGAAAAACAGAAGAAAAGCGCCAGGGCGGCGCTAGCAAGGCGCGCGAAACCGGCCGCCCGCGCGAAAAGGCCCATCAGTGGGGCCTGTTGCCGGGAACCGGCATGTCCGGGTGGATTTCCGCTGCCATCAGGCCCTTCTCGCCGTCGCCGAAGCGGACCAGCACGACTTGACCGGGACGCAGTTCCGCCAGGCCGAAGCGGCGCAGCGTCTCCATGTGGATGAAGATGTCTTCCGTGCCTTCGCCGCGCGTCAGGAAGCCGAAGCCCTTCGTGCGGTTGAACCACTTGACCAGAACGCGCTCCAGTCCGCTCGACGGCGTGACCTGCACATGGGTCTTCACCGGAGGCATCTGCGAGGGATGAACGGCCGTGGTCTGGTCCATGGAAAGGATGCGGAAGGCCTGGTAGCCGCGGTCGCGTTTCTGGATCAGCGCGACGACGCGCGTGCCCTCCAGAACCGTCTGGTAGCCGTCTCGGCGAAGGCAGGTGACGTGCAGCAGCACATCCTGCATGCCGTTGTCGGGTACGATGAAGCCGAAACCCTTGGCGACGTCGAACCACTTGATGACCCCGGTGATCTCGACGAGATCGACGGCGTCGTTGCTCTGGTCATCACGATCAGTGATTTCCTTTGAAGACACCCTATCCGCCATGACCTGCCAGCCCCTCGTTTACGCGTCACATGAGTTACGGTTAACTGATTCTTGATGACCAGAATAACATTGTCCCGATGCGAATGCGCAAGCCCCTTTGAAAGTTTTGCCGGTCCCATTGGTAGGCTGCAAGGCTTGCCTGAGGCTGACAAAACCCTACTCTTCCGGACGATTCCACATTCAGAGGATATTCCAATGCGTTATCTCCACACGATGGTCCGCGTCAAAGACGTCGACCAGTCCCTGCATTTCTATTCGACGCTGTTCGGCCTCACGGAAGTCCGCCGCTACGAGAACGAAAAGGGCCGATTCACGCTGATCTTCCTCGCCGCGCCCGACGATGTCGAAGCTGCGCGGGCGAATGCCGCCCCTTGCCTCGAGCTCACCTACAACTGGGACACCGAGGATTATGCCGGCGGGCGCAATTTCGGCCATCTCGCCTACGAGGTCGACGACATCTACGCATTCTGCCAGAGGCTGATGGACAATGGCGTCACCATCAACCGCCCGCCGCGCGACGGCCACATGGCCTTCGTGCGTTCGCCGGACGGCATTTCCATCGAAATCCTGCAGAAGGGCGAGCGTCTGCCGGCGGCCGAACCCTGGGTTTCCATGGGCAACACCGGCGCCTGGTAGGCAAATGCCGGACGCAAGCTCCAGGCAAAGCTTGCATCCTATAGATCCGTGCAACAATCATCGTTCCGCCGTATTTGACCGGAAATCTCTTGCCCATCCGGTCGATCGCCAGCGAGAGGGTGCTTTGGCCGATTTGGGCCGGATAGCCTCCCGTTCTGCGTTTCACGGCTTCACGCGCTTCGGCCTTTACACCACCGGCCGAAACGCTAACATCGCGGCAACCGCAGCCTGGCCCTATGGCTTTTCTCGATTGCGGTTGCGACTGTTTGAAGAAATGGCCCTATCGGCGGCAAGACCGAGGGTGTGAACGTCGAAAGCGGGGGAAAGCCTTTGCAGGACATGCAGGGAAAGTGGCCAGGCCTGAAGGCGCTGCGGTATGGATTGCTGCTGGCCGTGTCGGTCGCCACGCTCTCGGGCTGCGTTTCCGCAGTCTCCACGGATATGCGCGCGGATAACAAGGCTGCGCAGGAAAGCGAAGACACGGTCGCCGAAGGCAGCACGGACGAGACCACCACGCCCGTGGTGAGCGCGGGTGCTGCGAACGCAGATTCTTCCGCCGCCCTCGATATCGCGGCCGCCGCCACGGCGGACCAGCAGGTCGCGGGCGAGGCAACCGGTGACCGGGCCGGTCTCGTGATGCAGCCGACGACGCTGAATGCCGGCAAAGCCAGCATATACGGCAACGGCAGCCAGGCCGTCGCGACCGGCAATGCCTATGCGACGCAGACCGTCGGCGCCAATGCCTCCGTCAACAGCCTCTATGCCAATACCGGTGCCGCGCAGACGACAGACCAGTCCGGCCGTCTGCCGGTCGAGGACATGCCGCCGGTCGGGGCAACCGGCCAGCAGCCCCTCGCCACGCTCGGCGACGAGCAGGCGGAAATCACGCTGCCGGAAAACGGGCCGATCCCCAAGACCGCGCGAACGGCTCTTGCGGCGGAGGCCGCAACCGGCAATGCGGCCGAACTTGCGCTTGCGACGCCGGCGGACGATGGCGCTGCGGCCGTGCTGCCCGGCACCACGGATCAGATGAGCGCGACCGGCATCAAGAAGGACGAGCCGAGAAAGACCGTGACGCTCGCCTCGCTCTTCGCGGGCAAGCGCGAGGCCAAGCAGCAGTTCGATGGCGACCGTTTTGCCGAGCAACCGCGCCGCGTGCTCAACCGGGAAAGCGCAAACACCACCCGCAAGGCCTCGCTCGGCACGCTGCCGGGCGTCTCGATGGCGAGCGCCATGTTCTCGACGGATCACTCCGAGGCCGACGAGGTCGAGGATGACGGCCCGCAGTTCAAGGAAGTCGCCTCGCTTGCCGGCCTTGCCCGCCTTGCACCGAACGGCCTGTGGCTGCAGACGGACAAGGTGCGCACCGGCTGTTTCAAGCCGGAGCTGCTGCAGGTGCTGAAGACGATCGAGACCCACTATGACAAGCCGATCATCGTCACCTCGGGCCTGCGCGACCTGAAGGTCAACCGGACGAAGCAGTCGCTGCACACGCGCTGCGAAGCGGCCGACATCCAGATTTCCGGCGTCAGCAAATGGGAGCTGGCGGAGTATCTGCGCACCATGCCGGGCCGCGGCGGCGTCGGCACCTATTGCCATACCGAATCCGTGCATATCGACGTCGGTCCTGAACGCGACTGGAACTGGCGCTGCCGCCGACGCAAGTAGGCGGTGTCTCTAACCCTCTGTGATCGATACCTTTTCGCGTGAAAAGCCGCCCTCGGGGCGGCTCTTCATTTTTTTGTCACAACAGCTTTTTCCGGCTTGCAGAAGGCAGGATGCCCTTCTATAAGACGCCCACCGCACGCGCCCTTCGTCTATCGGTTAGGACGTCAGATTTTCATTCTGAAAAGAGGGGTTCGACTCCCCTAGGGCGTGCCACTCTCTCCTGTACTTACTGTAAAAAAACAACCGATGCCGTGCTTTGGTGTGTCGTTTCCGCACGCCTTTCGGAACGAAGCATGGCTCAGAACGTTTAACCGTCACGGCTGCCATCTTACGCGGTCGGGCGAGAGGCCCCGTCGAGCTTGGCCCAGCGCTCCGGGGTCTCGAACCGCTTGGGTCGCGCCGCCCGCCCGGCCCAGCTTGCCGGACGAGCGGCTGCGTGTTGCCGACGGGGCAACGAAGCCGAGCCAACGGGCGACGCCGGGAGGGTCAACGGCGGCAACCTCAGGTCCTCAGCAGAAGAGATATGGGAAGGCCGATGCAGAATTGCCAGTGGTCAAATCTGGCTGGGCGGCAAGGCGTGGCTCGGGCGTCCGGCAGGCGGAGCGCCCTCGAAATGCGCTGGCTCCTATCCTTCACTCCCGCCTGTGAAAAACTTCGCGCCGACGCGATTTTTCGTCTTGCGAATCCATGCGGTCCCGACTAGATAACGCCCACCGCACGCGCCCTTCGTCTATCGGTTAGGACGTCAGATTTTCATTCTGAAAAGAGGGGTTCGACTCCCCTAGGGCGTGCCACTCTCTCCTTCCATTTCGTGTTTGAAATCCTGCAGGATTCACGGCTTGCAGTACGCCGTGCCGCTTTGCCGTACAACAAGCTTGTCGCCCGGTCGCGGCTGTCCCGCCGCTTGTCAGCCGGGAGAACGTCGACGATCTTGCGCTCACCGAAATAAGCAGGAAAATCAATGGCGTCGACAGTCCGCAACCTCGGCTTCTCGGCCATTGTCGCCTTAGCCGTCGGGGGGTGGCGAAATGCGGCGGATGTTGTCCGGCGACATCCGTATGTCAGATCGACGTCAGCCGCACCCGCTGCTCCAGCTTGGCGGCGTCCTCCTTCCGCTCGCTGTAGCGATCGGTGAGGTAGGAAGAGGCGTCACGGGTCAGAAGCGTGAATTTCACCAGCTCCTCGCAGACGTCGACGACGCGGTCGTAGTAGGATGAAGGCTTCATTCGCCCCTCCGCGTCGAATTCCTGATAGGCCTTGGCAACCGACGACTGGTTGGGAATGGTGATCATCCGCATCCAGCGGCCAAGGATACGAAGCTGGTTCACGGCATTGAAGGACTGGCTGCCGCCGGAAACCTGCATGACGGCAAGCGTCTTGCCCTGGGTCGGGCGGACCGAGCCGACGGACAGCGGTATCCAGTCGATTTGCGCCTTCATGATCCCGGTCATCGCGCCGTGGCGCTCCGGACTGATCCAGACCTGCCCTTCGGACCATGCCGACAGTTCACGCAGCTCCCGGACCTTCGGGTGAGCGGCCGGTGCCTCGTCCGGCAACGGCAGGCCTCTCGGATCAAACAACCGGACGTCACAACCATGATGCTCCAGCAAGCGCTGCGCTTCAAAGGCGAGGAGCCGGCTGTAGGATATGTCGCGCAGAGAGCCGTAGAGGATCAGGATGCGGGGGCGGTGCGTCGAAAACGGCGGCCGGAGAGCAGCCGGATCGGGCTTGCGCAGATGGTCCGGCGAGGCCGCTGGCAATGGCTCAGACAAGGCGCTGCCCCTTTTCATCGAGAACCTGTTCGCCGTCTTCCTTCGCGAAGGAGCCCCGGTGCGTGTCGGGAAGGATATCGAGAACGGTTTCGGACGGGCGGGCAAGGCGCGTCCCCATGGGTGAAACGACAAAGGGGCGGTTGATCAGGATGGGGTCTCGCAGCATGGCATCGAGCAGCTCGTCGTCCGTGAGCGCCGGATTGTCGAGCCCGAGCTCCGCATAGCGCGGTTCCTTCTCGCGGACAGCAGCTCGGACGGTGAGACCGGCGCCGGCGATCATCCCGGCAAGCTGCGCGCGTGTCGGAGGCGTCTTCAGGTACTCGACCACCCTGGGTTCGATCCCGGCATTGCGGATCATGGCCAAGGCGTTCCGGGATGTGCCGCATGCGGGATTGTGATAGATGGTAACGTCCATGGTCATGCGCTTTCCGTTGATATGTTTCGGGAGACGGCGGGTGAGGCCTCGTACCAGCCCTTCGACCTGTTCACGATCCAGACGACCGACAGCATCACCGGGACTTCGATGAGGACGCCGACGACGGTGGCCAGCGCGGCCCCGGATTGAAATCCGAACAGGCTGATGGCGGCGGCGACCGCCAGTTCGAAGAAATTGCTGGCGCCGATCAGGGCGGACGGCCCGGCGACACAGTGTTGCTCGCCGGATAGGCGATTCAGCACATAGGCAAGGCCGGAATTCAGGTAGACCTGAATGAGGATCGGCACGGCGAGCAGGCCGATGACCGCGGGTTGCGCGATGATCTGCTCCCCCTGGAGGCCGAACAGCAGGACGAGGGTCGCCAGCAGCGAGACGAGGGAGACCGGTTGCAGCGTCTCCAGCAGGCCGCTCAACCGCGACGAATTGCCATCCGCGGTCAGCCTGTTCCTCAGAAGCTGAGCGATGACGACCGGTATGGCGATGTACAGGACGACGGAGATCGCAAGCGTGTCCCAGGGAACGGAGATCGCCGACAGGCCCAACAGCAGGCCCACGACGGGCGCGAAGGCCACGATCATGATCGCGTCGTTGAGGGCGACCTGCGACAGGGTGAACAATGGCTCGCCGCGGGTGAGGTTGCTCCAGACGAAGACCATTGCGGTGCAGGGGGCCGCAGCGAGGATGATCAGGCCGGCGATGTAGGAATCGACCTGGTCCGCAGGCAGATACGGTCGAAACAGCCAGCCGATGAAGAGCCATGCCAGGATCGCCATCGAGAATGGTTTGATCGCCCAGTTGACGAGCAGCGTCACCCCGATGCCACGCCAGAATGCCCCGACTTTTGTCATGGATCGAAAATTGATCCTGATCAGCATCGGAATGATCATCAGCCAGATGAGGACCGCGACGGGAATGTTGACCTTCGCGATTTCGATGGAGGCGATGGCCTGAAACACGTCAGGCGCCCCATGCCCGAGAGCAACACCGACGATGATGCAGAGAAGGACCCAGACGGTCAGATATCGTTCAAAGGTAGACATCCGTTTTCCCTTGCAGGAGCAGCTTCCGTGCCATCCATTTTGCCGATTTCACGCGACACCGGCTCAAGCGCCGATTTATCGGTAAAGGTGAAGGGTGAGAAGGGCAGTGTGGGGTTGTCCGCGCGCATAAGGGCGCGGAGGAGATTCTGTCGGCCATGGCTGAATCCGTCGCCTAGATCTCAGACTCAGGTTTTGCCGAAAGGCGCTTGAGCGCCGGATTCCTTTCGGAGATCGGGTTCGTGGTCATGTGGGTCGCTCTTGCGGTTTGCAGCACGGCGTAAGTTCCGCGATCAACGGGGCGCAAAGCGCAGTGGAGCCGCCGCAGCAGTCTTTGAGAAGGAAGAGCATCAGTTCGCGAAGGCCATCCAGATTGGCTCTGTATATGATCGAGCGGCTTTGTCGCTCGCTTTTGACGAGGCCCGCTCTCGACAGGGTGGCAAGATGCGCGGACATCGTGTTCTGGGGAACGTCGAGCAATCGAGCGAGCTCGCCCGCCGGCACTCCTGCAGGTTCGTGCCGAACGAGAAGCCTGAAGGTTTCAAGGCGCGTTGTCTGGGCCAGCCCTGCAAGGGTGTTTACGACTGAAGAATTTTCCATATATCCAGAATAATGGATGTGTTTCCTTTGTCAATGCAGGCCGGATTGACCCTTCCGCTGCCGGCGCCTGTTCGCGGTCCATGCAAAAAGGGGCAGCCAGATGGCCGCCCCTTGTTTTGCCTGTTGTGCGTTCGTTACGAGTAAGGCGAGACGCACTGCTGGCGCGGGCCGTTGTAAGGCTGGAACGTGTTGTCATAGGCGCGGTATGACCGATAGCGGTTGGCGCACCAGCTCTGGTGCGATCCGCCACCCGCCTGCGGCTGATTGGCGATGGCACCGCCGATTGCAGCACCGAGGCCGAAAGCGGCGAGGGGATACCACCAGCCGTCCGAATGGCGGCGATAGCCCGGGCGATAGTCCCGATAGCCGCGGTGGCCGTGCCAGCGCCTGTCTGCGCGCCGCTCATACCGGTCCCGGCGATCGCGGCGCTCGTAGCGATATTGCACCTTCTCCACGGCAGAAGCTTCCGGCACGGGCACCCTTGCGAAGGTCACGGCCTGGGCGGGGATGACGGAGGTCAGCGCGAGCGCGAGGGAAAGCGCCCCTGCGGCAAGACCAGTCTTCAAATTCAACATGGCAAAAACCTTTCCTGCTTCTTCGGAAGAAGAACGCGGCAAGGGCGGTGTGGTTCCGAAAGCCTGGCAAAAGCCATGATTCCGTAAGGAAAAACGTCAAAAAAAACGGGTTGGTCCGCCTTGTCGGCTCGCCAACCCGTTCCGGTAAAATGCGGATCAGGGTGTTCGGGGTACAGGGGTTCTCACCACAATCCGGCTGCATCTCCAGATCTCCTGTGTGAGCGATCATGCCCGAATGCGATTTTGCCGATTGACAGAATGCGCATCTTTTTTGACAATTTCCACATGAGCAAACAAGCGCCGCGGCAGGGGCCGCTCGACATCACGATCGTGCTTCTGCCCGAGTCGTCGATCATGTCGCTCGCCTCGGCGCTCGATCCGATGCGCGCGGCAAATCGTGTCGTGCCGGAGCCGGTCTTCCGCTGGACGATCCTGTCGCCTTTGGGCAAGCCGGTGCTTCTGACCTGCGGTGTGGAAATCCGCGTGGACGGCGCCTTTGCCGATGTCACGAGCGGCGATGCGCTGCTCGTCATCGCCGGTTTCAACCAGGAGCGCCATGCCGACCGGACCTTCGTGTCGCGGCTGAAGAAGGTGGCGCGGCGGTTCGACGTGGTGGCCGGCATCGAATCGGGCTGCTGGCTGCTGGCGCGCTCCGGCCTGCTCGATGGGCGCGATGCGACGGCGCATTGGGAGGAGCTGGAGGATTTTGCGGCGGCCTTTCCGGCGCTCAATGTCCGGGCCGACCGCTTCGTCACAGACGGGCCGCTCTGGACCTCCGGTGGCGCTTCGCCGACCTTCGACATGATGCTGCATCTGGTGCGCGAGCGATTCGGTTCGGCAGTGGCGCTCGATGTGGCGAGCGTCTTCGTCTATGACGAGGTGCATGCCGCGACGGATGCGCAGCCGCTCGTCTCGCTCGGCCGGCTGGGAGAACATCAGCCGGACCTCGCCGCAGCGATCCGCCTCATGGAACGCACGATCGACAGGCCGCTGACCATTGCCGCGCTCGCAAGGCGTCTCGGTTTTTCCACGCGCAAGCTGGAGACGCTGTTTGCCACGGGCCTCGGCATCGGGCCGGGAAAATATTATTTGCGCCTGCGGCTGACGGCAGCACAGCGGCTGGTGCGCGACACGTCGCTTTCAATCCAGGATGTGGCGCTGCGCAGTGGCTTCGACAGCCTTTCCGCCTTTTCGCGCGCCTTCCGCAATCACTTCGGCGCCAGCCCGCTCAAGCTCCGGGCCGAGCAGCGGGCCAAATAGAGCGCGGCCGGTTCCGGGACAGCAGAACCGGCCGCAGGGCCATGGTCGGGGACGGGGATTGGGGGACTGACCGGGCCCTTTCTCGCGCCCGGCGGGGTCGCCGGGCAGTCTCGTCATACGGCGCCTTGCGGCGACCGATGTTACTTGACGCTACCGACGGCGTCGGCACGACCGTCCTGAAGCTTGACCCACTTGCCGGCATTGGCCGAGGACTGGCGCTTCAGGTAGCGGTATTCGGTCTGCGACCAGAGCAGGACCTTGTTGCGCATGTTGTCGAGCACGAAGTCGCCGCGGTCGGTGCGCACGGTCAGCACGGCATGGCCTTCGCCGTTCGGCTGCAGCACGACGGTGATGAGGAGGTTCGACGGCGAGATGCCGGCTTCCATCAGGCGCTTGCGCTTGATCAGCACGTAGTCCTCGCAGTCCGCCGCGCCGTTGGGATAGGTCCACTGTTCCTCGACGCCGTAGATTTCCATGTCTGTCAGCGGTGCGAACTCGGTGTTGGCCGAAAAATTGACGTTGAGGATCGTCTTCCAGTTTTCCTGCGTCAGCGTGAGCGGGCCGGCATCCTTGCCGTTCGAGCCGCACTCGTCGCTGTACTGCTTGCAGAATTCATAATGCCCGATGGGCTGGTTGGTCGCGCCGGCCAGCGGAATGTTCGCGGGCAGCGCCATCGCGGCACCGGCGGCGGCGAGAGAGAAGAGGAATGCAAACGTCCCTGTCTTGATCGTTTTTGTCATTGTGTTCGTCCCCGTTTGATGAGGTCACAATGACAGCTATGTTTTGAGCTTACGCGAAAAGCCGAAGTATAACTTAGTTCAAATCAAGATCGCATAAGCATAAAATAATAATAGAATTTGAGTTTGTTTTGATCTGTATTTGAGATGTATTTGATTAAAATTTGAACGAATTTCCACCTGCTCCGGGGGCGCTGCTTGTGGCGTAATTAGCTGGTTTAAAAGGATATTTTTCGACTCCTACTCGATTTAACGGAAGGTTGTTTTCCGGCTGAGCGTGCCGGCGGAGGGGATGGGGAGCCACATCCGGTGCCGAGCGGGTGCGCGAAAAGTCAGGGGAAACACTGCTAGCGTCAGAAAAACGCTTTTGACGGACAAAATTTTTTTGAATTTATTTTTGCGCAGATTGATCTGTTTCGTCCTGAAACAGCAAAGGGCCCCGCGGGGCCCTTGTGGAACAGGTCGGTGTCATGCCGTCCTGAAATGTTACAGGAAAGCGGTCAAGGCTTCCTTCGACTGGACGGAGGAGAACTCGATGGCGACGCCCTCCTGGAAGTGGCGCACGACGCGGCCCTTCATGTTGCCGAGCTGGATGGGGGTGCCCAGGGCCGGGCGCACGTCGATATCGACGGCGGCGCCGGAGAGCGACAGGTCGATGATGCGGCAGGGATAGCGCCGGCCGTCGTCGAGCGACAGCTCGGTGCGGGTGTTGCGCGGCGTCAGGCGGTTGTGGCGGCGGTCTTCCGGCAGGCCCAGTTCATGCTTGTTGGCGATCCAGGTTAGCTGTGCGGCGAGTTTTTCGCGCTTGCGGTCCGTGGCGGTAAGGAGAATGGCAAAGCCATTGTCGTTGAGGGCGGCGACGCTGCCCTCGATGCGGCCGAGATGATCGACATAGGCGATGATGCGCTCGCCCATGCGCGGGCGGGCGGCACAGATGAAGTTGGCGTCGCCGGGCGACATGTCGAGCACCGTGCACTCGTATTCATCGTGATTGGGCAGCATCAGCCGGCCGGGCAGGGTCACCGAGACGCGCTGAAAGCTGCGCTGCTCGGGCTGCGGCTTGCGGGCGGCGGGCGATGCTTGCTGGAATGAGTACATGTGCGCGCGGGCCTGATGATCCTATCTCTTTCCAACTCTTAATCTTTCGGGGTTAACAGAAGGTTCGCTGCGCCGTGGAAAAGTCGTCACACACGCATCCGTCAACAACTATGAAGCGCCCTCGATTGTAGTTGTGCCGCCAACCTCACGTATCGTCAGTCTGGCGGCCGCCTTCGAAGATGCGAAGATGCAGCACGCGGTTCACCGTTTGGCCAAGCCCCACCGGCCGCATGGCCATGATGGAGGTGGGCATGGGAACGGCGGGCCGGTTGCCCTCGAGGGTGCGCGCGCGGCTCGGGTCGATGACCGAAAGCGCGCCGAGTGTCGCATAGCGGAAGGCGCTCAGCGGCTGGCGCTGGCCGGGCAGGGGGGAGAAGGCGCCGATGATGCGATCGGCCACTTTGCCGTTGCTGGCGAGCGGCAGCAGCACGATCTCGGCCTCGGTGGTCTCCAGCCGGCCATCGACGAGTGCGACCTGCAGGACCGCGGGTGCCGCATGCGCCATCACATTCTCGGTGATCCGCGCGATGCGGGTGCGCTGGTCGGGCGCAAAGAGCGTGTCGAAGCCGGTCGCCTTCAGTTCCCGGCCGAACTGCGCACAGAGGCGCGTGCCCGCCAGGCGAAAACGCGGATCGTGCAGCCGGTCGTGTTCCAGGATGAAGACATCCGGGAGGATCGGCGCGATGTCGGCGGGCTCGATGGCGCTTCGCAGCGGAACGCGGCGATCGCCACGCTGGCGCGTCCAGTAATCGTAAAGGGCCGTGATGGCCTTCGTCTGCATGCTCATTTCCAATCGGTTCTGTTCCGTTCCGGCACGAAAGGCCGGGCATATGGTGGTCATGCCAGGGAAGGAGCGAGTTTCGTGCCAGCGCGCCGTTAAGGTTAACGATTGGTTTCGATTGCGCTTGCGGCCGGCATGGGAGAACATCCGGGCATCCCTCCACGAGGGAATGGTTTACTGCACATCGATTTCAGCCCCGGGGATTGGGGGCGCCGGCCGTCAGCGAAAGCTGCACGGCCTTTCTTTTCTCTGTATAAGCGCGATTCGTATTTTATAAGTTTGGTGGATCGGTCATGAGCAACGACGGCGTTGACGCGCGGGATGGCAGTGCGGATATCCGCAAGCGAGAGCCGGCCTTCAACCTGCCGGGCAGCCTCGTCGCGGTCCTGGCACTCCTGACCGCAATCCATGTGATCCGCACCTATCTTCTCTCGGCCTCTGCGGACGAGTACGTGCTCCTGCATTTCGCCTTCATTCCCGGGCGCTATGCCATACCCTTCGCCGAGCAGGATCTCGGCTGGCTCTGGGGGCCTGTCACCTATTCGCTGCTGCATGGCAGCTGGGAACACCTGATCTTCAACGCCTTCTGGATGGTCGCCTTCGGGGCGCCGGTGGTGCGCCGCATCGGTGTCACGCGCTTCTTCCTGTTCTGGTGCCTTTCGGCCGTCGCGGCCGTTGCCTTTCATACGGCCCTGCACTGGGGCGCGATGATCCTCGTCGTCGGCGCCTCCGGCGTCGTGTCGGGCCTGATGGGGGCAGCGGCCCGCTTCGTCTTCTCGCCGAGCGGTCGCATCAGCCGGCAGTTCGCCCATCTCAACCGCCGCCTGACGATCGCAGAGGCGCTGTCCAACCGGTCCGTGCTGGTCTTTTCCGGCATCTGGTTCCTGACGAACTTCCTGATCGGATTCGGCCAGATCTTCGGCTCGGATGCCGGCGGGGCCATCGCCTGGGAAGCCCATATCGGCGGCTTCCTGTTCGGCTTCCTGTTCTTCCCGCTGTTCGATGTGGCAACGTCGGAAAGCCGCCGGGATTAACGATAGTCCATTAGCGGTCTTGCAATCGCCTCCTTCGTGGCGCACCATGGTTGTGTTCCGGTTCGCACATGCACACCGGAACGGGGCGACACCGTGCAGGAGGAAGCGGGTGTCGCCGGTACTGGCAGGGCATCCCTGCGCGGGTGTCCCGCCTCTCTGCGTTCATGATGCACACGGGAGGTACGCATGTATGTAAAGACGATACTGGACGAAAAAGGCCGCAACGTCGTCACCGGCGGCCCGCAGCTCACCGTCAGGCAAGCTGCCGTCTATCTGCATGAAAATCACATCGGCGCCATCGTCATCCTCGACCGCAACGACCGCATCGCCGGCATTGCGACCGAACGCGATATCGTTGCCGCCGTGGCCCGCAACGGGGCCGAATGCCTGGACAAACCCATTTCCTCCATCATGTGGGGCAATGTCCATCGTTGCGGCGAGAACCAGACCGTCGATGAACTCATGGAAATGATGAGCACGCTGCGCGCCCGCCATATCCCGGTGGAGAAGGACGGCAGGCTCGTCGGTATCATCTCGATCGGTGACGTGGTGAAATCCCATATCCGGGCGATCCAGCACGAAGCGGATGCCATCAAGGCCTATATCGCCGGCTGATTGCAGGTCTCCCGAACGGTTTCGGGCGGAGCGATGTGTCGCTCCGCCCGCTCCGGTGTTTATACAAGCCAGCTTCTCTCAGCGCATCAGCACGACTTCCTGCATGCGCTTGATCTCGGTTATGCGGGCCTTTGCCTCCAGGTAACCGCGGTCGATCGCTTCGCCGGCGCGGTGGAACTCCGACAGGCCGATATCCGAAAGTTTGGGGTGCAGCGCGAGATCCGGCGGGTCGCCGGCAAGGCGCGCGCGTGAAATGCGGTCCTGGATAATGTTGAAGGACTGTACCATGACGCTCGTCAGGCCGAGGCGCGCAGCGCTGTCCTCCTGCTTGTGCTCATCGATCTTCTGTTCGCTGGCGCTGTGCTTGATCACTGCCGAGCGGCCATAAAGGTCGTAATTGAGGTTGACGGCAACGACCAGCGGCTCCTCGTGGGCGCGGCAGACCGACACCGGAACCGGATTGACCAGCGCCCCATCGACCAGCGTGCGGTTGTTGCACTTGATCGGCTCGAAGATGCCGGGCAGGGCATAGGAGGCACGGATGGCGGTGATCAGCGCGCCGCTGTTGATCCAGACCTCGTGGCCGCTGTTGACCTCGGTGGCGACGGCGACGAAGGGGCGGTCGAGGCTCTCGATCGAGAGATTCTCCAGATGCTCCTGCATGCGTCTGGTCAGCCGCATGCCGCCGAAGAGGCCGGAACCGCGAATGGTGAAATCGAGAAGGCTGGCGATGCGCCGCATGGTGAGCGAGCGGGCGAAGGCCTCCAGTTCGTCCAGCTTGCCGGCGAGATAACAGCCGCCGACGAGAGCGCCGATCGAGGTGCCGGCGATCATCGAGACCTCGATGCCTTCCTCGTCCAGCGCCCGGAGCACGCCGATATGGGCCCAGCCGCGGGCAGCACCGCCGCCCAGCGCCAGCGCGATCTTGGATTTGCGCGGCGTGGCCGGCGCGGGAATATGGGACATGTCGTTCATGGAAGGGCCGCCGGGGTCGGATGCATCCGCCGTTACGAGACTACGATTGAAACTCCAGTTCAACATTCCGGACCTCCATTACCAAGAGGAATTCGCAGCGAGGCAATCCGTTCCGGTGCCTCGGCACCCTCGGCAACACAATAGATGACAGGATAGAAGCACTCTGTGACGCGGGGAACTTTGCCGAAGATAATCTCCCGGCGGGTTGTCCCGTGTGCGTCCGGTCGCAGCTGGAGGAGGGCCTTCGCCCGCAGGATCGGCACCCCGGTGAGGGTGGCCTTGGAAACCGGTCGTGACGCACGAGAGCGATGGGGTTCCATGTCCTGATCCAATGGCGGGGGTAGAGGCCGCCATGGGGGGCATTAGGCGTCGGCACCGGTTGCCAATTGATGAATCCGTGCCGAAACCGGACGGATTTCGCCGGGATGCTTAATTTTTCCCGTAGACCGACGCCGGATCGAATTGTGGCGTGCCGCCGGTGATCGTCAGCAGGGCACCGTCCGGGCCGCTTGAGACGGTGCGGTAGAAGCAGGAGCGGCGGCCTGTGTGGCAGGTCGCGTCGTGGCCGGCGACCGAGACCTTCAGCCACACGGCGTCCTGGTCGCAATCCGTGCGCAGCTCCACCACGGTCTGCAGGTTGCCCGACGTCTCGCCCTTCTTCCACAGCGCCTTGCGCGAGCGGCTCCAGTAATGCGCGATGCCCGTCTCGACGGTCAGCGCCAGCGCCTCGGCGTTCATGTGGGCGACCATCAGCAGTTCGCCGTCCTTCGCATCCGTCACCACGGCCGTCACCAGGCCGTGCTCGTCGAAACGCGGCGTGAAGGCCGGGCCCGTTTCGAGCTCGGCCTTGTCCTTGGAGGGGCTTTGGAAGGTGATCGGCATGGCGGTCGGCTCCGTCGAAAGGGAGCCGGCCTCGCCTAGCTCCGGATCATCGTCATGAACCGGACCTGCTCGGTCGGTTCGGTCTTGAAGGCACCGGTAAAGGTGGTGGTGAGCGTTGTCGAGCCCTGTTTCTGGATGCCGCGCATCGCCATGCACATATGCTCGGCCTCGATCATCACGGCGACGCCGCGCGGGTTCAGCGTCTCGTCGATCGACCTGGCGATCTGCGCCGTCATCGTCTCCTGCGTCTGCAGGCGACGACCGTAGATCTCGACCACGCGGGCGATCTTGGAGAGGCCCAGCACCCGGCCGTTCGGCAGGTAGGCGACATGCGCCTTGCCGATGATCGGCACCATGTGGTGCTCGCAATGCGAGAAGAACGGGATGTCCTTCACCAGCACCATGTCGTCATAGCCGGCGACCTCTTCGAAGGTGCGGCCGAGCACGTCTTCGGCGGCGAGGTCATAACCGGAGAACAGTTCGCGATAGGCTTTTGCGACACGCTTGGGCGTATCGAGCAGTCCTTCACGCTCCGGATCGTCGCCCGCCCAGCGAAGCAGGACGCGAACGGCATCCTCCGCCTCTTTTTGCGAAGGACGGCCCGACGGATCGTCGACACGCGGAAAATTGGTGACTATGGCGTCCATGGACCCATTGACCTTTCTGCAGGTTACCTGACGTGTTTATCGGACTCGCCACTGGCCATTCGCCTAACCCTGCAGGCTTGGGTTCCGTTGGCGGGCTCCGGGGCTTTCGGGTCTTCGCTTCTCAGTGCGTATGACCGTCCGGCACGGTTTCCCAAACAACAGGTGAACGATCTGCTTTTTGCTTCTTGCAATTCCGGACGGAAAACCGCTTCACGCTTTCCCTGGAATTGCCCGCTTCTTGCAAAACGCTCACCCCAATACGAGTTATCATATAGTATCGAGCGAGGCCTGCGAAAGAGGCTTGAGACGACACGCGGTGCTTTTTTACCGACGAGGCCGGAATAATCTCCTCGGATCATTGAAGATTCCGCAAAAAATGCGGAAAACGGGGCCATGATGGACGATATCTACAACAGCCGTATCCTCGAATTCGCCGGCAACATTCCACGCATCGGCACGCTTGCCGATGCCGATGGCGAGGCGGGCGCCCATTCCAAGTTGTGCGGCTCGCGCGTCAAGGTCTACCTGAAGCTCGAGGGCGACCGCGTCATGGATTTTGCCCATGAGGTAAAGGCCTGCGCGCTCGGCCAGGCCTCCTCCTCGATCATGGCGCGCCACGTCATCGGCGCGACGGCGGCGGAAATCCGGGATGCGCGCGAAAAGATGCTCGCCATGCTGAAGGCCGACGGCGAGGGGCCGGACGGTCGCTTCGAGGACATGCGGTTCCTGAAACCCGTCAAGGACTACAAGGCCCGCCATGCCTCCACCATGCTGACATTCGACGCCGTGGTGGACGCCATCGGCCAGATCGAGGCGAAGCGGCTGGAAAAGGCCGGGTGACAGGCGATGTGCGATGCGCCCGACTGCCGGCATGCCGGCGCGCGGCCCGTCCATCGGGGCCGCAACTGGCAGGGGCCGTTCCGCCGGACGCCGGGCCGCCTCGTCGGCATGGGCTTCATCCGCCTCTACCAGCTGACGCTTTCCGGCTTCATCGGCAATGCCTGCCGCCACCTGCCGACCTGCTCGGAATACGGCTATGAGGCCGTCGCCCGCCATGGCCTGTGGCGGGGTGGCTTCCTGGCGCTGTTCCGCGTTGCCCGCTGCGGCCCCGGCGGCACCCATGGTTTCGATCCCGTACCGGAGGTGCTGGAGCCGCGTTTGCGCTGGTGGGCGCCGTGGCGGCTGTGGCGCATATCGGCCGGGAGAGGGTGACGCCATGTCGGTTCGGATGGAATACCGCCAGGCCTCGCGCGATTTCGACGCCGTTTTCGTCGATCCCCATGTGATCGACTGCCCGCCACATGCCGTACGGGAGTTCTGGCACGTATGACGGTCTATGTCGCTCTCCTGCATTCCATCGTGCTCGGCCCGGACCGACGGCTTGTCATGGCCGATCTCAGGGCCATGGCGGAAGGCCTCGGTTTTCGCAACACGCGCACGCTGGTTGCTACCGGCAACCTGATCTTCGAGGGCGACGATGCGCCGCTTTCCGCCATCGAGGAGCAGCTGGAAACGGCGTTCCATGCGCGCTTCGGAAAACATGTCGACATCATCCTGCGCAGCGCGGAGGACTGGCGGCGCGTCGCGGCCGGCAATCCTTTTGCCGACGGCAACGGAGCGGATGTCGGCATCCGCGTCATGCGCAAGCCGCTGGGGCTGGAGATCTTGCCGAAACTCGAAGGCATTGCAGCGCCCGGCATCCGCCTCGCCATCGTCGACGGCGATCTCTGGATCGACTTTTCGCAAAAGCCGAGCGAGACGAGGCTCCTGTCGCATCTGACGACGAAGAAGCTCGGTATCGGCACCCTGCGCAATGCCAACACGGTCAACGGCCTTGCGGCCATGCTCGCCTGACCTCACAGCCACCGGGGGACACGCTGCCGGTAGGCGCGATAGGCCGCGCCGAGATCCTGGGCCAGCACATCCTCCTCCACCCGCACCTGGAGCCGGACGGCGAGCACCAGCACGGCCGTGAGCGCGAGCTGGACCGCATCGGGCCGGGTGATGGCGAAGCCCGCAAGGAGCATCACCTGCCCGACGAAGACCGGATTGCGCGACAGGCGAAACGGCCCCGTATCGACGATGGCGCCGGAATGGCCCGCCGCTGAGCCGATGCGCCAGGACGTGCCCATATGGTGCTGGGCATGGACGGCGAAGGCGCCGCCGCCGAGCGCCAGCAGCAGGCCGGCGAGGCGGACCGGCAAGGACGGATCGACAAGCGCCGGCGCCGGCGGCAGGCCTGCGGCCAGAAGCGCGGGATAGACAAGAGCGCCGGCAAAACTCAGGCGGAAGAGCAAGGCGGGCAGGCCCTGGCGCCCGCCGAGGCCGAACAGCCAGGCCGGCCGCTCCGCTGCCCGCGCCGAACGCGCCGTCAGGGCGAGGAAGGCGGCGAGATAGACGCCCATGAGGGTCGCGGAAAGAAGGGGCAGGGACGGCATGTCGGATCTCCGGGCTTGGCCTCGACCAGTCTGCAACCTCCAGTGACTGGAGAGTCAAGGCCGGCGCCCCGCGCCCAGTATGCGGCCAACTGGCGGTGCGGGGAAAACAGCCGTCGCCGCGCTCAGCGCCGGACGAGCCGCCTGAGGCCCTTCACCTCCGCCTCCGTCAGCGCGCGCACGGCGCCCTTTTCCAGATCGCCGAGCGCCAGGTCGCCGATGGCGACGCGCACGAGGCGCAGGCACGCGATGCCCTGCGCTTCCAGCATGCGGCGGATCTGGCGGTTGCGGCCCTCGTCGAGCATGATTTCCAGCCAGGCGTTCCGTTCGCCCTCCCGGAGCCTGCGCACGGCCTTCGCGCGCAAAAACTCGCCGTCGTGGTGGACGCCCGCGATGAGCGCGTCGAGCATCGGCTGGTCGGCGAGGCGGTCGATCTGGACGTGATAGGTCTTGGCGACATGCGTCTTCGGGTCGAGCAGGGCGTTGGCGAAGTCCGTGTCGTTGGAGAAGAGCAGAAGGCCCTCGCTCGCCTTGTCGAGCCGGCCGACGGGGGAGAGATGCGCGGGATCGAGATGTTTCAGGCAGTCGAACACCGTCGGCCGCCCCTCGGGATCGCTGCGCGTGGTGACGAGACCGCGCGGCTTGTTGAGCATGAGATAGACCGGCTTTTCCGCAAGGACCGCCGTCCCGTCCACCGTGATGCGCGCGTCGGCAAGGTCGATCCAGGTTTCGGGATCGGTGACGACATGGCCGGCGACGGCGACGCGGCCGGCTGAAATCAGCGCTTCCGCCTCCGTGCGCGAACAGAAGCCGAGCTTGGAAAGCGCGCGGGGCAGGGTGGCACGCTTGCCGGCGGGCGGGGCGGCGGGTCGCGCGGGCGCGCGCGCCATCGGGGCGGCCGCTGCCTTGCGGGCGGGCGCCGGTTTCTGCCCTTTGCCTCTGTCTTTCGCCATGCTGCGTGCAAAACCCCTGATCGTCGCGGTTGACCGGCCTGCCCATGCCATTCTAAAGCCGGGTTCGTCCAGAGCCTTTCCGCTCGCCCGCGGCTGGCGGAAGGCCCTGTTCGTTTCCTGCGCAAGTCCAAAGACAAGACCGTTGCACGTTTTTGCCGGAATTGCGCCCGCCAACAGGATATCCGAAGCGAGGCCGCCGTTGACCCAGGACGACATCACATCCGAACTCGTCACGCTGCGCGACTACTGGCGCTACGCGATCTCCCGCTTCAATGCGGCCGAGCTCAGCTACGGCCACGGCACGACGACGGCCGGCGACGACGCGGCCTTCCTGCTGCTCGATACGCTCGACCTGCCGATCGACGCGCTCGATCCCTTCCTCGACGCCCGCCTGCTGCCGGCCGAGCGAAAGCTGCTCGCGTCCCGCATCGAGGCCCGCGTTGCGACGCGCAAGCCCTCGGCGTACCTCACCGGCCGGTCCTATATTCAGGGCGTGCGCTTTTTTGTCGACGAGCGGGTGATCGTGCCGCGCTCGCATATCGGCGAAATCCTGTTTTCCGAATATCTCGGCGAACACGGCTCGTCCTTCCTGCCCGATCCGATGCTGGTGGAAAGCGCCGTCGACATCTGCACGGGCTCGGGCTGCCTTGCGGTGCTCGCGGCAAAGTTCTTCCCGCAGGCAAGCGTCGATGCGGTGGACCTGTCGGCCGATGCACTGGAGGTCGCCAAGCTGAACCTTGCCGAACACGACGTCGAGGACCAGGTGACGCTCTTCAAGGGCGATCTCTTCGCCCCGCTTTCCGGCCGCACCTACGACCTCATCATCACCAATCCGCCCTATGTCGATCATGACGCGCTCGCGGGCTACCCGCCGGAATTCCGCGCCGAGCCCGTCATCGCGCATGACGGCGGCGAAGACGGCCTCGACCTCGTGCGCAAAATCCTTGCCAGGGCGGCCGATCACCTCAATCCCGGCGGCGGCATGATCTGCGAGATCGGCTCGGGCCGCGAGATCCTGGAAGAGGAATTCCCGCATCTGGAGTTCGTCTGGCTGGAAACGGAGCAATCGCAGGACGCGGTGTTCTGGATTTCCGCCGAAGCGCTCGGCGTTTCCTGATCAGGCCTCACGCGACGGCGTTGCGCGGCGGCGGGCAGAGGGGATCCTCCGGCCAGTCGTCGTCCTCCTCCAGGGCGCGGTTTCGCTCTTCGCCGAGCCGGTCCAGCGCCTCCGGCGTATGGCCGGCGGCGAGCATTGCCTGTTCGTAGCGCTCGCAGAGCACTTCCCAGCCGGCAGGCAGGCTCGCCTGCGTGGCGTCGTCGCGCACGCAGGGCGGAAAGGTCTTGAAGAAGGTCGTGGCGATCTCGTCGGCGGGATAGCAGCCGGTGCAACGCTTGGCCCGCCGGCATTTCGGCAGGCGGCAGGTGCGGTGGTGGCCGGCTTCCGTCGCCGCTGCGCGAAGCTCCGGCTGGACGCGCCGGATGTGCCGGCGCTCCAGCGCGCTCATCGTGGTCGCTACGTCCTTCAGCTCGTCCATCGCTCCTGCCTTTCATGTCGCGGCCGTTCCGGCCTTGCCTGCGGGCGTGCGAAAACGCCCCGCAGGCGCTCCCTCGGGTTTGCTCATGTCCGGAGAACCGCGCGAAAGCGTTGCCTCAGGGATATGGGATGTGTGGCATCGCTTTCGCGCGGCCCAAGGCGTTCTTCGGAGACGGTCCGGTCTCCTTCAGGCGCAAAACGGCTTCGCTGCGCAGTGTGTTGGCGCTTTTCCGAAAACCGCGTTCCGCGATTTTCGGGGACATGCGCCGCCATCCTGCTTGCATGGCGGACCCAAACCGACCCCGCAAGACCCGGGGAAGGGGGAAGCCTGTCACGACGGAAATTCGCATTCCCGCAGCGTTTCGCGCCTCTTCCGCCCCTGCCGTACGTTTCGGCCGAAAACGAAAGCGCCTCCTCCCGCCCGCATCGACACGTTACGCGATCCGTCCAGCGGCGGAAGGAGGTTTAGGATATGCGGGGTTTTGGGGGTGGGGAAAATCGAAGCGGATTTCGAGCGTTAAATTCCCGGTTTTCTCGGAAGTAGACCAAAAGGGCATCTCTTATTTCAATCTCAAAGCCGACTGATGGTATCTATTGACGATACGCCCTCGTAGTATATTATTCAATCTAGGCGTGCTTAATAAAGGGGGGGAGGCGTGAGCGGCAGGCAACGATCAGTTGTGACAATTTTTTTTATTATCATCTCTTTGTGCGCTGCGCTCATCATTGTCGGCGATTTTCTTGGACCGAACGCGAGCGTCCATCTGGTCGGTGCTGCAACTGAGGGCTTTAAAATAGGTGTTGCAGCTTTGGTTGGTGCACTTTCGGCAATACTGGGTGGAGGTACAACAAATGCTAAGTAGCCGAAGGATTTTGATAGTGCTCACAGTCGCCTTGTCTCCTAATAAAATTATAGCTGCGCCAAGTACAGCGGACTTTATGAACGCGATGACGGTATGTGGAGCTGGTTCCTCTGTGCAAATCGACGCAAATCTCAAAGGCTCCCTAAAATCATTATATGAAGGTGAAGCGACACAAGGAAAAGCTGTTCAGGATATAATTCCCAGCATAGCGAAGTATCTTCCGGATGGTGATAATTACAAACAGTATCTAGGCTGTATAAGTAATTTATTGGCAAGTTGATCGATGCGCTGGCTTATCCTCGCTCTTACTTTTATAATTCCATCCTTGATGGTAGTGCGGCAGGTGTCAGCTCAGATGCCTGATACAGAAGTTTTTATGGGCATGCTGACTGCATGTGCCAGCGGCGCATCCACCGAGTTTGACGCTGACCTCGTAGGCTCAATAAAAGGGCTCTATCAAGGGCAGCAAAGTAAAGGTTTCGCAAAACTTAAGACGCAAACCGGGTTTATGGAGCTTCTACCCGAGAAGGATAAACTCGAAGGCTACCGTCTATACACCGAATGCATTAAATCGATCGTCTCAAATCCCAGTGAAGGGCAAGCTGAAATCCAAAGAAATTTTCTTGATAGGTTTGATTTCACTACAACTATTGAGAAGGTAAGGGAGGTCTTTGGTGCCCCTGCAAAATTCATAGATGACGTTTATTGGTTTGAAGGAAAAGAGGTTGATTTTTTTGTAAGCCAAGGAAAGTCGGGGGAAATATCTTGGGTGGCGGTTTACGCAAGCGAGAAGCTCGACAAAGCACGAGTCCCGATGCTGAACATGGGGAGGGAGATTCGTGGGAATTATGAGTATTTTTACAATCTTGGTGATATAAAATTCCAAGATATGCCGGATCTTTGCGGTTCGGAAACTATCGGTGAGGGGCATGCTAGGTATGCTTTTAAGGTATCTGAGCCATGTTATTTTGGCAGGCCTGGAGGATACATGAATTATGTATTTGTCTTTCAGCCTGATTACTCTGAAGATGGTTGTGATGACAATTTTTTGGAATATAAAAAATACGATCAGTTTAAGTGCGATACTTCAAAGGCGCTATCACCAGTCTTGGTTTTGGTCTACTCGGATGATGATAAGGGTGCGCCCGACCAAGCTAATGCCCTTATGGAGTGGATTTACGGCTTTTGAAACTACGCTGAAAATCCTTGGATGTGATGTTTCCAAATTCATTCTTTACGCAAAAAAATATCAATAATTACTTACATTGTTCGAGCGCCCGCCGCAGTTTGAAAAAAACAGGATTCACTGCGAAAAGCGAGATTGATAATGATGACCTGAAGATTTTGCTTGAAGGTACAGTTGTTTTTCTGGCTTTGAGGAATGCACAATTAGCTAATTTGCAATAGTCCAAGCTCGGTTTGGGCCACCCCACTCCCTTTATTTCGTGCCCCTTCCAATCCCCAAAAAATCCCCGTATACCGCCCTCCGCAACGCGCCGGCGCATCCGGCCACTTACCCTCGCATACCACCCGCATTCGTTGGCGGGACTGGATAGGAGATTTTTGATGTCTGCACCCGTTTCCCTCACTTTCCCTGATGGTTCCGTCCGCGACTATCCCGCGGGCTCGACGGGCCGTGATGTGGCCGAGGCGATTTCCAAGTCGCTGGCCAAGAAGGCGATCGCCATTGCGCTCGATGGCGAGCTGCGCGATCTCTCCGAGACCGTTTCGAACGGCCGGATCGAGATCGTCACCCGCGAGGACGACCGCGCGCTGGAGCTGATCCGTCACGACGCCGCCCATGTGATGGCCGAGGCCGTGCAGGAGCTTTGGCCGGGCACGCAGGTGACCATCGGCCCGGTCATCGACAACGGCTTCTATTACGACTTTGCCAAGGACGAGCCCTTTACGCCCGACGATCTGCCGAAGATCGAAAAGCGCATGAAGGAGATCATCCAGCGCAACAAGCCCTTCACCCGGGAAGTGTGGTCGCGCGACAAGGCGAAGGAGGTTTTTGCTTCCAAGGGCGAAAAGTACAAGGTCGAGCTGGTCGATGCGATCCCCGAGGGGCAGGACCTGAAAATCTATTACCAGGGCGACTGGTTCGACCTGTGTCGCGGGCCGCACATGGCCGCGACCGGCCAGATCGGCACGGCCTTTAAGCTGATGAAGGTCGCGGGCGCCTATTGGCGCGGCGACAGCAACAATCCGATGCTGACGCGCATCTACGGCACCGCCTGGCGCACGCAGGAGGAGCTCGACACCTATCTCAACATCCTCGCCGAGGCCGAAAAGCGCGACCATCGCCGGCTCGGCCGCGAAATGGACCTGTTCCATTTCCAGGAGGAGGGACCGGGCGTCGTGTTCTGGCACGGCAAGGGCTGGCGCATGTTCCAGACGCTCGTCGCCTATATGCGCCGCCGGCTTGCCGGCACCTATGAAGAGGTGAACGCGCCGCAGGTGCTCGACAAGTCGCTGTGGGAAACCTCCGGCCACTGGGGCTGGTATCGCGACAACATGTTCAAGGTGACCGTTGCCGGCGACGAGACCGACGACGAGCGCGTCTTCGCGCTGAAGCCGATGAACTGCCCGGGGCATGTGCAGATCTTCAAGCATGGCTTGAAGTCCTATCGCGAACTGCCTGTGCGGCTTGCGGAATTCGGCAATGTGCATCGCTATGAACCCTCGGGTGCGCTGCACGGGCTGATGCGCGTGCGCGGCTTCACGCAGGACGATGCGCACGTTTTCTGCACCGACGAGCAGATGGCGGCGGAATGCCTGCGCATCAACGACCTCATCCTCTCGGTCTACAAGGATTTCGGGTTCGACGAGGTGGTCGTGAAGCTTTCGACCCGGCCGGAAAAGCGCGTCGGTTCCGATGCTTTGTGGGACCGGGCGGAAAGCGTCATGATGGACGTGCTGAAGGAGATCGAGGCGCAGTCCGGCGGGCGCATCAAGACCGGCATCCTGCCGGGTGAGGGCGCGTTCTACGGGCCGAAATTCGAATATACGCTGAAGGACGCCATCGGCCGCGAATGGCAGTGCGGCACCACGCAGGTCGACTTCAACCTGCCGGAACGCTTTGGCGCCTTCTATATCGACCAGAACTCCGACAAGACGCAGCCGGTGATGATCCACCGCGCCATCTGCGGCTCGATGGAGCGTTTCCTCGGCATTCTCATCGAGAACTTTGCCGGGCACATGCCGCTGTGGATCGCGCCGATGCAGGTGGTGGTGGCGACCATCACCTCGGAGGCGGACGACTATGGCCGCGAGGTGGCCGAAAAGCTGCGGGATGCCGGCCTGGTCGTCGAGACCGACTTCCGCAACGAGAAGATCAACTACAAGGTCCGCGAGCATTCGGTGACCAAGGTGCCGGTCATCGTCGTCTGCGGCAAGCGCGAGGCGGAGGAACGCTCCGTCAACATCCGCCGCCTCGGTTCGCAGAACCAGACGGCAATGTCGCTCGACGAGGCGATCGCGATGCTGTCGCTGGAGGCGACCCCACCGGACGTCAAGCGCAAGCTCGGCAAGGCGTGAGCCTTCCCGGCGATTGTCGGAAAACTGCAATAATCCCGTGCTATCAGGTGCGGGATTATCTTTTTGGGGACTGCCGTGCGGTTCAAGGAACTGTCCTACGCCAACGAAAACGATCCGCGCCTCAAACGATGGTTCATCCGCTCCATGGAAGGTCTTGCCGGTCGTAACCGCTACGCCCGGCTCTACGACATCTGGCGCAGCTCCATCGTCGGGCAGAGCGCGCGGGTGTTCGGCGACATGCTCGACCTCATCGATGTCGGGCTGCGCGTCGAGGGCTCCTGGCCGCCGCCGGACCTGCCCGAGGGGCCGGTCGTCATCGTCGCCAACCATCCCTTCGGCATCGGCGACGGCATCGCCGTCCTGGCGCTTGCCGAACAGCTCGGCCGGCCGTTCAAGGTGATGATCCACAACGACCTCCTGAAAGTGCCGGAAATGCAGCCCTATGCGCTGCCGGTCTCCTTCGAGGAGACGAAGGAGGCGCTGGCGCTCAACATGAAGACGCGTGCGGAGGCGGTGCGGCTCCTGAAGGAGGGCACGACGGTCATCGTGTTCCCGGCGGGGGGCGTTGCGACGGCAAAGAAGGTGTTCGGGCGGGCGGAGGACCTGCCGTGGAAGATGTTTCCGGCCAAGCTGATCCAGTCGGCCAAGGCGAATGTCATTCCCGTCTATTTCGAGGGGCAGAACGGGCGGCTCTTCCACCTCGTCAGCAAGGTCTCGCTGACGCTGCGCCTGTCGCTGCTGATCCGCGAGTTCCGCAAGCTTTCGGGCTCGACGATCGCTGCGCGCATCGGCGGCGTCATTGCCTGGGCGGAGCTGGATGCGGGCGACCGGAAGAACATTACCGCGCGGCTCTATGAGGCCGTGTTCGCGATGGCGCCGCGGCAGAAGCCGTTCTTGCGGCGCGCTGGTTAGTCCACGACGTCTTCCGCCGCCGCCTTCTGCTCGTTGGCGTTCTCGTCGAGCAGCACTTCCACATCCGTGTTGACGCCGGCCTTCACCGCGAAATCGCGCTGGTAGATGCGGTTCTTGTTGCGCGCGACGGCGATGTAGCTGCCTTCGGCCAGCACCAGCGTCGGAAACGCGCCGACGCTTTCGCTGACCGTGTCGCCCGAGGAGGTCAGGATCGACCAGGCCGTATCGGCGATCGCCTCGCCGCCGGGCTCGGAGACGAGTTTCAGCGTAAGCTTGGCGGCGCGGTGCTGGATGGTGGCGCGCGTCAGCTTGCCGGCCTCGACCTGGATGTCGGCGCGGATGACGGCGTTGACCGTGCCGTAGTCGGAAACGACGTGATAGGTGCCGGCATTGAGGCGCACGACGGAATTCGGCTTCACCTCGGCAACGACGAGGTTGCGCTCGCCGTCCTCGCGCACCTCGGCGGCGAAGATCGAGAAGCTGAGCTCCTTCGGCGGAATGCGCACGTCCGAACCGGAAACGGCGTTCAGCATGATGCCGCCGGCATCGAGCACCATGACCTGCTTGTCGACATCGCCCGTATCGGGAACGACCAGCTTCTTGGTGGCGCCGGCGCGGCCGAAGGCGACGTTGACGAAATATTCGCCCGGCACCAGCTGGAAGGCGGCCGAGCCGCCCTCGGAGGTGGCGAGCAGCGGCAGTTTGCCGTCGGCGCCGGGGATCGGCGAGAAGACGCGCCAGGTCAGCCCGTGCTGCATGGGGCTGCCGTCCCGGGTCAGAAGCGCCTCGCAGGTTACGTCCCGAAGGTTCGCCGGCGTCGCCTCGCCCGTCACGATCGGGTTGAACGAGGTGAGCTTGCCGCCCTTCATGGGCGTGGTGACCTGCGAAAAGCTGTCCAGCGCCTCCTGCGCGCGGGCCGGGGCGAGCGACAGGACAAGGCCGGCCACGGCAAGGCTCGCGACAAGGGCGGGAGGGAGGGGCATGCGCATGGGGACGGTTGACTTCCTGACTGTAAGGCTCCACTTGGAGACCCGGCTAATGGCATTTTCAAGGCCGCGTCGCGCGCCAAGGTATTGGAACTCCCTCCCGATGAAAACCGAAATCAAGCTGATCGATTATCTTTCGACCCGCCGGTCTATCCCCGCCTTCCAGATGAGCGAGCCGGGCCCCTCGAAGGGGGAGCTGGAGGCGATGCTGACGCTCGCCTCGCGCGTTCCGGATCACGGAAAGCTCGCCCCCTGGCGCTTCATCGTCTATCGCGGCGCGGAGCGCTGGCGCATCAGCGAGGCGCTTGCCAGGATCGCGATGGAGGACAAGCCGGACCTTTCCGAGGAGATGGTCAAGGTGGAGAACACGCGGCTCAGCCGCGCGCCGGTGGTGGTCGCCGTCGTCAGCCGCGCCGCGCCGCATTTCAAGATCCCGGAATGGGAGCAGGTGATGTCGGCCGGCGCCGTCTGCCTCAACCTCGTCATGGCGGCGAATGCCTACGGCTTTGCCTCCAACTGGCTGACCGAGTGGTACGCCTTCGACGAACGCGCCTATCCGATCCTCGGCGTTGCCGAGGGTGAGAAGGTCGCCGGCTTCATCCATATCGGCACGCCCACCGTGCCGCCGACCGAGCGGCCGCGGCCGGAGCTCGCCGAGATCGTCACATGGGTCGGCGATGACGCCTGACGCGCTGTTCTACGAGACGGCGGAAAACGCCCACGGCCTGAAACACGATCCGTTCAAGGCGATCGTCGCGCCACGCCCGATCGGCTGGATCGGCACCAAGGCGGCGGACGGGCGGCGCAACCTGGCGCCCTATTCGTTCTTCAACGCGGTGAGCGACAGGCCGAAGCTGGTGATGTTCTCCTCGAGCGGCCACAAGGACAGCGTGCGCAACATCGAGGAAACCGGCGTCTTCACCTGCTCGCTGGCCGGCCGGCATCTCGCCGAAGCGATGAATGCCAGCTCTGCGGCCGTGCCGCGAGGCGTCGACGAATTCGCGCTCGCCGGCCTTACGCCCGTCACCGGCCGCCTTGTCGATGCGCCCTATGTCGGCGAGGCCCATGCAGCGCTGGAATGCCGGATGACGCAGTCCTTCCGCCCTGTCGATACCGATGGGCGGGAGACGGACAACTGGGTGGTGTTCGGCCAGGTGGTCGGCATCCATATCAGCCCGGAAATCCTGCGCGACGGCATGATCGACATGGCCGCCGCGCGCCCGCTCGCCCGCATGGGCTATATGGATTATAGCGACGGCGGAGCGGATGTCTTTGCCATGATGCGGCCCAAGGTGGGGTGAGGCCTGAGCCTCAGCGGCTGCGGCCGTAAATCGTCCCGATCGGCGCAACTTGTGCCGTATCGACCGCGAAACCACCGAAGAAGCCCTCGTCTCGTGAGTGTTCGCAGGCCCGTTCCAGTGCTGCTCCCGTCAGAACCGGAAACGAATCAAAGGCAGGAACGCCGGCGACAGCGGCGGTGAGAAGGGTTGCGGCGCGGGCTGCGGCGAAGGGGGCGATCCATTCGTCTGATGCGGTGAGGGCACAGGTTGCGCCGAGGGTGCGCTTCAGCGCGCGCTGGTCCCAAACCAGGGCGGCAAGCCGCATGGTTTTGCCCGCAACGCCCTCGCGCGAGACGGGGGCGGGCAGAATGCCGTCGGTGATCGCCAGGACGGGGGTGGTGCCGTCCCCCCGGCCTTCCTCGGCTTCTGCGACGGACAGGAGGGCGGCGAGGCGCTGGAGGTCGGCGCCGGTTCGCCAGCCGGCGAGGGCGATGGCGGCAGCGCCGCTACCGATGATGTAGCGGAGGGTTGCGAGATCGATCGTCGTATCGACGATGACGATGTTGCCTTTTGTCTGTGAGTCGCCGGCGCGCACCAGTACGCCGCACCCTTTGGGAGGGGGGAAGGGCGTTTCGGTCGCTTCGAAAAGGGCGTGGGGCAGCGGTACCATGTCTTTTCATAGGGCTTCGCGCCTGGGAATGGCAATGACGAACCGGTTAACGGGTATGGTGAACCAATCTTAAACACTTTGGCGCTAGCGTGTTTCCAGTAGCGTTTTGCAGGCGTTTGGGGCGTCCATTGATCGTTCATGCTTTTCTCCGTTGGGTCGAGACCGCACGGGCAGCCGACCGGGCCAAGGCGGCCAGCGTGTTGGCGCGGGCTTACGCACGGGCGCGCATTTCGGCGGATGACCGCCACGGCGCGGAGATGGCCATGATCTTCCTGCTTGACGATCCGGCGCCGAAGGTACGGCTGGCCCTCGCGGAAGCGCTTGCCGACTGCGAGGAGGCGCCGCGCGCCGTCATCCTGCCGCTGGCGGAAGACCAGCCGGAAATCGCCGCCCATATCATCCTGCGTTCGTCGGTGCTGACGGATGCCGACCTTGTCGATCTCGCTGCCAAGGGCAGCGCGACGACGCGTATGCTGATCGCCCATCGTGCTTTTGTCTCGCGCGCCGTTTCGGCGGCGCTGGCGGAAATCGGCGATGGGGCCGACGTGCTGGCGCTGCTGGAGAACGAGGGCGCCGTGCTCTCCCGGCGCAGCCTGACGCGCATCGTGGACCGCCTCGGCGACGATGCGGAAATCCGTGCCTTGCTGCTCGACCGCGACGACCTGCCGAGCGATGCGCGCCATGCGCTGGTGGAGAAGATCGGCACGGCGCTGGCCGGTTTCGGACTCATCCAGGCGGCGGTCGGCACGAGCCGTGTCGAGCGCATCACGCGCGAGGCCTGCGATGTCGCGACGATCGGTATGGCCGGCGAGGTCCCGGCTGCCGAGATGCCAGCACTTGTCGAGCACCTGCGCCTGACCGGCCGGCTGACGCCGGTCTTCCTGATGCACGCGCTCTGCACGGGGCGAGTCGAGTTCTTTGCGGCCGCCATCACCGATCTCTCCGGCCAGGCGGAGCGGCGCGTCCGCTCCATTCTTTCCGACGGCCGCGAGGCGGCAGTGCGTGCCCTCTACGAGACCGCCGGCCTCGGCCGGGACGTCAGCGCACTCTTTGCAGAGGCGACGATGCTCTGGCGGCGCGAGGCGAAGGGCGAGGACGACGGGCCGTCGGTTTCCGAACGCCTGCTCTCCCGAGCCCGCGCGGCGGACGATGCCGCCTGCCAGTCCATGCTGGAACTCGTCGAGCGGCTGGCCATCGCCGAGCAGCGCCAGACGGCGCGCAGCTACGCCCTCATCGCCGCACGCGAAGCGGCTTAGGCCAGGGCGGTATTCGAAAAATCCCCGGCGTATTTCCGCAGTTCCCTGAACTGGGAATTGTTATAACCAATTGTTTTTACGCAGTTAATGACGAAAATTCGCCTGAAATTTTTGCTGGAATCGCTCTAATCGGCGAAGCGCTTGACCACCCAGGAATAACCATCCTCGGCGTAACGCACCGGGGTGGTGACGGCGGTCTTCAGGGCGGCCTTGTCGGGAATGGCCTGCTTCACGAAGTTCAGGGCGCGGGTAGCAAGGCCCTGCTTGGCCTCGGCGGTCTGGGCGGGCACAGGAACCTCGGCCGTGGTCGCGGCAGGCATCTCGTCGGGTGACGGTTCGGCAGCATCGGCGGTGATCCGATCGCCGGAACTTTCGCAAACCGCCACGATGACCGGATAGTTCTTGTCCTGGTGGCGGTTGATAAAGGTTTCGGCCTGCGCATCACACAGCGCCACGGTCTGCCAGCTCTTGCCGACCGTGTCGATATAGTGGCACTGGGTCGCGCTGTCGTCGCAGCCCATGATCGTCATGACGATGAGCGCAGCTTTCATGGCCGTCCTTTCCGGGTTTGTTCCTGACGGTTAGAGGAACGCATTGCCGCGAAAATATGGCGCCGCAACCTCAGATGTCGAGATTGTCGGCGAAGACGGCCCGTTCCTGGATGAAGCGGAAGCGGGCTTCCGGCTTGGTGCCCATCAGGTCGTCCACGGCGGTGCGGGTGCCCTCGAAATCGACGTCGTCGATCGCCACTTTCAAAAGCGTGCGCTTCGACGGATCCATCGTGGTTTCCTTGAGCTGCGCCGGCAGCATCTCGCCGAGGCCCTTGAAGCGGCCGATCTCCACCTTGCCGCGGCCGTTGAACACGGTGCGCATCAGTTCCTCGCGATGCGGGTCGTCGCGGGCATAGAGCGTCTTGCCGCCCTGGCTGAGGCGGTAAAGCGGCGGCACGGCGAGATAGAGATGGCCGCCACGGATGAGGTCGGGCATTTCCTGATAGAAGAAGGTGATGAGCAGCGAGGCGATGTGCGCACCGTCGACGTCGGCGTCGGTCATCACGATGACGCGCTCATAGCGCAGGTCGTCCTCGCGGTATTTCGAACGCGTGCCGCAGCCGAGCGCCTGCACCAGGTCGGAGATCTGCTGGTTGGCGCCGAGTTTTTCGCGGCCGGCGCTGGCGACGTTGAGGATCTTGCCGCGGAGCGGGAGGATCGCCTGGTTGGCGCGGTTGCGCGCCTGCTTGGCCGAGCCGCCGGCCGAATCGCCTTCGACGATGAAGAGTTCGGCGCCTTCGGCGGAATTCTGCGAGCAGTCGGCCAGCTTTCCCGGCAGGCGCAGCTTGCGCACGGCGGTCTTGCGGCTGACTTCCTTTTCCTTGCGGCGGCGCAGGCGCTCTTCGGCACGCTCGATCACCCAGTCGAGCAGCTTTGCGGCTTCGCCCGGATTGTCGGCGAGATAGTGGTCGAAGGGGTCGCGCAGCGCGTTCTCGACGATGCGCTGGGCTTCGACGCTGGCAAGCTTGTCCTTCGTCTGGCCGACGAATTCCGGCTCGCGGATGAAGACGGAGAGCATGCCGACGGCCGAGATCATCACGTCGTCGGTGGTGATGGCGGCGGCACGCTTGTTCTGCGTCAGCTCGGCATAATTCTTCAGGCCCTTGGTGAGCGCGATGCGCAGGCCCGCCTCGTGCGTGCCGCCGTCGGCCGTCGGAATCGTGTTGCAGTAGGAGTGGATCAGCGAATCGCCGCCGTACCAGGTGACGGCCCATTCCAGCGAGCCGTGGCCGCCCGATTTCTCGCTCTTGCCCGCAAAGATCTCGCGGGTGACGGTGTAGTCCTTGCCGAGCGTCGCCTGGAGATAGTCCTTGAGGCCTCCGGGGAAGTGGAAGACCGCCTTTTCCGGCGTTTCCGAACCCTCGGGCAGCAGCGACGGGTCGCAGCTCCAGCGGATCTCGACGCCGCCGAAGAGATAGGCCTTGGACCGGGCCATGCGGAAGACGCGGGCCGGATCGAAATGGGCGTGTGCGCCAAAAATTTCCGGGTCTGGATGGAAGCGCACCTTGGTGCCGCGGCGGTTGTGCACGTCGCCGAGCTCCTCCAGGCCGCCGACCGGCTTGCCGCGCGAAAAGCGCTGGCGGTAGAGCTTCTTGTTGCGGGCGACCTCGACCTCGAGATGGTCGGAGAGGGCGTTGACGACCGAGACGCCGACGCCGTGCAGGCCGCCCGAGGTCTCGTAGGCCTTGCCGTCGAACTTGCCACCGGCATGCAGGACCGTGAGGATGACCTCCAGCGTCGACTTGCCCGGCATCTGGGGATGGTTCTCGACCGGGATGCCGCGGCCGTTGTCGGTGACGGACAGGTAGCCTTCGGCATCGAGATTGACCTCGATGAAATTGGCGTGGCCGGCGACGGCCTCGTCCATCGAGTTGTCGATGACTTCGGCGAAGAGGTGGTGCAGCGCCTTCTCGTCCGTGCCGCCGATATACATGCCGGGGCGCATGCGGACCGGTTCGAGACCTTCCAGCACGCGGATCGCCGAGGCGTCGTAGCCGCCGGTGCCTTCGCTCGGCGGGGCAGGGCGCGCCTCGCGGGCAGGGGCGGCCGCCGCAGCGGGCTTTTCGACCGGCGGCGTGGCTGGCTGGGAGGGCATGTTGGCGAAGAGGTCGTTGCTGTCGTCTTGCATGGGCCGTTCAGATTTTGTTCCGTTTGCCAGTTTCGCCGCCGGTCCGTGACGGACCGGGGTCTGGCGCAAAAAATGTCGTTTAGCGAATCACTTGCGACTCTGCCAGATTCCGTGGGCTTTCGCGATGCCGGCACGGCGTGCCGCCCCGTCCGTCTTCGGCCGCATTCGTGCGATGCCGGATGGTCTGACCGGCCTCAAGGATGCGCCAAGCCGCGCCAACCGCTGGCGGAGGATTGCGTTGCGGGCGGGCGGATGGCAAGTATCGCAGCCTCCAGGGAGCCACAGTTCATGCGTCAGTCCACAGTTCATTGCCTTTCCCGGCTGTTTTTGGCCGCGGCCCTTGCCTGCTCGATGACCGGCGAGGCGGCGGCGCTGAGCCTGAAGCCCTGGAAAGACGACCTGTTCGGCTACGGCACCGTTGTGGAGACGAGCGACGACGGGGCGCTCACGGTCGTCGACTACCAGGAACTGCGCGACATCAACGGTCGTGACCAGGTGCCGGAGCGCCGGGTGAAGGCGGCCTATGTCTCGACCGCGGTGAAGAAGGCGCAGAAGAATGTGACGATCGACACGCCGGCCGGGCCGATCGACGTCGCGATGACCGGCAAGGGGGAGGGCGCGGCCTTCACGGTCATCTTCATCCACGGCCGCGGCGGCGACCGGCGGCTCGGCAACAACGACTGGAATTTCGGCGGCAATTTCAACCGGCTGAAGAACCTCGCCCTGCAGAATGGCGGGGTCTATTACGCCCCGAGCGTTCCCTCCTTCGACGACAAGGGCGCCGCGCGCATCTCCGGCCTCATCCTGACGGCCAAGGCGCTGTCGCCGGATGCCCCGGTCATCCTCGCCTGCGCGTCGATGGGCAGCTTCATCTGCGCCCGCGTGGCGCGCGATCCGGCGGCGGTGAAAAGCCTTGCCGGCATGGTGCTGATGGGCGGGGCGGCGGACGGCGACTACGGCAAGACGCCGGCCTTCAAGGCGAAGCTGCCGGTGTTCTTCACCCATGGCGACAGCGACAGCGTCTATGCCGCAAACGACCAGATCGCGGTGTTCCGCCGGCTGCGCAAGGCCGGTGTGCCGGCGCGCTTCGTGCTGTTCCAGACCGGCGGCCACGGCACGCCCGTGCGCATGACCGACTGGCGCGAGACGCTCAACTGGTTGTTTGCGCAATAGGCGCCGATTTGCTACGCCGCAAACCACGCGAATTTCAAGGACAGGGAGGTCTCATGACACCGGATGTAACCCCGCTCGTTGCCGGGAACTGGAAGATGAACGGCACGCGCGCATCGCTCGACCAGATCAAGGCGATGGCCGAAGGCGTGAAGGGGCCGCTTTCCGACAAGGTCGAGACGCTGATCTGCCCGCCGGCGACGCTGCTCTATGTCGCGACGGCGCTCTGCGACGACAGTCCGCTGATGATCGGCGCGCAGGACTGCCACGAAAAGGCCTCCGGCGCCCATACCGGCGACGTCTCGGCGGAAATGATCGCCGACTGCTTCGGCACCCATGTCATCGTCGGCCATTCCGAGCGCCGCACCGACCACAAGGAAAGCGACGCTTTGGTGCGGGCCAAGGCGGAGATCGCCTATGCGAACGACCTCGTCGCGATCATCTGCATCGGCGAGACCGGCGACGAGCGCAAGGCGGGCAAGACGCTCGACGTGCTGAAGACGCAGCTTGCAGCCTCCGTGCCGGATGGCGCAACGGCAGAAAACACCGTGATCGCCTATGAGCCCGTCTGGGCGATCGGCACCGGCCTGACGCCGACGGCCGGTGACGTCGAGGAAGCGCACGCCTTCATGCGCGCGGAGCTGGCTGGCCGTTTTGCCGGCGAGGGCACCAAGATGCGCATCCTCTATGGCGGCTCGGTGAAGCCGGGCAATGCACAGGAACTGATGGGCGTCGCCAATGTCGACGGCGCGCTGATCGGCGGGGCGAGCTTGAAATCCGACGATTTCCTCGCCATCTACCGCGCATACGAAGCGCTGACCGCCTGATCCCTTCCGTCGGCCCGAAAAGGGCAGACGGATCGACACCTAGGGCTTGGAATGGTGCGCGGCTTGGTATATTGAGCCGCAAACCTGACATTTGGGCCATCTGGCCGGGATACCGAAAACATGCAGACCATCTTGCTCGTCATCTATCTCATGGTCGTCGTCGCGCTGATCGGCGTCGTGCTGATCCAGCGGTCTGAAGGCGGCGGCCTCGGCATCGGTGGCGGCTCCGGCTTCATGTCGGCGCGCGGCACGGCCAATGCCCTGACGCGCACCACGGCGATCCTTGCCACGCTGTTCTTCGTCCTGGCGCTCGGCATGGGCATCCTCGCCCGCTACGAGACGCAGCCGACGGACATTCTCGACCGTATCCCCGGCACCACGGGCACGGGCGGCGTTCTCGACGCGCTCGGCGGCGCATCGCAGGGCGAGGGCACCCAGAACAACAACACGACCAACCAGACGCCCGCGACGACCGGCACCGATGCCGTTCCGACCGAAGGCGGCGCAGCAACCGGCACCGGCAACACGTCCACGACGGGCACCGGCACGGGCGCTGCAACGGGCACGGAGCAGAACTCCGGCGTCCCGAGCGGCCAGTAAGCCGCAAGGACTGAAAACAAACCGGCCGGTTGGCGAAATCCAACCGGCCTTCTTCTTGTGTAAAACGCCGATTGCGCCTTCCGAAATCACACCCAAGGTGATTTTTCGGTGGCGGAATCGATTTTGAAAAGGTATCCGGTGACTCCCATGGCGCGATATGTATTCATCACAGGCGGCGTGGTTTCCTCCCTCGGAAAAGGCATTGCCGCCGCTGCACTCGGAGCTCTCCTGCAGGCCCGCGGTTACCGCGTTCGCCTGCGCAAGCTCGACCCCTATCTCAACGTTGACCCGGGCACGATGAGCCCGACCCAGCACGGCGAGGTGTTCGTCACCGACGACGGCGCGGAAACCGACCTCGACCTCGGCCACTACGAGCGCTTTACCGGTCGCTCGGCCACCAAGACCGACAACATCACCACCGGTCGCATCTACAAGAACATCATCGACAAGGAACGCCGCGGCGATTATCTCGGCGCGACCGTGCAGGTCATTCCGCACGTGACCAACGAGATCAAGAACTTCGTCACCGAAGGCAATGACGACTACGACTTCGTGATCTGCGAGATCGGCGGCACGGTGGGCGACATCGAGGCCATGCCCTTCATGGAGGCGATCCGCCAGCTCGGCAACGACCTGCCGCGCGGCACGGCCGTCTATGTCCACCTGACGCTGATGCCCTATATTCCGGCAGCCGGCGAGCTCAAGACCAAGCCGACGCAGCACTCCGTCAAGGAATTGCAGGCGATGGGCATCCATCCGGATATCCTTCTGGTGCGTGCCGACCGCGAAATCCCGGAAGCCGAGCGCAAGAAGCTCTCGCTGTTCTGCAACGTTCGTGCGACTGCCGTCATCCAGGCGCTCGACGTCGCGTCGATTTACGACGTGCCGCTTGCCTACCACAAGGAAGGCCTGGACGACGAAGTGCTTGCCGCCTTCGGCATCGAGCCGGCGCCCAAGCCGCGGCTTGAAGCCTGGCAGAACGTCTCCGATCGCATCAAGACGCCCGAGGGCGAGGTGACGATCGCCATCGTCGGCAAGTATACCGGCCTCAAGGACGCCTACAAGTCGCTGATCGAGGCGCTGTATCACGGCGGCATCGCCAACCACGTCAAGGTGAAGCTTGAATGGATCGAGTCGGAAGTCTTCGAGAAGGAGGATCCGGCGCCGTATCTCGAGAAGGTGCACGGCATCCTCGTTCCCGGCGGTTTCGGCGAGCGCGGATCGGAAGGCAAGATCAATGCGGCGCGTTTTGCCCGCGAGCGCAAGGTGCCCTATTTCGGCATCTGCTTCGGCATGCAGATGGCGGTCGTGGAAGCGGCACGCAATCTTGCCGGTCTCGAAAAGGCCTCGTCCACGGAATTCGGCAAGACGGCTGAACCCGTCGTCGGCCTGATGACGGAATGGGTGAAGGGCAACGAGCTGGAGAAGCGGTCGGCTTCCGGCGATCTCGGCGGCACGATGCGCCTCGGCGCCTATCGCGCGGCGCTGAAGGGCGGCACGAAGATCGCCGATATCTACGGTTCGACGGAGATTTCCGAGCGCCACCGCCACCGCTACGAGGTGAATGTCGACTACAAGGACCGGCTCGAAGGCTGCGGCCTTGTCTTCTCCGGCATGTCGCCGGATGGCGTGCTGCCGGAGACGGTGGAGTATCCCGACCATCCGTGGTTCATCGGTGTGCAGTACCATCCGGAGCTGAAGAGCCGGCCGCTCGATCCGCATCCGCTCTTCGCAAGCTTCGTGGAAGCAGCCCTGGAGCAGAGCCGCCTCGTCTAGGCAGCATGCAAGCCTCTCCTTCCCGGTCGGCTCAAGTCCGAGGGTGCCGACGGGAGAGGCAGGCTTCCAACATTATGAAAAAAGCCCGGCATTTCTGCCGGGCTTTTTGTCATTCGGCCGCCTGGACGAGGGCGTCGATCCCGTCGTCGGGATCCTCGCCGGCGAGGATCCGCTGGCCGATCCCGACGGTGATTGCCGCACTGACGCTGGCGGCGACGGAGACCCAGAAGCCGTTCTGGGCACCGAAATTGTCCACCGCCCAGCCGGCGACGAACGCGCCCAGCGCCATGCCGATGCCGATGCCGGTCGTGACCCAGGTGATGCCCTCCGTCAGCATGGCGGCCGGCACGCGACGCTCGATGAGGCCGAAGGCGGTGATGAAGGTGGGCGAGATGGCGACACCGCTGACGAAGACAGCCAAGGCGAGCAGCGGCACCGTATCGGCGAAGGGCAGCGGCAAGGCTGTGAGCGCCAGCACGGCGACGGCGATCATCAGCTGCTTCTGCAGCGCCATCTTCGGGTTCAGGGCACCGAGCACGAGGCCGACGACGAAGGAGCCGATGGCATAGACGCCGATGACGAGGCTGGCGGCATTCGGCTGGCCGAGTTCCTTGGTGATGGCGACGGCGCTGACCTCGGCGGTCGCGAAGGTCGAGCCGACGAAGACGAGGGCGAGCGTGATGACCTGGACGGCGCGCAGGCGGATCGCCGATTTTTGCGGGGGGCTGCCGGCGACATGGCGTATGGCGGGCTCGGTGGCGCGCTGCAGGACGAAGGCGAGCGTGCCGACGGCGAGGAAGGCGGTGCTGATCAGCATGCCGGCCTCGGGGAAGAGGGCGACGGCAAGGCCGACGGAGAGCGACGCGCCGGCGATGTAGACCAGCTCGTCGGCCGCCGATTCGAAGGCGAAGGCGGTGTTGAGCTCGGGCCTGTCGCGAAAGATCTCGGTCCAGCGGGCGCGCAGCATGGCCGGCATGCTGGGCATGGTGGCGGCGAGGAAGGCGGAGGCAAAGAGCGTCCAGACCGGCCAGCCCTGGTGCGTGGCGGCTATCAGCGCGAGAAAGGCGAGGACGGAGACGATGGTCGCGGGCGTCAGCACCGCGGCCTGGCCGAAGCGGTCGACGAGGCGGGAGACCTGCGGCGCGATGAGCGCGTTGGTGAGCGCGAAGGTGGCGGAGACGGCGCCGGCAAGCCAGTATTCGCCATGGGTCTGCGAGAGCATGGCGACGATGCCGATCGGCGCCATGGCGATGGGAAGGCGGGCGAGGAAGCCGGCGGCGGAGAACGTCTTGGTTCCCGGCACGCTGAAAATTTCTTTGTAGGGGTTGGACATGGCCTGCTCCTGGGAATGGGCGGTTCCGATATTTACATACGCGGCGTATGTTGAAGAGATAGTTGCATACGACGCGTATGTCAAATAAAATACGCGGCGTATGTGAATGAGGAGGCGCCATGCGCAAGCCGCGTGAGGAAATGATCGCCGAAACAAGGGCAAAGCTGATCGCCGCCGGCCGCCAGGCGTTCGGCACGGTGGGCTACGCCGCTGCGTCGATGGACGACTTCACCGCGGGGGCGGGGCTGACACGCGGCGCACTCTACCACCATTTCGGTGACAAGAAGGGACTTCTGCAGGCAGTGGTCCAGCAGGTCGATGCGGAAATGTCGGTCCGGCTCAACCGGATCTCGGCCGAGGCGCCGAACCGCTGGCAGGGCTTCGTCGAGGAATGCGTCGCCTATATCGAGATGGCGCTGGAGCCGGAAATCCAGCGCATCATGTTCCGCGACGGACCGGCGGTGCTCGGCGACATCTCGCAATGGCCGACCAACAACGGCTGCATCGCCGCCCTCAGCCGCAGCATCGAGCGACTGAAGGCCGACAGGGTGATGGCGGACATAGACACGGAGGCCGCCGCCCGGCTGATCAACGGGGCGAGCAGCCATGCCGCGCTGTGGATCGCCAAGTCGGACGATCCGGAGGAAACCTCGAAGCGCGCGGTCAAGGGGTTCCGGACGCTGCTCGAGGGGCTGCGGATCAAGGGCTGAGGGTCGCTCACGGCCCCGCCGGCGCTTCCTTCAGCTCGCAGGCCGTCGTGCCGATCGTCATCGTGTTGCCGCGCCAGTCGATGGCGCCGCCGATCCAGGCGCGCAGCCAGATGGCCGACATCATGACGTCGCGCACCATCATCGCCGGCACGGACCAGCGTGACAGCCGCCAGCCCTTGGAACGCGCAAGGGCAGCCTCCGGCAGATAGAGGCCGGCGAGCACAAGCGACATGGCGGGCAGCAGCGGCGCGCCGCCGACGAGCACCGCGGCAAGCGCGAGAAGCAGCGGCGGGACGGCGCCGAGCAGGATTTCCGGGCTGAAGAAGGCGGGGAAGGTGACCCGGCGCAGGCGCGACCAGCGGCACTGGCGCGACCAGACCTCCTGTCCGCTGCGCCGCCCCAGCGGCTGCTCGAAGGGCGAGGAGACGAGGTGCACCTTGAGGCCAAGCCGGCTGACGAGCTTGGTCGAGGCGGCGTCCTCGGCGATCTCGGCGTTCAGCGCCTGGATGCCGCCATTGGCATCGAGCATCGGCTTGTACCACAGCATGCTCTTGCCCTGCGCAAAGCCGAGGCCGAGCGCCTCGCCGGCATATTGCCAGCGCGCCTGCTGGGTGTTGAGGAACATGCATTCCACCTCGGCCCAGAACCCTTCCGGCCGCGAGCCGAGCGGCGTCGAGCAGACGAGGCCCGAATCGCTGCGCCAGCCGCCCATCAGGTGCTGGATGTAGTCGGGCGGCATCAGGACGTTCGAATCGGCGAGCACCACCCAGTCGTGCCGCGCCGCCTGCCAGCCCTTGACGCAGTTGTTGAGTTTTGGATTGGCGCTGACGCGATCGTCGCCGACGAGGACGCGCGCGGCGACATGCGGATAGGCCGCGGCGGCGGCCTCTATCAGCGGCACGACGGGATCGCTGCCATGGGCGACGCAGAACAGCAGCTCGTAGTCCGGCCAGGTGAGGCGGAAGGCGCGGTCCAGCGTCTCCGTGGAGAAGTTCTCGATCCCGCGCACGGGAACGACGATGGAGACGGGCGGTTTTTCGTCGATCTCGGGCGGCAGTTCGCCTGTCGGTTTCAGCCGCTTGCCGGCGATGAGGATGCTGAAGAGGTTGGTGGCGACGAGGGCGCCCGAGGCAAGGGCCAGGGCCTGAGCCGTATCCATTCACGCGTACTCCGCTGGGCGCCGGATCAGGATGCGGCCGCCGGGGTGCATTCACGCGCGAAGAGACACCATCGTCACATGACAGGGGAATGACGGGCGGTGCGATGGCTCCAGCGGCGCCGTGCCCGCCGCTCCGCAGACCGCCCCGGCCTGGGCCGGACCGTATGCGGCATTGTCATTCTTCCCTTCTCCCCCGTGGGGAGAAGGGAGATGTGGCAACGGCTTCCTTCCCTGTGCGACAACCTTCTTGCCCGGGACGAGGACGGCGGTTGCCGGGGGTTACGACAGGAAATCGGCGGTCGTGGTGACCTTGCCGTAGCCGAACTCCAGCGCCGACATGATGGTGGCATGCACCAGGGGAGCCGGGACGACCGAATCACCGAAGGCCTTGTCGCGCGTGGCGCAGGCGTCGTGCACGACGGTGAGGTTGTAGCCGAGATCGGCGGCGGCGCGCGCCGTCGCGTCGATGCAGACGTCGCTCATCGCGCCGACGACCACCACATCCTCGATGCCGCCGTCCCGCAGGGTCTGGTGCAGCGCCGTCTCCCGGAAGGAGTTCGGATAGTTCTTGACGATGACCGTGTCGTCCTGCCGCGGCGCGACGGCCGGGATCGGCTGGATGCCGTCCGTGCCCGGGGCGAAGAGCGGCGAGGCGGCGTCCTTCGCGATGTGGTGGACATGGATGATCCGGTCACCCTTGCCGCGCCCCGCCTCGACGACGCGCGCGGCATTGGCGGCGGCGGCATCGATGCCCGTCAGCGCGAAGCTGCCGGAGGAAAGATAGTCCTTCTGTAGATCGACGATGATGATGGCGCGTTTGCTCATGGCGGTTCCTTTTTGCAGGCGATGGATGATGTGGACATTCTGCCCCCGGCCTGCCATCTCTCGCCATTGGCGGGACCGACATAATCCGGGGTGAAAGTGACATGGTGCGTGACGCCGAGATCGGACTGGTTCTCTATCCCGGCGTGCAGATGGCCGCCGTGCTCGGCATGACCGACCTCTTCCAGTCGGCGATGGAGCTCGGCCGCAAGAAGGGACGGGCAGGGCCCGCGCTCACCGTCAGCCATTGGCGGCTGGAAGACGGCAAGCCGGTGCGGGTGGACGCGCAGGCAGGGAGCGGCGACGGGTCGCGCCCCTGTGTCCTCGTGCTTCCCCCGGCGCTCGGCGATCCGATCCGGCGCGAGGAGGCGGCGCCCTTTGCCGCCTGGCTGCGCGAATGCCATGCAGGCGGCATCCAGCTCGCCTCGATCTGCGCGGGCGCCTTCCTTCTGGGCGAGACGGGGCTTCTCGCCGGCAGGACGATCACCACCAACTGGGTGATCGCCGAGACGTTCGAACGGCGGTTTCCCGACGTCACCGTCGATACCGACCGACTGCTCGCCGACGACGGCGACATCGTCACGGCCGGCGGCGTGATGGCCTGGGTCGATCTCGGGCTGAAACTCATCGACCGTTTCCTCGGGCCGACGGTCATGCTGGAGATCGCCCGGCAGTTCGTCATCGATCCGCCGGGCCGCGAGCAGCGCTACTACAGCACCTTCTCGCCGCGCCTGCTGCATGGTGATGCGGCGATCCTGAAGGTGCAGCATTTCCTGCAGGCAAGCGAGGCGCGCGAGATCGGCCTCGACCTGCTCGCCGCGCAGGCCGGGCTGGAGGAGCGCACCTTCCTGCGGCGCTTCCGAAGAGCGACAGGGCTGACGACGACGGATTATTGCCAGCGCCTGAGAGTGGCGAAGGCGCAGGAGCACCTGCAATTCACCACGCGCTCCGTCGACCGCGTGGCGCTCGACGTCGGCTACAACGATCCCGGCGCCTTCCGGAAAGTCTTCGCCCGCATCGTCGGGCTGACGCCGGGTGAGTACCGCAAGCGGTTCCGCTCCTGACCTATCGGGGACGGGCACGGTTGCGCACGACGGTGACGGTGCAGGGGGCGTGGGCGGCGACTTCGCCGGACACGCTGCCGAGCATGGAGCGCATGGCCGATTCGGCGCGCGCGCCCATCACGATGTGATCGACGTGGTTTTCGCGGGCATAGTCGAGGATGGCGTCGGCCGGCGAGACGGCCTCCAGCACGTGGAAGGTGATGCCGCCGCCGGGAACGGCAAGGCCCGTCGACCAGGTGCGCAATGCGACGAGACGCATCACGTGCTTGTTGCGGCCCTCCTCGTCGAGGGACGTGTCGATGGCGATTCGGTTGATCTTCAGGACGTTGATGCAGGCAATGCGGGCGTCCGGCGTGTTCTCGATGATGCGGGCGACGGTCCTGTGCATGGCGTCGGCAAGATCGGGCGTGCCGGCGGCAAGGTCGATCGCCACCGCGACGATCGGCGCATTGGCGAGCTGCGCCTCGGCGGTCTGCGGCCTGACGGTTTCTATGGGCACCGGATTGAAGCGGCGGCGCAACACCATCCCGAACGGGTCGCGCGTCATCTTCTCAGCCCGGGCCGTCAGCTTGACGGCGGACAGGTCCTGCAGGTCGAGCGCGAGCTGGGCGGCGCTCGGATAGCGCCAGGCGGGGTTGACCTCCAGGCAACGCAGGATGACCTCCTGCAAGGCCGGCGGGATGGCGGCATTGCGGGCGCGCGGCGGCAGCGGGTCGCGCCAGAGGCGGCGCTTCAGGCCCTTCAGGCGCTGCGGATCGCCGAAGGGACGCTCGCCGGTCGCAAAGAAGTAGAGAAGGACGCCGAGCGCGAAGAGGTCGCTGCGAAAATCGCTGCGGGTGCCGAGTACCTGTTCGGGCGCCATATAGGGCGCGGTGCCGTAGGGCAGGCGGAACTGCTCGTCCATCAGGTCGGGCAGGTGGATGTGGCGGGCAAGGCCGTAGTCGATCAGCACCGCCTCGCCGGTTTCGCGGAACATGACGTTGGAAGGTTTCAGGTCGAGATGCACGATGTGCTGGCGGTGCAGCGAATCGAGTGCGACGGCGATCTTCGCGCCAAGCGCGGCAACCTCCTCCGGCGGCAGCGGCAGGCGCTCCAGCAGCGGATAGAGCGAGGCGCCGGGCAGGCGCTCCATGACGATGTAGGGCAGTGTCGAAAAATCGCCATTGGCGACGAAGCGTGGCACATGCGGGCCGGACAGGCGCGGCAGGATCATCTGCTCCATCTCGAAGCCGACAATGGCCGCCGGGTCGTCGCCTTCGCCGATGACCGGCACCTTCATGAGGATCGGGAAGTCGATATCGGGCCGCGACACCTGCCAGATGCGCGCCATGCCGCCATTGTGCGCGATGTCCTCGATCAGGAAACCGTCGATGACATCGCCGGGTTTCAGCCGCGCCTTGACCATCAGCGCCCCCGCAAGAGCCGGTCGGCGAGCGAGGCCGGCAACCCGGCCGCCCGGATCTTCTCCGCCGCCCGTTCCACGTCATAGGCGGCGCGCTGGAAGCGAAGCTCGGCACGTTGCGTGTCGTAGAGCGCGTAGGCGGCCGCGGCATCGCCGTCGCGCGGCTGGCCGACGGAACCCATCACCGCGAGCCAGCGGCGTTGCATCAGCAACGGCACGGGCGTGGCGGCGACGGGGCGAAAATGCGTGACCTTGCCACCCGGCGCCGTGGAATAGAGCGCCGGCTTGTGCACATGGCCGCAGAAGCTGACACGCGCGGCACAGGCGGAAAGGTGCTGGCCGGCATCGCTGGCATCGAGCACATAGTTCCAGTCGGACGGCGCGCTGGCATCGGCATGGACGAAGAGACAGTCGCCCTCGCGCGCCTCGAAGGGCAGGGCGGCGAGGAAGGCGCGGGTGTCGCTACCGAGCTGGCGGCGCGTCCATTCGAGGGCGAGGGTGGCGGTCGGATTCATCGACACGGCGGGATTGCCGACGGCCTCGTCATGGTTGCCGCGCAGCACGATGGCGCCGCCTGCGGCAAGCATCATCGCCTGTTCCGCGCACCATTCCGGATCCGCGCCGTAGCCGACGATGTCGCCGAGCAGCACGAGCCGGTCGGCCCCCGCGCCCTCGACGGCGGCGAGCACAGCTTCGAAGGCTTCGCGGTTGGCGTGGATATCGGAGAGGATGGCAAGCAGCATGGCAGTCCGGTTTCATCAATGTCCGGCGAGCATAACCCGCCTTTCCGTCTCCAGCCATTCAACGGAAGGGGAATATCGGCCGGCCGGACTGGCTCTTCGTCAAGTCCGGCGGCCTGGGAAGGCGAAGAGGTCGGCATCCGCATCGGCATGGCCGGCGATCGCGGACGAGACGATCTCGGCGGCGATCTGGCTGAACGTGATGCCGTTGCCGCCAAAGCCCATGACGGCGAAGACATTTTTCAAGCCCGGCACGCGGCCGATCAGCGGCAGGCCGGTGCGGGTGGTGCCAAAGGGGGCCGCCCAGACGTGGTCGGGCTCCGGCAGGGCGAGGCCGAGCAGGCTTTCCGCCTTGCGGCGGATGGTTTTTGCCTTCTGTCGCAGCTTCTTTGTTGAAGCATAGGCCTCGGCGCTGCCCTCGTCCTCGCCGCCGACGATCAGCCGTCCGTCGCGCGTGCGGCGGAGGTAGAGATAGGGGTTGGCGCCCTCCCAGACGATGCAGGTCTTCAGCCAGTCCGGCAGCGTGGTGCCCGGCGGCGTGGCGAGCGCCCAGGTGGAGACGATGGCGTGGTTCTCGTCGGCGACGGCCTTCAGAAATTCGTAGCCGGAGCAGAAGACGGCATGGCGGGCGGAGACGATCCGCCCCTCGGCCGTCGCCAGAAAGGCTGCGTCCGCCGTGCTGCGCAGATCGGTGATTTCCAGCGGGCTGACGAGTTCGACGCCGCGCGTCATCGCTGCACGCAGGATGCCGGCGGCCAGCTGCGCCGGGTTTGCTGCAGCGGAGACGTTGCTGAGGATGGCGCCGGTGCGCGCAATCGAAAAGCGTTCGGCAAGGGTGGTGGCGTCGAGATAGTCGGCCGCAATGCCGGCCGCGCGGCGCGCCTCGGCCTCTTCCTGCAGGGCCCGGCGGCCATAAGCCTTGCCGGCGAGGAACAGGGTCTGCTTGCGCGCGAAACCGCAGGAGAGGCCGAGATCGGCGACGATTTCAGACAGGCTTTCGACGGCACGGGCGGAGCGCTGCCAGGCACGCCGGGCCTTCGGCGCGCCGATCATGTCCGAGAGCCTGGAGAGCGGGAGGTCGATCTCGTGCTGGATCATCGCGGTGCTGGCGAGCGTGCTGCCCTGCACGGGGGGGCGCCGGTCGACGACGAGGATGGCGCGCCGGCTATCCGCCAGTGCATGGGCCATCAGCGCCCCGGAAATCCCGGCGCCGACGATGACGACGTCGTAGTCGGCGCGTGACGGCCTTTGCCGCGTGCGCAGCGCAAGGCGCGGCGAACAGGCCCAGAGAGGGCGGGCTTCATGCAGGTCGCGCTGGCGGGTGATGTTGCGGGATCTCGGAATGGGCGGGCTCCTGTGCGAGGGGCACATCTGCAATGGCCGGGCGGCGGAAAAGTTCCCGCAAGGCGCGGCGGGCCGTGCTGGCGCTTGCATTGCGCGCCGAAAGCGGGCAAAGCACGGGGCGCCTGAAACACGCCGGATTTTTCGCCATGACCGTGAGTTCGAGAACGCCCCGCCCGATCGACCATCTGGTGCTGCCGGTGTCCGACCTCGGGGTGGCCCGCGAGCGCCTGACCGCGCTCGGCTTCACCGTCGCCAGGGACGCCCGCCACCCTTTCGGCACGGAAAACTGTTGCGTCTTCCTTGCCGACGGCGCCTATCTGGAGCCGCTCGGCATCGCCAACCGCGAGGAATGCGAGGAAGCGGCGCGTGGTGGCAACGTCTTCGTCGCGCGCGACCAGGCCTTCCGCTTCCGCCGCGGCCTTGAGGGCTTTTCCGGCATTGCCATGGCGAGCGGCGATGCCTGGGAGGACGACCAGCGCTACACCCAGGCCGGCCTTTCCGGCGGCGAGGTGCTGGAATTTTCCCGCGACATGCTGCTGCCCGACGGGACCAGCGCCACCGGCAGCTTCCGCCTTGCCTTTGCCGCCGACCTGCGCAGCCCCGATTTCTTCTTCTTCGCCTCGCAGCGCATCCTGCCGCTGCCGGCCGACCGCAAGGCGCTGGAAGCCCACGAGAACGGCGTAATCGCCCTGTCCGAGGTCGTCCTGTCGGAGCAGAATCCGACGGATTTTCAGTATCTGGTGCAGGAGGCGGCCGACGAGCGCGAGGTCGAGGCCCTGTCGTTCGGCATGTCCGTCGATACGCCGCGCGGGCGCATCACCGTGCTCAACGATGCCGGCCTTGCGGGATTTTACGGGATCGCGCCGATTGCCGGCACGGATCGCGGCCTGAAAGGGCGCGCGGTCGTCTTCAAGGTTGAAAATACAGCGGAATGCGAGCGTCTCCTGACGGAGCGCGGCATCGCCTTCCAGAAACGGGACAACCGTCTCCTCGTGCCGCCGGCACCGGGGCAGGGCGTCCTCTTTGTCTTCGGAGAATGAGATGAACACCAATTCCACCGTCGTCGTCGGCGAAGGCGCCAAGAAGGTCACCTTCGCGCAGGACAAGCGCTTCTCGCTGATCGCCGGCCCCTGCCAGATGGAGAGCCGCGACCACGCCTACATGATGGCCGAGGCACTGGTAAAGATGACCGACAAGCTCGGCATCGGCCTCGTCTACAAGTCCTCCTTCGACAAGGCGAACCGCACCTCGCTCTCCGGCAAGCGCGGCATCGGCCTTGAAAAGGCGCTGGAAATCTTCGCCGACCTCAAGAAGGATTTCGGCTTCCCGGTCGTCACCGACATCCACACGGAAGAGCAGTGCGCCGTCGTCGCCGAGACGGTCGATATCCTGCAGATCCCGGCCTTCCTGTCGCGCCAGACGGACCTGCTCGTCGCCGCCGCCAAGACCGGCCGTACGATCAACGTCAAGAAGGGCCAGTTCCTGGCGCCCTGGGACATGAAGAACGTGCTGGCGAAGTTCACCGAGAGCGGCAACCCCAACGTCATGCTGTGCGAGCGCGGCGCCTCCTTCGGCTACAACACGCTCGTCTCCGACATGCGCTCGCTGCCGATCATGGCCTCGCTCGGCGCGCCGGTCGTCTTCGACGCCACGCACTCGGTGCAGCAGCCGGGTGGGCAGGGCGGCTCGACGGGCGGCGATCGCCGGTTCGTCGAGACCCTGGCGCGCGCGGCCATCGCCGTCGGTATTGCCGGCCTCTTCGTCGAGACCCACGAGGACCCCGACAACGCGCCCTCCGACGGCCCGAACATGGTGCATCTGAAGGACATGCCGCGCCTTCTGGAAAAGCTCGTCGCCTTCGACGACATCGCCAAGGCCTGACGTTTCAAACGGATGACATGGAGACATGGCATCCGTTTTCCCGACGGCGCCCGACACCATTGTAATTTCTGCATCGTCGATTAAAAGTGGATTTTAATCGATTTATAAACCCCGGAACAGGACGATATCCATGACTGCAATCATCGACATCATCGGCCGCGAGATTCTCGACAGCCGCGGCAATCCCACCGTTGAAGTGGACGTGCATCTCGAAGATGGCAGCTTCGGCCGTGCGGCCGTTCCGTCGGGCGCCTCCACGGGCGCGCATGAAGCCGTCGAGCTGCGCGACGGCGGCAAGCGTTACCTCGGCAAGGGCGTCGAAAACGCCGTCGCCGCCGTCAACGGCGAGATTTTCGAAGCGATCGGCGGCCTCGATGCCGAGGACCAGATCGAGATTGACCAGACGATGATCGAACTCGACGGCACGCCAAACAAGGCCCGCCTCGGCGCCAACGCCATCCTCGGCGTCTCGCTCGCCGTCGCCAAGGCCGCCGCGGAAGCCGCCAACCTGCCGCTCTACCGCTATGTCGGCGGCCCGAACGCCCGCATCCTGCCCGTGCCGATGATGAACATCATCAATGGCGGCGCCCATGCCGACAACCCGATCGACTTCCAGGAATTCATGATCGTCCCGGTCGGCGCCGACAATATCCGCGACGCCGTGCGCATGGGCTCGGAAGTGTTCCACACGCTGAAGAAGCAGCTTGCTGCCGACGGCCACAACACCAATGTCGGTGACGAAGGCGGCTTTGCGCCGGGCCTTGCCTCCGCGCCCGCCGCCCTCGACTTCATCATGAAGTCGATCGAGAAGGCCGGCTACCGCCCGGGCGAGGACATGTTCATCGCGCTCGACTGCGCCTCGACGGAGTTCTTCAAGGACGGCAAGTATGTGCTGGAGGGCGAAGGCCGCACGCTGGAGCCGGGCGCCATGGCCGACTACCTCGCCGAGCTTGCCGGCAAATACCCGATCTTCTCGATCGAGGACGGCATGGCGGAAGACGACTGGGACGGCTGGAAGGCGCTGACCGACAAGATCGGCAAGAAGGTGCAGCTCGTCGGCGACGACCTGTTCGTGACGAACTCGGCGCGCCTTCGTGACGGCATCAAGATGGGCGTCGGCAACTCGATCCTCGTCAAGGTCAACCAGATCGGCTCGCTCTCCGAGACGCTCGACGCCGTGGAGACCGCGCACAAGGCGAGCTACACCGCCGTCATGTCGCACCGCTCGGGCGAGACCGAGGATTCGACGATCGCCGACCTTGCCGTCGCCACCAACTGCGGCCAGATCAAGACCGGCTCGCTCGCCCGCTCCGACCGCACCGCCAAGTACAACCAGCTGATCCGCATCGAGGAACAGCTCGGCGCCCAGGCGAAATACGCCGGTCGCGGCATCCTGCGCGGCTGATCAGCCACGACGCATCTTTCGGCGGCAGCGCGAGAAAACGCGCTGCCGCCGTTTTCGTTTCTATGAGGGGCGGGGCTGCCCGCCCCTCTCCGACGGCAAGCAATCGCATCTGGAATTCGACATTGCCGCATTACCCTTTTCCATGAGGGGAGAAGGAGAATGCGGCGCCGCTTTCATTCCAGACGCGGGGGCCTTGTCGTTGGGGGAGGTGTCCGGCTGACCGGAAGGAGCAGGGCAGGCCGTGCGGCTGCCCCGCAGGGCGGCTTAGTCCGCCAGCGCCACGGCGATTTCCGCCGCGAGGCGCGCATTGTTCTCGACGAGCGCGATATTGGTCTTGAGGCTGCGGCCGTCCGTCAGGCGGAACAGGCTGTCGAGCAGATAGGGCGTCACGGCCTTGCCGGCGATCTCGTCGCGTTCGGCATTGTCGAGCGCGCGGGCGATGTAGATCTCCATCTCCTCGCGTTCGATCTCGTCGGCCTCCGGCACCGGATTGGCGATCAGCATGCCGCCGTCGACGCCGAGCTGGTCGCGCACCTTCTGGAAATTGGCGATGGCCGCCGGGCTGTTCAGCGTCAGCGGGCTTTTGAGCCCCGAATCGCGCGACCAGAAGGCCGGGAAGATGGGGCTGTCGTAGGTGACGACGGGCACGCCGCGCGTCTCCAGCACTTCAAGGGTCTTCGGAATGTCGAGGATCGCCTTGGCGCCCGCGCAGACGACGATGACGCCGGTGCGCGACAGTTCGTCTAGGTCGGCGGAGATGTCGAAGGTTTCTTCCGCCTTGCGATGCACGCCGCCGATGCCGCCGGTCGCAAAGACCTTGATGCCGGCGCGGGCGGCGCCGATCATCGTCGCCGCAACGGTCGTCGCGCCCGTGCGGCGCTCGGCGATCGCGAAGGCGAGGTCGGCGCGCGACAGCTTCATCGCGCCCTCGGTCTGCGCCAGCGTTTCCAGCGTCGCATCGTCGAGGCCGATATGCAGGATGCCGTCGATGACGGCGATCGTCGCCGGCACGGCGCCTTCTTCGCGGATGATGCGCTCGACGCTGCGGGCCATGTTCAGGTTGCCCGGATAGGGCATGCCGTGGGTGATGATCGTCGATTCGAGCGCGACGATCGGCGCGCCGCGGCTCTTGGCGGCGGCGACTTCGTCCGAATACTGCATCGGCAGGAGGGTGGAAACGGGTCTGGTCATGCGAGGTCCTTGCAGGAATTTCGGCAAAAAAGTCTCATGCCATTCCTTCGGCCTCCGGCACAAGGGAAAGTGCGGCCTGAAGCGCCGCCTGCGACATTTCTTCGGCGACGGCGAGCGGCGAGCGCACGGTGATCGCCGCGGCGGCAACCCCGTGGCGCAGCGCCTCGCCGATCTCGTGGCCGCTGATCCAGGCGTCGAGGAAGCCGGAGGCGAGCGAATCGCCCGCGCCGGTGACGTCGCCGAGCGCGGGGGCTTCCGGCGGCGCAACGCATGCGGCGCGCTTTGCATCGAAGGCGACGACGCCGCGGCCGCCGCGCGTCACGACACCGGCGGAAAGGCCGGCTGCGCGCAGCGCCTTCGGCCAGTCGGCCGGATTGTCCGGTGCTGCGCCCGTCAGTGTGCGCGCCTCCGCCTCGTTCATGAACAGGAAGGCGAGGGCGGGAAGGCTAGCGGCGAACCGCGGGACCTTGGCCGGTGAAATGGCGATTCCGGCGATCGGCACACCTGCGGCGCACGCCGCCGTCGTCATGGCCGCCAGCGTTTCGGCCGGCAGGTTGGCATCGGTGAGGATCAGCCCAGCCGCGGCGACCGCATCGCGCATCGCCCGCTGCTGCAGGCGGCGCGGCGAGAAGAGGCGGTAGAGTTCCATGTCCGCCAGGGCGATGACGAGGTTGCCGTCCCGCTCGATGATCGCCGTATAACTTGGCGTCGCCCGGTCGAGGAAGGTGAAGGGTGTGTCCTCGACCCCCGCCGCTTCCGCTGCCGCCGCGACGATGTCGCCATCCGCATCGCCGCCGCGCGGCGAGACGAGCCGCACCGTCCGGCCGAGCCGGGCGAGGTTGCGCGCCGCATTGAACGCGCCGCCACCCGCTTCCACGAACCAGGCACCGGGATTGCTCGCCCCCGGCGCCGTCTCGCCGGCAATGCGCCCGCGCCTGTCCACATGGGCGCCGCCCATCACCAGTATCGTCTTTCCCGTCATCGTCTTCCTTCATTCCCGCGGCACGATTCGCCTGCAACCGTGCAGACCCTGCGCGGGTACATCCTTGTTCCGCCACGGCTTTCAACAGCCCTAAACGAAAAGAGAACACACGCTCGATTCACGAAATAATTCAAATGGATGAATGGATCTTGCAAAAAGAGAACAAAATGTGTACATAGCTTTCATCGACGGCTTCGTTGCCTGTCTTGCTTCAATAACCTAAAGGTGGACGAAATGGCACAGAACACTTTGCGGCTCGTAGAGGATAAAGCAGTGGATAAAAGCAAGGCACTCGAAGCGGCACTCTCCCAGATCGAGCGCTCCTTCGGCAAGGGCTCCATCATGAAGCTCGGTGGCAAGGACAGCGTCATCGAGATCGAGACGGTGTCGACGGGCTCGCTCAGCCTCGACGTCGCACTCGGGATCGGCGGCCTGCCCAAGGGCCGTATCATCGAGATTTACGGCCCGGAAAGCTCGGGCAAGACGACGCTTGCGCTGCAGACCATCGCCGAATCCCAGAAGAAGGGCGGCATCTGCGCCTTCGTCGACGCCGAACACGCGCTCGATCCGGTCTATGCCCGCAAGCTCGGCGTCGACCTTGAAAACCTTCTCATCTCGCAGCCCGACACCGGCGAGCAGGCGCTCGAGATCACCGACACGCTGGTGCGCTCCGGCGCCGTCGATGTGCTGGTTGTCGATTCGGTCGCCGCGCTCACGCCGCGCGCCGAAATCGAGGGCGAGATGGGCGAGAGCCTGCCGGGTCTCCAGGCGCGCCTGATGAGCCAGGCGCTGCGCAAGCTCACCGCCTCGATCTCCAAGTCGAACACGATGGTGATCTTCATCAACCAGATCCGTATGAAGATCGGTGTCGTCTACGGTTCGCCGGAAGTGACGACGGGCGGCAACGCGCTGAAGTTCTATGCCTCCGTCCGCCTCGACATCCGCCGCATCGGCGCCGTCAAGGAGCGCGACGAGGTGATCGGCAACCAGACGCGCGTCAAGGTCGTCAAGAACAAGATGGCACCGCCCTTCAAGCAGGTCGAGTTCGACATCATGTATGGCGAGGGCGTTTCCAAGACCGGCGAGCTCATCGACCTCGGCGTCAAGGCGGGCATCGTGGAAAAGTCCGGCGCCTGGTTCTCCTACAACAGCCAGCGTCTCGGCCAGGGCCGCGAGAACGCCAAGACGTTCCTGCGCGACAATCCGGATCTCGCCCGCGAGATCGAGACGGCGTTGCGCCAGAATGCCGGCCTGATCGCCGACCGCTTCCTGGAGAACGGCGGACCGGATCCGAACGACGCGGACGACGCGGCCGGCATGTAATCGCCGCGCAACGGTTTCGCAAAAACATCGAAGACCGGCCTCTTCTTCGCGAAAGGCCGGTTTTTTGGTGTCTGGACAGGGGCCGAGGCGGGCGATAAAAGCCTTCAGTTCTCGCGCGCGCCAAGGTTTTCGACCTTCCGCCTCCTCTAAGCGGCAGGCGCGGGCGGTTTCGACGGAATTCGCGGATGGGTGACCTTGACGGGTCTTCCGGGCGGGCACTCCGGCCGGCGAGGCGGTTTCGCCATCGTTGCAGTGAATTGGGTGGGTGATGCGCCGGTTTTCCGGCGCAAAAGGGCAGAGATGAAGGACGCGATATGAGCGGCGTGAATGAGATCCGGTCGACTTTCCTCGACTATTTCCGAAAGAACGGCCACGAGATCGTGTCGTCCAGCCCGCTCGTGCCGCGCAACGACCCGACGCTGATGTTCACCAATGCCGGCATGGTGCAGTTCAAGAACGTCTTCACCGGCCTGGAATCGCGTCCCTATTCCACAGCGACGACAGCCCAGAAGGTCGTGCGTGCCGGCGGCAAGCACAACGACCTCGACAATGTCGGCTATACCGCGCGGCACCTGACCTTCTTCGAGATGCTCGGCAACTTCTCGTTCGGCGACTATTTCAAGGAGCGCGCCATCGAGCTTGCCTGGACGCTGGTGACGAAGGGGTTCGATCTGCCGAAGAACCGGCTGCTCGTGACCGTCTATTCCGAGGACGAGGAAGCGGCCATCCTCTGGAAGAAGATCGCCGGCCTTTCCGACGACCGGATCATCCGTATCCCGACCTCGGACAACTTCTGGCAGATGGGTGACACCGGTCCCTGCGGCCCCTGTTCGGAAATCTTCATCGACCAGGGCGAGCATGTCTGGGGCGGCCCGCCCGGCTCGCCGGAGGAGGATGGCGACCGGTTCCTCGAATTCTGGAACCTCGTCTTCATGCAGTTCGACCAGACGGCGCCCGGCGAGCGCAGTCTGCTGCCGCGCCCGTCGATCGACACCGGCATGGGCCTCGAGCGCATGGCCTGCATCCTGCAGGGCGTGCAGAGCGTTTTCGAGACCGATCTTTTCCGCACGCTGATCTCGGCCGTCGAGGAGGCCGTCGGCACGAAGGCCGAGGGCGAAGCGGCAGCGAGCTGCCGGGTCATCGCCGATCACCTGCGCTCCTCCGCCTTCCTGATCGCCGACGGCGTCCTGCCGTCGAACGAGGGCCGCGGCTACGTCCTGCGCCGCATCATGCGCCGCGCCATGCGCCACATGCAGCTGCTCGGCGCCCGCGAACCTTTGATGTGGTCGCTGCTTCCCGCGCTCGTCGGCGAAATGGGCCGCGCCTATCCCGAACTCGTGCGGGCCGAGGCGCTGATCTCCGAGACGCTGAAGCTCGAGGAAACCCGTTTCCGCAAGACGCTGGAGCGCGGCCTGTCGCTGCTCTCGGATGCCACCGTGACGCTCAAGACGGGCGACATGCTGGATGGCGAGACCGCGTTCAAGCTGTACGATACCTATGGCTTCCCGCTCGACCTGACCCAGGACGCGCTGCGCGCCCGGGACATCCATGTCGACCTTTCCGGCTTCAACGATGCGATGCAGCGCCAGAAGGCGGAAGCGCGCGCGAACTGGTCCGGCTCCGGCGACAAGGCGACGGAAGCCGTTTGGTTCGAGCTGAAGGAAAAGCACGGCGCGAGCGAATTCCTCGGATATGACACGGAGACGGCCGAGGGCGTCGTCCAGGCGATCGTCCGGGACGGCAAGACGATCGACGGCGCCACTGCCGGCGACAGCGTCCAGATCGTCGTCAACCAGACGCCGTTCTACGGCGAATCGGGCGGCCAGATGGGCGATACGGGCGTGATCGTCAGCGATCATGCGCGCCTTGCGGTGACCGATACGCAGAAGAAGGGCGAGGGCGTCTTCGTCCACAGTGCCGTCGTCGAGAGCGGCAAGCTTGCCGTCGGTGACGCTGTCGCCCTGACGGTGGATCATGCCCGCCGTTCGCGGCTGCGCGCCAACCACTCCGCCACCCACCTGCTGCACGAGGCGCTGCGCGAGGTGCTCGGCACCCACGTCGCCCAGAAGGGCTCGCTGGTCGCGCCCGAGCGCCTGCGCTTCGACGTCTCCCATCCCAAGCCCATGTCGGCGGAGGAGCTGCGCGTCATCGAGGACATGGCGAACGAGATCATCGTGCAGAACGCCCCGGTCACCACCCGCCTGATGACGGTGGACGACGCGATCGCGGAGGGCGCCATGGCGCTCTTCGGCGAAAAATACGGCGACGAGGTGCGTGTGGTTTCCATGGGCACCGGCCTGCACGGCGCCAAGGCCAACCGGCCCTATTCCGTTGAGCTTTGCGGCGGCACGCACGTGTCGGCGACCGGCGAGATCGGTCTCGTGCGCATCCTTTCGGAAAGCGCGGTCGGCTCGGGCGTGCGCCGCCTCGAGGCGCTGACGGGCGAGGCGGCCCGGGCCTACCTTGCCGAACAGGACGAGCGCGTCAAATCGCTCGCCACCACGCTGAAGGCGCAGCCGGGCGAGGTGCTTTCCCGCGTCGAGGCGCTGGTCGAGGAGCGCCGCAAGCTGGAACGCGAACTGACCGAGGCGAAGAAGAAACTGGCGCTGTCGGGCGGCACTGCCGGCGGCGACGACGGCGTGCGCGAGGTCGCGGGCGTGAAATATCTCGGCAAGGTCGTCACAGGCGTCGAGCCGAAGGACCTGAAGAGCCTTGCCGACGACGGCAAGAAGAGCCTCGGCTCCGGCATCGTCACCTTCGTCGGCGTTTCGGCCGACGGTAAGGCGAGCGCCGTTGTCGCCGTCACCGAAGACCTTACCGGCCGGTTCAGCGCTGTCGACCTCGTGCGCCGCGCCTCCGAAGCGCTTGGCGGCAAGGGTGGCGGCGGGCGTGCGGACATGGCGCAGGCCGGTGGCCCGGATGGTGCCAAGGCGGGCGACGCGATCGAGGCGGTCGCCGGCGCGATCGCCGGCTGATCGGCCGGGCCGGAATGCAAATGGATCATGGCGGCGGGCTTCGGCCCGCCGCTTTTGTTTGCGAAGTCTTCAAGGTTTATCCCTAGCATCCTGCGCGTGCGGAGTGGGTGTTTTGATTGAAGACGTCATCAGTATTTCAACCTTGATGATCTGTACGTTCCTGTCGACCACCATCGTCGGGATTTTCATGCTGCAGCTCTGGCTGACGGACCGGCGGCACAGGGCAGCCGGCTACTGGTGCCTGTCCATGTGGGTCGGCTCGCTTTGCACGCTGCTCTTCGCCCTTCGTGCCGTGGGCCCGCCGCTCCTCACCGTTGGCCTCGGCAATCTGCTCGCCGCCTTCGGCTACGCCTTCATGTGGGCCGGTTTTCGCGTCTTCGACCGCCGCCGCGCGCATCTTGCGGTCATCCTTTCCGGCCCGCTCTTCTGGGCCCTTGCCTATCTCTTCGTGCCGCAGGTGACGGCGGACGTGAACAACCGCATCATCGTCACCTCGGTCATCATCGCGGCCTATTCGCTGTGGATCGGCGCCGATATCTGGCGCGGGCGCCGCGCCGAGCCGCTGCCGACCCGCACGCTTGCTGCCGCCTTCTTCGTCAGCCACGGCGTCATCTACGGTCTGCGCATCCCCATGGCGATCATGCTGCCCGCGGCCTTCGGCCATGGCACCGCCTATTCCGCCTGGTTTGCGCTCTTCTCGCTGGAACTCTTCGCCCACACGATCCTGGCCGCCGTCGCCATGCTGGTGCTGATCAAGGAGCGCGGCGAGGCGCTCTACCGCCAGGCCTCGCGCACCGATGCGCTGACCGGCATCGCCAATCGCGGCTCCTTCCTGGACGACATGCAGAAGCGGCTTGCCGACCGGCCGCAGGGCACGCTGATGATTTTCGACCTTGATCGGTTCAAGGCGATCAACGACACCTACGGCCATGTCGCGGGCGATCTCGTGCTGAAGCGGTTTTCCGCGCTGGTCGCCGCGCGTCTCGAAACGGGCATGCTGTTCTGCCGCTTCGGCGGCGAGGAGTTCGCGCTCTTTGCGCCCGGGCGCGACATGGCCTGTGCCGAACCCTTCGCCGAGGGGCTGCGGCACACGGTGGCCGCGTTGCCGATCCCCACGGAAGAGCATGAGATCGCCGTGTCGGTCAGCATCGGCCTTGCCGATGTCGCGACCTTCGGGGCGGATTTCGACCGCCTGCATTCGGCGGCCGACGGCGCGCTCTATGCGGCCAAGGAGGCGGGCCGCAACCAGGTGAAGCGTGCGGCGCCTTCGCTGGGCCTTCCCGGTCTCGCCGAGCGCATGAAGTCGCCTGTCACGGCGGATGTTGCCCGCACCGGCTGAGGCCTTTCAGAGATCCTCTTTACGCGCCCGCCCGAATGGCTTCAGCGCGATGGTGGGAATGTCGCGATCTCCTCCAGCGCGCTTTCCAGCGTCGCGGTGAAGGTGACGCGCGGGGCGTGCAGCTCGTGGGCTTCCAGCAGGCGGCGCATGTCGGGCTTCAGCCCGGTGATGAAGACGCGCACGCCGGCCCGCTCTGCCTTGCGCACCAGGCCTTCGATGACGCTGGCGGCGGTCGAATCGAGCAGCGGCACGTCGGCGCAGTCGAGCACGAAGTTGCGCCGCTGGTCGGCGATGCGGTCGAGCACCGAGCCGACGCTGGCGGCTGCGCCGAAGAAGAAGACGCCGCTGATGCGGTAGATCACGGTGTCCGGATCGTTGGCGACGACCGGCCGCTCTGGCAGGCCGCTGTCCTCCCCGGCATTCTCGATGGCGCGCACGACGCGCGGCACGGTCTCCTCACGGATGGCGACGGCCTTGCCCATGCGATCGATGAACAGCACCGCGCCGATGAGGAAGCCGACTACGATGCCCTCCGTCAGGTCGCGGAAGACGACGAGCAGGAAGGTGACGACGAGCACTGCCGCATCGCCGCGCGAAGAGCGGAAGAGGGCGGCGATGGCCGGGCGCTCCACCATGTTGAACGCGACGACCGCGAGCACGCCTGCAAGCGCGGCGAGCGGGATGTAGCTGGCGAGCGGCGCGGCCACGAGCATGAAGAGCAGCAGGAAGAGTGCATGCAGCATGCCCGAGACCGGGCTGGTGGCGCCGGAGCGCACATTCGTTGCGGTGCGGGCGATGGTGCCCGTCACGCAGATGCCGCCGAACAGCGCCGAACCGACATTGGCGAATCCCTGGGCGACCAGTTCCATGCTGGAGCGGTGCCTGCGCCCCGTCATGCCATCGGCGACGACGGCCGAGAGCAGCGATTCGATGGCGCCGAGCAGGGCGAAGGCGACGGCATCCGGCAGCACGGCGATGACGAGTTCCGGCGAGAAGGACGGTAGCGCCGGCAAGGGCAGGCCACGCGGAATGCCGTTGAACCGGCTGCCGATCGTATCTGCCGGCAGCGAGAGGAGCGCGGTGGCGAACGAGGCGACGGTGACGGCGATGAGGAGGTTCGGCCAGCTCGGGCGGAAGCGGCGCAGGAGGAGGATGACGGCGACGGTAAGCCCGGCGACGCCGAAGGCGGCCGGGTTGAAGCTCGGCCGGGCGATCCATAGTGCTTCGAGCTTGTCGAGGATCGGCCCCGGCTCGCGCCCGTCCAGCTTCAGGCCGAACAGCTCGCCGATCTGGCTGGCGAAGATGATGACGGCGATGCCGGCCGTGAAGCCGACCGTCACGGGATAGGGAATGAACTTGATGTATTTGCCGAGCCTGAGATAGCCAGCAAGCGCAAGCAGGATGCCGGAAAGCAGGGTGGCGAGCAGCAGGCCCTCGACGCCGTGGCGGGCGACCGTCGCCGAGACCAGCACGATGAAGGCGCCTGCCGGCCCGCCCACCTGAAACCGGCTGCCGCCGAGGGCGGAAACCAGGAAACCGCCGATGATGGCGGTGTAGAGACCGCGATCCGGCGTGACGCCCGAGGCGATGGCGATCGCCATGGACAGTGGCAGCGCGACGATCGCCACCGTGAGGCCGGACAGCGCATCGGCCTTGAAACGCGCGGGGCCGTAGCCCTCCGCGAAAACGCTGGCGAGCTTCGGCATCAGGGTATCGGTCATGGGTGCCTCGAAAGGCCGGAGGATGGAGAAAGGGGCCGGCGCGGGCATCTCACGCCGAGTCGCCCGTTTTTGCAATGACACAAGGCAAGGCTATGCGAAATTTGCAGAGCAAGAAGAAGCGCAGGATTTGTGAAATCGCGCCATGCTTGATTGAATGCGTTCCGGCGAGAGGAAAACGGCATGAGTGAAAACGAGATCTGGACAGCCTATGAAAAGCGCCTGCTCAGGGTTTCCGCCTATATCTACGAGCATCTGGAAGAGGATCTCGACCTCGACCGGCTGTCGGAGATCGCCTGCCTTTCCGCCTATCACTGGCACCGCGTCTACCGCGCCGTACACAACGAGACGCTGGCGGGTACCGTCCGCCGGTTGCGTCTGCACCGTGCGGCGGGCGATCTGGTGCGCAGCGACCGCTCCGTCCGGGACATCGCCGCGCGATGGGGGTACCCCAACCTCCAGTCCTTCAACCGTACCTTTGCGGCAGTCTACGGCCTGCCGCCGGCACGCTACCGCAAGGAGGGCTCCCATCGTGCCTATGAACCCGAAAACGACAAGGAGTCTTCCCGCATGTTCGACGTGACCATTCGCACCATGCCCGAGCAGACGCTGCTCGCGGTTCCCCATTCCGGCTCCTATATGGGCATCGGAAAGGCCTTCGAGGCGCTTTACGGCGCGCTCTTTTCCCGCAACATCTTCCGGCCGGACATGCGCATGATCGGCATCTTTCTTGATGATCCCGATCTCGTGCCGGAGGCGAAGCTGCGCTCCTTCGCCTGCGTGACGGCGGGCACGGAGGCTCCCGCTGAGGCGCCGCTCGTGCGCCGCACGCTCGCAGAAGGCGACTACGCTGTGCTGCGCCACCAGGGGCCCTATGCGAATATGGGCGCGGCCTATCGCTGGCTCTACGCCACATGGCTTCCCGCCTCGGGGCGCTCGATCCGCGACGAGGTGATGTTCGAGACCTATCTCAACAATCCGCGCGAGGTTCCGCCGAACGAGCTCCTGACGGAAATCTGCCTGCCGCTCCAGCGGGCGGCGGCGGTGGCCTGAGGCCGGCAGCACGGCGCGGAGAGTTGCAGCAGGTGATTGTTCCGACCTGTCGCTTTCAGGCTCGGCCCGAGGATCCCCATTACTGGGTGCTGGGCGTTCGGGTGGTCGGGCCGAACCCGACCACCACGAAAGAAAGAGAAGCGGCAAAGACAGCCAGCCCTAGCTCTTCTTCATCGCTTCGAGCTGCCGATGCATCTCCTCGTCATCGATCGCCTTGGCCTTCAGATAGGCCGGGCGATCCTTCAGACGGTCCCAGTAGGCCTGATATTCCTGCCGTGTTTCCAGCGAGCCGAACTGCAAGCCCCAGCTGATATGCGAGCCGACATAGACGTCGGCGGCGGTGAAGGCGTCGCCGGCAATATAGGGCGTGCGGGTGACGGCGAAGGAGAGGGCGTCCAGCACCGATTGATAGCTGCCGCAGCCGATGCTGCGTTCGCGTTCCTTCGGCACGCTGAGTCCGAAGGCCTTGAGCGAGACCGCCATTTCAACCGGACCCGCCGCGAAGAACATCCAGCGATAATAGTCCCCGCGCAGGTTTGCCGGCGGGGCAAGGCCGGCTTCGGGAAAGGCGTCGGCCATGTAGGCGCAGATGGCGGCGGCTTCCGTCACCACGGTCTTGCCATGGCGGATGGCGGGCACCTTGCCCATGGGATTGACCGCAAGGTATTCCGGCGCCTTCATCGAGCCTTCGAAGGTCAGCCATTCGCTGCGGTAGGGCGCGCCGACCTCCTCCAGCATCCAGCGGGCGATGCGCCCGCGCGACATCGGGTTGCTATAGAAAACAAGCTCTTCGGCCATGGTATCCTCCTCCTATGGCGAGGGGAGAATAGGGCGCGGGCCGGGCTGCGCAAGGGCATGCAAAAGAAAAGCCCGGCGCTGGGCCGGGCTTTGCGAAGTCTCGTTTCAGGCTCAGGCCGCCATGGCCTTCTTGAGGTTCTCGTCGATCTTGTCGAGGAAGCCGGTGGTGGAGAGCCACGGCTGGTCGGGGCCGATGAGGAGCGCGAGGTCCTTGGTCATGAAGCCCGATTCGACGGTTTCGACGCAGACGCGTTCCAGCGTTTCGGAGAACTTGGCCAGCTCCGCATTGCCGTCCAGCTTGGCGCGGTGGGCAAGGCCACGCGTCCAGGCGAAGATCGAGGCGATCGAGTTGGTCGAGGTTTCCTCGCCCTTCTGGTGCTGGCGGTAGTGGCGCGTCACCGTGCCGTGGGCGGCTTCGGCTTCGACCGTCTTGCCGTCCGGCGTCATCAGAACCGAGGTCATCAGGCCGAGCGAGCCGAAACCCTGCGCGACGATGTCGGACTGCACGTCGCCGTCATAGTTCTTGCAGGCCCAGACATAGCCGCCGGACCACTTGAGCGCCGAGGCGACCATGTCGTCGATCAGGCGGTGTTCGTACCAGATCTTGGCTTCCTTGAACTTGTCGGCGAATTCGGCGTCGAAGACCTGCTGGAAGATGTCCTTGAAGCGGCCGTCATAGACCTTGAGAATGGTGTTCTTGGTCGAGAGATAGACCGGCACCTTGCGCTGCAGGCCGTAGTTGAACGACGCGCGGGCGAATTCGGTGATCGAATCGTCGAGGTTGTACATGCCCATTGCGACGCCGGCGGACGGGGCGTCGAACACGTCGTATTCGATTTCCTTGCCGTCCTCGCCGACGAACTTCATCGTCAGCTTGCCCTTGCCGGGGAACTTGAAGTCGGTGGCGCGGTACTGGTCGCCGAAGGCGTGGCGGCCGACGATGATCGGCTTGGTCCAGCCCGGAACGAGACGCGGCACGTTCTTGCAGATGATCGGCTCGCGGAAGATGACGCCGCCGAGGATGTTGCGGATCGTGCCGTTCGGCGACTTCCACATCTTCTTCAGCTTGAATTCTTCGACGCGGGCTTCATCCGGCGTGATGGTGGCGCACTTGACGCCGACGCCATGCTTCTTGATGGCGTTCGCCGCGTCGATCGTCACCTGGTCGTCGGTGGCGTCGCGGTTTTCCATGCCGAGGTCGTAATAGTGGAGGTCGATATCCAGGTAAGGATGGATCAGCTTTTCCTTGATGAACTGCCAGATGATGCGCGTCATCTCATCGCCGTCGAGTTCGACGACGGGGTTGGCGACCTTGATCTTTGCCATGGAGAGCCTCGTGTTTTGTCGGGGCCTAGCGCCCCGGATCGTGGACTTGAAAGGAACGCTTGGCCCTATAGCACTCGCGGCCGGGAAGGCAAAGACAACCAATTACCGAGACGGTTTATTTTCGCCGGGGTTGAGAATAAGTTTCGCCAAAATTCCGTTTCAGGAAGGCTCTCGGGCGGCCGCTCCGGTCCGCCGTCATCCAATGGAGAATATGATGTCGCGTTTCGGTTTCGTGGCGCTCGCCCTTCTGCTTCCCGTTTCCGTCGAGGCTGCCGATTTCAAGGCGCCCGTCGCGGAGGTCATGGCGGCCGCCACGGCCAACTGGCAGGACATGGGCACGGATACCGATACGCCGCCGCCCTATACCGACTACTTCTCCGAGGATTTCCTGAAGCGTCTCTACAGCAAGGATTTCGTCGCGAAATACAAGGAGGCGGCGAAGTTCCCGGCCTATGACGACGGCGGCTCGCCCTTCGACTACGATCCGATCATCGGCGGACAGGACGGCTGCGCGCTGAAGGACGTGGCGACCGCCGAGGGGCAGCCGGCAAACGGCGCGGAAGACGTGACCGTGACCTTCGACAACAGCCATTGCTTCGGCGAGCGGGCCAGCGACTGGCAGCCGGAAAAGCTGGTCTTCAAGGTGATCGAGGAGGACGGAAGGGCGGTCATCGACGATATCGAGCGTCCCAGCTTCGAGGATGGCGCCTCCCTGAAGAAGGAAATGCTGGAGATCGCCGAGGCTGGCGCCAACGGTGGTAGCGGCAGCGCCGCCGAATCCCCGGAATAGGCGGCTGGCGCTTTTCATTTCCGGCGTATTGTGCCAGTGAGGCCCATCTTTCCAAAGCGCGCGCGCCGCGGTCCTTCGGATTCGCTTCCGGCGCCTTGGATTTTTGATTTTCGCATGTCGGTAGCGCAAAACCGCGGCACACTTTTGCGTGACATGCTTTAGGGACATATGGGCATGGCAGGCACGAACAGCGAACGCACGCTGATCGCCGAAGGACCGGCGATCATTCTCGTTCATCCGCAACTCGGCGAGAATATCGGCATGGTGGCGCGCGCCATGGCGAATTTCGGCCTTGCCGAGCTGCGCCTGGTCAACCCGCGCGACGGCTGGCCGAGCGAGAAGGCGATTTCCGCGGCCAGCAAGGCGGATCACGTCATCGAGGCGGCGAAGGTCTATCCATCCCTGGAAGCGGCCGTCGCCGATCTCGAATTCGTCTATGCGACGACGGCACGCGACCGCTATGGCTACAAGGAAGTTCGCTCGCCCGTGGTTGCCGCCGACGACCTGCGCACGCGCTTCCGCGCTGGCGAAAAGACCGGCATCCTCTTCGGCCGCGAGCGCACGGGCCTCACCAACGAGGAGATCGCGCTCGCCGACGAACTGGTGACCTTTCCGGTCAATCCCGCCTTCGCCTCGCTCAACCTCGCCCAGGCCGTGCTCCTCATGAGCTACGAATGGATGAAGAGCGGCCTTGCCTCCGTCGAGGATACGCCCTTCGACGCGCTGCCACAGCGCCCGGCCAAGAAGGAGGAGCTGCAGGGGCTCTTCGATCATGTGGAGGAGACGCTGGACGCGCGCGGCTACTTCCGGCCTGCCGAAAAAAAGCCAAAACTGGTGGAGAACCTGCGCGCCATCCTGACGCGCCCTTCCTTCACCGGCACGGAGATCCAGGTCATGCGCGGCATCATCTCCTGCCTCGATCGTTTCACCCGCGAATCGCCGCGCGGCGCGAGCAATCCGAACCGCACCCGCAATCGTCGGCCGAAGGTGCCCCGTGACGACGAATAGGCCCTTTCCCGAAAAGTCGGCGGCCGGTTCCTTACTCGGCAAGGCTCCGGAACAGACGGCAAAGCCCATCCTGATGTTCGACAGCGGCATCGGTGGCCTGACCGTTCTGCGTGAGGCGCGCGTGCTGATGCCCGAGCGGCATTTCACCTATGTGGCCGACGATGCCGGTTTTCCCTACGGCGGCTGGGAAGAGCCGACGCTGAAGACGCATGTCATCGATCTCTTCGAAGGACTGCTTGCCGAGCACGATCCGGAAATCAGCGTCATCGCCTGCAACACGGCCTTCACGCTGGTGGGAGCGGACCTGCGCGCCGCATTCCCGCACATGCCCTTCGTCGGCACCGTGCCTGCCATCAAACCCGCCGCCGAGCGCACCCGTTCCGGCCTCGTCTCGGTGCTCGCGACGCCCGGCACGGTGAAGCGCGCCTACACGCGCGACCTCATCCAGTCCTTCGCCAGCCAGTGCGACGTGCGCCTCGTCGGCTCGGAAAACCTCGCCCGCATGGCGGAAGCCTATATCCGCGGCGAGACCTTTTCCGACGATGCCGTGCGCGCCGAGATCGCGCCCTGTTTCGTCGACGAGGACGGCCGCAAGACGGATATCGTCGTGCTCGCCTGCACGCACTACCCGTTCATGGCCAATCTCTTCCGCAAGCTCGCCCCCTGGCCGGTCGACTGGCTCGACCCGGCCGAGGCCATCGCCCGCCAGGCGCGCCGTCTCGTGCCGCCGCTAGAAACCCTCGCCCCCGGCGAGGACATTGCTGTCTTCACCTCGGGCAAACCGGATTTTTCGACACGCCGGCTGATGCAGGGGTTCGGGCTCCGGGTCGTCTGAAGCTTGTATCGCGTATCGATACGCGATACATTTTGCCATGATCGTCAGTTTCCGACACAAAGGCCTGGAACTCTTCCACACGTCGGGATCGACGAAGGGGATCCAGGCATCTCACGCCGCCAAGTTAGGGCGTATCCTCGGCTTGCTGGACGTTGCGAGCGCGCCTGCCGACGTCAATCTGCCAGGCTTCAAGCTTCACCCTCTCAAGGGAAACATGAAGGGGCATTGGTCGGTCTGGGTGAACGGCAACTGGCGGGTGACCTTCCGCTTCATCGGAGCCGATGTCGAACTGGTCGATTACCAGGATTATCATTGAGAGGATTGTAGCGATGATGAAACTTCCTCCCCATCCCGGCGAATTGCTCCGTGAGGACGTGCTTCGGCCGCTCGGTTTGTCTGTAACGGATGCGGCCGGCCGACTCGGCATGTCCCGAGTCGCGCTTTCGCGTGTTTTGCACGGCCGCGCCGCCGTCAGCCCTGATCTTGCCCTGCGCCTTGAACGGGCGGGGGCCAGCACCGCGCGCGCTTGGCTTGCCATGCAGGTCAATTTCGATCTGGCTCAGGCGATGCAGCGTGAGCAACCCGATGTCCAGCCGCTTGATGAGAAGGCCGCTTGAGCACAAAAGCGGTGAGAACCTTGTGGATTCTTTCAAGAAGCCGGGCGTGACGGCTGCGTGTTTCGTGTTAGGGCATGCCTGATATCCGGTGGCGGCCGGCGAATCAGGAATTTTTAGACGAGGAACGGGATGAAGGTCGGCATCGACATGGGGACGGTGCAGGGCGGCGCACCGGCCAGGCTCGATATCGAGGAGCTGCTGGCGACGCGTCTCCTGGTGCAGGGAAATTCGGGCTCGGGAAAGTCGCATCTCCTGCGGCGCCTGCTCGAACAATCCGCCCAATGGGTTCAGCAGGTCATCATCGATCCCGAGGGTGATTTCGTCACGCTGTCCGACCGGTTCGGCCATGTCGTGGTCGATGGCCAGCGCACGGAGGCCGAGCTTGTCGGCATCGCCAACCGTATCCGCCAGCATCGGGTCTCCTGCGTGCTTTCGCTGGAAGGGCTGGAGGCCGACGAGCAGATGCGTGCGGCCGGAATCTTCCTCAATGCGATGTTCGATGCGGACCGGGATTTCTGGTATCCGGTGCTCGTCGTCGTCGACGAGGCGCAGCTTTTCGCGCCCGCCGTCAGCGGTGAAGTCTCCGAAGAGGCGCGCAAACTCTCGCTCGGCGCGATGACCAATCTGATGTGCCGTGGCCGCAAGCGCGGCCTTGCCGGCGTCATCGCCACGCAGCGCCTCGCAAAACTTGCCAAGAACGTCGCGGCCGAGGCCTCCAACTTCCTGATGGGCCGTACCTTTCTCGATATCGACATGGCGCGTGCCGCCGACCTGCTCGGCCTCGACCGTCGGCAGGCGGAAATGTTCCGCGACCTGCCGCGCGGCTCCTTCGTCGCGCTCGGCCCGGCGCTGTCGCGCCGTCCTTTGCCGGTGACGATCGGTACGGTGGAGACCTCCGCACGCTCGACCAGCCCCAAGCTGATGCCGTTGCCGGATGCCCTGCCGGATGTCGAGGATTTGATCTTCACGCCCGATCCGGACGAGTTTTCCCGTCCGCTCGTCCGCCGTGCACCGCCTGCGCCGCGCCCGACGACGGACATTCTCGCCGAACTGTCCCGCGTTCGGCCGGAACCGGTGCAGGCGGAAACGAAGGCGCCGGCGCCGGAAATCTCCGCAGAGGAGCGCGAGGGCCTGCTCGACCAGGCGCTTGCCGAAATCCTCGGCAATCCCGAGGCGGCCTTCCGGGCCGATGCAGAGCTTTTTCAGGATTTCCTCGTGCGTTGCCGCATCCGCCGCGTGCCGGGCGCGCCGCTTTCGCTGCCGGCCTTCCGCCGCAAGATGGCGGTCGCGCGCTCCGGGGTCGATGCCGAGACCGCGGCGACCGAAATCTGGGGCCGGGCGCTCGATCTTTCCCGCAGCGTCACCGAGGATCTGCAGGGTGTGTTCCTGCTGGTGGCGCAGGCTGCCGTGCGCGGGCTTGCCTGCCCCTCCGATGCGCGGATCGCGCGCGCCTACGGAACCCATTCCGCCCGCCGCGCGCGCCGCCTTCTCGGTTACTTCGAGGAGCAGGGGCTGGTGGTCGTGCACAGCGATCTTGCCGGCCACCGTATCGTCGCTTTCCCGGATCTTGGCTGCGAGACCCAGCCGGGCGACGCGAATGGGCCCGATCTGACGGACACCCATCCCGCCGCCGCGGAGTGAGGTTTACGCGTCTTCGGCAATCGCCTTCTCACCGTCCTTGCGGGTCGCCCAGAGCGAGCCGAAGATGCCGGCTGCAAGGATGGTGACCGTCACGCCGAGCGAAACCATCGGCGGGATTTTCGCAAGGCCCAGCATGTCGGCGACGAAGATCTTCGAGCCGATGAAGATGAGCACCGTCGCCAGCGCATACTTCAGATAGGCGAAGCGGTGGATCAGGGCCGAAAGGGCGAAATACAGCGCGCGCAGGCCGAGGATCGCGAAGATGTTCGACGTGTAGACGATGAACGGATCCGTCGTGATGGCGAAGATCGCCGGGATCGAATCGACCGCGAAGACGAGGTCGGCGAATTCGACGAGCACCAGGGCGAGCAGCAGCGGCGTCACGTAGGTGCGCAGGCGCCCGGTCTTCGGATCGGGCTGGCGGACGAGGAAGCGGTCGCCGTGCAGCGTGTCGGTCACCGGCAGGCGGCGGCGCAGCAGTTTCAGGAGCGGGTTTGAAGCGACATCATAGGCTTCGTCCGACGAGAACAGCATCTTGATGCCGGTGAAGACGAGGAAGGCGGCGAAGATGTAGAGCACCCAGCCGTAGTTCTCGATGACGGCGGCACCCGCGGCGATCATGATGCCGCGCAGGACGATCACGCCGAGGATACCCCAGAGCAGCACGCGGTGCTGATATTGCCGGGGGACGGCGAAATAGCCGAAGATCATCGCGATGACGAAGATGTTGTCCATCGCAAGGCTCTTTTCGACGACGAAACCCGTCAGGTATTCGACGCCGGCCTGTGCGCCGGACTGGAACCAGACAAAGCCGCCGAAGGCGAGGCCAAGACCGATATAGAAGGTGGAAAGAAGAAGGCTCTCCTTGATGCCGATTTCCTTGTTCTCCTTGTGGAGAACGCCGAGATCGAGCGCGAGGAGGGCGAGAACGATTGCGATGAACGACAGCCACATCCAGACGGCAGTGCCCTGGAAGTCAAGCCACAGAAAATCCATGACAGTTTCCCTTGCCGGATATGTTGGTGATACAGCCTCGACATCACGAGGTCCGGCAAGGCACAAGTCAGAGGGGCCCGGGGCTGTTACTGCCGGGGAAGATAGGCAAGGCGAATTCCTCCTGCAAGATGCGTTGACAAATTTTTGAAAACTGCCTAATGACCCCGTCAACGCCGGGCAGAAATGTCCGGTGTTTCATTTGACATGTCCCGTGGATTCTCCGGTCGCGATCGTGAGAAGCCTGTCGGAACCTCGGAAAAGGTTCAGAGGAGGGCGTGTTTCCTTCAGCCGGTCCGGCAACGGGCAGGCGATAACAAGACCAAGAGGAAATGCGATGAGCAAGCGCGCTGCATCCAAGTACAAAATCGACCGCCGCATGGGCGAAAACATCTGGGGCCGTCCGAAGTCCCCGGTCAACCGCCGCGAGTACGGCCCGGGCCAGCACGGCCAGCGCCGCAAGTCCAAGCTTTCGGACTTCGGTGTTCAGCTCCGCGCCAAGCAGAAGCTGAAGGGCTACTACGGCGACATCCGCGAGAAGCAGTTCCGTGCGATCTTCGCCGAAGCTGAGCGCCGCAAGGGCGACACCCCGGAAAACCTGATCGGTCTGCTCGAATCGCGCCTCGACGCGATCGTCTACCGCGCCAAGTTCGTTCCGACGGTCTTTGCTGCCCGTCAGTTCGTCAACCACGGCCACGTCAAGGTCAACGGCGTCCGCGTCAACATCGGTTCCTACCGTTGCAAGCCGGGCGACGTCATCGAAGTCAAGGAAAAGTCCAAGCAGCTCGTCACGGTTCTCGAATCCGTTGGCCTGGCTGAACGCGACGTTCCGGACTACATCGAAGCCGACCACAACAAGATGACCGCGACCTTCGTTCGCATCCCGGTTCTCTCCGACGTGCCCTACGCCGTCGTCATGGAACCGCACCTGGTCGTCGAATTCTACTCGCGTTAATCGCTGAAGACACCTTGCGCAATCTGGAAAAGCCGCCAAGAGATTGGCGGCTTTTTCGTTTCGGGGGAACGGGATGACGGACTTGCAGGGTATCGTCGAGGAGATCCACGCGGCGCTGTCGCCACGGCGCGGCGAGGGCAGGGTGGCGGACTACATTCCGCAGCTTGCCCATGTGGATCCGGAAAAATTCGGCATCGCCGTGGTCACCACAGACGGTGCGGTGCACCTTGCCGGCGATGCGGAAGAAGCCTTCTCCATCCAGAGCATTTCCAAGGTCTTCACCCTTACGCTGGCCCTTGGCAAACACGGTGAGGCGATCTGGAAGCGTGTCGGGCGCGAGCCGTCCGGCTCGGCTTTCAATTCTATCGTCCAGCTCGAGCATGAGGGCGGCATCCCGCGCAATCCCTTCATCAATGCCGGGGCGATCGCCATCACCGACCTCGTGCTGGCCGGACATACACCGAAGGAAGCGATCGGCGAGGTCGTGCGGTTCCTGCGTTATCTCGCGGATGAGGACGATATCATCATCGACCAGGACGTCGCGCGCTCGGAGCAGGCGACGGGCTTCCGCAATTTCGCGCTCGCCAATTTCATGCGCTCCTTCGGCAAGCTCGACCATGCGGCCGAACTGGTGCTCGGTGTCTATTTCCATCAGTGCGCGCTGGCAATGAGCTGCCGGCAGCTCGCCAGGGCAGGGCTGTTCCTCGCCAACAGCGGCACCAATCCGCTGACCGGCCACCGGGTCGTCTCGCACCTTCGGGCGCGGCGTATCAACGCACTCATGCTGACCTGTGGCCACTACGACGGCTCGGGCGACTTCGCCTATCGCGTCGGCCTGCCGGGCAAGAGCGGTGTCGGCGGCGGAATCCTGGCCGTCGCGCCCGGAAAGGCGTCGGTCGCCGTCTGGTCGCCGGGGCTCAACGAGAACGGCAATTCGCTTCTCGGCTCGCTGGCGCTCGAAATGCTGGCGGCGCGCACGGGCTGGTCGGTGTTCGGGGCTTGATTGTGCGGCCGGTTCGGGGCATTGCAGGCCCATGACGGCATCAACGACCCTGGCCTTTGCTGACACCGACGACGACGCACCGGAGACCGGCCGCCATCCGCTCTTTGCGGATGCGCCCTCCAGCGTCTCCTTCAACAAGCTGCGCAAGCGCCTGCTCCGGCAGGTGCGGCAGGCGATGGATGATTTTTCCATGCTGAAGGGCCAGAAACGCTGGCTCGTCGGCCTATCCGGCGGCAAGGACAGTTATGGCCTGCTTGCCCTGCTGATGGACCTGCAATGGCGCGGCCTCCTGCCGGTCGAGCTGATCGCCTGCAATCTCGACCAGGGCCAGCCGAATTTTCCGAAGCATATCCTGCCGGACTATCTTGCCTCGATCGGCGTCAAACACCGGATCGAGTACCGGGACACCTATTCCATCGTGAAGGAGAAGGTGCCGTCGGGGGCGACCTATTGTTCGCTGTGCTCGCGCCTCAGGCGCGGCAATCTCTATCGCGTCGCCCGGGAGGAGGGCTGCGATGCGCTGGTGCTCGGTCACCATCGCGAGGATATTCTCGAAACCTTTTTCATGAATTTCTTCCACGGCGGGCGGCTCGCCGCCATGCCGCCGAAGCTTTTGAACGATGAAGGCGACCTCATGGTGCTGCGTCCGCTCGCCTATGCGGCGGAGGACGATCTCGCCAAGTTCGCCGCCGCCATGCAGTTCCCGATCATTCCCTGCGATCTCTGCGGCTCGCAGGACGGGCTGCAGCGCAATGCGATGAAGGCGATGCTGGCGGACATCGAAACGCGCATGCCGGGCCGCAAGGACGCCATGCTGCGTGCGCTCGGCCACACCAATCCGTCCCATCTTCTCGACCCGAAACTTTTCGATTTCTCCTCCCTCGAAACGGTAAGGCCCCATGACGACGATTGATATCAATGCCCTCGCTCTCGTGCTTGCACAGGCGGCCGAGGCGGAAATCCGCCCGCGCTTCCGTGCGCTTGCCAAGGGTGATATCCGCACCAAGGCGGATGCCAACGACCTGGTGACGGAAGCCGACGAGGCGGCCGAACGCTTCATCAAGCGCGAGGTGACGGCGCAGTTTCCGGGCGTGCTGTTCGTCGGCGAGGAATCGGTCGCGGCCGACCCGGCCCTTCTGCCCAAGCTCAAGGATGCGGATGTCGCGATCGTCGTCGACCCGATCGACGGCACTTTCAATTTCGCCTCGGGCGTACCGCTCTTCGGCGTCATGGCGGCGATCGTCTCCGGCGGCGAAACGGTCGGCGGCATCATCTATGACCCGATGGGCGACGATTTCGTCATGGCGGAAAAGGGCGGCGGCGCCTGGCAGACCGGCGATCACCGGCCGGCCGTGCGGCTGAAGACGCGCGGCGGTGCGCCGCTGGAAGCGATGACCGGCATGGCCTCGACGAGTTTTCTTGACCGGGAGCGCCGGGCGCGTATCCTGTCGAACCTCGCAAAGGTCGCCTTCGTTTCCAACTATCGTTGCGCCGCGCACGAGTACCGCACCTTTGCCGGCGGCCACCTGCACTACCTCATGTACAACAAGCTGATGCCCTGGGATCACCTTGCCGGCACGCTCATCGCCCAGGAGGCGGGTGCCTATGCCGCCCGCTTCGACGGCTCGGCCTACAAGCCGCACCATGTCGAGGGCGGCCTGCTGGTCGCGCCCGACAAGGACAGCTGGGAGATGTTGCGCCGCGAAGTCTTCGTCGACTGAGGTATATTTCATTCCAGCAAAAAGGCCCGGTTGCGTCCGCAGCCGGGCCTTTTCTTTATCTCCGTCCTTTCTCCCTTGTCATCCTTGGGGCGAGCCCGACGATGGCGGAAGGAAGCAGGGTGTTCCCTGTCAAACCGGCTTGTTGTGCGGCTGGAACAGCTTTCCGTGCTCGGCGATCAAGACGAAGATCAGGCCGATGATCGACAGCACGAAGAAGCCCATGACCAGCGGCAGGGCCGTGCCATTGAAGGCCTGGCCGATGATGGCGCCCAAAATCGTGCCGCCGGCGGTGCCCATGAAGCCGAGCACCGAGGAGGCCGTGCCGGCGACATGGCCGAGGGGTTCCATGGCGAGCGAGTTGAAGTTGGAGCCGATCCAGCCGAACTGGAACATCGACAGTGCGAAGAGCACGATGAAGATGGCGAACGGCAGGTGCGGCGTCCAGACGAGCGTCAGGAGCAGCCACAGCGTGTTGACGCCGAGGAAGCCCACCAGCGCACCATGCGACAGGCGCCGCATGCCGAACTTGCCGACGAGCTGCGCATTGACGAAGGACGACAGCGCCATGAAGGCGGCGACGCCGGCAAAGGCGACCGGGAACCAGACGCCGAGCCCGTAGATGCCGACATAGATCTGTTGCGCCGAGTTGATGAAGCCGAACAGGGCGCCGAAGATGAAGGTACTTGCGAGCGTGTAGCAGAGGGCGACGCGGTTCGTCAGAACGATGCGGAAACCGTCGAGGACCGAACGCACCGTGAAGGGACGCACATCTTCGGGATGCAGGGTTTCCGGCAGGCGGAAATACATCCATGCCCAGATGACGGCCGCCATGACCGCCATGAAGACGAAGATGAGGTGCCATTCGCCGAACAGCATGACGACCTGGCCGGTGCCCGGCGCCAGTACCGGAACGACCATGAACACCATCATGATCAGCGACATGACCTCCGCCATCGCGCGCCCGCCGAAAATGTCGCGGACGATCGAGATGGTGATGACGCGCATGGCGGCCGAACCGATGCCCTGGATGACGCGCAGCGCCAGAAGCGCGGCAAAGCTCGGTACGAGAATCGCGGCGAGCGACGAGACGATGTAGATGGCCAGACCGATGAACATGGGAATGCGCCGGCCGAACCGGTCGGAGATCGGCCCGTAGACCAGCTGCGCGAAGGCGAAGCCGATCAGGTAGGCGGAAATGACATATTGCCGGTGGTTCTCATTCTCTACGCCGAGGCTGGCGCCGATCTCCTGCAGACCGGGCAGCATGATGTCGATGGCGAGCGCGTTGAGCGCCATGAGAAGCGCCATGAGCGCAATGAATTCTATCTTGCCCATGCCATTCAGGCGCTGGGAAGCTTCGGGGGAAAGTCCAGACATAATCACATTAATCCATGAAAGAGATAAGGCGCCGCTGGGGTGCGGCGCCTTTGAAAAGCTCGGGGTCTTCGGAAAGACCGTAAAGCGTCAGGCAGCGCCCTTGATCGAAATACCCTGTTCCTGAAGGTGAGACTGCAGCTCGCCCGACTGGAACATTTCGCGCACGATGTCGCAACCGCCGATGAACTCACCCTTCACATAGAGCTGCGGGATGGTCGGCCAGTTGGAATAGTCCTTGATGCCCTGGCGGATGTCGGCGTCGGCAAGCACGTTGATGCCCTTGTAGCCCACGCCCACGTAGTCGAGGATCTGCACGACCTGACCGGAGAACCCACACTGCGGGAATTCCGGCGTGCCCTTCAGGAACAGGACGACGTCGTTCGTCTTCACTTCGTTTTCGATGAAATCGTGGATGCCACTCATAGCCGTATTCCCTAGCAAATCGGCTTCAAGGGCCGATGCGATGAACCATTCGCCCTAGATAACAATCTCGTGTGACAAATGCCAGAAGCCCCGCCACAAAAAACGTGCGGGGCTCCCTTAGCATTTCTACGGTGTTGCGCGTTCGCCGCGCCCGGTCGTCCGGTCAGCGGCTGCGCTGGCGGCTGCGGCTTGCCGCCGTGCGACGGCGGCTCACCTGTTTGCGCGGGCGCCTGGCCGGCTTCTTTTCCGGTTTCAGCGCGGCTTCGATGATGTCACCGAGGAGCCCGCCGGACGCCTTCTTGCGCGTCGTCGTCTTGCGGCGCGTGCGCCGGGTCGAGGCCTTGCGCACGCCGGTCTTCTTCAGCACCTCCTTGAGGGCTGCATCGACCACGCCGCTGACGAGTTCCTTGATGAGATCGGCCATGGGCGGATTTTACTCCGGGATCGAGGTCTGGAGGGCGAGGGCGTGCAGGATGCCGCCCATATTGCCCTTCAGCGCATCGTAGACCATCTGGTGCTGCTGCACGCGGGTCTTGCCGCGGAAGGCTTCCGCGACGACTTCGGCGGCGTAGTGATCGCCGTCGCCAGCAAGATCGCGGATGACCACCTTTGCTCCGGGAATGCCGGATTTGATCATGTCTTCGATATCGCCGGGTGACATAGGCATGTGCGCTTCCCCTTACTGTTATTCTGCGGCGGCAGCGGCGTTGCCGTTGCCATCCATGAAGTCAGGGAACCACGATTCATGGGTGTCGCGCAATTGCTCAATCGGCAGCGACAGGAGACCGTCCACCACGAGGGCATCGCCACCGACCGTGCCGAGGCGACGGAACGGTATGCCGGCACCTTCCGCATTGGCGCACAGGAAGCCCGCAAGATCGGCCGGGACGGCGAGCACGTAGCGTGCCTGGTCTTCGCCGAAGAGCAGGGCATGGGCCGGGCCGTTCGCCGCGGAAAGATCGACCGTTGCGCCCTTGCCGGAGGCCATCGCCATCTCTGCAAGCGCGACAGCGAGGCCGCCGGAGGAGATGTCGTGGCAGGCGGTGACCTGGCCGTTGCGGATGGCCGAGCGCACGAAATCGCCGTTGCGGCGTTCGGCGTGGAGATCGACTTCCGGTGCCGGGCCGTCGACGAGGCCGGCTACGTCGCGCAGATAGACGGACTGGCCGAGATGGCTGCCGTCGACACCGATCAGAACGAGCTGGTCGCCGTCCTTCGCGCCACCGATCTTGGCCATGACCGACCAGTCGGGCAGGAGGCCGACGCCGGCGATGGTCGGGGTCGGCAGGATCGCGACGCCGTTCGTCTCGTTGTAGAGCGAGACGTTGCCGGAGACGATCGGGAAGTCCAGCGCCCGGCAGGCTTCACCGATGCCCTGGATGGCCTTGACGAACTGGCCCATGATCTCGGGCTTTTCCGGATTGCCGAAGTTCAGGTTGTCGGTCGAGGCGAGCGGCTCGGCGCCGGTCGCCGTGATGTTGCGCCAGCATTCCGCTACGGCCTGCTTGCCACCCTCGAACGGGTCGGCCTCGACATAGCGCGGCGTGACGTCGGAGGAGAAGGCGAGGGCCTTGCTGGCATGGCCTTCCACGCGCACGACGCCGGCATCGCCGCCGGGGATCTGCAGCGAATTGCCCTGGATCAGCGTATCGTACTGCTCGTAGACCCAGCGGCGGCTCGACTGGTTCGGCGAGCCGACGAGCTTCAATACCGCCTCGCCATAGTTGGCGGGCTCGGCGACAAGGTTCGCCGGCAGCGGTGCGGGCTTGCCTGGTTCGCGCCAGGGCCGGTCGTATTCCGGGGCCTGGTCGCCGAGATCCTTGATCGGCAGGTTGGCGACTTCCTCGCCCTGGTGCAGGATGCGGAAGCGCAGGTCGTCCGTCGTGTAGCCGACGATGGCGAAGTCGAGGCCCCACTTGACGAAGATCGCCTTGGCGACCTCCTCCTTGGCGGGCTCCAGAACCATGAGCATGCGCTCCTGGCTTTCCGACAGCATCATCTCGTAGGCGGTCATCTGTTCTTCGCGCACCGGCACGAGATCGAGGTTCAGCTCGATGCCGAGGTCGCCCTTTGCGCCCATTTCGACGGCCGAGCAGGTGAGGCCGGCCGCACCCATGTCCTGGATGGCGATGACGGCGCCGGTCTGCATCAGTTCGAGGCAGGCCTCCAGCAGGCACTTTTCGGTGAAGGGGTCACCGACCTGCACGGTCGGGCGCTTCTCTTCGATCGACTCGTCGAACTCGGCCGAGGCCATGGTCGCGCCGCCGACGCCGTCACGGCCGGTTTTCGCGCCGAGATAGACGACCGGCAGGCCGACGCCCTTGGCTTCCGAAAGGAAGATCGCGTTGGACTTGGCAAGACCGGCGGCAAAAGCGTTGACGAGGATGTTGCCGTTGTAGCGCGGGTCGAACTCCACTTCGCCGCCGACGGTCGGCACGCCGAAGGAATTGCCGTAGCCGCCGACACCGGCGACGACGCCGGAAACGAGGTGGCGGGTCTTCGGATGATCCGGCGCGCCGAAGCGCAGCGCGTTCATCGCCGCGACCGGCCGCGCGCCCATGGTGAAGACGTCGCGCAAAATGCCGCCGACGCCCGTCGCCGCGCCCTGGTAGGGCTCGATATAGGACGGGTGGTTGTGGCTCTCCATCTTGAAGACGACGCAGTCGCCGTCGTCGATATCGACCACGCCGGCATTTTCGCCCGGACCCTGGATGACGCGTGGCCCCTTGGTCGGCAGCGTGCGCAGCCAGCGCTTGGAGGACTTGTACGAGCAGTGCTCGTTCCACATGGCCGAGAAGATGCCGAGTTCGGTGAAGGTCGGCTCGCGGCCGATCAGCGAGAGGATTCGGTCGTATTCATCGGGCTTCAGCCCGTGGGCGGCAATCAGCTCCGGGGTGATCGGGCGGGTGTTCGAAATGGTCATCGTCGCTCGTCTTGTCGTGGAGGGCAGGATTGCGGTCTCTTTAACCTATGCTGCCCTGCAGCGCGACAGGAAAATGACCCCGATCACAGCCGAAACGGCGCGTTTTCAGGCCGGACTGTCATAGCCCGTCGGGCCATGGGCGATGAGCCGGCGCAGCCGCTGGAGGCCGGCAACGACATCCGCGCGGCTGTCCGGCGAGGAGAGGCCGATGCGTACCCGGTAGAACGTCCTCTCCGAGCGGCCGGCCTTGAACTCGTCCTCGTCGTCGATGAGGATGTCCTCGGCGAATGCCGCCTGGCGGAACGTGCCCGACAGCCACGGGTCCGGCAGCTTCAGCCAGAGGAAGGGAACGCGCGGATGCGAATTGAAATCGAGCCCCGCGAAGATTTCTCGCGCATGCGCCTCTCGGGCCTCGACCTCAGCGGAAACCTTCGTGCGGATGGCATCCGCCATGCCTGAAAGCACCAGACGGGCGCCGAGTTCGGCAAGCAGGTAGGGCAGGCCGCCGCTGACCATCTTGTGGGCGATGCGCACGCGCTGGGCAAGGTGCGGCGGGCAGGCGATCCAGCCGCCGCGCACCCCGGCCGCAACGCTCTTCGACAGGCCGCCGACGAGGAAGGTCCGGTCGGGGGCAATTTCCGCCAGAAGCGGAATGCCGGCGTCGACCGTGCCGCCATAAAGATTGTCCTCGATGAGGAAGACATTGTGCCGACGGGCGATGGCGGCGATGGCGCGGCGGCGCTCCTCCGGCATGATGCTCAGCGTCGGGTTCTGGCCGGATGTCATGAGGAAGGCGAGTTTCGGGTGCTGCTGCACACAGACCCGCTCGAAATCCTCCGGGATCACGCCATGGGCATCCGATTCGACCAGCACCGTCTGGCGGCCGATGAGGGCGGTGCCGCGGCTCACCTGCGAATAGGTGACGTGCTCGAAGACGATGCGGTCTCCGGGGGCGGTGATGACCGAGACGGCGGCGATGACGGCGGCGTGGGCGCCGAGCGTCGGCACGATGCTCTCGATTGCCGGCTGCCAGTCGTCCCGCTTCAGCCAGCGCCTCCCGGCCTCCAGCCATTGCACAGGAAAATTGCGGGTGTAGCTGGCGATCTCGTTCGGTTGTTCCCGGCAGATGTCCGTGAGCATGTCGGTGACGACGCCAGACTGGCCGACATCGGTGGCAGCCGTCGTGTCGAAGCGCAGCTTGCCGGGCGGTGCATTCGCCGCGCGGGTGCCCACCAGCTTCGCGCTGACCGGATCGACGGCGGCCGGGTCGTTGTCCTGCGCCGAGCCCAGCACATAGGTGCCGCGCCCGACCTCGCCGCTGACGAGGCCGCGCTCGCGCACCATGGTATAGGCGCGGCTGACGGTGCCGATGGTGACGCCGATGTCATAGGCGAGGTTGCGCTGCGGCGGCAGCTTGCTGCCGGAGGCGAGCATGCCGGTGCTTATCGCCTGCTCGATCTGATCGGCAATGCGCACATAGAGCGGGCCATCGGAGGCCTGCAGGTCGGGAAGCCAATTTGTCATGGTGCCAATTCTTAGATTGCACCGCGTGGAGAGTCAATTATTTCCTGAATGCACCGCTTGCTGTGAAGGCTTGTGAAGCCTCAGGAGAAATGATTATGGCAATTGATACAATCTTCGTCGAGGAGGCGTGCAATCGACCCGCCGGCCTGCGCGCATTGCTGCATCACGCCTGGTGCGCTTGCCATGCCTGGAGCATCACGCGGCGCACGCGCCACGCGCTGGTCGAGATGACGGACGAACAGCTTCGCGACATCGGCGTCAGCCGTGCCGAAGCAACGCGGGAAATCCGCAAGTCGATCTATTGGGATTGAAGGGAGGCTGCGGTCAGCAGCCCTTGCCGCCGCCGGCCCAGCGCTTGACGTCGGTGGCGATGCGGGCGCCGGCAGCCTCGCCCATCAGCGGGCCGAAAGCGTCGAGCTTCGCCGGATTGCCTTCCGCCTGCACGACGAGCAGCGGGCGCGCTTCCGGCGAATTGCGATGGACGACGAGGATGCGCGGGCGACCGGAAAAGGAGTTCAGCTCCGGCGCAAGGCGATAGGCCTTGAAGGCGGGGTCGCCCGACTTGAACCAGCAGCTGTTGGCGCCGAGCGCGACACGCTCCATGGTCGGCAAGGCCGCGCCGTTGACCTTCGGTGCGGGTGCCTTCGCCTGGCAGGCCACAAGACCTGCGGCGGCGAGAAGCGGCAGGAGGAACTTTGCGGCGAGGAGAGAGCGCATGGAAGGCCTTTCGGGGATGGACACGCGCCCTTGATAGCAACAGGGCGTTAAGAGAGCCTGACGAAACGGTCGGAAGCACCGGGAACGCGTCATCCGAGCCAATCCCTGGAATCGGCATGAACCCGCGGGCCGGCAGATCGCAATCACTCCCGGCCCAAAGGTTTTTCGAGGCGTCTCAAGCCGCGATGACGTCGAGCACCGAGGCGAAGAGGCCGCGGCCGTCGGAACCGCCATGGGCGGCTTCGATGAGGTTTTCCGGGTGCGGCATCAGGCCGAGCACGTTGCCCTTCGCGTTCATCACGCCGGCAATGTCGTTGATCGAGCCGTTCGGATTGGTGCCTTCCGCATAGCGGAACACGACCTGGCCATTGCCTTCGACGGCGGCCAGCGTCTCGGCGTCGGCGAAATAGTTGCCGTCGTGATGGGCGACCGGGCAGCGGATGACCTGACCCTTGTCGTAGGCGCGGGTGAAGTCGGTCTCGGCGTTCACCACTTCCAGCTTCACTTCGCGGCAGACGAATTTCAGCGAGGCATTGCGCATCAGCGCGCCGGGCAGCAGGCCGGATTCGAGCAGGATCTGGAAGCCGTTGCAGACGCCCAGCACCTTCACGCCGGCCTCGGCCTTGGCCTTGATCGCCTGCATGACCGGCATGCGGGCGGCAATCGCGCCGCAACGCAGATAGTCGCCGTAGGAGAAGCCCCCCGGGATGACGATCAGGTCGACATCCGGCAGTTCCGTTTCCGTCTGCCAGACGGTGACCGGCGCCTGGCCGGAGATCTTGGTCAGCGCCGCGATCATGTCGCGGTCACGATTGAGGCCGGGAAGTTGGACGACGGCGGACTTCATGGGTGTGGTTCAAACCTTGCCTGGGCCTCGGCGAGTTCACGCAGTTCGAGGCGGTTTTCGATACGGTCGAGGCGTGTCAATACCTGTGCCATGCTGCCGTGCAGGTTGTTGATGTCCCCTTGCATGACATGCATGTGATTTCGCAGACTTACGATATCCTGCCGCATATCTCTCTGGCCGTCCTTAAGCGTGACAAGGTCGGACTGGATACGCTTCATAAGCTCTTACATCAGTCCCTGAGAGATATCCGTCACCATCGTCTCCTTCAACCGTCAGGCGAGGGCGATAGTATAGTTCTCGATTACCGTGTTGGCCAGCAGCTTGTCGCACATGGCCTTGAGGTCGGCCTCGGCCTTGGCGCGGTCGGCGGTCGCGAGCTCCAGGTCGAAGACCTTGCCCTGGCGGACCTGGCCGACGCCGTCGAAGCCGAGGCTGCCGAGGGCGCCTTCGATCGCCTTGCCCTGCGGGTCCAAAACACCATTCTTGAGCGTAACCGTTACGCGTGCCTTGATCATGTCTGTCTGTCCATCCTTGGGAGGCGTGTTACTTCACCAGAACCGGGCCGGTGCCGCGCACGGGCTCGTTCTCGTTGATGATGCCGAGGCGGCGGGCCACTTCCTGATAGGCTTCGACCAGGCCGCCCATGTCGCGGCGGAAGCGGTCCTTGTCCATCTTCTCCTGGGTGGCGATGTCCCAGAGGCGGCAGCTGTCGGGCGAGATCTCGTCGGCGATGATGATGCGCATCATGTCGCCTTCATAGAGACGGCCGCACTCGATCTTGAAATCGACGAGCTGGATGCCGACACCGAGGAAGAGGCCGGAGAGGAAGTCGTTGACGCGAATGGCGAGCGCCATGATGTCGTCGAGTTCCTGGGGGCTTGCCCAGCCGAAAGCGGTGATGTGCTCCTCGGAGACCATCGGGTCTTCGAGCGCATCGGCCTTGAAATAGAACTCGATGATCGAGCGCGGCAGCACGGTGCCTTCTTCGATGCCGAGGCGCTTGGACAGCGAGCCGGCGGCGACGTTGCGCACGACCACTTCAAGCGGGATGATCTCGACTTCCTTGATCAGCTGCTCGCGCATGTTGAGCCGGCGGATGAAGTGCGTCGGGATGCCCATCTTGTTGAGCTGGGTGAAGATGTACTCGGAAATCCGGTTGTTCAGTACACCCTTTCCGTCGATGATATCGTGCTTCTTCTTGTTGAAGGCGGTCGCATCATCCTTGAAGAACTGGATCAGCGTGCCCGGCTCGGGACCCTCGTACAGGATCTTGGCCTTGCCCTCGTAGATACGGCGGCGACGGTTCATGGATTTTGTCTCTGTTGTTGGCGCGTTTGGGCCCGCGCAGGTGTCGTTCGTTTGCGCTCCCATAAACGAAATGCCGCACTTTAACAATCGCTGTCGCTGTCGATCCCCCGTTTTCCGGCCTTTGCGGGAAGCCGGCGCGGTCACGAAAGTTCGCATTGCACTTTTGCCGTCGTTTTGATTTATGGGCGGGAGCCTAACGGGTTAAAGAATCTACGGGAGTCATCGATGACGAACATGCAGGATCGGGAAAAGGCCTTCGAGGCCAAGTTCGCGCTGGACGAGGAGCTACGCTTCAGGGCCGAAGCACGCCGCAACAAGCTGGTCGGCCTGTGGGCCGCGGGCCTGCTTGGCAAGACCGACGGCGAGGCGGACGCCTATGCCAAGGAAGTCGTTGCCGCCGATTTCGAGGAAGTCGGCCACGAGGACGTCGTGCGCAAGGTCAAGGCCGATTTCGATGCTGCCGGCATTGCCCGCAGCGAAGACGAAATCCGCGTCCAGATGATCGAGCTCCTGGCCGTCGCCATCGCGCAGCTCGAAGTGGGCTGATCGGCGCTCTGCCGCGATACCATGTTTCGAAAAGCCGTCCGGTACTGCCGGGCGGCTTTTTTCGATTCTAGCGGGTGACGGCCCTGCGGACCTCGCTCTGGAGGTCGCGTACGGTGCCGCCCTGGTGGCGCCATTCCTGGCGGCGCACGAAATCGGGAATGGCCGCGGCCGGCATGGGTCTGGCGAGCGCATAGCCCTGCAGGATGTCGCAGCCGAGATCGCGCATAATGGCGACATGGGCCGGCGTCTCCACGCCTTCGGCGACGACTTCGATGTTCAGCGAGCGGCCGATCTCGACGATGGTGCCGACGAGCTTGCGCTGGCCGGGGGAGCGGCTGACCGGCTTGACGAGCTGCCGGTCGATCTTCAGCCGGCGCGGCGAGAGCTTCATCAGGCTGATGATCGAGGCGTGGCCGGTGCCGAAATCGTCGATCTCGATGTCGATGCCGAGTTTGCGCATCTCGGCGAGGTTTTCCAGCACGGTGCGGTCGCAATCGTCGAGGAAGATCGATTCCAGGAGTTCGAAGGAAAGGGACTTCGGACGGATGGCGAGCGTATGCAGCGAGCGTGCGAGTTCCGGGTCGTGCAGGCGCTTGGAGGAGACGTTGACCGAGATCTTTTCGATGCCGAGGTCGAGCGCTTGCCAGTCGGCATAGTCGCCAAGCGACTTTTCCAGCACGATCCGGTCGATCATCGCCACGCAGTCGAGATCCTCGGCGATCTTCAGGAAGGTGTCGGGTGCGAGGATGCCGCGGGTCGGGTGGTCCCAGCGCGCCAGCGTCTCGACACCGACGACGTCGAGCGTACGGGCGCAGAACTGCGGCTGGTAATAGGGCAGGAAACGCTGCTGCTCGATGCCGGTGAGAATTTCGTCGGCCGTCTGCTTGTTGACGATGATCTGAGCCTGGAAGTCGCTGGTGAAGAACTCGTGCCGGCTGCGTCCGCGGTTCTTGGCGCGATAGAGCGCAAGGTCGGCATTGACGAGAAGCTGTTTGGCGTCGATGCCGGCGCCCGACTGGCTGGCGATGCCGACGCTGGCACCGAAGCGGCAGATGTGGCCGTTGAAGGTGACGGGCTTGCGCATCGCCGCGACAATCGCCTCGGCGAGCATGGCAAGGTTGCGCCCGGCAGAGCCAGCGGACAGGAAGACGAACTCGTCGCCGCCGATGCGGGCGACGAAGTCATCGGGACCTTTCAGTTCATTCAGCACGCCGGCGGCGTGCACGAGCATCTGGTCGCCGGCAAGGTGCCCCAGCGTATCGTTGATTTCCTTGAAGCGGTCGAGATCGATATGCAGCACGGCAAGGCGGCTGCCGGTCTGCTGTGCCTGCCGCGCGGCAGCCTCGATGGTGGTATCGAGATAGCGGCGGTTCGGCAGGCCGGTCAGGTGATCGTGCAGGGCGGTGTATTCGATGCGTGCCCGGGCGGCTTCCAGTTCCGCGTTGCGCGCCTCTGCCAGGTCCTTGGCATGTTGCAGCTCCTCCTGCAGCCGCATGTCGTCCGTGACGTCCCAGTTCACGCCGATGAGGCGTGGTGCGCCGGCGATGTCGACATAGGGGGCCGCACGGCTGCGGATGTGACGGATTTCGCCGTCGCCGCGGATGATGCGGAACTCGTTGGCGAAATCCTGGCTGCGGGTAAGATTGTCGTTGACCTTTGCCTTTGCTTTCGACTGATCCTGCGGATGAAGCGTCCGTTCCCACGTGCCGGCGTCCGGCTTTTCCGTAACGCCGTACATCTCGATCATGCGGTCGTCCCAGCGGACCTCGCCGGTCTGCAGGTTGACGTCGAAGACGCCAATGCGCGAGACGCCGAGCGCCAGCTCCAGGCGCCGCGACATCTGGGCGAGGCGTTCTTCGGCTTCCTTGCGCTCGGTTATGTCCGTGTCCGTGCCGGCGATGCGGGTCGGCTTGCCGTCAGCCCCGTAGTCGACGACGGCGCCGCGGCTCTCGATCCAGACCCAATGGCCGTTCTTGTGGCGCTCGCGATAGGAGAACATGTTGAACGGCGTCTCGCCGGTCTCCTGCTTGTGGATTTCCTCCAGGACATGCGCCCGGTCGTCGGGATGCACGCACTGGAGCCATCCCTCCAGCGAGGCATCGATGGGTTCATCCGGCCGGAGGCCACGGATCGCCCGCCATTGGCGGGAATAGAAGAGGTCGCCGCGGGCGAAATCGTGGTCCCAGACGCCCTGACCAGCGGATTCGAGCGCATGGTTCCAGCGGCTTTCGCGCTCCGCCAACTCGAGCGCATTGCGCTTGCGCTCGTCGATATCAGTGGTCTGGACGATGAGGGCGGGCGCCAGCGGCTCGCCGGGCAGAACAGGCGCTTCGACGAAGGACGCGAGGACCCAGAATTCGGCGCCATCCGGCCGCTGCAACCGGATCTCCCACGGTGTCTGCTCGGCAAGGCTCGGGCGCATCGCAAAGGTGATGACGGCGCGGTCCCTTGGCGAGACGCAGTCGGGGAAGGGCGGTAGCCGGGAGGGAGAAGAGACGCCGAAGGCTCGCAAGAACGTCCCGTTTGCGTCGAGGATGCGTCCTTCGGAATCGAGAGCGGCAAAGCCGAATCCGGACCGTGCGAAAAGCCGGCGATAAAACGGCTCACGCTCCGTTTCATGCACGGCAATGGAGGTCGAACCGGATGGTTTGGCCATGAAACGCGGCGCCTGCTTGGAACTCAACAGGATCAGCGTGCCGGATTTCTATGAAATTCCTCTTAATGGTGTACCGGAGGCACACACCACGCGGGGGTGTACGCCACTTGGGCGCTTATTAGTCGGGCGCCTTGAGGCGGCTCAGGAACTGGGCGAACACCATCGTGCCTTCCGGCCAGGGGCCATGCCCGGACTCCGTGTTGATATGCCCGGCCTCGCCCGCATCGAGCAGCATCGAGCCCCAGGCGGCAGCGATGTCGTCGGCATGCTCGTAGGTGCCGAAGGGATCGTTCCGGCTCGCCACGACGAGCGAGGGGAAGACGAGCGGCTCGCGTGGATAGGGGCCGAAGGTCATCAGGTGTTTCGGCCGGATACCGTCGTTGGCGACATCGGGCGGCGCCACGAGAAAGGCGCCGGCGACCTTGTTGCCAAGATGCGGAGCGGCATGGATCGCCGCCGCGACGCCCAGCGAATGGGCGACGAGCACGACGGGCTTGCTGGCGGCCGCGACCTCGTCGATCACGCGCTGCACCCAGTCCTCGCGCACGGGCTTGGACCATTCGGCCTGCTCGACGCGCCGCGCCGAGCCGAGCTTGGACTGCCAGCGGCTCTGCCAGTGCTCGGGTCCGGAATTGGTGTATCCGGGGACGATGAGGATTTCTGCTTCTGAGGCTTTCATGCGCCGGCATGTGCGTTCACGAAGTGCTGAAGTCAAGGGGGAGGGACAAATCATCGCTGCGGGTGTATGATTCCACCCCTTCAATGCCAATCACGGCCCGTCGTGCTGGCGGACGATTGCCCTCCACGCGCGTGCCGAGACGGTCTCGAACCGGCAAGGAGGAATTGTCATGACGACATTTCATGTGATGGCAGGCCACGACGCGATGGTGGCGCACCCGGCGATCCGGCGGATCGGCATGTCCGATGTGATGGATGCGCTTCGCCTCGGCTTCGACGATTTTCGCGCCAAGCCGTCCCACTACGTCTTTCTCAGCCTCATCTATCCGATCGCGGGCGTGGTGCTCGTCACCTGGAGCTCCGGCGCCAACATGCTGCCGCTGATCTTTCCGCTGGTGGCCGGTTTCGCACTGCTCGGCCCGTTCTTCGCCATCGGCCTCTATGAGATCAGCCGGCGGCGCGAGCGGGGCATGGACACCTCCTGGCGCCATGCGCTGGAGGTGCGCAACTCGCCGGCCCTGCCATCCATCCTCGCCGTCGGCGCCATGCTGATGTCGCTGTTCATCGCCTGGCTGGTCTTTGCGCAGGTGCTCTATACCAGCCTGTTCGGGCCGGAACCGCCGCAGTCGCTGGCCCTGTTCCTTGCCTCGGTCTTCGGCTCGGAGAACGGGTTGCTGCTGATGCTCGCCGGCAATGCCATCGGTTTCTGCTTCGCGCTCGTGGTGCTGGCGACGACCGTGATCGCCTTTCCCATGCTGCTCGACCGGGACGTCGGCGCCGTGGCAGCGATCGAGACCTCGCTGCGCGCCACATTGGTGAACCCGGTGCCGATCGCCTGCTGGGGCCTGATCGTTGCCGCGCTGCTGATCGTCGGCTCCATCCCGGTCTTCGTCGGCCTCGCCGTGATCATGCCGATCCTCGGCCATGCCACCTGGCATCTCTATCGCAAGATCGTCGTCGACGAGCGACGCTGACGCGGTTTTTTGCGGGCGGCACGCGCCGGGAGGAGAGTGCAAGGCCGCCCGTCAGAGGGGAGCGATGGCGCCATTGGCGCCATCGCTGTTTCCGGCGGTCATTTGGTCAGCGGATAGCATTTGTCGGTGGAAAACGCGCCGTCCTTGAAGCCGATCTGGCAAATGACGACGGTGTCGTCCTTCTCCAGAAAGACCGCATAGCTTTCGGCGATCGGCGATACGTTGATGATGTCGTAGCCGGCGGTCAGAAGGTCGATGACGGATTGCGGTGTTTGTGCTTGCGCCGTTCCGGCAAACAAGGCCGTGGCGAGAAGCGCGGCAGCAGGAAACCTCATGTTCAGCCCCCAGGATGGCGTGCGTCATTGCACGCAAGGGAAGTCTAATACAGAGGGACCGGCCGGCGAAGAGGCTTCGCCGGCCGGCTTCGGCAAGACGGTTACACGGTGCCGAAAACGCGGCGGAAGATCGTGTCGACGTGCTTCGTGTGGTAGCCGAGATCGAATTTTTCGCGGATCTGCTCCTCCGAGAGCGCGGCGCGCACCTCGGCATCGGCCAGAAGCTCTTCCAGGAAATCCTTGCCCTGTTCCCAGACCTTCATCGCATTGCGCTGCACGAGGCGATAGGAATCCTCGCGCGAAACGCCGGCTTGCGTAAGGGCAAGCAGAACGCGCTGCGAGTGAACGAGACCACGGAACTTGTTGAGATTCTTCAGCATGTTGTCCGGGTAGATCACCAGCTTCTCGATGACGCCGGCAAGCCGGTTCAGCGCGAAGTCGAGGGTGATCGTCGTATCGGGGCCGATGCCGCGCTCGACGCTGGAGTGGGAAATGTCCCGCTCGTGCCAGAGCGCCACATTCTCCATGGCGGGGGTGACGGCCATGCGCACGAGACGGGCAAGGCCCGTCAGGTTTTCCGTCAGCACCGGGTTGCGCTTGTGCGGCATGGCGGACGAGCCCTTCTGGCCCGGCGAGAAGAACTCTTCCGCCTCCAGCACTTCCGTGCGCTGCATGTGGCGGATCTCGATGGCGACGTTCTCGATGGACGAGGCGATGACGCCGAGCGTGGCGAAGAACATGGCGTGGCGGTCGCGCGGGATGACCTGCGTGGAGACCGGCTCCGGCGTCAGGCCCAGCTTGGCGCAGACATGCTCCTCGACGCGCGGATCGATGTTGGCGAAGGTGCCGACGGCACCGGAGATCGCACCGGTAGCGATTTCCGCGCGGGCGGCAACGAGGCGGGCGCGGTTGCGGTCCATCTCGGCATAGAAGCGCGCGAGTGTCAGGCCCATCGTCGTCGGCTCGGCGTGGATGCCATGGCTGCGGCCGATGCGGATCGTATCCTTGTGTTCGAAGGCGCGCGTCTTCAGCGCCGCAAGAACACGGTCCATGTCGGCGAGAAGGATGTCGGCGGCGCGCACGAGCTGGATGTTGAAGGTCGTGTCGAGCACGTCGGAGGAGGTCATGCCCTGGTGCACGAAGCGGCTGTCCGGGCCGACGAACTCGGCAAGGTGCGTCAGGAAGGCGATGACGTCATGCTTGGTGACGGCCTCGATCTCGTCGATGCGGGCGACGTCGAATTCGGCCTTTCCGCCCTTTTCCCAGATCGTTTCGGCCGCCGATTTCGGGATGACGCCGAGCTCGGCGAGCGCATCGCAGGCATAGGCTTCGATTTCGAACCAGATGCGGAACTTCGTTTCGGGCGACCAGATGGCGACCATGTCCGGTCGGGAATAGCGAGGGATCATCGGCTCTAGGCTTTCCTTGGGAGGGTGGGAATTGCCGCCGCTTTAGCAAAGATGGCCGGCAAGCTCAACGTTTGGATCGGGAGAGCCACAGGCTGGCGCCCGCAACAACCGGCAATCCGACCGGCAGATAGAGGCTGAGGCCCATGACGAGAAACTGGTAGACCGCCCCGGCTATGGTGAAGACGAACTGGTAGAGCCAGATGCGCGTGCCGGGCGGGTGGTGCCATTGCGCGTAGAACAGCCGGTAGTCCAGGGCGAAGAAAAAGGCCGTCACGGCGATGGTGCCGAGGCTGAGCAGTGCGAAATGGGCGGCAAAACGGGTTTCGAACGGCCGGTGGCGGGTGAGGACACGGGCCACCGGCAGGGCGATGGGCCAAGCGGCAAGGCCTCCCGCGAAATAGATCGCGAGGATGCGCAGAAGCTGGAAGTTTTCCGCGCGGCCCTGCAGCGTCAGCGAGACAACGGCACAGGCCGCCATCAGCGCGCCCCAGCCAAGGGCGCCGCCAAGAAGGACCGGCAACGGCGGGAAGATCGGCGCGGACGGTTTCAGCCTCGCAGCGCCCGTGTCATCCCGTGCCGCCGCGGCCAGCTCCACGATCAGGGCCGGAAGGGCACGGCGATCCAGCGGCCGTCAGCGCCCTCGAAACCGAAGCTGCGCACCAGAACGAGCGCGACGTGGACCGGGTCGCCATCGAGCGGATTGAAGGTGAGCGCGCCGGAAACCTGGTAGGAGAGCGGGCAGGCGCGGCTGTCGGGTATCCGCGTATCCTCGTGCACAACCGTGTCGGCCGTCTCGCCATCACGCTTGACGAGCTTCAGGCGAAACCCCTTGCCGCCGTCCGGCGTGATGTCGCGGCATTTGTCGGAAAGCGCCAGCGGGATTTCCTCCAGCGCAAGGGCGAAACTGCCGCCCGGCGTCGGTTCGACCGCATATTGCAGATATTCGATACGGTTGCGGTCGGCGCCGACTTCCCCCATCGGGTTGAAGGCGGCCAGAACGCCGGGATTGGAGAGCACCTTGTGCGTCTCGATCAGTGCCTTGGCCTTGTCGCGGCTTTGCGCGCGCACCGTGGCGATGTCGGCCGCCTCGTCGTCGATGCGCACGCGGATCGGTGTGCCCGAGAGATAGGCGTCCTTCGCCGTGTCGATGAAATAGACGTTGGAATAGGGAAAGCCGGAGCCGTCCTGGACGCCGAATTCCTCGGAGGCGTAGACCTTGCCGTCAGGCGAAAAGCCGAGCGACTGGAAGGTCGAGAAGTCGCCGGCGGTGGCCGCCGTCGCTGCCAGCAGGCAGGCTGCAAGCGCGCCTGCCGCTTTCCGGAAAATCGTCACGCCCGCGCTCCCTCCGCATTGCCGCGCAAAGTGTCGATGGTTTTGCGATAGGCGTCAACATGACCGCCGCTGAAGATGGCCGAGCCCGCGACGAAGACATTGGCGCCGGCAGCGGCCGGCATTGCGATCGTATCGACCGCAATGCCGCCGTCGACCTGGATGTCGATCGGCCGGTCGCCAACCATTTTCCGCACGCGGCGCAGCTTTTCCTGCATGGCGGGAATGAACTTCTGGCCGCCGAATCCGGGATTGACCGTCATGACGAGGATGAGGTCGATTTTGTCGAGCAGGTAGTCCAGCACGCTTTCCGAGGTGGCCGGATTGATCGAAACGCCCGCACGCTTGCCGAGCGCGCGGATCGCCTGCAGCGAGCGGTCGAGATGGGGACCGGCCTCGGCATGCACGGTGATGCCGTCGCAGCCGGCCTTCGCGAAGGCTTCCAGATAGGGGTCGGCGGGTGCGATCATCAGGTGGCAGTCGAAGAAGGCGTCGGTGTGCGGGCGCAGCGCCTTGATGACGTCGGGGCCGAAGGAGATGTTCGGCACGAAATGGCCGTCCATGATGTCGAGGTGGATCCAGTCCGCCCCGGCCGCAACGACGTCGCGCACTTCCTGGCCGAGTTTCGCATAGTCGGCGGCGAGGATGGAGGGCGCGATCCGGATGGGAAGGGTCATGTCAGGCTCCGTGAGCAAGGAATTTTGGCGTCGCCATACCACTCCCGGCAGGGGCGAACAACGGTTGAATTACCGCAGGGCCCAGCTTGGCAGCGCGTCGCCGGGCATCGGCGTCGCATCGTGCACGCCGCGGGCGATGGCGCGCGCCATGGTGGCGGCAGCGGCGGCGCAGAGCGTGATGAAGTCCTCCGGCGCCGGCCGGCGGCCGCTCCCGCCGGTCGCAAGCGCGAAGACGAGGTCGCCGTCGAGCGGCGTATGGGCCGGCCAGAGGGCGCGGGCAAAACCGTCATGCGCGGCAATCGCCAGCCGCTTCGCCTCGGCCTTGGTAAGGACCGCATCGGTGGCGATGACGGCGATCGTCGTGTTCTCGGTGCCGGTCGGCCGCCGGGACAGCTTCGTGCGCGGCGTGCTGGCTTCGGGCGGGAAGGGGAAGGGCAGGCCGAGACCGCCGAATTCGTTCGCCTCCTCGAAGGGCGCTGCCCAGAAATGCCGCGTATCGCCGACGGTGGCGGAGCCGAGCGCATTGACCGCCACGAGCGCGCCGATCGTGAAGCCGCCCTCGACCACACTGGAGGCGGTGCCGAGCCCGCCCTTGTAGGTTGCCGTCAGCGCGCCGGTGCCGGCACCGACGCTACCGGTGGCAAAATCCGCTCCCGCCCCGGCAAGCGCCGCATAACCGAGTTCGCGATAGGGCGGGTAGCGCCCCCAGTCCTTGTCGCTGCCGTTCATCAGGTCGAAGAGGATGGCGGCCGGGACGATCGGCACGCGGTGGGGGCCGACGGCAAAGCCGCGCCCCATTTCGCGAAGGCCGGCCTGAACACCCGATGCCGCATCGAGCCCGAAGGCCGAGCCGCCGGACAGGACCAGCGCGTCGACGGTCTCGACGGTGTTGTGCGGCTCGAGAAGATCCGTCTCGCGCGTGCCCGGCGCGCCGCCCAGCACCTGCACGGCAGCCGTCGCCGGTTCGGTGCAGAGGACGACGGTGACGCCGGAACGAAGGCGATGATCCGTGGCGTTGCCGACCGCGAGCCCGGCGACGTCCGTCAAACGGTTGTTCGGGCCGGGCCGCATCATTCGCTCTCCGGCGCCGCCTCGGCCGGCACGAAGGCGCCGGCGCGCCAGACGAGCAGGCGATAGGGATTTTCGCGCAGTTCATGGTCGGCGCCGAAGGCGACCGTGCCGAGCGCCGTGGGGAAAGGCTCGCCGGAAAGCGCCGTTGCCAGATCGCCCCCCCGGCTCGCTGCCATCGCAAGGACGGTGACGGCGGCATGGGCCGGCAGCACGTAGCCTTCTGCAAAAATGTTCTTTTCCTTCATCGCCGCCGCGATGGTTTCGCCTTCCGGCAAGGCTTGGTAATCCGGCAGCGCGATCGCCTCGACGCCATCGGTCATCGGCACGAGCGGATCGGCGCCCAGAAGGGCTTCGCCGCCGATAAGTGTCAGCGCCACCTTTTCCGCCTTGGCATCACGCGCGATCACCGCGATATCCGTCCGGTCGCCGCCGACGAAGACGCGGGTGACCCCCGTCTGGGCGAGGCGACGAACGAGGGTGAGCTGCTGTTCCTGTGCCGGGCGGTAGGTATCGACGAAGGCGGCCTTCATGCCGACCTCCTCCAGCCGCAGCCGGATCGTCTCGACCAGTTCGCGGGCATGGATCGTGCCGTCGTCGATCAGCGCGAACGGCTCGGCCTTCCAATCCCTGACGATGACCTCCACCGCCTTGTCGGCCTCCGCCTTCGGCCCCGGGGCGAGGCGGAAGAGCGGCCATTTCTTCTTCAGCGCATCCTCCATGAGGATGCCCGAGCGCACGGAAAGCGTGATTGCCGGCACCTTCGCCTCGGCAAGGGCGGGCAGGGCGGCTGCAAGCCCCTCCGTGCAAAGAAAGCCGACAGCGGCGACAGCGTCTGCCGCAAGGATCGCCTTGCCGATCGCCGCGCCGTCGCTCTCGTCGCAGGCCTCGGGAATATCCACCACCGTGTCGCCGTTCGCCTGTGCGGCGAAGCGGGCGCCGTCGCGCACCTGCTGGCCGAGAATGGCGAGCGGTCCTTCCGTCGGCGCGACCACGGCAAAGGTGAGGCCTGCCGCTGCCGCGGGAGAGGCGGCAAGCACCGAGGCGCCGAGCAGGCAGGCAAGGAAAGCGGCTCTCATTCTCAATCCATCGATCACGATGATGCTCTTTGTAAGGAACGGGCCGGCAGCGTCAAAGAGAAATATCGATGCAGGGAGCGGCCTTGTCTCTGACGGGACAGGAAAATTCGAGAACGGGGCTTACATTTTTCTTCACTTTCGCCATGTATCACCTGTGGTGAAGGAGAATGCCGTGTTGGACAGATTGATGCTGGACCCGTCGCTCTACCGTGATGCGATGAGCCGCTATGCCGGCCATGTGCAGATCGTGACGACGGCACATGCGGGCGAAAAGCGCGGGGTGACGATCACCGCCGCCTGCTCGGTGTCGGACAGTCCGGCCATGGTGCTCGCCTGCGTCAACGCGTCCAATCCGAAGAACGCGATCTTTTCGAAGAGCGGCAATTTTGCGCTCAACACGCTCTCGGCCGGTCAGGTCGATCTTGCCAACGCTTTTTCCGGTCGGGATCCGTCGCTGACATCCGAGCAGCGCTTTGCCATGGGCAACTGGCAGGACCTGGTGACCGGTGCGCCGGTTCTGAAGGATGCGCTGGCCGCCTTCGATTGCCGGCTCGTCGAGCTCAAGGTCATGGCGACGCATATGGTGCTGATCGGCGAGGTGATGGGCGTCTCCTTCGGGGAGCCCGGACAGGCCCTTCTCTATATGGACCGGGGCTACCACACGCTATAAGTTCGTTCTTCCAGACGGAGGAATGGCGTGGCCTATCAGCGCGGAAACATACCGCAATCCATCGACGAAACCCTGGACATGCTGGCGGCGGGCAACTATCTCGCCGGCCGGTCGCTGGCAACCGTGCTGTTTCTCGCGCTGCGCATGAAGCGCCCGCTCTTCCTGGAGGGCGAGGCCGGCGTCGGCAAGACCGAGATCGCCAAGGTGCTCGCGGCCGCGCTCGACCGCCCGCTGATCCGCCTGCAATGCTACGAGGGCCTCGACATTTCCTCGGCGGTCTACGAGTGGAACTATCCGGCGCAGATGCTGGAGATCCGCCTTGCCGAAGCCGCCGGCACCACGGATCGCGGCCGCATCGAGGCCGATATCTTCTCCGGGCGCTATCTCATCCGCCGGCCCGTCCTGCAGGCGCTGTCCGCGCCGGATGGCCGGGCGCCGGTCTTCCTGATCGATGAGCTGGACCGCACAGACGAGGCCTTCGAGGCCTTCCTCCTTGAAGTGCTTTCCGATTTTCAGGTGACGGTGCCCGAGCTCGGCACCATCCGTGCCGCAGAGCCGCCCATCGTCATCATAACGACGAACCGCACCCGCGAGGTGCACGACGCGCTGAAGCGCCGCTGTCTCTACCACTGGGTCGACTATCCCGCCGCCGTGCAGGAGCTGGAGATCATCCGTCGCAAGGTGCCGGGCTGCAACGCGGCGCTTTCGCGGGAGGTCGTCGCCTATGTGCAGAAGCTGCGCGGGCTCGATCTCTTCAAGAATCCGGGCGTCGCCGAAACGATCGACTGGGCGACGGCGCTTACCGAGCTCGACCGTGTCGCGCTCGACCCGGAAACCGTGTCCGACACGCTCGGGACCCTGCTCAAATACCAGGACGATATCGCCCGCATCGAGGGTGCGGAGGGGCGCAGGCTGCTGGACGGCGTGAAGGCCGATCTGGCGGCGGCGAACTGAGCGATGGTGGCGGCGGACAACAGCCTGCCGGGCAACGCCTTCGATGGGCGGCTTGCCGACAATATCGTGTTCTTCGCCCGTGTTCTGCGCAAGGCGGGCCTGCGCATCGGGCCGGCGGCGGTGACGGATGCCATCGAGGCGGTGCAGGCGATCGGCATCGGCGAGCGCGAGGAATTCTATACGGCGCTGCACGCGACGCTGGTCAAGCGGCATGAGGACGACGCGGTGTTCGACGAGGCGTTCCGGCTTTTCTGGCGCTCGCGCGATCTCGTCGGCAAGATGATCGCGCTGATGTCGCCGGTGGTGCGGCGCGATGAAGAGCGCGAAAAACGCAAGGCGGGCGAGACGCGCGTCTCCGATGCGCTGTTCGGTGGCCGGCAGGACGAGCGGCGCCTGCGCGACGAACCGGATATCGAGATCGACGCCCGGTTCACGGCCTCCGGCAGCGAGGTGCTGCGCAAGACGGATTTCGCGCAGATGTCCGCGGTGGAGCTTGCCGCCGCCAAGCGTGCCATCGCGAACCTCGTGCTGCCTCTCGACGAGGTGCGCACGCGCCGTTTCCGCCGGTCTACCCGGCCGGTGGCGATCGATGCGCGCGCCACGATGCGCCACGCCATGCGCACCGGCGGCGCGCTGATCCTGCCGCGCCACCGGAAGCCGAAGACGGTGCATCCGCCGCTCGTGGTGCTGGCCGACATTTCCGGCTCAATGAGCCAGTACACACGCATCTTCCTGCATTTCCTTCATGCGCTGAGCGAGCACCGCCACCGCTTGCATGCCTTCCTGTTCGGCACGCGGCTCAGCAATGTCACGCGCCAGATGCGGCACCGCGATCCCGATGTCGCGGTGGAGGCGTGCAGCCAGTCGGTCAGCGACTGGTCCGGCGGCACGCGCATCGGCGAGACGCTGAAGGAATTCAACCGGCTCTGGTCGCGCCGCGTGCTGGGGCAGGGCGCGGTCGTGTTGCTTATCACCGACGGGCTGGAGCGTGAGGGCATCGACCTCCTGGAAAGGGAGATGGACCGGCTGCACCGCTCCTGCCGGCGGCTCGTCTGGCTCAATCCGCTCCTGCGCTTCGAAGGGTTCGAGGCGCGGGCGCGCGGGGTGCGGGCGATGCTGCCGCATGTCGACGAATTGCGGCCGGTGCACAATCTGGAGGCCATGGCCGACCTGGTGGCGGCGCTTTCCGGCGAGGCGCCGCGCGGCACCGGCGATCCGCGGCGTTTCCTGCCGGCGGCATGAGGAGGGGAAAATGGAGACCAACGACGTGCTCGATCCACTGGCCATCGCGGAACGCTGGATGGACGACGGGCGCATGGTGGCCCTCGCCACCGTCATCGAGACCTGGGGTTCGGCGCCGCGCCCGGTCGGCAGCCATCTGGTGATCGACGGCGAGGGCAATTTTCACGGCTCGGTCTCCGGCGGCTGTGTCGAGGGCGCTGTCATCGGCGAGGCGATGGAGGTGATCGCCGATGGCGAGCCGCGTCTTCTGGAATTCGGCGTCGCCGACGAGACCGCCTGGCGCGTCGGCCTGTCCTGCGGCGGGCGTATCCGGGTCTATGTGGAGCGCGTCGGCTGATGGACCCCTATCTCCTGCGCAAGCTGAACACGGAACGTGCCGCCCGTCGCGCCGTCATCCACCTCACCGATCTCGGCGACGGCCGCGACCGGGTGATTCGCGAGGGCGATCCGGTCGCCGGTCCGCTCGGCGAGGCGGTCACGGGTGCTTTCCGTTCCGGCCGGTCCGTTTTGGCGGAGGTCGAGGACCGAAAATTCTTTCTCAACGTCCATCTGCCGCCCGCCCGCATCGTCGCCATCGGCGCGGTCCATATCAGCCAGGCGCTGGCGCAGATGGCCGGTGTCGCCGGTTTCGACATCACCATCATCGACCCGCGCACCGCGTTTGCGACGGAGGCGCGTTTTGCCGGCATCGACCTTGTCGCCGATTGGCCCGAGGATGTTTTGGCGGCCCGTCCGCTGGATGCCTACACTGCCCTTGTCGCCGTCACGCACGATCCGAAGATCGATGACTTCCCGCTGTCGCAGGCGCTGTCCACCGGCTGTTTCTATGTCGGCGCGCTCGGCAGCCGGAAGACCCATGCCAAGCGCGTGGAGCGCCTGACGGCGCTGGGGCATGGCGAGGCGGAGATCGCCCGCATCTCGGCGCCTATCGGCCTCGACATCGGCGCCGCCAGCCCGGCGGAGATCGCCGTCGCCATCCTGGCCGACATCGTGGCACACCTGCGCCGCCGGCCGCTCGCCGAGGCTCGCCCATGATCTTCGGGGAGGTTCCGGTTTCCGAGGCCGTGGGTGCGCGGCTGGCGCATGGCGTGCGCGTCGAGGGCCTGTCGCTGCACAAGGGGCATGGGATGACGCAGGCGGACTGCGACGGGCTGCTGGCCGCTGGCGTCGCGACCGTCATCGCCGTGCGCCTCGAAGCCGGCGACCTCGACGAGGACGCGGCGGCCGCGCTGGTCGCCGGGGCGATCTCGCCGGATCACCTGACTTTCAGCCCGCCCACAACCGGGCGCATCAACCTCCATGCCACGGCCAACGGGCTCTTTGTCGCCGACCGGGCTGCCATTGACCGGTTCAACCGGGTCGATCCGGCCATCACCATCGCCACGCTGCCGGACCATGCCAGCGTGGCGGCCGGCGACATGGTGGCGACGATCAAGATCATTCCGCTGGCGGTGGCCGGCGACCTTGCGCGAAAGGCGGCGGCGGTGATGGCCTCCAGCCGGGCGCTGGAGGTCAAGCCGTTCGCACCCCGCCGCGTCGCCCTGGTCGCGACGGAATTGCCGACGCTGAAGCCCTCCGTGATGGACAAGACGCGCCGGCTGCTCGAACAGCGCCTCCATCCCTCCGGCAGCCGCCTGACCGGCGAGGCGCGGGTGCCGCACAAGGCGGCCGGCGTCGCCGAGGCGATCCGCATGGCTGCGGCAGACAACGACCTCGTGCTGGTCTTCGGCGCTTCTGCCGTCACCGACGGCAATGACGTCATCCCCGCGGCCATTCGGGCTGCCGGCGGCGTGGTCGAGCATGTCGGCATGCCGGTCGATCCCGGCAACCTTCTGGTCCTCGGCCGCTTGGGCGCGGTGCCGGTCATCGGCGCACCCGGCTGCGCGCGCAGCCCCAAGGAAAACGGTTTCGACTGGATCCTCGCCCGCATCCTCGCTGGCGAGACGCCCGGTCCCATGGAGATCACCGGCATGGGCGTCGGCGGCCTGCTCGCCGAAATTCCGAGCCGGCCGCAGCCGCGCGATGTCCGCACAGCGGAGCGGCCGCTCTGCGTTGCAGCACTGGTGCTCGCCGCCGGCCGCGCCAGCCGCATGAACGGTAGCCACAAGCTGCTCGCCGCCTTCGACGGCAAGGCGCTCGTCCGCCGCTCGACGGAGGCGGCGCTGGCCGCGCGGCCGGCGCGCGTGCTGGTGGTGACGGGGCACCGGGCGGAGGAGGTGGAGGCGGAGCTATCCGGCCTTAAGGTCGATCTCGTGCGCAATCCCGACCACGCGCAGGGCATGTCGACATCGCTTCGCGCGGGTGTCGCCGCCCTCGGCCCGGGCTGCGACGGCGTCGCCGTCATGCTGGCGGACATGCCGCATGTCACCGGTGAGGACGTGCGACGGCTGCTCGACGCCTTTGCCGCGGCCGGCGGCCATGCCGTCGTGCGGGCGGTCTCCGGCGGAAAGCGCGGCAATCCCGTTGTGCTGCCGCGTACCACCTTTGCCGCAATGCTGCAGCTTGAAGGCGATGTCGGCGCGCGCCATATCGTCGAGAGCGCCGGGCTCGATGTCATCGATGTGGAAATCGGCGCGGCGGCACATATCGATGTCGACACGCCGGAGGCGGTGCTGGCCGCCGGCGGGGTCCTGAAGGGGTAGGGCATGGATCGGGACGCAATCGAGGAAATGTTCCAGGCGCTGGGACCGGTGACGATCAAGCGCATGTTCGGTGGCAAGGGCATCTACCACCAGGGCCGCATCCTGGCGCTGGAGGTCTACGACGAGATCCTGCTCAAGGCCGACGAAATCAGTGCGCCGGATTTCGCGGCGGCCGGCTGCCGCCAATGGTTCTACGACGGCAAGAGCGGCAAGCCGGTAAAGATGCCTTACTGGTCCGTTCCCGACGAGGCCTTCGACGATCCCGACCTCATGGCGCTCTGGGTTCGCCGGGCCTATGAGGCGGCACTGCGCGCGAAATAACGGCAGGCCGGGAAACGCGGCATTCAAACTTGACTTATATTGTCATGTTGTCCATTACCGGTCTGTCCGCGCGTCAAAATTGCGCGGGCAGTGTGCGGTGAGGTCTCCATGAAAAAGGTTCGTTTCCACGCGTCGGCGCTTCTTGCGGGCACGGCCATGGCGCTTGCGCTGCTGGCAGCCGCCAATCCCGCAGCCGCGCAGGACGCGACCGCGACGGACCTCGAGCAGATCAATGTGGAAGGCGACAATGACGGCGACGGCATCGTCGATGTTCCGGCCGGTGTCTCGACCGCCGACCGCGAGAAGATCCAGGATCGTTATGCCGGCGACGTGATGCAGGTCCTGCGCTCGGCACCGGGAACGTTCACGCGCGAACCGGCGGACCAGCCGGGCATCACCGTCAACATCCGCGGCATGCAGGGCATGGGCCGTGTCAACAGCATGATCGACGGCGTGCCGCAGACCTTCAGCAACCTCTCCGGTCACGGCGGTACCTTCGATAGCCTGCTCTATGTCGAACAGAACATGCTGGTCGGCGTCGACGTGACGCGCGGCGCGGTCTCGGGCGCCGAGGGCATGGGTACGCTGGCGGGCGCCGCCAATTTCCGCACGCTCGACGTCGACGACGTGCTGCTGCCCGGCAAGGACTATGGTGTGATGACTTCGGTGCGCGCCGGCACCAACGGCTTCGATTATTCGCGCCTTGTCAGCGGTGCCGTACGCACCGGGATGGGCGAGGGCGAAATCGGTATCGTCGGTGCGCTCAGCGACACGAAGAAGAGCCTTTACGAGAACGGCTCGGGCATCCTCTACCCGAATGCCGGCGACCAGCATCCGAAGTCGGGCCTCTTCAAGGTCAACCTGTCGCCGAATTCCGATCACACGCTGTCGCTCGGCGGCGTCTGGTACGGCAACGAGTTCCTGCCGGGCAGCTCCGGCTACAACTGGATTGTCGAGAACCAGACCTATACGGCGAAATACCGCTACCAGCCCGGCAGCGACCTGATCGACCTCTCGATCAACGCCTATCTCAACATCACCGATCTCGAATTCGACGGCACCAACGGCAATGTCAGCACCTTCGACGGCCGCAAGGGCACCAACACGACGACCGGCTTCGACATCTCCAACCGCATGCGCTTCGACCTTGGCGAGGAAACGGAGCTGAAGCTCACCTATGGCGGCGCCTACAGCCGCGACCGCTACGAGGGCAACGCCAAGCGCGGCGCCAATCCGGACGGAACGCTGGTGAAGGCGGGCGTTTTCAGCGAGGCGACGATCTCCCACGGTATCTTCGACCTGACCGGAGGCTTGCGCTACGATTACTGGTCTCTTGAAGGCATCAGCGGCTACGACGCGCCGGGCACGAACGGCTGCGCTGCCGGCGGCGATCCGTGCCCGATGGACACGCTGTCGCGCGATGGCGGCGACCTCAACCCGAAGATCACCCTTTCGGCCCGTCCGCTCGAATGGCTGCAGCCCTATGTGACCTATGCCCACACCGCCCGCCCGCCGACGGCGGCCGAGATGTTCTATCCCGGTGGCCACAGCTTCGACGGCTCTTCCGACCCGGTCAACAACAACCCGAACCTCCTGCCCGAAAAGAGCAGAGGCTGGGAGCTCGGCGTCAACATGACGACGGATGACCTTCTGACACCCGGCGATTCCGCCTGGCTGAAGGTCGGCTATTTCCACAACCGCGTCCGCGACTACATCACCTATGCCATCGATACGGATGGCGCGGCGCGCTGGGTCAATGTGGATGGCACGACCGTGATGAAAGGGCTGGAAGTGGAGGGCGGCTACGATACCGGCCGCTACTATGCCGGTTTCTCGTTGACGCTTGCTGACACCAACCAGCCGGAAGGCTCCGCCGCCGGCGTCGGCAGCGATACGGGACAACTGCCGGACGATTTCCTGACGATCGATGCCGGCATGCGCTTCCTGGAGGAAACGCTCACGGTCGGCGGCCGGATGCGCTATGTCGGCAAGAGCAGCCAGGCCTATATCAATCAGGACAGGGCTTTCGACGTCGACGCCTATACGCTGTTCGACGCGCACGCTTCCTGGCAGATCAACGAGAATGCAAAAGTCTTCTTCAATGTCGAGAACGTCTTCGACACGACCTATATGAAGGCGAATTCCGGCCTGATGGACAATTATGGCGGCGTCAAGAACGGCCGCGGCCGCACCTTCATCATCGGCGCGACGGCCCGGTTCTGATCCGGGCCGGTCTCCGGCAGGCAAAACCCGTTAGCGGCGGAGCGCGGCCACCGCATCTCTGGCGAAGCGCGACAGCGGCTCGGGCAGGGCGTCGAGAGCGAACCAGCCGAATTCCGGCAGCTTTTCCGGCTCCATGACGCGCGGCTCGCCGGAAAAGTCCTCGGTCACATAGATAAGCGACAGCCAGTGCTGGCGTTCCTCGACGATGATCTGTTCGGAAACACAGAGAAAATCGACGGCGCCGATCGTCAGCCCCGATTCCTCCTCCGCCTCGCGGCGGGCGGAATCGAGCGCGCGTTCCATGTGATCGACCTTGCCGCCGACGATGTTCCACGCGCCGGCTTCCGGCGCACGCAGGCGCCGGTAGAGCAGGAGCTTGCCCTCACGCAAAATGGCCAGGCCGCAACCGAGGCCTGGCACATCGATGCCTGGAATGGACATTCTGGAAGATCAGGCCTTGCCGGCGATCAGCATGAAGGCCGGAACCTCGTCGCCGAAGCCGAGCGGCGTCGGGCCATCATCCTCGTCGCGACGGTAGCGGTTGCGGCGATCGCGGCTGTCGTCATTGGCCGGACGCGGCGCACTATGGTTTGCGGCACGCGGATTGCGAGCGGGATTCTGCGGCCGCCCTTCCGCCTTGCGTTCAGCTTTCACGGCTTCCACCTTCTCTTCAGTCTCGCTGGTCTCGATACGGGGCTCGGCCGAACGGGTTTCCCCCTTGCGGCCACGGGAGCGGTCGCGATCACGACCGCCGCGTTCACGGCCGTTGCGAGGACGTTCCTCGCTTTCGACCTGTTGCGGCAGCTCTTCCAGATTGCCGCTCAGCCACTCGACCTTCTGGTCGATCAGCTTTTCGATGGCGTCGACGAACTTGGTGTCGCGCCTTGAGACCAAAGTGAAGGCGGCGCCCGAGCGGCCGGCACGGCCGGTGCGGCCGATGCGATGGACATAGTCCTCGGCATGGATCGGAACGTCGAAGTTGAAGACGTGGCTCACGTCCGGAATATCGAGGCCGCGCGCGGCGACATCGGAGGCGACGAGCAGCTTGATGTTGCCGTCCTTGAAATTCGCAAGCATGGTCATGCGCGAACGCTGGTCCATATCGCCATGCAGCGCGCCGACGGAGAAGCCGTGGCGATCGAGCGAACGGAAGAGATCCGCCACATCGACCTTGCGGTTGCAGAAGATGATCGCGTTCTTGAGATCCTGCTGGGCGCGGATGAGATCGCGCAACGTCGCGCGCTTCTCATAGTCCTTGCTGTGGGTGGCAACGAGCCGCTGCGTCACGGTCTTGGCCGTGGAAGACGGTGGGGCCACCTCGACACGCTCCGGGTTCTGCAGGAAGCGGTCGGCCAATTTCTGGATTTCCGGCGGCATGGTGGCCGAGAAGAACAGCGTCTGGCGGGTGAAGGGGATCAGCTTGGCGATGCGCTCGATGTCGGGGATGAAGCCCATGTCGAGCATGCGGTCGGCTTCGTCGATGACGAGGATCTCGACGCCGGTCATCAGCAGCTTGCCGCGCTCGCAATGGTCGAGCAGGCGGCCGGGGGTGCAGATCAGCACGTCGGCGCCACGCTCCAGCTTGCGATCCTGCTCGTCGAAGGAAACACCGCCGATGAGGAGAGCGACATTCAGCTTGTGGTTCTTGCCGTATTTCTCGAAGTTCTCTGCAACCTGGGCGGCAAGCTCGCGTGTCGGCTCCAGGATGAGCGTGCGCGGCATGCGGGCGCGGGCGCGGCCTTTTTCCAGGAGCGTCAGCATCGGCAGAACGAAGGAGGCGGTCTTGCCGGTGCCCGTCTGGGCAATGCCGAGAATGTCGCGCCGCGCGAGGGCCGGCGGAATGGCGCCAGCCTGGATCGGGGTCGGGATCGTGTACCCGGCATCGGTGACGGCGGACAGGACTTTCGGGCTCAGGCCAAGATCAGCAAAAGTGGTCAAAGGGAAAACAGTTTCCGTTCCGGTTCTTGCGAACGCAATGGGTTCAGCGGCCCTATCGCCGCGAGGATGCAGCGCAGATATGCCGAAAGTGCCGGAAAGTCAAGGAATTCAGCGAATTTGGTAAATCGGCGAGCGATTTGAAGCCCATGGCCGATATTTTTGCCATGCGGAGCCGCTTCGTCTCGCGTAACGTCAATCCATATAAGTCGTCAGCTTCATGCCGGCAGTGAGGAAACGCATCGGGTCGAGCGCCTTGCCGTCGCGGCGCACCTCGTAGTGCAGATGCGGGCCGGTGGAGCGGCCAGTCGAGCCGGAAAGCCCGATGGGCGCGGAGGCTTCAACGTGGTCGCCGATCTTGACAAGAACGCGGGACAGGTGGGCGTAGCGCGTCTTCAGGCCGTTGCCGTGATCGATTTCAACCATGTTGCCATAACCACCGTTGCGCCCGGCGACAACGACCGTGCCCGCGCCGGTTGCGCCGATTTCCGTGCCCGTGCCGGCGCGAAAATCGATGCCGGCATGCAGCGCGAGACGGCCGAGGAACGGGTCGGTGCGGTTGCCGAAACGGCTTGTGATGCTGCTGGCGGGCGAGGGGTTGCCGAAAGGCAATTTCCGCACGCTACGGCGCGCGGTATCGAGGCGATCCAGCGCCGTGTCGAGATCGTTGATCGAGGCCTCGAACGGATCGGTGACGTCCACCGGCTCGACGAACGGGCCGCCGATCGCCGTTTCCGAATCGCCCCCGGCTGCCTCCTCGGTGACATCCAGGCCGGTGCGGCGCACGATGGTCTGGATGGCATCCGCAGTCTGCGAGGCGCCTGTCGTCAAAGACTGGATGCGGCTGATCTGGTCATGTTCGAGGTCCTTCAGCGAAAGCGTGACCTTCGAGAAGAGCCGGTCGGCACGGTCGGCCACTGATTCGCCGGTCGCCGCATAGGCGAGCTGCGTCGTCTTCTGCGATGCGCCGGTCATGCCCATGATGGCGTTGATGGCGCCTGCCGCATCGGCCCGCCGCCCGTCCACGACCGGCGTCTCGCCGGTGAGGGGGGCGGTGTCGGTTGCCGCCGTACCGGCATTGTCTGTGCGGTTCAGGAGTGCGTCGAGCTTGCCGTGACGCGTGGAGAGAGCGAGCTGCTGCTGCATCAGCTTCTCGACCTTTTCCTCGACGACCTGCTGATCGAGCAGCTGGCGGCTGGTGACGCGATCGACCTGGGCGCGCAGCGCAGAGATGCGGTCCTCGTAGTCGTGCTGCATGCGGGCCTGGCGCGCCATGGTGGCGCCGATCAGGTCGTCGCGCAGCACGAGATAGGACGTGGCGGCGAGATAGCCGACGGTGAACATGCCGGCAAAGCAGAAGGTGACAGCGGCCATCCAGGGGCGGATGGTCATGTGGCGGATCCGGTCGCCGCTCGCAAGGATCACGACATGCTGCTGCGCGCGTTTTCCGAAGATGCGGTTTTCAGGACGCTCCGCCACCATTTTCTCCCCGACCGATTCTTTAAGGTCTCGTGCGGGGAATTACACATTGTTAGGGTTAACAAAGGCTTTCCCGGAGGTGGCGTGCCCCCGGAATATCAGCTTTGACTGACGGAAACGAGCGCGCGATAGAAGGAGGGTGTCAGCCCTGCCTCGGCGCGGGCCACATCGTTGAACGGTGGCTTCAGCGGCCCGCGAAAATTCGTCCGCACCAGTTCCTTGAAGGTGGCCGACGGATCCTTCTTCTCGCGGGCGCAGAGAAAGCGGAACCATTTGGCGCCCACCGCGACGTGGCCTTTCTCGTCATTGTAGATGATGTCGAGGATATCGGCGCTGGCATCGTCGCCGGTCTCGCGCATCTTGGCCTGCAGCGTCGGGGTCACATCGAGCCCGCGCGCTTCCAGGATAAGCGGCACGACGGCAAGGCGCGCGGTCAAGTCGTTGCGCGTGTCGTGTGCGGCCTGCCAGAGGCCGTCATGGGCCGGCAGGTCGCCATAGTCGGCGCCGAGATCACGCAGGCGGTCACGGATGAGGCGGAAGTGCTTGGCCTCCTCGAAGGCCACCTGCATCCAGCCGTCGAAGAAGGAATGCGGCACGCGCTCCGTGGTGAAGCGCGCAACGATGTCGAGCGCGAGGTCGATGGCGTTGAGCTCGATATGGGCGAGGGCATGGAGAAGCGCGATGCGGCCCTTCAACGTGTGCAACGAACGCTTTTCCATGTGTTTCGGTGGAATGAGTTCCGGCTTTTCCGGTCGGCCCGGCCGCACCGGCAGGGCCGGGTCAAGCGGCGAGCGCATCGAAAGCGTGCGGGCGAACCAGCGGCGCGCCGTCTCCTGCGCCAGCGCCGTCTTCAGGTCGAGGTCGGCGGCCGCGATGGCCGCCGTGGTGCCGCCCCGAAGGCTTTCAATATGGGGAAGTTCGGTCATTTCAAACTGTTGCCTTGAAAATCTAAAGCTTTTTAGCGGCTTCCAGTACGGCCTCGACATGGCCCTTGACCTTCACCTTGTGCCAGATCTCGGCGATCACGCCTTCGGCGTCAACGAGTATGGTCGTGCGCTCCACGCCCATATAGGTGCGTCCATACATGCTCTTTTCCTTCCAGACCCCATAGGCTTCCAGCGTCTGGAGGCTCTCGTCCGAGGCGAGCGGAACGCCGAGTTCATGCTTCTTGACGAACTTGTCGTGCTTCTTCACGGGATCGGGCGAAAGGCCGACGAGGGCGACGCCGGCCGCCTCGAAATCCGCCCTTGCGGCGGTAAAATCCTTCGCTTCCGTCGTGCAGGCTTCCGTGTCATCCTTCGGGTAGAAGAACAGGACGACGGGCCGGCCGCGCATCGCTGAGAGGGAAATGCTTCCACCGCCATCGCGCGGAAGGGTGAAGTCCGGGGCAACGGCGCCCGGGGCCAGTTCTGCCATGGGATTTCCTTTCTTTGGCCGGCTTTTTGAGTCAGGGAGCCGGCCTCCCGCATATATAGTGGCAGGCAGAATCGTCCAGCGGCGAGCGGACGGCAGGCAGCGATTCCATGGGATAACGCTGCGCAAAGGGCAAAGGAAACCAGCGCGCGATGGCAGAACTCCGCGACGAGAAGGTCGTGTTCCGCAGGAAGGACATCGTTCCGCTGCACGAACTGCCGTCCGCGCAGGCGCACGAGCCCATCGTCCTGCACGCGGTCGAGGCGAGCCGCACCGGTATCGCCTGCCGTATCGTTGCCGCAACGATCGCGCTCGTCCTGTTTCTCGGCGCCGTCATCATCGGCCTGGTGGAGACCGGTCTTTTCGACAACACGCTGAATGCACGCGCCGTCGCCGCGCTCAACCAGGCGCTCGGCGCGCGGTACCGTGTCTCTGTCGACCACACCGTGCTGCGGCTTGCCGGGTTCAGCGGCTTTGCGCTGAAGGCGGAGAATGTCCGCATCGTCGAGATCGAATCCGGCAAGGAACTGGCGACGACCGAATCGATCGGCATCGTGCTCGATCCGCTCGGGCTTGCCTCAGGCCGTATCGCCGTCTCGCGGCTCGACGTGGACGGGGCGATGTTCAATGCCGCGCTTCTGCCCAAGAGCAAGCCGCTCGACCTGGCGGCGCTGCGCATTTCCGACGTGCCGGACTATCTCGAAACGACCTTCGAACGCCTCGACGGCGTCAGCCGCCTCATCGACACGAACGGCATGGAGACCGTCAAGATTTCCGACCTCGGCGCGACCTTCCAGGGGCCGGGCGGCAAGCCGGTGACGCTGGCCATCGCCAGCCTGCAGTTCACCCGCGATGACGACGGCACCATGTCGATCGACGGGCATTTCACGATGGACGGGGCCGAGGGGGAGATCGACCTGACCGCCTCGGGCGGCGCGGGATCGGTGCGCACGCTGGACGGCTCGATCCGCAACGTGGCGCTCGGAAAATTCCTGCTCGGCAACGACGTCAACGGCAATGTGCATGCTGGGGTCGACACGTCGGCGGACGTCTCGGTCCATGCGGTGCGTGAGACCGACAATACGAAGCCGGTGCTCGGCCTCGACGTCGCGCTTGCCGCAGGCTCGGTCTACGGCGATGGCGTTGCCGCGGAGCTGCGCCCGTCCACGCTCAAGGTCGGCTACAATTTCGACAAGGGGTCGATCGAGCTCGCCTCGCAGGATGCCGGCGTCGGCCAGTCGCGGTTTCCGTTCACCGGCGGACTGATCGACCTTGATCGGGTCTCCGACCGGCCGGACAAGGGCTTTGCCATCGACCTCGTCTTCAGCAATGCGGTAAGCCGTCCCGTCGATTCCAGCGAGGCGCCGATCCATTTCGATGCCAAGGTCAACGGCTACTATCTCCCGAAGACGAAGAACCTGCTGTTCGAGGAAATGGCCGTCTCCAGCGAGAAAGGCAATGTTGCCGGCTCGCTCGCCATGCGGTTCGGCGACCGGGAGCCGGAGGTCAGCTTCGTCATGATCGCCAGCGAGCTGGAATCGGCGGCCGTCAAGCAGTTCTGGCCGTTCTGGATGGCCAAGACGGCGCGCAGCTGGGTGATCAAGAACATTTTCGGCGGCACGGTCACCAACGGCCGGATCGAATTCTATCTTGCCGAAGGCCGCGAGCGTCTGCCGGGCGTGCCGATGCATCTCGGCCCCGAGGAGCTGAAGATCGACTTCGACATCGAGGGTGCGCGCATGAATGTCGCCGGCGAAATCCCGCCGCTGCGCGACACGTCGGGAAAATTCCGCCTCCGTGGCCCGCGCACGGAGATCACAATCAACGGCGGTACAGCCTACTTCCCGTCCGGCCGTTCCGTCGCGCTGACCGGCGGCACCTTCGTGCTGCCGGACAATTATACCAAGCCGCTGATGGCGGACATGGACATCGATGTCGCCGGCAATGCCGACGCGATTGCCGAACTTGTGACCTACCGGCCAATCCGCGCCCTGCCGGCGACGGGCTTTGCGCCCGACGATTTCAGCGGCCAGGTGAAGGCGAAGGTGAAGGCGCATTTCGGCGTCATCTCCGCCCACAATCCGCCGCCGCCGCAGTGGACGGCCGCCCTGACGCTCGACAATGTCGACGTGGCCAAGCCGATTGCAGGGCGCGCTGTCACCGGCCTGCGCGGCCTCCTCGCCATCGATCCGCAGAAGGCCGACCTCAAGGCCAAGGGGGATATCGACGGCGTGACGCTCGACATCGAACTGGTCGAGCCCGTGGGCAAGGCGGCGAGCTTCAAGCGCAAGACGGTGCTGTCGGGCACGCTCGACAACAGGGACCGTCGCAAGCTGCTGCCGGGCCTCGACGACGTGGTGGAAGGCCCGGTCGGGGTGCGGCTGGAACAGGATGGTGACGGTCCTATGGCGGCGGAGGCGGATGTCGGTGCGGCCGCGGTCTCCATTCCATGGATCGGCTGGACCAAGGGCGCGGGCATCGGCGGCAAGATCACGTTGACGGCCGACAAGAAGGAGGGCGTCACCCGCGTCTCCGATTTCCGCTTTGCCGGCGACGGTTTCAGCGTGGCGGGCAATCTCACCTTCCGGGGTGCGCGGCTCGATGCGGCAAACTTCTCCACCGTCCGGCTTTCGGCGGACGACCGCTTTCGCGTGAAGGTGGAGCGCGGAAAGTCCGGCTATACGATCGTGGCAGACGGCGAGGCGGCCGATGTGCGCGCCGTGCTGGCGCGTCTCAAGAACCCGACCGGCGGTGGCGGCGAAAAACAGAGCGTTACCATCCGGGCCGATCTCGCGCGGGCTGTCGGCTTCAATGGCGAAACGCTCTCCAATGTCAGCTTCCGCTACAGCACGGCAGGCAGCCGCATTTCCGGCGTGGATCTTTCGGCGGTGACGAAGAGCGGTGCGCCGGTCGTGGCGCAGCTTGCCAGCAATGGCGCCTCGGATGCCATTCAGCTCACCAGCGGCGATGCCGGTGCCGTCGCGCGCTTTGCCGATATCTATGGCCACATGCGCGGCGGCCTCCTGAATGTCCGCCTGCGCGAGACGGCGGGCAGCATCTGGCGCGGATCCGTCGATGTCAGAAACTTCGCGCTTGTCGGCGAGGAGCGGCTGCGCTCGCTGGTCTCGACGCCGGCCGGAGAAAGCGGGCGCAGCCTCAACGATGCGGTGCGCCGCGAGATCGACGTCAGCGCCGTGAAATTCTCCCGCGGCTTTGCCCAGGTGCGCACCGGTGGCGGTGCGCTAAGCCTCGAAAACGGCGTGGTGCGCGGCGAAACCGTCGGCGCCACCTTCCAGGGCACGGTGCGCGATGCCAACGGCCGGACGGACATGACCGGCACCTTCATGCCGGCCTATGGCCTCAACCGGCTGTTCGCCGAGCTGCCGCTGATCGGCATCATCCTCGGCAACGGCAACGATCGTGGCCTGATCGGCATCACCTTCAAGCTCTCCGGCCCCTTCGACAAGCCGAAGCTGACGATCAACCCGCTGTCGATCATCGCCCCCGGCGTCTTCCGCAACATTTTCGAATTCCAATGAAAAAGGCCGCCCGGAGGCGGCCTTGATCTCGGTTTCGTTTGCCCGCTCTCAGGCCGGGCGGACGAGGATGTGCTTCTTCTTGCCCAGCGACAGCTTGATGACGCCATCGGCGGAAACGTCCGCGGTGCCGATGACGCGGCGCTCGTCGGAAACCGCGGTGTCGTTGATGCGCACCGCGCCGCCCTGCACGTGGCGGCGGGCTTCGCCGTTCGAGGCGGCAAGGCCGGCCTTGACGACGAGGCTGAGGAGGCCGATACCGGCTTCGAGCTCACCGGTGGAAACGTCGATCGACGGCAGGTTTTCGGCGATCGCGCCTTCCTCGAACGTCTTGCGGGCGGTCTCGGCGGCCTGTTCGGCCGCCTCGCGGCCGTGCAGCATCGCCGTCACCTCGGTGGCGAGGATCTTCTTCACCTCGTTGATCTCGGCGCCGCCGAGCGCGGAAAGCCGGGCGATTTCGTCCATCGGCAGCGTCGTGTAGAGCTTCAGGAAGCGCGAGACGTCCGCATCCTCTGTGTTGCGCCAGTACTGCCAGAAATCATAGGCCGACAGCATGTCCGGGTTCAGCCAGACGGCACCGGAGAGCGATTTGCCCATCTTGGCGCCCGACGCGGTCGTCAGAAGCGGCGAGGTCATGGCGTAGAGCTGCGGCGTGCCCATGCGGTGGCCGAGGTCGATGCCGTTGATGATGTTGCCCCACTGGTCCGAGCCGCCCATCTGCAGGCGCACGTCGTAGCGCTTGTTGAGCTCGACGAAGTCGTAGGCCTGGAGGATCATGTAGTTGAATTCGAGGAAGGACAGCGACTGCTCGCGCTCAAGCCGCATCTTCACGCTGTCGAAGGACAGCATGCGGTTGACCGAGAAATGGCGGCCGACGTCGCGCAGGAACTCGAGGTAGTTGATGCCGAGCAGCCAGTCGGCATTGTTGATCATCAGCGCATCCTTCGGGCCTTCGCCATAGGCGAGATAGCTCGAAAAGACCTTCTTGATGCTGGCGATGTTGCCGTCGATCGTCTCCGGCGTCATCAGCTGGCGTGCCTCATCCTTGAAGGACGGGTCGCCGACCATGCCGGTGCCGCCGCCCATCAGCGAGATCGGCCGGTGGCCGGTCTTCTGGAACCAGTGCAGCAGCATGATCTGGATGAGGCCGCCGGCATGCAGGCTCGGCGCGGTCGGATCAAAGCCGATATAGGCCGTCACGGTTTCCTTGGCGAGAAGATCGTCGAGGCCGGTTTCATCGGAGATCTGATGGATGAAACCGCGCTCTTTCAGCGTGCGGAGGAAATCGGATTTGAATTCGGACATGGCCTGTCTCTCTTGCCGGAATGCTTTGGGCGGGATGGGGCGGCCGGAGATAATTTTCCGGCGGACCGCCGGGCGTTTAGCACTGTTTCGCCGCATAATCACTTCAAAAGTGATTCTGGAGCGGATGCATGACGGGACTGCAAACGGCGATCGGTCTGATGAGTGGCACGAGCCTCGACGGCATCGATGTCGCGCTGCTGCGCACGGACGGCGAGGCCGTCGTCGAGCGCGGCCCCTGTCTCGCGCGACCCTACGACGCCGCCTTCCGCCGCCGTCTGCAGGGCGCGCTGGAGGCCGCCAAGGCGATCGACGTTCGCAGCCAGCGGCCGGGCGAGCTCGCCGAGATCGAACGGGAGCTGACGTTGCGCCACGCCGAGGCCGTGCGCGCCTTCCTGGATGGGAACGGCCTGACGGCATCCGACATCGACGTCATCGGCTTCCATGGCCAGACCGTGCTGCACCGGCCGAATGCCGGCCTGACGGTGCAGCTTGGCGACGGCGGGCTGCTCGCCCGTGAAACCGGCATCGATGTGGTCTATGACATGCGGGCGAACGATATGGTGCATGGCGGGCAGGGGGCGCCGCTCATTCCCGCCTATCACGCCGCGCTCGCCGCCGGCCTTTCCGGCGCCACCGGCAAGGCGGTCGTCTTCGTCAATATCGGCGGTATCTCCAACATCACCTTCATCGGCGCCGGCGGGGCGATCGTCGCCTTTGACAGCGGTCCCGGCAACACGCTGATCGACCAGTGGGTCGAGGCCCATGCCGGCATTCCCTACGACCAGGGCGGCATGATCGCCTCTGAGGGCCGCGTCGATCCCGGCCTTGCGGAGCGTTATCTCAACCATGCCTTCTTCACCGATCCGGTGCGCCGCTCGCTCGACCGCAACGATTTCCGCCCGCCCGAGGGGCCGGACGCAAGTCTTGAGGACGGTGCGCGCACGCTCGCCCATGTCACCGCCGCCGCCATCCTGCGCTCCGCCCGCCACCTGCCGGAGAGGCCGAAACTTTATGTCGTGTGTGGCGGCGGCCGGCTCAACCGGGTGATCATGGGGGATCTGGCGGCGCTTGCCGAGACGGAAGCGGCTGAGGTGGTGACGGCCGAGGCGGTCGATCTCGACGGCGACAGCATGGAGGCGGAGGCCTGGGCCTATCTTGCCGTCCGCTCGCTGCGTGGCCTGCCGCTCACCTTCCCAGGCACGACGGGCGTGAAGACGCCTGTTTCCGGCGGCGTACTCCAGAAACACGCAACCGGCGATTAACGCTTTCTTCGCGGGCGCCTTCTAGGATTCGTTCGGATCGCTCCGGGGCGCTTTTGCACGGAGCGGCCTTTTTGTCTTGCGTAAGGTGGCCAATGAGTGGCGCGGGCTTCCTGCTGGCGGTGAACTTTCTCATCGCGCAGTGTTTCTGCATGTTTTTCCTCGCGGTGTCCGCCCGGAGCCGCAATCGCGTCGCAGCCCGCTGGTTTGCCGGCACCTATGCCGTCGCCTCGCTTTCCACCCTTTTCGAATTCCTCGTCGCCTATGCGACGCCGGCAAGGCTCTGGGCGATCCTTGCCTTTGCCGCCATGCTCGGCGGCATGCTGATGCTGCGCATCGGTGTCGGCCATCTCTACGGCCTCCGTACGAACCGCTGGGTCCTTGCCGCCATCTTCGTCGCCTTCGTCGCGCTCGATTATGTCATCTACGACCTGCCGCGCGGTACGCTCGCCCATGCGTTGCCTTACCAGACCCCCTTCGCGGTGGCGCTCGGGATGAGCGCCTTCGCGGTCTGGCGCGCCCGCCCGGCAAGCTTCGTCGACCGGGCGCTCATCGTGCTTCTTGCGCTGACCAGCGTGCATTTCCTGGCAAAGGCCTATGCCGCCGTGCTCGCCGGGGCAGGCAACACGGCAAAGGACTATCTCGCCAGCCAGTTTGCGCTCGTCTCGCAGAGCATGGGCGCAGTGCTGATCGTCACCGTCGGCCTGATGCTGCTCTGTGTGCTCGTGCTGGAGATCGTCGCGGAGGAGAAGGGCAATGCGGAGGTCGATCCGCTCTCCGGTCTCCTCAACCGCCGTGGTTTCGACAACCGCATCGATGCGCTGCTTGCGGGCGCGGGTCCGCATGGCCTCATCCTGTGCGATATCGATCACTTCAAGTCGGTCAACGACACCCATGGCCACCAGGGCGGCGACAACGCCATCCGCGCCTTCGGCGAGGCACTGCGTGTCGCGGCGCCGGTGGGCGCGCTGGTCGCGCGCATCGGCGGCGAGGAATTCGCGCTCTTCCTGCCGAACACCGGCAAGGAGGCGACGCTGCTTTTCGCGCAGACCCTGCGCGCAACCCGCGCCGTCGCGCCCATTCCCGGCCTGCCGCCGGCCGTGCGCATCACCGCCAGCTTCGGCGTTGCCGAGGTGACGCGCGGCGAGCCGCTGCGGTTTGCTATGCGCCGGGCGGACGACGCGCTCTATGCCGCCAAGAACGCCGGACGTGACTGCGTGCGCCAGGCGGAGCCGCCCGCTGTGGTGCTCGAGGTCGTCAAGCGCGCGAATTGATCAGGCGAACATATGGCAAAGAAAAAGCCCGGCGAGATGTCGCCGGGCTTTTTCCTTTGTCTCTCTCCGCCGGTCAGCGAATGCGCTTGGCGGCCGGCTCCGGGGTCAGTTCGCCGGCAAGGCGGCGGTCGAGGTAGTCTTCGCACTCGGCCATCAGCGTTTCCGTCTGGCCGTTGAAGAAGTGGTTGGCGCCCGGCACCGTGCGGTGCGTGATCAGGATGCCCTTCTGCGTCTTCAGCTTCTCGACGAGGCCGTTGACGTCCTTCTCCGGTGCCACCTTGTCGGAATCACCGTTGATGATGAGACCCGACGACGGGCAGGGGGCGAGGAACGAGAAGTCGTAGATGTTCGGCTGCGGGGCGATGGACATGAAGCCCTCGATCTCCGGGCGGCGCATCAGCAGCTGCATGCCGATCCAGGCGCCGAAGGAATAGCCGGCGACCCAGCAGCTCTTCGAATCGGGATGCAGGCTCTGCACCCAGTCGAGTGCGGAGGCCGCATCCGACAATTCGCCTGCGCCGTGGTCGAATTCGCCCTGGCTGCGGCCGATGCCACGGAAATTGAAGCGCAGCGTCGTGAAACCGCGCTTCTGGAACATGTAGAACAGCTGGTAGACGATCTGGTTGTTCATCGTGCCGCCGAACTGCGGGTGCGGATGCAGCACGATGGCGATCGGGGCGTTCTTCTGCTTGGACGGCTGGTAACGGCCCTCAAGGCGACCGGCGGGTCCGTTGAAGATGATTTCGGGCATTCTTACTCCGGCAAGTTCGCGTTCTGGAACGGATTCTTGTCAACTGAAGTCTTGACGAAACCAGTCAGCTTTTTTAGAACCTAGTTTAGAACCATTCGAAACTGTATAGGCGCCCACGGGACGCCGTGAGCTTGGTGTCATAAGGCAAGCCCGACGGAAAATTCAAGGAAAATGCACGCCGTATCGAATGTATCGTGCGCGCATGGGTGAGAAATGACGAAGACGGAGCGCACTTATCTGGACTGGAACGCCACGGCACCCCTGCTGCCGGCGGCGCGCGAGGCCGTTCTTGCTGCGCTCGACAGCGTCGGCAACCCGTCGTCCGTGCATGGCGAGGGCCGGGCGCTGCGCATGCTGGTGGAGGCCGCGCGCCGCGACGTCGCCGCGCTGCTCAATGCGGCGCCGGCCCATGTGATCTTCACGAGCGGCGCCACCGAGGCGGCGAACCTCGCCCTGACGCCCGACTACCGCATGGGCCGCACGCCGCTTGCCATCGGCCGTCTCTATGTTTCCGAGATCGAGCATCCGGCGATCCGCGAGGGCGGGCGTTTTGCGCGCGATGCCGTGACGACGATCCCCGTCACCCGCGCCGGCCTCGTCGATCTCGAGGCCCTGACAACGCTTCTTGCGGGCCATGACAAGGCGAAGGGCCTGCCGATGGTGGCGGTCATGCTCGCCAACAACGAGACGGGCATCGTGCAGCCCGTAAAGAGCGTCGCCGAGGTCGTGCACCGTCACGGTGGTCTTCTCGTCGTCGACGCGGTGCAGGCCGCCGGCCGCGTGTCCATCGACATTGCGGCACTCGACGCCGATTTCCTCATCGTCTCCTCGCACAAGCTGGGCGGCCCGAAGGGCGCCGGCGCGCTGATCTCGCGCGGCGAGGTTCTGATGCCCGCACCGCTGATCCGCGGCGGTGGCCAGGAAAAAGGCCATCGCTCCGGCACGGAGAACCCGGCGGCGCTTGCCGGCTTTGCCGCAGCCGCCCGCGCGGCGGTGGCGGATCTTGCCGGGCGCAACGCACGGATCGGCGCGCTGCGCGACGCACTGGAGAGCGGCATGCGGGCGGCGGCGAACGACGTCGTCATCCATGGTGCGGACGTCGAGCGCATCGCCAACACCTCGTTCTTCAGCCTGCCCGGCCTGAAATCGGAGACCGGGCAGATCGCCTTCGATCTCGAGGGTATCGCGCTTTCGGCCGGCTCGGCCTGCTCCTCGGGCAAGGTCGGGCAGAGCCACGTTCTGACCGCCATGGGATTCGACACGGCGCTCGGCGGGCTTCGCGTGTCGCTCGGTCCGGCCTCGACAGAGGCGGATGTCGCGCGTTTTCTGGCTGCCTTTTCGCGCGTCATGGCGCGGCGACGGGCGGCCTGACGGGAATCTTGCGGGAACGCAAGTTTTCGCTTGCCAAAAGGTGGGAAAAACCGCCTTTGGCGCTTACATAAGCGGCGGGAGGCCCCGCCAGACGTTGACAAACTGCCGGACCTTGGATCCGGCGAGATTGGAGAACGATATGCCTGCGGTGCAGGAAACGATCGATCAGGTCCGTCAGATTGACGTCGACCAGTACAAATACGGCTTCGAGACGAACATCGAGGTGGAGAAGGCTCCGAAGGGGCTTTCCGAGGACATCATCCGTTTCATCTCGGCCAAGAAGAGCGAGCCCGACTGGATGCTCGAATGGCGCCTCGACGCCTATCGCCGCTGGCTGACGCTTGAAGAGCCCACCTGGGCGCGCGTCGACTATCCGAAGATCGACTTCAACGATCTCTACTACTATGCCGCGCCGAAGAACCAGACCGGCCCGAAGTCGATCGACGAGGTCGATCCCGAGCTTCTGAAGATGTACGAGAAGCTCGGTATTCCCCTGCGCGAGCAGGAAATCCTTGCCGGCGTGCAGACGTCGAAGATCGCCGTCGACGCCGTGTTCGATTCGGTCTCCGTCGTCACCACCTTCAAGGAAGAGCTGAAGAAGGCCGGCGTGATCTTCATGTCGATCTCGGAAGCCATCCGCGAGCATCCCGAGCTTGTGAAGAAGTATCTCGGCACCGTTGTGCCGACGACCGACAATTTCTACGCGACGCTGAACTCCGCGGTCTTTACCGACGGCTCTTTCGTGTTCGTGCCGAAGGGCGTTCGGTGCCCGATGGAGCTGTCGACCTACTTCCGCATCAACGAGAAGAACACCGGCCAGTTCGAGCGCACGCTGATCATCGCGGAAGAGGGCGCCTACGTCTCCTATCTCGAAGGCTGCACCGCGCCCCAGCGCGACGAGAACCAGCTTCACGCTGCCGTCGTCGAGCTGGTCGCGCTCGACGATGCCGAGATCAAGTATTCCACCGTCCAGAACTGGTATCCGGGCGACAAGGAAGGCAAGGGCGGCATCTACAACTTCGTGACGAAGCGCGGCGATTGCCGGGGCAAGAACTCCAAGATCTCGTGGACGCAGGTCGAGACCGGCTCCGCCATCACCTGGAAGTACCCGTCCTGCATCCTGCGCGGCGATGGTTCGCGCGGCGAGTTCTATTCGATCGCCGTCTCGAACGGCCACCAGCAGATCGACAGCGGCACCAAGATGATCCATCTCGGCAAAAACACGTCGAGCCGCATCGTCTCCAAGGGCATTTCCGCGGGCTTCTCCAACAACACCTATCGCGGCCAGGTCTCGGCCCACCGCAAGGCGGAGAACGCGCGCAACTTCACCCAGTGCGACTCGCTGCTGATCGGCGACAAGTGCGGTGCGCACACCGTGCCCTATATCGAGGCGAAGAACGCGACGGCCCATTTCGAGCACGAGGCGACCACCTCGAAGATCTCGGAAGACCAGCTGTTCTACTGCCTCCAGCGCGGCATCCCGACCGAGGCGGCGATCGCGCTGATCGTCAACGGCTTCGTCAAGGAAGTCATCCAGGAACTGCCGATGGAGTTCGCCGTCGAGGCGCAGAAGCTGATCGGCATCTCGCTGGAAGGCTCGGTCGGCTGATCGGGTGAAGGAATGTCCCGGCGGCTTCCGCCGGGGGGACCGGACAGGTCCTTCGATGAAGTTTCCGTGTGATCCGTTATATTAGCGGGATGCGGTTCTCATCGGGAGACACGACATGGATCCGGTCAATCTGACGTATTACGCCGTGGTATGCGGTGGACTGGCAGCGTATGCGCCCAACGTTCGGAACGTGGCGATACGCACGGTTTTGGGGCTCGGCCTTGGCGGGTTGTCCGCCGCGATGCTCCCGTTGGTCCACTTCTTCCTCGGCTTCTGAAACCAAGACGGGAGCGTTTGACCGCTCCGAACGCAGGACCGAGAAACCATGCTTGAAATCAAGAATCTGCACGCCCGCATCGCCGAAGACGGCACCGAGATCATCCGCGGCCTGAATCTCACCGTGAAGGCCGGCGAAGTCGCCGCCATCATGGGCCCGAACGGCTCGGGCAAGTCGACGCTCTCCTACATCCTCTCCGGCCGCGAGGACTACGAAGTCACCGACGGCGACATCCTTTACAACGGCGAGAGCATTCTGGAACTCGACCCGGCCGAGCGCGCCGCCAAGGGCATCTTCCTCGCCTTCCAGTACCCGGTCGAAATCCCCGGCGTTGCCACCATGCAGTTCCTGAAGGTTGCGATGAACGAACAGCGCAAGGCGCGCGGCGAGGCGGAACTGACGACGCCGGACTTCATGCGTCGCGTCAAGGAAGCTGCCGCCGAGCTGAAGATCGCCCCGGAAATGCTGCGCCGTCCGCTCAATGTCGGCTTTTCCGGCGGTGAGAAGAAGCGCGCTGAAATCCTGCAGATGTCGCTGCTCGAGCCGAAGCTGTGCGTCCTCGACGAGACCGACAGCGGCCTCGACATCGACGCGCTGAAGATCGTCGCCGACGGCGTCAACGCGCTTCGCTCGCCCGACCGCGCCGTCATCGTCATCACGCACTACCAGCGCCTGCTCGACTACATCGTGCCCGATACGGTGCACGTTCTCTACAAGGGCCAGGTCATCAAGTCCGGCGACAAGACGCTGGCGCACGAGCTGGAAGCAAACGGTTACGCCGACATCATCGGCGCCGCCGCCTGACGGCTTGGCGAAGGAGTGATCTCATGAACATGCAGACAGGCATGAAGCTCTCCGTCGCCGAGACGGCGCTTTGCGAAGCCTACGACCACGCGCTCGGCGAACTGCCGGGTGACGGTGCCGTGCTCGCTGCCCGCGACGTCCTCATCAGCGACTTCAAGGATGCCGGCCTTCCGACGCGCCGCATCGAGGCCTGGCACTATACGGACCTCAAGGCGCTGCTGCGCGCCGTTCCGGCCTTCGATCCCGCAGCCTCCGCCGCGCGGATCGGGCCGCTGGTCGAGGGGGCGACGGTGCTGTCCGTCGTCAACGGCCTTGCGGAGGCCCGCGGCTCGGTCGAGGGCGTGACGCTGCGCACCTTTGCCGATGCGCTGGCCGACGGCACGGCCGCGGCCGGCCTTGCTGCCCGTGACCGCGACGACGCGATCGGCCGTATCAACGGCGCTTTCGTTCGGGACGGTTTCGTGCTCGATTTCCCCGCGGGCACCGAGCTGGCAGCACCGCTCGAAATCCAGACGGTCCAGAATGCGGGCCAGGCCCATACGCGCTTCCCGGTCAGCTTCGGCGCGAATACCAAGGCGACCGTCATCGAGCGCCATGCGGCGGTCGGCGACACCGCGGCCTTCGTCACGACGGTCAGCGACCTGTCGCTTGCCGACGGTGCCGATATCACCTGGGTTATTTTGCAGGGGCAGGGTGCAGCGGACACCCATCTCGGCCAGATCCGCATCACGCTCGGCACGGACGCAAAGCTCCGCCTTTACGTGATCAATGCCGGCGGTAAGCTCGTGCGGCAGGAAATCCATGTCGTGGTGGCGGGCGAAGGCTCCGACCTCATCCTGCGCGGCATCAACCTGCTCGGCGGCGAGACGCACAACGACGTGACCTTCACGGTCGGTCACGATGTGCCGAACACGACCTCGACGGAAGTGATCCGCAACGTGATCTTCGATCGCGCGCGCGGCGTCTTCCAGGGCCAGATCCGCGTTGCGCCGGATGCCCAGAAGACCGACGCCAAGATGTCGTGCAACACGCTGCTGCTTTCGGACGAAGCGGATTTCTCGGCCAAGCCGGAGCTCGAAATCTTCGCCGACGACGTGCAGTGCGGCCACGGTGCGACCGTGATCGACATCGACCACACGCAGCTCTTCTACCTGATGGCCCGTGGCATCCCGGAAAACAAGGCGCGCGCCATGCTGGTCAACGCCTTCGTCGCCGAGATCGTCGAGGAGCTGGAAGACGAGCCGCTGGTCGAGGCGCTGGAAGGCGTCATCGCCGACTGGCTCGACAAGCACGCCTGATCAGGCGCTATCCCGGGCTGGACCGCAGGACGGTCGGCCCGGGGTTGCGCAAACAAGAAAAGGGGCGCTCGCGGTTCGAAGGAACGGGAACGCTCCAGGGCACGCCTGACATAGGACGAACGAGATGGAACACGCCCCTGCACTGGCCTATGACGTCGAGGCGATCCGCAAGGATTTCCCGATCCTGTCGAAGACGGTCTACGGCAAGCCGCTGGTCTATCTCGACAACGGCGCGTCGGCGCAGAAGCCGCAGTCGGTGATCGACGCGATTGCCCACGCCTATTCCAACGAATATGCCAACGTGCATCGTGGCCTGCACTTCCTGTCGAATGCCGCCACCGATGCCTACGAGGCGGCACGCGAAAAGGTGCGCCGTTTCCTCAACGCCTCCTCGGTCGACGAGATCATCTTCACCAAATCCTCGACCGAGGCGATCAACACCGTCGCCTACGGCTACGGCATGCCCAAGATCGGCGCGGGCGACGAGATCGTTCTGTCGATCATGGAGCATCATTCCAACATCGTGCCGTGGCATTTCATCCGCGAGCGGCAGGGCGCGAAGCTCGTCTGGGCCCCGGTGGACGATGCGGGTGCCTTCCACATCGAAGAGTTCGAAAAGTGCCTGACGGAGCGCACCAAGCTCATCGCCATCACGCATATGTCGAATGCGCTCGGCACCATCGTGCCCGTCAAGGAAATCTGCCGCATCGCCCGTGAACGCGACATTCCGGTGCTGGTCGATGGTTCGCAGGGCGCCGTGCATATGCCGGTCGACGTGCGCGACATCGATTGCGACTGGTACGTGATGACCGGCCACAAGCTCTACGGCCCCTCCGGCATCGGCGTGCTCTATGGCAAGATGGATCGCCTTAGAGAGATGCGCCCCTTCCAGGGCGGCGGCGAGATGATCGTCGACGTCACCGAGGACATCGTCACCTACAACGACCCGCCGCACCGCTTCGAGGCGGGCACGCCGCCGATCGTGCAGGCGATCGGTCTCGGCTATGCGCTCGACTACATGGAAAAGATCGGCCGCGCGGCGATCGCCACCCACGAGGCGGAGCTGCGCGACTATGCCCATGAGCGGCTGTCGTCGATCAACTCGCTGAAAATCTTCGGAACGGCACCGGGCAAGGGCTCGATCTTCTCCTTCGAGCTGGAAGGCATCCACGCCCATGACGTCTCGATGGTCATCGACCGGGCAGGGGTGGCGGTGCGCGCCGGCACCCATTGCGCCCAGCCGCTCTTGAAACGCTTCGGCGTCACCTCCACATGCCGGGCATCGTTCGGCCTCTACAACACGCGTGCCGAAGTCGATGTCCTGGCCGACGCGCTCGACCATGCCCGCAAGTTTTTCGCCTGAGGAGTAGGCCCATGTCCCTCGACGCAACGGAAGACAAGATCGACGTCCGCGACGGTATCGTCCATTCGGCGATCCCGGACGACGAACTGGCGCGCCTTTCCGACGACATCATCTCCGCGCTGAAGACGGTCTACGATCCGGAAATCCCGGCCGATATCTTCGAGCTCGGCCTGATCTACAAGATCGACATCGAAGACGACCGCATGGTCAAGATCGACATGACCCTGACGGCACCCGGTTGCCCCGTGGCCGGCGAGATGCCGGGCTGGGTCGAGAATGCGGTCAGTGCGGTCGAAGGCGTATCCGGCGTCGAGGTCAAGATGACCTTCGATCCGCCATGGACGCCGGACCGCATGTCGGAAGAGGCGCAGGTCGCCGTCGGCTGGTACTGATTTCGGCAACGCAGCCGGATAGGGCAAGGCACTTGTGCTTTCCGTGACTTGATCCGTTAACCCGTCGTCACTAGATTCGGAATCACAGACCGCCGGGCCTTGAACCCGGTCGGCGAAGGAGAAACGGCCCATGGCCTTTGCAGTGATGACACTCACCGATGCGGCGGCAGACCGCGTCAAGGCGATCGTCGACAATGCCGGCAGCGATGCCAAGGGCATTCGCGTCGGCATCAAGAAGGGCGGTTGCGCCGGCATGGAATATGCCATCGACCTCGTCACCGAACCCAATGCCAAGGACGACCTGATCGAGCACAATGGTGCAAAGGTCTGGGTTGCGCCGGAGGCGGTGCTCTACCTTCTCGGCACGCAGATGGATTTCGAGGTGACGACGCTGCGCTCCGGCTTCACCTTCCACAACCCGAACCAGACGTCGGCCTGCGGCTGCGGCGAATCGGTCGAGCTGAAGCCTGCCGATCTTGCGGTCCTTGCCGCTTCCGGCCAGCCGACCGTACGGGCGGGCTGAACTGCCGGCAGGCCGGCGCGGACTGCCAATCCTTGCGGCTTTTCTTCTCCGGCAGTTTTGCCTAGTCTCCCACGCGCGGCGCGCGAATCCGGTGCCGGCGTGATTGCCAGCGGGAGGGGCGCGAGCGATGGACGGCTTTACCGCGACACTGTACCAGAACCTGCCCTTTCCTGTGGTCATCGTCGACGCCGAGGCGCGCCTCGTCTCCCACAACGACGCGGCCGCCCGCACATTCGGCTGGAATCGCGACGACAGGCGGCCTGCGGGCACGGTTGTTCTCGCCGGGGAGGTCGCGGCGGCGCTTCTTGCCGGCCAGGCCGCGGCTGGCCGTGAAAACACCCATGCCCTCGGTTTTCGCCACGACAACGGCAACATCTTCGAAGCGTCAGCCCATGTGATCGCGCTGCCGGATGAGGCAGCCGGCCCGTCCTATGCGCTTCTCCTGCGCAGTCTTTTGAGCGGGGGCAGCCATGGCGAGCAGATCCTGCTTGGCCAGCGCATCGCCGCGGCGCTCGACACCATGACGGAGGGTTTTGCGATCTTCGACCGGGAGGAGCGCCTCGTCCTGTTCAACCGTTCCTACAAGGAGCGTTGCGGCCTTGCCCGTGATGCCGTGCGTGTCGGCGTGACGCTGGAAAGCATCGCGCGTGCCAACATCCGCGTCGGCATGTTTCCCGGCATTCGCGAGGGCACGCCGGAGGCCGAGGCGATGGTGCGCGAGCGTCTCGAAAGCCATCGCAACACCGGCAGCGGCGGCGCCATCTTCGAGTTCGGCAAGGACCGGTGGATTCGCGGTGAGAGCCATGTGTCGGAGACCGGCGACATCGTCGCGCTGCGTGTCGACATATCGGAGCTGAAGCGCACCGAAGCGGCGCTGGAGGCGAAACGCCGCGAATATCTTTCGCTGCTGCAGATCCTGCCCGACATGATCCTGCGTTTCGACCGGAACCTGACGATCCGTTTTGCGAACGACAAATACGCCCATTTCGTCGGCTCGACGACGGACGAGCTGATCGGGCGGTACCTGCCGGACGTGTCCTGCGCGCCGGAGCATACGGCGGTGCTGATGGACATCGGCAGCTACACGCGCGCCGAGCCGATGAAGACGCTGGAAGTCTGCATGGAGGGGCGCGGCGGGCAGGAGACATGGCTTCTGTGGACGACCGTCGCGATCTTCGACGAGGACGGCGCCTGCGAGATTGTCTGCGTCGGCCGCGACATTACCGAGGCCAAGCGCCAGCAGCAGCAGGTGGAGGCCCAGACGAACGAGCTGCGCCGCAAGAACGAGGCGCTGGACCAGTTCACCGCCACCGTCTCGCATGACCTGAAGGCGCCGCTGCGCCATCTGTCCATGTTTGCCGAGATGATCTCGGAAGACCTGCATCGCGGCGACATGACCGAATTGCCGCACTATGCCGACCACGTCCGCAAGAGTGCCGCGCGCATGCGCCGGATCATCGACAGCCTGCTGGAATATTCGCAGATCGCCTACCGGATCTCGGCGCCGAAGCCCGTTTCGCTCTCCGACGTGGTGCGTGAGGCGTTGGCGCTCCTGGAAAGCCATGTGCGGGAGGCCGATGGACATGTCGAGACCGCACCGATGCCCGAGGTGATGGGCGATCCCGAGCTCTTGAAGCGGCTGGCGCAAAACCTCATCGGCAATGCGCTGAAATATCGCCGGCCGGGCGAGGCGCCCGTCGTGCGGGTCTATTGCCGCGAGGGGGCTGACGGCACTGAATTCGTCGTCGAGGATGACGGTATCGGCATCGATCCGCAGCATGTCGGGCGGATATTCGAGGTGTTCCAGCGCCTTCACCGCGATGAGACGGTGTATCAGGGCACCGGCGTCGGACTTGCCCTGGCGCGCCGGATCGTCGAGAGCCACAACGGTGTGATAGCGCTTGACACGCAGTATGGTCCGGGGGCACGCTTCGTCGTGACGTTTCCGCAACCCATAAAGTCAAAGGGGAACGATCGTGGGAGGCTCGGCTAGAAAGCTGATCGTCGTGGACGACGACCCGGTGGACGTGCGCTTCGTCATGCGTGCCTTCAGCGATACCGGCAGTGCGCTCGAAATCACCCATGTCGCCGATGCGGAACTGGCGAGCGACCGGCTTGACCGCGAGGCCTTCGATTATATCCTTCTCGACATCAACATGCCCGGCACCAGCGGCATGGAGCTGCTCAAGCGGCTGCGCGGACGCGCCCGCACGGCGGTGACGCCCGTCATCATGTTGTCCTCGTCGTCCAGCGCCACCGACGTCAACCGCGCCTATGAAAACGGTGCCAATGCCTATGCGGTCAAGCCTTCCACGCTGAGCGGCTACCGTGATTTTGCAGAAGGCTTTACCCGCTTCTGGGTGGACGTTGCAGTCTCCCCGTAAGGGCTCGCCCCACCGCCAATCTTTCCCTGCCCGCAATGAAAAAGCCCCGGCCGATAGGATCGGCCGGGGCTCAAAGTCTTGCAATGCTTACTCGGCGGCTTCCGCGTAGTCCTCGAGCGGCGGGCAGGAGCAGACGAGGTTGCGGTCGCCGTAGACGTTGTCGACGCGGTTGACCGGCGACCAGTACTTGTCCACCCGGAAGGCGCCCGGCGGGTAGCAGGCCTGTTCGCGCGAATAGGGGCGGTCCCATTCGCCGACGAGGTCTTCCACCGTGTGCGGGGCGTTCTTCAGCGGGTTGTTGACCTTGTCCATCGTGCCGTTCTCGATGGCGCGGGCTTCCTCGCGGATCGCCAGCATCGCCTCGCAGAAACGATCGATCTCGGCCTTGGTCTCCGATTCGGTCGGCTCGATCATCAGCGTGCCGGCCACCGGCCAGCTCATGGTCGGGGCGTGGAAGCCACAGTCGATCAGCCGCTTGGCGACGTCGTCGACGGTAACGCCGGCGCTTTCGGCAAGCGGGCGCGTGTCGATGATGCACTCGTGCGCCACGCGGCCCCTGGAGGACGTGTAGAGCACGTCATAGGCGCCCTTGAGACGGGCGGCGATGTAGTTGGCGTTAAGGATCGCCACCTTCGTCGCCTGCGTCAGGCCAGCACCGCCCATCATCAGGCAGTAGCTCCACGAGATCGGCAGGATCGAGGCAGAGCCGAAGGGCGCTGCCGAGACCGCACCGGTGCCGCCGAGACCCGGAATATCGGGATGACCCGGCAGGTATGGCGCAAGGTGCGCCTTGACGCCGATCGGGCCCATGCCGGGACCGCCGCCGCCATGCGGGATGCAGAAGGTCTTGTGCAGGTTGAGGTGGCTGACGTCGCCGCCGATATCGCCGGGGCGGGCAAGGCCCACCATGGCGTTCATGTTGGCGCCGTCGATATAGACCTGGCCGCCGTGCTTGTGGACGATCTCGCAGATCTCGCGCACGTTCTCCTCAAAGACGCCGTGCGTGGAGGGGTACGTGATCATGCAGCACGAGAGGTTTTCCGCGTACTGCTCTGCTTTCGCACGGAAATCGTCCATGTCGATGTCGCCGTTGTCAGACACCTTCACGACGACGACCTTCATGCCGACCATCTGGGCGGAGGCCGGATTGGTGCCGTGCGCGGAGGTCGGGATGAGGCAGACGTCGCGGTGCGTGTTGCCGTTGGCGAGGTGGTAGGCGCGGATGGTCAGCAGGCCGGCATATTCGCCCTGTGCGCCGGAGTTCGGCTGCATGGAAACGGCGTCGTAGCCGGTGATGTCGCAGAGTTTCTGCGACAGGTCCTCGATGAGGTAGCGATAACCCTGCGCCTGGTCGGCCGGAACGAAGGGATGGATTTCTGCAAATTCCGGCCAGGTGATCGGCAGCATTTCCGCTGTCGCATTGAGTTTCATCGTGCAGGAACCGAGCGGAATCATCGCGCGGTCGAGCGCGAGGTCGCGGTCGGAGAGGCGGCGGATGTAGCGCACCATCTCGCTTTCCGCGCGGTTCATGTGGAAGATCGGATGCGTCAGGTATTCGCTGGTGCGCAGCAGGTCTTCCGGCAGACGGTAGTCCGGCTCGAATTCGGCCACCTCGAAATCGCCGCCGAAGGCGCGCCAGACGGCTTCCAGCGTGACGGGGCGCGAGCGCTCGTCGAGACTGATGCCGATGCGGTCGTCACCGATCTTGCGAAGGTTGACCTCTTCCGCGACAGCGGTCTTCAGGATGATGCCCTGCAACTTGCCGACATGCACGGTGATCGTGTCGAAGAAGACCTCGGGCTCGACCGTGTAACCCAGCTTCTCGAGGCCCTTGGCGAGGCGCACGGTCTTCTGGTGCACGCTCTGCGCGATCGCCTTCAGGCCCTGCGGGCCGTGGAATACGGCATACATGGAGGCCATGACGGCGAGCAGCACCTGCGCGGTGCAGATGTTCGACGTCGCCTTCTCGCGACGGATGTGCTGTTCGCGGGTCTGCAGCGACAGGCGGTAGGCGCGGTTGCCGCGCGCGTCGATGGAAACGCCGACGAGGCGACCGGGCATGGAGCGCTTGTAGGCGTCCTTGACCGCCATATAGGCCGCATGCGGCCCGCCGTAACCGACCGGCACGCCGAAACGCTGGGTGCAGCCGATGGCGATATCCGCATCCATGTCGCCGGGCGATTTCAGGAGGGCGAGGGCCAGCGGATCGGCCGCGACGACGGCGATGGCACCGGTCTGGTGCAGACGCGAGATGAGGCCCGAGAAGTCACGCACATGACCGTAGGTGCCGGGATACTGGAAGATCGCGCCGAACACGTCGACGGGGTCGAGATCGGTGAAGGGGTCGCCGACGATGACGCTCCAGCCAAGTGGCTCGGAACGGGTCTTCAGGAGCGCGATGGTCTGCGGGTGGCAGTTCTCGTCGACGAAGAAGGCCTTTGCCTTCGACTTCGAGACGCGCTCGGCCATGGCCATGGCTTCGGCGGCGGCCGTCGCTTCATCGAGCAGCGAGGCGTTGGCGACATCGAGGCCGGTCAGGTCGCAGACCATGGTCTGATAGTTGAGCAGCGCTTCAAGACGGCCCTGGCTGATTTCCGGCTGGTAGGGCGTATAGGCCGTGTACCAGGCGGGGTTCTCCAGGATGTTGCGCTGGACGACCGGCGGGGTGATCGTGCCGTAGTAGCCCTGGCCGATCAGCGAGACGAGCTTCTTGTTGCGGTTGGCGGTCTCGCGCAGCTTGTCGAGCGCTTCGCGCTCGGTCATCGCCGCGCCCCATTCGAGCGGCTTTTCCTGCCGGATCGATTTCGGCACGGTGTCGTCGATCAGCGCGTCGAGGCTGTCATAGCCGATCACCTTCAGCATCGCTTCCATCTCCTTCGGCGAGGGGCCGATATGGCGACGGTTGGCGAAATCGTAGGGCTGGTAATCGGTAAAGGCGAAATCCTTGGGGAGAGACATCAGCCGACAAGCTCCTTGTAGGCGGCTTCGTCGAGCAGCGCGTCCGCATCGGACGGGTTGGCGAGCTTCAGCTTGAAGAACCAGCCGGCGCCCTGCGGGTCGCTGTTGACGAGAGAGGGATCGGCGGTGATCGCTTCGTTGACCTCGACGATCTCGCCGTCAAGCGGACAATAGACGTCGGAGGCGGCCTTGACGCTTTCGACGGTCGCGGCATCGCCACCCTTGTCGAAGGTCGCGCCGACCTCGGGCAGTTCCACGAAGACGAGATCGCCGAGCTGTTCGGCTGCGTGCTGCGTGATGCCGACGGTCGCGACGCCGCCCTCGATCTTCAGCCACTCGTGTTCTTCGGTGAATTTCAGCATGTTCGTTCCTCTCCTGGGAAAATCTGTTCGCTGGTCAGCGTTTGAAGGTGTTCTTGACGAAGGGCATCGCCGCGACGGTGACGGGTAGGAATTTTCCGCGCACGCCGGCATAGAGCTGGGTGCCGGGCGCGATCGCGGACTTGGTGACGTAACCCATGGCCACCGGGCCGTCGGCATTCGGGCCGAAGCCGCCAGAGGTGACGGTGCCGACGACATCCTCGCCCTCGGCGTCGGTGGCAAGCACCGCACCGCCGCGCACCGGCGCCCGGCCTTCCGCCCTCAGGCCGACACGACGGCGCGAGGCACCGTTCTCAAGCTGGTCGAGGATAACAGCGGCGCCCGGAAAACCGCCGGCGCGCTCGCCACCCGTGCGGCGCACCTTCTGGATCGCCCATTCGAGACCGGCTTCCACCGGCGTCGTCGTCGTGTCGATGTCGTTGCCGTAGAGGCAGAGGCCGGCTTCAAGACGCAGCGAATCGCGCGCGCCAAGGCCGATCGGCAACACGTCCGGATGGTCGAGCAGGCGGCGACAGACCGCTTCGGCGAGGCTGGCGGGGATGGAAATCTCGAAACCGTCCTCACCCGTATAGCCCGAGCGCGAGACGATGCAGTCGGCATCGTGCAGGTCGCAGGCGCGCACGTCCATGAAGCGCATCGAGGAGACGTCCGCCCAGAGTTCGGCAAGCACGGCCTCGGCATGCGGGCCCTGCAGGGCGATGAGGGCGCGGTCGTCATGTAATGTCAGTTCGCAGACATCGCCGATCTTCGCCTGCATATGGGCGAAATCCGCGTCCTTGCAGGCAGCATTGACGACGACGTAGAAATGGTCGCCGCGGTTGGCGATCATCAGGTCGTCCTGGATGCCGCCTTCGTCATTGGTGAAAAGGGCATAGCGCTGGCGGCCTTCGCCGAGGCCGAGCACGTCGACCGGCACCAGCGTCTCCAGCGCGCGAGCGGCGTCGGCATTGTCGCCGGAGCGGGCGCGCACAGTCACCTGGCCCATGTGGGACACGTCAAAGAGGCCGGCGGCCCCGCGGGTGTGCAGATGCTCCTTCATCACGCCGGCAGCGTATTGCACCGGCATCTCATAGCCGGCGAACGGCACCATGCGTCCGCCGAGCGAAACGTTCAGCGCATGAAGCGGGGTTTTCTTGAGTTCAGACGTTTCGTCCAAAAGGCGCCCTCCAGTCTTGTGGCGCCCACGATCTAACGGGCACCGGCTCACAATCCCGGCGCTCTCGCGCCGCTCTCCTGAGCCCCCTCTGTCCCTTCGCCTGAGATTGTTATCCCTTCGGCGAGCGCTCGAAAAACGCTTCTCTCCAGAGTTACGACGGCACCTTGCTGGTCCTTTTGCCTGAGAGTTTCCGGGGCGGTTGCTCCTTCGGCACTGGCCATGCCCGTGGTCGGACGGCCAGCTTCTCCCAGCGAGGTTGTCTCCAGATAACGGCGTTGCCTGCGCTTTGGCAAGAGCGTTGCGTCGCTCCCAAGCGAATTTTTGTCGTAGCGGGAAAGGGCCGGGAGAGGGCTGCAAAGAAAAGGCCCCCGAGGGGGCCAGAGGTCGGAGGACGGCTGTTTCTGTGGGGAGGATCAGGCGGATTCCGGGAGGGCGGGCAGTTCGTTCTCGTCATAGAGGCGTTGTGCCTCGGCGACCGTTACCTGCGGCGTGCCTCCGGGCGCCGTGATCAGCGCGAGCGCGAGGGCCGGCGGCTGGATGACATTGAGCGCGGCGATCGCGCGGGCGTCACCCCGAACCTTGGCGTCCTGGCTCCAGGCGTGGATGCGTTCCTCGAAAAGCGTGTTCGCGCGCGTCTGCAGCCGCATCCCTTGTGATGCATAAGCGGCCGTTGCCGGCGAAACTGTCACGATCTGTGTCATGGCGTTCTACGGTGTTGGTTACGTTCTCGCAATTTAACAGTTGCGCCTTTCCGAGACATGAACCGCAAGGGTTGCATTTTCATCGAATTTTAACGGTCTGTGCGAATTTCGGCCGGCCTTGCCTTTGCCGGCGGAATTCCGTCATAAGAAGCACTGTAGGCCGCCGGAATCGGGCGGCAACAAGCATGCCGCCGATGGCGCGGGAGGACCGATGAAGCCGATTTTCGTGCAATTGCAATGCGCTCCGGGCAAAACCTACGAAGTTGCCGATGCGCTTTACGCTACGGAACTCATTTCGGAGCTCTATTCGACGAGTGGCGACTACGATCTGCTCCTGAAAATCTATGTCGACAGCGAGGAGGATATCGGCAAGTTCATCAACGATCACGTCGCCTCCATTCCGGGCATCGTGCGCTCGCTGACGACGCTGACCTTCCGCGCATTCTAGACGGTTCCCCTCAGCCGGTTCTTGCGCTAAAGCACGGCGCAACGAAAGAAGGCTGACATGGCAGGCATCGAACACAAGCAGGTGGAGAACGACGAGGCGGGCATGCGGCTCGACCGGTGGTTCAAGATCCACTATCCGGGCCTCGGCTTCGGCCCGCTCCAGAAATTGCTGCGCTCCGGCCAGGTGCGCATCGATGGCGGCCGCGTCAAGAGCGATACCCGCGTACAGCCGGGACAGATGATCCGCATCCCCCCGATGGAGGTCGATGCCAAGGCTGCGAAGGGCGGACCCATAGCCGGTCGCGATCTAAAGCATTCCTCCGATCACGAACTGCTCTCTCGCATGTTGCTGCATGAGGACGACAAGGTCATCGTGCTCAACAAGCCGGCCGGCATCGCCGTGCAGGGTGGTTCCGGCGTCAATCGCCATATCGACCAGATGCTCGAGGCCTGGACCAACCAGAAGGGTGAAAAGCCGCGCCTCGTGCACCGGCTCGACCGCGACACGTCGGGCGTGCTCGTCATAGCCCGCACGCGCGGTGCGGCGCAGAAGCTGACGGCCGCCTTCCGCGAGCGCGATACCAAGAAGACCTATTGGTCGCTGGTGATGGGCGTGCCGAAGAAGCATGAGGACAAGATCTCGACCTGGCTCGTCAAGGAGCAAACGCCGGATGGCGACCGGATGCGCATCGCCAAACACGGCGAGGACGGCGCCGATCATGCCGTGTCCTTCTACCGGGTCATCGAGCAGGCCGCCCAGAATTTTGCCTGGCTTGAAATGGAGCCCTATACCGGCCGTACGCACCAGCTGCGCGTCCACGCTGCCCATATCGGCCACCCGATCCTCGGCGATCCCAAATATTTCGAGGCCGACGTCAACTGGAATTTCCCCGGCGGCGTACAGAACCGCCTGCACCTCCATGCCCGCCGCATCGACATTCCGCACCCCAATGGCGGGCGCCTGCGCGTCACCGCGCCGCTGCCGCCGCACATGGTGCAGACCTGGAACCTCTTCGGCTTCGACCAGAACGCGGCGGACGAGGAAGACTGATGCGGCTCGTTCTCTTTGATTGCGACGGCACGCTGGTCGACAGCGTCAACCTGATCCATGAGGTCATGGCGCGCACCTTCGTCGATTTCGGCCATGCGCGGCCGGATATTTCCGAGACCAAGGCGATCATCGGCCTGACGCTCGACATCGCCATTGCCCGCATGCAGGGCAAGCCGCATGTCGACGACGAGGCGCTGGCGATGACCGCACACTACAAGGCGGCCTATTCCGGCGTGCGCGCCGAACCCGGTTTCCAGGAGCCGCTCTTTCCCGGCATCGCCGCCATGATGGCGCGCCTCGAACGGCAAGACGACCTGATCCTTGGTGCCGTCACCGGCAAATCCCGCCGCGGCCTCGACCTCATCCGCGCCGCGCACGGCTTCGACAAGACCTTCTTCGTCTCGCGCACGGCGGACGACTGCCCCTCCAAGCCGCACCCGGCCATGGTGACCGAATGCTGCAGCGAGGCGGGCATCGATGCGACCCGCACGGTTGTCATCGGCGACGCGATTTACGATATGCAGATGGCGAAAGCGGCGGGCGCGAAGGCGATCGGCGTTTCCTGGGGCTATGCCAGTGTGCCCGAACTGGTCGAGGCTGGCGCGGACCATATCCTGCGCACGCCCGCCGACCTCCTCGAATGGCTGGAGATTTCCGATGCGTGACATTCTGAGCGACCTTTCCGATGCGATGAGCGATCCCGATCCGGTGCGCCGCGCGCAGATCCAGATGAAGCGCCCTTTGCCGAAGCGCTTCTACAAGGAGGTCTCGACCGACAAGGTGGAGGAGGGCCATCGCATCCTGCTCGACGGCCGCCCGGTGCGTACGCCCGGTAAGAAACTCCTTGCCGTGCCGACACAACCGATCGCTACGCGTCTCGTCGCCGAATGGGACGGGCAGGGCGAGGAGATCGATCCGGCGAAGATGCCGGTGACCCGCCTCGTCAACACGGCCGTCGACGGTGTCGCGGAGAACTTCGACGCGGTCTTCGACGAGATCGTGCGCTTTGCCGGCACGGACATGCTCTGCTATCGCGCGGATTCACCGGCCGGGCTCGTCGAACGGCAGCGCGAGGGCTGGGATCCGATCCTCCGCTGGGCGGCCGATAACCGGGGCGCGCGCTTCATTCTCATCGAAGGCGTGATGCATCAGGAACAGCCGGCGCCGGCGATCGAGGCCTTTTCCGAGGCGCTTTCCAGCTTCCGCGATCCATTGGCGCTTGCCTGCCTGCACACCGTGACGACGCTTACCGGTTCGGCGCTTCTGGCGCTGGCGCTTGCGGAGGGTGTCATCGACGCCGACAGGGCCTGGGCGCTCGCCCATGTCGACGAGGACTGGCAGATCGAACATTGGGGCACGGACGAGGAAGCCTTCCGCCGCCGTGAACTGCGCCGGGCGGAAATGGACGTCGCCGCCGCCGTTCTTGCGGAAATTCCGCGCTGAAAAGACTTTGTTAAGAGGTCCGCACCATTTTGGCACGCGGCCGAAATCCGACATCGCATACCGGTATTTTCATGCAGTTCCTCGTTCGCACGCTTCTTTCCGCAAGCCTTCTCCTTTCCATGCCCCTTGCCGCAAGCGCCGATGAGGCTTTTCCGGTCCGCGATATCCGCAAGGTCGTCGTCAGTGGTGACGACAGTGCGTCCGCCACGGTGCTGAAGCGCACCGGCGAGCACCTGAAACGGGCCGCAAGGGCTACGCGCCGCGCTGTCGCGATCGACCGCGCGACGATGGATGTGCGGGTTTCCGGCGTCAGGCAGGGCCGCGACGGAGAGAGCACGGCGCGTGTCACGGTCACGCTGAGCGGGCCCGGGGCTGCAGCGAGCCGGACGCTGACGATCAACAGCTTCATGCCGGAACGCAAGGGCCGCGAGGCGGCGCTGGGCGATGCGATCGCCAAACGCGTGGCGCTGGCCTATCACCTCGCACCCGTCGCAAACGCCAAGGCGCCGCATGGCAAGCGTCCCGGCAAGGGCCGCAAAAATGCCGGCGGCAAGCGGCGCACGGCGGCGACGACCTCCGTCCAGGCCTATTCGGGTGGACAGAAGCGACCGCTCGTCATTCCCACCGAAGCGGCGCTCAGCGTGCGCTCGCGCGCTTTGCCGGAGGGCTCCACGAAGAAGATCGCGCCCTGCGTCGTCACGCAGGCGATCAGCTGCGACTGATCCCAAGGCAAAAGGTCCATCCGCCAGGCGAAACCACGGACAAAGCATGCTAGCCTCCCTCTCTCGGAAAAATGGAGAGGGGTGAACCGCATGCTCGACGGACTATCCGCCTACCGGCCGCAAGCGCTGGCGGCGCTGCGCATCATGACGGCGCTGCTCTTCATCGAGCACGGCACGCAGAAATTCTTCAATTTTCCGCCAGCCGAACAGCCTTTCGGCGACCTCATGAACCTGATCGGCGCGGCCGGCGCATTGGAGATCGTCGGCGGGGTTCTCATCCTTCTCGGCCTCTTCACGCGGCCGGTGGCTTTCGTGCTCTGCGGCTTCATGGCGGTCGCCTATTTCATGGCGCATGCGCCGCAGGACTTCTTCCCCGTCAACAATCGCGGCGATGCCGCGATCCTGTTCTGCTTCGTCTTCCTGTATCTGACAGCCGCGGGGCCAGGCGCCTTCGCCCTCGACAACCGTCGCTAGGCCGCAAATTTCAGGCCGAGGATGCCGGTGACGATGAGGGCGATGCAGCCCATGCGAACGGCGGTTACCGGCTCGGCGAAGAGGATGATGCCGAGCATTACGGTGCCGACCGTGCCGATGCCGGTCCAGATCGCATAGGCGGTGCCGATCGGCAGTGTCTTCACGGCAAGGCCGAGCAGCACGATGGAGATGATCATCGAGCCGGCGGTGAGCGCGGTGGGCAGCGGTTTGGTGAAGCCGTCGGTGTATTTGAGGCCGATCGCCCAGCCGATTTCGAAAAGGCCGGCGAGCATGAGATAGATCCAGGGCATTGCCCACTCCATGAAGGGAGCGAGGCCGTCCCCGCAGTCGTGACCGGATGTGCTCCAGCGGCAGCCGTCTACCGGTCCGGACTATACGCGGGGGACGGCGAAGGGCAAGGTCGGGGGCGGCATGCCAGCCATGCGCGCCCGCCATGACACCGGCTCAGCCGAGGCGTTCGGCATGCCACTTCAGATGGTCGTCCATGAAGGTCGAGATGAAGTAATAGGAATGGTCGTAGCGCTCGTGCATGCGCAGCGTCAGCCCGATGTCCGTATCCTTGACCGCATCCTCGAACAGCCAGGGACGCAGGCCGTTTTCCAGAAAACCGTCCGCCTTGCCCTGGTCGATGAGGAATTCCGGGAAGCGGGCACCATCGGCGACAAGGGCGCAGGCATCGTATTCCCGCCATGCCGCCTTGTCGGCGCCGAGATACTTTTCGAAGGCCGGGACCGACCAGTCGGCGGTGGAAGGCTCGACGATCGGCGCGAAGGCCGAGCAGCTCCTGAAGCGGTCCGGGTTCTTGAGCGCGATCGTCATGGCGCCATGGCCACCCATCGAATGGCCGATAATGCCCTGGCGTGTCATGTCCATGCGGAAATGCTGGCTGACGAAGTTCGGCAGTTCCTCCGTCACGTAGCTGTACATCCGGTAGTGCTCTGCCCAGGGCGCTTCGGTGGCGTCGAGATAGAAGCCGGCGCCCTTGCCCATCTGCCAGTTGGTGATCTCGTCCGGCACGTCATTGCCGCGCGGGCTGGTGTCCGGGCACACGACGATGAGGCCGAGTTCGGCGGCCATGCGCCGGTATTCGCCCTTTTCCATGACATTGGCGTGGCTGCAGGTCAGGCCGGACAGATACCAGAGCACCGGACGCGGCTCCCGGATCGCCTGCGGCGGCACGAAGACGGCAAAGGTCATCTCGCATTTGCAGGCCTCCGAATCATGGGCGAACACACCCTGCATGCCGCCGAAGGCCGTGTTCTGGGAAAGCACTTTCATCTGGAAACTCCGTATGGTTCAGGACGCGAGCGACACCGCCGCATTGACTGCGGCGGCGACCAGCACCGTATTGAAGAAGAAGGAAACGACCGCGTGCAGCAGGTTGACCTTGCGCATCGCCGTGGAGGTGATCGCGACATCCGAGGTCTGTGCCGTCATGCCGATGACGAAGGCGAAATAGAGGAAGTCGTAGGCGCCGGGCTCGGCCTTGCCGGGAAAATCGAGGCCGTTCCCTTCGTCAAGATTGCCGGGACGCCAGTAGAGATGGGCATAGTGCATGGCCGCCATGGTGTGGATGGTCAGCCAGCCGAGCGCGACGGAGGCGAAGGCGAGTGCGAACTCCCCGAGTGAGGCGGCCGGTCGGTTGAGCACCACGAAGAGCGAGCCCGTGGAAACGGCGACGGCTGCGACGGTGACGGCGAAGATGACCGCGATCGGCTCGTCGGTGTCCGTCGCATAATGTTCGAGATGGGCGGCGGTCAGGCGCGGCACGCGCCATGCGGTCAGGAGGAGATAGCAGAGGAAGAAGACGACAGCCGCGATGTCGATCGAAAAATCCGGCTTGAACCAGAGTGCGACGAGAAGGCTGACAGCGGCTGCGCCGGCGCCGACATAGAAGGGCAGGTGCCTGCCATAGATCCTCGGCCCCGGCGAACGTGTCATGGGGAGGGCCCAGCCTGCGCGCTCTTCGCCCGGCGGCAAAGCCGGTCGAGCATTTCGAGGAAGGCGGACCGGTCGCGCGGGGAGAAGGCGGCGTTATAGCCCTTGCTCTCGCCGGTTTCGCGCAGGTGCGCGCCGAGATCGCGCATCGCGCTCGCCATGCCGATATTCGTCTTGTCGAAGAGCCGGCCGGTGGGGCCGGTGACATGCGCGCCCTTCTCGACGCAGCGCACGGCAAGCGGCACGTCGGCCGTCACGACGATGTCGTCTGCACTAACGTGATCGGCGATCCAGTTGTCCGCGGCGTCGAAGGCGCCGGAGACGATGATGTTGCGCACCATCGGGTCGCGCGAGGGGCGCAGGCCCGAATTGGCGACGAAGGTCACCTCCATGCCATGGCGTTCCGCCACCTTGAGGATTTCGGCCTTTACCGGGCACGCATCCGCGTCAACGTAGATCATGGCGCCGCAATTTCCTGTATTTCGGTGGCTCTGCGCAGGTTCAAGAATGGCCGGCGGGACGCTGCATGTCGATATGGGCAATGCCGTCCTCGACATATTCTCCCGATGTCGGCACGAAACCGAAGGACCGGTAGAAGCGTTCCAGATGGCTTTGCGCGGACAGGGCGATCGGTTGCCCGGGGAAATGCGCCTCGCAGGCCGATATCGCTTCGCGCATCAGGGCCTCGCCGAGGCCCCTGCCGCGATGCTTAGGCGAAACGAGGACGCGGCCGATGCGCGGTGCCCCGTTCTCCGGTTGCCACAGGCGGGCATAGGCGGCCGTCTCGCCGTCGATCAGCAGCCGCAGATGCCGGGCATCTTCGTCCTTGCCGTCGAGTTCGGGATAGACGCAGGCCTGCTCGACGACGAAGACGTCGACACGCAGTTTCAGGAGGGCATAAAGCTCGACGGCGGAGAATGCTGCCATCCTCCGCACGTCGATCAGATAGGGTGCCATGCCCGTCAATAGACGACGACGCCGCGGATGGACGTACCGGCATGCATGAGGTCGAAGCCAGTGTTGATCTCGTCGAGCGGCATGGTGTGGGTGATCATCGGGTCGATCTGGATCTTGCCGTCCATGTACCAGTCGACGATCTTCGGAACGTCGGTACGCCCGCGCGCGCCGCCGAAGGCCGTGCCCATCCACTGGCGGCCGGTGACGAGCTGGAACGGACGCGTCGAGATCTCCTGTCCCGCGCCGGCAACGCCGATGATGACCGACTTGCCCCAGCCGCGATGGGCCGATTCCAGCGCCTGGCGCATCACCTTCGTGTTGCCCGTGCAGTCGAACGTATAGTCCGCCCCGCCGATCAGGTCGCCGTTCCGCTTCGTCAGGTTGACGAGATAGGGCACGATGTCGCCCTCGACCTCCTTCGGATTGACGAAATGCGTCATGCCGAATTTTTCGCCCCATGCCTTGCGGTCGGGATTGATGTCGACGCCGACGATCATGTCCGCGCCGGCAAGGCGCAGGCCCTGCAGCACGTTGAGGCCGATGCCGCCGAGGCCGAAGACGATGGCCGTCGAGCCGATCTCGACCTTGGCCGTGTTGATGACGGCGCCGATGCCGGTGGTCACGCCGCAGCCGATGTAGCAGATCTTGTCGAAGGGCGCGTCCGGATTGACCTTGGCCAGCGCGATCTCCGGCAGGACCGTGTAATTGGCGAAGGTGGAGCAGCCCATATAGTGGTGGATCTTGTCCTTGCCGATGGAGAAGCGCGAGGTGCCGTCGGGCATCAGGCCCTGACCCTGGGTCGAACGGATGGCCGTGCACAGGTTCGTCTTGCGCGACAGGCAGGAGTAACATTCGCGGCATTCGGGCGTGTAGAGCGGGATGACATGGTCGCCCTTCTTCACGGAGGTGACGCCCGGGCCGACATCGACGACCACGCCGGCACCCTCATGGCCGAGGATGGCCGGGAAGAGGCCTTCCGGATCGGCGCCCGACAGGGTGAAGTCGTCCGTATGGCAGATGCCCGTCGCCTTCACCTCGACCAGAACCTCACCGGCACGCGGGCCTTCGAGCTGTACGGTCATGATCTCAAGTGGTTTTCCAGCCTGAACGGCAACGGCGGCGCGTACGTCCATCTTCGTCTCCCTATGCGGATTCTGTGTCGGGCCGACCATTGCAGAGCGGGTTCGGCCTCTCAAGTGCGGTAAATGGAAAAATGTCAGCCTTGATCTTTTTTGATCAATTTTGCGACCTCGGTTTTGAGCGCGGCGATCGCCTTGCCCGTCTGGTCGTGCAGCTGGTGGATTTCCTGCAGCTGGCGCAGCAGCGGATGCAGGTGCTCCTCGCCGGAAGGGTCCGCCGGCGCCTCGCCGATGCCGGCGATCAGCCAGGAGGGCGAGACCGAGAGAACGCCGGCCAGCATGAACAGCGCCTTCGTCTCGGGCTCGGCATGGTCGCGTTCCCAGCCGCTCACCGTGCCCTCCGGCAGACCGAGGCGGGAGGCGAGGTCTTCAAGGCTGAGCCCCAGCGCATCACGCGCCCGCCAGATGCGCCCACCGAGCGTATCGCCGTCGGCGCGGCCCGAAGGGAAGGGGATGGTGTTGCTCTCGCCGGGAAAGGTCATCGCGGCCTCCATTGTCATTGCCGCCAGTCTACAGGCAAGGCGCGCCGGCAGGCTGCCCCAAATGCGCCGCGCCGATGACGCGATTTCCGGCATTGCCAGCGTGCGGAAAAGGAATATGCAAAGACAAACGAAGGAGACGCGGATGAACACCACGACCAGCACCAACGACCAGCCCGGCGCCGGCACGATGCAGGGCGTGGCACTGATGGCCGTCGCCATGCTGTTGCTCCCCTGCATGGACGCCATCGCCAAATACATGGCGACCTTCGCGGGCATGTCGCCGGGCCAGGTGACGTTCTACCGCTTCTTCTTCCAGGTGGTCTGCACGATCCCGCTGATCTTCACGGTCGCCGGCGGCGCCATGCTGCGGCCGAAACGGCCCTGGCTCAACCTGTTGCGCGGCGCGATCCACGGGGCGGCAAGCCTCCTGTTCTTCGCGGCGGTGAAATACATGCCGCTTGCCGACGTCTTCGCGATCTACTTCGTCGAGCCCTTCATCCTGACCGCCATGTCCGCGGCCTTCCTCGGCGACAAGGTCGGCTGGCGGCGCTGGCTCGCCATCGTCGTCGGCTTTGGCGGTGCGCTGATCGTCATCCAGCCGAGCTTCGTGCTGTTCGGCTGGACGGCGCTGCTGCCGGTCGCCTGCGCCTTCCTCTACTCCATCTATCTTTTCATGAACCGGGCGATCGGCGATGCCGATTCGCCCTTGACCATGCAGACCATCGCCGGCTTCGGCGGCACGATCTTCATGGGCGCGGCGTTGTTCCTCGGCAATTCCGCCGGCATCGCCGATTTCGAGCTCTCGCTGCCGGGGTCGCTCTTCGCCCTTATCCTGCTCGTCATCCTCGGTGCGCTCTCCGGCTATGCCCATATGCTGGTCGTGCGCGCTTTCCGCATGGCACCGCTCTCGCTGCTCGCCCCGTTCCAGTATTTCGAGATCATCTCGGCCACCGTGCTCGGCTACGCCATTTTCGGCGACTTCCCGACGCCGTCGAAATGGCTCGGCATCGCGATCATCGTCGCCTCCGGCCTCTTCATCATCTGGCGCGAGCACAGGAGCCGCAAGCTCAAGGCCGACATCGCCTTCGAGTGATGGGTTTGCCGTTCAAGTTTTGGCTCCTTGCCAAAGTCCTGTATACTCGCCGGAAACCATGGAGGGTTGCGGCGTGCAATACGAAGTCACAGGTTGGCAAGCTGGGTCTACCTACAAGCAAAAGTGCGCGGGTCTTGCGGCTGCCCAGACCTATTGCGACGATGCCAAGGAGAAGGGCTTTTTCAGCATCAAGGTGATTGGCGAGAACGGCTCTCAGCTCACGCCGGAGCAAGTGGATGCGCTGTGCGCCAAGGGTGCATGCTGATACCGGGAGAGCGATTCTTAATATTTGTTAGGATATTGCCACTAGCCTGATCCTGCCTGCCATGACGGCCGGGGAGGACGGCATGTCGACATCGGTTTCGGTCATCCTGCTTCTTGCGATCAACCTCGGCCTGATCTGGCTGCTGATCGCGGCGCCAATCGGTCGCCGGACGCTGCAGATCACCCGCACCTTCAAGGCTTCCCCGCCGCGGATCGCCGCGCTCGTCAGTCCGCTCGGCAGAGAGGCGGACTGGCATCCCTCGATCCTCTCCAGCGAGCGGCTGTCGGCCGAACGGGTCCGGCAGACCTTCTCCCATCCCGACCGCCGCGGAAACCCGATCACCCGCATGCTGGCGGTGAACGAGGCGGCGGAGGCGGAAACCATCGCTTGCGAAACACGGGTGATCGAGGACAGTGCGCTCGACGCCGCCTTCTGGCACCATTTTGTGGAGCGGCGCACGCTACGTCCGGTGGCGGGCGGTACGGCCCTGACCGTCGAGCAGACCGACCGCTATCGCGGTGTCGCCTTCCTGCTTTACCGCTACATCCAGCTCAGCCGGGAGATGAAGGCACTCGAACAGTGGCTGGAGACGGGGAGCGGCGAGGTGCGCGGCGTGCTGGAGCGACCGGTGACGCAGGCGGGGCTTGCGGTGCTTTCCACACTGCTGCTCTGGCCGTTCTTCGGGCTGAATGCCCGTGGCCTCCTGCTATCGACCCTCTTGACGGTGGTGATCGTGCTCCACGAGCTTGGCCACATGGCCGCCTACCGCGCCTTCGGGCACCAGCGGGTGCGCATGATCTTCGTACCGCTGCTCGGCGGCATCGCCGTCGGCGGGCGGCCGTACAATTCGCGCTTCGAGGTCGCGGTGTGCGCCCTGATGGGCGCCGGCATGCCGGCCTTTCTCGTACCGCCGCTCATTGCGCTGCACGATGCGGCGGGTCGCCCCACGGGCGCGATACTGTTGATCTTCCTGTTGATTCTCGGAGCCTTCAATCTCCTGAACCTCCTGCCCATGCACCGTTTCGACGGTGGACAGGTGCTGCGGCAGGTCTTTTCGACCCGGCGCAGCCTTCTGGCCGCGAGTTTCCTGGTGACGCTCGCGATTGTCTGGGTGGGCTGGCGGATCGGGTTGCCGGTCGGCCTGCTGATGGCCGGCCTTGCGGTCTTCACGGCCTTGAGCCTCATCGGCGCAGGCGGAGTGAAGCCCAAGGCGGCGCTCGACCCGATGACTGCGCCGCAGCGCCTGCTCGCCGGATTCGGCCTCTACGCCGCCATCGTCCTGCACGGCTATGCGATCGTCTATGCCTGCGACAGGCTGCTCGGCTGACAGTGCGCATCCGAAACGGTGGGTCCGAACACGTGCTCGAAGGAATCGCGGATGCGCACATCCACATCGCTCATCATGACGGGCAGGCCGAGATCGACGAGGCTGGTCACCCCGTAACCACGGATACCACAGGGCACGATGCCGGAAAAATGGTCGAGATCCGGATCGACATTGAGCGAGAAGCCGTGAAAGCTCACCCAGCGTCGCAGGCGGATGCCGATGGCCGCCACCTTGTCCTCCGCCGGTGAACCGTCCGGCAGCGGCGGACGGTTCGGTCGGCGCACCCACACGCCGACCCGGTCCTCGCGCCGCTCGCCGCGCACGTTCATCGAGGACAGCGTATCGATGACGACCTCTTCAAGTGCCGCCACGAAGGCGCGCACGTCCTGGCGCCGCCGCTTGAGATCCAGCATGACATAGACGACCCGCTGGCCGGGGCCGTGATAGGTGTATTCGCCGCCGCGGCCTGTGGAAAACACCGGGAAGCGATCCGGCGTCATGAGGTCGGCTGCATCCGCGCTGGTACCGGCCGTGTAGAGCGGGGGATGTTCGACCAGCCAGACAAGCTCGTCTGCCTCGCCGTTGGCGATCGCCGTGGCCTCTTTTTCCATGGTTTCGACGGCTTCATCGTAGCCGACGAGGTCCTGTGCAACGCGCCAGCGCACCGGCGGCGAGCCGGGGAGGGCATGAAGAGAGGTGGAAATGTCCTGACGCTGCATGAGGGCCGTCCTTTTCGTTCCGTTGTGCCAGATATAGGCGCGATCCTGCAAGGATTTCAGGGGTTTCAGTGTGTTTGCACAGGCGCTGTTGAAATAGTTCGCTTTTCGTCATTTTTCTTTCGCAACGGCCTTGTGCACCCAAAATCCTTTTGCTACATGACCCCCGTCGCCGCAAGACGACACCTACCACGATGCGGTCGTGGCGGAATTGGTAGACGCGCAGCGTTGAGGTCGCTGTGGGGCAACCCGTGGAAGTTCGAGTCTTCTCGACCGCACCAAAAAAACCCGGCTGAAAAGCCGGGTTTTTTGTTTTCAGGCATTGAGCGTTTCGAGCCACTCCACGTTCAGACCAAACGTTGGGCTGTTTGCGTTCATCTCGTAACCTTGTCTGACGCCGAAGATCGTTTCAGATCCGGACGAGCGCTAGGAGCGTTTAACGATAGCTGGTCCCGGCCGCTTGATATCCCCTTGTTGCAGTTGAATGCGAAACAACTTTTGGGTTAGTTCTGCGGTAGACAACTACCCAAAGACAGGGGGATGTGATGCCGCTTAAAACATTGCCGACGCAAACCGGAAATTCGTGTGCCGCACACTGCACCGCGATCACGATCATGGAGCTGACAGGCTCGACGATCACTCAAAAGGACGCGGAGAGCACCATTTGGAACAAGATCCTTTTCAAGGATGACGGAAGCAAGGCTATCAAAGCACTTGTGGCAAAGAAGAATTCGGACCCACGAAGAATCCTGAAATATGTCGAGAAAAACTACGCGACAAACCTGTCCGCCGTCATCAAATTCGACGATACCGAGAAGGCGAACGCGCTGGCCTACCTTCCGGACAACGACGTTAAACGGGGACTGGAGGGGCTCTACAACCTCATAAAAGGACAGAGCCAGACCGAAACGCTTCTTCCTGCCGACGACGTCTACTACAACTGCAGCTATATGATGATGGATGGTGGCGATCCCTCCAGTTCCGGTCTGGACGGGCTTCACAATATCCTCGTCACCAGCAGCGGCGGCCAAGTCTACTATTACAATTCGAACGAAACCAAGCCGGTGTGGACGATGAACAATCACGGCTGGAAGCGCCTGGACAAGGCAAATTCAGGCAAGCACAGCTACGTGTTCACGGGCCTGTGCGTTGCCGTCCGCAAAAAATAGGCGATTCCGCTTCGCGCAGAAGAGCTTGCGCGGTTCAGGCCTTGCTCTTGTTGTACTTCTTGACGATGCGCTCGCGCTTCAGCCGCGAAAGGCGGTCGATCCAGAAGATGCCGTCGAGCTGATCGATCTCGTGCTGCAGGCAGACCGAAAGCAGCCCGTCGGCCTCTTCGGTCTTCCGGGCGCCGGAAAGATCCTGGTAGGTGAGGCGGATACGGGCAGGGCGCTCCACCTCGTCGGTCACGCCCGGCATGGAGACGCTGCCTTCGGCGTGGCGCTGCCCTTCCGGCGAAAACCATTCGATATGCGGGTTCACAAAGACCCTCAGCGACCCCGGCCCGTCGAGCTCGATCACCGTCAACCGCTCGAGGATACCGACATGGGCGGCGGTAATGCCGATGCCTGGGGCGGCCCGCATCGTGGTGGCGAGATCCTCGGCGAGCTTGGCAAGCCGCGTATCGAAGACTTCGACCGCCCGGCAAGGCTGGCGCAGGCGCGGATCGGGGTAGCTGATAATGGGAAGGATCGCCATGGGGCCTCCGGGTGCCGGTTGTGCGTCCTTCCTAGCCTGTTTGCGGCAGGGGGAAAATGCCGGACCCGTCCGGGATATCGCGAATCGCGTGATTATCGTGATGTTGCAACAGCTTGCGAATTTTTTGCATCCGGCCGGCTTTTGCCGCGTTCGGCGATGGACCGGCTGCGCTCTTTGCGTTAGCACGAGGTAAGACAACGCGCCCCCAGAGGGGGCGTTGCGCCCGAATCCTCTACGCAATCCCTGCCGTCCCAGCGCCGCCGACATGCCGGGCGGGACGAGCCCGATACAAGGAGCGGCCCGATGGACAACACCGGCGACGATGACCGTATCCATCAGGGGCAGACAGACCACAGTACCTTCGATGGCGAGGACATCTATGCCGAGGACGGTTCGATCCGCTCGGACTTCCTCATGCATGTCGGCGCGGCGATCGCCGATCGCGACCTCCTGTTCCTGCGCAGGCATGTGGCGCGGCTGCATGAATCGGAAATGGGCGACCTGCTGGAGGCGATCCAGCCGGAGCAGCGCCGCCAGCTCGTCTCCCTGCTCGGCGACGATTTCGACCTTGCGGCGCTGACCGAGGTCGACGAGGCGATCCGTCTCGACATCGTCGAGCACATGCCGAACGAGCAGATCGCCGCCGCACTCGGCGAGATGGATTCGGACGACGCCGTCTACATCCTTGAGGACCTCGACCAGGAAGACCAGGAAGAGATCCTTTCCAAGCTGCCGTTCACCGAACGGATCCGCCTGCGCCGCTCGCTGGATTATCCCGAAAGTACGGCCGGGCGCCGCATGCAGACAGAGTTCGTCGCCGTGCCGCCGTTCTGGACGGTGGGCCAGACGATCGACTACCTGCGGGAGGACGCGGACCTGCCGGAGAGCTTTTCGCAGATTTTCGTCATCGACCCGACCTTCCGCCTGCTTGGCGCCATCGATCTTGACCGCGTGCTGCGCGCCAAGCGCGGCGAGAAGATCGAAGCGATCATGCGCGAGACGAACCATCCGATCCCGGCCGAGATGGACCAGGAAGAGGCCGCCCAGCTCTTCGAGCAGTACGACCTTCTTTCCGCGGCCGTCGTCGACGAGAACGGCCGCCTCGTCGGCGTCCTGACCATCGACGACGTGGTCGACGTCATCCAGGAAGAGGCCGAGGAGGACCTGATGCGCCTCGGCGGCGTCGGCGACGAAGAACTCTCCGACACGACCATCGAGACGGTGCGCTCGCGCGCGCCCTGGCTGCTCGTCAATCTCCTGACGGCCTTTATCGCCGCCTCGGTCATCTCGCTCTTCGAGGCGACGATCGAGGAGATCGTCGCGCTCGCCGTGCTGATGCCGATCGTCGCCGGCATGGGCGGCAATGCGGGATCGCAGACGATGACCGTCACCGTGCGGGCGCTCGCCACGCGCAACCTCGACATCCACAATGCCTGGCGTGTCGTGCGGCGCGAGGCGGGTGTCGGCCTGCTGCACGGCCTCGCCTTCGGCCTGATGATCGGCCTCGTGGCGGGTATCTGGTTCCATGATGCCAATATCGGCGGCGTCATCGCGGCGGCCATGCTGATCAACATGAGTGCGGCGGCGCTGGCCGGCATCGCCATTCCGCTCTTCCTCGACAAGGCGGGGGCGGACCCGGCCGTCTCCTCCGCGGTCTTCGTGACCGCGGTCACCGATATTGTCGGCTTCTTCGCATTCCTTGGCCTTGCGACCTGGTGGTTCGCCATCCGCTGAGGTTTTTGCGGGGAACGAACGGGGCGGTTGTCCGTTCGAGAAGAGAGCGGGAAAGAGCAAAAATTGACTTATACGTAAAAGTCAATAAAATGTCCGCCCAGACGAGATCGGAGCAGGCGTGGACAAGTTTTATACCATAACCGAGCTGACGCGCGAATTCGGGGTTTCCACCCGCACACTGCGCTTCTACGAGGACGAGGGGCTGATCAACCCCGAGCGCCGTGGTCGCACGCGCCTCTTCCGCCCGGCCGACCGCCGTCTCATCCAGGAAATCCTGCGTGGCCGGCGTATCGGCTTCACCATCGCCGAGATCCGCGACATCATCCGCGTCTACAAGGACCCGCCGGGCGAGGTGGGGCAGCTGGAACTGCTGATGGCGAAGGTCAGCGAAAAACGTGACGAGCTGCGCCAGAAGCGACGCGACATCGAGGAGACCCTGGCCGAGCTCGACAATGTCGAGGAAGCCTGCCTGACGCGCCTTGCCGAAATCGGCGTCGGCACCTGAGCGGCCGTCAGATCCAGCGCGTCGTCCCGTTGCAATAGCGTTCGAAATCGATGCCGAAGCGCGAGAGCAGGTGCAGCTCCTCGCGCTTGATGGCGACGATGCTCGTCAACACGGCGGCGATCATGGCCGTCACGATGCACCAGGGATTGAGCATCACAAGGCCGATGCCGGCGGTCGCCAGCGTATAGCCGAGATAGATCGGGTTGCGGGTGAAGCGGTAGGGGCCGGATGTCACGAGATGGGTCGAGCAGCGGTTCGGCAGGATCGTCGTGTGGCAGTCGAGCAGCGTGCGCATGGCCCAGACATCCAGCACGATGGCCATGAGGATCAGGATGCCGCCGGCGGTGCGGGCGATCCAGATGTTCGTCTCGGCCGCCGCGAGCGGAAAATACGCCTGGAGCAGGAAGGCCGCCGCGAGCGCCGCGCCGTAGATCAGCGGGGGCCAGGGAAAGGCGAGTGGCTTCATGCGATAGGCGTTCATGATCCTACTCCTTCAGGTCGGTCTTCGTTTCCGCATCGGCCGTGCATTGCGACGAGATCGCGGCAACGCGCTCGTCCTTCGTGACATCGATCGCACCGCGCACAAGGTCGGTGAACAGGTTCTCCTCCGTCAGCCGGTCCAGCGTGCAGCCGCAGAAACTCTGGCAGAACCCGTCGCCGCGCTCGCTTTCGCAGGCGCGCATGCAGCTCTTCGTATAGCCAACGACCGGATCGGCTGCAGGCGCGGGAACCACGAGGGAAAAGCCGTAGACCAGTGCGATCAGCACGGGCTGATGGATAAGGTAGATGGCGAGACTGTGGCGGCCGGCTTTTTCCAAGAGGCTTTTCCACCAGACTTTCGTCTGACCTCCAAAACCCGCCAGCCGCTCGGGAAGAGGGCTTGCGATGAAGAGCTTGCCGAGCACGATGCCGAGCAACACCGGCGCGAGCCAGGGGAGCAGCGGCACATAGTCGTTCGAGCGCGGGACATCGACCGAAAGCCCGACCCACCAGAGGGCCGGATGATCGAAGAGCGGGGCGCGCAGATAAAGCGGCGCCACAATGGCGGCGGCGGCGGCAAGCAGCGTCACGACGATCGGCAGGCGCAGGAAGAGAAGGCCGATGACGCTCGCCGCGGCAATGGCATGCAGGATGCCGAAGAAGATGAATGTTTCCGGGAAGGCGAACCAGGTTGCGATGGTAATCGCGGCTGCCGCCAGTCCGATCTTGCCGAGGCGGATGACGAACGGCCTTGCGCGAAAACCATTGATATGACCGAGCACAAGGCTGAAGCCGGTGAGAAACAGGAAGGAGCCGGCGATCACTCGCGCGAAAATCTTCCAGCCGCCGGTCGTTGCCGTGTCCGGTTCGATGTAGCCGAAAAAACCGAGGTCCCAGGTGAAGTGGTAGATCGCCATCGCGATCAGCGCGAGCGCGCGCAGCTGGTCGATCAGCGGGATACGCGGAAGGCGGCGCGGTGCTGCACCTTCTCCTGCCACATTGCCGTCAATCACCGTCGTCGTCATGGTTCGGGGTCGCCGCATTGCTTTGGTCCATGGGAGAGTGTCACGCCAAGCTTGCGCCGGGCGGATGGCCGAAAGGTGGCCGTCGGAAGGGATGTCAGTCGAGGCGTTCGAGAACGGCGAGGCGCGCCTGCGAATAGAATTGCCGGCGCACAAGCACGACGATGATGCTGACCGTCGTCGCGATGAAGAGGTAAGGGCTGACAAACCAGCCGAGATAGCCGATCGACAGGAAGATGGCGCGAAGCCCCATATTGAAGTGTTTTGCCGCAAGGATGTTCATGCGGATGACCTTGTCGGCGGCAAGGTCGGCGCCGGCCGGGTCCTTGTGGATGTCGCCGCTCATCGGGATCGCGCCGAGCAGGATCGTGCAGTAGTTGAAAAGACGGTAGGACCAGCCGAACTTGAAGAAGGCATAGCCGAAGATGCCGGCAAGGCCGCCGACCTTGAGCTCGAACCCGGCACGGCTGCCCTGGAAGACCACCGGCAGGTCGCTGAAAATGGCAAAGACCTGCTCCGTGGCGCCGAGCAGCGCGAAACAGCCGCCGAGCGCCAGGATCGAGGTTGAAGCGAAGAAGGCCGTGCCGTTCTGCAGGCCGGCCATGATCTGGGTGTCGATCATGCGCAGGTCGCGGTGCATCGCGTTGCGGATCCACACGGCGCGCTGCGAGCTCATCGCCCGCGTGAGGCTGACGCGGTCGAAGAGTTTCGCCCGTTCCGTGATCCAGGAATATCCCGTCCACAGCAGCAGGAAGAGGGCGAGGGCGATGAAATCCGGTGTGCTCATGGCCAAGCGTTGTGCCATGGATTCCGCATTTTGCAAGCGCCGGAAAGGTGGCTGCACGGGGCTGTTCAGATCTTGGGCAAAAAGGCGGCGAGCCCCTGTCGCCGTCCCACCCTCCAACCGTCTGATTTTGCGACATGTCATGCGTCTGACGCGGGGCTCCTATGAGAACAGCGCCTTGGTTTCGCCATTTTTCGCGATTGCGGTTTCATGAATTCTTCATTAAACAGGGCGTCATGCAGGGTCGTCTCGGCCATTGCAACGACATCTTCCAATCGGGGAAATCATGGAAAGTACCGTTCAGAAATCCTGCTGGGGCGTCACCGCCCGTGCAGTCCTCGGTTTTGGCGCAGTTCTGGTCATCGCCTATCTTTTCGGCGGCATCTGAAAACACCGGCCTGTCACCCTTACATGAACAGCGTGCTTCTCCACGAAGCACGCTGTTTTTGTTTCAAGGCCTGTTGGAAGGGACATGTCGCGCAGGTAAAACCCGATGTCGGGAGATCGCCTTAAGTGCGCCGCATGATGGCGTAGCTTCAGGGATCAGCGCGCCTGCCGAGGCAAGGGAGAAGTTCGGGACATGTTTCTTTCGGTATTCGATGTTTTCAAGATCGGGATTGGGCCGTCGAGCTCCCACACGATGGGACCGATGTCGGCGGCGAACCGCTTTCTCGACCTGATCCTCTCCGCCGACTGGCCGCGGCCATCGGGCGCGCAGGTCGCGACGATCCGCATGAGCCTGCACGGTTCGCTTGCCTATACAGGCGTCGGCCACGGCTCCGACCGCGCCGTCATCCTCGGCCTGATGGGCGAGCGGCCCGATTCGGTCGATCCGGACCGCATGGACGATATCGTCGGCGAGGTGGAGCGCACCGGCCGCATCACGCCGCCGGGCCATCCCGGTTATGCCTTCCGGCCGAAGGATGACCTGATCTTCGACAAGAAGAACCCGCTGCCCGGCCATGCCAACGGCATGACCTTCTCGGCCTATGACCGCGACGACCGGCTGCTGCTGAAACGCATCTACTATTCCGTCGGCGGCGGCTTCGTCGTCACCGATACGGAACTGGAACAGATGCGCACCAGCAAGGCGAAGGCGGGCGACAAGAAGGTGCCGTTCCCCTTCGCCTCGGCAAAGCAGATGCTGGAAATGGCCGAACGCTCCGGCATGACGATCGCGCAGATGAAGCGCGCCAACGAGGAAGCGAGCATGTCGCGCGTGGAGCTGGATGCCGGCCTCGACCGCATCTGGGGCGCGATGAAGAGCTGCATCGACCGTGGCCTCAAGAATGAGGGCATCATGCCCGGCGGCCTGAAGGTGCGCCGCCGCGCCCGCTCGATCCACGACAAGCTGCAGGAGGAGTGGCGCTCCAACAAGGCGAACCCGCTGCTCGCCAATGACTGGCTGTCCGTCTATGCCATGGCGGTCAACGAGGAGAATGCGGCAGGCGGCCGTGTTGTCACCTCGCCGACCAACGGCGCGGCCGGCGTCGTGCCCGCGACGATCCGCTACTACCTGCATTTCCATGAGGATGCCGACCAGGACGGCATTCGCGACTATCTGCTGACGGCGGCGGCCGTCGGTGGCATCATCAAGCACAACGCCTCCATCTCGGGCGCCGAAGTCGGCTGCCAGGGCGAGGTGGGGTCCGCCTCCGCCATGGCCGCCGCGGGCCTTGCCGCCGTGATGGGCGGTTCGCCGGCACAGGTGGAGAATGCCGCGGAAATCGCGCTGGAACACCACCTCGGCATGACCTGCGATCCCATTGCCGGCCTCGTCCAGGTGCCCTGCATCGAGCGCAACGCGCTCGGCGCGGTGAAGGCGGTGACGGCCGCCTCGCTTGCCATCAAGGGCGACGGCACGCATTTCGTTCCGCTCGACGCCTGCATCGAGACGATGCGCCAGACGGGCGTCGACATGAACGAGAAATACAAGGAAACCTCCACAGGCGGCCTCGCCGTCAACGTGGTGGAGTGCTGAGGCTTTCGCGGCGAACGCTGTGGAGTGCGACACGGCGGCCCCTTGACCGGGCCGCCGCAAGAGCGTTCAAAGGGGCATGGCCCTGCATCTCATCAAACTCTGTGTCGGCGCGGACTCGATCGAGGACCTGCGCGAATGGGTGTCCGAACGCTCGCTGATCGCGATCGCCGCGGGCATGGAACCGCATTCGAGCCACATCACCCGCATGGTGCCCAAGCGCGATCAGGACCTGCTCGAGGGCGGTTCGCTCTACTGGGTGATCAAGGGCCAGGTGCAGGCGCGCCAGCGGCTGCTCGATATCAAGACCTTCACGGATACCGACGGCATTTCGCGTTGCGAGCTGGTGCTGGGCCCCGAGGTCATCGAGACCGAACTGCAGCCGCGCCGCGCCTTCCAGGGCTGGCGCTATCTTGCGGATGACGACGCGCCGCGCGACCTGAAGAACATGGGCGACGGTACGGCCGACCTGCCGCTGGATCTGCGCCGCGAACTCGCCGAACTCGGCCTGCTCTGAAATCCGGCGTCCTCAATCGCGTTTCAGGTCTCTTTCCTGCGCTGCTTGCCACATCCCGAGCCTCGTTCAACCAACGAGGCCTCCATGCTGAAAATACTCCTTCTTGCCACCGCGCTTTTCCTTGCCGTCGCGACATCCAGTCGTGCCGACGGGATCGGCGTCCGCGATCTGAGGATCGCCGGATCCTCTGAGTCTCGCGCGCTCTTCGCTGTCGTCTGGTATCCGACGCCCGATACCGGACCGATGGAAACCGTCGCGGAAAATCTGACCTTTCAGGGCATTGCGGCAATCCGTGGTGCCCGGGTGGGTGAGGGGATGCACCCGCTCGTCGTGCTGTCCCACGGCTATGGCGGAAGCTGGCGCAATCTGAGCTGGCTCGCCGGCGAACTCGCCGCGCGGGGCTACATCGTCGCCGCGCCCGACCACCCCGGCACCACGACTTTCGACCGGGATCCAGCAGAGGCGGCAAAGCTCTGGGAACGGCCGCGCGATCTCAGCCGCCTCATCGACGCGTTGCGGGCCGACAATGGCTTGGCCGCTCACATCGACGCGAAACGCATTGCCGTCGTCGGCCATTCGCTCGGCGGCTGGACGGCCGCGGCCCTCGCCGGCGCGCGTTTCGATACGCAGCGGTTTATCGCGGATTGCAAGATGAATGCGAGCCCGCGGGCCTGTAGTCTGACGACGGAGCTCGGACTGGACGGCAGAGGCGATGGTCGTCGGCGACTTGAGGATGATCTTGGCGACCCGCGCATTGGCGCTTTCGTCTCGCTCGATCTTGGTCTGGCACGCGGCTTTTCTCCCGAAAGCCTCGCCGCGCTTCGCCTGCCCGCACTGGTGATCGCGGCCGGCATCGATATCGGCGACATGCCGGCCGAACGGGAATCCGGTTATCTGGCAAAAGGGCTTCCGGCAAAGGGCAGTGTCTACACCGTCATCCCGGATGCCATGCATTTCAGCTTCCTGCAGATCTGCAAGCCGGGCGCGGCCGAGAGGATCGAGGCGGAAACGCCCGGAGACGGCATCGTCTGCAAGGACGGCGGCCCCCGGGGACGGGCGGCGATCCACCGCGAGGTCGCCGATCGCATCATCACCTTCCTGGGCGTCAGTTTTCGATAGGGGATCGGCGATAGTCGCTCGGGTTTTGGCCGGTAGCCCTCAGGAATTCCCGGTTAAAGTTCGACTTGGTCTGGAAACCGGCCTCAAACATGATGGTGGTGACCGGCAAATCGGTCTCCGTCAGCAGGCGCTTGGCCTCCTCGATGCGGTAGCCGTTGACGAGTTGCGAGACGTTGCGGCTTACCAAACGATTGACGGCGCCTGAAATATGTCGCGCCGGAAGACCTGCGCGTCGCGCGATCCGGTTCAAAGTGAGGTCCGGGTCGCGGAAGAGTTTACGCTCCCGCATCAAGCGGTCGATCGCTGCCAGAATCCGACCGTCGTCTTCCCTCGGTACACGCAGCGGCTCGGGGGCCGTTTCCTCTCCGGCATCGACCGGCAGGCTCCGTCCGACGGTCGCGACGGCGTAGGCAACGGCGGACAGGAGAAGAAGGTTGCCCGCAGCCACGATCCGGGCCGCATGATTGCCGCTGTAGAAGCCGAAATCGACGGCGATGAGGAGATCGACGAACGCCGAGACGATGAGCACGCCGCCCGCCATGCCGGCCGCCTTGCGGGCTCGGTTCGCATCGCTCAGCCGCACCGCGGCAAAACCGTCCGGTCCGGCCCCGGCGAGGCGCAGCAGGGCGACCCCGTAGCCGATATAGAGAAGCGCGAGCAGCAGATCGATCGGGGAACGCCAGACCTGCCAGCCGGCGGACGCAAAAAGGACGAGGGCGACGGGCAGCCCGTGCAGCCAGCGGGCCTTGCTGCGCGCCGCCCGACCTGCCGTGAAGCAGAACCAGGCGATGGGCGGCAGCGCTGCGGCAACGACGGGTTGGAGGAACCGTGCAAACGGCGCGTCGAAGGACCACCGGACACCGACTGCCAACGCAACGACGACGCAGGCAGCAACGAAGCCGATGGCGGGCCGAAGCGCGGTTTCATGCAGCAGCACCAGCTTCACGAGAAGGATGGCAAGCAGGAGTGCGATGATGAAGGGGAGTGGGATTGCCGGCATCGTTCCTGCACAGCAAATGTGGGGCCGCTTTGCAAGGCCCTCGTCGGCCGGTTCAAGCGGCGGTCAGCGCAGGCGCAGGCGCACCGGGTGGCGGCGTTCGCTGACGCCGACATGGAGATGGATCCCGGCGGCCGGCTGGCCCGAACGCCAGGCTCTGGCACCATGGGCGAGCAGCATGCCGACGAGATCCTTCGTCCTGTTGCGCGAACGGCCGAGCCCGATATCCGCGATCCGCATCGCTGCCTCGTGCAGCGGGTGGAGCGTGCCTTTCAGCGAGCGGCGTTTTTCCGCGCCGGCTGCGGGGGGGACATCGAACAGGTTCTCGTTCATCGCCATAATCTGCCTCGTACGCATTACCCAATCGAGGATGGCAGAGCCGCTTTCACGGCATTCCGCCTGCCTTGCTCCGCAGTCCCGGGACGCACTACCTGTCCGGTGACGTTGCGGGGGCAAGGCGGTAGTAGAGGGGCGCGCCGAACCGCTGGCGGCCCCGGTCGTCCTTACTGCTGGCTGGCCCAGCAGGCGAAACCCTTGCGCTTCAGCGCCTTGCAAGCCGCAGCAGCGCCGTTCTGGTTGTCGAAGCCGCCGAAGCGGGCGCGGTAAAGCTGCTGGCTACCGCTGTTGACGGCAACGGTGAAGGGCTGCGCGCTGGAAAGCGCCTTGCCACCCTGGTTCTTCGCCTTCGAAAGCAGGTCCTGCGCCTGGCCCTTGTCGGGCGTTGCGCCGATCTGGATGACCCACCCCGAGGGCGCGGCATCGGAAGCGACGGCGGCAACCGTGGAGGAGGTGGTGAGTTCGTCGAGCGAACCGCCGGTATCGCCCTGTTCCGTCAGGTCTGCCGGCGGCACGGCTGCATCGCGCTGGATCTTCAGCGTTGCGGCCAGCGCGCGTTTGCCGACGACTTCCGAGGTCGACGTCGCGGCATAGGCCGTCTCGATTCGGGCTTCGTTGTAGCGGTAGGTCGGTACCGGGCCGTTTTCCGGCAGGTCGAGGCCGGCGGACACCGATGCGGTCGATGCGGTGGTGGCCTTGCTAGCGACTTCGGCGGTCAGCGTCGGCGCATCCTTCGTTTCGGCGATCAGGTCGCCGCCGCCGCGGCGCGAGGCCTTCGGCATGTAGGTAGCGATGAGCTTGCGCATCTGCTGGTCGCGGGCAGCGCCGGATCGGCCGCCGATGACCACGCCGACGACGCTGCGTCCGTCTGCAACGGCCGAAGTAACGAGATTATAACCGGACGCGCGGGTATAGCCGGTCTTGATGCCATCGACGCCGCGCACGGTGCCAAGCAGCCGGTTGTGGCCGCGAATGGTCTGCTTGCCGAAGCGGAAGCTGCCCACCGAGAAATAGTCGTAATACTGCGGGAAATGCTGGCGCAGCGCGATGCCGAGGCGGGCCTGGTCGCGGGCGGTGGTTACCTGCGCCGTGTTGGGAAGGCCGTTGGCGTTGCGATAGACGGTACGCGTCATGCCGAGCGCCCGGGCCTTCTGCGTCATCATGCGGGCGAAGCGCTCTTCGGAGCCGCCGAGGAATTCGGCCAGCGCCGTGGAGGCGTCGTTCGCCGAGCGGGTGATGAGGCCGAGCATCGCCTGCTCTACGGTGATCGAATTGCCGACGCCGACGCCGAGTTTTGTCGGCGGCTCGCTTGCAGCGTTCTTCGAGAAGGGGACGCGGGTGTTGAGGCGGATCTTTCCGGCCTCCAGCGCCTCGAAGGTGAGGTACAGCGTCATCATCTTGGTGAGCGATGCGGGATAACGCAGCGCATCGGCATCCTCGCTGTAGAGCACCTTGCCCGTCTTGGCGTCGATGACAATGCCGGAATATTTCGGATTGGCTTCGGCCGGGGTGGCGACGGCGACGGTGGCGACCATTCCGATCATCACCAAACCTTTCGCCGCAGTGGCAATTGCCTGGCAGGAGCGGGGGAGGAAATCGAGGAATACGGAACGGGACACTACGTTACTCTTCATTCTCGGATTGCACATGTTGCCCGGGCGTGACCTCCCGGATCGACCATTTCTGGCACAGTAGCGGGATAGCGTTACCAATCGGTTTATGATGAATCATTGGTTTCTGAGATTGGTGCGGTTTTATCGGCCAAGGCCGGTGGAGGAGGATGGGCGGCCGTTGCGGATGAGCGACCGGCCGAGATAGTCCCGAATGCGGACTTCCATGGCCTGCCACTGCGGCAAAAGTCTGCTCGAAAAACGGTAAAGCACGGAAAGATCCTGGCCGATGTGGATATCGCGTTGGCAATCGGCGCTGGTCGACTGTGCTTCGTCGGCCGGCATCATGCAGCGCACCGCATAGTCGGAGCCGTCGGGCAGGCGGCCCGTGAAGAACACCTCGTCGCCATAACCGGAATTTTCCTTCAGGCGCCGCAGGACGAGGCCGGCGGGGCCTGGCTCGAACGTGTCGCCGAAGAGGTGGCTGTAGATCGGCCCCATTCGGCCGGACATGTCCTTCGACATGGTGCTCTGCGAAAGATTGAGGAAGACCAGGCCTTCAGGGCGGTTGGCATCGTTGAACCGGCCGCGGTCCGCGTTGGAATAACCCCGCATTTCCGGCCAGGTGAGGTAGAGATCGACGCGTTCGGTGCGACCCGTCTGGCGCTGCTCCTCGAAGCGGATCGTGTTGGCGGGGAGGCGGATATGGTCCTGACCGATCACGACGTCGACAGGCTCGGCATTCTCGGTGTGACCGGCCAGCGCGATACGCTCGCCGAGAACGCGCCCGGCAATGCTGATCGCCACCGTCAGACCCGCCAGCACGGCAACGCCGATCGTCAGTCGCGTCAGAAGACGATGGGAGATGAGGGGGGCGTGTTCGTCATTGCCGGTCGCTGCCGCTGTCATCTCTTCCGCTTTCGATGATCCGGCCGGAATCGGCTACCTGCGCCATCTCGACCCTATGCGGAGCCTCTGCGAACAGGGTTAATTTTTGGTTGAGATCGGGCGCTGGCAACCGATCCGCCCTGTACCGCTTCGGGGCCGAGGGCTGCAAGATTTCCCGACTTGTTGCTGACGCATTCTGCTCCTAGATTCCTGGTCGCACCCGACAGCAATCAATGCCGGCTGGATGCGGAACAGGGGAGGCAGCCATGGACGTGCTTCGAGACCCCACGCATATCGGCATATTCGAGCCGCAGGACCTCGTCGTCCTGCAAGGCGTCTTCACCCGATTGGCGGCGGAAAACACCCCGAGCCTCGACGAAGCCCGCGCAAGGTCACTCGCCCGGTCGATCATCACGCTTTATAGACATGGCGTGCGCGACCCCGAGCAACTCTTCGACGCGCTGCAGGTTCAGGCCTCGTGAAACTGACGATGATGGATGGGCGGCCCATTTAACCAAGCATAAACCATGAATCATGGAAGCTTGCTGCGGGGTTCCCATCCATTCGCAATTTCGCCATGTTATTGGCATGATTAACGGACTGTTATTTACTGAGTGGCATTGACGGCCGACTTGCAGGGGCAAGGCAGTTGGCTGGCGCACCGTCGGGGACAATAGCGGCGTGGGACATAAAAAATCGACGATCAAGACGACCCGGTTCGGCACGAGCTTGCGGTTGTTGACTATTCCGCTGATCTGCGCGGGCCTTGCAGCCTGTGCGACGACCACGCCCGCACCCAAGAAAAAGGTGCGCAGCAAGGAATATTTCTCCGAGTCGGAATATGGCGTGAAGGCGAGCCCGCGCGTCGTTGAGGAAGGGCAGGCCGTGCCGAAGGGCGGCGGCCGCTACCAGGTCGGCAAAGCCTATCAGGTTCGCGGCAAGTGGTATCAGCCGAAGGAAGAGCCGGGCTACAACAAGACCGGCCTTGCCTCCTGGTATGGTTCCGCCTTCCACGGCCGCAAGACGGCGAACGGCGAGGTCTACGACAAGTATCATCTCTCCGCCGCGCATCCGACCTTCCCGCTGCCGAGCTATGCGCGTGTCACGAACATGGAAAACGGCACGTCCGTCGTCGTGCGCGTCAACGATCGCGGTCCGTACCATGCCGGCCGGGTGATTGACGTCTCTTCCAAGACGGCAGACCTCCTCGACATGAAGCGCACCGGCACGGCCAAGGTGCGGGTGCAGTATGTCGGCAAGGCCCCGCTCGACGGCAATGACATGCCCTATCTCATGGCCTCGTACGTCACCAAGGGGTCACGTGTTCCGGCGGTCGATCCGGGTGGGCAGATCGCCACGGGCGTCATGGTGGCCTCGGCAGACAACCGAATGCTGCCGAGCGACGGCCAGGGCGAGGGCGTGCTGAGGGTTCCGGCCGAAAGCACGATGACGGCGCTCGCCAAGACGACACCGACCTCGGACGCCTTCCAGGTGATGGAACAATTCGTCATGCTGCCGGAGATCGGTCCGATGCCGATCGAGCGGCCGAACTTCGTGCCGCAGCTTTCGGCCGAGCCGAGCTATGCCGCGGCTTATGCGGACGAGCGCGTGCGCGATGCCGCCGGCGCCTTCGATGCCATCCTGACGATCGACGGCAGGCTGACGCCGCTCTCGGCGCTTGCCGACAACGCGGGCTGATCGCCCGCGTTCCCAAAGCCGTTTGCGCATCGCGGGCGGCTGTGGGAGTGTGACGACATCCGGAGTCGCCATGCATCGCCGCCTTTTCGCCGTCCTCATTTTCCTGCTCTCCGTTACGAGCCCAGCGTTTGCCCAGTCGGCTGCGCCGCAGGCCGGTTTCGACGTCAAGGCCAGGCAGGTCTACCTCATCGAGGCGGAGACCGGCACGGTGCTGTTCGCGCGCGCAGAGGATGACGCGGTGCCGGCCGCCTCGCTTGCCAAGCTGATGACCATGGCAAGCGTCTTCAAGGCACTTTCGGCCGGCGAGGCGACCCTCGACACGACCTATCCGGTTACCGAATACGCCTGGCGCACCGGCGGTGCACCGTCGCGCACCTCCACGATGTTCGCGGCGCTGAAATCCGCCCCGCGCGTCGAGGACCTCGTCCGTGGCGTCACCGTGCAATTCGCCAACGACGCCTGCATCATCCTCGCCGAGGGGCTTGCCGGTTCGGAAACGGCCTTTGCCGAACGGATGACGGCAGAGGCGAGGGCGCTCGGGCTTGTAAAATCAAACTTTGCCAACGCCACCGGCCTGCCGAACCCTGGCAACAAAGTGACGATGCGCGAGATGGTGATACTCGCCCGACATCTGCAAACCACCTACCCGCAGCACATGCGCTACTATCTCGAACCGGAGTTCGAGTGGAACAAGATAAAGCAGCGCAACCGCAATCCGCTGTTGGCGCTCAACATCGGCGTGACGGGCTTCGTCACCGGCTTTTCGGAGGAGGGCGGCTATTCCGTCGTCGCCGCCGTGAACCGCGACGGCAAACATCTCCTGCTTGCCATGGGCGGGATGGAGAACGACAAGGCGCGCATCGAGGAATCCCGTCGTATCATCGAATGGGCGCTGTCCTCCTTCGAACGGCGCACGCTCTTTAAGGAAGGCGAGCCTATCGCGGATGCCAGCGTCTATGGCGGCGATGCCGCGACCGTGCCGCTCGTCGCCGGCGAGCAGGTGGACGTCTTTCTGCCGAAGGACAATTCGCAGCGGCTCGTCGCGCGCGTCGTCTACACCTGGCCGGTGCGCGCGCCGGTGACGCCGGGGCAGGCGGTCGGCACGCTGAAAATCTGGAACGACAAGCAGCTCTTGCGCGAGGTTCCGGTAAAGACGGCGGGCACCGTCGGCGTCGGCACGTTGCGGGCGCGGGCGCTCGATGCGCTGATCGAACTGTTCTTCTTCTGGATTTGACATCTTCTGGACGTGGCAGGCCCCAACGGGGCGAAAAGCGTTTCGCCGGCCGGAAACATGGGGTAGTAGTGTCCCGAGTCATGCCGGCCGTGCCGGATATCGCGCAGAAAGACGGAAACAGGATTTGTCGGCCGCACCGGGTTTGTTTGTCACGTTCGAGGGCGGCGAGGGCGCCGGAAAGTCGACGCAGATCCGGCTTCTGGCCGAAGCCCTGCGCGCACGCGGCCTCACCGTACTGATGACGCGTGAGCCGGGTGGCTCCAGGGGCGCGGAGGCGGTGCGTCACGTTCTCCTTTCGGGTGCCGCCGAGCCTTATGGCATCCGCATGGAGGCCGTGCTTTTTGCCGCCGCGCGCAGCGACCATGTCGAAGAGATCATCCGCCCGGCGCTTGCCTCCGGCACGGTCGTGCTGTGCGATCGCTTCATGGATTCCTCCCGCGTCTATCAGGGCATTACCGGCAATCTCGAACAGCCGTTCGTCGAAGCGCTGGAGCGCGTCGCGATCAACGGGGTCGTGCCCGACTGCACGATCATCTTCGACCTGCCTGCCGCCATCGGCCTCGAGCGTGCCCGCAAGCGCGGCGCCGGCGGGAGCGAGGCGCCCGACCGCTTCGAGAAGGAAGAGCTGGAAACCCACGAAAAGCGCCGCGAGGCCTTTCTCGACATCGCAGAGCGCGAACCGCTGCGCTGCCGCGTGGTGGATGCGACAAAGGCCCAGGACGTGATCGCGGCCGAGGTGCTTGCCCTCGTCGAACCGCTTTTGCCCATCGGCGCCCGCGGCAACCGGGACCCGGAGCACATCTCGTGAGCGAGGATCGGCCCGGCATTCTCGACGGCGCAGTGCATCCCGCCGAGCAGACGAAACTCTTCGGCCACACCGAGGCGGCGACGTTTCTCGCACGCTCTTACCGCTCCGGCAAAGGGCACCATGCGATCCTGATCGAGGGCCCCGAGGGTATCGGCAAGGCGACGCTCGCCTTCCGTTTCGCCAACCATGTCCTTCACCATCCGGAGCCCGCAGACGCGCCGGAAACGATCGCCGATCCGTCGCCCGCATCGCCGATCACCCGGCAGCTCGCTGCCGGCGCGTCGCACAATCTCCTGCATCTCAGCCGCCCGGCCGATGAGAAGACCGGCAAGGTGAAGGCCTTCATCACGGTCGACGAGGTGCGCAAGGCCGGCAAATTCCTCGCGCAGACATCGGGCACGGGCAACTGGCGCATCGTCATCATCGACCCCGCCGACGATCTCAACCGCAACGCCGCCAACGCCATCCTGAAAATCCTTGAGGAGCCGCCAAAACGCTCGCTCTTCCTGGTGCTGACCCACGCCCCCGGAAAACTCCTGCCGACCATCCGCTCACGCTGCCTGCCGCTATCGCTTTCGCCGCTGTCGCAGGACGATCTGGCCGCTGCCCTCGACAGTCTCGGTGCATCACCATCCGGCCCACGGGCAGGGGAGGTGCTGTCCGCCGCCCATGGCAGCGTTTCCGAAGCGCTCAAACTCACCAACTACGGCGGCTTCGATATCGTGGAGGCCTTCCGCACCATCGTGGAGGCTCCGGCCGAGCCGCCGCGCCGCGACGTGCACAAGCTCGCCGACGTGCTTTCCGCGAAGGACAGCGACACGGTCTTTTCGTTCTTCTGCCAGCATGTCACCGATTTCGTGACGGACGCCGCCCGCAGCGCCGCGCTCTCCGGCGACCTCTCCCGCGCCGACCGCCTTGCCCATCTCTCCTCGCAGCTCGGCGAACGCATCACCGTCGCGGGGGCCTACAATCTCGATCGCAAGCAGACGATCATCACCGTGCTCGACGACATCCGGGCCTCTCTCTAGTTTCACGCCATAGTTATGGCCCGGTTTCATGCGGTCTTGGATGACCGTTTGGAATCGGAATGGTCATGCCGGCACTTTTGCTTCTCTGCCTTCTCTTCGGGGCGTTTTTTCATGCCGCCGACGCCTTTTCGGCCGAAATTCCGGGTGGCATGCCCTTTCCGGTCCAGACGGCGATTGTTCAGGAAAACGGCGATCCGATCATCGGGGCCGTCCTGTGTGCGTTCGATACCGATTGCACGCTCCTTGCAGAAGACGCTCAAGGGTTTCGGCTTTCGCTTAAAGTGCCCTACGGCCGCCATTGCTTCCCGAAGCGACTTTCGCTGCGCTGCGTGTCCGGCGATTGCTCGTTTTTGAACGGCAGTTCGTCCGTGGAGTTTGGTGAAGAACGGGAATTCCCGTTCTTTGAGGGAAGTTTTGGGCGAGAACTGGTCTATCGGCAGCGAACCAAACTGGGCAGCGTTCTCCTGATCGCGCCGGATTTCATCAACCGCTGCCGCATGCCATCATCGATGTTGCGGCGAAGCTGACGTCTTTTGGAGCACGGCAGCGCAACAACGGAAACTTGCTGTTTCCCTTGCCGTCCTCATGGTCTAATACCTTGCGGCATTGCACAACCGAAGACAGAACGCACGCTCATGACCGACACGTCCCGTTTCTACATCACGACCGCCATTTCCTATCCGAACGGCAAGCCGCATATCGGCCATGCCTACGAGCTGATCGCGACGGACGCCATGGCGCGTTACCAGCGGCTCGATGGGCGCGATGTGTTCTTCCTGACCGGCACGGACGAGCACGGCCAGAAGATGCAGCAGACGGCGCGCAAGGAGGGCATTACGCCGCGTGAACTCGCTGACCGGAATTCGAAAGAATTCAAGGATATGGCCGTTCTTCTGAATGCGTCCAACGACGACTTCATCCGCACGACGGAAGAGCGCCACTACGAGGCCTGCGCCGAGATCTGGCGCCGCATGGCCGCCAATGGCGACATCTACAAGGGCGGTTATGCCGGCTGGTATTCCGTGCGTGACGAAGCCTATTACCAGGAAAACGAGACGGAGAAGCGCGACGACGGCGTGCGCTACGGACCGCAGGGCACGCCCGTCGAATGGGTGGAGGAGGAGAGCTACTTCTTCCGCCTGTCCGACTATCAGGAAAAGCTCCTGAAGCACTACGAGGACAATCCTGATTTCATCGGCCCCGCCGAGCGCCGCAACGAGGTGATCTCCTTCGTCAAGTCGGGCCTCAAGGACCTTTCGGTCTCGCGCACCACCTTCGACTGGGGCATTCCGGTTCCGGGCGATCCTGCCCATGTCATGTATGTCTGGGTCGACGCGTTGACCAACTACATCACCGCGACCGGCTACATGACCGATCCCGAGGGCCCGCGCGCCAAGTACTGGCCGGCGAACATCCATATCATCGGCAAGGACATCATCCGCTTCCACGCCGTCTACTGGCCTGCGTTCCTGATGTCGGCGGGCCTGCCGCTGCCCGAGCGCGTCTTCGCCCACGGCTTCCTGCTCAATAAGGGCGAGAAGATGTCGAAGTCGCTCGGCAACGTGGTCGATCCGGTCAACCTCGTCAACCATTTCGGCCTCGACCCGATCCGCTACTTTTTCCTGCGCGAAGTCTCCTTCGGCCAGGACGGCAGCTACAGCGAAGAGGGCATCGCGACCCGCATCAACTCGGACCTCGCCAACGGCATCGGCAACCTTGCCAGCCGCTCGCTGTCGATGATCGTCAAGAACTGCGACGGCAAGGTGCCGGAATGCGGTGCGCTCTCGGACGCCGACCGCGCCATGCTCGCCTCCGTCGATGCACTGCATGCGATCACCCGCGAGGAGATGGGCAAGCAGCAGATCCACAAGGCGCTGGCGGCGATCATCGCCGTCGTCTCGGAGGCCGACCGCTATTTTGCCGGCGAAGCGCCGTGGGCACTGAAGAAGACCGACCCGGTTCGCATGGGCACCGTGCTCTATGTGACGGCGGAAGTCGTGCGCCAGATCGCGATCCTCTTGCAGCCCTTCATGCCGAAATCCAGCCGCAAGCTGCTCGATCTCGTTGCCGCGCCCGTCGAAAAGCGCGATTTCGCGGCGCTTGGCGAAGCCGGCCGTCTTGTCAGCGGCACGCCGCTGGACGCGCCGACCCCGGTCTTCCCGCGTTATGTCGCGCCCGAGGCGTAAATGCTGATCGATACGCATTGCCATCTGGATTTCCCCGATTTCGAGGCGGAGCGCGACGACATCGTCGCGCGCGCCCACGCGGCCGGGGTAAAGCAGATGATCACCATCTCGACACGGGTGAAGAAGTTTCCGACGATTTTGGCGATCGCCGAAAAATACCCGTCGGTGTTCTGCTCGGTCGGCACCCACCCGCACAATGCGGACGAGGAGCTGGATGTTCCGGTTTCCGAGTTGGTTGAACTGTCAAAACATCCACGCGTCGTGGCGATCGGCGAGGCGGGCCTCGACTATTTTTACGACAATGCACCGCGCGAGGCGCAGGCTATCGGCCTCCGAAACCACATCGCCGCCGCGCGGGAGACCGGGCTACCGCTGGTCATCCACAGCCGCGCGGCGGATGAGGACATGGCAGCGATCCTGAGCGAGGAAACGGGGAAGGGGGCCTTTCCCTTCCTGCTGCACTGCTTCTCGTCCGGGCCGGAGCTCGCCCGTATCGGCGTGGAGCTGGGCGGCTACGTCTCGTTCTCCGGTATCCTCACTTTCCCGAAATCGGAAGAGCTGCGCGAGATCGCCAAAACCGTGCCGCTGGAACGCATGCTGGTCGAGACCGACGCGCCCTACCTTGCGCCAAAACCTTACCGCGGAAAACGCAACGAACCGGCCTATGTGGCGCACACCGCCGCCGTGCTGGCGGAAACCGTCGGCGCCAGCGCAGACGAGATCGCCCGCATCACCACCGAAAACGCCTTCCGCATTTTTTCCAAGATGCCGCGGGTGTAACCTTGGCCTTTACGCGGCGCTTCACCATTCTCGGCTGCGGCTCGTCGCCCGGCGTGCCGCGCATCACCGGTGACTGGGGCGCCTGCGATCCCGCCAACCCGAAGAACCGCCGTACCCGCGCCGCCTTCCTCGTCGAGCAGATCGGCCCGGAGGGCACGACGACCGTGGTCATCGATACAGGGCCGGATTTCCGCGCGCAGATGATCGCCGCGCGCGTCGAAACCATCGATGCGGTGCTCTATACCCACGCCCATGCCGACCATATCCACGGCATCGACGACATCAGGGGGTTTGTGCTGCAGAACCACAGGCAGGTGCCGATCTGGGCCGATCCGGTGACGATGGAGCGCATCCGCGAAGGCTTCGGCTATTGCCTTAAGACCCCGCCGGGCAGCATGTATCCGCCGATCGTGACGGAGAACCTGATCGAGCCGATGGACAGGCCCGTGACGATCGACGGGCGAGGGGGCGCCATTACCTTCCAGCCCCTGCTCCAGGTGCACGGCTCCATCCATTCGCTCGGCTTCCGCATCGGTGATGTCGCCTATTGCAGCGACATCAGCGACTTCCCGGGCGAAACCGTCCCGCGCCTCAAAGACCTAGACATGCTGATCGTCGATGCGCTGCAATACCGCTTCCACTCCAGCCATCTGTCGCTCAGCCAGGCCTTGGAGTGGATTGAACGGCTGAAGCCGGCGCGCGCCATCCTGACCCATATGCATGTGCCGCTCGACTACGACACGGTACAAAAAGAAACGCCGGATCATGTCGAACCGGCGTATGATGGTCTCAGCTTCGAGATCGTGCTTGCGGACGATCAGGCGAAATAGGGCTTCAGGTTCTCGCGGATGCGCTCCAGCACCGTCGCGCCCGAAAGATCGGGCACAAAAGTCTTGCCGGTGATCTGCTCGAAAGCTTGAATATAGACCTTCGAGGTCTGCTCGACGAGCTCGCGCGGGATTTCGGGGATCGGGTCCTTGTAGGGATCGCAGCGCTCGGTGACCCAGGCGCGCACGAAATCCTTGTCGAAGCTTGCCGGACGCCCGCCCGTCGCAAAACTCTGCTCGTAGCTGTCGGCGATCCAGTACCGGCTCGAATCCGGCGTGTGGATTTCGTCGGCAAGCACGATGCGGCCGTCCTTGTCCGTGCCGAATTCATACTTGGTGTCGACGAGGATCAGCCCGCGTTCGGCCGCACGGGCCTGACCGCGCGCAAACAGTGCCAGCGCATAGCGCGACACGGTTTCCCATTGTTCTGCCGTCAGCAGGCCCTGGGCGAGGATTTCGTCGCCGGACAACGGTTCGTCATGGCCGCCGTCGAACGCCTTGCTGGTCGGCGTGATGATCGGCTCGGGCAGCTTTTCGTTGTCCCTCAGGCCATCCGGCAGCGTGATGCCGTACATCTGGCGCTCGCCCTTGCGGTATTTTGTCAGGATCGAGGTGCTGGTCGTGCCGGCGAGATAACCGCGCACGACGATCTCGACGGGCAGGATATCGAGCCGCGTGCCGATGACGACATTCGGGTCCGGATAGGAAATGACATGGTTCGGGCAGATATCGGCGGTTTCCTCGAACCAGTAGCGCGCCGTCTGCGTCAGCACCTGGCCCTTGAAGGGAATGGCCGTAAGGATCACATCGAAGGCACTGAGCCGGTCCGTCGCGATGATGATACGGCTGCCGTCCGGCAGGTCGTAGTTCTCGCGGACTTTCCCGTTGTAGCGGTTCGGCAGTTCCGGGATATGGGCGTCGGAGAGAATGCGCAACTCACTCATCGGGACAGGCTTTCGCTGTTGGTTTCGTCTGCCGTTTCGCTTAAGGCCACGGGTGGTGAAGGGTCAAGGCGCAAACCGGACTTTTGGAGGGTTCGGCGGTTTTACAGACAGGAGTAAGTTCCATAATCTATCTTATGTGATTTATTTATGTAGCCGCAAAGTTAAAGTGTCCTGATCCTGCAAAGTTGGAATGTCACTCTCCCCGGGTTTTGATGACCTGGGAGATTGCGGATGGGATTGATTGCGATGAGCGAGCGCGATCTGCAG
>NZ_JARSBQ010000012.1:0-227542 GCF_029623935.1 Shinella sp. 838
CAATCAGAAAACGACGAAGAACTTGTCAGCGACAATCAGCGTGATAACTTGATCCCGACCGCGACCTAAGAATCTCATCCAGATTGTCGCCCGCGTCTCATCCTGATTGCCGCGCTATACGCTACACCGTGATGATCAAGAACCACAGCCGCCACTCGCGGCCGATCATGGACAAGATCATCGAAACGTTCTCTCCCTTGCCAGCCTTTGCCCGGCAGAGCTTCACCTTTGATCGCGGCACGGAGTTTGCCGGCTTCAGGGCTTTGGAAGATGGCATCGGCGCGCGGAGCTGGTTTTGTGACCCCAGTGCACCGTGGCAGAAAGGTGCCGTGGAAAACATCAACAAGCGCATCCGTCGGTTCATGCCAGGCGATACCGATCTTGCAGGCGTGTCGCAAGGCAAGCTCATCCAGCTTGCTCGCCATCTCAACGACCAGCCGCGAAAGTGCCTCGACTACAGGACGCCCGCCGAAGTGTTCCGCGCACATTTGCAAGAGGGAGGCTGAACCTCTACCCTGAAAACCGGCGTGTTGCACTTCAGTTAGGATCTCCCTACATACACTTCTTTCCTGGTGACACTGATGCGCGCAGCCCCTCAAGCGGAATTCACCTTGAACATTTTTCTGACCTCACACTGTCGATTGACGCCCCCTATCGCCCGGCATGATTTCCATCCGGGCGCGGTCGCACGCGTCAATCTCCGGAAAAGAGTGTTCAACAGGAACGCCATGTTATGGAGAATTTGTAGTGCATACACACGAGTCCGCGCTGTTTCGCATCACATTCGCCGGCATTGAAGCCGCATCCACCGTCGCAGAGGCAATCGAGGTAGTCCAGGCGAACTATGGGATCGACTACGTCACCTACCACCTCGCCCAGACAGTTGCGGGCATCGTGGATGCACCGTTTGTCAGGACGACCTATCCCGACCCTTGGGTGGCGCGCTATCTCGTTAAGGACTTCGTCAAAGTCGATCCCATCCTGCACGAAGGACTCGTCCGACAACTGCCCTTCGATTGGCGCGACGTCGAAATCCCGGAGGCGGCGCTCGAATTTTATGCCGACGCAAAAACGTTCGGCCTGGGCGAGAACGGGTTCTCGATCCCGGTCGTGACCAAGTCGCGCCGCGCGCTCTTTTCGCTGAACTCCCGAAAACCGGACAGCGAATGGAGTGCCTTCGTTGCCGAACGACGCAAAGAATGGGTCGAACTCGCTTTTCTCATCCATAAGAAGGCGGTCCGTGAGCTTTATGGCGAAGATGATCCGGTTCCTCTGCTTGGAGGCCGCGAGGTCGAATGCCTGCACTGGGCCTCGCTTGGGAAAGAAGCCCCACAAATCGCCGCCATTCTCGGCCTGTCCGAACATACGGTCCGCTCCTACCTCAAATCCGCGCAGCTCAAACTCGGATGTGCAACCAGATCGGCTGCAACGGCACGCGCAGCACAACTGCGCCTGATCAATCCCTATGGCAATACCCACACTTGAGGGTATCAGGTTGCGGACATTTCCTCCCTGCACTTTCGATTGCATGTTCTCGCCGACATCCAAATGGAGGCGACCATGTATGCACTCGTCCAGGGCCATCAGTACGGCCGATATGAACACTTGCTGGATCAATATTTCCGGTTGAGGAAGACAGTCTTTGCCGATCAGCTGGGCTGGAAGGTCAAGACATCCGGTCCGTATGAACGCGACCGCTATGACGGCCTCAATCCGGCCTATCTCATTTGGTGCGATGACGATCGAGACCAGCTCTATGGGGCGGTGCGGCTGATGCCGACCACCGGCCCTACCCTTCTTTACGACGTTTTCCGCTCCACTTTTCCCCATGCGGCCGATCTGATCGCACCCGGCATATGGGAGGGCACGCGCATGTGTGTCGACGAGGAGGCGCTTGCCCGCGATTTTCCTGACATGCGGTGCGAGCGGGCGCTTTGCCTCCTTCTGCTGGCGCTCTGCGAGGTGGCGCTCGACAACGGAATCCACACGATGATTTCGAACTACGAACCGCATATGCGGCGCATCTATGAAAGAGCCGGCGCCGCATTCGACGAACTCGGGCGGTCAGATGGCTTCGGCAAGCGCCCCGTCTGCTGCGGTGCTTTCGAGGTGTCAGGCCGGGTGCTGTCGAACATGCGTGCTAGAATGCAGATAGCAGAGCCTCATTACGAACAACGTATATCGCCTCGGGCTTTCCGCCCGACTTGCGAGGCGCATCCCGCCTGAACCACGACGACGGACCTGCTTGAAGCCACCAAGTGGTGCGCCTCTCCGGAGATAGCCAATTGTATCGACACGCCATGGAAGCCTTCGTCGCAACCGACGATGCACCAAAGATCAGGTCAGACATCCTCACATGTATGATCGAGAGATTTCAGCTGGTCGCCCCGCGCTTGAGCGGCGGGCAACTCGACTTCGACGCCGGCCGGGCGATGATGGAAGCTATTAACGACGGTTTGATGTTCTGGGTCGGCGCGAGTGATTTCTCGGCTTGCTGCGGCATCCGCGCTTTGCTCGAGACGAGTACACGGATGGTCGCACCTACCTTGGATCTCGACACCTGGTATTTCGCGGAAGGCACCCCTTTCGAGACCGTGCGGCGCACACTTCAAGGAGCGTCCGAGGGTGGATGACCTGGAGACCGCCGATTGCAACGAAACAGGTTCAGAATGCCCCAACTCGTGAATTGCGCGACAGGGGCCTGACATGGTTCGATGCGGGCGAACTTCGGCAATTGGGAGGCGTCGCCGGCATCACGATCGTCTCTTTGAATCAATCCCGATAGCAGAAGGACGTTGCGTCAGCGTCTTACCAATGTGACTGCCTCCGTCCGCGCTCGTTCCCGGGCACGCGCGGTCATATCCTGCTGCAGGCTACGCACCTGGGACACAGTCGTTTTCACCTTCGTTGCCTGCCGCTCGTCAATTCCGTGGGTCTTGGCGACCCTTGAGAGATCGCCTGCCTTCAACTCAGCAAGGTCGGCCGGCGATAGTCTTTTCGTGACCGCCAGGGACAGACGTTCAAATTCGCGTCTGAGACCCTCATCACTTTGGAAGGATCGAAACCGCTCCTCACCTTCCGATGACAGGACCCCAGCAAGTTTGCTGGACGGTGACGGAATTTCCACACGATGATGGGCCTGTTCCTCACGGTGCTGTGTGACGACCTGATGCCGCTCGAAATCGAGCGCTAATCCATAGTCGGCCATCGCCGCTGCGAGCTTCTGCACATGTGCTTCGGCCGTCTGGCGCTCGGGGCTCGGGCCACGAAACCAGGTCCGCCCCTCCCCGGCCATCTCGCCCCGCCGGCCCGCCCGCACATCGTCGCCGGCGGCAGCGCCGGTTCGCGCATCCGTAATCGCCTCCAGCGAAGCCGCCTGGCTGTTGCCGAAGACCAGCCGCGACAGGTGTTCGATCTCCGTCCGCTTGTCGGCGAGTCGTGTCGATTGCTGCAGACGCGCGCCGATTTCGCTTTCGCTGAGGTCCGGAAGCTCCCGCGCCGGAACAAGCGGCGGCGGTGAGACCACTGCATGCTCGACATGACGCTCCGTCTCAATCCGCCGAATTCGCTCGTTCCCGGCAATGCCTTGCGCGAAGACGTCCGCGGCGCGCCTCTTAGCGGGTTCCAGACTGTCATGTCGTGCAGTCTCGGAGAGCACGGCCTCCAACATGGCCTTGGCGCGGGCGCGGTTGTCCAGCTCGGCCGAGCGGAGGCGAAGGACGTCCCGCATCGCGCGCAAGGGCTCTCCGTTCACATTAACAATCGAGGTTGCAATTGCCGCCCTTTCGGTGAGCATCAGATTGCGCTCGAGCCGGCGCCGGGTTTGAGCGATCGCAACCGCATATCCCGGCTCTATAATCCGCGACATCGCCTCATCGGCAGATACACCACGCACCACGGCGTTTGCCGCCCCGGCGAGGGCTTTTCGCATGCCGGCGGCCTCCGCCCAGGAATCGGCCACATTGGCGAGACGCGACATGCGGTCCGTCGGACTGAACACCTCGCGGTCAATCGCCACCCGATTGAGTTCCAGGCCGAACGTGTCGGTCAGCCGCCGTCGTGTTCCGTCCGGCATTTCCACGGCGAGGTCCGCCGGCAGGCGATGCGCCGCGGGGAATTCGAGCGACCCGCGCTTGTCCTGTGCAAAGGCCCGCGTTGCGACGATCTTGCTCTCGTCCGCCAGCAGGCCAAGATCGCGCGCCACCTCGACCAGCTTCAAAGCCATGTAGCTCTGCGTAAGGCGTCCGACGGCATGGGCCTCGACATTTCCGATCGGACGACGCTCGGCGTCGCGGATCGCATTGTCGTAGAGCTCGACGAACAGGCGATGACCGTCGGCGGGTTCCTGCAGGATTGTCCGGCCACGTCTTTTGCTTTGGGTGCCCTCCGCTTCCCGGCGTTGCGCCAACAGATGAGCAACGTCTTCTTGTGCACGGATCTCCACTGCTGCGATCCGATCCTTCGAAACGCTGCGCGCTTCCATCCGGGCCAGCACATGGTGCCAATCGTCCGCGAAACGTTGCAACTCTCCAGGTGTCATTGGCCGTGAGTGTTCGCGCTCCAATGCCAGCCGGCCAGTGGGGCGCTGCGTCCATTGATCGTCGCGGCGCTCATTGTCGTAGATGACGGAGCCGCCACGTGTGCGCAATTGCACGCGGTCGACCAAATGCTCGCTTTCGATCTTGTCGAGACTGACGCGAAGACCGTCGATGGCGGCATCATGAACGTGCTGCGGCGGGATTCGTGCCGCCAGCCCGGCATGCAGCATTTCCTCGAAGCGGTAATGATTTGCCTGCCAACTGACGCGAGGATTGACGGCGACAGCACGCACCTCGACCGCGTAGCCGGCACGCCGCGCCACTTCAATCACCCGAGCGACATTTTCCGGCGTGCGCATCGTGGTCTCGAAGACGATGTTGACCTGCCGTTCAGCCGCAACCGACAGCAGCTTCTCGGTCCAGCGTCCGGCATCTGCTTGTGTGAATTGGGACGCGGTCTCCGGATCCTGACGCTGGAAGGCAAGGAATTGCGGATGATAGGATCTGAGGTCGTCGCCAACGATGCGAATGGTCGGTCCTGATTGCGCAAGTTCGTGATGGCTCGCGGTTAGAACCGCCGTCTTGCCGGCGCCCGGTTGGCCGCCGATGAGGATCAGGCGCGGGTGCTCCGAACGTCCCATCCTCTCCGGCAGATAATCGCGCAGAATGTCTTTCTGAAAAATGCTCTCGTTCCTCTCGGGCGAGAGCAACCCGACCACGTCCTCCGCCATGATCAGAACTCCGCCCAGAAGCGTGTCTCGTCCTGGACGCGCGGTCCCCAGATGGCGATGACATGTTCCGCCGCGTCAGGATTTTCGGGCCCGAGGCTCTCTTGGAGGTCCAAAAGATCGCGGCGACGGTCGCGCAACCGGTCGGCGGCGGCCGGATCCTGTTCATCGAGCGCATAGGCGCGTGCCGTGACGATGGCGCGCGCCTGATTGAGAATGCTTATGGCGATTTCGGTGCGGATGGTTGCTTCGTAGGACATGTTCTGACCTGCCATGTGCGTTTCCTTTCACTTCCCTGATGTCTCTAAAGTGCTTATCGACTGAGGCCGCGCGCGCGATCGATGGCGCGCCGCCGGCGTTCGGACAGAACCTGTTCGCTGCCCTGGTGTCGAACCGTCTGTTGCAGAACCTTCATCTTTTCCTGCATCGCCTCGAAGGCGCGCCGCTGGGCCGGCGCCACACCATTGATGACGTCCTTTTCGCCGCGCAGAATAGCTCTGGGGCCGAAACGCTCGTCGAGCGCCCGGCTGACTGTGGCGAACTCGCGCGCGATGGCCGGATCGAGCGAACCAGCGGCGACGTCGAGCTTGCTGCCCTTCTTGCTCATCTCGGCCGTCAGCCGGTTGAGGGCATCTTCGGCGGCCTTTGACAATCCGGGAATGGCGACAGCCATGCGCCGGCGCTCTTCGATAATGCCTCGTGTTTCGGCATCAAGCGCACTGGCGTAGGACGCACCGAGCGAACGAATGCGGCTTACTGCTTCCGGCACGGCGAGAAGGGCTTCCTTTCGCTCGCGGCCGGGGGCAAGCAGTTTGTCCACCAGCCGGCCGGACCCTCTGAGCGCTCCATAGGCGGAGGGATCATTGTTGGCGGCCGCCGCAATGCGATCGCCAGCAAAGCCCTTGGCGAGAAGCGCCTCAATCTTTTCGATCCCGCCGGCGGGATCGCGCCAGACGCGCTTTGCGGTCTCGGCGAAAGCCGTTCGATGATGACGGTAGTGCGCGGCGGCTGTCGCGCGGATTCGCGCCTCCTCTTCCACCGGCGTTTTGAACTCGGTCACGGCGGCGAGCATCGGCAAGACGGTCACCGCCTCTGGAACAGCCGCGACGCTTGCGCCGGCAACGATCTTCGAGCGATCCTGCCGCTCGGCCAAATGCTGTTCCTCGGCAAAGCGCCTGACGACGACGAAGAGGCGGGTGAGCTTATCCTGACGTTCAGGGGAAAGTTCGTCGGGCATGCGCACCGCGATGTGGCGCTCGGCGACTGCGTCTGCCTTGGCAGTAAAGGCGCTCCAGCCAAACCGTGCCGTCAACGCGTCGTTGACGGCCTTGACCTCCTGGACAAGCGCTCGGTCCACACCGGCATAGGCGAAGGCGGTCTTGTAGGCGCCCTCGCCGCCCCGTTCGCGGATCGCCTCGATTTCAACGAGGCGCGCCATCGCCGGTTTCGAAAGCGCCGGGATCGATAGCGACATGTATTCCCGGCGCGTCCGCTCGCGCTCGATGAACTGGCCTGCGGTCCGGCGGAACTCGGTCGCATGCGCCCGAGCCAGCGGCAGCAAGTCCTTGATCGCGGCCGTCACGGCAGCACGCTCATCGCGTGCTGCCCGGCCGTCAACCATGAGATTGGACCCGCGCAGGCGGCCGAGCCGCTCTGGCTTGACGCCAAGATCGGCGACAAGCTTGCGGGGTCCGATCATTGCATCCGACGCCAGTGTGTTCAGGCGGACAAGTGCCGCGTCCGGATCGCGATAGATCTTTTCGAGCACGGGCCGCAGGATGGCGTCCCGCTCTTTCCAACGCGGCGAGGCGAGTTGCGCCCGGCGCGCATCCTCATTGACGCTGCGGACGAACATGGTCGTGGGCGGAATCAGATATTTCCCGGTCGCCGGGATGTCCGCTGCGAAGGACTCACGGCGTTCCTCGTTATAGGCCGTGCGCCGCTCGTGCGCGATCGCAAAGCCGAGCGCAACGCTTGCACGCTCCCAGAGCTTCGCCACCTGCTCGCGCTTCTCCGCAATCCACGCCAGCCGCCGGGAAACACCCTCCCCCATCCCGGCCGCGACCCCGGCGAGCGTGTCGATGCCGCGCCGCCGTGCAAAGTCCTTTGCATGCGCGCGATAATCTTCCTCGCTTTCGAAATCGAGCGTCGTTGTCTTGGCGCCGGACCTACCAAGGCGCTCGACAAGCTCACCGAACAGCTCCGGCCGATGATTTTCCCGCTCGATCCGCTCCACGCGAGCCTCGGCGGACTCAATCAGCTTGGCGGTCCAGACGTTGCGATCAACCTCGCGTTCCTCAAAATGCTTCTCGCCCGTGTTTTTATCGATGACCGGGATCGTGATCTTGACTTTCTCGACACCGTCCTTCCTTAGCGTGACGGTATCGCCTTCCGAGACGCCCGCCTCTTCGAGCGCCTTCGGCAGGCTCACGCCCCAGAGACGATGGACGCTTCCGTCATTTGTCCCGACATCGGCAAAGGGATTTTCTAAATCCTCGTCTTCGGGCCGAAACCTCGCGAAGCCGGTTGCGACGAGTTCACCGGTGACGCCGGCGGCGTGATCGACACGCGGCCTATGTCCCCATTCCGGCTTCCCCGCAAAATCCTCACGCGCCGCATAGAGGTCGGCGCGGTCGCGATGGCGGGTCATCGCCACATAAGTCAGATGCTGGTCCATCATGCCGGTGGCAAGGACGAAGGTCCGGTCGACGGTCGACCCTTGAGATTTGTGGATCGTTGCGGCATAGCCATGGTCGATATTGCGATAGCTGTCTTCGCTCAGAACAACGTCGCGGCCATTGTCGAGGCGAACCGTCAGCAGCGTGTCGCCTCGTTTGTCACCGGTCGAAACGACCGTGCCGAGCATACCGTTCTTGACATACTGCGGCCCGTGGCGGCGCGCTCGCGGTTCGAGGAAACGGGCATTTTCCAGGAAGATGATCCGGTCTCCGGCGGCGAACTCGCGAAGCCCGCGCGCCGTCTGGTATTCGCGCGCGTCGGTCAGTGCGCTCTCCTCCATCATCACCTTGCGCAGGGATTGATTGAGACGCTTCACATCCTCATTGGTGTGCGCCAGCACAAGCAATTCGTCGCCACGAAGCCGAGGCGCAGTCTCCCCGTCTTTGGTTTTCTGGAGCAGGTCACGACGGACATCGGTCCAATCGGCAACGATGCGACCGATGATTTCGTCGCGCGTTTCTGCCTCGGTAATGTGGCCGCGCTGCGCATAAGCATCGAGGCCCTGTTCGACCTTGCCGCGGGCGAAGAGACGGGAGGCATCGCGCGCCCACTCATCGCGCTGCCGGCGCACGCCCGCAAGCTCGGCAAAACCGACACGCTCGGAAATCGCCCGGAAGGCAGCACCGGCCTGGATGGGCTGCAGTTGCATCGCGTCGCCGACCAGCACGACTTTCGCGCCTGCATCTTCGACGGTCTTGAGGACCCGCGCCATCTGCCCGGACGAGACCATACCGGCCTCGTCGATGACAAGCAGGTCGCCGCGATGGAGCAATTCCCGGCCGCCGGCCCAGGAGAGCTCCCAGGAGGCGAGCGTGCGCGACCTGATGCCGGCACTGTCTTCAAGCCCTTCCGCGGCCTTACCGGCGAGAGCCGCGCCGATCACCCGGCGGTTTTCGCTTTCCCATGCGACGCGGGCGGCTGCCAGCAGCGTCGACTTGCCGGCGCCGGCGAGACCGACGACTGCGGCAATGCCGTTGTCACCGGTGACGTGGCGGACAGCGTCCACCTGTTCGGCATCAAGCTTGAAGGCTTTTTCCGGATTGGCCGTCTCGATGCTGGCGACGGCGGCCGCGACGTGCCTCGACGAAACACCAAAGCCTTTCAGCTTGGCGAGATGCTCTGCCGACTGCGCCATGTCATATTCGATGCGCAGGATGTCTCGTGTTGTGAAGATCGCCGGTTCGGAGACCCTGACGGACTGTCCGTCGACCTGCTGCGGCCGCAGGAGCACCAAATCGTCCGAGGCCATGAGCCGCGCGCGGATATTGGCGAAGTCCGCGGGATCATCCACATAGCGATGCAGCGCCTTGGCGATGTCACGCTCGTCGAACGTGGAGCGTTCGTTCGCGAGCTGTTTCAAGAGCAGCTCAGGTTCGGCAAGCAGCCGGTCCGCCATTTCTTGCCGCCGCGCAAGATCCGCCGGCGCGAAATACATCTCGACGCCCTTTCGCGCGAGCGCCGCCTTTTCCGGGCCGAGGTGCTTTTGCGCGATGCCGTCCAGACCCTGTTCGGCATAGGAGCGGCCGTCGAGGCGGACCTCATGACCGGCCAGTGCCAGATGCCGGTTGGCGGTTTCCGCCCAGGCGATCTTCCACGATTTCATCGTTTCCTTGTCGCCGGCCCAGAGCCTGTAGACGATCTTGCCCTTCGGCCGGTCCGGTGTGACGACGCGCAACGGCATGCCGTCCTCTGCCGTGACCGCGACCTTCTTCGGCCCGAACCCGTCCTTGGTCAGGGGTCGAAGCGTCGTCATCAGGTGGATGTGCGGATTGCCGTCCTTGTCGTGGTACACCCAATCGGCAACCATTCCATTGGATGTCAGATTGTCCCGGACGAATTCGCGAACCAAGGCAATATTTTCCGCCCGGGTCAGTTCCTCCGGCAGGGCAATGATCAGCTCACGTGCCAGCTGTGCGTCGGCTCTTTTCTCAAACGCGTCGACGGCGTTCCAGAGCGCCTCGCTCGCCTTCGCAGCTGATCGGCCGTCGAGCGCTGCCTTCAGCCAGGCCGGAATGTCCTCCGGCAATGCGAGCTCTTCATGCATCAGTTCGGCGGCTCCGCCGCGATAGCTGAAGGACGTGCCCGCCTGTTCGTCCATCATCCGAGCGCGATGGCGGTAGGCGGCGGCCGAGACGATGCTGCGTCCAGCCCCTCTACTGATCACCTGCGCTCTGACGAACATGATCGCCACGACTGCCTCCAGACCTCTCAAGCACGTCGCGCCAGCGACGTATATTGCGCCCTCAAACCGATCGGACCGAAGGGCCGATGCCGCTTTTCCGGATGGCGGCCATGGCCGGATTCCCGGCAGCTACGTTTTCGGAGTAAATGCAAAATAACCTATTTTACTCACGCATTCTAGCCGGTATAACCGTTATCGTTCAGATTGTCTCGACACGGGAAGGAAACTGGAATGGCTGCCAAAACTTCGATCACTGATCTCGACGCCCAGATCGAAAAACTGCGCGAACGCAGGAAGCTGCTCGTCGTCAAATCGGCGGAGCGTTTTGCTCGCGCCGCCACGAAGTCCGGTTTGGCGGAAATGGAGATCCCCGACGACGAACTTGATCGCATCTTCGAAGAGGTCGCCGCGCGATTTCGCCAAAGCGAAAAAAAGGCGACTGCTGCCGCATCTCCTCAAGCGCGTCGACCAGCAAATAGTGGGACTGGAGCGGCGACGGAGGTTTCTCATGACAGCTGATCGCAAGCGCGCGGCGCAGGAGAAATTCCTGCTAGGCGGCATCGTCGTCAGGGCGGGCCTTTCTACGTCCGACCGGGCCTTTTTACTCGGCGGACTCATGGAAATGGCGAGAGTGGCAGCAGGCTCGTCGGAATACCGGCGGCTGCGCGACATCGGCGAGAAGGCATTCAGAACCTCTCCTCAATCGGAAGAGATCATGCCCGTCGAGGAGATGCTGGAATGGCGTTGAAGTCGAAACTCCATCCGAGCCTCCTGCTCATTCTTGTGCCCATCGCGGTCACTGCGTTTGCCATCTATGTCACCGGCTGGCGGTGGCAGGGGCTTACCGCCGGACTATCCGGAAAAGCCGAATACTGGTTTTTGCGGGCCGCACCTTTACCGGCATTGCTGTTCGGGCCGCTCTCGGGGCTGTTGACCGTATGGGCCCTGCCCATTCATCGCCGGAGGCCGATCGCCATCGCCAGCCTCGCGTGCTTTCTGACGGTCGCCGGCTTCTATGCGCTACGCGAGTTCGGCCGGTTGGCGCCGTTCGTCGAGAGCGGCGCGGTCAGCTGGGAGCGTGCTCTTTCCTTTCTCGACATGGTCGCCGTCCTCGGCGCGGTCACAGCCTTCATGGTAGTCGCAGTCGCCGCGCGTATCTCGACGGTCGTCCCCGAGCCGGTGAAGCGTGCCAGGCACGGGACCTTCGGAGACGCAGACTGGCTGCCGATGTCGGCGGCGGCAAGAGTGTTTCCGCCGGACGGCGAAATCGTCGTCGGTGAGCGTTATCGCGTCGACAGGGAAATCGTCCACGAGCTGCCCTTCGATCCCAACGATCCGGCAACTTGGGGTCAAGGCGGCAAGGCGCCGCTGCTTACCTACAAGCAGGATTTCGACTCGACCCATATGCTCTTTTTCGCCGGCTCGGGCGGATACAAGACAACCAGCAATGTGGTGCCGACGGCGCTCAGATATACCGGGCCACTGATCTGCCTCGATCCGTCGACCGAAGTGGCGCCGATGGTGGTCGAGCATCGCGCCCGCGCCCTCGGACGCGAAGTCATGGTCCTCGATCCGACGAATCCGGTGATGGGCTTCAACGTGCTCGACGGAATCGCAACGTCACGCCAAAAGGAAGAGGACATCGTCGGCATCGCCCATATGCTGCTGTCGGAAAGCGCGCGCTTCGAATCCTCGACCGGTTCCTACTTCCAGAACCAGGCGCACAATCTTCTGACCGGGCTGCTCGCCCATGTGATGCTCTCGCCGGACTACGAGGGACGGCGAAACCTGCGCAGCCTGCGGCAGATCGTTTCGGAGCCGGAGCCCTCGGTGCTCGCCATGCTGCGCGACATTCAGGAACATTCGCAATCGACCTTCATCCGCGAGACGCTCGGCGTCTTCACCAACATGACCGAGCAGACTTTTTCCGGCGTCTATTCGACCGCGTCGAAGGATACGCAGTGGCTGTCGCTCGACAGTTACGCCGCGCTCGTCTGCGGCAACGCCTTCAAATCGGGCGATATCGTCTCGGGCAGGAAGGATGTCTTCCTGAACATCCCGGCATCGATCCTGCGCTCCTATCCCGGCATCGGCCGCGTGATCATCGGTTCGCTGATCAACGCCATGGTGCAGGCCGATGGCACATTCCAGCGCCGGGCGCTGTTCATGCTCGATGAGGTGGATCTGCTCGGCTATATGCGGGTGCTCGAGGAGGCACGCGACCGCGGCCGCAAGTACGGCATCTCGATGATGCTGATGTACCAGTCGGTCGGCCAGCTCGAGCGGCATTTCGGCAAGGACGGCGCGACGTCGTGGATCGACGGATGCGCCTTCGCATCCTACGCGGCGATCAAGGCGCTCGACACCGCGCGCAATGTCTCGGCCCAGTGTGGCGAGATGACCGTCGAGGTGAAAGGGACCTCACGCAACATCGGCTGGGACACGAAGAACAGCGCATCGCGCAAATCGGAGAACGTCAATTTCCAGCGACGACCATTGATCATGCCGCACGAAATTACCCAATCGATGCGCAAGGACGAGCAGATAATCATCGTCCAGGGCCAAGCGCCGCTGCGTTGCGGGCGGGCGATCTACTTTAGGCGCAAGGACATGCACGCGGCGGCCAAGCGCAACCGCTTCGTGAAGAACTGACGATAACACCAAGTGGGGACCATACGGTCAAGACAATGGACGGTGAACTGGTCGATGTGGAACAGGGGCAAAGCCGCATTGCTGAAGCGCCCAACAGAATCGCTTCGTTCGGCATGGGGCCATGTATCGCCGTAGCCGTTCTCAATTACACGCAGAGCAGAGCCTGGCTTTGCCACGGTCCCGGCCGGTCGGTGAATTCCGAGCTACTGGACGGTATGCTGGCTGACGATCGGCGAGCGTCGGATGGCCATGACGATATCACGCTCTGGCTCGTCGGCGCCTGCAAGACATTTGCGTGGCGCCCGAGATTGTCGATATGACTCGCTCGCCGAAGAGCGGGCCTCGAATGCGTTTGCCGCTTCGATGGTCCGCACCCCGATTTTCCGACGAGCCAGCTGTCATGTCGATCGACGTCGAATTTGCCTATGACGGCGAGCGATGGATTGAAGAAATCTCGCAGCATTCGTGGTAGCGCCAGTCGGCGGGTTTCTACCGTTGACGCCGATATCGCTCGAACGGATCTTCAGCACCAGGCGGCGTGAACCAATCGACGAACATTGTATAGCCAAGGGCAAAGGCGACAAACCCGATCGCTATAAGGCCGATCAGCCAAAACGGCATGCCCGCCGCCGCCTGCGGATGGGCAAGGACGACGATCGACATCGGCAGCATGACGATTGCCGCCAGAACCAGCATCCCGGTGAACGGCCGAAACGCGCACAGGAGATAGAAGGCGACATACCAGATGCAATAGAGGACGATGCGGCCGACGGCTTTGAGAAATTCAAAAGGCAAAGCAAGCAAGCGCCAATAGGGAGCTTTCCGAATTGGATCGGAATGATCGGTCGTGGCGTGAGGATCAATTGTCATGAAGGACATCCGGTTGCGGCGTGCGACGAGGGCGCTCTCACTTGCAACTGCTGGCAACGGCGGGAAATCAGGCTGTTGCATATACTGGCGTTTCTGCACGAGTCTAATCGCGATCAAGCCATAGCGCAACTGTTGGAACACGGTGCCAGCGCGAGGGGCCGGTCGATCCGGCCTCTCGCGCTCCAGAACCGAGCGAAAGAAGCTGCCTCACGGCAGCTGCTCCCGGGCATATTCCTCGAGCTCGGCCTTGAGCGCCTCCAGCTCAGCCTCGATCATGCGGCGCTCTTCCAGGGACGCCGCCTCTTTGGCCTCGGCCCGCAGTTCCTCGATGGTGCATTCAAGGGTGAAATAGTAGCTGTTCGTCATCGTCGTCATCCTTGTTGACGTGAAAGATGCCGACGGCGGTCATGAGGCAAGGAAGGGGTCAAGGCTCGCGGAACGCGACCGGCGGAGCCGGACGAGCGGAGGAACCGATTTTTCTGGAGCGGAGTGCAACGCAGCGGAGGAAAAATTGCGAGGGGCCGCTCGGGCCTTGAGGCCTTCCTTGCCTCATGACAGACTTGGACAGTCTGAGCAGAAAACCAACCTCTCGTGTGGCACCAAAAAGCGAGCGGCAGCGAAGCTGCCGCCACTGAGAGCAACCCCGGAAGGCACGCTCGGCGAAATGGCGCCGACGAAATTCTGGATCGGATTTCGCCCGCGGCCGTCATCGGATAACTGCGGGCTCAGACGTTACCGCGAGATCAGGTCACCGCGAGATCAGGTCGGGGTGGTCTTGCCGCTCAACAGCGCTTCAAGGAGAGGGTCGGCATGAGAGCGCCATCCTTCGCGGGCGAGATCGTCGGCGAGAGACCTGACCGTATCGGCGGCCATCGGGAGGAAGTCGTAGCCCTGAGCCAGTGCCGCGGTGCGCAGAGCGGAAAGCGTTTCGTAGGCTCGGAAATCGGTCCCGAGCCAGAGGGCGAGATCCTCGCCTTCCGAGTCGGGGAATGCCTGCAGGAAGAAGGTCTGCAGGGGACGATCGTAGCCGATAATGGCATCCGGATCGGTTGCTTGGCTGGCAAGCTGGGCGACGGTGATGGTGTAGCGGCTCATGGGAAGGTCCTTTTCGGAGCGGTGTCGTGTCCGGGATGGGACCGGCCCCTTGAGGGGCCGGTCGCCGGCCTTCAGGCCGGGTTGTTCCAGAGGATGACCTTGCGGTTCGGTTCGCCGCCGGGCGCGGGGGCGAGGTTTCCGAAGATGACGCCAATCTCAGGGGCCTCCAGCTTGACCGAGAGGTATTCCTCGCCGGTCTGGCGGGCGATGCGGTTCCAGCCGGCGCCGATCTCGAAACCGGTCTTGCGGTGGATGATGCGGTAGTCGGGGGCTTCCTCGCTTGCCTTGTGGGTGTTCGGGACGATGGCGATCGGGGCGTTGACCCGGATGGTTGCGAAGATGCCTTCGAGGCTGCCGTCGGTCTTCTGGGTGAGGGTTGCGATCGTGGTGGCCATGGTAGTTACTCCTTCGGTTGCTCGGGACCATTCCCGATGGCGCCCGAAGAAGGGGCCGCGCCGCAGGCGTCACCGGAGCGGAGCGCAGGGGAACCCCCTTGCGGGGTTGACGCTGGTTGCGGCCGGTCCCTTAGAAAGGCGACATAGAGAACGGGAATGGCCCCGGAGCGCGAACGAAGGTTGATGCAGCAATGGCCATCCGATTGCGCCGCGCCAGGTCTGACGGCGTGAACGAATACGGCAACATCAGGATCACCCTGCCCCCTCGCCCCCACCACAGCTGACAAGCGAACCGAGCGCTGGCTTCAAAGCCTCCTCGAGAAAAGTCGAGATCGCCGTCGCGCCACACCCGGCAACAATTGGCAGAGGCTTTGGCCGGTCAACGCAGTAGGCACGGTGCTGCAACGTGTCTGTATGATCCTAGCGCGCCGGTGCGCAAATCCCTGCGGGCATCTCTGACAGCAACAAGTCCGTCGGCCCCGCCGCCGACAACCGGGGGCACGATCTGGCATCTTGCGGCAATCGGCCCTTCACACTCCGGCCGCTCGATCCGAGCCTTCTATCAACGCCGTGAATCGGTTCGGGTTGATCGATTCAAAACAGTCGTTGGACAGGACGGGCGTATGCCACGATTCTTCGAGACATGGCTCTCTACCCGTTCAAACTTTACTGTCAGCGCATCGACGCCACACGCAACATGGCGCGCTATTATATGCTGGCGATCGAGACGACGTTGTTCGGCGAGACGGCTGTCGTGCGGTCCTGGGGGCGGATCGGCAAACGCGGCGGCATCAAATGCGAGGTCTTTCCGACAGAGCGGGACGCGGCACGCCATTTCCTGGAATTGGCCCGGCGGAAACGCCAGAAGGGCTATATTCCCGTCGGAAACTGTGGAAATGCCACTTGAGCCGGACAGGGCGACCGGCCGGGAAGGTGACATCGACCGTCCTTCGGTGAAATGGTCATGCTTTTAGAGAGGGACTGATCATGACCACAACCAATGAAATCGCCGACAAGATTGCTGCCGACCATCAGTTGACCAAAGCGCAGAGCAAGGCAATCGTCGAAGCCGTATTCCGGGAGATTACCACAGCCGCGACAACGGGTGCTGAAACGTCGATCCCGGGCTTCGGCAAGTTCAAGACGAAGGACACGCCAGAGCGGGAGGCGCGCAACCCCTCGACCGGCGCGACGATTAAGATTGCCGCTGCAAGGAAACTTGCATTCACGCCCGCCAAGGCGCTCAAGGATGCGTTGAACAAATAGGCAGACCAGTCGCCTTATGCATCCGCCCACGACATGAGCCCACCATCGTTTAGCAGAACGGACTGGCGTCAAATTCGTAGCGCGCAATGTCAAATATTGACATTGCGGCTCGCATCAAGAACAATTTGCGGCGAATCCAACCAGGAGGGCGTGGTCGTGACCAGCAGCCTGCATGTAAGTTTGCCCGATGAAATGCGCGCATTCGTCGATATGCGCGCCAACGGGAAGAGTCAGTACACAACGCCGAGCGAATATGTGCGCGCGCTCATTCGCGAAGATATGGCGCGTGAAGAAGACCGCCGCTATGCAATCCGTTCTCTTTTGAGAGCGGAGGAGGAGTTTCGTCGCGGGGAGATGCTGCCCTTGTCAGCTTTGGATGCCGTCGATGCGGAACTGGATGAAGAACTGCGCTAGTGGCCCCTCGCGTCCTCATTTTGCCGACTGCACTCGACAACTATCGCCTTGCCGTTCGTGAAACCGCGCGGAAATGGTCGCCAGAACAAGCCAAGATATATGGTCGCCTGCTGCGCGCAGGTTTCGACACTATCCCGGAAGTATATGCCCGCGTAAGGACGAAGAAGGACGACCGTGTTGGCCATTATTTGTTCCGGCTTCACAAGATCGAGCATCACTATGCCGTCTATATCGTTGTCGACGACGAAACTTTCATTATTGCCGCCGTGTTGCATGAGCGGATGGATATTCCGACCCAATTGCGAGCGATCGAACGGTTGACTGACAAAGACTATGAAGTCCTTATGGGGAATCCTCGCCCGAAGCGATGAGGGGGAGCGGCTGGACGGGCCTTCGGAGGCGCGGTAGTTATTCGCGAAGCGTCAGAGGCGTTTGCTCTCGACGAGAGCTTGCATCCATAGTCGTGAGGTTCATACCTCTTCGACCAGGTCGTCATCGACCGGTTCGAACCCGACCTTTGCAAGAACCCGCTCCATCGACCGTTTCGCCCGGCTGAAGGCGGCCTGCGCCTTGAGTGACGGTTCTCCCAGTTCCTCGAAACGCTTGTTGATGCGCTCCATCTCACGCTCCGCGTCGGCGATCGCCCACTCGTCTGCATCGGGACCTTGCCGATGAAGGAGCATCCATCTCCTGGATGCAGCCTCCCGCAGGGCCTCCAGCTTGTCGAACTCGGCCTCGAACCAAAGAAAAGGCCCCTTCGTCTTCTCGTAGGCGCGTAGAGCCAGCCGCGCTTGCATGCGCGTGATGAAACGAGGGCGCCGTTGAACAAGAAACCGCAGCCCCTGGAATTCGATGACCTCAGACATATTCAAAGACTGCCTCCGATTAATCGCCGCATTTCAATCGCCCGAGTAACGTCCGCCCGGCGCCGTTCGTTATGGCGGTTGCGCGTCCTGGCCTCCGCGCAACCAATCGCCACGGCAGTCCGACCGGTGCGGCCATGCGCCTTCGACAAGACGATAAAGACGACATGTCACGATTCCGATCCGTCGCGACGCGACGATGGCTTCGGTTGATAAAGTCGCCGCTTGACACCTGCTCGAAGCGCATTGCGGACGTCCTTGTCGACGAGCTTCAGATCGAACCATTCCGGATCGAAATGTCCACCGCACCAGCGTTTGGTTTCCGCATGTTCGGGATCGGACGGATCGGCCATGATTTCGAGGAAGCGTTCGTATCCGCTCACGCCACCGACATCTTCGGGCGGCCGCGCCCGCGCGCCTTCGATGCAGGCGCCATGTTTCGGGGGCTTGTCCAGTGCAAGAAACGCTTCCACCTCGACCCGATGGCGCCAGTTGTCGCCGAAATCGTAGATATAGGCGAAGCTGGCGCCTTCTTCGAAATCGCAAAGGCGCACCTCCCGAAAATCAAAGACGCGCGGATCGTCATCAAGCGCATCTTCCGTCAGGAGCGCGACGTCACCATAGCGCAGTCCGCCGATCCGGAACTCGTGGAGATGATAATTCCACCAGTTGAATGCCGCCTGGATGGCAAGGTGCAACTGCTCGAGGTTCCATTGGCTCGGCAGGACGAGACGACGCCAGACATACAGTTCGATCTCGTCGAGGCAAACGCGGATCTGGACGGCATTGCAGGTCGTGAACATGGCGTGAATGAACAAGAGTGAGCGGGAGCGGTCAAGCAGGGCCTGTGGCTGAATCAGGAAAATTGCCATGCGGTCATCCCGCATGGCAGTTCGACAAGGCAGGTCGACAGGGTCGCTCAAACGCTCTCGCCGTTCGCCTGCCAGACGGGGATACCGAGGCGGCGGGCCTTGTCGGCGAGATTGCCTGTAATCCCGGAGCCCGGGAAGATGATGACGCCCGCGGGCATTACCGACAACATCTCGTCGTTCCGACGAAAAGGAGCTGCCTTGGCGTGCTTTGCCCAGTTCGGCTTGAAGGCGATCTGCGTCACTTTGCGGCTTTCGGCCCAGCAGGCGGCGATGCGCTCGGCGCCTTTCGGAGAGCCGCCGTGCAGGAGAACCATGTCGGGATGCTTGGCATGGGCAAGGTCGAGTTTACCCCAGATCCGCTCATGATCGTTGTAGTCCATGCCGCCGGAAAAGGCGATCTTGGTACCGGCCGGCATCAGCACCTCGGTCTCGGCGCGACGGCGGGCCGACAGGAAGTCTTTCGAGTCGATCATCGCCGCCGTCATGTTGGCGTGGCTGACCTTGGAGCCGGTGCGCGGCCGCCAGGCCGATCCCGCCTGCGTTTCGAAGAGGTCAGCCGCATAGTCGCGCATGAACTCGAATGCGTTGCGACGCTCAAGAAGGGTGATGCCTTCGGCGATATGCCGCTCGAGCTCGACGCTTTTCACCTCCGAGCCGTCCTGTTCGCTCTGCCCGGTTCGTTGCGCATCTTCGTTGCGCTGCAGTTCGCGCTGGATGCGCTCGCCGGCGCGGTGGAAAAGATTGACGGTCGACCAATAAAGGTCTTCGAGATCGGGTTCCAGCCGCGTGTCGCCGAGCATCTCCGTGAGCGCGTCGAAGATCGCGGTTAGCGCGGAGCGGACGACCGGTTCCTCCGGTAGGGGCCGTGGATCCGGCTCGTCCTGGAAGGGGCGATAGCCATGGATCTGCATCTCGTAGATGAAGCGGTCGGTCGGGGAGGATGCGTGGTGAGGCTCGAAGGCGTCGTCAATGGGAAGCGTGCGGTTCATGATGGTCTCCGTCGGTTTCGGCCGCGCCTCTCGCGGCCTGACGGCGATCCCTGTTCATACGGCAGACGGGCCGGAACCGCGAGCAAAGCGAGCGGCCCAGCGAAGCGCCGGGCGGCGGAGGGAAGGATTCTTGGCCCGCGAGGAGCGCCGGCCCGGCATCGGCCCGGAAGCGGTCCCGCTTTCCGGATCAGCCGATGCGCGAAAAATGCGCCGGCGCGGGGAAGAAACCTGACCGACCCGCTGAAGGCCTGGACGCCGCATGATAAGGGTCGCCTCTCGCCAGGCCCGCAGGCGCGCGCATACCCGGATGGCGGCCCTTCTTGACCGGCACTGTCCATCATGCCGCAACGCCGCGCCCGCCATGTGCCTCCGCGGCTGCCGCGTCATACGGACAGAAGAGTCCGCGCATCCTCCGGTGCGAGCTGGTCGCGGAGATTTGCCAAGAGCCGGTCGGGTCCAAGCCGTCGCAGGTCCTCGTTGAAGTCGCCGAGTTCGGGGTTAAGCACCAGCGGCAGGATGCCGAGCGCCTGCGCCCGGCGGCTCAACCCTTCGATGCCGTGCCGGCCGGCGGCATCGGCGTCAGCGGCGAGGTAGAGGCGCAGACACCCTGCCGGCGGTCGGAAGGCGGCGAGGTGATTGGCCGTCAGCGCCGAAACCATCGGCATGGCGGGCATCACATGAGACAGCGACAATATGCTTTCGAGCCCCTCACCCGCGATCATGACCGGCACAAGGTCCTTGGCGGGAAAGCCGAACCGCACTGCATTGCCGAGCAGCGTACCCAGTGCACGGCGTGGTGTGTCTACCGGCGCCTTGCCGACGCCGCCCGGCTCGAATCCGGAGCACGCAAGATATGTGCGATGCACGCCCGTGATCGCACCGGATTGATCGGTCACAGCGGCGATCAGGGCCGGATAGCGGCTGGTCCTGCCGCTTGCGAAATCGCGGTAGTAGCAGGATGGATGAAACCGCAGCGCCGGATGCAAGGCCCCTCGCAGGATGCCGCGCTGGCGCAGGTAGCCGTCGGCAAGCGTGCCGGCAAGCGGTTCGGTCATCCGAAACAGCCGTCGAGCCCGTTCGCCAGCCGGCCGGTCGATCGATGCAGTTGGAGCGTCACCGCTTTGCGACAATCCCGGTTCAGCACGGGCTGGGTCACGGGGCTCGTTCAGGAAACGCCGCGCCTCATCGGCGACATCACGGAAGTCGACAAGCCCTGAGGCCTCCCGTACGAGATCGAGCAAATCGCCGTATTGGCCGGAGGCGGCATCGGTCCAGCGACCCGCACGACCACCCGTTAGCCGAACATAGAGCGAGCGCCCCTTGTTGTTGGCGACATCGCCGACGATCCAGTAATTGCCGGCCCGGTGGCCGGCGGAGAGATAATAGCGGCAGACAGCCTCCGCGTCGCGCGCGAGACGATCCGCCAGTTGCGAGGCGGATAACATCACGGTCACCCCCTGCCGTCGACGTCGACAACGTGATGCCGTTCGATCAGGCGCGAGAGGATCGCAGGTCCTTCCTCCGACGTTGGAATGAAGTACCGCAATTTCCAGGCGATCATTTCCGAGAACAGGCCGATTGCTCGGAGCCTGTTGCGCATGCCGTCGGTGAAGCCGGTGAGCTCGATGCGGTAGTTGTTCATCGCCCGGACACGCCGCAGCGTCATGCCGCCGGCAAGGCCGACAACCGAGGATCCGGCGAGCAGCGATTGCCAGATCTGATCGGCGCTGACGACTTCAGTCTGGTCGAGCCCGAAATTCCGGCACAGCCGAGAGAGCCCTTCGGACGTTATCAGACGGCCAACGATGCGCTCACCCTCGTCGGTCTGAAGGCGATAGACCCGGCAATAATCCTGCGGCAGCAGTTTCCAGATCGGTAAAAGCAGGCCGGAGACAACGTGCATGGTCGAAAGCGAAAATTCGGGGAGATTGGCGACCTCGGCCTCCCAGGCGGCGGAGAAGGTTTGCTTGTCCGTTTCCTCCCAATTCGTCTCATCGAGCTGACGCAGTTCGAAACGGATCTCGTCCATCGGCCGGATGAGCGCCACGCGCGCCTCAATTGATCCGTCATCGAGCATGACCGAGCGAGCCGGAACCTGGACGGCCGGGCGGCCGGACTTGCCGTTGATCACAAGCTTCGCTTGGCGATCGTGCGCAGCGAGTTCCAATGCGTCGGAAAGCACTATCGGCCTGTTGCGATCCATGCGTTCGATGGTCAAGAGATGCGACTGCGCGCCGGTGACCGGATGGGTATAGACCAGCCGCCGATCCTTCACCGTCATGCGGTCCGCAACCAGCGTCTCCAGCCCCTTGTCGTAAACGCCGGCCGCAATCGCGCCCTCGATCCGGGCGGCGAGCAATCGTTCGAAGGCATCGAACAGCAAGTTCTGCATGCGAACCGTCAGCGCCAGCATCCGGTTGAGGAAGGTGTGAATCGGCGGCAGTTCGTCCTTGAGACCACCTTCCTCTGCCGTCAATGAAAGGCCGGTGATCGTCTCGAACGTTTCGAGCGAGCAGCCATCGACACCGCCGCCATGGATGAGCCTATAGAACTGCCTGAGCGCGTCGCGGGCATATTGGGATTCGAGATTATCCTCGGAGCGGAACATCCCCTGCCCGCCCGTCTGCCGCTGTCCGCGCGTGATCGCTCCGAGCGTGTCGAGACGTCGGGCGATGGTCGAGAGAAATCGCCGTTCGGCCTTGACGTTGGTGGCGATCATGCGGAAGCGCGGCGGCTGCGCCTGGTTGGTGCGGTGGCTGCGTCCCAGCCCCTGGATCGCCACGTCCGCCCGCCATCCGGCCTCAAGGAGATTGTGGAGACGCAGCCGCTGGTTCTTGGCGCCGAGGTCGGCATGGTAGGAGCGTCCCGTGCCGCCGGCTTCGGAGAAGATCAGGATCGGCTTCTCGTCATCCATGAAAGCGCGCGTCTCGTCGAGATTGGCTCTGCCCGGCCGGTTCTCGACGGCAAAGCGGGCAATCGCGCCGCTGCCGTCGCGGCGCACGATCCGACGCGTGCGGCCGGTGATCTCGGCAACGCGGGTCGTGCCGAAGTGCTGGACGATCTGGTCGAGCGCCGTTGGAATGGCAGGCAGACTACCGAGCCGTTCGAGGAGAGCGTCCCGGCGGGCGACGGCTTCGCGGCAAAGGACTGGATTGCCGTCGGCATCATGGACCGGCCGCGACAGCAGATTGCCCTGGTCGTCGGAATATTCCTCGAAAAGCTGGATCGGGAAGGAATGGTTGAGATATTCCGCGACGATCTCGCGCGGTGTGACGTCGACCTGGATATCGCCCCACTCCTCGGTCGGGATTTCTGCCAGCCGGCGTTCGGTGAGCGACTGGCCGGTGGAGATGATCTGAACGATCGCCGCGTGGCCTTGGTCCAGATCGTTGTTGATCGTACCAATCAGTGCCGGCGTCTTCATCGAGGTCAGAAGATGATTGAAGAAACGCTGCTTCGAGCTTTCGAAGGCCGAACGAGCCGCAGCCTTGGCGTTTTTGTTGAGTGTGCCCGTGCTGCTACAAATGCCGGAGGCCTCGAGCGCCGCGTCGAGATGATTATGAATGACCTGGAAGGCCTCGGCGTAGGAATCGTAGATGCGTACCTGTTCGTCGGTGAGCGCATGTTCGAGGATATCGTATTCGACGCCTTCGAAAGAGAGCGACCGCGAGGCGTAGAGGCCCATGGCCTTGAGATCGCGGGCAAGCACTTCCATGGTCGCCACCCCGCCGTCCTCGATCGCTGCAATGAACTCGGATCGCGTCGAGAACGGAAAGTCGGCGCCTCCCCAGAGGCCCAGCCGTTCGGCATAGGCAAGCGACTCGACTTCGGATGCACCGGTCGCGGAGACATAGACGACGCGGGCATCGGGAAGGGCACGCTGCAGACGCAGACCGGCGCGGCCCTGTTGCGAAGCAGCCTTTTCCCCGCGCTCGGACCTGCCACCCGCAGCGTTTGCCATCGCATGACCTTCGTCGAAGATCACAACTCCGTCAAAATCGCCTCCCAACCAGTCAACGATCTGCTGGACGCGCGACCGCTTTCCCTCGCGTTCGTCACTTCGCAGTGTAGCGAAAGTGACGAAGAGGATGCCTTCGTGGAGCTTGATCGGCGCGCCCTGGCGGAACCGTGAAAGCGGCGTGACCTGCAGCTTCTCCTGGCCGAGCGCGCTCCAGTCGCGCTGTGCATCCTCGATCAGCGTCTCGGACTTCGAGATCCACAGATGGCGGCGGCGTCCTTTAAGCCAGTTGTCCAAAATAATCCCGGCCGCTTGACGGCCCTTGCCGGCGCCTGTGCCGTCTCCCAGGAACCAGCCACGCCGATAGCGGACCGCGCCCTCGGCGTTTGGAGTCACGGGCCTGAGATTGTCAAAGCTCGCATCGACGGACCAGTGGCCGGCGAGATAGCCGGAATGGGCTTCGCCGGCATAGATCACGCTTTCGAGCTGGGCGTCGGAAAGATCGCCTTTGGTGACGGCACGCTTTGGCAGATGCGGGCGGTAGGTCGGTTTGGGTGGCGCGACCGACGCCATTGCGACGGACTCGACCAGCCTGTCCGGATGGGGTTTTGCATCGGGGATATGGATCGCCTGCAGTTGATAGGGCTCGTAAATGCCGTCGGCGACATCAACCCGGCTTTTGGGCGAAGCATCACGCAGCTCGTAGGAGAGCTCGACGACCTGATCGTCGGCAGAGCGCACAGGCGAGAACCCGGGACGTGGGGCACGGACAACAGGCGAAGAGCGCACCGCAGACGCGCTGGCCGCCACAGGGGGTAGCGTGTCGGCACGTTGGCGTGCGGCCATTGTTGTGCAGTCGGACAGGATGCCGACGGGTAGGAGGGACGGGGAACGCGGCGGAAGGTCGGAGATCCAGGCGAGCAATGTTTCCGGATCGGGAGCGACACCGTGCGAGGCAACGAGGCTCGTTGGATCGGCGGGGGCGATCTTGTCGATCACCGTCAGGCGCGTCTCGATTGTCGTGCCGTGCCGCGCATAGACGCCGCCGTCGATGGCGGCGCTGAACAGGACCGAGCCGCGCTCCTGCAAGCGAACGAAGGCGCCGCGCCAGTTCGGGTTGTCGGGAGAAAGGCTGGCACCGGTAATCGCCACGAGCCGCCCACCCGGGGCAAGCCGCGCGAAGGCCGAGGTCATATGACGCCATGCGGCGTCGGCCATGCGGCCCTCGACGTGAACGCCGGCTGAAAACGGCGGGTTCATCAGCACGACGGTCGGGCTCACTGAACGGTCGAGGTAGTCGTCGATGTGGGCTGCGTCATGCTGTGTGACCGGCGCGGCGGCAAAGAGTTGCTCGAGAAGCGCATGCCGGACGGGCGCATATTCGTTGAGTGCCAGGCGTGCATGGGCAAGCTCGGCGAAGATTGCCATCAGTCCCGTCCCGGCAGACGGTTCGAGCACGATGTCGTTCACCACGAGGCTGGCAGCGCGGGCCGCGACATAGCCCAGCGGAATCGGCGTTGAGAATTGCTGAAACTGCAGGCTTTCCTCAGTGCGGCGCGTATGGCTCGGGATCAGGTCCGCGATCTTCGTCAACATCGCAAGTGCTGCGTGCGGCGCGTTTGATCGTGCGGCGATCGCCGCACCGAACTTGCGCAGGAAAAGCAACTGCGCGACCTCGCTTGCCTCATAGGCGTCTTTCCAGGTCCAGAGGCCCTCGGCATCCGAGCCGCCGAAAGCATCGGTCAGGTTGGTGCGGAGATCGGCGGCGTCGATTGCCTGCCCACGTTCAAGAAGCGGCAGAAGCGCCTCGCCGGCTTTGCGGATTTTACTGGCGCGGAAGCGTTCGTTGGAGGTGCCACCCGGCATGGCCGCAGCGTTCGCGGCCGTGGAAGAGATCACGTTCATGGGATACCCTGTTCGAGAGCGAGAAAGGACCGGCCCGCCCGGACGCTCTCCAAGTCTCGCCGGGCCAACCCATTCCGGCCCCTCTCTCCCTCTCCCACCGCTCAGCACCCGGCACAACACGGGCTGCGACCGGTGCGAGCTCAGGCCCATACCGTTGTTCCCTTCCAATTCCGCTGCGTTGGCTCCCAGCCGGGCCGAAGCAATGACCAATAGTGGTTTTTCTGCGCTAGTATAGTCGACCAGCTTCGTGTTACATCGCAGTCGGCGCAATCGCGCGCGACTGGAATGACAGGTCAGGAGGGACAATGTGCGGCGGTTTCTAATCGGCGGCAGGTCATTCGAAGAGGGTTCTCCGGAATTGCAGGGTGTCCTCCCGCAAGCCTATGAACAGAAGCTCCGGCCGCAGTGCCAGTGCAAGGACCCGCCGGTGCCGATGTATATTGCTCAGGTTGACGGCCAATACCTCGTCAAGCGGATGCCGCTGACCGGGCGGGATCACGAAGCCGGCTGCTCATCCTTTGAGCCGCCCTACGAGCTCTCCGGTCTCGGCCCACTGATCGGGAACGCGATCCAGATCGACGCGGCATCCGGATCGTCGCTCCTCAAGCTCGATTTTTCCCTGTCCAAACGCGGCAGCCGCTCAGGCGCCGCTCAGCCATCGCGACCGGCCGAGAGTGTGCGCAATGAAGCGAAGAAACTGTCGCTGCGCGCCCTGCTGCACTATCTTTGGGATACGGGCGAACTGACAGAGTGGACCGCGCTCTGGTGCGGAAAGCGCGGCTGGGGGCGTGTTCGCGCAAGCCTTGTCAATGCGGCTACCCAAATGAACGTTCGCGGTGCGCCGCTCAGCGACATCCTATTTGTCCCTGAGACGTACCACCCGGAGGACAAGGACGGGATCGCTGCTCGCCGTGCGGCGACACTTGCCGGCGCCAAAGCGTCGGGTTCGGGTCCGCGTAAACTCATGCTGGCGGTGGCGGAGGTGAAGGACTTCGACGCTACGAGAGACGGCCAGAAAATCCTGGTGCGCCACCTACCCTTCCCCTTCATGATCGAAGCCGGCACCTGGAGACGCCTGAACGCCAGGTTTGAAACAGAGCTCGAGCTCTGGCGCTCGAGCAAAGAGTTCCATCTCATCATGATCGCGACTTTCGGGATTTCGGGGGCGGGGATAGCCACGGTGGAGGAAATCGCGCTGATGGTGGTCAATGAGAACTGGATTCCGTTCGAGAGCGTCGAGGAACAACGCCTTTTGGAAAAGTTGTCCGGATGGCGGCGCAAGAGCGTGAAGGGCTTGCGCTTCGATCTAGCCGCAGATCAACCGATCGCATCTGTCACGCTGCCCCAAGAACGGTCGGGGCCGGTCGCGATGTATATCGTGCCGGCTGGGGCGAGCAACGATTATGAGGCAGCGCTTGCGGATCTGAAGGAATCGCGGCCGGAAATGATCCCATGGGTCTGGCGTGTCGCCGAGGGCGATATGCCGAGACTGCCGTAGCAGCGGAATCAGGGAATGGTTTCCAGGTCTGTCGACCGGAATTCGTCCGCCGTGGCAAGGATCGCGACGCCGTGGAACCTAGCGCACGCGTAGTGCAAGCAGTCGCCTAGGTTAAGGCCATGGCGTCCGCTGCGAAAACGATGGGCGGCAACAAGGGCAAGCCGCGTTGTCTCAGCCGCCGGCGGAAGGTCGCGGACCTCGATTCCCCGCTCCTCCAGGAACTCCTGCACAAGGTTTTCCACGGCCGGGATTGGAAGATTGAACTTGTCGGGTCGCGCCAGACCGAGAACAGTTTCAAGGATGGCGACGGGCGACGTGAAAGAAACTTTGGCTGACGCGATGACATCGGACACGCGGGCCGCTTCCGGTTCGTCCGACAAAAGCGCGATGATCGCGCAGGCATCGACGAACATCAGCCTTCGCTCCACATGGCGTCAAAGACATCACGAGAGAGCGGCTTTCGTGTCTCGTCGTTCATCGACACGCCATGCTTCTGCCGTAGCCGCGCCGCGGTTTCGAGCGGAGTTTCGGCATGGCGCCGCCGCTCAATCGCTTCGCGCATCGCGATGACGATTGCATCCGTAATGCCGACGCCGGCCATCTGCGCGAACCTGCGTGTAAGAGCATCCGCTTCCGGATTGTTGACGTTGATGGGCATGACCATCTCCATGTAGATAAATCTCAAATGTAATGTAGATGAGCGTTGCACTTTTTCCAAGGGCGCCGAGACAAATGTGTTTGCGATCCTGCCATTCGCGAAGCGCCTGACATCGGTTCGCATTGTCGAAGGCAGATCGTCGGCCCGCGGCGATCAGTGGACACCCTCCTCGACGATTGCGGGCGGGCGCTGGTCGACATGCACTTCCATGGCGCTCAGCCGCGTGCCGAAGATGCGCGGGCCGTTTAGCGACTCGAATACCGGATGCAACATCGGCCTGACGATCGCAAGCCGGCTGGCGACGTCTTCGATTTCGGTCGTGACATCGACGGTCTCGCCATACTCATCCGTACCTATGATCAGGAGATTGCCGGCGAGCGGCGACGGATAGCCGTGAAGCTGCGTCACGCAAGGCAGGGCCTCCTGTAGACCGTTGTCGTCGACGACAATGGCAAGAGTCTCATTGATCTGTACCATGTCGATGAGATCGCAGCCGATCAGGTTTCGGATAACGGCGAGCCGGTTTTCTTCGGGGATCGCCACGATGCGGATCGTCCCGATCAGCGGCTCCACGAGATACGCTTTGGTGGTCTTCATGAGATTTCTCCAAAATTTGTCAAAGGGACGTGTTGCAGGCTGAGCGCCCATCAGGTCGGGTCGGATGAGGCGTGGATCACGCAAGTCTCGACTTCTTAGCCGTAGCGAGGGGAAGGCCCGGCGGGTTGCCGGGCGATAGGGGTTGGTTGGAGGGGCTTCGCCCGCGCGATCAGGAAGCCTGTTCGAGCAGTTTCTTCGCCTTACCTTCCAGCTCGAGGCGGGTGTCCTGATTGGCTTTTCCTCGTGCCAGCGCCGTGATGCCCTGCACGAAGTCGAAAATTGACGAGGGCGGATGACCTTCTTCGCAAAGTACCGTCTCGATGATCTTGCCGGATTCAACCTTTGAGAAGCCGCGCTTGCGCAGGAAATCCGTGCGATCCTCGTCGTTTCGCGCAACGATCCGCTCGCGCGCAGCGCGGATGCCGGCCACGAAGGGCGCTGGCGAGGAATTGGCGAAGTTTTCGAGCGCCGGGGCTGCCTCATGGGCAAATCGTTCGGCGGCAAACTTTGAGTGCCGGATCGTCAGTTCCTGAAAGTTCTCAGAACCCCAAATGTTGCGGTTGGCACAAACAGCGCGCAGGTAAAAGCTCGCGATTCCAAGGGTTTTCGAGCCAACCTCGCTGTTCCAGGCATAAAAGCCGCGGAAATACAAATCGGGCTCACCGTTCGACAATCGCCCCGCTTCGATCGGGTGAGTGTCATCGACCAAAAACACGAAGACATCCCGGTCGGAGGCATAGAGCGTCGTCGTGTCTCTGGTGATGTCGACGAACGGGTTATGGGTCATACTGCCCCAATCCAAACGCCCCGGCACCTTCCAGAGCGTATCTCCGGTTCCGTTCCCGGCGATCTTCATGATCGCCGAGACGAGCGTGTGGTCCCAGATCCTGCCATACTCGGGTCCCGTCACCGCCCTCAGTTCGACACGACCGTCATCCATCTCCAGCGTCTTCACCAGTTCAGAGCGGTTGTTGAGGAGACCGTGCTGCAGGTTGATCGCGGCAAGCGGCGCGGGAAGCTGACGCATGTAGCTCGCGGGAGCGCCGACCAGGCTGCAAAGCTGGCCGTAGCTCCAATGGGTCGGCGCGATCGACTGCCGCCCGCCGGGAACGACCAGCTCCAGTCGCTCGGCATTGCTGCGCGTCGCCTCGACGCGGATCGCCGAGGTTTCCACTGTCCGGACACGCGCTCGCTCGGCCCTGGACTTGACGGCATTATGGAGTTCGGAAAGCGACAGGTATCGCTCGTCGTCGGGGCGCGAGAACCATTCGGACGAAACGCGTCCGATACGTTCACCGCGCGAGATATCGACCTTGAAGCCGGTGGAAACGGGGCGTGAATTCTGGGCAAGATTGTTCATGGCACTTTCTCCTGAAACGAGAGCCCGGCGGATCCGCATGGCGCGGAGCCCGGGCCGGTGGGTTGACAGTCGGAATTGCCGCTGCGGTGGAATGTGCTCTCTCTATCGCCATTGCGGCCGCTCCCCTCCCGGCCACTCTCTCCTCTCCACCGCCACTGCCGTGCCACCGCACGCCGCCGGGAATGCCGGATCTCGCGCGGGTGGGAACCGACCGAGCTCCACCGGGTCCTCCGGGCGAATGTCGAACTGTGGAAACGAACGGAGTAAGCTCTAGAGGTGGGGCGTTCGAGCAAAGACTGGTCTCTTCCAATCGACCTGTTCGCGGTCTATATTCTGGTCAAAGGAGACTCGGTCGATGAAGCTGTCGGAACAGGTAAAGCCTATGAGCTATCTCAAGGCGCATGCGCCCGAGATCATTCGCACGCTCGGTGATAGCCGGCAGCCGGTGATCATTACGGTGCATGGAGAGGCGAAGGCGGTGCTTCAGGACCTGGCGCAGTACGAAGAGACGCAGGAGACGCTGGCGCTGCTGAAGGTGCTGGCGCTTACAGGCAAGCAGGTGGAAGAAGGTAAGGTTCGGCCAGCTGCGGAAGCGTTCGCGCGCATTCGCAAGCGGATATCGGGAGAGCCGTCCTGATGTCTTTCCGGGTTCTCTTCGCCGAGGACGCGGAACAGGATATCGAGGATCTCTACCGCTTCATTGCCGCACGCGACGGCGTCAAAACGGCAGACCGCATTCTGAACGAAATCGAGACCGCCTGCCTCGGTCTGGATGCGTTTCCCGAACGGGGAAACCTTCCGAAGGAACTGGTTGCGGTCGGCATCTCCGACTATCGCGAACTGCACCATAAGCCGTGGCGGGTGATCTACCGTATCATGGGCGACGACGTGGTTGTCTATTGTGTCACCGATGGCCGTCGCGATATGCAATCCTTCCTGGAGAGGCGGCTTCTCAGGTGAACGCGGGATCGCTGGATTCGAGCTGCGGAGAGCAGCGCAAGAGCGCGTTCCACCCGTGCTAGACGTCCATCGATTGGATGCTCAAGAAGGGACGGCGCGAAAGGGCATCACCCGAAGCGCCGGCCAGATGCAGTAAAGGTATAGCCGTTGGCCGAAATCGCGGCGTCGACGGTGTCGTCCGACGTCAGATACTCGTATTCGCGTTCGAGTTGCCGGTAGAGCCAGCGAGCAAGGTCGCGGAAGCTCTCGATGACCGCCTCCTCCGCATCGATCGTCATCACCTGGTAGGACGGACTGTCCCTCTCGACTGAAATCATCATGCTACAGGCATGGTAGTAGTGGCCGCGATGGGTGGCATCGGCGCGGAGTTGATAGAAATTGCGCCGCTGAATTGCCTGGAGCACGTCGGCGATCCGATGCAGCTCGGCATCCTGCGGCGCGTATTCCCCGATCCGGCGTGGTGCCTGCTTGCCGTGGGAATACAAGGCTTCGAAGCATGCACCATCTCCCTGGCTCCAGAACCCACTGAACCAGATACAGGGATCCTGGCGGGAGCCGCCGCCCTGGAGACGGACCGTGCGGGTCTTGAGGCGGAGGCCGAGGATTTCGCAGATGCGCTCGAAATCTTCATAGACGAAACCGAACCAGTCGTAGTCGAAGCCGCCTTCGCGGTACCAGGCGCGGGCGCTGTCCTTCGCCGCGTCCGACAGCTCGTGGAACCGGTAGACGACAGGCTCGATGATCTCAGCCATCGCTCTCGCCTCCTATGATCGTCCCGGATAGGGTTTCAGGATCGGGTGCGCCGGCAAGGATCGCCTCCGCGCGGGCGACCGCGCACGACGCTCTTGCGACCCAGTCGGAGGCAGTTGGCCTGTCCGACCGGATGTCGGCGAGGATGATCTTCAGGACGCCAAGCAGGATTTCGAAATGCACCGCCTTGCGCTGAACCGTTTCCTTGAACTCAGGGCGAATTGTGATCGCCGGAGCGCGATAGGCGGCATCGGCGCCTTGCCAGATGCCGGTCACATGAGTCTCGCCTGCGGTTTCGTAGTCATGCCGGGCATCATCCCAATCGTTGTCCTCAATTGCCGCGCGACATGCGGCATCGCACGTCTCGGCGCTATAGGTGCGATGGCGGAAGACCGGCAGATGATAGGTGGTCTCAATCGTATAGTCGGGCATCGGAATGCTCCTTAAAAAAAGGCCCAGCTGGGGGGCCGGGCCTTGGATGAGATGGGGAGATCGGTTTACTCAGCGGCGTCGAGATGGCCGTAGCCGTCTTCTCGATCTGCGTCGTCGTCCCGATCGCAGGAATAGAAGTCTTCCGTCAGGAAGGCGGGGAGCGCGGCGCCAACCTCGGCGTCAGGAGTGACACCGGTGTTCTCGACCTTTGTGGAGACATCATCGCTGGTGACGTCTTCGGCAGCGCGGAGCGGCTGCGGTAGCCATCCGCTTCCGGCGATGAGCCGTTCGGCCTCGCGCGCCATATCGCTCTTCTTCAGATGGCCGATCAGCTGTGCCGACTGCTCGCCTTTCGCTTCCTGCACGGCTTGAAGAATATGGGCCTTGGTGACCCGGCCCAGGTAGTTGTCGGCTGTTGGCGTCCAGCCGGCTTCGACCATGTCGAAACCGATCGATCGTGCGACTTGGTCGGCATGAGCGAGCGCGCGGCTGCGCTTGTTCCAGGGTTCGATGACCGCATTCAACGACAGTGAGGCGCAATGAGCAAAGAGCGCCTGCCGGCTCGCGTCGTCGAGCCCGATCAGGAAGCCCCAAAGCGCGTCGGGATCCTTTGGGAGATCCTGACCCCATGCTTCCTGCCGCTGGTCAATCTCCTTGGCCCACACGGTATCACCAAGCCCCGGCGTCTGCGAGAATCGGGCGCTCTGCAGTGTCACCTCCAGGCATGTATCGGACCCGTAAAGATAGAAGGTCTTCAGCACGAAGGCGTGAAGCACCGCGATGAAGGCAATGACCGGATCATTGGCGAGCGCGTTGCGCAGCGCCACGGTGCGGGTTGCCGTCAAATCCAGCACCAGGCGTTCGGAGAGCGGCCGAAGCGAACCATCCTCCTCTTCGCTTTCGGCATTCATGGAGCCGACACCATGCGCCGCGTTACCGTCGGCAGAAACGGTCGGACGGCCGCCGGCGACATCATTATCACCTTCCGACGCGTCGCCGCCATCAACGTCTACCTTCGGCTCGTCCTCTGGGCGGACGAAACCTCGCTCGATCTTGAGCTCGCCGTTTGCACCGAGCGAGATGAATGCGCCGCCGCGCGCGACGTCGTCGCCGTCAAAGACGTAAGCGCGGTCGTTCAGCCGGTCGAGTTCGCCGCCAAGTTCCTCCAGTTTGCGCTCGGTGTCCTCACTATAGTCTTCGGCCTCGGCATACACCGCATCGAGCGCGTCGTACTCGGCTTTGACGGCATCGTAGCGCTCCAGCTCATCCGCGGTCATCTCCGGCTGCTCGCCGTAGAAACGGCGAAGTCCCGACGTGTGGCCGTAGGGGAAATCGAAGGCAGCTTCGATCCATTTCCAGCCTTCAGCGGACCTGATCGCCTCGGCGTCGGCATTGAGCTTCTCAATGACGAGCTGCTCGACAAGGGCCGGGTCCTGCAGCCAGCCGCCATTGTCCTCGTCGAAGAGGTCGCGCATGACCACACCGCCGGCAGCCTCATAGGCTTCGATACCGATATAGACGGCGCGGCGGTCGCTCGCCCGGATTGCCGTTTCGGTCAGAAGCCGGCGGATGTAATAGGGCTCACGGACGTGCTGGCGCGAGATCGTGTCCCAGACCTGTTCCTGGCGGACATGATCATTGGTGATCGAGAACGCCATGACCTGCTGCAGGGTCATCTCATCGCTAGCGTAGAGATCGAGGAGGCGCGGTGAGACCGCTGCAAGCCGCAACCTTTGCCGCACCGTCGCGACGGAGACGAAGAAGCGCGCGGCGATGTCGTCTTCATCCTGACCCTGTTCCCTCAAAGTCTGGAAGGCCCGGAACTGGTCGAGCGGGTGGAGGTCGACCCGATGCACGTTTTCGGCAAGGGAATCCTCGACCTCCGGCGTTGCCGCCTGGCTGACAATGCAGGGGACACCGGCGGTTTTCGCGAGCCGTTTCTGGGAGACGAGTCGCTCGAGGGCCCGGTAGCGGCGACCGCCGGCCGGAACCCGGTAGAAACCGGTCTCGTTGCCATCGGCGTCGAGCTCCGCCCTGACATTGAGGCTGGCGAGCAAGCCGCGCCGCGCGATGTCTTCGGCAAGGTCCTCGATTGAAACGCCGGCCTTGATGCGGCGAACGTTGTTCTGGCTGAGCACCAGCTTGTTGAAGGGAATATCGCGGGCCGCGCTAAGGGTAATTTTCTGGATGGCCTGGGCCATGTCGGTTCTCCATGACGGGCCGGCCGGAGCCTCTCTCCGACCACCTTAACCCGTCACGAATCCCCCTTCCCCCCTCCCGCTCTCCTCCTCCCCGCCAACTCCGGCCGGCATGCCAAGCGGCCGGTAAGCCACGATTACAAGTTGATCGCGCGGCGCCTTCGCTTTAAGCCTACGGCACCCCCGGTCACCCGAGCCGACATCGGCCGCCCCTTCCCCGGCATCTTTGATGAGGTCGCCCGTGATAAAATCCGAACTCGTTTCCCTGGTTGCCGCTCGCAATCCCCATCTCTATCACGCTGACGCCGAGAAGATCGTCGATGCCGTCCTCGAAGAGATCGCCGCGACGCTCGCCGACGGCGGTCGTGTGGAACTGCGCGGCTTCGGCGTCTTCTCCGTGCGTAATCGACCGTCACGGTCAGCGAGAAACCCGCGGACGGGGGGCGCGGTTTCTGTCGCGGAAAAATGGGTGCCCTTTTTCCGCACGAGCCGCGAATTGAATGGCCGGCTAGACCAGGCCGGGGAAACAGATTCACGGACTGCCGCGGCAATCAAGGCTATCTTGCGATCATGATCAGGGTGGAGAACTCCCGCTGCAGCGACGCAAAAAGCGGCAGCGGCTCCTTGGCGGCAGCCGCGGTCACCGTTGCGGGGCTGCGGACCAATGCCGGGGAGATTTGCATGTCCTATGAGTGGGACCCGCTCCGGGCGCGTCGCGCCCGAATGATCAGGATTGCTACGGTAGTGGTCTTGATCGTCAGCGCGGTGAGCGTTCCTGTGGCTGCACTGCTGACGGCAACGGCCAGATGAGCCGCCGAGCGCCACCGCATGAGGCCAACTCCTCATCGGGCGGGCAGGGGTTCGCTCCAGTGCTTTATCAGATCATCTGGATCCACTTATTGGTCCAATGCCTGCAAAACGCGGCGTAGACTCGTTAGGTTCTTTGAATAACGATCGATTTGGAGACCTCTTGCCTCAGATTTTTGGGGGCGAGGCCTGAAGACTGGCAAGCCTACAATCCAATCTTCTGAGCAGAAGCGGAAACGCCCGGACTGGCGGGCACCGAGGGAGTCCAGGGCTATTTCCAAATTACCCCGGCCTTGTCGCCATTCGGGCCGCCACGTCGGGAGCCGGAACCCTCAAACTTCGCGGCTGAATGGAAAGAACTGCTGGTACGAATGTGTCCGAAGTAGAAAGACGCGGCCGGTTCTGAGCCGCGAAAATGGCCCTGCCTCGGCTGAGAATGCCAAAGTGCATTTTGTCTGCGTTCGTAGAGCCGATCGAATTCACAGTGTTGAGCCTACCGATCATGCGCTGTCGATGCCATCTGCCGAAGATTGGGGCCATTCGGTCTGACCTTGATTTTCAGGTAGCATTTTGCTACCTATATGATCATGCAGGAGATGAACATGGCTCAATCGGTCAAACTTGCAGACGACATAATGGCGCTCATCCGTCGGGAAGCCGATCTTCAGAGTAGGTCTGTTGCCGGTCAGATAACGCATTGGGTAAAAATCGGGCGAGCAATCGAGCATTCCGGGACCTTCGATTATAGCCGGATCAAGCTGGCACTCGAGGGCCGGCTCGATACGACCGAACTCCAGGAGGATGAAGAAGCCGCCTGGCTCGATGCGTTCACGACCAAGATGGCTGAACCGACGACGGCTGAACAAGAGTTCTTTGCTCAACGCAGAATGTTGGGTCGCGGCGTTGGTCTCGATGCAGGTGGCAACCTCATCTATGCAAAGGATGACGCAGCCGCATGAGACCCAGCCTTGTCCTGCTTGCCGGACCAAATGGCGCCGGCAAGTCGACACTCTACCAGACCCGCGTTGCTCCAGGCTTCGCGGGTCCTTTTATCAATGCCGACATCATCCAGCGCGAGGAGCTCAAGGACAGCTCGATGGAAGCGGCCTATAAAGCTGCCGAGATTGCGCGCGACCGCCGGGCGGAGATGCTTGAGGCAGGCAAGAGTTTTGTGACCGAGACCGTCTTCTCTCACTCATCGAAACTGGAAATTATCGAAACCGCACGGACGCATGGCTACATCGTCATTGTCATGCATGTCGGTGTCGACAGTCCCGATCTCTCGGTGGCGCGGGTCAAGGGCCGCGCCGACGAAGGGGGCCATGATGTCCCGGAAGAAAAGATTCGAGCACGCTACGATCGTGGGCAGCCGCTGATCCGGCAAGCCGTCCTCCGTGCCGACCGGGGCATGGTCTTCGACAATTCGAAGCTCAACGATCCGCCTCGGCAGATTCTGGTCTTTGAAAGGGGCCGCCTGCTGCAGGCAGCTCCCTATCTGCCGGGATGGGTACTTTCGGTCTATGCCGACGACCTTATCATCTGACCCGCATCACTTGATCGGCGCGGGAGGCCGCCAGCCGGTAGTGAAGCGTTTACCCCGCCCCGCTATTCGCGCTAGCGACTGCTGATGGCGTTTGCGTCAGGATCAGCGGGCCGAAAATAGATTTCCGTCACTCGAAACTTCCCGTCGACGCGCCTGCATTGCACAACGACATCGATGGCGATTTTGAGCATCTCGCGGATGTCTTGGCGCTCTAGATCCTTGCCGCCGTCCGATTCCTTCACGAGCAGCGTCAACTGTTCGAAGGCTAGTTCCGCCGAATCCGCATGAACCGTGGTGATCGAGCCGGGGTGGCCGGAATTGACATTGCGGATGTAGTAGAAGGCCGTTCCGTCACGCAGCTCCTGAAGCAGGATGCGGTCGGGCCGCATGCGCAGGCAGGATTCGAGCAATTCCTTCGCGGAGACTTTTGCAAGACCCTGCCCGCCCTTGGAATAGAACAGACGCACGTTGTTGGGCTGCGGGATGACGAGCTCGGGCGTGTCCTCAATCGAGATGATGCGCTCGTGATCCGGAATATGCCGGATCAGCGCCTTTGAAAGCGTCGTCTTGCCCGAGCCCGTGGCGCCGGAGATGATGATATTCTTTCGCGCAAGCACGGCCTCCTGAAGGAAGGCCCTGTGGGCGCCGGTTCGGTGGAGTTCCAAGAGTCGGTGGTCGGAGGATCCTGCGTCGCGGCTTGCCGGGGCGACGTCGGCGAATAGCCCGCCGTTCTCCAGGTCCTCTAGGCTGAGCGACACGGAAGACGGCTTGCGGATCGTGATGCTGACGGTCTCCTTGGCGGTTGCTGGCGGAATAACGATCTGGATGCGTTCGTCATCGGGCAACGTAGCCGACAGGATCGGCCGGGTTTCGTCAATCGATTGATGGGAGAAGCTGGCCACGGCCCGGGCAAGGCGCATCAACTTTTGGAACGAAAGGGCCGGCAGGTCATGGGTCCGCCACCCACCGACACCTTCCGTCAGGACTTGCCCGGGCCGATTGACGATCACTTCGTAAAGTGTGTCGTCAGCCAAGAAGTTTGCAAAGGGAACAAGCAGCTCCCGCACGACACCGGCGTCTGGGCCTTCAGTCATGAGAGGGCCTATTTGGTCACGAGCTCGGAATCCGGCAAGAAATCCCCGAGTACGGCGCGGTCATAGATGCGATTGCGCGGCTCGGTGACGCGTAGGCGATAGACGCTCGAGAAGTCGAGGTCACGCGCCACGAAGATCGACACCAGTTCGCCCTGATGCTTCATGAGCGTCGGCGGAATGTTGATCGACTGCTCGACCGCGATGGCCGCCGCCTGGTTTCCTGCATTTGTGGTGTTCTGCGCATCGACATTGCTGTCCTGCAGCCGGCTGTTGGCATAGGAGGTCGCGTCGCCGACGATGGAGAGCAGAATGGCGCTGCCGAACCGTTCCCACCAATGGGTATCGACATAGCCATCCATACCGGCGCGCCCGAGCGCATCGGTTGCCGGCGACGCGAGCGTGACGATCACGCCTTTCGGGGTCTTGGCGCGGTTCCAAAGGACAAACAGGCGTTTTTGTCCGCGCTGCAGGCCGCCGCGATATTCGCCTACCACCTGCGTTCCCTTTTCCATCAACACGACGCGGCCATTATCGGAGAGGACATCCCGATTGATGACGCAACTGGTGAAGCCCGGCTGGTCGGAGGCGAGCGCGGTTTCGAGCACGCAAGGGATGGAGGTTCCCATTGCAACGATGAAGTCCCGGTTACCGAGCGTGCCGGCGCGCGACCCCTGCAACTGGGTGGGGGTCATCAGGCGGTTGAAGCGCTGATCTTCGTTTTCGGCTTGTGTGTTGATGCCCGCTGGATTGACACCCAGCGGCAGATAGTTCGACGTGGCGTCGGCCGACTTGTCGTCTGTCTGGCGATGCGTCGATGGCGATTTGCCGCCAAAAGCGATCACCGGCGCGCGACGTGCGGCGTCGAGCAGCTTATCGTCCTCCGACGGGGCCGCCTCGGTGACGACCGGCGTCGGCAATTTGACTTCGGTCGGCGTGACGACCGGTTCGGCTTTTTCCTTCGCCGGCTCGAAGTCCGATGTCTGGCGGATGACAACGCGCTCGGGCTGTGCGCCGTCACCGTCCTTGTTTTCTCCGCGCATCGACCAGAGCGCGAAGGTGACGAAGACGACGATCGCAAGCGCGACCGCGCCGCGTTTGAGCACCGGATTGTTGTCGAGCCTGCGGCCGGTGGTCGTTTCGGCGCGCTCGCCCGGGATCCGGTTCGGTTCTTCCTCGGCCATTGGACCTCCCTATCCTTATTCGCCCGTCGGCGTCTTCATGACGCGTTCGACGGACGGCGATGTCGTGTTGGTCTCGGGATTGATACCGACGCGGTCGTAGGCTTCGTTGAAGACGCAGAGCACGTCCCCTCCCCGGCGCAGGATGAACTTGCGGCTGATCGCATGGACGAGCACAAGGTTGCCCGAGACCGATTTCGGTACGAGGCTTTCTGTGCCGTCGGAATTTTCCATGTAAATCGCCGGCATTTCCTGGTTTCCGACGAAAGCGAAGGTGGTGACCTTGCCGTTGTCATAGACTGCTTGCGGCTCGAGTGCTTGCGATCCTTCAGCCGAATAGCGCCAGTTGCGCGGACCGTAGGCTTCGTGAAGGCCAAGCACCCGATCGGCCTGCGCCGACTGCGCGGCCTGAGCCCGGGCTTCCGCCTCCAGCCGCCGTCTCTCCGCTTCATCGGCCGGGTAGCGATATTTCACATAAAAGTAAGTGTTCTGGCCGGCGGCGACCGAGCCGTCGCGCACGGTCAGTTCCATCTGGTAACTGCGGGTCGACCCGTCGCGGCGCGTGGTCACGACCGAGATGTTGGTGACCGGCTGGTTCTCCCGTGGCTTCAGGAAGAGAATGTTTCCGGCCGGTGCCACCTCCCAGGCGACGGAGTTGCCGAGTGCGACATGGGCGATTTCCTCGTCGGCGGCAAACTCGATCTGCACCGAGGATCTCAGCGTGCCAACGATCTTCGTGATGTTATAGGGCTGGTAGTTGACGAAGCGGATACGATTGTCCTGAATCGCGCCGCGCGGAACCTCGAGTGCGAGGGCTGAGGATGCGAGACTTCCGGCCAGCAGAAGGGAAATGAGGTAATGCGGTCTCAATTGATGGTCTCCGGATCGGCGCGATAGTCACTGACGACGAACCCCAGAGGATTGACCAGGCGGTCGGTGGAGGACATCGGGGCGTTGGCATAGGAGAAGGTGAGCGTTGCCACCCAATGGGTGGTCTTCACCTCCTCGCCGCGCGTGACTGTACGCATGTAGCGGACCGAGACGACGTTGGCGTTGATCAGCGAAATCGACACGATATTGATGCGTGCGGTCGCGCCGCGGCCATAGACGTTCTGGGGCGAATCCGGGTTGCTGCCGCGATAGAGTGCGGCAAATCGGGTCTGCTCGGCCTGGGTCGACAGGAGTGCCACGTTGCGGAAATTCTCTTCCGCCTCGCTCCAAACATAACCTTCGCGAGCCCGCACATATTTGGCCGCGAAGTACTTAGTCACGGCCTCATCATAGGTGCCGGCGGTCGCGGTGAGCGCCGAGACGACATCAACAATGCCGGTCGAATTGTCGACCCGGACGACGAAGGGCTCGACGGTCTTGAGCGGCGTCAGCGCCGCGATCGCAAAGACGGATGCGGCGGCGAGTACGCCGGCGGCGATCGCAACAGACCAGGCGATGCGCGCAGATCGCTCGACCTGAAGGAGGCGGTCCTGATCGAAGCGGCGGGCCTTATCGAAATAGCTCTTGAGACTGTCCGTGGTCACCATGTCATTCCTCCCCGCAGTTTCGGTAGGAGCCGGCGATGTCGAACTGTTCGAAGGCGGCAGGCGCGGCCTGGTTCTGCACTTCGGCATAGGGCGTTGCAGCGGAGGTCGGTTGTCTGGTGGGGCTCTTGTCCTCCCACTGCCACATTGCGCGGTTCAGCGGACGGCGGGCATAGCCGTCACACTTGGGAAGCGGGTAGGAGATCGAGGCGCAGCTCGCCAAACCGGTAAGGAGAAAGAGCGATAAAATCGTGCGGATCATGCGGAATTACCTTGAGGAGTTTACCGGGCGGCCGTCATTCGGCCGCGCGTTCTGTCGTGCGTCGGCTCAGCGATCGCGCGCCGCGCCCGACCGCGCCGGCGGCCCGGGAGGCGGCCCAGGCAAGCGTGCTTTCGTGCGCATCGCGTGCCGCCCCGTATCCGTAGGTGAGCGAGGCGCCGCCGGCTGCAAGCGCCGAGGCGATGCCGGGCAATTGATAAAAGACGTAGAGCGCGGCGAGGCAGATGGCGCAAAGCGCGATTGGCCGCATCAGCACGTCGCTATAGCCTTCGATGGCGGTAAAGGTTGTATCGATGCAGGTGATCAGCAGCGACCCGATTGCCACGACAAGGACCTGAAGGATGACGAAATTGGCGAGCTGGCCGATCCAGGATTCGGTGAAACGGCGTGTTGCTTGAAACATGGCCAGCGCGATGAAGATTGGACCGATCGCCAGTACGATTGCGAGCGCCAGCCGCGCATAGAGCGAGACGATATATCCGATCGCCGCGACGATGAAGCTTGCGCCGATCACCATCATGCCGCCGATCCCGGTAACGATATCGACCGGCCAGGAAGCCCGGGACCAGATCTCGTAGGCGCAGCGCTGACCCTTGTCGAGCAGGCTATCAAAGGTCGAGGCGCTCGGCGCCGTACCGCTGTTCAGCGCCTGGGAGATTTCTTTCGGAAGCGTCTCAAAGAAGATGTTGGTGACATAGGTCTGGTACTCGCTGGCATTCCTGACCAGCATGACGATGATGGCAAGCTTGATAGCCCGGAAAGCAAATTCGAGAACGGGTTCCTGCACCGAGCCGCGTAGCACCAGATAGCCGTAGAGTACGACGTAGAGCGTGAGTGCCGCCGTCAGCGGTCCGCTGACCCAATTGGCAATATTCGACGTGCCGGAAGAAATGAAGTTTTCGAGCGGCGCCTTGAATTGCGCATCGACGAAGCTGAAGACCTGGTACATGCATCAGCCTCCAAGCGATTGGCGCATCCGCTCCAGACGCAGCTTGCCGTCGGCGCTTTCGGCATTTTGGCAATTGGGCGTGCTGCCGAGTTCACCGGGATTGTTGCGGCATTCGCCGAGGATCTTCGCCAGAAGGGGCTCGTCGGCGAGAAGTTCATCGACGGTATGGACCTTTTGCGTTTCACCGGAGCATGAAGCGAGCACGCCCAGCATAATGAGTGGGAGAACGCGCTTCATGGCAGGGCCGCTCCCATAGCGTCCATGCGCTTTCGCCAATCCTCCGCTTTGCGCTGGTCGTCGACCTCACCTTGCGCGCTCTGGATCATCTGGAGCCCCTGCATACGAAGAACGTCGGTCTGCAAGTACGCCGACTCCGCCTGCAAGCGCGCCTGCAGGTCGGCAATGTCCTTGGCATCGGCTGCACTGGAGATCTTCTGGCGAAGCTGGTCGATGCCGTCGATGCGCTTGGTCGCAGCATCATAGATTTGTTCGCCGAGGCTCATCTGCCCGGCGTTCTGATTTTGCACGCGGCTCAGTTCCTGGGCATAGAAATCTTCAGCGTCGGTCCGGTATGTGGAGTTACTGTCGAGGAACTTCGTGGCCGAACTCTCGAAGACGCCGGTGCCTTGGCCGTTAAACAGGCTCTCGACCGTCTTGAAGTCAGGGGGCAACGCCCTTCTGATCGCGGGTTCGTTCAGTAGGGTCGCGACATCGGCCATGTCGGTGATCTTGTTCAGCGAGCCATAGAGTTGCTGGGCCTGCTCGATCTGCTGATTGAGCGCATCGAGCTGGGATTTCAGCTGGGCAATGCCTTCGATCTGCTTGGCGATCGCCGTCTGGTCGATCACCGGTATGCCTTGGGCTGAGAGGTGATTGGCGGGGAGGATCAAAGCCAGGATCGTTGTGATCGCGGCGGTTTGGCGCATACCCATTAGAGCGCTCTCCTTCTTTGCTGGAATACGGCGAGCCATTCGCCGTGGTCGTCGCCAAGCTCGGCGCGGACGGCGTCGGCAAGCTCCACGTTGGCGGTTCGCCCCGACAGGATCGCAAGTTCGTCGTCAAAGCCATTGAGGTTCAGCTCTGCAACCACGCTGTTATGGCCCTGCTTGACGATGAAGCGACGGCTTTCGACTGAGAGTTCGCGTGCAACCAGTTCGAATTCCCGCCCGGTCAGCTTGAAGCCGTCGACATAGTCGCCTTGGTCGCCGCGCGGATTGGGAAGGAAAATCTGTGTCGGGCACTGCTCAATGATCGTATGCGCGATCGGCGAGGCGATCGCGTCGCGTGGGCTTTGAGTGGCAAACAGCATCAGTCCGTTCTGCTTGCGGATGGTTTTGAGCTTGTTCTGGGCGAGCTCGCGAAAACCCTCGTCCTTTAGCGCCTTCCAGAACTCGTCGATGACGATGATGATGCGGCGACCGTCTATCAGTTGCTCGATGCGGTAGAAGAGATAGGCCATAAGAGGCATGCGGATCTCCTCGTTGTCGAGGAAATCGGTCATGTCGTAGCCGATGAACTTCGCGCCAATGCCAATGTCGTCGAGCTCATTGTCGAACACCCAGCCGAGCGGCCCTCCCCTCTCCCAGCGCCTGAGCCGCGACGCGATACCCTCGGGATCGGTATTGTTGAGAAATGTCCGAAGCGCGCCGATCGAGCGGCGCTCAACGGGAAGGTCGGCGAGACCATCCACGGCCGAGGCGATGTCTCGCAGTTCTGAGACGGTCAGCTCCCGCGTCGCGGACCCGACAAGCTTACCCACCCATTGCGCCAGGAACACCTTATTGGCCGCGTTGAGGTCGAGTGCCTTTAAGGGCGCGCAGCCGGTGGGAACGCCATTCCTGAGCGGCAGGTAATTGCCGCCGGCGGCGCGAACGAAAAGATCGGCGCCACGATCCTTGTCGAAAAACACCATATACGGGTCGTGCTTTTCGAGTTGCGAGAGCATGAAATTGAGAAGCACGGTCTTGCCGGCGCCCGATGGGCCGCAGACGAAGGTGTTGCCGAGATCGCCATGATGGAAGTTGAAGTAAAACGGCGAGCCCGACGCGGTCTTCAGCATGGCGACGGCAGAACCCCATTCATTGCCGTCCTTCTGTCCCGTCGGGTAGGAGTGATAGGGCGAGAGAGCTGCGAAGTTCTTCGAGGTAATGGCGCCGGAGCGCGCCCGAAAGCGAGTATTGCCCGGCAGTTGCGCCCACCAGGCCGCTTCCAGTCCGAGATCCTCACGGGCGACCACCGCGCCGCCATTGGTCAGATGGGCGCGGGCCTTGGCCATATTGTCGGTCAGCTCCCTGACCGAGGGCGCGAAGACCGACAGCGTCAGATGGTGCTCGCCAAGAACGAAGCGGTTGGATTCCAGATCATCCATCGCTTCACTGAGCTCGCCGATCTGCGAGGCGGCCTTGTCGCCGGCGCTGACCATCTGGTTTTGCTTGCGCCCCATGATCATGCGCGCGTCGGCTTTTGAGGCGAAGGCGAAGGACTGCGTCAAGATGAGCTCGAAGGGCGCGGTCAGGATGCCGTCGAGCATGCCGGAACGCGTCGAAGCGGGATATTCCTTGAAGCCGAACATGCCGGCATAGCGGTTCATCGCCTCGTGGCGGATCTCGGCGGTTTCGCGGCCGAAGATCACGCGGTCGGAGTAGATCGCCGAGGATATCTGGCCCTCGGTCAGCGGGACAGGCTCGCGTCGTCCGCCGACAAGCTGGTGCAGCACTTCGCTCGGTTCGGAAAACAGGATGCCGTCTTTCTCATAGAGGCCAAGGGATCTCGGCTCAAAGCGCTTGAGGCCGGCGACCACATCCGTCACTTTGTCGCGAAGGTGTTTGAGCGCGGTTTCGTCCACCTCCCCGCCCCTGCGGCGGGCGCTGCGCAATCGCTTTACGAAGCTTGCGGCTTTTTCGGCCGGATCGCGATCGGGATGCCAGATCAGGCTGACATAGAGGTCATTGCGAAACAGATCCTCCCGGACCATGCGCTCGCGGTATTTCGCGTTGAGCTCCGCGGAAAACGGATTTGTGAATTCACCATCGGGATAGGCGTCGTCGCGCCGACGGATGACATGCGTCCAGAGCGCCAGCCGCTCGTCGGCAATGTTGCGGTAAAGCGTATTGAGATCGCGGTGCAGCCCGTTGAGATCGAGAATGTCGGCCGTTTCGAAGGACACACCCTCGAGCACCAGCATCACCATCATCGCTCTCGAGGAGAGCGCGAGGGTCGTCTCGTCCACATGGCGGACATAGGGAATGAAGGTTTCCGGCCCGAGTTCACGGGCGCGAAGCGTCACAAGACTAGGCAAGGCTCAGGTCCCTCTCGTCATAGCGTCTGCGAAGTCTCAACGGAGAGAGGCTTGCGCCGCCCCAATAGGCGGCATTGCGCGAGCGGCCGCGGGTTTCGAGCCAGGCGACAACTAGCCGGAACATGTTGTGGTCGTGTTTGACCAGCGCCCGGAATATGAAATGAAAAACGACGCCGACCAGTGCATAGGCGATCGATCCCGCGGTGATGTAGAGGATGGTCGTCAGCATAATGTTGAAACCCATCGCCTCCATGGTCACGCCGGCAATCATGGCCGGTCGGGTGCAGGCCAAGAACAGCGTGTCTTCTTCCAATGTCGGGGCGCTCGCCACGGGTCAGCTTCCAACGATGGTGTTGACGAGTTCGGTGGCGCCAAAAATGCCGCCGATACCGATGATCCAGAAGCCGGCCCGCCTCAGATCCATGTAGCCGAACATCCAGGCGATGCAGATGATGATCACCGCGATGACGGCGAGCAGCTTGGCGATATTGCCGGTGAGCATGTCGACAATGTTCTGGAGCACGGTCTCGATGCCGGCCGATTGCGCGAAGGCTGGCTCGACTAGCAATGCGACGAGGGCTACGGCCATCAGGGTCGATGCGGCGAAAGGACGAAGAGTGTCTCTGGAAATCATTCGGTTGGCTCCGGTCGGCGGTTTTGAAAAACGAGGACCGAAGACTGCCGCCGGGTGCTGAACACATCCCACGGCATTGCTTCGGCGGTTCGAGACGATTGTACGGATTGCTTCTGCGCGTCCTCGACGTCGCGCTGTTGGTCGAGATCCGCCGGTTCGGGTGCGCTCGAAACGGTCAGTGAGGACAGCTCCGGCAACAGACGCTTGGCTTCCTCGCGCACCCGCACATCATATCCGGCCATGGCGTCAGTCGAGGGATCGCCGCGTCCATAATAGGACTGCAGCATCACTGCCTCCGCTCTTGCTGGTTCAGCCCCGGCGCCGGCGGCGAGCCGGTAATAGCCGTCGAGCAGAGCGCCTGTGGCCTTGAGGTTGAGGCAAGGATCGAAGGCGTCCAAGACGGAGAGGCCGAGCTTCTGGAGTTCGGCGGTTGAAATGCCGCCAAGCCCGAGCTGAATCTGCTGGTGCTCAGCCATCAGCGACGTCGCAAGTTCGATCGCCTCGGCTTTCGACGTCGGCTGCACTGTCAGCGGGTCACCGTTTCTGAGGCGGATATGGTAGGGCTGAAACCGGCTCTCGAGGCTGACGACGGCCGCGAGCGTTTCGACCTGCACGAGCGGCGCGCAGGTCTGGGCCAGATCGACGAATGCCCCCATGGTTAGTACCAGACCCGATGGGTGCCGGAGCCGTCGATGGTGACATCGACATAACGCGGCTGCGATCGAACATTCGGGCGCGTGATGGAATAGGCCATGCACTTGAAATGACCGTTCACGCGCTCCCATCGCGGAGAAAGAATCGAGCCGGTAGAGCTTCCGTCTCGATCGGAATCGAAACGGCATAGCGTCCGGCTCACTTCGCTGAGCGACTTCGAAATACAGGTGGCTTCCTGGCCGCGCGGCTCATAGCGGCCGACGAGCTTGTAGCCGTCGTCGCAGTAATAGGGTTCATATCCGGGCTTTGAGCTGTGGAAGCCGGCGCCGCTGCAGGTCGGGAAGGAATGGCCCCGAGCGAGATGCCGCCAAAGCTTTTCGACCGGCGGGCGGCACTCGGCGAATTGCGTGGGGCCGCCCGGACTGGAAAGGCATAAAATTACCTGGCATCCCCAATCGTCGGCCCGCGTATGACTAGCGGAAGCAAGATAGAGTGATACTATGCAGCAAATGGGGAACAGCAAATTGAGCACAGGTTTTTTCATGCACAGGCCCTTCCAGGACGACAGGCTGCGATCGCCGATAAAGCGAATCGTGCCCGATGCAGCAAAACTTATAATGACGCATTTAAACCACTAAACAAAACATGACAAGAGCGATCAAGACACATTGGCACAACGCCTTGTTCAACGGACTCGTCCTACAGGAGATCCTGGATCATCCGCTGGAGGACGAAACGCCGACCGCGCGGCTCAAGGAAATCGGCATGATGTCGGTGCTTTATTCGATGAGCCAGGCCCATCAGCCGCTGACCTTGACCAATATTTCCGAGCTTTTGCAACTGACACGCAGCGGCGCGAAGGAAACCGTCAATCTTCTTGTAAAAAGGGGTCTTCTGACGGAGACGATCATTAAGAACTCCATGGGGCGCGGAATTGCGCGGCAGTTCGAGATATCGAAGACACTCTTCGAAAAGCTTGGCGCACCCGATGGTGATTGAACATGGCCGCATACTGGCGCTTTAACGCCAATAACAAAATGACAAACGGCGATTTTTGAACCAAGCAACGAAACACCCAGGCTGCCCTTGCCGGCAACGCCTGTCCTTCCCGGAGAATCGGTCGCAGGATGGCGCAAATTATTCACTAAACGAACGAGGAGCACTTCAAGACCGAGCTTGCCCATCCCGAACTGATTGCCGTGCTCACCACGACGCGGCGAAAGCCGTGGCACATGTAGCTTTCTGACCCTAGCCTGGACCTTTGCAAGAGACGACCCGGGGAAAGTCCGCCAACGAGAAAATGGCTGTTCTATCGTTGCCGATACAGTTTCGATTCCCCGCTCTTGGACGACCACCATCCTGGAAGTGAGGAAATTGGTTAGATCTGGGTGAGCGATGCACGAAGATGAGGCTAGTCAATAGGGTTGTCACCATTGCTGAGTTTTTGCCGAGCGCGAGCGTCCCGGACGATCCGGACGTCACGCAAACCAATTCCTGGCTCGCGAAGCAAGTCGATGTCGGACAAATTGTCAAAATCGCTAAGCCGGGTGAAGCAGGCGTTGCGCAGCTTCCGTATGACCTTTGCCGGCAGATCCGTGTTTTCGAGTAGGTCGGGATGATCCTCCGGCAGGAATACTGGTGATATGAGTGGGATCGACATATCTCTCTCCATCGATGGTTACGGTCCTCCGATTAGATCTCGCGGAATCTGTGATGGCTACTGTAGAATTCTACATGGCTGAGGGTTGGCTAAAATACGGCGCGCTACACAAATGACACATGAGGCTCGCGAGCGCCTCGTCGGAGCGCGCGGCTGACACTCATGGAGCTGGGAAGCATCGAACTTCTGTTCATCGCGGTGTCGCCGGCGGCACCTTCTTCACCTTTTGGACACTGATCGTCGTCGGCGTGCCTCGGTTGCAGCAAACTTCACAAACGCAGAGCTGGGTCGGAACCGCCGATAGCCGCAGATCGCCCGTATTTAGGTGCTCTGCTAGGTTGCCTCCAGACATTGGACTGGAAGTCCATGCCGGCAAAAAAAAAGGGCCAGCGGAAACCGCGGCCCTTTGAAGTGTGAAGGTCAATAACCTCCAGAGGGGAACAGCTGATGCAGCGGTACTGGGAGGAGTAGACCGCACGTGTGCTTCAGCTACGTGCAGTATGGCGAGAAATTCGGCATAAGGAACCCAAATTTTGTGCAATGCAGCTATTCCCGTGCTGCAGTGCTCCCAAGGCGGGGCTGCGGCTCGATTGTCGAAGTATCCGTCTTGAGTCTGTTACGATCGACGCCTACCTGCCTGCCGATTGCAAAAGAGGCACGATGAACATGAAGTCATGGACGGTCAGCCGCGGCCCCGTAGCGGCAATACCCATAGATGTTGAAAAGGCAGCTGCCATCAACAACCTGCTCAGACAGCCAGCTGGCATTCTGCCCGCTTTGACAGGTGATGCGATCCGCCCTTTCGCCCGCGGTCTGTTTGAGGAGCTTCGCTCCGCACTCAAACCGGATGTGACCGTTACTACGCTCCGTCGTGCTGTTGCGGCTTTTGTCCACTCGAAACGGTACTATTTTGCGAGTGCTCAGCCCGACGCGTACAGGCACGACATCAACGGCTGCCGGGTCGAACCTGTTTCAACGGAAGACAGATTGCTCGCCCAACAGCGCTTCTTGGGACTCTGCCGGAAACAGGGAAACACAGACCTGTCAGTTGAAACGACTGGTCCAAGCCAAGTTCAGCCTGACAAGACGCAGCGAATCCGTGCGTCCCTTCTGGGCGGCAAAGGAACGAAGTCCGCTCCCTTCAACTGACCAGTCTCTCTTGCTGTCCATTGGCGCGCAACAGAGCCATAAGCATCGGTCCTAGCCCGAACTCACCACGCTCGCTCCGCCGGGTGAGATCGCGCAGATAGCCGCCGGCTGAGTTTATGTTCTCTCCTTTCTCGAGAATGCAGGCCATGACGGCGGCGGCATTTGCGGGTCCCATGATCAGGCAGGCCTCCTGATAGGCTGAGGGGCTGACCTGGAGCATGGTCCGAACGACGACTGAGGCCGACATCAGATCGCGCCAATTCCCGATCCTGCCGCCGGGAGCGTAGTCAGATATCTGGGGGCAAGCCTGCAACACGAGGGCGAGCGGGAAGGATCTCAATTCGCCAGTTTGGGGGTCCCCTCCCCTCACCGACGAGACTGAATTTTCCCGGTTTGACTGATTATCTCGTCGCTGAGGTACGGATTGCGGTGGCGATTGAACGATTTGCGTGGTCGCCATCCTATCGTTTTCCAAGCACGGTTCAGATTCAGTAAGAGATTCGGTGTGTGAATTCTTTATGTGCCGCTCATTCTGACAGGGATTGCCGCTCTCATTTTTACTTTTTAGCTGCAATTCCAATTGTTTGACGACATCCTCGCGAAGCAGTTCCAGTTCGTGGAGCGCGGTTTCCAGTTGATCGATCGTCGGGACGCGGGGCAGCTTCGCTGTCAGTTCCTGGAGATCCAGGGTAATCTCAGGCCAGTCGCCTTCGGCCTTTTCCTGCAACGCGGTGTCGACCAGCTTGACGACATCTCGGCGGCAGAGGGTCCAACGTTCGCGTAGATGCTGGAGGTGCAGCCGTTCAGCAACGACCTTGGCGGCGAGCTGCTCGATCTCTACGGATCTGGCCAGCAATGGCGCCAGGGAAAATCCATAGGCGACGTAGATTTCGCCGGATCTGGATTTGCGTGCGTACCGCTTCCCGTTAGGGCTGTCCCTACGGATGAGCAATCCTGCGCCGACAAGGAGAGACACATGCCGCCGGATCGTTTGCTCGGCCATGCCGTGCGCGCGAAGCGATAGTTGGGCATTCGACGGGAACACGACGAGACCGTGCTCTTCCGACAGTTCGTTGTGCGGATAGAAGCTGAGCAGTGCGTTGAGCACCGCAAGCGCTCGGTCCGTCACGCCGAGAAGAGGCTTCGCCTCGCAGAGCGCTCGATACAGTTTCCATTTATCGATGGATTTTCCAGGTTCAATCTTGCGGGATGCCACCTGTCTGGCAAACAGGCCAAGCGACATCGTCCGCCGCCCGAAGGGCGTCGTCACACTTCCACTTTCCATTTCCTTCACCTTTTAAAAGGCAAAAGAAATCCGCTCACCTAAACGATGCCAAAGACTCTTGACTGTGATTCGTGGAAATGCGATTCTCGATCCTGCGACAAATCAGAGAGAGGCTTCCACGACTTCGGTCGTTTGGGGGCCTTTTTCTTTTGCGATCTAGTCTCCTCGTTCCTGATTCCGTTGGTCTAGAAACGCGGTGTAAAGCGCTTCCAGGTTATCGGAGACGAAGGCTCCGAAATTTGATGCGTCCTTAGACGTCAGCGCGATCGTGAACGTCTTGCCGGAAGAACGTGTTTTCACCGCTACGGATTTGGAAGCCACATTGAATTCGCGAACAGATGGCGAAGGGGCAATACGCTTTGGCTTCTTGACGTTGTTAAGGTCGGCAAGGAGTAGATTGAAGCGATCCTCTTCGGGGGCCTGTTGGAACGTGTCCGAACCAACGAAATGAACTGCCCGTTCTCTCTTGTCGGCGATCTGGACGAGTTTCTTCAATTCTTCCCAGCGGTCCCGCCCGACGCCTTTCGCTGCTCCGACCGCGTCGAAGATTGGATCTGGGACGGTTTCCGCGACTGACAGCATTCGAGACAGCAAAGTGTCATCGACCGTGAGCGCTGCCTTAACGACGTCCTTGCTCATGCCTTTAGAAATAAGCCTACGAGCAAATAGCGACTTCTCGATAAAGGTTAGGTCAGATCTAGCGCTGTTCTCCTGCCCCTGAGCTATAACGTGCGCTATATCTTCTAGAGGCTTGACTACTGCCCTCACCGTTATGCCCAGCTCACGAGCGACGCGAGCTCGGCGATGACCGAAGACGATCATGTAACGGTCAGTTATCTCGGGGTGTGGACGCACGAGTATTGGTGTGGACTGGCCGGATTGGCGAATAGCCTCTCGGAGCTGGATATACTCGTCTTCATCGTCATCGATCCGGTCGGACACAAATGAGCTGTCGAGCGAGTGGGGATCTAGCGAGACAATCGTTTCGCCTTCTAGCAAACGGATAGAGTTTTCCGCCATCTCGTCGAGGGACTGCATCATCGAGCGAGACGCACCTCGGCGCGTATATTCCGAGCGCGCTTCGGTACTGCGCTGCATGCTGTCTTCGGTTGGATGAGCGAAGTTCGCCAGCGAGTGCTTCCTAGCCATGCTGTGCCCTCTTCTTCAAGACTAAGCGGCTGACTTTGCGCATTTTTTTCCGGAGATGCACGGCTGTCAAAATTCGTTTCATTTACGGCCCCAAGACTTGTGTATGAGACTTGCGATTTCCCCATTCACCGCGTTCAGGCACTCGAGAGCTCTGTCATAGGTCGTTCTAATGAATTGATTTCTCTCGACCTCATATAGGGTCTGCTTGGTTATTCCCGCATCGCTGATTGCCGTGGATTTGAGCATGTGGTTCTGCAGCATGCGTTTGGAGAACATCGCCTGCATAAAGCCAACCATTTGGGCTTGAGGACCGTCAGTTGGCTCGTATCGCGTGACAAGATAACGGAACCAGTCCAGCTTCACCTTTGCCCCGGCTCCTCTGATTGAATCCAGTATCCCCCCTAGCATCAGCAGAAACTGGCTCATCGACATGATATCGAGCATTTGAGGATGGACAGTGATCAGCACCGAGGTCGAGGCGGTTAGGGCCGTAAGCGTCAGGTATCCCAGCTGCGGTGGGCAATCAATTACGACCACATCATAGCGAGCGTCGACTTCCTTTAATGCATTCGAAATGCGGGTGAAGAAGAGCCGGCCGTCTGGGGACGACTTGTTCGATGCGGCAAGCGGTGTCTGATACTCGTACTCTTGGAGTTCCAGATTTGCTGGTATGATATCGAGGCCGGGGAAATTCGTTCGCTGAATGACCTCGGTGATTGATTTTCGCTCGTCATCGTATCGGAGAGCCTCAAACAGCGATGGATTCTTGTCGAGTTCCGGTTGGATGCCGTGTAGGGCGGTTAGCGATGCCTGAGGGTCTAGATCAATCGCCAGAACTCGGTGACCCGTCAGAGCCAAAAACTGCGCGAGGTGTGCTGTGGTGGTGGTTTTGCCAGAGCCACCTTTGAAGTTGACGACGGACACAACCTGCAAATGCTCTCCGGGCCGGCGATGGGGCACGTATCGCTTGAAATCGCTGCGGCCATTCTTGTCGAGGAAGGCGCGGAGCTCCATCATCTGTTCCGCCGAATAGGTGCGCCGGCCAGAGGACGTAGTCGTCGGAACAGGCCCCTTCCCTTCCAGGTGAAGTTTCTTGATGTGGTTTTGTGTGACGCCGAGATAATCGGCAACCTCTGCGAGCGAGAATGACCTCAACCCCTTCTGCGCGTCTGGGGGGTACTGCTCGAGGCGAAGCATGTTAAGATTATCGGATATCAGTTCTCCTTGCTGGAGAATCTCGCTTCCGAAATCGAGTGCCTCAAAATTGATGGTCATGTTCATCCAGCCGGATCCAGAATAACGCTTTTCCTGCTCGTGCAGGCTTAGAAGCGTTATTAATACCTGCGATTCTACCATCTCGGCAAACTGTTTTTAGTTAACAAGATCTTAACGCTGTGATCTCTACGAACTTGCACTCGTGGACCTACGGCTATCTGACTGGAAGCAAACGGAAAATAGCGATTCTGCACGGCTGTCAAATGCAGTGGTTCTGCTGGTCGGCCTAATGCGGGCAATAGGGAAGGCGCAGCTCGTTGCTGAATTCAATTGTGGACGTCTCAACCATCGTCCCCCTGCCCTCACGATATCCTGGAAACGCTAGCCCTTTAATTTCCAAGGCAGATCTGTCGGTTGCCAGAGGTTCCAGGTGTGGAGGCTTCCCTAGGGTCAGGACCCATTGATTTGAATTGACGGCCATGATTCAGACGGGCGTATAGGAGCCTGACTGATGAGCAATTTGTTTTGGCTGACGGACGAGCAAATGGCTCGGCTTCAGCCGTATTTCCCCAAGAGCCATGGTCGCCAGCGCGTTGATGATCGACGCGTTCTGAGCGGCATCATTTTCGTCAACCGCAACGGCCTCAGGTGGTGCGATGCACCAAAGGAATACGGCCCCTCCAAGACGCTTTATAACCGCTGGAAACGTTGGGGTGACAAGGGCATCTTTCTCCAGATGATGGAAGGCTTGGCTGTGCCTGAGGCTGCAGAGCGCAAGACCATCATGATCGACGCGACCTATCTCAAGGCCCACCGCACGGCTTCCAGCCTGCGGGTAAAAAAGGGGGCTCGGGCCGCCTGATTGGGCGCACGAAAGGCGGCATGAACACCAAGCTTCATGCCGTAACGGATGTGAATGGTCGCCCGATCAGTTTCTTCATAACGGCCGGTCAGGTCAGCGATTACACCGGTGCTGCCGCCTTGCTTGATGAACTTCCCAAGGCCAAATGGCTACTGGCCGACCGTGGCTATGATGCCGACTGGTATCGTGAAGCTTTACAGGCGAAGGGGATCACGCCCTGCATCCCGGGTCGGAAATCCCGCAACAAAACCGTCAAATACGACAAGCGCCGCTACAAACGTCGCAACCGGATCGAGATAATGTTCGGGCGTCTCAAAGACTGGCGGCGTGTCGCTACGCGCTACGACAGATGCCCTATGGCCTTCCTCTCCGCAATAGCTCTCGCTGCAACCGTTATCTTCTGGCTCTGATCAACGAGTCCTGAGCCTAGAAGACGTCAGGAGGCAATGGTATTAGACGCATCCGCCTCTTGGTCGACGAGGCCTAACTCGGCGCTCAGTACAATTGATGCCGCGGCTGAGTCGCACAGCAACGTCGGCAATCGTGACGTAACCTCAAAGGCGTGCACCGCTTTCGACACAAGTTTCAAGCCGGCGTTCGATAGCGAGCGCCACAGGCGTTATCGCCACCGCAATTCCAGCCTTAAAGAGCGTCTGGAGAGCCTGATCCTGGGCGCGCGCGGGACAATTTGTGAGGTCATCTTCACGGTTAGCCGCGGTCAACTGCGATCGGAGCACGGACGCCACTGCGAGCGACGCTCCCGTCAAATACAGGATCATATCGCGGACTGCTATGAGCGCTTACGAACCGACGCTAACTTCCAGCGAGGGTGTGTTTCTGGCTCCGTGCTTGCAGTAGTCGAGGATGGACCACTTCGAAAGTTGACGCGAGATTTTACCGAGACGCGATAGAGGCGGGACGCTGGTCGTCTCAGCTTGGTTAAGCCACCGCTCGCGGGCGAAAAAGGTCCCAGGAGCCCACGTGGAGAGCTCCTGCGCGGGGCGGTTGCTGTGTGAAAAGCATCTGCCGGCCCCAACTCACCAATGACTGTGTTTGAAGGGACGTCGCCGCCATGGCCGCCTTGAGCAGGCGACATATGTTTGGACAGGAAACCATCGCGGTCGATGTCCAACGTTGCAATGCTTCATATTCTTGTGATCGGAAGTGCCGGCTTCTTTGTCATTCCTTTCCGTGGCAAAAAGGGCAGTGCTGCCAGAGTTTGCCTGTTTTAAAGCGAGGAGGCGACCGCGCTAATGCTCGGGGCTCTATGCAAATTGAAGTCGCTTTGGCGATCCACCAGAGAGAGCGCTACAACTCAGCGAACGGCCAACGGCATCGGCAATGACGGAATCTCGGCTGCCCTGCGTAATGGGCGCTCGCAATTCTACCCTTGCAAGCGGCCTTCTCTGAAGGCCCACGATGCTCACAAATCCGAACATTGTGCACAGCGCTTGATGATATGCTGAACCGCCGATTTGGGGCGGGGTCTACTTGAGGAGTTGAGCGGCCCGGCCACTACGCCGGGACGCATCATTGTAGTAGCTGGTTGCCTGCTGCACTGACCGATGACGCGATTGCTCCATGGCCTCGGGGAGAGGGATTCCGCGGTTCGCAGCCTCCGTGAGGTACCCGGATCGCAATCCGTGCGCCGAAAACTCCCCAGGATCCAACCCAGCCATTGCTACGCGTTGCTTGAGAATGTCATTGACCGCCTTCGGATCGAGCGGCCGACGACTGACGTTGCCCCAGCGGTCGATCGCCCGGAACACACTGCCGTTGTCGATCTTGGCGGCCGCGAGCCAGGCTTTCAACGCCTCGACGGGCCGGCCGGTCAGATAGACGATCTCGTCCTGATCGGCACCACTGGTCTTGGTGCGGCCGAGGTGGATCGACATAGAGGGGAGGGGGCTTCCATCCTCACCCTTCACCGGCGCCTCGATCGTTAGCTGTTCTTTTCGAAGTCCTGCGACCTCGCTGCGGCGACGGCCGCCCGAGGCAAAGGCCACCATCAGGATCGCGCGATCGCGAAGGTCGCGCAGATTGTGATCGTCGCAGGTCGCAAGCAGCTTTGCCAGCACGTCGCCGGTGACGGCCTTGGCGCTCTTGCGGCGGCGTTTCCGCGGCACGGCGCGAACGGTAAGGCGGATCGCCGATTTCAGGGCAGGGGAGGCGAAGGAACCCTGAGCGCCGCGCCACTTTGTCAGGGTCGACCAGCTGGCCAGCCGCCGGCGCACGGTGTCGGGGGCGTGGGGCCCGGTCGACCGCAGAAAGCCGGCGTCCCTCAGGGACTGGTCGACGTCGGCCGGCATGCCATGATCTGTGTCAGTCTCGCGCTGTCGCGGATCCCAAAGATGATGGGCGACGAATTTCAGCAGCAGCGCCTCCGGCGCCGGCCAAGGCAGGGGATCGCCGGTCGCGGCCTGCGACCAGGCCTCGAGATAGGCGAGATCGGAGGTCAGGGCGCGCAGTGTGTTCTCACCCATGCCCTCGTTGACGAGGTGCCTGAGTGTCTCGACGTCCTGGTCGGTCAGGAGTTCAGCGAGCTTGTCGCGCCGCTCGATCGGCAGCACCGAGGCAATGGTGTCGAGCTGCTCGGCCCGGATATGGATCGCGTCGCTCATCAGAAGGGAAACCTCTTCGCCTTGCGTTCGGCGGCCAACTGGCTTTCGTAAAATTCGTCCATCCTGGCAATCGGATCTTCCCCATGATCGGCCCGGCGAGCCAGTTCCTTCAGGGCCGCAAGGTTCATCTGCGGCTTTGGGCGGGCCAGGTCGATAAAGTCATCGTCCGGCAGCATGGTGTGCGGGTGCATGTGAGGCAGGATCCACTTTGCGAGCTCCCGATAGGAAGCGTCGGTTTGATGCTGCAGCAGGTCGGTGGTCGCGCCAGCGACGATGTCGGCGATCTGCAGGCCGGGATTTGCCGCGGAGGAGCCGAATCGGATCGGATTGGCGAGGTTGGCCCTGATCTTGACGCGATGGCCGCCGGCGCCGATCAGCTCGGCGCTGTCGGACCGGCCGACGAAGCCGTCGAACGCATGCGCCATGGCCTGCAGCGGCTTGGAGTCGTCGCACAGCACATCGAGGCTGTCATAGTGGTGGCCCCAGCCGTGCAGGAGAAGACTGAACAGGCAGGTCGTGGTCAGGTCCAAGGTCCACTTGGCTGTCGGATTGACGTCCTTCTGCAGGTGCTTGCTTTGATCGGCGATCGTTGCCGCGTAGCCTCGGGCGAACCGCAGGACGCAGTCGAGGATCTCGTGTGTCTCGGCGCTACTCTCGGCGGCGGCAAACACCGTCGGCGCGTCGGCCGGATCGAAGGACTTCATGAAACTCTGCAGTTCCTCAGCCAGCTTCGGCGTCGGCGCACCCGTGACGAACAGGATGCGGTGCAGGCCGTTCATGACGAAGCGATGCAGATCATAATGGTAAAACAAGCCGTTCATCCTCTCGAGCACGGGCTCGAAGATATATTCGAAGGTCTTGCCGGCGAGATTGAGCCGCTTGTCGGCCGCGATGACCATCGCCCGCCCCTTGATCGGTTCAAGGATGTCGAGCGCGATTTCCGGCCAGTTGTCGCGTTTGCGCAGCAGGCCGGATTTCAGCTCGGGCGCCTGGACGCGGAATTTGCCGCGCGCCGCAGCGACGATCGCGGCGGCTTCGTCGGCCGTCAGGTCGACGGCCGCATAGGCGAAATATGGCTGGTTGTCGTCCAACAGCTTCGGGCCGGTATAGCCGGCCTCGTCACAGGATATCAGCCGAGGATTGTTTTCGGTCCTGTCTGCCATGCTGCTCCGTTCCGCTGCCATCCACGATCTGGGCAGACGAGTCCACCGATCCAAGTCAGCAAAATGCCGCCAAATCCCGGTGATTCCTCGCGGTTCTGCGGTCCAGGATTCACGAGATTGGCTGATTTGCGCGGCCAAATCAATCACCTCCGATAAGGGTTACTTATCGGCGGTGAGCCACCGCGGGCTCTTTTATCGGATGTGAGGAACAGTAACGTCGATATGGCGTTCGTTTAGGAAATCGTTTACCATAAAATCAATGGCTTACGATCTCGCGAAAATCAGCATGAACGCCCTGATGCGGCCGGCGTTCGACGCCGGCATCGCGCTGACCCGTCTCGACGAGCGGATCGCCCGCTCGCCGGTCGGAACAGGCTGGACCGAGCGCATGCATTTCGCCGATGCGTGTGCGTCCCTCTGGATCGACGGCGAACTGGTCCATCTCGAAGATCTCGTCCTCCATGACGCTTTCCGAGACACCCGCACGCCCACCCACGAGCTGACAATCGCCCGCGACGTGCTGCGCACCCGCCGGCGCATTGCTGCTCAGTCGCCGGATTGGGCGCTGTCCGCCGACGGTATCCGTTCGCTGCGCCAGGCGTGGCCTGGAGCATCTTTGGGCGGCGAGGTCGAGAAAGAAAGCGGCGTGGTGCAGGCGGATCCGGTCGGGGAAGGGGAGGGGGACGACGGTGATGACGCGGAGAATCTGCCCGGCGTCGACTATGCCGCGATCGATGCGATCCTCGCGCGCTCTGACGCCGCGATGGAACGAGCCAAAAAGCCCGGCCGGGCTCCGGCCGATCCGCTGGTCTATGATCTCGACTGGGACGAGGATGCCCGGCTCGACGAATGGCGCGGCGTGCTGCGCCAGGCCGAAAACCTGCCGGTCGTGGTGCGGGCCGTCATCGCTCTCGATGCCTGGAACGAATTGTCTGTCCTGCAGCACGCCCCTTGGCTCGGCCGGCTGTTTTGTGGGTCCATCCTGCGCCAGGCCGGCATCACAAGCGGCGCTCACTTAGCGGCGATCAATCTCGGCCTGAAAACCATTCCCGTCGACCGGCGCCGACATCGCGATCGCGAAACCCGGCTGCTCGCCATCGCCCACGGCCTGATCGCGGCCGCTGAAATCGGCATGAAAGAACATGACCGGCTGGTTTTGGCGCGCACGCTCATGGAGCGGAAGCTGGAGGGGCGACGGACTTCGTCCAAATTGCCTGAGCTGATCGAGCTCGTCATGGCAAAGCCACTGGTGTCATCAAAAATGGTGGCCAAAACGCTCGAGGTCACGCCGCAGGCTGCGCGGCGGATCGTTTTGGAGCTCGGCCTCAGAGAGATGACGGGGAGGGGGAGGTTTCGGGCGTGGGGAATCGTGTAGCCAGCTATGTGTTTCTAAGCCTGTTTTTATGAGTTTTTCTGACCCCTTAAGCAACCTTCCGGGTTATCATGGTATAAATAGCCACGGATTATCATCATTGAGAGGGATCTGGACAATGGCTGCTGGGTTCGAGTTCAAGAAGTGGAGCGCAGTACGGACCATTAATAATATGGGCGAGTTCCGAGGGCGCTTCAACAACGATGAAATTGATTGGCTGCTCAATAAGTTCGAAGATCTTCAAGAAGACGATTGCTCCAGAGGCTCGCTCGACGATGAAGAAATCTGGCCGCGGTTCCGGCTCTTTTTAAACGATGTTATTGCGCTCGCGGAATGCATCAATTCCGTTTTCGTCCAGTACGACATCGATTTTGAGCCGGATAGTACCGTCGAAGGTGTTCTTAACCGAGTAGCTGATGGTTTGTCCGGATCTGAAGTCGACACTGCCCGTAGCTGGATCCGCAGGACCGAAGACGTCCAGCGGCTGATCGATAGGGAAATCAGCCAAAACGAGCCGCTCCAACCGTTATGGTCGAAGGCGCAATTTGACGTCATTGACGGTCTTTCCGGGAAATTCGACGGAATTAGGTGGGAAGGTGACGATCAGCAACTATGGCGTGAAATCACGTATGTTTTTCGCTTGCTGCCGAAGCCTAAACCTGTTGTCGGCAAAGTCATTGAGGATTTTCAGGTCTTTGTAAGCTACAAACGGCGACGGAATGCTTTGGCGGCTGCGCGGCTAGTGGATTATCTTCGGTCCCTTGGATTTTCAGTATGGTTTGATGACAAAGTATTAGCTCTGCAAGGCCAAGCGGTAGTGAACAAACAAGAACTCGCAAAATTCATCATCAGTGCCGTTAGATCTTGCCCGGTAACTGTAGTTTTCGAGGCCCAAATGGAGGCCGCCGCAATTCCTGAAGAATATGAGGATGCAGAGGAACTCAACTGGTCAGGCGAGGTCATGTTGGTGGACGGCGTGCAGATCGCGTGGAACTGGCAAAAGCTCGAAATCGATAACGCCAAACGGCTCATCGCAATCTCGCCTACCAATCGTGTCACGCTTGGCAACCAGGCGGTTTCTTCTTGGAGCACCGAGGAACAGGCTTTTGTCGCCGTCGGAGTATTAGTCTCACAACTAATCGTTTCTCCGACGCAGAAACCATAGAACGTACCATGATTGGGAGGGTTGGTCGCCCGGATATCGACTTGCTGACGGATGAGGCCGTGCGGGACGGAATAGAAGAAGCTCTGGAGGTCGACGTGGTATGTGTTTCGGCGAGGAAGATTGGACGCCGATAAGGGGTCAACATTCCGCGCCGGTTGAGAGCTTTGACCAAAACGTGATTCCATAACCAACTCTGGGTGGAAAACGCGGCTCAGTTCCGCGTGGAAATCAACAGACTGACACATGGGCCCCGTAGGGGCGGACCCCGTGGTGTAGGCACATCTATCTGAATCAAGCCCATACGAAGCTGTGTTTTAGGAGCACATGGATTGATCGCAGCGGTTCCCAGATCTGGGAAGGGGAGAGGTGCTTCCCACAGCAACGAACTTCGAAGGTCTCACTCAATGTGATCTAACTAGGCCGCCTAGTGATCGTCTTCACCGGTCTTGATCGACTTCTGAATGGAATTTGGCCCTCGTAAGACCTCTTAGAATTAGCACTATCGCCTGTTCCACATGCGGAGTGCTCGCCAGTATCCTATTTTCTTCTGCCGACAAACCGTTTCGGAGGCTTTTGCCTCTGAACTTCTGAAACCGATCACGGCCGCGCCAATCTCGGACACGTATCGGCTCTAGGACCCCGATCGCTTCCGCCACATCGCGGGCACAGCCGCCAAATCCACCCACTATATAAATAGGTTGTTTTCCCTGGAGCGAATAAAGCGCTTCCTCCGCAATACCCGGCATCGAGCCCATGAACTTATCGACCACACCTCCGAGGATTATTCTAGCGTGGGTTGTCTGGCGCATCGTCAGACGCATTGCAGAAAGCCCCTTTGTCCATTCTGACTCGGAGGGCTGACGTGTTGGAACATCACGACGCCCTGCCAACCCAATATCTTTGCCATTGATATCGAGAAGACGAAGCTCAGCCGTTCCTTCGAGGTCGGCTGCAACTTGGAGCAAGTGTTCGGGCGTTTCTCGGATGTGGACGGGCCAAGCAAGGTAATTTGTGACGCCGAGTTTGCGGCTAACTTTCGAATCTCGCCGATATCGGGCCGCGAGTTCAAATAACAAGGTGCTAAAGCCGTCTTTGCGAAGATCGCCGCCGTAAACAAGTTTTGCACCAAGGGCGAGCGTATGCCGAGCAATTTCAGTCATCGCATCCCGCAGATGCTCTTCATGCAGTCCCAACCCCTTCATGTCGGGACTGTGCGAGGTAGAGACCGCTATCGACTTGTTTTCTAGGACGTCGGCATAGGTCATCGAATCGCTCCTGCTAGCCATTCAGTGGCGCTTCGAAGCTGCAGGTTCGGCGCGATTTTGTGGAATAGTCGTTCTTCCTCGGCGCCAATCGGAGGATCAGGGTAAACGATGACAACGTCCTGTCCTTCAGTCGCTGGAACAAGACTAGCCAAAGAGATCAATTCAGGAGGCCGCGGCAGGAAGGTGACGCCATTTTTCGCTTTAGGACGCATCAGTTCGACTCTGCACTGCCACAAAAAGTCTTTCAGAACTTCGTCCAGCAACGCGTTGATCACTGCCTCTATCCGGCTTGCCTTTTTGTTTTCTAGTCGAATGATCGGTACGTTTCCAAGATAAGGAAAGCCGCGCTCGTCCCTATCAGCGATGCAGTTCGCGATCACAAGCGGTCTGTTGTGACGTTTTGCTTCGATGATCTCACGACGACACCATTCTCTCGACGAAAAGGAGTCGGTGTGCACGGCGATGACCGCACTTATTTCGATCTGCGCGAGTAGGACATCGTGGAACTTCAATCCGGGCGGAATGTCGTAGACGTCGAAGAAGCTTCCGAGCCCGTCACGTTCTGTCAGCTTCTTTCGGATCGCCTTCGCGACTTGCTCACCGGCATCATTCTTGTCGTGCTTCGAATGACTTAGAAATATATCAACCTTCTTCAAGAAGCCCAGAAGAGCTTGCCGGGTTTCATCCGGCCGCCTGAGGTGTTCAAGGTAGTGGCGAAGCATTCGGCAGAACTGGAAGGTCAGCAGCCCGATCAGTTTGAAGACCTTGTCTTCGATACTTCCTTTCCAATCCGACCAATGAAGTGCTTGCTCGGCTTTTTTTATTTGATTGATGATACCAGGGTCCATTGCTACGGGAAAAAGAACTGTCGATAGTCCAGCGGCCGTAGTTTGATCTGAAATCCTTTGAAGGAAATCCATCCAGACCGGATCCCGAGCGAAATTCTGATCCGCAAGGACTATAATAGCGGAGGTCTCGGCGTCCGCGAAATCGATGGGAAGTGGTTCGTCCGTTCCATCAGCGAGCGCATAGCGATACACGACACTGATGCCGGTGCCGCCTGTGATCTTTTCATAACTTTCCCTTCGGAAATGCTCGAAAAGGGCCTTTGCCACCGTGTGGCCCACGGCGAAGCTCGGATGCCAAACGACATAAATCACGATAAACGGGCGAGCCGTATCAATCATGCGATTCCTCGCTATCGCTCTATACGCCACTGTAAAGAGCCGTGTGACGAAGGACTATAGCCCGAAGTTGACTGCCTTCCAACCAAGGCGAGTAAGCATAACTAGTATGGCGTCTCGGTGATGGGCAGCGGAATAGGTGCTCGCGCGATGTGATCGCGTTCTCATTGAGGAGCTTCGCGCATCAGACAGCAGCTGTTGGCTCTGTTCAGAACATTGCCAGTTGCTTAGGAGAGCCGGTGATGGGCGGCAATCCGTACAATCCTTCGATGCCGGAAATGAAGTCGCTCTGACCGCCATAGCTCGGATGACGAACCTGCATCGCTTCGATTCCAAGATCGGCAAGCGCAAGCTGGGCATCTCGTCCGATTGCGACCACGATGCGGGGATCAAGCACGTCGAGCAGCCAGCTGAGCAGAGGGCGGCAGGCGTTGCGTTCGGTGCGTGTATGGCAGCGATTTGACTGTGGGTCGCCGCGTTCATGTGGATGAAGCGGAAACACGTTCCAAAGGAAGACCGGACGTTGAATCCGGTTCAGGGTCTGCCAGATTATGCTCGCGGTTCGCTCAGTCAACGCCGGGCCCTTGGTCGCACGAACGAGAGGCAGGTCACCGTAAAGCACAGAATGGTCAGTGAGATGGGCTTCGTCGGTCAATGCAAGACCGGTGCGTCGACCACCGCGATAGCCGAGATCTCGGGCAATCCAGATAGAATCGACTTTCCGCTCAATTGCCGCGTCGAGAACAAGCTTCAGGTTTTTTCGGCGAATGGCTGGAGCATCGTGTTGGTCGAAATCGTCGCAGGCGTCGGAGTAGGGGTTGAAAGCATCCCTAAATGAAAGGTCGGCCAGCGTCTCAACGAACTGAGCGGTGTTCATCATGGAAGCTCCTCTATCGACAGCGACCGTCTCTCTACATCAAGCTTGATCCGGCCGCGACGTTTTTCTCTCAGATATCGGAACGCATGGTTCCCCTGTAGGATCGCATCTTCCCAAAGCCAAAGAGGCGAGGTGTGGACTTCGTATCCGCGGACGAATTGGCGAACGTTCTTCAGTAGGGTGAGGCTGAGGTCGCCGGGTTTCTGGTCGGCAAAAAAGTTGAAATCTTTTGCGATTCCAAAAACGTACGTTGCGACACCTTCTTCGATCAGCACCGCACGCGCACCATCTTCTCCTTCGTCGACGCGAACCTTGCTCTTCCGTTTCCGTTTCAACAGGGCGCGGGTGACCGGCGACCAGCCGAGAACAGCGGCGTAGGCGTAATGGAAGACGTCGTGGAACCTGTAGTCGTCCGGCTCCATGATGTTGTCGGTCAGGCGATCGCCGATGAACAGGCCTCTGCAGCTCTGCAATACGTAGCTTTTGCCGTTACTGGCCTCGCGCTCGTAGATGTCGATTTCTAAGGTTCGTGGCAGCTGTTCGTCGCCAGGGAAGGTGCTGTCGAAAAGTCCAGGATAGACGCGATCCTGCGGCCACCGATCCTCTGTTTTCTCGATGTTGAAGCGCGCGGCGTCTTCAAGGAGAACCTCTGCTTCGTTCGCCGCCTGGACAAGGTGTCGGAAAACGCTGGCCAAGCGTGTTTTCAGAAGGGCCTTGTCGCCGTGAGACCCGTCGACGGTGGCAGCAAGCTCGCCGGTCGCAGCTGTCAGGCGAAGAAGCGTTTTTTCGAACTGTGCGCTTGGTGTATTGAGGGGGAGGGAATGCTGCGGCTGCAGGGCGGAGAAGGCCAAATCTGAGGCGGATACGTCACTCGCCAAGGTCGCCAGTTCGATGTCGGCATGATCCGCGATAATTGCCAGATACCAAAGAGTGTCCCCCAGCTCTTCGAGAACTGTTTGTTCGTAGCCGATTATCGCGGCCTTATCGCGCTGGCGCTTCTTCACCTCACTGAGGAGGCTGCCGACTTCGCCGACGAGACCGAGAACAGGAAGGTCAAACCCGTTTCCTTTGTTACGAGTCCTATCACTGCGAGATGCAAGTTTTTGATACTCGTTCAACCCGAGAGATGCATCAACCATCGAATTCAGCCTTTTCGCAAGCTTAGCCACTCGAACGGCGACCCCTGGAGGCCTCTGGGGCCAATCGAATCTAGCCAAGCGACAAGCTTGTTCTCCATGTCGACATCAGTAAATTTCGACCGGCCAATACCCACCTTACAAATATGCCTGCCGTATTTGTCTTGGAGGTCATTGGGAAACTTGGGACCTTCGCCGCCGAAATAGACGAAATCGGCACTCAACAGGACACGGTCCACCTGCGTATCGTTATCGACATGCTCGGAGTTCGGGCTGCCATCCGGTTTGCTGTGAAAGGAATCACGCTGCCCCCAACCACCGCCGGCTGGAAAATAAATATTGTCGCCAGCACTCTGCTTGCGGCTGCCGTTCCGAATGGGCTTTTTCATTTCGAAACGAGGGTCGGTGTTGTATTGCCCGAAGGTCATGGCATCGGTGACTCTCATCGCGTGGACGATGTGGCCACCACGTCCAACGGCGCGATCTGCACTTCCGCAACCGACCACCCAGTCTCCGATTTCGGCGTGCCTTCGTATAAGGAACATGCATGTGGCGAGAGTGCAGACACCGTAAAACGGATTCGGCGCAAAACCGCTATCGTATCTGACGACGTAAGAGTAAATGCTCATTTTACACCGCAAGGATGACGCTTGATCGGTAGGATCGGGGCAGCGTCGCCGTTCGGCAGTTCTGTTTTGTCCTGGTCCTCGACAATGGCTTCGACAATGGAGTTTCCGTGCCAGCCCACCATAGCGTCGTGATACTCCTTGAGGGCATCCGGAAGCTCACAGCCTTGCTCTCCTTCAGCCCAAACGCCGACGATCCGCTTGCCCTGTTTCGCCGCGTATTCGATTTCCCAATTCACCCATTCGCTGTGGCGAGTGTCGGCCGTGACATAGACAATCAACGTGCTAGCCCACTGGATCTGGGGCGCCAGGATTGAGCTTTTGATATATTCGGGGCTCGTAGCGTTGTTGGGATTGCTAGAATTAATAGAAGAGTCTCGAACATCGAGGTTGTGAGCGCTGAGAATTTTCTTCAGCTTTGCGAGACCATGGTCGTCTTCGTGGATGTGACTTATGAAAACATTCTTGATGAAACCGGTCATTTCACGCCTCACGTGGATTTGCGGTTACGTTGGTACAATTGAAGAGGTTGGGATCGACATAAGTGTTACTTCGACATATTTGTTTTCGCATTTGGTTACTTATATAACGCCTCAGCAATCTTGGCCGTAACGCCATCGACTGCCTCTGCTATTGAACCGATATTTCTCACAGTAATAACTGGATATTCGCCGCCTTGCTGGGCCGCTAGGTGGGCGTAGCTATCACGAAGCTGATGCCAGAAGGTCAGGTCTTCCCGTCGATTTATCGGGCTATCACGGTCGATCAGAAATGCCGCTGTTGGCTTGATTTCGCCCCAGACTGTTTTTTCTGCAGCAACCAGTTCCTGCAAAGCTTTCTGCTTTCCGCCACCAACGCTTCCATAGACCAAGGTCGACCACCAGAAGCGGTCGAGGACGACATTTTTACCCTCTGCGAGCCATGGCGCGATGCGTGTCTCGATCACATCGATATGTGCAGCAATGTGAAGCGCCTGGCGAGCGAGCTCCGACATCACCTTAATGCCGAACTCTTCGGGCTCGTGATGGATTCGATAAATGGCGCGACCAAGGGTTCCTTCCTCGCGACCAGGGAAACTCAGAAACTCAAAGGCGGACGGCGGCAATTTCTGCTTTAGTTCCTCGACAATGGTGGTTTTGCCGACGCCATCGGGTCCTTCGAATATGAACAAATTTCCCGCCATGAGTCCTCCCAAACCATCGCGCCCTAATTCAACCCATGGTATAGGATTCGTCAAGCAATTGGAGAAGCGAAATGCCTAGCAGACGGCACGTTTTTATCAGTCACCATCATGCCGATGATGAACACGTCACGAAGCTCACCGACTCCCTCAGCCGGAAGGGATACGAAATCCGAAACAGCTCCATCCGCGCGAAACCAGCCAACCAGGACCGTCTGGACAAAGGTTTGGTTAGCGATAACGCGATCAAGCGACTTCTAAGGATAAAGATGTCCTGGGCGTCGACCGTGATCGTGCTGATCGGAAAGGAAACGCACGCTCGTCCTTGGGTGAACTGGGAGATCAAAAAGGCTCACGAGCTCGGCAAACGTATTATTGGCGTCTTTACCCGTGGAGGGACGAAAGCGGATATCCCGCCCGCTTTTGAAGACTATGGCAGTGATCTTGTGAACTGGAATCCAGACGCGATTATTGACGCTGTGGAGGGCGCGGATCCAGATTTTCGGGATACTGATGGTTCCTCTCGTACACCGGTCCACACTTCCTCCACCTCGCGATGCTGATTCATGTCCGTCTACATGTATGTTGTCGCACGGGACTTCGGTTTCGCCCCAAATCCTTTCCATGGCGTTTGCACGCTCGCGACCTGTAAGCCAGTCGTCCGCCGCATGGCGAAAACGGATGACTGGGTGATCGGGATGGGCGGCGCAAAACTCGATGCGGTGGGGCGTAGCATTTTCGCGATGCAGGTTACGGAAACTTTGTCATTCAATGAGTATTGGGCTGACCCGAGGTTCAGGGACAAACGACCCGTGCGTAACGGCAGCCGAGTAATGATGCTGGGCGACAATATCTATCGTCAGGAGGACGGCAATTGGCGACAGCTTGATTCACATCATAGCCGCCCGGACGGTACGCCAGACCTTCACAACATCGGGACAGATACTGGTACCGACCGTGTTTTGGTATCGGAGCATTTCTTTTACTTCGGCAGGTCAGCGCCGGAAGTCCCAAAAGCAATTCTTGATGAGATCGGCTACACGAATCTGAGAGGACACCGGGTCTATCTGGACGACGAGTGTCAGGACCTCCTCGATTGGCTGAAAACCAGCCAATCCGCTCACCTTAATCGGGTCGTAGATGATCCCTTTCAATTCAAGCAAAGCGCGGCCCGCTATTCGGTTAGCGACGACAAGATTTTCAACTAGACGCGGCAGACTAAAGGCCACTGTGGCAATGACAGTGGGGCACGTAAACGACGCCAAGCAGCCCGTGCGAACGCCGCGTTCAACTTCTTTTAGCGCCGACAATTATCGGGGGTGGGAATGACGAGCGATACGATACGATCGAAACTGACGGAGCTATCCAATACCGATCTTTTCGGGGCGGATTTCTTGGCGGTCTACGGTGACAGCGAATGGAATGGCGACGCGGCCAACCAAGCGGCTGCTCATCAATTTCGCACGGAGTTGATTTCCCGCATCGCCACGGTCCGCCTGGCATATGGGAGCGGAACGGAAAAACGTGCGCTTGAAAGTGTGGCCGAGTTGTTTGGCACGGCGCGAGTAATCACGGCAGCCAATGTGGGATGTGGGACCTTCGAGATTCTCGTTTGGCATACCTTGAACACGATGGTCAGGCCGTTCACGGCGAAATGGCATCCCCTGAGCAAGAGCGGTGCTCTCGACGCGCTTGACTCCAGCGATGTGTTCCGCGCCGAACTATACTCTACCCAAAACACCCTGCGCGTACTGGAGCGTGCCCTCGCGTTTTTCGCGGGGACGACCGCGTCTTACAATCCGAGCCGATCCGCGCGCGACGGTGCGAGGGAAGTCTTACTAAGGGCGGCCGAATGGCGGCCTGCGGGAGGCCATGAGACTTACAGCGCTCTTGAGAAAGCGGCCGTCCAACGCCGAAGGGCGCGCTATAGGCTTTCCCATGGCGACTGGGCAGCTGGCATCGCGCTGTCTGGAGGCGGCATACGGAGCGCTACCTTCTCACTTGGGGTTCTCGCCGCGCTTTCACGCAAGAACCTTCTGCCAGAGTTCGATTATCTATCGACCGTATCCGGCGGTGGATACGCGGGGTGCTTCTTCACTTCGTTGCTAGGTACGTCCAACCCCGCCGAGGGGTTGGGACTGCTAGCCGATCAAGAGCCGTTCAAGCGAACGGAACGTGAATCGGACCTATTGGCGCGTGTCAGGCAACGGGCAAGCTTCCTCTCCGCTGGTTTTGTCGAGCGATTGCTTCTGGTCATGCGCTCAATGTACGGCGTCTTCGTGAACGCGGTCCTCGCCCTCAGTGTCATGGCCTTTTTCGCGGCCATTGAACTGTTAGGTCGGACCAACCTTCGGCTTCTTGAGGTGCCAGCGTGGCTAGGATGGGCATTTCCGATAGTGGCGCTGATCCTCGTGAGCAATGTGTCTCGAGAGGAACGACTGCAACTGAGCGAATTGACAGCCTGGCATCTAGGTCTCGGTTTTTTGTTCTGTTTTCCGCTCCTTTGGATGCTCTTAGGCGCGTTCCACGACGGAGCCACGCGACTGACGGGAAACTTTGCGCTTCTAACAGGAATCGATGGATTGTTCGCCATTCTTCTTGTTGGTGTGACCGTCATCGCTGTCCTGGGAGCGATATTCGCTGTTTTCGCGCGGGCGCGATCGATGTTCATCCCCGTGGTGACAGTAGCTTTGATCCTACTTTCCGAACACGTCTTCTACGCATCGTTCGCGGCTCAGGATCTTTCAAGAACGCTGATTGTTCTTGCGATCATGGCCGTTGTCATGGGCCTCCTCTGGTTCTTCATAGATGTGAATGAGACATCCCTTTACCGATACTATCGCTCCAAGCTGGCGACGGCATTCATCCATGCGGATGGCATCGAAACGTTGCCCCGGCTCAGCGAGTTCGAGCCAGATCTCTCCTTCTATCCCATCATAAATTGTGCGCTTAATGCTCCGGGATCCGACGACCCGAGAATGCGTGGCCGTCTTTCTGACGTGTTTACCTTCACTCCGCTGATGACCGGCAGCAATCTTGTTGGTTATCAAGACACCAAGGCATGGGAGGAACTCAATCCTAAACTTGATCTCGCAGCGGCCATGGCTCTCTCGGGTGGTGCGGTTTCCCCTCAGATGGGACTGAGAACCACGAAACAGGGTAGTTTCTGGCTAACCCTCTTCAACATGCGCCTAAATGCCTGGCTAAAGAAACCCCGAATAGCGGGAAAGAATGACGCGCCGGCGACCCAGCGGTGGTGGCGTCGAGAACCCGGCATCCGGTATCTGTTTCGCGAATTCACGGCGACCGCCAGTGATCACCTTCCTTACGTCAACATCTCAGATGGCGGGCATATCGAGAATCTGGGTGTCTACGAGCTGTTGCGTCGGCGGTGCCGATACATCGTCGCGGTCGATGGTGAGGCCGACCCCAAAATGACCTTCCATGCGCTCACCAACCTCCAGCGGCTCGCCTATATCGACATGGGGGTCATAATTGATGCCGAGCTTGACGAGATCCGGTTGCTAGATTCCGGCTTCAGCCGTTCACACTTCCGGTTCTGCCGAATTCGCTACCCGACCGGGGAAGCTAAGCAGCCTTGGGAAATCGGCTATTTGCTCTACGTGAAGCTCTCGCTTACGGGAAACGAGGGCGAGTTCCTGAGGCGGTATCGTCTAGACGAACCGTCATTTCCGCATCACTCGACCCTTGATCAGTTCTTCTCGGAAACCCAATTCGAGGCTTACCGATCCTTGGGCGAGCATATTGGAGATAAACTCTTTATGGAAGCGATCATAGAGGAGCTTTCGACCAAGGCTTCAGTCGGCGTGGAGGAATGGATGAAGAAGTATGCCAAGAACTTCGGCGAGATCGCGCCAATCTGAAATGAAACGAAGCGATCAGTATGGCGGACGCATGCGTGATTGTGTTCACATTTGTCACGAACATCTTCTATACCGTCGCCCCGGCTGACTATAAGGTTGCAATCGCGAGGCGATACCCATCTGTAACTGTGGAAATTTCGAATAGGCGCATCTCCACACATTGCCAGGAAGTTTTTCTTATGTAGGTTTTGGGCATCCGCTCATCCCAGATGGACGCCACATGCCTACAATTACGGAAGACCGCGCTCGCAGCCGCGCGAAACGCGCGACGATTTCCAAGTCCGCGCCAACGATTCTGAATGAAGCGGCGCGCGACTTTAGGTCGTACTAGACATATGACGTTTTTCTTAGTCACTCTACGAAAGATGCCGAGCTGGTTCTTGGTATCAAGCTGATACTTGAAGACCACGGGCGCTCGGTCTACGTGGATTGGATCGAGGACCCAGAGCTTGACCGCGCCAATGTGAAGCCAGCAACCGCTGAAACACTGCGCAACAGAATGCGGAACTGCCTTTCGTTAATCTATCTTCACAGCGGCAACTCCGGAGCCTCGAAGTGGATGCCGTGGGAGTTGGGGTATTTCGACGGATACAGGGGCGCGGTTGCCGTCCTTCCGGTGACGAAGAGCGAGGAGTATTCGTTTTACGGTCAGGAGTACCTCGGGATCTATCCGTGGATTGATGAAAGCGCCCTCTCGCTCAAAGACTTGAGGGTGCATCGCTCGAGCACCGACCATAAGAGCTGGCGGGAGTGGACTTCTGACGCGCAAGCATTCCGGAAGACGGCTTAGGGCGGGATTTAGTTAATGGCGCGGCGAACGTTCTTTTCATTTCATCATGATGAAGACAGCTGGCGCGCGTGGAACGTGCGAAATAGCTGGGTTGTCCGTTCGCAAGATCAGATTGACCGCGGCTTCTTCGATAGCAGCGTATTCGAGGCTACGAAAAACGAGAGCGCCACCGCGTTGAAAAACTTCCTGCGGAATGGCCTGGAAAACACGTCGGTAACGTGTGTCCTTGCCGGTGAAAACACCTGGCAGAGACGGTGGGTCCGCTACGAGATTGTTCGTAGCGTCTTGAAGGGGAATGGCTTGCTCACCGTCGATATTTACGGCGTCAAGAACAAGATGGGCGTGGTTGGCGTTAAAGGTGCCGATCCACTAGCACAGGTGGGACTCTATAAAGCGCCGAGTGGCATCTTCTTCGCTGAATGGAAAAGCGGCAAGTGGGTGAAGTATGAGGACTATACCCTAGCGGTCCCTGCGGGTGATCTCTGGTTCAAAGCGCCGCCCAGCGACACGGTCGTCCAGATATCGAGCCACTACCTTCGCTATGACTTCACCAAGCAAAATGGTCGCCAGAACATAGGCGACTGGATCGAAACGGCAGCGGGTTTGGCTGGACGGTGAGCCCATTGGGGATTTAAAAGTCTGCTTCATGTGGGTGGTCGCGATAATTGTAAGCATCCGGCGTAGGCCGCAGCTGGGCCGGTTCCGATCAGTGGCGTTGCTCTAGTTTTGGCGAGAGTTTAGCGGCGCACGAGCTTGGGGGTGCACTCTTGGATCACGTCGATGCCGATTTATGACGGATCGCAGCGATTGCCATACCTTCCACGATGTCCGGTTGTTGTGCATGCCTCGGCGCCTCCTCTCGTTGCTCGACAAATAATCGTCTTCTGAGGTCCAGCCGAAGTTCTTTCTTGGCGGGCTTTGCGCTGTGACAGATCCGAGATGGATAAGTCGGTAAGGAGATATTTGCTTCATTTACGTGGCCGGTCATGATGTGATTCGATGGACGGCCAGGTACAACGGGTGAGACGCGAGCAGATTAGAGAGAGAGATTGAAAATATTCGTAATAGGCGGGAGCACCAAAGTGGGGGAGCCGCCACAAAATGTGGGGGAGCTGGACGCTTGCGCCGTGCACTTGGGAAGCGAGATCGCCAGGCGTGGGCATGATCTTCTTTTATGCAGTCCTTTCGAGGGGAGCGCAGATGTACCGGCATTACGTGGTTGGGTGACGACTGATCCGGCGGACAGGCTACAAGGCCGTCTAGAAATCCACCTGCCAAACCTTCCGTCCATTCGCGAGACACTCGACGCTCTTCTAGCAACGCAGAAAGCGCAAGATGCCCATCGATTTTATCATGCGGTCCCGGTTACATCGGACAATCGGCCCAATCTCGAGCATGCTTGGCTTCTTGCACAGTTAGCAGCGCTCGATACCTGCCAGGGCGTCATCGTCATCGGCGGGAAGTCGGATGGGACAGCCAGCCTTCTTCTAAGCCTTGCAGCGACTCGGCGTGTTCCCGTGCTCCCCTTGGGTTTCCTCGGCGGAGCAGGCGCCGCTTACCTGGATCGTCATCGGTACGAGCTTTCCGACGCGCTCGGCCACGACGCGGACCGATTATCCGGCGCCCCCAAGGATGCAGTGCCCCTCCTGGAGAGGCTGGTCGAGCCGAAAGTGGTTGGTAGAAGGACGGTTGCTGCGCCTAGTCGGTTTTTTATCAGCTACCCGCGGGAACGTTCTGCTGCAGCGGACCAGATCGAAGCACTCTTGCGGCGCCGCAATGCAGAGGTCTTCCGGGACGATGATAGTTTCGAGGTCGGCGCGGAGATCACCGGCGAAATCCGGCGCAACATCGTGAGAAGCGACGTCTTTCTTGCATTGTACTGCAAAGAGTTCATGCTCAGTCCATGGTGCTTCGACGAACTGGAGTTCGCATTCGAACGATCAGGCAAGGGACTGTTGCGCATTGCACTTCTATGCCTTGATGATAGCCGCGTCGTGCCGCCTCAAGCCCGCACCCTCGCTACGTATCCGTGTCGCGATCGCAATGAGCTTGAAATGAGAGTCCGGGCGATTATCGACCCCAGTCATGGCCACCTACCGTAAGGTGGGAAGACTCAAACACATGTGCTACCGGTCGGCGAAATATCGGAGCGAGGGCGTCGTAGGCGTGGCGCCCCTTTGATGCAATTTGAGGATATGAAACTCACCCTTTCTGCTCATCTCCCAAACCCGGTTGTCAAACAGTTTCATCCGCCAACCTTAAGCAGGGAACAGGTCCGTGACGTGGGCGAAGGGCTGGCGCCGCTCCGAGTGATGGCGGACTTTTTTCCGCACGACCTCTCCAAGATCGAGCCGGCGGTTCAGGGCGTGGTAGATGTCGGCACCATCCATCATGATCAAGCGGCGGGCGGTGAAAGCGTCAAAGCTTTCGCCGGAAAAGCTGCCGTACGAAACGTAAAGCCCTCGGGTCCAATCCGGGCGTTCTAGCAATTTTCCCTGGAAACTGTGAAGCATTGCGGCGTCAGCCGGCCGCGAATGCCACTTGGCTTCGACAAGGTAAGTGCTTCCTTCGTGCTGAAATGAACCGTCGATCTGTTCGCCTGAGGTACGAAACGACGCGTGTGCATCTAGGCCCCATACGTCGAACCAGCGCTTCAAGAAGCGTTCGAACGCGTATCCTCGCTGTTGGGGGGCTTCGTCCATCGCCGTTAGAACAAGGAACTCCTGCTCCAGCGCAAGAAGGACGCCCTCACTCGGTCCTTTCGGTTCGGGTGCCGGCGGTGGCGGCGCAGGTGCGGTGTTGGGATCGGACGGAAGTGGCTTTCCGCCTAGCTTCTGCAGCATACTGCTAAGGCGCTGTCGTGCGTTGGGTACCGCTTCTTCTTCCCCACGATCAAGCATTCCGGTTTCGCGATATTCCCACAACGCAGTGAGCGTGCGGACTACGTCTGCGTTCGGTGAGATCTCAAGGAACGCACGGAAATGCTTCCCTTTGGAGGTGCCGTATATCGCATAGCGGTCGTGATAGATGTCGATCTTGAGATCGCGGTTGAAAAATGCCGCGAAACGGTCGTTGCTGAAGTCCAGGACATATCCGCCGTACATTCCGAAGATCTTGTCAATCAACGCCATGTCGGTAGTCGTTAGTTCCGCCATCGATTTGCTCGCGAAATTTCTTTTGCTAGCCAATTTGGCGCAACACCGGACCGGTATGCAATCACGGAAACGGGAATCCCGGGCTTTCCGTTTTGAACCACAATGTCTATTGCCCGCCTGCCGGCGATGCACATTGCCGGAAGGCGAGCCGTGGCGACGTTACTTCAAAGAACGCTGACGTTCTCGGCCTTCGACTTGCCGGTCTTGCGGTCCTGTCCCATGTCGTAGCTGACCTTCTGACCATCCTGAAGAGATCCGCCGAAACCGACCGCTGAGATGTGAACGAATACGTCTGGGCCGCCATTGTCAGGAGTAATGAAGCCAAAGCCCTTGTCTTGAGCGAAGAATTTTACAGTGCCAGTTGCCATCTTGTCCTCGTCGGTTGCTGAGCGTCCCCCAACGCAATACCGGTCAACGATCGGTACGGCAAGGATCTCCATGGCGAGCAAATCCGCCGGTTCGGACGATTTTACGCTAAGTATTTGTATATCATATCAATCGGCTACCGAAATGACCGGCCGATAGTTCGTATCCCTTCAAGGCGAGAGGAACGTTCAGGATTTCGGGCGCTGATCACCCATACGCGAAAGCTCGCGAGCTAACTCCAGGAACACTCTCACACCTGCCGATAGGTTTCGGCGTCCGGGATAGTACACGCAAAGCCCAGGATAAGGCGGCGTCCAGTCTGCCAACACACGAATGACCTGTCCCGCTTCGATCTCTGAAACAATGTCCTGCTCAAAGATGTAGCCCAAGCCAGCACCATCAAGCACCGCAGTTCGCGTGAGGCTAGCTTCATCTAGCGTGATCTGGCCGCGAACATCTATCTGAACCTGCTCGCCGTCCTTTTCAAACCGCCAGCGAAACAGGGAGCCATCAGGCAGGCGAACGCGAATGCAACTATGAGCAAGGAGATCCGGGGGGACCATCGGTATCCCATGCTTTGCGATGTATTCCGGAGATCCTACCACAGCATGTCGTTGCGGCCTGAAGTCTTCCAACAGCACACCAAAACGCCACTTTAAGCTGAGACCTTTTCCTCGATATTAGGGCTCAAGACAGGAACAATGCCGAGGTGGTACGGCATCGTCAGGTCTATTTATCTCCGTCAGCCGGCCACGCGGATCAGGCTTTTCATCGCTGTGGCATTACCGTCCAGCGCCGCGAAGGCCTCTCCGGTTTCGTCGATGCCGCGGATGTCGGTTATCATGGTATCGCCGTCGATAGCACCGCTGGCGATCAGGTCGATCGCCTGATCGAAATCTTCTTTCTCGTAGACGCGTACGCCGATCAGTTCGAGTTCCCGCCAGAAGAAGCGGAACAGATCGACTTCGGGCTTTTTCGTGTGGATCGCAACCATAACGATACGGCCGCGCGAAGCGGCAGCTTCCGTCATCAGTGACGTACCCGCTTGTGTGCCGGACACTTCGAAAACGACGTCCGCGCCCTTCTTGCCGGTCTTCGTCATAATCGTCGCCGCGACGTCGGCATCCTTCGGATTGAGTGTCGCGAAGCCTAGCTTTTCAGCGATGGCAAGGCGATGCGGGTTGACTTCCGAAATCGTTACCTTCGCGCCGGCCTGCTTTGCCACCATGCCGATGAGGATGCCGATCGGTCCGCCGCCGATGATCAGTACGTCCTCACCGGCCTTCACACGGCCGAGACGAACGTCATGGCATGCAACGGCGACGGGTTCGGCAAGTGCCGCGTGCTCGAGGCTGATGCCGGCCGGCAATTTGTGCACGGCATAGGCGGGTACGTTCCACTGCTCCTGCAGCGCGCCGTCGGAATCAAGGCCGAGGAATTTCAGGTTGTGGCAGATATGGGATATGCCACCGTTACAGGCCGGGCAGTTGCCACAGGGCCTCAGCGGTCGCACGGCAACGGCGTCGCCGATCGCAAGCCCGCTGACGGACGCGCCAAGCGCTGCAACTGTGCCGGACATTTCGTGGCCGATGATGCGGTTGTGACCGATGCGGGCATCCATCGCGCCGTGATAGGCATGCATGTCCGTACCGCAGATGCCGTTGTAGGCAACTTTGATGGCGACTTCGTCTGCCGCAGGCGCCTTGGCCTCGATGTCACGGATCTCGAACGTCTTGTTGCCGGTATAGAATGCAGCCTTCATCATCTAGGTCCTTGGTGGTTGCGGAAGCGGGGCCGGCTGGCCGGCCCCGCGAAGTGGCGGCTTTCGATTAGCGCGAGGTCAGGTCATCCGGCAGTTCTCTATTGTGGAACTGGGTGAAGACCTTGCGGATAGTGCCGTTCTCGAAGTTGGTTTTGACCCAATCGTCGAGCCACGTCTTCAAATTGGCTTCGCCCTTGGCGATGCCGATTCCGAGATTGGTTTCGGCCTGTGTGAACTTGGTCTCGATCGGCTCGCCGGAGCGGCGTGCGTTAATGCCGCCGATCACTGCCGACTGGCTGGAGATGATGTCGATCTGACCCGACACGACGGAGGTAATCAGGGTTGCGTCATCCTCGAAGCGGCGAATATTGGCACCGGAGGCTTTCGCTGTGATGTCCTGGTCGTTGGTCGTGGCGCGGGTGACGCCGATGGTCTTGCCTGCCAGGTCGTCATAGCCCTTGATTTCGATGCTCGCGGGTGCCGCCACGATGATCGAAAGCGTGGCATAAGGCACGGAATAATCGATGGCCTTTTTGCGCTCCTCGGTGATGCCGAGGGCGGAAACAACCATGTCGGCTTTGCCCGTCTGGACGGTCGGCACGCGCGCGGCATTGGTGATCTCGACCAGCTCCAGCTCCACGCCGAGATCCTTGGCGATCAGACGCGCCGTTTCGACGTCCGAGCCGGTGGCCTTGAGATCGCCATCGACAAAGGAATACTGTGGTATACCCATGGCAACCGCGATGCGCACCTTGCCCGCCTTCTTGATGTTCTCGAGCCCGTCCGCCCGTACGACGCCGGCGAAAGCCATGAGCGCGACGCCCGCCACGAGACTGAGTTTAGAAATGGTTTTCATATTCATGTCGTTCTCCTCACCGTTGAAATTTACCCGTCAAACTACGGGCTTTCCTCCCCTGAGCCGGCTGATGCCAGTTCTGGAATTGCTGTAGGCGCGCGCCTGGCACGCTCCTCAAAGATCGCTCGACAAAAATTCCTTCAACTCAGCGGTCTGCGGGGCTGCAAGGATGTCCGGGCCGCCCATTTCGTGGACCTTGCCCGTGTGCATGTAGATGACCTTATTCGCCGCCCGCTTGGCGAAGCCCATTTCATGGGTGACGATGATCATCGTCATGCCGCCGCGGGCGAGATCTTCCATGACGCGCAGTACTTCGCTGGTTAGCTTCGGGTCGAGTGCCGACGTCACCTCGTCGAACAGCATGACCTTGGGTTCCATCGCGAGCGATCGGGCGATGGCGACGCGCTGCTGCTGGCCGCCGGAAAGCTGCTCGGGATAGGCCTCGATCTTCTCGGACAGGCCGACCTTGGCGAGCACCTTCTTCGCGATGTCGTGCGCGTCGGGGCGCGAAACCTTCTTCACCCGGCGCAGCGCCAGCATGATGTTTTCCGCCACGTTCATATGCGGAAACAGGTTGTAGCTCTGGAACACCATGCCGACATCCTTACGCAAAGCGCGTAGATCGAGTTCGGGATCCTCGACCCGGTGGCCGCAGACCTCGATCGTGCCAGCCTGAATGGTCTCCAGATGGTTGATACAGCGCAATGCCGTGCTCTTGCCCGAGCCGGATTGGCCGATCAGCGCCACCACCTGTCCCGGATCGATATCGAAAGATACGCCCTTGAGGACCTCCAGCGCACCGAAACGCTTCACGACATTGTTGAGTTTAACGACGGCCGGCATTGAGTTTCCTTTCGAGCGAACGGCTCCAGGCGGACAGGGGGTAGCAGACGGCGAAATAGAGCGCGGCCGCGATGCCGAAGACCAGAAACGGCTGGAAAAGCGAGTTGTTGATGACCTGTGCGGCGCGCGTCAATTCAAGGAAACCGACGACCGATGCGAGCGAGGTATTCTTGACGAGCTGGACCATGAAGCCAACCGTCGGCGGTGTGGCGATGCGCAGCGCCTGAGGCAGGATCACGTCGATGAGCGCCTGCCAGCGTGTCAAACCGAGACATTCGGCCGCTTCGAACTGGGTTTTCGATATCGATTCCACGCAACCTCGCCAGATCTCGCCAAGGTAGGCGCTGGAATAGATCATCATGCCGATGGCAGCCGCTACGAGTGCAGGAACAGAGATGCCGAAGACGCTGAGGCCGAAATACATGATGAACATGAGGATCAGCAGCGGCGTGCCCTGGACGATCTGCACGTAGAACTGGCTGATGAGCCGCACCCATCTGAAGCGCGACACGCGCCCCAGCATGACAACGAAGCCGGCGAGCCCTCCGAGAGCGAAAGCCAGAGCCGAAAGCACAACCGTCCACATCAGGCCGTTCAGCAGATATACGAGATGGTTCGAGGTAAAAGAGCCAAGCATGATCGCCCCCTTTACAGCGACGTGCCGAGCCGGCGACGGCGCGGGAAGGCAATAAGGCCGATACCGTGGAAAGCAAGGCGCATGAGATAGGTGATGCCGATGTAAAGAACGGCGATCACGAAATAGGTTTCCAGCGAGCGGAATGTGTTCGACTGGATGTTGTTGGCGACGCCCGTCAATTCCTCGGCGGAAATCTGCGAGGCAATCGAGGTTGTCAGCATCATAAGGATGAACTGGCTTGAAAGCGCCGGATAGACCCGCTCGATGGCCGGCATCAGGATGATGTCGCGATAGATCTGGAATTTCGATAGGCCCAGGGACTCGGCCGCTTCGATCTGACTCGGGTGGATGGAATCCATGCCGGCCCGGACGATTTCCGCCGTGTAAGCCCCGACATTGATCACCAGTGCGAAGATTGCCGCAACAACGATCGGCATCCTAATGCCGATCGACGAAAGACCGAAGAAGATGAAAAAGATCTGCACGATGAACGGCGTGTTCCGGATGACCTCGACATACATGCCGACGGCGGTGCGCAGCCACGCGAGCGTCGAGCGACGAGCGACAGCGCAAAGCACACCGATCACGAGGCCTATCGCCACCGAAAACACCGTCAGCTGAAGCGTCACGGCGGCGCCCGAAAGGAACTCCCCCCAGTAGGGCAACAACGCTGAGAAATCAAATTGATAGTTCATGCCCTTTCCCTCCCAAGATGGCTTTTGGAGCCTACATGACCCCTTAGCGCGCCAGCCAGCCGCCATCGACGGGTAGAACGGTCCCGTGCACGTAGTTGGCGGCGTCGGAGGCCAGGAACACGGCCGCGCCGCCGAGTTCTTCCGGCACGCCCCAGCGACCGGCCGGGATGCGTCCGAGGATCGCGGCGTTGCGGTCCGGGTCTTCGCGCAAAGCGGTCGTGTTGTTGGTAACGAAATAGCCTGGCGCTATCGCATTGACGTTGACGCCCTTGCCTGCCCACTCGCAGGCGAGCAGCCGCGTCAGGCCTGCAAGGCCGCTCTTCGATGCGGTATAGGACGGAATGCGGATGCCGCCCTGGAAGGACAGCAGCGAAGCGATGTTGATGATCTTGCCCGTGCCGCGCGGAAGCATATGCCTGGCAGCGGCCTGCGAGAGGAAGAACGCCGTCTTCAGATTGACGTTCATGACGGCATCCCAGTCGGCTTCGGTGAAGTCGATGGCGTCGGCCCGGCGAATAATCCCTGCATTATTGACGAGGATGTCCAGCGCGCCGAATTTCGAAATGGCTTCCGTGACGATGTCGTCGACCGGTGCGATGGAGTCGAGGTCAGCGCGGACCTCATGGAAAGTGCTGCCTACCGCGTCGATCTGCGCTTTCGTCTCGTCCATGGCGGAGCGGCCGACGGCAACGATCGAGGCGCCCGCCTTTGCAAGCGCGATCGCGATGCCCTGACCAATACCCGTGTTGGCACCGGTGACGACGGCCACGCGGCCCGAAAGGTCGAAGGAAGATGACATATTGCTTACCTCAGTTCACTAATTGCCAGATGGTCCATGTCGGTGAAGCTCTTGTTGTCTCCGCCCATGGCCCAGATAAAACTGTAGTTGCTGGTGCCCACGCCCGAATGGATCGACCATGGAGGGGAAATGATCGCCTGATCGCTCGCCACCAGCATGTGGCGTGTCTGCTGCGGTTCGCCCATGAAGTGAAACACGCGGTGGGCGGGGTCCATGTCGAAATAGAGATAGGCCTCCGAACGTCGATCGTGCGTGTGCGACGGCATTGTGTTCCAGACGCTGCCTTCCGCCAGGCGGGTGAGGCCCATCGTGAGCTGGCAGGATTGGCAGACGTCGGGATGCACATACTGGAAGATGGTACGTTCGTTCGCCGTTGCCTTCTCGCCTGCCGAAACACGACGCACCTGATCCGGTTTCAGCAGCACGTTCGGGTGCGTCTCGTGCGCGGGCGTGGAAACGATATAGAAGCGTGCCGGATCGGAACCGGAGGCGCTCGAGAAGCTCACGTCCGCCGCGCCCTTTCCGATGTAAAGGCAATCGAAGCGGGCGATGTCGTAAGTTTCTCCATCGACCGTGATGGAGCCGGTGCCGCCGAGATTGATCGCGCCCATTTCGCGCTCGGCGAGAAACGTCGCTTGGCCTACGGCGGCAGGCGCCTCGATCACGAGTGCACGGCTGGTCGGTACGATCCCACCGATGATCATGCGGTCGTAGTGCGAATAGGTCAGGCAAATCTCATCGGCAATGAAGACGGTTTCCACGAGGAAATGCTCTCGCAGCATTTCCGTCTCGTATCGCTTGACATCCTGCGGGTGGGCGGCGTGCCGCACGTCAACTCTCATCGTCTGCTCTCTCCTGATGGCCTGATGGCCCGCGCTTGTCGTCATCGATGAAGTATGCGGGGTTCAGGTCGGTTATGTCGTCGATTTCCCGGAGCATCTGCCCGAGATGGAATTCCATCGCATCGACTGCCGACGCGGCGTCGCGGCGGCGCAGACCATCCACGACGGCCTTGTGCTCCTCGACGACGCGCAACAGGCGACCTTCCTGAGGCAGAGTCAGGAGCCGGTAGCGATCGATGTGCACCTTGACCTGCTGGATCATTGTCCAGATGCCAGGAAAACCTGCGCAAACGTTGATCTGGCGATGAAAGGCCGTATCGAGTTCATGGAACTGCTTGTAGTCGCCGGCTTCGCGACATTCGGCCTGCTCCTTCAAGAGGCGGTCGAGGCCGTCTAGATCAGCCGGCGTAGCCTTCTCGATCGCCAGGGAGACATTCGTGTTTTCCAGCGATTTTCGGATCAGGATGGCTTCATAAAGCGCGCGCCGCGGGATGCGGGAAACGAACGTGCCCGACTGCGGAAAGACGTCAACGAGCCCGTCGTCGGATAGCCGGATGATGGCTTCGCGGATCGGCGTGCGGCTGACCCCGAAATGCTCGGCGAGCTCCTTCTCGTTCAGCAGGTCCATCGGCTTTCGCCGCAAGGTGACGATATCTTCGAGCAGGTGCTGGTAAATCAGCGTCGCCGCCCGTGGCGCCGCCGCCCGCTGGTGCGAAATGCTGGTCACTCCCGAAAGGGATCGCCGCTTGCGCGGGCGAGCTTGCACGTCGTTCACGCGCAGTTCCTCCACCAAATGCAAATCGTCATGGCGGAATATCGCCATTCTTTGAGCGTTTTCACCGTGCCAATTCCTCCATCCCAAAAAAACTGATATACTAGTATTTCAAAACGCGCAAGCGGCTCGGCGGCAACGTCTGGAGCTCGGATTTTGAGTCGCGTGGCGCACAATCTGGCTCAGTGGCTCTGGGAAGAGTTTCGTGTCTCGGTGAGCGAACAGACACTGAGCCGGGAGGTGCGCGCCATGGGTTACCGCAAGCTCGCCGCCCGCCCGAAACATCATGCACAGGACCCTCAAGCCATTGAGGATTTTAAAAAAACTTTTCCGCCGCAGTGGCAGAGATCGCAAGCGGGGCGGCTCAAGGGAAACGAATAGAAATCTGGTACCAGGATGAGGCTCGGATTGGTCAAAAGAACAAGATCACCCGCCGCTGGGCAAAGCGGGGATCAAGGCCATCCGCACCACACGACCAGCAAACCCGCTCGGCCTACATCTTCGGTGCCATCTGCCCCAAGCAGGGCAAAGCGGCGGCGTTGGTCATGCCTTGGTGCGACACCTACGCGATGACGCAGCACCTGGCTGAAATCTCACGGCACGTGGCCGATAATGCGCATGCCATCCTCATCATGGATCAGGCGGGCTGGCATATGTCCAATAATCTCGTCATTCCAGGCAACATCTCGATCTTGCCACTGCCGCCGAAGTCGCCGGAACTGAACCCGGTCGAAAACCTCTGGCACTTCATGCGTGAGAACTGGCTGTCGAACCGCGTCTTCAAGTCCTATGACGATATCGTCGCTCACTGCTGTGACGCCTGGCGAAAGCTCCAAAGCCAGCCTTGGCGCATCATGTCCATCGGACGAAGAGAATGGGCAAATGGGTTCTGATCAGTGAGGACCCGTATTACTGCTATTCGCAGCGAAACCGAACCGCTCCGGCCCAATCCGACGACGGCTCATTGCGGACCTCCATCATTCGACAGAAGCATTGAATCATCAACGATTCCATACGTCTACAATTATCCGCGCACAGGTCTCATAATTGCAAGCCAGCGAAGGCCACAGGTCATGCCGCCTGAGCACCCAGCGTCTTGGATGTCCAAAACGCAGTATAACCTGCACGGGCGGGGTGCGTTGCAACAATATCCGTCTCTGCTTGAGTATGGGGTATCCGCTTACACGCCTAGCTGTGACGATCCAGATTTTCTCATCTCTCCCGCTCACCACCTGACGATCCTCGATCCTATCAATGTCAGCTGTTCGGACGACGCTGGTACCGGGCCTCCGCAAGAACGGCTCACTTCTGCGAGGAAACCGCAGCCCGTCCTCACATTGCCGCCGCGAATTCTAAATTATCCGAATCCCATCGAAATCCGTAAAACATCCCAAGGCAATCGACGCGAGCGGCAATATCAACAGTCTTTAAGGTGTAATGTTGAAAAATCGCGTCCGTAAGCCCGGTCAATGGATGGCGCACCACGCCGCGTTTTCCTGCGATCTCCTTCGATATGCACTATCTGTATCTCTTTAGGTCAGAGTGGAAATAGGAAATATGATTGTGGATTGCAGCACGAACTTCAGCTGCGTTGCGATCGCGGATCAAATCGAGTATCGCACGGTGCTCCTTGAGCCCTTGTGGTTTCCGTGATTTCGGAAGCAGCTTGTAAACACCCCTTTGCATGTTCATCCCGACGCGGATACTTGGCATCATCGATGCGTAAACCGCCATACCCATTTTGTTGTGAGATGCAGCTACGATAGCTGCATGGAATGCGAGATCCTCCTCGACGGTTCCCAGCTCATCCTCTTCCCGCGACATGTCTCGCAGGGCCGCCTCCAGTCGCACCATGTCGTCTGGCGCCCATCTTTCAGCAGCCAAAAATGCCATCTCGCCCTCAACCAACATACGCATCTCTTGACATTCCAACACGTCGGACATCGTCTCTACATTAAATCCGAACGGGGGCATGGCTGGCGGCGGAGAGGTGGCATCCTTTGGGCATTCTAGGACAAATGCGCCTGAGCCACGGATGGTATCGACAAGTCCGTCATCTCTCAGCCGCGAAATCGCGTTCCTCACGACCGTTCGCGATACCTCCAGCTGACGACACAGTTCCTGTTCCGAGGGTAATCGAAGCCCTACGGCATACTCTCCCGCTTGAATGCGAGTTCGGATAGTATCGTAGATCGAATCAGTGAGTTTCGAGCTTCTTGCCACAATAGAGCTCCTTGCTTCCGCGAGTAATAAAGCTAGATGAACAGCAAAGAAATCTCTGGAAAAAACGAAACAATCGCCATTGAAATTAACATTCCTATCATGAACGGCAAGATTTTTCGAATAATGTCTTCAACTGGTACTTTAGCGATCGAACTTGCAACAAACAAGTTGATCCCGACCGGCGGCGTACAAAAACCGATAGCTAGGTTGCATGTCATGATGATCCCGAAGTGAATGGGGTCAACGCCTACTGATCTCGCTACCGGAAGCAATATAGGTGCGAGTATTATAATTGCTGCAACAGGTTCCAGAAACATCCCCGTGATCAAAAGAACGAGATTGAGCAGAAGAAGAACAGCAATCGGTTCTGTTGTTGCGTTAGTAATCAGTGTAGCAAGATCGGAAGGCACGCCTTCGATAGTGAGGAAGCGGCCGAAGGCAAACGCCATTGCAACCATAACCATGATCGTTGCAGTTGTTCGTCCGCTTCGGATTAAAATATCTGGAAGTTGTACAAGCGAGATCTCCTTGTAAACGAAGAGGCTAACAAACAGGGCATAGACCACGGCGACGCCAGCGGCTTCAGTAGGTGTGAAAATACCGCCGTAAATGCCGCCAAGGATAATAATTGGAACCAGAAGCGCCCAAATACCCCCTTTGGCCCTGTCATTGCTGTTGGCATACCGGATGGTTTCTTCGCCATGTTGCAGTGGCAGCATATTGCGTTTCGCTATTATCCGCGCCACTACCATAAAGCTCACACCAAACAGGACCCCGGGAAGAATGCCTGCGATGAAAAGTGCGCCGAGCGATACATTTGTCACGACGCCATAAATGATCAGCGGGATCGAAGGGGGTATCATCACGCCGAGCATTCCGGAGGCGGAGGTTAGCGCAGCAGAGAAGTCGCGCCTGTATCCATGCTTCTCCATTTCCGGAATCAGGTTTGACCCAATGGCAGCTACGGTTGCAGGAGATGAGCCGGAGATAGCGGCAAAAAACATTGAAGCCAGTACGTTTACGTAGGCAAGACCCGCGTCTACCCGGCCAACAAGAACCGCAGCCATACCTACTATCCGGCTCGACAAGCCTCCGGCGAGCATTATCTCGCCTGCAAGAATGAACATTGGCACGGCGACCAACGGAAAGTTGTCCGCGCCGACAATAGCATTCTTGATCAAGAGCGATGAGGGTGGGGTGCCGGGCATTAATTCCATTACCAGCAGCGTGGCTGCGCCGATGGCAACCCCAACCGGAACCGAGAGCAGAATAAAAAGGAAGAATAGTGCGAACAAAGCGGCGGTTATCATGGTCTTTCGCCCCACTTATCGAATAGCAGCTGTGAAAGGCGCCAAGCACTGAGAAGGCTGCCGAAAGGCAATGTCGCGTAGAGCCATGTTAGGCCGACTTTCTTGTCGCTAAATGGCCAATTCAGCACAACCGAACTTTGCCGGGTGACAATAGGAGACGTTGCTTGTTGGAGACCAAGCCATGCAAACCATAGGAAAAAGCCAATGATTGCGACAGTTAGCGTTACCTCGAGCCTCTTCTTCCAAGGCTCGGACAATCTGTCGCTCAACACGGTTATTCTGATATGGTCTCCGACGCGGAACGCATATGCAATTCCCACCCAGATAGTCCAAATGAATAGCCAGCGAACTAGTTCTTCAGACCATAGAAGCGAGCTCTCGAAGACGTAGCGCATGATCACCTGAACGAAGATCAGTAACGCCATCAAGCCCATACACGCACCTAAGAAGATGGGCTCTAAATTAGTATCAATCCACCGAACGACACGCATGTTCGCCTTCCCACAGAAATAAATTTGTGGCACGTCCATCTCGGACGCGCCACCGCTTTGAAGCTCTGCCTAGTTTGACTGAACCTTCGCCACAGCTTCTGTGATGGCTTGATAAGCTTGCTTGCCAACGAGTTCTTCGAACCGAGCTGAGATGTCGCCAAGAGCGGTACGGAATGCAGTGATCTCTTGATCGGAAAGCTTGTTGATCTTGACTCCTGCTTCTTCGATCAGCTTCAGGCTGCTAGCTTCATTAGCATCGATGATCTCGAGCTCCTGCTTCAGGGCTTTGTCCAGTGAAGAACGAACGATGTCCTGCATCTCCGCCGGAAGGCTCTCATACTTGGCCGAATTGATCAGAACAATATATGCGCTGTAGACGTGACTGGTGAGAGACACGTAGTCCTGTACCTCGTACATCTTATTGTTGACGATGTTCGAGAGCGGGTTTTCCTGTCCGTCAACGACCTCTTGCTGCAGTGCAGAGTAAAGCTCCGAAAAAGCCATCGGTGTAGGATTCGCGCCGAGATGGCTGAACGCTTCGATATGGGCCTCCACCTCCATGGTGCGTAGCTTGATGCCAGACAGATCCTCAGGTTTGACAATAGGCCTTACATTGTTGGTCATTTGGCGAAAACCGTTCTCGAACCAGCCAACTGTGGTGAGGCCAAGGTCATTCAGCTTAGGCTCGAGGAATTTTCCATATTCACCAGAGAGTACTTTCAATGCAACGTCCCTGTTGGGAAACATATATGGAATCTCTGGTGCTGCGAATGCTGGATCCCAAGATGAGAGTTTGGATACTGTGGGCACTGCAAGGTCGAGTGTGCCTTCCTGAGTAAGCTCGACCAACTCTCGGTCGTTCCCCATTTGGCCGCCGCCAAATATTTCCACTTCTATGCGTCCGTCGGAGACTTTTTTGACATCTTCGGCGAAGAATAGCAGTGCCACGTGAACAGGATTTTCTTCGCCGATTGCGGCATGGCCAAGCTTCAATTTATAATCGGCTGCATAGGCGTTCGCAGCCATAAGCGCCGCCACAGCGAGGCCTGAAATGCTTGTGGTCATCCTCATGTCATTCTCCTCCACTTGTTTTTCGTCAATGGTCAAGGCGGTAAGTCGATAGCATTTTAAAATCGAGTTCGATTCCGTGCCCAAGGTCCTCCCCTGCGACGGCCAGGCCTTCATTGACGATGAGGGGCTTGCGTATGAAGCGCTCAAGGCCGAAGCCATGGATCTCAAGGAAGCTCGCATTGGGTATTGCTGCCAAAAGGTGCAGATGTAGGTCATGAACACCATGCGAGGTCACCCGCAGATTGGCCGCCTCAGCCAAGCGCGCAACTTTCATCCACGGAGTAATGCCGCCGCATGTAGCTACATCAGGTTCGATGAACGTAGCTGACCCACGTCCGATGAGTTGGCGAAACTCTGGCAGGCTGTGCAGGTTCTCGCCAGCAGCAATCGGCACTCCACCTTCTGCCTGTATACGTGCGTAGCCATCGAAATCGTCTGGGTCCGTGGGTTCTTCCAACCAGGTGACATCCAGCTCTGCAAATCGGCGGGCTGCGATGATGGCTTTGTCGACGCTCCAGCCCATGTTGGCGTCAACCATTAATGGGGTGTCGCTTCCGAGCAGCTCGCGCATTGCTGCCACCCTCTTCACATCTTCGGAAACATCCTCGCGACCAACCTTCATCTTGATAGCCCTAAGGCCACTTTCCAAGTTCTCCCGGGTCTGATCAAGCAACTCGTTCAACGGCAGGTAGAGGTCTATTCCGCCCGCGTAGGCGGGTACTTTGGGATCGTGTCCGCCCAGCAGCTTCCATAAAGGGAGGCCGGCTTTACGTGCCTTCATGTCCCAGAGTGCGGTGTCAATTGCAGCAATGGCAAACGACGCTAATCCGCCCCGTCCTACAAAATGCATTTGCCACCACATTTTTTGCCAGAGAGCTTCGATGCAATCGGCGTCTTCACCAACAAGAAGGCCGCTCAACTCGCGTGCCAGCGCTGCCGCCGCCCCGCTGCCCGCGTTAACTGTGTAGGTGTAACCTAGCCCTTCGTGGCCCTCGGCATCCAATACACGGGCCGTGACCAAGCCAAAGTCTCTCATTTCTCCGTGTTTTGCGTCGGTGAGAATTTTTGGCAGCGGGATCATAAAGTGATCAATATGTATTTTTTGTATGGTCAAAGAAGCCTCCAGCGATAATGCATAAAGTAAAAAATACTAATTAGTATCTGTCAACGGTTTTTTATGGGAAACTGCAAAGTGGCCTACCCCGTCCTGACTTGGGCCGCGCAGAGGGCGACTTAAAATTTGATGGCCAAATAGAACGCATGGATGGAGGACGCCCGAGAGGCGGCCGAAGAAATCTAATGAATCGACAGAGCTTCGAACGCGGACCCCATCGCAAAAAATCACGTTCACCGTATCGCTTTTAACGTTAGGTCGTTCAGCTACTTGTTGGGGCGCAGGACTTGATGGACTGGCGAAAAGCTACGGCGTGTCGTCGCAATTTGATTCGGGGCGGCCTGACGAGGCGTCGATAACAATCGCGAGATGTCGATTACGAAGGCGACCTATGCTGGCGCGGAGATCCGCATTTGCGGAGGCTTCTCTCTGTAGCTGCACAGGATCGCTGCCGCCGCCGAAAGTGTACGGCATAGCCGTACGGGATGCGGCGATTTGACTCTTGTCGCTAAGCGCGGTATGACCGCACACGGTACGGCTCAATCGTACAGGAGGAGTGAAAATGATTCATAAATGTGAAGGCCTGCGGGCCGTGGTTCTGGGCTGCGCTTTTCTCGCGGGGTCGGTATCGGCAGGCGCCCAGGAAGTCGTGCTTTCTGCGGGAACGGAATCCAACGAAGACGGACTGTACTACAAAACGCTGGTCCTGATCGACGAACACCTGCGGGAAAAGACCGGCGGTAAGGTCGGCTTCGAGATTTACCCGAACCAGCAGCTCGGCAACGAACTCAGCATGATCGAAGGCCTGCGCAGCGGATCGCTCGACGTCGCCGTTGCCGGTGGAGGCAATTTCGCCAGCTTCGTACCGTCGTTTCAGATCTTCAGCGTGCCGTATATCTTAAAGGACTACGAGACCTATCGCGCGGCGATGGCGCCCGACAGCCAGGTCTGGTTGCTGATGCAGCAGAAGGTGGCAGACGCCGAGCTCGGCCTGCAGCTCGCCGCGCCAACCACCGTGGGCAGCCGATGGTTCGCCAACACCAGAAGCGAGGTTCGCACGCCCGCAGACATCAAGGCGCTCGGCGTGCGTATGCGCGTCCAGGCCAATCCGATCGAGGCCGAGGTCTGGGGCACTTACGGTGCGATCCCGGTCAACATGCCGATGCCGGAAGTGGTCGCCGCGATGCGCCAGGGCGTCGTCGAAGCGGTCGAGAATGCGCCGGACATCCTCTACACATACAAGGTCCAGGAATCCGCCAAATACATGGCGCGCACCGATCACTCCTTCTATGTCGCCGTGGTGCTGATCGGCGATGCGGCGCTCGAGAAAGTGCCGGAAGATCTTCGCCCGGCGGTCAAGGAAGCCTTCATTGTCGGAGGCCAGGCCCTCCTTGATGCTTCGGTAGAGGCGCAGGAAAAGGCGATCAAGGCGTTGAAGGCCGATGGCGCCATCATCAGCGAGGTCGACAAGGCCGCGTTCCGCGAGCCGCTCGGCCCGCTCTACGAGAAGGTTGCCAAGGAAGCGGAGGCCGAGGATATCCTCGCCGCGATCCAGGCTCTCTGAACGAAAGGAGCCTGCGAGCCATGAACATGCTCTTGAATGGCCTGGGACGCGTGGCGCGCAGGCTCGAACTCGTGACACTGGACGTGTGCGTGATCCTCGTGGTGGTCATGTGCGGAGTGCTTTTGGGCGAGCTTGTCGCGCGGAATATCTTCTCGACGAGCTTTCTTTGGTCGATCGAGCTTGCCACCACCTGTTTCGTCTGGATGGCCTTTCTCGGTGGCACCGTCGCGGTTCGCCGGCACGAGCATTTCAATGTCGACCTGATCAGCAAATGGGCGCCAGCGGGAAGCCAGGCCGATTTCTCGCTGAAGGTCCTTGGCGTGCTCGTCGTCGGCACTATTGGTGCAGTCCTGTTCTGGAAGGGAATCCCCTTCGCCTCCGGCGGCATGCGTCGCTTCAGCTTCAGTCTGGGCATCCGGCAGGGATATACGATGCTCGTGATGCCGATCGCCGGCAGTCTGATCCTCTTTTATTCCCTCATTGATCTCCTGAGCCTCTACCTCCGGCGCCGTCCCGACGGCACGTTCGATGGTCTCGCGACAGGGGAGGCATCCGGTGTCTGATTCAATGGAAATCGCCGTTCTGTTCGGCACGTTCATCCTGCTTCTCGTCCTAAGGGTGCCGCTTGCCTTCGGACTGGCCGCCGCCACGCTGCTGACGATGCTGACCGCCGGCATTCCGCCGATGCTGCTGGTCGAGCGCCTCTATGCCGCGCTCGATTACTTCCCGCTGCTGGCCATCCCGTTCTTCATTCTCGCCGGCTACCTGATGAACGAGGGCAAGATCGCCGATCGCTTCATCGATCTCGCCTATGCGCTTGTCGGTCACATCCGTGGCGGTCTGGCCCAGGTCAATGTCGTGGTGTCGATGATGTTCGCCATGGTTTCCGGAACCGCAAGCGCCGATACGGCCGGCACCGGCTCCGTGCTGATCCCGGCCATGGTCAAAAAGGGATATGCCCCGGGCTTCAGTGCCGCCATCACCGCCGCGTCGTCGACCATGGGCGCCATCATCCCGCCCAGCGTCCTGATGATCGTTTACGGATCGCTCGCCAATCTCTCGATCTCCAAACTGTTCCTCGCCGGCGTCGTTCCGGGTCTCGCGGTCGGCCTGTCGCAGATGGCGATCGCCTACCGGCGCGCCATCAAGGACAATCACCCACGGGAAACCGAAGTCAGCCTCCCCTTCATTGCCAAAAGCCTCCGTCGTGCCCTGCTGCCGCTTGGTGTGCCGTTGATCATCGTGGGCGGCATTCTCGCGGCATGGTTTACGCCGACCGAGGCGGGCGTGGTCGCCGTCGCTTATTCGATCGTCGTCATCGCCCTGCTGCGCACGATTCCGCTGCGATCCCTGCCCAACATTACCCGCAGCGCCGCGCTGATGGTGGCGCTGCCGACCTTCGCAATCGCGGCTTCGGTGGCCTTCGGCTGGATGGTCGCCTATCTGAAGCTGCCGGATATCATCAGCGGCGTGATGGCCATGTACGAATTCGGGCCGACGGCGAGCCTGTTCGTCATCATCGCGATCTTCCTGGTCATGGGCTGCTTCATCGATGGCGTGCCGGCCATGATCATCTTCTTGCCGATCGCGCAGAAGATCGCCGCCACCACCGGCATCGATCCGCTGCACATGGCCATGATCATCGTCATGACCGCTGCGCTCGGGCTGATCACGCCGCCCTTCGGCCTTTGTATTCTGATCGCGGGGCGTATCGCCGGTGTGTCGACGCCGGTGATCGTCCGGGAAACGATGATCTTCGTCTGGGCTATTCTAGCTCTGATCCTGCTGATGGTCCTGTTTCCGGAGATCGTCCTTTTCCTGCCCAACCTACTGGGCTGAGAGGTCAGTTGAAATGACTGAAATTGCTGCAATCCATCGTTTGACCGTCGGCGAGAGCCACAGCGTTCGCAAGACCATTTCGGAATCGGACGTCTATCTCTATGCGGGCATCGTGGGCGACTTTCACCCCAACCATGTCGATGCCGTCTATGCCGCCGAACATCTGGGGAAACGGGTAGCCCACGGTGCGCTGTTACCCGGTTTCGTGTCGCGTGCGACCGTCGAGCTGATCGGCGACCGCCTGACACCTCCCGGATATGCGGCACAGGAGTTCCGGCTGAAGCTCCTGTCCCCGGTCTTCATCGGGGATACGATCGAGACCACCGTTACGGTAACCGAGCTCAACGTCGAACGGCGCAAGGTCATCATGTCGGCGGAAATAAAGGCGGCTGACGGCCGTATCTGTGCCGTCGGCGACACCACCGTGAAGGTATTGCGCGCGACGGCCGAGCCGGCCGCAGAAAAGGCAACTGTATGACGATTACGCGAAAACCCGTTCGTTCTGTCCTGCGCGCCGCCGCCGTCATCGAGGCGATCGGTTCCGGCGCCAAGGGCGTTACCGCCATCGCCGAGCAGATCGGTCTCAGCAAGGGAACCGTGTTCGATCTGTTGAAGACGCTGGAGATGGCCGGCTTTGTCCGCCAGTCACAGGAGGGCGATGCCTACCAACTTGGTCCAGTCCTGCTGCGGCTCGCCGCCGTCGGCCTGTCGCAGGTCGATCTTGTCGCGGTCGCGGCGCCGCATCTCCAGGCGCTTTCCGACGATACCGGCGAGATCTGCCACCTCGGCCGCCGCGATGGTTTCTCGGTCGTTTATCTCCACCGGGCGAAGAGCCAGCATCTCGTGCGCATGCTCGATCTCAACAGTCTGGTCGGCGCCCGCTCGCCGCTGCACTGTACCTCCATGGGCAAGATCGCGCTCGCCCACATGACGGATGAGGAGTTCGAAGATTTCCTCGTCATGCCGCGCGAGGCCTATACCGAGCGCACGATCACCGATCCGGCCGCGCTGCAGGCCGAGCGGGAGCGTGTGCGTGAGCAGGGTTACGCGCTCAATCTCGGCGAATATGAGGAGGGCGTCCATTCCGTCGCCGTTCCGCTCCGCACATCGAGTGGTTCGGTGCGCCACGGCATCAACTTCGCCATGCCTTCGGTGCGCATGCCGAAGGCATCAATCCCCAACCTGGTCGAACGTCTTCAGAAGACATCGGCGGCGATCGAAAAAGACATCGGTATCTGAAGGACTGCATCGTCATGAAATATGTGAACACGATAACCGCCGACCAAGCGGCGGCGCTGGTGAACGATGGCGACACTATTGCAAGCTGTGGTTGTGAAAACGTACTTGTACCTGACGTCCTTCTGCGTGCTCTCGGCACCAGGTATACGAATACCGGCTCGCCGCGCGCCATCACGGAAATCCATCCGATCATCGTCGGCATGGGTGAGGGCAGGGGGCTGGAAAATCTCGCTCATCCGGGCATGGTCGCGAAAGCAATCGGCAGTGGCTACAGCTTCCTCAAGACCTCCCGCTATACCGAGTTGCTGAAGAACGACGCCTTCGCCGCGCATGTCGTGCCGATGGGGACGATCTTCCAGATGCTGCGCGACTGCGCGGCGGGACGCCGAAGGACCTATACCCGCATCGGTCTCGGCACCTTCGTGGATCCCTCTGTAGAAGGCGGTTGCCTGAATGCCGCGGCAGGTCGCTCTCTTGCGGAGCGAATCGAGATCGAGGGCGAGACGCATCTGGCCTATGACACACAGCCGATCAATGTCGCCTTCCTGCGCGGCACCACCGCTGACGAATGCGGCAATATCAGCCTCGAGGACGAGCCGGTCTCGCTCGGCGTCCGTGCCATTGCCCAGGCCACCAAGGCGTCTGGAGGCAAGGTGATCGTGCAGGTCCGGCGGATGACCCGGAAGGGCTCGATCCATCCGCGCATGGTCGAGGTGCCGGGCATCTTCGTTGATGCCGTTGTCGTGGTCCCCGACCAGGAATTGGCGGGCGGTACGCTGAACCCGGCGCTGACCGGCGCGACCCAGCTGCCGGCGGGCGACGTTGGAAGCGTTCCCCTGGGCGTCGAGCGGATTATCGCCAGCCGCGCAAGCATGGAAGTCCGCGACGGCCAGACGGTCAATCTCGGCGTCGGCATGCCGATCGAGGTGCCGAAGATCCTGCATGAACGACAGGGCGCGCCGCTTGCCACCTATTTCCCCGAGCACGGCTCAGTGGGCGGCATTCCCGGCGAGCGGGCGATCTTCGGAACCAACATCAATCCTGATGCCATCATCGATTCCACCTCGGTGTTCGATTGCTTCCAAGGCGGCGGTCTCGACATCACCTTCCTCGGCTGCGGCCAGATCGATGTCGCCGGCAACGTCAATGTTAGCAAGTTCAACGGCATCGTGCCCGGCTGCGGCGGCTTTATCGACATCGTCAGCCGGACGCCGCGCGTGGTCTTCTGCGGCGCATTCACCGCTGGCGGTTTCGATGCCGGTCCGGAGAACGGCCGTCTGGTCATCCGTAAGGAGGGACGCTTTATCAAGTTCGTGCCGGAAGTCGAGCAGATCACCTTTAACGCCGCGCTCTCCGCCCAGAAAGGACAGCAGGTCACCTATGTGACGGAACGTGCAGTCTTCCACCGTCGCGATGACGGTCTGGAGCTCGCCGAGATCGCACCAGGCGTCGATCTGCAGCGCGACGTGCTGGACCTAATCCCGTTCCCGATGCGGGTCGCGCGCGATCTCGTCACCATGGACGCCATCCACTTCAACTGAGGACGCATTCCGGTCATGAAGGATTACGATACAATCGCCACGGACGTGCTCGTCATCGGCGGCGGCGGCGCCGCGTTGAGGGCGATCCTTGCCGCCCATGACGAGGGCGCCGACGTCACCGTCCTCGTCAAGAATACCTTCCGCAAGAGCGGCGCCACCTTCTACAGTGTTGCCGAGGTCGGAGCCTACAATGTTCCCGACGGCGCGGCCGACGAAGAGGACAATCCGGAGGTCTTCCGGCAGGACATCCTACGCGCGGCGCAGGACATGGCCGATCCGCGCCTTGTCGATATCCTGGTCAACGAGGCGGAGAGTTCGCTCCGCTATCTCGAGGACTACGGCGTGCATTTCGAGCGCGAGAACGACCGCTATCTGGCGTTCCGCGCCTGCTTCTCCTCGAAGCCGAGATCGCATGTCCTGAAGGATCACTTCAAGCCGATCATGCGGGCGCTTGGCGAGGAGGCGACCCGTCGCGGAATTCCCGCCCATGACCGGATGATGGTCGTCGGCCTGCTGGCCGAGGACGGCGTCTGCCACGGAGCGCTGGCACTCGACGACACCGGCCGGCCGGTCGTCATCCGTGCAAAGTCCGTCATCATGACGACCGGCGGCGCCAGCCAGCTGTTCGCCAAGAACCTCTATCCGAGCGACATCACCGGCGACGGTTACGCCATGGCCTGGCGGGCCGGCGCGGAGCTCGCCAACATGGAGTTCATGCAGGCCGGCGTGTCGATCATCGACCCCTTCATCAACCTGTTCGGCAACTATCTCTGGGATGCCCATCCGAACCTGACCGACCGGGACGGCAAGCCGTTCATGGAGGACTATTTGCCGGCTTCGCTCACCGTGCCTGAGGTCCTGCAGGAAAAGGAGCGGCATTTCCCGTTCAGCGCGTCGGATATCTCCCGTTACGTCGAAATCTCGATCCAGAGCGCGATCAACGATGGGCGCGGCACCGACAAGGGCGGCGTCCACATGGACTTCCGGGGATGCGATATCGATCGCCTGCTGGCGGACAAGTCCCGCTCGTTTGCCCGCATGTGGCCGCTTACCCATTCATGGTATCTCGAGCGTGGCACCGACCTCTACAAGGATGTGGTGCAGATCACCTGCTCGGCGCACGCCATCAACGGCGGACTGCGCATCGACGAGAACGGCGAGACCTCGCTTCGCGGCCTGTTCGCGGCGGGCGAAACGGCGGCCGGTCCGCATGGCGCCGACCGGCTGGGTGGCAATATGGCGATGACCTGCCAGGTCTTCGGCGCGAGAGCAGGCCGGGCGGCCGCAAGGCGTGCGCGCTCGGAACCTGCAACGGAGCCACGCCACGCCATCGCCGAACTGCTCGACTACATCGCCGGTTTCAAGCGTGAGGGTGACGAGGATGGCGGCCGTATCCGCGAGGAGCTGCAGCAGAAGGCGAATGGCAACCTGCTCATCCTGCGTTCGGACGATGGCCTGACCTCCTTCCAGTCGGACATCGCGTCGTTGCAGGAAGGGCTGCGCGTGGCGAAGGCAGAAAGCCGCGACGACCTCGTGCATCTGATCGAGACCGACAACCTGATCGAGACCGGTCGGATGATGGCGAAGGCCGGACTTCTGCGCCGCGAGAGCCGGGGCAGCCACTACCGAGAGGATGTGCCGCAAAGCGATCCGTCGTTCGCGAAGAGCTATGTCCTGTCGCGCCACCACCCGGAAGGGGGCTATTTCAAATCGCTGGGCAGCAGTGACCGCTGAACGTAAAGGGAGAATACCAATGCTGATTTCGCAGGTGCTGGGCACCGACGGAACGATTATCGTCGTGGTGCGCGAGAATGGCGGCACGGGCCGTACCGTCAAGGGCGCCACGAGTGTCCACGCCCTGGCCATGGAGGCCGCCGATGGTGGCCGCTCGCTGCGGGATATTATCGAGGCTAAGGGCCTCGGCGGTGAGGTCGATCTTGAGAATGCCTATGCCGAGGGCCGGCTTCTTTCCCCGATCACCCATCCCGATGCCGCGCATCTGCATCTGACGGGCACCGGCCTTACCCATCTGGGTTCGGCGGCGACACGCGATTCCATGCACAAGAAGACATCGGAAGCGGCCGAAGAGACCCTGACGGATTCCATGAAGATGTTCCGCATGGGCCTTGAGAACGGCAAGCCGAAGGCCGGCGAAAAGGGCGTGCAGCCGGAGTGGTTCTACAAGGGCAATGGCTCGCAGGCCGTCGCGCCCGGCGCTGCGCTCACCTCTCCCTCCTTCGCGCTCGATGGCGGCGAAGAGCCGGAAATGGCCGGCATCTATGTGATCGCCGCCGACGGCTCGCCCTTCCGCATCGGCTTTGCCGTCTCCAACGAATTCTCCGACCATGTGACGGAGCGGATCAACTATCTCTATCTTGCCCATTCCAAGCTGCGGCAGGCGAGCTTCGGCCCGGAAATCCGCATCGGCGCAGCACCGGACGATATCCGCGGCTTCTCACGCATCGTTCGCGATGGCGCGGTCCTGTGGGAAAAACCCTTCGTTTCGGGCGAGGCGAACATGTCCCACACCTTCGCCAATCTCGAATACCACCATTTCAAATACGGCCTGTTCCGCGCGCCGGGCGATGTGCATGTGCACATGTTCGGCACGGCGACGCTGTCCTTCGGCGACGGCATTCGCACGCAGGCGGGCGATGTCTTCGAGATCGGCGCGGAAGGCTTCGGCCTGTCGCTGCGCAATCCGCTGGCAATCGCCGAAGAGGAAGAGATCGAAATCCGCCAATTGTAATCGATGCCGCGGCCCGAATGCCGGGCCGGCAGGGAACGACAGGAGGCTTGAGAGCCCATGACCATCCATCAGAACCTCATCGCCGGCGAGTGGGTCGGCACGGATGCCGTTAAGAACATCAACCCGTCGAACACCGATGACGTGGTGGGCGAATATGCGTGCGCCTCCGTCGAGGACACCTGGGCGGCCATCGCGGCGGCCAAGGCCGCGTTTCCGGCCTGGTCGCGCTCGGGTATCCTCGAGCGCCATGCGATCCTGAGAAAGACCGCCGACGAGATTTTGGCCCGCAAGGACGAACTCGGCCGGCTGCTTTCGCGCGAGGAGGGCAAGACGCTCGCCGAAGGCATCGGCGAGACGGTGCGCGCCGGCCAGATCTTCGACTTCTTTGCCGGGGAGTGCCTGCGCCTTGCCGGAGAGACCTTGCCCTCGGTTCGTCCTAACATCGGCGTGGAGATCACCCGCGAACCGGTCGGCGTCGTCGGCATCATCACGCCCTGGAATTTCCCGATCGCCATTCCGGCCTGGAAGATCGCGCCGGCGCTTTGCTACGGCAACACGGTCGTCTTCAAGCCTGCGGAACTCGTCCCCGGCTGCTCCTGGGCGATTGTCGATATTCTCGTGCGCGCCGGCCTGCCGAATGGCGTCCTCAACCTTGTCATGGGCAAGGGCTCCGTGGTTGGCCAGGCCATGCTCGACAGCCCCGATGTCAACGCCATCACCTTCACCGGCTCCACCGGCACGGGCAAGCGCGTCGCCATGGCCTCCGTCGAGCACAACCGCAAGTACCAGCTCGAAATGGGCGGCAAGAACCCCTTCGTCGTGCTCGACGATGCGGACCTTTCCGTCGCCGTTGAAGCCGCCGTGAACTCGGCCTTCTTCTCCACCGGTCAGCGCTGCACCGCTTCCTCGCGCGTCATCGTGACGGAAGGCATTCATGACCGCTTCGTCGCCGCTGTCGGCGAACGGCTGAAGAGCATCGTCGTTGACGATGCTCTCAAGGCCGGTACGCATATCGGCCCGGTGGTCGACGAGACGCAGCTCAGGCAGGACACGGACTATATCGAGATCGGCCGGAAGGAAGGGGCGAAGCTCGCCTTCGGTGGTGACGTGCTGAAGCGCGAGACGCCCGGCTTCTATCTTGCGCCGGCGCTCTTCACCGAGGCGACGAACGACATGCGTATTGCGCGGGAAGAGATCTTCGGCCCGGTCGCCGCCGTCATTCGCGTCAAGGATTATGACGAGGCGCTTGCCGTCGCCAACGATACGCCCTTCGGCCTTTCCTCGGGCATTGCCACGACGAGCCTCAAGCATGCGACGCATTTCAAGCGCAATGCCGAGGCCGGTATGGTGATGGTCAACCTGCCGACGGCGGGCGTCGATTTCCATGTGCCCTTCGGCGGGCGCAAGGGCTCGTCCTACGGATCGCGGGAGCAGGGCAGTTACGCCGGCGAATTCTATACAACCGTCAAGACCGCCTACACGCTGGCGTGAGAGAAGTATCGGCCATATTGAGACCGCTCCATAATGCGGCGTCGGAGTCTTAGGGGGCAAAATAGGGTTTGATTTTGCCTCGTAGTATCAGAGTTATGCCTAATGCGATTGTCGCCGGGAACAACTCAAAGACTGAGCCTTCCGCCGTGGCAAGATGGCTCGCGCCCGCGAGCTTCGGTTCATAGTTGGCTTCATCAGAGCCGTTTTTCGATACATTTGCTGATCCCGCACAATGCCACCGGGCTTGCACTTAGAATCCCAACGCGCGCATCTGCTGGGTCATCTGCACGAAGGAGCCGCCTACGTGCTTGCGGATCACCATGTCCGCCCGCTTGACGTCGCCCGCCCGCAGAGCCGCGAGCAGATCGTCATGTTCCTCCAGGATAGCAGCATGGCGCTGTGTATTTATGCGCAGGCGTGCTGCGTGGACATTGAGGGCGCGGCGCAGCTTTATCCATTGGTCGGCTGCGACGGAATTGTAGTGGTGGCGGGCGATGACGCCATGAAATTCGCTGTCGAGCTTACGAAACTTCGCCAGGTCTGGCGTTTTCATTTCGCGAATCTGGGCCTGAATCTGCTCCATTTCATCGAGGAGCTCTGGTTGGGCAAATTCTGCGAACCAACTGACGAAATATGGCTCAAGAAGCTGCAGAATTTCAAAGATATTCTGGATCGTATGCGCATCCGCCTTGCGAACTGAGGCACCCCGATTCGGGTGGATGTCGACAAACCCCTCGCCCTGCATCCGCCGCAGAACTTCGCGCACAGGGCTGGTGCTCAGCCCGTGACGCTTCGCCAATTCGGAAACCTTCAACCGATCGCCGCCCTTCAGGGAACCCGCAGAAATCTCTGACAAGATGGCGTCATACAGCGCGTCTTCTCTATCAGGCAAAGGTTTGATGAGGTTCATGTGATGCTTCCGGCCAATTTTAGACGACGATAGCTCAGACACACTCTATCGACAACGCTCAGTTTCTGGGGGCCTTGTATAGAATAATCGTCCACCGGATATAAATAGACGACGGAACATAAAAAATCATCGACGATCTGGAGGGTGCGTGCTACAGAGGCGTTGAACAGATGCGGAATACAGGGGATGGGAATGCGCGCTACCGTGATCAGGCTGTTTCGGGGCTTGTGCTCAGTTGGGGGACGCCCATGACCAAGATCGCCGCCATCGAGCCGCTGCTCGCGCGGGTCGGCAAACGCAACCAGCTTCTTGTTAAGTTGACGACCGATGACGGTATCGTCGGCTGGGGTGAATCCGGGCTTTCGAGCCGGGAAAAGGCTGTTGCCGCTACGATTGAGGAGTTCGCCCGTTTCCTCGTCGGGCAGGACAGCCGCAGAATCGGGCGGATCTGGCAGGAATGCTATCGAAGCCAGTATTTTGAAGGCGGGCGGGTTATTACGGCGGCAATTTCAGCAATCGACATCGCGCTATATGATGCCTTGGGCAAGCGGCTGGGGGTGCCGGTTCACCAGTTGCTGGGCGGCAAGCAGCGCGACCGCGTGACAAGCTTTGCCAGCTGCATGGGGACGTCCAGCGAAGAAATTCTCGAAAAGGCGCGGATCTTGGTCCGGGCGGGCTTCGACTGTATCCGCACCTATCCCTCGTCGGCCGACGCCGGCGAGGTCTATGACCCCCGCGAATGCCTGCCACGCACCGCGCAGGAATTGATCGCCATCCGCAAGGAACACGGTCCGGGTCTTTTCATGGGTGTTGACCTGCATCACCGCCTGACCATCGCCGAGGCTGCAAGCTTCTGCGCCATGCTGCCACAAGGCACGCTGAACTTCCTCGAAGAACCGATCCGTTGTGAGACGCCCGAGGCCTACAAGATCCTGCGAGGCTTAACCCCGATCCCCTTTGCGGTGGGCGAGGAATTCGCCTCGAAATGGCAGGCCGGGCCCTATCTGGACCAAGGCCTGACGCAGTTTATGAGACTCGACATCTGCAATATTGGTGGTTTCACCGAAGCGATGAAAGTCGCGGGCTGGTCCGAGCGCCACTATGTCGACCTGATGCCGCACAACCCATTGGGCCCGATTTGTACTGCGGCGACGATCCATCTGTCGGCGGCTGTTCCGAACCTCAGCTGGGTGGAAAACCGCCAGTCGATTGTTGAATCCGATCTGGGGTTTCACGACCCCAATCTGTTTCCGGTGCAAGTGCAGCTGGACGGCCCCTATTATACCGTCCCCGATGCCCCAGGGCTTGGGGTCGAGGTCGACGAAGCCGCCGTTCGGGCGCAGGTCGCCACGCATATGGAATGCCCGCATCTGCGTCGGCCCGATGGCTCGGTCACCAACTGGTAGGGGCGGGACCGGCACTAGATCCGCAAGAGGATGCGGCATTTTCAAACCACAATCGCCAACTGTTCATCTATGGAGGATACAATGAACAAGACGCTACGTCGCACGCTGGGGGCAGTTTCGGCCTTTGCCATTCTGTCAGGCGCCGCACTTGCCGAGCCGATCAAGTTGGATGTCACCGCTTGGAAGGGCAATGAATCCGAGCCAGCAGGTCTTTCTGGCCTGATCGCGAGCTTTGAGGCCGCGAACCCGGATATTGATGTGGAATTGTCCTATATCAGCCGCACTGACACCGATGTTGTGATCCCGCCACGACTGCAGGGCGGCAACCCACCCGATGTCATGATGGTCGACATGCCACTGGTCAAGGTCTGGGGCGACGCGGGCTTCTTGCAGGACTTTGGCACTGATGCCGAATGGTATGGCCGAGTGCCACAAGATCTACGCTCCGCGATCACCCTCGACGGCAAAGCCTATATCATGCCGCTCGAAGTGATCGGCATGGGGCTTTTCACCAATATGGGTATGCTCAAGAGCGTCGGCATCGACGCCCCGCCACAGACCCTAGACGACCTGAAGACGGCCTGTGCCGCGTTGGCTGCGGCCGGGAAGAACGCAATGATGTTGCCGGGCACTTGGAATGCCGAGCTGTTCGTCATCGCCAATGGGCTGGGTGCGGGGACCACTCCGGCCAGCGACCTTGGAAACGGCACAAACACGTTTGTTGATGATGCCGGCTTCAACGCGGCACTGGATACCGTTCGCGACTTGGCAGGTGCAGGCTGCTTTAACGCCGCACAAATGGCTGGTGTTGACCCGTGGAGCACGGCTTTGGCCGAATTCAAGGCGGGCAACTTTGCCATGATGCCACAAGGCGCATGGAACATTGCCAGTTTTAAGGAAAACTCGTCCCTCGAATTCGTCTTTGGCCCGATTCCGACTCCGTCGGGCGGCGTGGCGGTTGATCTTTTCGGCATCGGTTGGGCGGCGAGCTCGGCCTCTGATAACCCGGAAGCAGCTAAGAAGTTCATCGAGTTTTTCGCGAAGGCCGAGAATCTTCAGGTCATGCTGGATGCCGAAGCCGCCTATTCGCCCTTCGATGACGGCGCCAGCGGCACGCCCGAACAAGCCGCTCCCTATGATGCGGCTCGCGCTGCCGGAGCCATTAGCAGCTTTCCCTATGCGCTTCTAACCTGGCCTAAACCGCTGGAAAGCGAAATCGCGGACAGCCTTTCCAGCCTGTTCCTTGAGCTGTCCAAGACCAATGAAGAAATTCTGAACCGTTGGGACGAAGTGGTCGAAGACGATCTGTGACGCCTGACCAACAAAACCGCCACGGCCACGCGCCGTGGCGGCCCCTTCGATCAACAGGAACCGGCCCATGTCCTCGAACCTGACACGATTGATGTTTCTTGCGCCAGCTCTGGCCATTCTGGGGATCTTCTTCGTCTATCCGATCTTGTTGACCTTCTATTACAGCTTCACCGACTTCACCGGAGTGGGTGCTCCTGAATGGGTCGGGACTGCCAATTACGACCGTTTCATCGCGCGAGACCGATACCCGGCGGCGTTGGGAGTTACGCTCTGGTTTACGATTGTCGTCGTGACGGTCCAGACCCTTCTAGGCCTGTTCTTTGCCGCCATTCTGCACCGGCTCCCCGCTATCAGGAACGTGGCCCGCGCTGCGCTGTTTATGCCTGCCATGATGTCGTTTGTCATCGTGGGCTATGTCTGGCAATTCATCTATTCGCCCTTCAATGGCGGGCTTAACTCACTTCTGACCTCGGTCGGGCTGGAGAGCCAGACGCGCGGGTGGCTAGGCGACCCTGACACAGCGCTTTACGCCATTGCGCTAGCCCATGTCTGGATGTTTGCGGGCTATACCACCGCGATCTTCCTGGCGGGATTTGCCAATATACCTGCGGAAATCGACGAGGCAGGGCGACTGGACGGCGCGTCAAATTGGCAGCGCTTCCGTCATCTGGAGCTACCGCTGCTGGCCCCGGCCGTGACGATCAACGTAATCCTGTCGACCATCGGCACGCTGAAGACCTTCGAACTGCCGTTCATCATGACCAAGGGCGGCCCGGACGGCGCGACCCGGACGCTAAGCGTCGAGATTATCGATAACCTCTTCCGCTCTTACAAATTCGGCTTCGCTTCGGCCTTGTCGATTATCATGCTGGTCATCGTGGTCATCGTGGCTTTCATCCAGAACAAGTATCTGCGCGGGCGGGAGGACGTTGCATGACCCTGACTTGGCAAAAGACAGGCGGCTGGGCTGCAAGTGTGGTGATGCTGCTGATCATTTTCGTCATGTTGACCCCCGTGGTCTACATGATCTTGATGTCCTTCCGGACCGGCGCCGAAATTGGCGCGGACCCGCTGGGCCTGCCGACATCCCTTTATCTGGGCAATTACACCAACGCGCTCGAAAAGATGGATTATTTCCGTGCAGTTGTGAACTCGGTCGGCATCACAGCTTCCGTGACGACACTGGTTGCGCTCTTGGGGTCCATGGCGGCCTATCCCCTGGCACGCAATTCATCCCGTGCGGGGCGGGCCTTCATCATGCTCGTGGCGCTCGGATTGGCGACGCCGGCCTTTGTAACTATTACACCGATATATGTGATCTTCCGTTCGCTTGGCCTTTTGGACAGCTATCCTGGCATCATTCTGGCCTTCACGGCGCTGAACCTGCCGCTGGCTGTATTCTTCTATGTCGGTTTCATTGGGGCCATCCCGCGTGAGCTAGAGGAGGCCGCCAGACTGGACAATTGCTCGGACTGGCAGGTGTTCTGGTATGTGATCCGACCGCTGCTTGGGCCTGCCACTGCAACCCTGTCGCTTTTTGTGATGCTGATGGTCTGGAACGACTTCACTTATCCGCTGCTCTTACTGTCCGACAATGACAAGTTCACAGTGATGATTGCGGTATACCGCTTTGTTGGCAACCACAATCTGGTGCCCGAACAGCTGTTTCCGGCCGCCGTGCTGGGCTCCCTGCCGCTCCTCATCATCTTCGTCATTTTCCAGCGCCGCATTGTGGCTGGTGTCACCGCAGGAGCTGTCAAGTGATTGATCTTACAGAAAAAGTTATCATCGTGACGGGTGCCGCTTCCGGCATCGGGCGCGGCGTCCTGCGGATGGCGCGGGCGGCAGGCGCACAGGTTGTAGGCATCGACATAGCACCCGGGGCAGAAGACCGCATCGCCGCTGAAGGCGGACTGCTCTACCGCGCAGATGTGGGCGATCCTGGGAGCTTTGCAGCAACTATCGATCGTGTTCGCAGTGACTTCGGTCGGCTGGACGGGCTGGTCAACAATGCCGGGATCACGCGGGCGCCCGACTTTTTAGGCGCAGATGTCGCGGAATGGGACTTGCTCTGGCAAGTGAACCAGCGGTCGGTGCTGATCGGGAGCCAGGCAGCTGCCCGCATCATGGTCAAGGATCGACTTGGCGGGGCGATCGTTAACATCGCCTCAAATCACGCCCGCGCCAGCGATGTCGGCTATGAGGCATATGCTGGCACCAAGGGCGGTATCGTCGCCATGACGCGCGCCATGGCCTGGAGTCTGGGGCGACATGGCATCCGCGTCAATGCGCTTTGCCCCGGATTGACCCTGACTGAGCATGTCGCCAACGTTGCCCGGGATCCCGCAATCGCCAAGACGTTCAACAGCTGGCACGCGACCGGCCAAGTGAACACGGTCGATCAGGTGGGCCAGGTCGCAGCCTTTTTGCTCTCGGACGCTTCGGCCGCGATTAGCGGAGCCGAAATCCTCGCTGACCAAGGCATGGTGGCGCGGCTCGGGGCACTTGGTGCAGAAAAGGACGAGGTATGAGCAAGGTAGCACTGTCTAAAGTCGTCAAGAAATACGGCGGGTTGGAGGTGATCCATGGCGTCGATCTTGAGATTGAGAAAGGCGAGTTCGTTGTTTTTGTCGGCCCGTCGGGCTGTGGCAAATCCACCCTTTTGCGAATGATCGCGGGGCTTGAGGGAACGAGCGCCGGAACTATCGCCATCGGCACCCGCGATGTGACGCATATTGACCCGGCAAAGCGCGGCGTGGCGATGGTGTTCCAGACCTACGCGCTTTACCCCCACATGACCGTGCGTGAGAACATGAGCTTCGGGCTCAAAATGGGTGGTATGAACGCCGCTGAAATCAAGACGAAGGTCGCGGACGCGGCCAAGGTCTTGAAACTCGACACCTATCTCGATCGCAAGCCCAAGGCGCTTTCCGGCGGCCAACGCCAACGCGTCGCTATTGGCCGCGCCATCGTTCGGCAACCGGAGGTTTTTCTGTTTGACGAGCCTCTATCGAACCTAGACGCCGAGTTGCGGGTCCAGATGCGACTTGAAATCGCGCGGTTGCACAAGGAACTTGCGGCGACGATGATTTACGTGACGCATGATCAGGTCGAGGCGATGACCTTGGCAGACAAGATCGTGGTCCTTCGCGATGGGCGGGTCGAGCAAGTCGGCACGCCGATTGCGCTTTATGAAGACCCGGTGAACCTGTTCGTCGCGCAGTTCATCGGCTCCCCCCGGATGAACCTGTTCAGGGCCAGGGCAGAAGCCGACGGCCTCCTGCGTCTTGTCGATTTCGCGGATGCGGTCTTTGCTGCCTCCATTTCGAAATCTGTGCCCGCCGGGGCGGAAGTGCTGGTCGGCGTCCGTCCTGAACAGTTTGATAACAATGGTCCCGTGCGAATCTCCGTGCAGGTTGATGTTGTCGAGAATCTGGGCGGCGTCTCGTTTGCCTATGCGGGTGTAGGGCATGAGGCAGAGCCCTATTGCATCGAGTTGCGTGGCAAGTCGCGCCCCGAAGGCGGCACGATCACAATCGGTATCGACCCGGCCGCAGCGCTCTATTTCGATCCGGCCACTGGCCTGCGGCTAAAGTAAATGCCCATGAACAGAGCACAGTTTTTCGATGACCGGGTCTGCAGTCTCGGCGAGGGGATTTTCTGGCACCCCGACCGTCAGGCACCGTTTTGGTTCGACATCCTGTCAAACCGGCTTTTGTCGCGCAAAGGCGACCAATGCGAGGCATGGGACTTCTCTGAATTCGTATCCGCCGCCGCAGTGGTTGACCATGACAGGCTGGTAGTGGCCACCGCTTCGGGCCTTGTTCTGTATGATGTTGAACATCGTATCAGCACGCCGCTGGCAGACTTTCCGGGCTCGACCGTACCGACACGTTCCAACGACGGACGTTGCGATCCTTTTGGAGGGTTCTGGATCAGCACGATCGGCTTGAAGGGAGAAGCTGCTGCTGGCGCTATTTACCGCTTTGCCGAGGGCCGTCTGACAGAGCTATTCAACAAAATTACCGTTCCCAACGCTATCTGCTTTGCGCCCATGGGCACGTTCGCCTGTTTCACCGATACGACCAAGCATATGATCTGGCGGGTGGAACTGGACAGCGCGGGCTGGCCGAGATCCGACCCCGTTCCTTTTGTCGACATGACCGCCGAAAAGCTCTTGCCCGACGGCGCGGTCATTGATTCCGAGGGGTGCCTTTGGGTCGCCCTTTGGGGTGCGGCAAGGGTAGACCGCTATGATCCGCAAGGACGGCTTCTGGCGCAAATATCGCTGCCCGCAGCGAACGCTAGCTGTCCGGCTTTCGGTGGGCCTGACCTGCGCACGCTCTATGTGACCTCGGCATCCGTTGGGCTTGATGCTCCGGCTGAGGTTGATGGCCGCACCTACTCCGCAAACCTCGAAATCACCGGCCAGGCCGAACATCGCTTCAGACTGAAACCATGACGCTTGTGCTGGAAAATGGCGGTTACCGCGCCGAGTTGAGGCCCGAAGCCGGAGGGCTGATCGCTGGCTTGCAGGTCTTGGGTGCAGAGGGCTGGATCGACCTTCTTCTTGCCGAGCCGCCGGGCGGCAGATCGCCACATGGAATGGCGCATTTTGGCTGCTTTCCGATGGTGCCTTTCGCCAATCGCCTGCCGCAGGCTTGGCTGCCGCTCGGCCGAGGGCGTGCCGAGTTTGCGCGCAACTGGCCGCCGGAAGGGATCGCCCATCACGGAACGGGATGGCGGGCGGTCTGGAGCTGTGAGCGGACAGGCCCCGCGTCTGTAATGATGAAAACCACGATCTACGATGTGGATGGCGACCCGCTTGGGGTTGCGGGACAGGATATTCGACTGGACGTAGAAGGGCTATCGGTGCGCTTGCACTATCACCATGGCCATCCCGAACCCATGCCTGCCGGCGTCGGCCTCCACCCGTGGTTCCACGCCCCTGACAGCCAGGATACAGCCAGGTTTATGGCCAATGGGGAATATGTGATGGGAAAGACCCATCTCGGCGAGGGTCATCGCGCCAAGGCGGGCGAACGGCGATTCAGCCATGCTGACGCGGGCTTCAACGGGAGTTTTTCCGGATGGGACGGCAAAGCCCGGATCATTAGGCCCTCGGCGGGGCTCGTGGTCAACGTCACCGGTGTTTGCGACCTTATCCACGCCTATGTTGCCACGGCGTTTCAGGCATTCTGTCTGGAACCGGTCACGCATTTCCCGGGCGCGGCCCATGCCGGGCTTGCGGTCCCCGGACAAATGCGGGTGCTGGACCAGGGCGATGAGATTTCCATAACGATGCGGATAGACGCCGAGCAAGCGGATTGACCGAAGGGCCCGCTGCCCGATGTTCAGCATTCTGCGGGTCATTCAATGGGATATCGCAAAGGCTGATCACGCTTCGGTGACGTTGTTACGCAGGCATCTACCCAGCCCGGAGTCTCTTGGTGACTACAGTGCCTGGCAGACCGCATCGCCTGCCGAAAACGGCGTGACTCTTGAATTATCGGTGCGCCACAAAGGTGAAAACCCCTTACCTACGGGCTTGGGCAGCATCCCTTCTTCGCTCGAAAGACACACACACGGCTGACCGCGCCGGCACTGCGAGTCTGGAGCGAACGCAACGTACATCTACGTTTACCGGACGAAGAAAGGCCTCTACCTACGGAACACGATATTGCGGCCCCTAACCTGTTGCCAGTTCGCTTCGTCAACAATGCCTTTGCCAGCTGGGACGGACACGCTTCCATCATATGGCCGGAACTCAGGCTCGCTGCGGCTTGGCGCAAGCCCTTGAGCGTTGGCGGAAGATGGGGCATCCGGCCTATGAAGCGATCAAATCGACTGCGTGTGGGCTCCACCTGCACAGTAGACAGGACTCTCGCCCATGAGGGCTCTTGACAACTATCAGTCGCTATGTTCACGTGAACGTAGATGCAGAAAAACGATCGTGAATTGTCACTGGAAGCTGCTGAAGGCCGCAATTGGCGACGAGTGGTTCCTTACATCAATAAAAGGGAGTGGAGACTATGACTTATAAGAAATTTATGGCCGCGAGTGCTTTGGTAGTAGCGGCAGGATTTGGCGGGGCTGCCTACGCGGCGGACTACCCGGAGAGACCAATCCAGATGATCGTTCCATGGGGTGCGGGCGGCGGCAGCGACGCTGTGGCGCGGATCATTGCTTCAGTCCTGCAGGAAGATCTTGGTCAACCGGTAAATGTCGTCAACAGAACGGGCGGTTCGGGCGTGGTCGGCCACTCTGCAATCTCAGCGGCCGATCCGGACGGTTACACGATCGGACTTGCCACAGTAGAAATCACGATGATGCATTGGCAGGGACTTACTGACCTCAGCTACAAGGACTACGACATTATTGGTATCGTCAATCAGGACGCCGCCGGTGTGATGGTATCGGCTGATTCTAAATACAAAGATATCAAGTCGCTCAACGATGCTATCAAGTCCCAGCCGGCCGGAACATTTTCGGCGTCCGGTACCGCTCAAGGCGGGATCTGGCATGTGGCTGAGGCGGGCTGGATGGTTGCCAATGACCTTGACGCGGGGCATGTGAAGTGGGTTCCAAGTGAAGGGTCGGCTTCTGCGATCACCGAAATGGTTGCTGGAGGGATCAGTATCGTAACCGCATCGCTACCTGAAGGTCGCTCGATGATTGAGGCAGGCCGAATTATCCCGCTGGCAACGATGAGTGATGAGCGCCATCCGCTTTATCCTGACGTACCAACCCTGAAGGAGGCAACTGGTATCGACTGGACTCTTGGCGCCTGGCGCGGCGTTTTTGCACCCAAGGGCCTGCCAGCAGATGTTCGCGAAAAGCTCTCGGCGGCAGTTGAGAAGGCATACGAAAGCCCGGAATACCAGGACTTCATGAAGGGTCGTGGACTTGGCGTTGTATGGCGCGCAGGCGACGACGCCACTAACTTCGTCGCTAAATCGGACGTCACCTTTGGCGAAGTGATGAAGGCGGCTGGCTTGACCAAGTAATTGTCAATGCCCGGGTAGCCAGCCCTGCCCGGGCAATCTGCATGCATATAGGGGGGCACAGTGTGAAGGCGAGCGAGTTGACTATCGGGATAATCGTGCTGATCGTGGGGGGGCTATTGCTGGGCTCCTCGTTCAGCTATCCCGAATTGCCGGGACAGGCTTATGGTGCCGGCACTTTTCCCCGGCTTCTTGGTGTCTGCGGTTTGACACTCGGCCTGTTGCTGATTGCCAAAGGCTGGGCCAAGCGGAGCAGCTTCCTGATCGGGGCCATCGACGAATGGGTACGTCATCGGCTTGCCTTAGGTGTGCTGGGCGTTCTTGCTTCTATCGTCTTCTTCATTCTTGCTGCGCCATCACTTGGCTTCATCGTTTCGGCTGTTGCAATCCTTTTCATCTTTATGTTCTTCGGCGGCGTAAAGCTTCCGCTGGCTGTCGGCGCCTCGCTGACGGCAGCCCTTGTCATCTACTTTGCCTTCAGCCACCTCCTGCTCATCCCGCTACCGCGCGGCGCAGTCGAGAATCTCCTGTGGTGAAGCCCTCATTCTGATCGGGAGAGCTCGATGCTCATCGAAGCCTTGAAGATAGTATTTCAGCCGGACGTCCTGTTGACTGTGTTTCTTGCCGGATGTTTCGGCATGTTCGTCGGTGCGATCCCCGGATTGACTGCAACCATGGCAACCGCGCTGCTCGTTCCCGTCACCTTTTTCATGGACCCAGTTCCGGCGATAGCATCAATCGTCGCTGCCACGGGAATGGCGATTTTTGCGGGCGACATATCCGGGACGCTGATGCGTATGCCGGGCACTCCCGCATCGGCCGCTTATGTCGAAGATGCCCACCGACTGAGCAGGGCTGGGCGCGCGAACGAGGTCCTCGGTGCCTGCCTATTCTTTTCAGCATTCGGAGGAATTGTTGGTGCCATAGCCCTCAGCTTGCTGGCGCCGCAGTTGGCAGAGATTGCGCTGAAATTCTCGTCTTTCGAGTATTTCTGGCTGGTACTGCTGGGCCTTTCGAGCGCGGTCTTCGTTTCGTCCGGGTCGCCGATGCGCGGGCTGGTATCCCTTTTCATCGGCCTTGCCGCCTCGCTCGTCGGGCAGGACAATCCGTCCGGCGCGTCGCGGTATACCTTCGGCTCGGTCGAACTTCTGGCAGGGCTGCAGTTCATTCCCGCGATGATCGGCCTTTTCGCCATTTCCGAAATTATGCGCTCGTACACGAAGAACGCGGCAGAAGCCCGCATTGCACATGTGAAAGGGCCGATTTTCAGTCCGCAACTGGCCAATTTCCGGAGATATCCAAAGCAGGCATTCCGGGGCGCGGGTGTCGGCACCATTATCGGCGCGCTGCCAGGGGCTGGGGCCGATATAGCAGCGTGGATCTCCTATGCGATTTCCAAGAAGTTTTCGCGTACGCCCGAACGGTTTGGCACGGGGCACGTTGAAGGCCTCGTTGAAGCTGGCGCTTCTAACAATGCGGCGGTCTCCGGCGCTTGGATACCGGCTTTGGTGTTCGGCATTCCCGGCGATACCATTACCGCCATTGTGATCGGCGTGATGTACGTCAAAGGGCTCAATCCCGGACCGATGGTGTTCATCCAGCAACCAGAGATGATCTACGCCATATTCATGGTTTTCGCGCTGGCCAATCTGCTGATGCTGCCAATCGGCTGGGTTGCGATCCACGCAGCAGGGCGTTTGCTGGCAGCGCCTCAGCGCATCTTGATGCCGATCATTCTGGTCTTTTGCATTGTTGGCGCGTATTCAACCAACAACTCTGCTGCAGGTATCATTATCATGCTGGGTTTCGGTGTCCTCGGCTTCCTGATGGAGGAAAACGAAATTCCCCTAGCCCCCGCTATTTTGGGCCTGGTGCTGGGACCGATGATTGAGAAATACTTTATTACCTCGATGATCAAGGCCGATGGCAATCTGCTGGGCTTCTTCGAACGGCCGATTTCCGCAGGCCTTGGATTGGCAACGCTGCTGCTCTGCCTGATCCCGGTAGTCCGTTGGATTCGCAAACGACGTCACGCCACAGCCTGAGGCGCCCAGCGGCCTTGGGCGCAAAGTGCTCAGGGCCGTTAGGCCCGCTCATGCCGACTTTCGCACGATCAACGCTGTGGGGGAGCGACCGGTTGAGTGAGATCGCTCATCAGCCGAATCCAGGATCATGGCGACGGCGCGCTGCGCTATATCATCGGTCGAAAGGCTGATGGTCGTGATGCCGCCGGCGATCCATTTATAGGCGGGTGGATCACCATAGCCTACAAACGCCATTCCTTCGGGAAATTGCATGCCAAGCTCGAGGCAGGCTTCAAGTGCTCCATTTGAGATTTCGAAGCCGCCACAAACAAGCGCCCCAGGCGGGACTGCGCTGTCCAGCAGGGACACGGCATTGTCATGGCCCATGTTGAAACTCGGCTGTCCGGTGCGCACCAACCGCCTATCGACCTCCACGCCGTTGCGCTGCAGTGCTGACCGGAATGCGGCAAAGCGCCCGCGTCCGGATGACAGAGAAGCGTCGGCCCCGATAAAGCCGATATTCCTCCGGCCGGTGGCGACCAGGCGATCGACCGCCGCCTCGATGGATGGGCCATCATCCAACAATAGTTGGTCGCTTGGTTGTGGGTGTTCCCTGGTGCGGATCAGGTCAATGATCATCATCGATTGCGGAATGGGAAAATCGCCCAGACCGGCCTGGGATGTAGGTACCATGATCACGGCCGCCGCCTGCAAGCCCTGAAGTCTCAGGAGTGCCTGGTGCTCCTTTTCACTGTCGTCGCTGGTCAGATGGATCACGACGTCGAGTCCATGCTCGGCACAAAGCAGGGCAAGCGTATTGGCGAACTGCGCATAGAATTCGTTGATAATATTGGGGAGCAGCAACCCGACAATGGCTGTCCGATCTCCGCGCATCGTATTGGCGGCCGAACTTTTGACGTAGCCCAGCTCGCGCGCGCGCGCGAGAATGACCCTTCGCGTTTCTTCACTGACATTGGGACTGCCATTCAAGGCGCGCGAGACCGTCATGTGGGAAATGTTCAGGTCTCTTGCGATGGACTTGATCGTGGCGCGCACTGGGCATTCTCTCGGGTTCGATAGTTTGTCTTCAGGATTCTTCGCTGAACGGATTGACATGTCAATGCTGATGTTGATAAATGTTCACGTGCACAGTTCACGTGAACATTTGCTTGTTGGAGTTGAGTGTGATCTCTGAATTCGAACGTCATTGTCAGGCGCTTCTACTTGATCTTGGCCTGATTAGCCCGTCAGAAGTCGTGGCGGTGCGTCGTCTGACCGGTGGTGTGGCATCCGACATTGCAGCGGTGACATTCGGCGAACGTACAATTTGCGCCAAGTTCGCGTTGGCGAAACTCAAGGTCCGTGCGGACTGGTTTGCACCCCTCCATCGGGGGCGTGCCGAATACGCCTGGCTGAAGTTCGCCGGGACAGTCGTGCCAGGTTCGGCCCCGGCGCTCTATGGCTGGTCTGACACCGAGAATGGCTTTGCCATGGAATTTATCGATGGCAGCGACGTCTATTTATGGAAGGCCGCCCTCTTGCAGGGCAAGTCAGTCGCAGGCGAAGCGGTTTCTGTGGCTGATACGCTCGGTCGCATCCATGCAGCCTCAACTGCGCCGGACTTCGATCGTTCACCCTTTGCCAATGCCAAGGATTTCGATGCTTTGCGTCTGGAGCCTTATCTGCGCTTCACAGCTGAGCAATATCCAAGCCTCGCCAAAAATTTGATCGCGCTGGCGGACCAGCAGAAGTCTGCCGGGATTGCGCTGGTTCATGGTGACGTCAGTCCCAAGAATATCCTTTGGCGAAACCAACAGCCGATCATTCTGGATGCCGAATGCGCCACAATGGGTGATCCGGTCTTCGACGTCGCCTTCTGTATGAACCATCTGCTTTTGAAGTCCTGCCATGTGCCCGAGATCCGAGGTCCTCTCCGACAGGCCGTATTGGATATGTGGCGCGCCTACAAGGGTTGGATACGCTGGGAATCCGCAGGCGCTTTTGAGGAAAGGCTTGCAGCCCTGCTACCCCCCCTGATGCTGGCGCGGGTCGATGGAAAATCGCCGGTAGAATATCTTGCCCTTTCGGAACAGGCAGACGTGCGTGGGCAAGCCGTTCCCTTGATTGAGCAGCCGCCGGCGACGCTTTCCGAATTATTGAACAGATTGCAATGAGGACCAGAGAATGAACGCTTCGGCGATAACCGGGCTTCGTGCTCGCAGAGTTTGGGACAGTCGCGGCAATCCCACGGTTGAGGTCGAGGTCAAGACCGCATCCGGAGTGAGCGGCCGGGCAATAGCGCCAGCCGGTGCTTCGCGTGGAACGCGCGAGGCGCTCGACCTCCGCGATGGTGGTACTGGCCTGCAAGGAATGGACGTGAGAAGGGCGGTCGCAAACGTCAACGACCACATCGCGCCACTTCTCAAAGACATGGATGCCAACGATCAGGCCGCAGTCGATGCGGCGTTGATTGCGCTGGACGGAACCCCACTGAAATCGAAACTGGGCGGGAACGCCATGGTTGCGACGTCACTTGCCGTTCTTCATGCGGCTGCAGCCGCAAAAGCCGTCCCCCTATGGCGGCATGTCGCCGACCTGACGGATGAGACGCCAACGCTACCTCTTCCGGAGATCCAGATTTTCGGCGGCGGCGCCCATGCCGGCCGACGGGTCGATGTGCAGGACTTCATGGTCATGGTCCCCGGTGCTGCCAGCTTCGACGAAGTGCTCGAGGTGACATCAGAAATCTACCGTGCGGCCGGTTCCCTCATGAAGGCCAAGGGGCATTCCGTCGGGGTCGCCGATGAAGGAGGATGGTGGCCAGTCTTTGACAGCAATGAGCAGGCACTTGAAACACTGGTGCGCGCCATCGAAGCCGCTGGCGAGACCCCGGGCGAGCGCGTGGTCATTTCACTCGATATCGCTGCCTCGGAGTTTGGCTCCAAGGGCCGTTATCGCCTAGCGCTTGAAGAGCGCGAACTCGATCGCGATCAGATCATCGATCTGCTCGGGCGCTGGATCAAGGATTACCCGATCGCCTCGATCGAGGATCCGCTCGCCGAAGACGACATTGAGGGCATGACAGCATTCACCCGCGAGTTCGGCGGCAAGGTCCAGATCATCGGTGACGATTATCTCGTGACCAACGCCGACCTTGTTGCAGCAGCGGAGAAGGCGGGGGCCTGCAACGCTGTTCTTATCAAGGTCAATCAGGCCGGAACGGTTTCGGAATCCCTGGCCTGCCTTGCCGCCGCCAAGGCCCACAATTACCGGACCATCGTTTCTGCGCGCTCGGGTGAAACCGAAGATGTCTCGATCTGCCATCTCGCCGTTGGGCTGAATGCCGGACAATTGAAGGTGGGTTCGTTCACGCGTTCTGAACGAATGGCGAAATGGAATGAATGCCTGCGGATCGGCGATGAGCTGGGGGGGGCAGCATTTGTTGCTGGCAAGCCCTTGGCCAATACCTGGTGGGCAAGACAATCAGAAGGATATAGCAAGTGAAGCTCCTGCGTTATGGCGAACGCCTCGGAAAGAAAATTCCATGCGTCATGGACAGTGACGGACAAGCGCGGGATGTATCCTCTCTTGTCGAGGACTTTGGACCGAAGACATTGTCCCCCGATCTGATCAGCCTTTTGCGTGCGGCAGATCTGACGACGCTACCGATCGTGGCAACCGAGGGCCTTCGTCTTGCCCCACCAATGTCGCAGCCGCCCAACATCTGGTGCATCGGGCTGAACTATTCCGACCATGCCGCCGAAGCGGGCCTCCCGGTACCATTGGAGCCCATTCTGTTCAACAAGTCCTCCGGGACCTTTTGTGGCCCTGAAGATCCAATCCTGTTTTCACCAAAGATGACCAAGCTCGATTGGGAGGTCGAGCTGGGCATCGTCATCGGCAAGCCAACCCTGAATATTGGCCGCGAGACCGCCATGGATCATGTGGCCGGCTTCGTGCTGGTCAATGATGTCTCCGAGCGCGCATGGCAAATGGAGCGTGGCGGACAGTGGGTGAAGGGAAAGAGCTTCCCGAATTTCTGCCCGACAGGCCCCTGGCTGGTGACGGTAGATGAACTGGACGATGTTCAAGCCCTTGACATGTGGCTGGACGTCAACGGCGACAGAATGCAACGAGGCACGACCGCGAAGATGATTTTCGACGTGGCGACCATCGTCTCCTACATGAGCGAGTTCTGCCAGCTGGAACCGGGCGATCTCATCTGCACGGGAACCCCGCCGGGCGTCGGTGCGGGCATGAAGCCGCCGAGATTTCTCAACCCGGGCGACAGGGTTTCTCTGGGGATTGGCGGGCTTGGCACCCAGCATCAGGTGGTTGTTCCGATGGAAGAGGTGATCAAATGAACAGCTACGATTATTCCGACATGGTCGCGGTGGTTACTGGCGGCGCCAACGGAATTGGTGCGGCAGTGGCCGAGCGCATGGCCAGGTCCGGTGCCCGCGTGGCTATCTGGGACATGGATGTTGGCGCACTCGAGACGAAGATTGTGGCCATCCCCGAGGCACAGCGGATGCTGGTTCAGGTTGATGTCAGCGACCAAAACAGTGTCGAGGCCGCGATGGGGCAGACAGAAAAAGCGTTCGGCAAAGTTGATATCCTTGTCAACAGTGCTGGAATTGCCGGGCCGACGAGTTCGCTTGTCGAATACCCCTTGGACAAGTGGCGCCAAGTGCAAAAGGTCAATGTTGAGGGCACCTTGCTGTGTTGCAAAGCCGTCACCCCCGGCATGATGGCGCGCAATTATGGGCGTATCGTCAACGTCGCGTCGATCGCTGGTAAGGAGGGCAACCCGAATGCCTCGGCCTATTCCGCGTCGAAGGCAGCGGTCATTGCCATGACGAAGTCGCTCGGGAAAGAATTGGCCGGCCACGACATCGCCGTGAACTGTGTCACACCCGCCACGGCGAAGACCCGTATCCTCGATCAGGTCAGCCAGGAGTTTATTGACTTCATGCTGTCGAAAATTCCGCGTGGACGTTTTGTCAGCGTCGACGAAATCGCGAGCATGATCCTTTGGATGGCATCCGCTGAAAACTCTTTCACCACAGGGGCAGCCTTCGACCTGTCCGGTGGTCGAGCCACATATTAGGACTGCCCGATGAAGCTCCGTTCGCAAAGCTGGTTTGACAATCCCGACAATCCCGGGATGACGGCTCTCTATATCGAGCGCTATTTGAATTTCGGCATCACCCGCAGCGAATTGCAGTCGGGCAAACCAATCATCGGCATCGCCCAGACAGGCTCGGATCTTTCGCCCTGCAACCGGCATCATATCGAATTGGCAAAGCGCGTACGGGAAGGAATTGTCGCAGCAGGTGGCATATGCTTCGAATTCCCCGTCCACCCTATTCAGGAAACCGGCAAGCGACCAACGGCGGCACTTGACCGGAACCTTGCCTATCTCGGGCTTGTCGAAACGCTTTTCGGCTACCCCATTGATGGGGTTGTGCTGACGATTGGCTGCGACAAGACCACTCCGGCGATGCTTATGGCGGCGGCCACTGTTAACATACCGGCGATTGCCTTGTCCGTGGGGCCCATGCTGAATGGATGGCACAAGGGAAAACGAGCCGGTTCGGGAACTGCAATCTGGGAAGCGCGCCAGAACCTGGCGGCTGGCCATATTGACTATGCCGAGTTTATGGATGTCGCGGCGGCCTCTGCACCATCTGTGGGCTACTGCAATACGATGGGTACAGCCAGCACAATGAACGCGCTTGCCGAAGCGCTTGGTATGCAGTTGCCTGGATCGGCAGCTATCCCTGCTCCTTACCGCGAGCGCGGCCAGATCTCCTATGAAACCGGCGGCCGTATCGTCGAAATGGTTTTTGCCGACAGGAAGCCGTCCGACATCATGACGCGGGAATCCTTTGAGAACGCCATTGTGCTGAACTCAGCGATAGGCGGGTCAACAAATGCGCCGATCCACCTGATCGCCATTGCGAAGCATCTCGGATTGGACCTCAACAACAAGGACTGGCAGGACGTCGGCCATCATATCCCGTTGCTCGTCGACATGCAGCCGGCGGGGAGGTATCTCGGGGAGGATTTTCATCGCGCGGGTGGTGTGCCAGGCGTGATGGCAGAGCTGCTCAAAGCTGGCGCTTTGCCGCATCCCGACGCCATGACGGTCACGGGCGAAACGGTGAAACAGGCTTATGCCGACGCCAGGGTGCTGAACACCGAAGTGATCAGACCTTTTGGCGAACCGCTCAAGGAAAGTGCCGGATTTCTCGCGCTCAAGGGCAATTTATTCGACACCGCGATTATGAAGACCAGCGTTATTTCCGACGAGTTTCGCAACCGCTACCTGTGCAATCCCGAAGATCCTGAGGCCTTTGAAGGGCGAGCGATCGTGTTCGATGGCCCTGAAGATTACCATGCCCGCATCGATGATCCGGCACTCCGCATCGATGAGAACTGTATTCTCGTAATCCGCGGAACAGGTCCCGTTGGCTACCCCGGCGGTGCCGAAGTGGTCAACATGCAGCCGCCTGGTGCGCTGATACAGCGCGGCGTAACAGCAATGCCGTGCATTGGAGACGGACGACAGTCCGGAACATCCGGATCCCCTTCGATTCTCAATGCCAGCCCGGAAGCGGCGGTCATGGGCGGCTTGGCGCTCTTGCGCACCGACGACATCGTTCGCGTAGATCTGAAGCTTGCAACGGTCAATGTCCGTCTTTCGGAGGAAGAAATTGCGGAACGGCGAGCCGCCCTGTTGGCGGAAGGCGGCTTTGCCTATCCTCAACACCAGACGCCGTGGCAGGAAATTCAACGTGGAATGGTGGATCAGTTCGACCAGGGCATGGTCCTGAAGCCGGCGGTCAAATACCAGCATATCGCACAGACGAGAGGTATTCCCCGTGACAACCACTAATGCAAAGGGGCCCCTGGCAGGGAAGGTTGCGCTGGTGACTGCCGCGGGACAGGGAATCGGACGCGCCGTCGCCGAACGCCTGGCCCGGGACGGTGCAGATGTGAGTGCTTGCGATCTGAGCGCCTCAGCACTGGCAGACCTGACTGCGGCAAGGACGACCGTTCTGGATGCAACAAATTCGGAGGCGTTTGGCAATTGGGTTGCGTCCTTCCAGCGGATCGACATCCTGGTCCACGCCGTTGGCTTTGTGCATCAAGGAACGATCGAGGAATGCGGCCCGGAAGACTGGCGTCGCAGTCTCAATATCACCCTCGACAGTGCCTACATCGCCCTGAAGGCTGTCATTCCGAAAATGAAAAACCATGGTGGCAGCGTCATCACGATTGCCTCTGTCGCCTCCTCAATCAAAGGCTTCCCCAGGCGCGCGGCCTATGGTGCCGCAAAGGGCGGCGTTATCGGCCTGACAAAGGCCTGCGCAGCGGACTACCTGCGCGAGAACATCCGCTTCAACGCGATCTGTCCTGGCACTGTAGATAGCCCATCACTGCGTAGTCGCATGGCTGATCTGGCGGACAGCGTGGGAGGCATGGCCGCGGCGGAAAAACTGTTTCTTGACCGTCAACCGGCGGGGCGTCTCGGAACACCAGAGGAAATTGCCGCCTTGTGTGCCTTCCTCGCCTCGGATGAGGCGAGCTTCGTCAACGGCCAAACGATTAACATTGATGGAGGTATCACGATCTGAATACTCCACAAACGTCCGGCTAACGGACCACAAGATAATCATTACAGCCAGTACAGTTCACGAGCAGCTTCGCTGATCGACGTGAATTCTATTGTCCATCATCAACGGGAGGAGTCCATTATGGAAAAGACCAGACAGAATCTAAGGACGGCAGCGATCGCTGCTTTGGCTTTCAGTACGAGCGCAGTGGCGCTGCATGCGCAGCCGAAAACCAACATGATGCATCAGTGGGCGCAGGGATCGGAAGCTGCGGCAATCGCCAAGCTCGGCGAAATGTTCGAGGCGGCCGGCGGCAAGTGGGAACAGACTGCAATTTCCGGTCACACGTCCAACACCCTGGCCAAGCTTCGCTCTGACGTCGTTGCGGGCAATGCGCCGGCGGCAGTACAGCTCAAGGGCCCCGAAATCATCGAATGGAACCAGACTGGACAGACAGCCAATTTGGATGATCTGGCTACCGCCGAAGGTTGGGACGCGGTGGTGGCACCGGAACTGCTCTCTGTGATGAAGCCGACCGGCCACTGGGTTGCCGCCCCGATGAACATCCACCGGGTGAACTGGCTTTACAGCTCGAAAAAAATCCTCGGCGACTTGGGTATTTCCGTTCCCAAGACCTGGGATGAATTCAATGCCGCTTGCGACAAGATCGCGGCAGCCGGAAAGATCTGTATCGCTCATGGTGCCGCAGATTGGGCCGATACCACGACATTCGACAGCGTCGTCTATGGTCTGGATATCGACCTTTATCGCAAGGCTTTCCAGGAAGCGGATACCGAAGCCATGCGAAGCCAAGGGATGATCGATGCCTTTGCGCAGTTGCGCAAAATGGTTGGCTACATGGATGCAGGCATCAATGGTCGCTCATGGGAGCAAGCGATGGCGATGACCATGGATGGCGATGCCGCTTTCTTCCTGATGGGGGACTGGACGGTCGCATCCGCAAATCTGGCGGGCTACAAGGAAGATGTCGATTACCTGTGCAGCCAGACTCCAGTGAACTGGGGTGGCACTGGGTACATTTTGAATGCGGATTCCGTGGTGTTCTTCAAACAGAAGGATCCCGACTATATCGAAGGGCAGCAATTGCTGGCCAAGACGATCATGTCACCGGAATTCCAGGTCACATTCAACGTAGCCAAGGGGTCTATCCCCTCGCGTACTGACGTGGACCTGTCGACCGGCGGTTTCACGCAGTGTCAGCAGAAAAGCCAGTCTGATCTGAAAGCCTCTGTGGCCGAGGGCACGCTGGTCCGCTCCATGGCTCACAACATGACCGTGCTGCAGAAGTATCGCGGCGCCATGATGGAGGTGATCACCGAATTCGTCGCGGATTCCAGCATCACACCTGAACAGGCCGCAAACCAGTTAGCCGATGCTGTCGAAGCCCAGAAATAGCGGAAATCACCGCCTCATGGAGCAAGAGTTCCATGAGGCGGCACCCGATATGACATGAAAGATTGGGAAAGAATATGCGCTCGCAAATAGAGGCTGGGGATCTGCGCGCCAGAGGCCGATGGCTGGCCGACCATATGCCACAGATCGTCTTGATCCCGACGGTATTCGCAACACTGACTTATGTCGTGCTGTTTTCGCTCTGGACAGTTTGGCTATCCGTTTCGACGTCAACTGTCCTACCGGACCCGACGTTTGCTGGCTTTCATGAATATGCAGCGCTTTGGCAGAATAAGCGCTGGACGGTGGCATATCAGAACCTTTTCCTCTTCGGCTTGCTCTACGTCGTCGGTTCGATGGTTATCGGGACACTTCTGGCAATCCTTATCGACCAGCGCGTCCGTTTCGAGTCCGTGTGGCGAACCATTTATCTCTATCCGCTCGCGATATCCTTCATCGTCACCGGTACCGTCTGGCGCTGGATCTTTCATCCGCAAACCGGTGTGGAACTGGCTCTGAAGGACATGGGCTGGGCGGCTGCCCGATTCGACTGGATCACCAATCGCGACCTCGCGATCTACGTCGTCGTAATCACGGGGATATGGCATGCTTCGGGATTTGCGATGGCCCTCATCCTCGCCGGCTTGCGCTCAGTGGACGGAGATCTGATCAAGGCTGCTCAAATTGACGGTGCTTCGCTTCCGCGCACCTACCGGCGTGTGATCCTGCCGGTGATCTGGCCGATATTCCTGGCCGTCGCGGTGGTTCTGTTGCAGTTTGCGATAAAAACCTACGACCTTGTGGTCGCCCTCACACAGGGTGGCCCAGGTGTTGCCACTACAGTGCCGGCCATCGTCGTATACGACCTGATGTTCCAGCGTGGCCAGATTGCCCAAGGCGCCGCCGCAGCAGTTATGATCCTTATGGCACTCGCAACAGTGCTCGTTCCCTATACTGCCTACACCGCATGGCGCCGGAGCAGAGAAGGAGCCCATCATGGCTGACGCCGTACCCCATCGCGATTTCGATCCTCTTTCAACCGGAAGCTCCCGGCAGCGCATGCTGTCTAAGACCTCCGTCTATATGGCCCTGACAATATTTGCCCTGGGCTATCTCGTTCCTCTCGTGATCATCCTGATCAACACATTGCGCCCCTTGGATGAAATCGTGCGGAGCGGATTCATCGCCTGGCCCCACGATGTCTCCCTGCAATATTGGGGTGAAGCCTGGAGCACTTTCTGCATCGGAGGCACCTGTGAAGGCGTATCTCGTTTCTTCAAGAATTCGCTGATGATGGCCGTTCCGGCAACCATTCTGTCAACGGCCATCGGGCTGGTGAACGGCTATGTCCTGTCGAAATGGCGGTTTCGCGGATCCAATGCACTGTTCGGTATCATAACTCTCGGTGTGTTCATGCCCGCCCAGATGACGTTGCTGCCTTGGGCGTTCGTTTTGGGGAAGCTGGGATTGTCGAATACAATATCGGGGCTGGTTCTGGTGCATACAGTTCAGGGACTGTCATTCACCACGCTCTTTTGCCGCAACTACTTCGTCAATATCCCCGACGACCTGATCAAGGCGGCACGTATCGACGGTGCCGGGTTCTGGCGCATTTTTCGCCGGATCATATTGCCGCTGTCGCCGCCGATCATCATCGTTTCCGTGATCTGGCAGTTTACCGGGATCTGGAACGAGTTTCTATTCGGCACCGTTTTTACATCGGGTGCGAACCAGCCGATCACCTCCGCCATCGTGGCCTTTTCCGGCTCTGGAACCGGCGAGCGTCACTACAATGTCGAGGCGGCCGCCGTGATCATGGCGGCCATTCCACCGCTCTTCATCTATCTCGTCGGGGGCAAGTATTTCGTCCGAGGCCTCACCCAGGGCGCGGTCAAATAGAAAGTTGAAAACAATGTCATCTCTTCTGATCAAGGATCTGCGCAAAAGCTATGGCAGCGTGGAGGTTCTGAAAAATATAAATCTTGAGGCCGAGTCCGGTGAATTTGTCGCGCTTGTCGGCCCGTCCGGCTGTGGCAAATCCACGCTCTTGTCGATCATCGCCGGCCTGGAAAGTGTAACCTCGGGCGAAATCCGCATTGACGACGTTCTCGTGAATGATCGGGCGCCAAAAGATCGCGATATTGCCATGGTGTTCCAAAGCTATGCGCTTTATCCAACGATGAGCGTTCGCGAGAACATGACCTTTGGCATGGAAAGCCGTCATGTTCCGAAAGCCCAGCAGCAGGAGGCGATTGATCGCGTGTCGGCCTTGCTGCAGATCGAACCGTTACTCGATCGCAAGCCAAGTCAGCTTTCAGGTGGTCAGCGGCAGCGCGTTGCCATGGGGCGGGCGCTTGTGCGCGATCCCAAGCTCTTCCTCTTCGATGAGCCGCTCTCCAACCTTGACGCAAAACTTCGTATTGAAATGCGAACCGAGATCAAAAAGCTGCACCAGAATGTCGGTAAAACGACCGTGTATGTGACCCACGACCAGATCGAAGCCATGACCCTGGCGTCTCGCATAGCTGTCATGCACAAGGGTGTCTTGCAGCAATATGACACGCCCAAGATGATCTATGAGCGGCCCGTGAATCGGTTCGTCGCGAGCTTCATGGGCTCGCCGACGATGAATTTTCTGGATGCACGCGTTAGTCGAAGTGAGAGTGGAACGGGACTTGTTCTCGCAGGCGGCGATGGCTCGGTCTTGCCTTTGCCCTCCGGCACCTTCAGCAACCTGGCGCCGGACCGGAACGTTGTGCTCGGTGTGCGCCCCGAGCATTTTTCGCCCGCGCACGAACAGCGTGCCGAGCGCAAGGGGGGACAATCCGTCATCATGCAGGCCAAGGTGGATATGGTGGAACCAACGGGGTCGCAGACGATCCTGATGGTCACGATCGGCGGCTCGGATGCAGTGATTGCCTGTGAACCCGATGAAGCCCCATCGCAGGGGGATACGGTATCCTTTGCTGTCGATATGACGAAAGCGTGTCTCTTCGATCCAGCGACTGAGCAACGACTATGACCGAGGCAATTTATCCAGATTTATGCGGCAAAGTCGTTGCCGTCACGGGCGGCGCCAGTGGAATTGGCGCAGCGATTGTTGCTGCGTTCTCGCGCCAAGGAGCCAAGGTGGTGTTCTTTGATCGCGATAAAGCCGCCGGCCAGACTCTCGCTGCAGAACTGGGCGGAAATGTCGCCTTTCAAGATCTCGATCTGGTGGATCTCCAACAGTTGAAACTCTGCTTTAATGCTGCGGCGGGTATTTTTGGTTCCTTCGACGTGCTGGTTAACAACGCTGCACATGACGATCGCCATTGCATCGAGGACGTGACGCCAGGTTATTGGCGAGAGCGGATGGCGATCAACCTTGATCATCACTTCTTTGCGGCGCAGGCGGTGATACCGGCGATGCGCAAGAAGCAAGAAGGGTCCATAATTAATATGAGTTCCATTGCATGGCGCGTCGGACTGACGAATGCTCCCGCGTATGTCACCGCCAAGGCGGCAATCGAAGGTTTGACGCATTCGCTTGCTAGGGAGCTTGGTCCGTCGGGTATTCGGGTCAACTGTGTACTCCCGGGCTTTGTGCGCACCAAGCGACAGATCGAGAATTGGCTGACCCCGGAATTCGAAACAACTGTTTTCGCAAGCCAGTGTCTGAAGCGTTTCATCGAGCCCGAAAATGTTGCAGCCCCGGTGTTGATGCTCGCCTCCGATTGCGCGAGCGCAATTACCAACCAAACGCTGGTCGTTGATGCGGGCTGGTCCTGAACTGAACCCTTCGGTCAAATGTCACAGTCTCATTCTGGCGGGAAAGCAGTTGTCGAACTGACCCCCAATCGCCATCCAGGCGGGCTGGGTCCGCCGTCCTTAAAACGGCGCGCAACTCGCGCAATGGCTTTGCCGGGACTTGCAGATAGGACGACAGCGGATGTTTGGACATCCAGCGCGCGCAGAGGTCACGCAATTCGACAAGCGCTGTTGTCGACGGCGGCCTAAAGAACGGGCCACACGGCGGGGCAGAAATGGGCCGCTTGGGGCGGGCGCCTGCGACTGCCGGTGCTTTTCAAGCGGACCAGTCCGGGCGATTTCCCAGCCGGTCGATCAGGAAGTCGATGAAAATGCGGGTTTTCGGCGTCAGAACATTTGATTTCGGATAGACGAGCCAAAGCACTGTGGGCTCGTTCAGTCGCCAGCCGGGAAGGATGCGAACAAGTCTGCCCGACTTGATCTCGTGGGCGACGCTCCAGAGTGAATTCACCGAGATCCCGGCACCGGCTATGGTCGCCTCACGCTGCGCATCGCCATCGTCGACGATGGCACGGCAGGTCATCTGACCTGGCTCGAGCACCGCGGTCTCTCCCGTCGCGTTTACCAGGCTACGCGGCTCCAGGTTGCTCCAGGCGATATACTGATGACGCGCCAGTTCAAATGGCGAGACAGGCGTCCCACGGCTTTCAAGATAGCCCGGCGATGCGCAAAGGATGCGAGTGTCGTCGGAAAGCTTGCGCCCCTTCAGGCTGCTGTCGGTCAGCGGCGCGCTTCTGAGCGCAAGATCGAAACTGCCTTCGATCAGGTCGAAGCGTGTGTCGGAGAGCCGCAGGTCAAGTGTGAGATTGGGATAGCGCGCGTGAAATTCGGGCAGCAGGGGCATGATGTGGAGCTGTGCGAAACTGCTCGGAGCCGCGAAGCGCAGCGTTCCCTTCAGATCCGTCCCGGCACCACCCAAGGCGGCACGCGCGGCATCCGCCTGCGCCAAGATTTCCCGGGCGTAGGGCAGGAAATCCGATCCGTCGAGCGATAGGGAAACTTTGCGCGTCGTACGGCGCAAAAGCTCGACGCCTAGCTCGTTTTCAAGTTTTGCAAGACGCGCACTTGCGACCGCCGGAGCCAGACCAAGCGCGCGTCCGGCGTCGCTGATGTTGAGCCGTTCGGCTGCCAAAACAAACAGACGCAAGCAGTCAGTGTCCATCACCATTATATCCAAAATCGGAAAACTGAACTCCTAAGGCTGCTGATTTAATTCAAAATTGCAAGTGATATCTGTTGGGCAGCGAAACACAGCACCAATGGAATGAGCCATGAACGCGATCACCAAGATTCTTCCCAACATCCAGGCCCAGATCATCGACGCCTTCAACTTCCGCCATGCCACAAAGGTCTTCGACCCCGAGCGCAAGATCGACGAGAGTGCCTTCGAGACGATCCTTGAGGCCGCGCGCCTGTCGCCGACGTCCTTCGGGCACGAGCCCTTCAAGGTGTTGATCATCCAGACCCCGGAAAAGCGGGAATTGTTCCGCGAGTTCTCCTGGGGGGCGAACGGCATCATGAATGGTTCTGCCGGCCAGTTGGGCACGGCGAGCCATTTCGGCATCATACTTGCCAGTACCGCTGAGACGATGACGGCTGGGTCGGACTACCTTGTGGATCACTACCGGACGGTCAAGAAGCTGCCCGAACCGGTGATCGAGATGTTCAACGGCGCCTATGGCAAGTTCCAGACCACCGACCACGGCATTACGACGGATCGTCAGATCACCGATTGGTCGGGCAAGCAGGCCTATATCGTTCTGGCCAACATGATGACCGCGGGCGCCCTGATCGGCATCGACAGCTGCCCGATCGAAGGTTTCGACATGGGGCGTACGACCCAGACGCTGGCGCAGCATTTCGAAATCGACACCGGCAAGTGGAAACCCGCGGTGATGTTCGCCTTCGGCTACCGCGCCAAGGATCCCGAATTTCCGAAGACCCGTCGCAGCATGGCGGAAACGGTCAGCTGGTTCTGACGTTCAGGTTCGACAACCGCAAGGAAAGGAGCCTTCCAAATGGTTCATTATTCCGTGCTCGATGTTGCGCCGTCCATCGAGGAATAGAGGCGACGGGAGAGAAGACATGCTGGAGAAGGTCGAGATGAGGAACTTCCAGACCCTGAACCGCGCCTACAACACGGTCTTTCGGCCCGGGCGCCTGAGCGTCGGGCTGGTCGTGCCGCTGGACCCGCATGGCCACGACCCGGTTCCGGATCTGACGCGGCACATCGAACGCGCACAACTGGCCGACAGTTTGGGTTTCTCGGCACTCTGGCTGCGCGATGTGCCGTTCAACGTGCCGTCTTTCGGTGACGCCGGGCAGGTCTTCGATCCCTTTGTCTATCTCGGCGCGCTCTCCATGGCGACGCGCAATATCGCGCTTGGAGTGGCCAGTATGGTGCTGCCGCTGCGCCATCCCGCGCATGTGGCCAAGGCCGCCGCCTCGGCGGATGCGCTGTCTGGCGGGCGGCTTCTGCTCGGCATCGCCTCGGGCGACCGGCCCGACGAATACCCGGCGCTCAACATGTCCTTCCCCGATCGCGGCGCGCGGTTTCGCGACAGCGTGGGCTACATCCGCGCGATGGCCGAGAGCTACCCCCGTATAGAGACAGCACAAGGCATCCTGACGGGCGGGATCGACATGCTTCCGAAACCGACCGCCGGTGGCTTGCCGCTGCTGATCACCGGCGGCAGTCAGCAATCGGCCGAGTGGGTGGCCCGGAACGGCGACGGCTGGATGACCTATCCGCGCGATGCTGCCGCGCAGGGCCTTGTGGTTGCGGACTATCGTCGTCGGATTGCCGAGGCCGGACTGCCTGACAAACCGGTGATGCAGTCACTCTATGTAGATCTTGTCGAGCAGCCGGATGCCCCGCCGCGGCCGATCCATCTGGGCTTCCAATCCGGCACGGTATTCCTCAAGCGCTATCTTGCCGAACTGCGCGACCTCGGCATCAACCATGTCGCGCTGAATCTTCGCTTCAGCGGCGCCGATATCGATGACACGATGCATCGCCTTGCCGAGGCGCTGCTACCGGAATTCTCCAACGCTGAGGAACAATCATGACCAGGGCCAAGACCATTCTCATTACCGGCGCAACCGACGGCATCGGACTTCTGACGGCTCGAACGCTGGCTGCAGAGGGACACAATGTCCTTTTGCACGGACGCAGCTCCGACAAATTGGCAGCGGTGGCGCGCGAGCTGGGCGGCACCCCCGAAACCTACCTTGCCGACCTTGCGCGGCTGGATGAGGTGCGTACGCTGGCCAAGACAATTCTTTCGCGCCATGACAGGCTGGATGTCCTCATCAACAATGCGGGCGTCTACAAGACATCGCAGACGCGAACGCCAGAAGGACTGGATGTGCGCTTCGTGGTCAATACCATTGCGCCGTATGTGCTGACGCAGGCCCTGCTTCCGTGCCTTTCGCGGGATGGTCGTGTGGTGAACCTGTCCTCGGCTGCGCAAGCTCCGGTCGATCTGGCCGCGCTGCGGGGCGAGGTCGCGCTCGATCACATGGGTGCCTATGCGCAAAGCAAGCTGGCGATCACGATCTGGACGCAGGAAATGGCGCGGCAACATCCCGATGGCCCGGTCTTCGTCGCGGTGAACCCCGGCTCGCTGCTGGCGTCGAAGATGGTGAAGGAAGGTTTCGGTGTTGCAGGCAACGACCTGCGCATCGGCGCCGACATCCTGCGCCGCGCCGCGCTGTCGGACGAATTCGCCAAGGCTTCAGGCCAGTATTACGACAATGACGGCGGGCGGTTTGCCAATCCCCATGCCGCGGGAAAAGACACTGATCACGTTGCCGCTGTCATGCGGGCCATCCGCGATCTGGCCGGGGAATGACGCGAGGAGCCGAGGACCGTTGCGAGAACGCCGCGGTACCTCGCATCGAGTCCAACGCGAGCTCCGCTGCAGTTCTATATCCGGCCCATGATCATGTCGGCACAGCGGTCTCCGAGCATCATGGCGGGTGCATTGGTGTTGCCGGCATTGATGTCAGGAACCGCAGACATGTCGCAGACCCTGAGTCCCCTTACCCCGCGCACACGCATCCGCGCATCCAGAACCGCGAGCGGGTCCCCATCCGGGCCCATGCGCGCGGTGCCGGCCGGGTGATAGTTGGTCTTGACGAAGGCCTTGCAGTGGGTGTGAAGCCCTTCGTCGGACAGATCAGGACTTTGCGGCAACGCTATCCTGTCGACTCTGGACGCCAGCGGCGACTGGCGGAACGCCTTCAGAAAGAAGCGTTGCGCCGCAATCATCTCGCGCATATCGGCATCATCCTTCAGCAGGTTGGGCGACACCCGGGGCGGGGCTGCGGGATCGGCGGAGGCAAGACGAACTTCGCCGCGTGATCGCGGTTTCACGACCACGGTGGTAATCGTCAGGCCGTAACCATCCTTCACGAGGTCGCGCCGGTCGCGATCGACATAGACGATCGGCACGCAAAAGGCCTGGATGCTCGGTACCCCTTCCGGATCGTGCGGGTTGATGAAGGCGCCAGCCTCAACGCCAGCCGTGGTGATTGGTCCGGTGCCGAAGAGCTTGAATTGCAGGCCATTGCGCAGCATGCGCCAGCCTTCGCCCTGGCGATAATAGCCATAAGCTCCGTTCAGATAGACCGACATCGGGACTTCCGGATGGTCTATCAAGTTCTGGCCGACACCTGGCGCATGGTGCCGGCAGGCAATGCCATGCTCGGCCAGATGATCCGACGGGCCGATGCCCGAGAGCATCAAAAGCTTGGGCGTTACCAGTGCGCCGGCCGAAAGAACGATGTCGCCGCTGCAATGGACTTCCTGTCTCGGGCCGCCGTCCTTGTGGAACGCGACACCACAGGCGCGGTCACCGTCAAACAGGATCTCGGTCACTTCGCAGCGCAACTGCACGGCGAGTTTGGGGTTGTTCTTCTCCGGTTCGATGAACGCATAGGCCGATGAGGACCGTTTGCCGTCGCGATTCATGAATTGATAGAAGCCCACGCCCTTCTGGCTGGTTCCGTTGAAATCGGGGTTGAAGGGGACACCCATGTTCTGGACAGCCTGGACGAACCAGCGCGAGGTCTGGTCGATATGCCCGGGATCAGACACGAGCAGCGGACCTTCATTGCCATGCAGGTCGCCTCCGAGCCGATTGTTGCCCTCCATCCGGCGGAAGTGCGGAAGGACATCTTTCCAGCCCCAGCCGACCCCGTCATTGCTGCCCTCCAGCAATGTATCCCACTCGTCATAGTCGCTCGGCCTGCCACGCATATAGACCTGTGCGTTGACCGACGAACCGCCGCCCAGAACATTTCCCTGCGCGATCTCATGGACGCGACCGTCGAGATGAGGCTGTGCGACAGTGCGGTGATAGCGCATGTAGCGCGAGCCGTTGATCATCTTGAAGATGCCCGGCGGCATGTCGAGAAGGGGATGCCGATTGGAATGGCCGGCTTCCAGCAGCAGGACCTTTGCCTTTCCGTCCCGCGCCAGCCGGGCGGCTGCAACACAGCCTGCCGCGCCGCCGCCGATGACGATGTGGTCGTAGCGATCGGTCATCAGTCCTGAACCTCGAAGGTGCCGCGCACATATTCCCACGCAGCCGACAGATGCGTTTCCAGCGCTTTCTCGGCGGCATCGCCATCGCGATCGACGATGGCATCGAAGATCGCCTTGTGGCTGAGATAGTTCATGCGGTTGCGTTCCGGCGAGCGGGGCATGCGCTCCCAGTGGGGTGCCAGCCAGGAGGTGTAGGCCTCGTGGACGGCAGGGAAGATCGGATTGCGCGGAATCCGGTAGAGCACCCCGTGGAAGGCGACATCGGTATTGTAGAAGCGAACCGAGTTGTCGATTGCGTCGTGATTGGCCGCCAGCGCCGTGCGCAGATCATTGATGTCGTCACGCGTTGCCAGACGCGCGGCGTCGCGCGACAGGGCGCGTTCCATGAAGACGCGGCTTTCATAAAGCGTTCGGACGCCACTGGGCTCACCGATGAGCAGCTTGACGATGCTGCCGACGGTGGACAAGGCCGTGTCGTAGCCGGGCTTGCGCACGACAGGGCGATAGCGGGGGCGGGCCTCGATCATGCCGCGACTTGAAAGCGTAGTGATTGCTTCGCGCACGACGGTGCGGCTTGTTCCGAACCGTTCCATCAACTCCCGCTCGGCCGGAAGCGGCGCGCCATTCTCAAGCGCGCCGGAGAGGATGTCCTCCTGGATGTTGGCGATGACCCAATCGGCGGCACGTCCGCCTTGTCTGCTGTCTTCCGCGGTTTGGTTGCGCATGATGGCCGCCTTTGGTCTGTCTAAAATCTAACCGCAATCTACCGTTTTCGATGTGGCAATCAATGGTTTTGCGCTGAAATACCAGTGTTTACGCATGGAATATAGAATCTTTCCTGAGTCGACTTGACTTTTGGTGCATCCAGTATCTAGGTTTCACACAAGTTTGGTATGACGAAAAGGTTTGGCAATGCGGTTCGAGCGAGGCGGCGGGACCCCTATACAGGGGATGATGTATGTGGGCGGGCGCTGGATCGACGGCGCCGGCCGCAACGCCCTGGCGGTGGAAAATCCCGCGGATGAATCCATCATTGCCACGATTCCGGAAGGCGTCGCCGAGGATGCGGATGTCGCACTGGATGCAGCGAAGGCTGCGCAACCCGCCTGGGCCGCCCTTCCGGCTGTTCAGAGAGCCGACTTCGTCCTGAAGCTGGCTGATCGAGTGGCGATGCGCGCAGAAGAACTCGCACAGATCATCACGATGGAGCAGGGCAAGCCGATTGGTCAGGCCAGGGGTGAAGTTGGCGCTGTGCTCGGCTTCCTGCGTTATCATGCCGGCAATGCCCGGCGGATCGAGGGCGACATAGTTTCGTCCGACAATATCAACGAGGAAATCCAGATTCGCCGTCATCCCTTTGGCGTCGTGGTGGCCCTGACGGCGTGGAATTATCCGGCAGCGCTTGCCGCGCGGAAGCTGGCGCCGGCCCTGGTGGCGGGCAATACGGTGGTCCTCCTGTCCCATGAGGTCACGCCGCTTTCGGGGTTGTTTCTGGCGCTGCTGGCCGACGAGGCGGGTCTTCCAGCGGGTGTGTTCAATGTTGTTACCGGGCGTGGGCCAGTGGTTGGCCGCGCTCTGGTGCAAAGTCGGGTGACGTCTCTTGTGACGATGACCGGCAGCACGCGCGCCGGCAAGGAGATCTTCGCCACTGCCGCCGAAACCCTGAAGGTGCTCCGCCTGGAACTTGGCGGCAAGGCGCCGTTTATTGTCATGGACGATGCCGATATCGATGCGGCGGTCGAGGCGGCCGTGGCTGCGCGCTACACCAATTGCGGACAGATCTGCACCTGCAATGAGCGGATGTATCTTCATCGCGCCATTGCCGAGGAGTTTCTCGAGAAGTTCGTGCTGCGCTCCGCGCGGCTCACGATCGGCGATCCAATGACCGATCCGGATCTCGGCCCGAAGGTGAACTCGGCGGAAATCGCCAAGATCAAGGAGATCGTCGATCAGGCGGTCAAGGCAGGGGCCGAAATCCTTCTGCCGGGTGGACCGCTGAAGGACGGCGCTTTTGCCAAGGGACATTGGTATTCGCCGACGGTTCTGTCGGTTGCCGACAATGCCTCGCCGGTGATGCAGACGGAGGTCTTCGGTCCGGTGGTCGCGGCGATGAAAGTTGAGAGCTTCGAACAGGCCGTCGCGCTTGCCAATGATACCGCCTACGGCCTTTCGGCCTATATCTTCACCCGCGATTACAGGCGGTTGATGCGCACACCGGCGGCGCTGAATTTTGGCGAGATCTATTTCAACCGCGCCAATGGCGAACAGTTCCAGGGCTTCCACACCGGCTGGGGTCAATCCGGCCTTGGCGGGGAGGACGGCAAGTATGGGTTTGACGGCTATCTGCGCAAGCAGACGCTCTATCTGAATTGGGGATAGTCCCCAGGTTGAGGTTCCGACGGGCCGCAACGTAACTGCGACGGAGGAGGTCCGTCGCACCAAGTGGAGGAGAACACATGAACAGGACATTGCTTCTGGCATCGGCGGCCGTCTTCGGCCTCGTCGCATCCGCCGTCACAGTCTCGGCCGAGCCGCCGCCACTGGCTCAAAAGGAACGCTACAAAGTTGGCTTTTCCCAGATGGAAAGCAACAATCCGTGGCGCATTGCCGAAACCAAGTCGTTCCACGACACGGCTGAGAAGTGCAACTGGGACCTGATCGCCACGGATGCAGCCGGCTCGGCCGCCAAGCAGGTTGCCGACGTCGATTCCATGATCGCCCAGGGCATCGATGTCCTGTTCCTGCCGCCGCGCGAGGAAAAGCCGCTCATCCCAGCCGTCAAGAAGGCCAAGGCCGCCGGCATCCCGACCTTCCTGGTCGACCGTTCCGTCGATCCGAACTCCGCCAAGGCCGGGGAGGATTTTGTCGCGTTTCTTGGTTCGGATTTCGTCGATCAGGGTCGACGCGTTGCCGAATGGACCATCGAGAATTTCAAGGGAGAAAAGGGCGTGATCGTCGAGCTGGAAGGCACGACTGGCTCATCTCCGGCCAATGATCGCAAGAAAGGCTTCGATGAGCGGATCACTCAGGATCCGCGCTTTACGATCGTCGCATCGCAGACCGGCGACTTCGCCCGCGACCTCGGGCGTCAGGTCATGGAAACGCTGCTCCAGGCCCATCCCGACGTCAATATCGTCTATGCTCACAATGACGAAATGGCGATCGGCGCGATCCAGGCACTGGAACTTGCCGGCCGCAAGCCTGGTGAAGACGTCACGATCGTCTCCATCGACGGAACGCGTGACGCCCTGCAGGCCATTTCCGATGGCAAGATGGGTGTGACGGTGGAAAGCTCGCCCTTCTTCGGGCCGCTCGCCTGCGACGTGATGAAGCGTTACGCCGCCGGAGAGAAGATCGAGCCCTGGGTTCAGGTCAAGGACCGGATCTTCACCAAGGAAAACGCGGCCGATCATATCGCTGAAGCCTACTGATCCTCCCGTGCCAGGGGAGGTGCCTCGGGGCACTTCTCCTGGCTCCTTTCCCGGCGCGATCGTGAGGTATGGAATGCAGCCGCTTGTCAGCATGGATGGAATATCAAAGACCTTCGGAGGCGTGGCAGCGCTGAAGGCGGCGCAGCTCGAAATCGCGCCCGGTGAGGTGCATGCCGTGATTGGCCAGAATGGCGCTGGCAAGTCGACGTTGGTGAAGATCCTGACGGGGGTCTATCGCCGAGATGCGGGCTCTGTTCACTTTGCCGGCAAGGAACTCAACATAGCTGGCCCGCGCGAGGCGCAGGATGCAGGGATCGCCACGATCTACCAGGAACTCAATCTGGTGCCCCTGCGCAGCGTCACCGAAAACATCGTGATGGGTTATGAACCGCGCCGCTTCGGGGGGTTGATCGACTGGCCGGAAGCGCATCGGCGATCGAGCGAGATCCTCACGCGTTTCGGTGTCGACATCGAGGTGCGCGCGCCGCTTGGCAGCTATTCCACGGCGGTCCAGCAACTGGTTGCGATTGCCCGAGCCGTGTCGCTGGATGCCAAGCTGGTCATCATGGACGAGCCGACGTCATCGCTGGACGACCGAGAGGTTTCCATTCTGTTCGACGTCGTGCGGACGCTGAAAGCCGCTGGCATTGCGGTGCTCTACATTTCCCACTTTCTCGAAGAGCTGTTTGAGATCTGCGACCGCGTGACGGTCATGCGCGATGGTGTGACGGTCGGTCGTCGTGACATTGCCGATTGCACCAAGCTGGATCTGATCGCGGACATGCTCGGCCGCAATCCGGAAGATATCGCTGCGGCCGGGATGACCAGCCTTGGCGGCGCGGAGAGTAAACCAGGCGAGCTGCTGCTGGTGGCAACCGATATCGCCACAGGCCGCAGCCTGCGCCATGCGTCGCTCACGGTCCGGCGCGGTGAAATCGTGGGCCTTGGCGGTCTTTTGGGATCCGGGCGCACGGAAGTTGCGCGCGCGATCTTCGGTGTCGATCCCCTGGTGACCGGCGACATGCGTATCGGCGATCAACTGTCACAGCCAAGGAGCCCGGCCAATGCGATCGCAGCAGGTCTCGGCTACCTCGCAGAAGATCGCAAGGCCGAGGGCATCGTGCCGGACATGTCGGTTCGCGAGAACCTCACGCTGGCGCTGCTGCCCAAACTGACCTGGGCCGGCGCCATCGACCGCAAGCGTGAACGCGCCTTGGTCGAACATTACATCAAGGTTCTCGGTATCAAGACCTCCAGCATGGAGCAACCGATCAGAGAATTGTCGGGCGGCAATCAGCAGAAGGTGCTGCTGGCACGCTGGCTCGCCAATGAACCGGACTTGCTCATTCTCGACGAACCGACCCGCGGTGTGGATGTCGGGGCAAAGCTCGAGATCCAGTCCATCATTCGCGATTACGTATCGAAGGGCGGCAGTGTCTTGCTGATCAGTTCCGAGTTTGAGGAACTCGTGGAGGGTGCCGACCGGATCGTCGTGCTGCAGGCCGGGCATACCGTGTCGGAGCTACAGAATCCCGGCATTACCGAGAATGCGCTCGTCGCCGCTATCGCCCACCATCATCAGGAGGATGCAGCATGAGCACTACCGAGCTTCCTCTCGCGAGTACGTCGCGAACATATGCGTCTGGCGCCGATTTCGTCCGGCAGCATGGCAGCCTGATCGCCCTGGCACTGATCCTGTTGTTCAATGTCATGGTCACGCCGAATTTCGTCAGCCTGCAAACCTTCTTCGTCAACATCAGTCAGGTGGCAACGATTTCGATCGTCGCCGTCGGCATGACGCTGGTGATCGCCACCGGCGGCATCGACCTTAGCGTCGGCGCCGTCATGGCTTTGGCCGGGGCCTTGGCTCCGTTGATCTTCACCTCCGAATTCGCCCAGGCCTATCCGGTTCTCGGTTTGACGGCGGCTATCGCCGTGCCGCTGGTGGTGGCGCTCGGTTGCGGGATCTTCAACGGCTCGCTCGTCAGCCTTTTGAATGTGCAGCCGATCATTGCCACGCTGATCCTGTTCATCTCTGGCCGGGGAATTGCCCAGGTGCTGACCAATGGCAACCTGCAGACCTTCAGCAACAAGGCGTTCAGCTATCTCGGAACGGGCAAGATCCTCGGATTGCCGTTTCAGGGCTGGCTGGTCCTGGCTCTGGCGATTGTCATCTGGTGGCTCGTGCACCGGACCCTGTTTGGTCGCTACCTGCTCGCTGTCGGCGGCAACGAGACGGCAGCACGGCTGACGGGCGCGCCGGTCAAGCGCATCAAGATCGGCGCCTATGTCATCTGCGCCGGTCTGGCGGGACTCGCCGGCCTGATCGTCGTGGCCATCAATTCCGCCTCTGATGCAGCGCGCATCGGCAATCTGATGGAACTGGATGCCATTGCAGCAGCCGTGGTCGGTGGCGCCCTGCTGCAAGGGGGACGTGCCCCTGTCTTCGGCGTCATCCTCGGAGCGGTGATCATTCAGCTGGTTCGATACACGCTTCTCGCAAACGGCGTTGCAGACGAAGTCGCTCTAGTCGCCAAGGCCGGGATCATCATTCTCGCCGTCTACATCCAGCAAGGACGAAAGGACTAGGAGATGCTTGATCAATCGGCATTCGATCTGCGCCGCTATCTGCGCGGCAACTCCCAGACCACCGGCGTCTGGATCGCGCTTGCCATGCTCCTCCTGTTTGGCTTGCTGCGCTACGACAATTTCGGCGGTGCATACAACTTCAGCTCCTTCCTCAATTACAATGCGATGTTCATCCTGATTTCGCTCGGCATGTGCTTCGTCATCCTGACTGGCGGCATCGATCTGTCGGTCGGCTCGGTGGCGGCGTTCACCTCTGTTGTCGCCGCCTATATGTCGCCCTATGGCATTCAGGTGGCGCTGCCCTGTGGTGTCGCCACTGGCGTGCTGATTGGAATTCTCAACGGCTTTTTCATCGTCGGGATGCGCATTCCACCGTTCATCGCCACGCTCGCCACCATGCTGGGCGCAAAGGGCGGGGCATTGATCATCTCTGGCGCTGACACCATCGCTGTCGATTGGGGATCCAATTTCACCCGGCTTGGCATGGAAAGCGTTTTTGGCCTCTTCCCCTGGGCCATCCTGATCGTTGCCGCCGTTGCCATCGCTTTCTGGGTGCTTCTCGAGCACAGTTCACTGGGCCGCGTCGTGCTCGCCGTCGGCGGTTCGGAAGACGCTTCGCGACTGATGGGGCTGGATGTCGATCGCACCAAATTCTTCGTCTATGCGCTGAGTGGCGGCTGTGCCGGACTGGCAGGTGTCTTTCTCGCGTCCGGTTTCGGCGCCGGTCAACCGCTTGAGGGCGTCGGCTGGGAGCTCTCCGCAATCGCCTCCGTCGTGGTTGGCGGGACTCTCCTGACGGGTGGCATCGGTTCAATCCCGGCCACGATCGCCGGTGCGCTGCTGCTTGGCCTGGTGTTCAATATCCTCAATTTCGAGAATGGCCGGGGCACGATCAGCATGAGCGCCTATTGGCAGATGGTCATCCGTGGTGGCTTCCTTTTTGCGGTAATTCTTCTTCAAACGCGCGGCATCTCCGGTTCGCGCAAGACAGGCACGATGCAATGACCAAGATCAGCACAATCGATGTGAGACTGTTTCATATTCCGCTTGCCGAAGTTCTGGTTGATGCCAAGCATGGTGATCACCATCATTTCGAATTGATCACGGCCACTGTCACGCTGGAGAATGGCGCTACCGGGACGGGCTATACCTATACGGGCGGCAAGGGTGGTCACGCGATCGCGGCGATGATCGAACACGATCTGGCGCCGTTCCTGATCGGCCGCGATGCCGAACCGGTCGAGGAGCTCTACGATGCCATGCAGTGGCATGTGCATTATGTCGCGCGCGGCGGCATCGCCTCATTTGCGATTTCGGCCATCGATATCGCACTGTGGGACTTGCGCGGCAGGCGTCTGGGCGAACCGCTGTGGAGGATGGCGGGCGGCGCTTCCAATCGTTGTCGCGCCTATTGCGGCGGCATCGACCTGAACTTCCCGCTGCCCAAGCTGCTGGACAGTATCCGCAGCTATATCGCGCGCGGCTTCGACGGGGTGAAGATCAAGATCGGCCAGCCCAGCCTTGCAGAGGACGTGGCGCGCATCAGAGCGGTGCGCGAGCTGATTGGCCCCGATGTCGCCTTCATGGTCGATGCCAACTATTCAATGAGCGTGGATCAGGCGATCGAGGCGGCGAACGCCTTTGCGCCCTACAATCTGCTTTGGTTCGAGGAGCCGACGATCCCTGACGATTATGCAGGATATGCGCGCATCGTCGAAGCAACCGGCATGCCACTCGCTATGGGCGAAAACCTGCACACCATCCACGAGTTCGGCTATGCCTTCGACTATGCCAAACTTAGCTTCGTGCAGCCGGACGCTTCCAATTGCGGTGGCGTCACCGGCTTCCTGCAGGTCGCAGATTTGTCGCTGGAACATGGTGTGCCGATCTGCAGCCACGGCATGCAGGAGCTCCATGTCAGCCTGGTATCGGCGCGCAGCAATGCGGGCTGGATTGAGGTCCATTCCTTCCCCATTGATCAATATACCACCCGCCCGCTTGTGGTCGAAAACAGGATGGCGGTGGCTCCAGACACGCCTGGTATTGGGGTCACCTTCGACTGGGCAAAGCTTGAATCCGAAAACACTCTGAAAGCATGAGGTTCCCATGACCAGCAAAGCTGCCGTCTATCGCGGCAACAAGACGTTTACGCTCGAAGCCCGTGAGGTTGCGCCGCCGGCCAAAGGCGAAGTTCAGATCGATGTCGCCTATTGCGGCATCTGCGGAACGGACCTGCATATCTATCTCGGGCACATGGATAAGCGCGTCGGCTTCGAGCGCACGGTCGGCCATGAAATGTCCGGCACGATTGCGGCGATCGGTGAGGGCGTCGAGGGGCTTGCCGCTGGACAGCGGATTGTCGTGCGTCCGCTCGACGCCTGTGGCCATTGCCCGGCTTGTAATGCGGGGCATCAGCACATTTGCCATGACCTGAAATTCATTGGCATCGATACGGAGGGCGCGTTCCAGCAGAAGTGGAATGTGCCGGCCCATACCATCCACGTCCTGCCGGACAATCTGAGCCTGCGGCATGCGGCCCTGATCGAACCTCTGGCGGTGGCCTGCCACGACGTCAAGCGCGCGCGCCTCCAGCCAGGCGAGGATGTGGTGGTCATTGGTGGCGGGCCGATCGGCCTGCTGGTGGCGCTGGTTGCCCGCCATGCCGGCGGCCAAGTCACGATCTCGGAGATCAATGAAAACCGGCTGGCCTTCGCTGAAAAGCTGGGTTTCCGCACCGTCAATCCCAAGCTGGTCGATGCCGCGGCATTTGTCGCGGAATCGACGAACCGCAAGGGCGCGGATGTCGTGTTCGAGGTGTCGGGCACGCAGCCCGGTGTCGACCTGATGACGGCCGTTGCGGCAACGCGCGGCCGGATCGTGATGGTGGCGATCCATGCCAGCAAGCCGCAGATCGATCTGTTCCAGTTCTTCTGGCGCGAGTTGGAAATGCTTGGCGCGCGGGTCTATCATCCGCAGGATTTTGAGCAGGCCATGGCTCTGCTGGAAGACGGAGTTGTGGATTGCGACAATTTCATTACCGATATTCAACGGCTCGACGCGATTCAGGACGCCTTTGAGGCGCTGACCAAGAACCCCAATGCGATGAAGTCGATGATTCAGGTTTCGGAGGAGCCGGCATGAGTGTCTTGGCAAGTTTTGATCTTTCCGGGAAAACCGCACTTGTTACCGGCGCCAAACGTGGCATTGGGCGCGGCATGGCCAAGGCGCTCGCCGAAGCGGGAGCCGACATTATCGGCGTAAGCGCCAGCCTTGAAACAAGCGGAAGTGACGTCGAAGGGGATGTTGTGGCCGCTGGCCGATCCTTTCGCGGCTATCAATGCAATTTCGCCGATCGCAAGGCTGTGACGGCGTTTGCCGCGCAGGTTCTGGCGGGCAATCCCCAGATCGATATTCTGATCAACAATGCCGGCACGATCCGACGCGCACCGGCGACCGAGCATTCTGATGCGATCTGGGATGAGGTCATCGAGGTCAATCTATCCTCGCAGTTCGTTCTGACCCGGGAAATCGGGCGACATATGCTTGAGCGTGGCAGTGGCAAGATCATCTTCACCGCGTCACTGCTTACGTTCCAAGGCGGCATCACGGTTCCGGGCTATGCCGCATCAAAAGGGGCGATCGGCCAATTGACCAAAGCCTTTGCCAATGAGTGGGCTGGACGTGGCGTCAATGTCAACGCGATCGCTCCAGGTTACATCGACACCGACAACACCGAAGCACTTCGCAATGACCCGGTTCGCTCGAAATCGATACTCGAGCGAATTCCCGCTGGGCGATGGGGCAACCCGGAAGATTTCGCCGGTCCGGTTGTCTTTCTTGCATCGTCCGCGTCGAATTACGTTCACGGAGCCACCATGACCGTCGACGGTGGCTGGATGGGTCGCTGAGGGCGTAGCGACGGAGCTGGTTCCAAGGCCATGAAGATTGGCGGCATTTGCCGGTCGCGCCGCCCGACCGTTTGGGAGGATAAACTCATGAACATCACACGCAGAGCATTAACGCAGGGTTTGGCGGCGCTCAGTGTTGCCGGAACGTTTCCATTGAAGGCGAGAGCGGCGGTCCAATTGAAATGGGCGCACGTTTACGAGACGGGCGAACCATATCATCTTCAGGCTGTGTGGGCTGCAGATGAAATACGCAAGCGGACCGACGGAGCGGTCGACATTTCTGTTTTCCCAGCCTCCCAACTCGGCAACGAAAACCAGATCAACGAGGGACTTGGTCTCGGTACAGTTGATATCATCTACACCGGAGCCGCTTTTGCCGGATCTATCCACAAACCGCTGTCAATCGCGAACGCACCGTTCATGTTGAGGGATTTTGACCATTGGACCGCATATCGCGACAGCAAGCTGTTTCGCGACATCGCTTCGGGGTACGAGAGCAAGACCGGTCACAAGGTCGTTTCTCTGACATACTACGGCCAGCGACACCTTACGGCGAATAAGCAGATCGACAAGCCTGAAGATATGACGGGCATGAAGCTGCGGGTGCCGCCGGCGCCGTTGTATCTCATGTTCACCAAAGCGATGGGCGCCAACGCGACCCCCATCGCCTTTGCCGAAGTCTACCTGGCGTTGCAGCAGGGTACGGTCGATGGCCAGGAAAATCCGCTTCCCACTATCAAGGCGAAAAAGTTCTATGAAGTGCAATCGCATATCATGCTCACAGGACACATCACTGAGTCACTTGTTACCGTTGTTGGTAGCCATGTCTGGTCGCAACTGAGCGATGAGCAGAAGTCTGTTGTAGAGCAGGTGCTCCAGCAGGCCGCGTTGCAGGCCACAAGCGAGATCCGTGATGCCGAGAACAAACTCGTGGGCGAGTTCCGCTCGCTCGGCAAGACGGTTGTTGAACTTGACCGCAGACCATTTATCGATGCAACAGTCCCGCTTCACAATGATCCGGAGTCGGGAGCCGGCTGGAGCAAGGAAGAGTACGACGCATTGCAAGCGCTCTAGCAGTCTTGGCGGCTGTTCGGCTGGGCGGGCGCCGGACAGCCTACCCCTTACTGCGTATGCCGCGCCAATCACCGGAGTTACCAATGAAAGACAAGTCTGCTGACGCTGGAGCGGCCAATGACCTACCCATTATCCATGTCGAGGCCGATGCGCCGGAGGCGATAACGCTGCATGTCGATGACATACTCGCTTTCATCATATTCTTGGTTATGGCCGGCGTAACGTTCCTGCAGTTTTTTTCTCGTTACGTGCTGAACGATTCAATTGCTTGGACCGAGGAAATCGCCCGTTATCTTCTGATGACCGTCACGTTTGTCGGTGCCGCCATCGTCTTCCGCCGACGCAGCAACATCGCAGTTGAAATCATCGTCGATGCGCTCCCGCCTACTTTGGGACGACTCATTCGGTTTCTAGCGGATTGTGTCACAGTTCTCTTCGTCGGCCTTTTGGCCTGGTTTTCCTGGACTGTTACGCAGCGCATGGCGATCCAACGAATGACGGTAATCGATCTATCGATGAGCATTGTTTATGCGGGTGTCGGTGTTGGATGTCTTCTGATGCTCTGGCGTGCAGTTCAGACCTTCATCGCCAATGCAAAGCGCGGATGGCAGTTTCCCAACCAAATCGACCAAACAGCTATTGATTGAGGTATGCCGTGGCGCTCCTGCTTATTGTTTTTTTTGGGATGCTGGTGATCGGAGTGCCCGTTTTTGTGGCACTTGGCGGCGCCTCCTTGGCTTATACACATTTCGTCGGTAATGTTCCCGACTTCGTTGTCCTGCATCGCATGGCGGGGGGCGTAGACAGCTTCCCGCTAATCGCTGTGCCATTCTTTATCCTTGCCGGCAACCTGATGAACTCCGCAGGTATCACCAATCGCATCTTCAGCTTTGCGACCGCGGCTGTTGGTTGGATGCGAGGCGGCTTGGGTCATGTAAACGTTCTTGCGTCGGTAATCTTTGCTGGCATGTCGGGCGCCGCCGTCGCCGATGCTGGCGGGCTTGGCACCATCGAGATCAAGGCGATGCGCGACCATGGCTACGATGACAACCTCGCCGTCGGCGTAACTGCTGCGTCTTCAACGATCGGCCCAATCATTCCACCATCCCTGCCGATGGTGATATTTGGCGTCATGGCGAATGTCTCGATTGGTCAGTTGTTTGCCGCGGGGTTCATTCCCGGCCTCCTGATGGCGTTGGTTCTCATGATCTACGTAAGCTGGTACTCGCGACGCCATAACATCGGTGCCGACCAAGCATTCCGTGTCAGTACGCTTGGGAGGACTTTCGTAGCGGCTGTCCCGGCTCTCATGACCCCTGTTATTATCATCGGCGGGATTGCCACCGGGGCCTTCACGCCCACTGAGGCGGCTATCGCCGCTTGCGCATGGGCCTTGTTGCTCGGGGCTTTCTACCGGACGCTGGATCTGAAACGCTTCTATACCATCAGCATCCAAACCATCGAGACCTCGGCCAGTGTCCTGATCATCGTCGCGGCGGCGTCGTTGTTCGGTTGGGTTTTGACCGTGACCCAGGTGACTGCTTACGTTACTGACCTGCTCCTCGGTATCACCACCGATCCTTTGATGCTCCTGCTGCTGATCAATGTTCTGATCCTGATTGTCGGGTGTTTCATGGAAACGATAGCAGCAATCTCTATTCTCGTACCGGTGCTTATGCCTGCGGTTCTGCACGCCGGAATCGACCCGGTACAATTCGGTGTGATCATGATTCTAAATCTTATGATTGGATTGCTGACCCCTCCGGTAGGGATGGTGCTTTTTGTGCTTGCCAAAGTCTCGGGACTGTCGGTCGAGGCCACGATGAAAACAATCGTACCTTATCTCTTGCCCTTGCTTGCTGTACTTGCCCTCATCAGTGCTTTCCCAGCCTTAACACTGTATCTTCCTACTCTGTGGTATCGATAGATCCTAGAAACCTGCCTCGAATTGTCTTCAGCTTTTTCAACCCTACACCCCGCCAAGTGGTTCAGCGAATATAGTGATCCATGATGAGAAGGGCATCGAAAACCTAAAGCGCCATGATGCGGTGGACCCGCTTGGCGTTGACGACAGGCTGATCGGCGGCTCGCCTTTCGCGGTTGAGGAGCGCGGCGATCCGTCGATAGCCATGGGTTGGCCTTTGATCCATCAGCCTGCGAATGACGGGCAGAAGCTCTGCATCCTCGGCCTTGCGATAGGACCCGCGCGGCTTCGATCTGCCTTTCAACCGCTCGACCAGGTTGGAACGGGAGACGCCCAGCGTGTCTGCGACGGTCTTCATCGGGAACCGTCCTTCGGCAGCAAGATCGGCCGCGATATCCGTTTTTTTGAGTCCGCTTTGGAAAGGGCTTCGCGGAGGATTTCGACCTCCATCGTCTTGCGGCCGAGCATGCGCTCCAACTCGCGGACACGATCCTCCAGCTTCTTCACTTCCGAATTGCCGACAACCGGCTCGTCAGAATCCAAGGATGCAGCACCTCCTTCGCTCAACAGCCTGCGCCACCGGTAAAGCAGATTGGGCGCAACGCCATGGCGGCGAGCGGTGGACGATACCGTCTTGCCTGGTTCGAAACTCTGCTGTAAGCGGTTAGGCAACCCCACGTAGCGCGTTTGTCGGTGGAAGCTCATTTTCTGCATGAGTCATGCGGAGAGTCATATGAGCGACAAGGTGAATCAGGTTCGGACCTTCGAAGTTTTGACGGCGACGCCGTCGCGACGTTCGCCGCGGCATTGGTCTGATGACGAGAAGGCGCGGCTTGTGGCGGAAGCGTTTTCGCCGGGAGGGACGGTGGCGGAGGTTGCACGCGCCTATGAACTGGACGTGTCGCAACTCTACGCATGGCGCAGGAAGGCACTTTCCTCGGGGGCGATGGCGCCATTGACGGTGCCATTGGGCGGTCGAACCATGTCGGAAAGCGAGCCGGTGAAGTTCGCGCGCTTTGAGACGGGCGGCAGCGCGACCGTAGAGATCGTTCTGGGTGATGTCGTTGTGCGGGTGCGCGGGGATATTGATCCGGATCAGTTGGCGGGAATTATCGGCGCGGTGCGCAAGGCATGATCGCTTCCGGCGTTGTGGTTTACGTGTCGTGCCAGCCGGTCGACTTCCGCAAGGGAGCCGCATCCTTGATGGCGCTGGTGCGGGAAGGCGGCCTCGACCCGTTCAATGGCGCGCTTTACGTGTTCAGATCGAAACGGGCGGACCGTGTCCGGATCGTCTGGTGGGACGGCAGCGGGGTCTGTCTCTATTCGAAAACCCTGGAAGAGAACAGCTTCTGCTGGCCGGGCATATCGGCGGCGCGGGTGCGTCTCGACCATTCGCAACTAATGGCGCTGCTGGCTGGAATGGATTGGAAGAAGATCCGTCCGGCCAAGGTTCGGCGACCGCTGCTGACGGGCTGATATCGGCCTGCGGCAAGATGAATCATGTCGCTGTAATGGTTGGGAAAACGGCTGCTTTTGTGCTCTATTGCCTCCCATGGTTTTGCCCATTCCCGACCTGCCGGACGACGTCGATGCGCTGAAAGCGATGATATCAGCGATGGCTGAGGAACGGGCTGCGAACGAGGCTCGGCTTGTCGCGGCACAAGCCGAGATCACCCGACTGGAAGCGGTCGAGAAAAGCGCCAACGAGCGGATTGCCAACCTCACATCGATCCTGAAGGTTCTGCAGCGCACCCAACATGGCACGCGTTCCGAGCGGCTGCGCCTGGCCGTCAACGACGAGCAAGTGTCCTTTGCCTTCGAGGAGATCGAGACGGGCCTTTCGGCGATCCAGAGCGAACTTGATCGCGCGCCCGGCGACAAGCCGAAACGCGCCCCGCGTCCGCGCAAGGGCTTTGCCGCTCATCTCGAACGCATCGAGGAGGTGATCGAACCGGACGTCCCCGCCGAGTGCGCGGGGCTGGAGAAGGTTCTGATCGGGGAAGACCGCTCAGAACGGCTGGATGTCGTGCCGCCGAAGTTCCGGGTCATCGTGACGCGCCGCCCCAAATACGCTTTCCGGGGACGCGACGGCGTGATCCAGGCCCTGGCGCCGGCACACATCATCGAAGGCGGCCTGCCGACGGAGCGGCTGCTCGCCTATATCGCCGTCTCCAAATACGCCGACGGTCTTCCACTTTACCGCCAGGAGGCGATCTATTTGCGCGACGGCGTCGAGATCAGCCGGAATTTGATGGCCCAATGGATGGGGCATCTGGGCTTCGAGCTCCAGATCTGCGCCGATTATATCCTCGAGCGGGTCAAAGAGGGCGAAAGGGTCTTTGCCGACGAAACGACCTTGCCCACCTTGGCGCCCGGCTCAGGGAAAACGACGAAAGCCTGGCTTTGGGCTTACGCGCGCGATGATCGACCCTACGGCGGAACCAGCCCGCCGATGGTTGCTTATCGGTTTGAAGACAGCCGAGGCGCCGAGTGCGTGGCGCGGCATCTCTCCGGCTTTAGCGGCATCCTGCAGGTCGACGGTTACTCGGCCTATAGCAACCTGGCCAAGGCGCGGGCCACGACCGGCAGCAACGAGACGATCCAGCTCGCGGGCTGTTGGGCTCATCTTCGGCGCAAGTTTTACGACCTGCACATCAGCGGGGTCTCGCAGGCGGCGACAGACACCATCGTCGCCATGACCGAACTGTGGAAGGTCGAGGACGAGGTTCGCGGCAAGGACGCCGGCACCCGAGCCCGCCGCCGTCAGGAAACGTCCTCGGTCATCGTCACCAGCCTCTTCGAGCTGTGGGAAAAGGAGCTGGGTAAGGTATCGGGAAAATCCAAAACTGCTGAGGCGATCCGCTACGCGCTCACACGGCGTGAGGCCCTCGAACGCTTCCTGATGGACGGCCGTATCGAAATCGACTCCAACATAGTCGAACGCGCGATCAGGCCCCAAACAATTACGAGAAAAAACAGTCTGTTCGCCGGAAGTGAGGGCGGTGGACGGACATGGGCCACGCTGGCCACCTTGCTGCAGACCTGCAGAATGAACAGCGTCGATCCGCTGAACTGGCTATCCCAGACCTTGACCCGCATCGCTCAAGGCTGGCCGGTAGCGGATATCGAGGCGCTTATGCCCTGGAACTTCAAGCCTGAAGCCATCGGCTGACCGCTTACACTCTGCTCGATGATCGTCAGTTTCTGTTCGGTTGTCCACCGCCTGCGGCGGACATTCACCCGTCAGCAATTCAACATGTCGATACTCGTTAGACATAAGCCTGTCCTCAAGCCTGTGCTTGAGCCTTTCTGCTTATGCCGACTGTCCGGTCGAAATGGGGGGCAGTTCAAATCGTAAGCGGCGCGGAGATCTTCAGACGAAGCACAAGCCTAAAGAGATCGGCGCGAAACTGGGTCAGGTTGACGTTGTGCTTTCACAAGGCCGCTCGACCGGAGAAGTGGTTCGACTAAATACAGCCCGACCTGGTAAGCGCTGCTACAGGTCGGCTTTGGAGGTTGGCGACGAGTTCTGCAGGGCCGACAATCACCGATTGTGCCCTATGTGCTGCTCTGGCCCTCTGGCCCAAACGTTTCATAAAGAATGCTGGTCGGGGGAATGCCTGCGGCTTCCAGGTCCCGCTGGAGACCTGAGAGGAACGCTGCGGGGCCGCAAAGCATGTAGCGAGCGTCGGGGCCCGCGCCGAGGGCGAGTAGGCTTTCGGCTGTGATGCGGCCCTTGGCGTCATAGTCTTCGCCAAGCCGTTCATCCGCACCGGGCTGACTGTAGAACAGCTTTTCGCGGAGGCGAGGGCTGGCCTCGATCAGGCCGGCGACCTCTTTGCGCATGGCATCGGCCGCGCCGTTGCGTGCTCCGTGGACATACCAGACATCGCGCTCCTGTTGGTCGACATTCGCCCAGATTGCAGACAGCATGGGTGTCAGCCCCACGCCCGCGCTGACCAGCACTAGCGGGCAATCAGAACAAGGTACGACAAACTCGCCCGATGGTTTTTTTGCCTCGATGAGGCTGCCTTCTTGAAGATCGTCATGGAGGAACCGGGACACCAGCCCCTTGTTCTCACGCTTCACGCTGATGCGGTAGAAACGACGCTCCTGTGGAGGTCCAGACAGGGAGTAGGAACGTCTCGAGATGCCGCGATGACCGGGGATTTGCACCTCGATGGGCAGGTGTTGCCCGGCCTCGAACGGGTCCAGAGGGCGACCATCGGCAGGGGTCAGATAGAAAGACGTGATCGCGTCGCTTTCGCGAATCTTCTTGGCAATGCGAAGGCGACGCGACACGTGGTCCATCTTAGTCCAGCGTAGCGACACCGCGCCGGGGCGGTCGATCACGGCTTCGATGTCGACCGCGATCATCCTCCATGCGTCTGGATCATGCGCGCCTTTGGGAGACCAGTCGATGGTCGCGCGGCCGGTGACGTGCAAAAGGCCACCTGTCTCGAAGTCGATGAACAGCAAACCTACGCGGGGGTCAGACAGTATATTTCCAATGGTGTTGAAGAAATTGTTGCCCGCATAGTCCGGGATCAGCAGGCGTTTGGGGCTGGGCGCATGGACAAACCCCGGCACCCCGCCGCGATGACTGGCGTCGTAGCCGCGCGCGGCTCCGTCCGCCTTGGGATGGCCCGAGCCAATGAACAGTGTGTCTGCGGCAATTATACGGGCGATTTGGTGTTCGTTTAGCGCGTTGGATCGTAGTGCGACCCCCGGCGTTGTCTCTACCTGCGCGACGGCACGTTCGCGAATGTGCTGCGGGCAGTTGCCAAATGTCTGGCGGATGTCGATCACATAGCCATCGCCTGAAGGGCGCACATGCCCGCTGAAGCGGTTGCGGCGGCGAGTTGCCAGTTCGATGCCCACGACACCGATATCCGAGCCTTCATTGAAGGCAGCGACAAGGGGGTCGTCTGCTTGTAGTGTTGTGGTAATCCCAAGGTGGCGCGGGTCGGGCGAAGTAACGAAGCCCTCCGGCCCTTCCAGCAATGTCACCCAGGTCCGGCCCCGTGCGTCAGCCGCCGAAACCACGAGAAAAGGCAAATTCGTATGAAAATCGCGATGCTGCTCGGGCAGGAAATCGCGGATAAAGCTGCCCACGCGTGCTGCCACGTCGCCCGCGCCCGCGCGCTCCTGTGCGGCACGCTCGCCTTCGTGGAAGGGGTTGCGGATGCCGGTCGTTCTCATGGCGTTTCTCCTGCAAGGAAGGGCACCAGGGGAGGGAGGACCCCCGGGTGCGGGGCGCGCATCAGGCCAGTTCGGGGATGGGCGATTTGGCCATGGGCACGAAGTTCGGCTGCGCCTCGATCCGCGACAGCCAGGCACGCACGTTCGGATAGGGGGCAAGGTCCACACCGCCTTCGGGGGCGTGAGCTATGTAGCTGTAGCCTGCTACATCGCTGATGGTGATCATATCGGCCGCCAACCAGTCGCGGTTCGCCAGATGCGTTTCCATCACCTTGAAAAGGTCATGCGCCTTGGCGACAGCCGCGCCGTGGTCGTGGCCGGAGCCAAACACTTTAACCAACCGCGCCGCGCAGGGCCCGGCATAGATATTATCCGCCGCAACCGTTAGCCAACGCTGCATTTCGGCGGCCTCTTTCGGATCTGAAGGCATCCAGTGCGACCCTTTGGCATAGGTCTGCACAAGGTAGATCAGGATCGCGTTGCTGTCTGCCAGCGTATAGCCGCCATCTTCAATGGCCGGAACCAGACCGAAGGGGCTGATTTTGACGTACTCGGGTGCCTTGTGCGCGCCGTTTGCCATATCGAGGTCAACGGTCTCGTAAGCAAGGCCGAGGAAGGCCAGCATCAGCTCTACCCGGTGGCAATGGCCGGATTTCGGGTTGCGGTAGAGTTTAATCGGGGTTGTCATTGTTTCGGTCCTTGCGATGTGAAGTTAGAGTCCCAGGTCGCTGAGGCCCGGGTAATCATCGGGGCGACGACCAAGTGGCCAGCGAAAGAGGCGCTCCTCCTCCGTGATGGTTATTTCGTTGATGGAGGCATGGCGATGCGCCATCAGGCCGTTTTCGTCGAACTCCCAGTTCTCGTTGCCATAGGCGCGGAACCAGTGACCGCTGTCGTCCCGATATTCATAGGCGTAGCGAACGGCGATGCGGTTGGCCGTATAGGCCCACAGTTCCTTGATCAGTCGATAGTCAAGCTCCTTGTTCCACTTGCGGGCCAGGAATTCCTCTATCTCTTTGTGGCCCCTTGGAAACTCGGCCCGGTTTCGCCATTGGCTATCGTGCGTATAGGCCAGCACGACCTTAGCGGGGTCGCGGCCGTTCCAGCCGTCTTCGGCCATGCGCACCTTCTGCCGGGCGGAGGCCTCGGCAAAGGGGGGCAGTGGCGGACGCCCCGCTTTGGTGGTCATCTGGCAAATCCTCTTGTTGGCTTGTCGGTAAGGTAGCTCCATTGCTAATATGAAAGAATAGTGGAAATGGAAAAGTCACTCTTCCAGAAATTGGAATAAACCTATGGATCGTATCCAGATGCTCGAGGTCTTCGTCGCTGTCGCCGAGGCGCAGAGTTTTGCTGGCGGCGCGCGGTCTATTGGTCTTAGTCCGCCATCGGTTACACGCGGCGTCAATCAGCTGGAGGAGGGTCTGGGCGCGCGACTGTTCACACGCACCACCCGCATTGTTCGGCTGACGGATGTGGGGCAGGCCTATCTGGCAGAGGTCCGTGGTATCCTTGCAGATTTGACTGCGGCGGACGCTTTGGCATCCGGCACGGCCGCGCGGCCAACAGGCCATTTGCGGGTCACGGCCCCGGTTGAGTTCGGACGGATCCTTATCGCGCCGATCTTGGCCGATTTCCTGGATCGTTATCCCGATGTTTCTGCGGAGTTGGTAACAGTCGATCGTGTGGTAAACCTGTTGGACGAAGGCATCGACGTCGCCTTGCGGATTGGTGAGTTGCCCCCTTCGGGCCTTATGGCCCTGTGCATTGGGCATGTGCGGCGTGTCGTCTGTGCGTCACCGGACTATCTTGAGCGAAATGGGATCCCAAAAACCCCGTCGGAACTGGCGCATCACAATATCATCTCCATCGCGGGTGTAACGCCTAACACGGAATGGCGGTTCGGGGAGACCCAGGGGCAGACGGTTCGGCTAAAGCCCCGTCTTTCGGTTTCAAACGTCGGAGCGGCGCTGGAACTGGCGCGACAGGGATGGGGGATCACCCGGGCTTTGTCCTATCAGGTGAGGCCGGATCAACGGACAGGTGCCTTGCGAACGATATTGAAAGGCTATGAGCCCGCCCGCCTGCCTGTCCATCTTGTGCACCAAGAAGGTCGACGGGTGCCCGCTAAACTGCGCTGCTTTCTGGATTTTGCCCGCAAGAGACTGCGGGGAATGGCTGTATTGAACGGCTGAGACCCACTTGGAGTGAACCCCTAGGTCTGGACCACGGGACACGGGAAAATTGATACACTGGGGCCTCAATCGGAGAAGGCTTATAAAGTCCTGGGGCCATATCGACGGCATTCGACGCCGTTCAAGTTGCAGCTTTGCCGGGATATCCGAAACGGTGTCATCGGACGGCGCGACGCCCAGCGTAGCTACGGCGTTTCGGCCAATCTCATCCAGCTATGACTCACGCATGTTGGTTTCCACGCGGAACTGAACCCCCATTATGCGCCTAACCGGCTCAGTTCTGCGTGGAAACCAAACACCTAACCGCTTACGATGTGTGATTTGACACTTCAAATGGTCCTCCGCCGTCAGGCCTGACTACACCTAGTCTTTGAGTGTGAAATCGATATGGACGTGATTGCCACCCGGATCACGCAAATGAAATTGAACGAGTCCAACGCCTTCCAGTTCAAGGCGCTTAGGGTGTCAACCCACCCATTGCGACTTGTGATTGGCTCCCTGCCATGGTCTGTCGTCACTGGCATAGGCCCAGAGCTGTCCGGTCTTGGTCTTTCCGCGGCCCGGATCGAGCACCGGAGCAGTCGTCTCGTCGGCGAATAGCTTGGACGATGTCTTGAGTTGTTCGAGCAGCCTCTGATGGATCGGGCGCAGATGCCAGGCGGCGCGGCCGACCCAGTCGGCAAGTGTCGACCGATCGAGATCAATCCCTTGGCGCTTGTAGATTTGCGCCTGTCTGTAGAGCGGCAAGTGATCGGCATATTTGGAGACCAGCACCTGGGCGACGGTCGCCTCCGTTGGAATGCCACCTTCGATCAGCCGCGCGGGAGCCGGAGCCTGGACGACAACCTCCTCACAGGCGCGGCAGGCATATTTGGGACGGCGCACCACCAGAACGCGTAACTGGGCAGGCACGATGTCGAGCTTCTCGCTGACATCTTCGCCGATCCGGTGCAGGTCGTGGCCGCAACAAGGGCAGTCATGGCTTTCGATGTCGATGACCACATCGATGCGCGGCAGATGGGCGGGAAGTGATCCGCGGTTTGTCCGCCGCTTGGCGATCCGCTCCCGGCGCAGATCGCTCGATGCCTGCTCCTTGTCTTCCAGGCCATCCGCCTCGACCTGTTCGGCCTCTTCGAGCCCAAGGAGAAGCTGATCTTCGGGAAGCGTCTCTGCGCGACGGCCGAAACGATGACGCTGCAATTCCTTGATGATCTGGCGCAGCCTGGCGTTCTCAAGCTCACGCGAAAGCACCATGGCTTTCAGCGCGTTCAGGTCGTCGGGAAGCTCCTCAGTCGTCATCGTCATGGACCGACAACAGCACAATCCGGCTACCAAGACGAGGGTGTGGATGAGGCTGATTCAATTGGTCGCGGCGACTATCCCGCCGCCTCCGGGACACGCATCTCGAGCGGCGCATGAACACGCTTCCAGTCCAGCCCCTCGAACAAGGCCGAGAACTGGGCGGCCGTCAGACGCATCGCTCCATCCTGCATCTTGGGCCAATGGAACTCGCCATCTTCCAGCCGCTTGGAGACCAGGCAAACGCCGCTGCCGTCCCAGAAGACGAGCTTGATCCGGTCCGCCCGTTTGGCCCGGAACACGTAGATCGCACCGGAGAACGGATCGGCCCCCATCTCGGCCTTGACCAGCGCCGCCAGGCCCTCCGCACCTTTGCGGAAATCAACAGGCCGGGTGGCGACCATCACCTTTACAGCTCCCGAAGGTCCGATCACGACGTTGCCTTCACAGCCTGGATAACGGCAGCAATTGTCACGGCGTCGGTGCCGGATGCGATCCGGACGATCGCCCCGCCGAGCTCCAATTCGATTGCGCTGCTGCCCGACTTCCTTCTCGCTGCACGCGGCGATTCCTGCTCTTTCGCTACAGGCGTCGTGGGCACATCCAGGACGGCCGGCGCAAACATCGGAATATCAACATCAGGCGAAGCTGCCAGGGGCTTGCGGGCGAGCCGTCGCCAGGTGAACAGTTGCTGCGGGGTCAAGCCGTGACGCCGCGCTACAGTGCAGACCTTCACGCCCAGCTCGTAACTCTCGGCGACGATCTGCGCCTTCTGCTCATCACTCCACTCGCGACGGCGGCCGCTGCCGGTGAAAACCTCGAACCTGCGAACCCGTTCGTCGTCGCTGGATTTAAGCGTAAGCTGTGAAATTGACATATGTCCAAGCCCTCGTTCGGGCTCACCATCGTCAATCACGCACTGATCCGGAAGGTGCGGTCAGAACACCGCTTACGTCCAAACTGCAGCCTCTCATTATGAATGAGGGACTGGCAAGGGGGAGCAGGCCGTTTGAACTAAGGTCAGCCTTCAGGATTTGCCAGTACCGATTTCACGTATTTATCTATGTCGCGCGCAAGGTGTTCATCAGAGAAGCCGGCGCGTGCCCGAAAGACCACCCTCTGTCGTAAATCGAACATCAGTTTAGCTCGATCCGCGCTTGGAAAGTTTTTTGGCAATTTGCCGAGTAATGAGACCTGTGCGCGGGTGACTGGACCGGTGCGAATATCTGTGATTCTATCAATCCGAACAATGGATTGAGGGATGCGATGGGGCGGCGGCGCATTGGGCAGGAGAGGTTCGGTTTTGCCGTTGATGGCGGTAAACAGTCATCATTGGATGAGCTTGCGAAGCTGATCGAATGGATGCCGATTGATCGCTCTCTCTCGGTTATTTCCTGTGCTGCCAGGGGCGAGCCTGCGTGGCCGCCGCTGTCGTTGTTCAAGGCCATGCTGCTGTCGATCTGGAATGACTTGTCCGACGTCAAGCTCGCCGAAGCGCTGGACGATCGCACCTCTTTCCGACGGTTCAGTGGGTTCTCGGTGCCGGAACCGACACCGGAGCGCACCGCCTTCGTTCGTTTCCGCAAGGCGCTCGTTGCGCACGGACTGGACAAGATCCTGTTCGAGCAGATCACCGGTCAGCTCAAGGCAAAGGCGATGCGGGTGAACCGGTAGGCGATCAGCGCTTGGCCTGCACGGCGCTGGCCGAGGTTGCAGAGGGTAGGCCAAGTGCGGGTGCTGGACCAGGGCGATGAGATTTCCAAAACGATGTGGATAGAGGCCGAGCAAGCTGATTGACCGAACGGCCCGCTGCCCAGATGTTCGGCATTCTGCGGGTCATTCAATGGCGTATTGTAAAGGCTGATCACGCTTCGGTGACGCTGTCACGCAGGCATCTACCCAGCCCGCAGTCTCCTTGGGACTACAGGGCCTGGCAGACCGCATCGCTTACCGAAAACGGCGTGACCCTTGAGTTATCGGTGCGCCACGAAGGTGAAAACCCTTGCCTTACGGGCTTAGGCAGCCCCCTTTTCACTCGAAAGACACAGACACACACGGCTGACCGCGCCGGCACTGAGCGTCTGGAGTGAACGCAACGTACGTTTGCCGGACGAGAAAGGCTCTTCAAGCGATCCCCGCGCTTCGACCGGAAGATCACCGTCACCCCGGAATGCGGATCGAGCTTCAATTCGGTCTGCACCATCAAAGCCAGCGCCTGATGCCCACAGCGGAAGTCCACCGGACGCGTTGCGATCAGGATTGGCAGTCGCTGGCCAGCGACGATCATGTCGTCCCTCGTACTGCCTGCACCAGAGCCGCTACGCGCTCAACCGGCACATCGCCAGGAACCCGCATCACAACGTCCGGGCCGATCTCCAGCGTCAAGACCGGCAAAACCGCCGCCGGCAGCGGCGGCGCCAAAACATTCACAGTCTCGCTCGGCTCCACCGCAATCGCCAAAGGTACAAAGGCAGGCTCGCCATCCCCGATCTCCGACGGGCCCGACATAGCCTCAAAAGGCAGGGCCAGAATGCCCTCGCGCGCTTGCCGGCGCCAGAAGGAAAGCTGGTGCGGAACAACGTCGTGACGGCGTGCGACATCAGCAACTCGAACACCAGGCTCAAAGCTTTCCGCGACAATCCGCGCCTTCATATCTTCCGGCCAACGCCGGTTCCCACGACGCGGCTCGACAACCTCGTAGCGCCCAACAAATCCATCATCTGCCATGCCAATCTCCAGATAGTCCTGGAAACCTTCTCGCACACGCAGAAAGCCTCAAAATATAGCCAACCCAATGGGACGCAGACGGCGCTTACCTTTTAACGGCGCGATTTGGGCTTGAGATTCTGCTCGTTGATTTGGGAGGACGATTTTTCAATGGACGAGCGGAACGATGGTGCCAGGGTTGAAGCCATGTGTGATGCCAGGCACGAAGGGCAGTATCGACGGGTCGAGGTAATTACGTTCGAGGCATTCCAGTGGTGAGGGCGAATTGAGAGGCACTTCGATGATCCGAAATCCCGATTCGATAAGGGTCTCGGCGGTCTCGATTGCTCGCTCGGGTTCAAGGCCGCGAAGTATGGCGATCTGTCCGCCGTCAGATGATTTGAGACACGAGGGCCCGACCGAGAACTGACCGAGAACTGAGGATCCTAAGCTGTAGCGATTTGAAATCGAACAGATTCCGGGCTGAGAGGCGGATACTACCTTATGAGCAGGACGATCCCCGGGCCCTGTGTTTCGGCCCGGGGATCAGTGAAAAGGAAATTATGACCAACGCCGAAATTACAATGCGAGTTTTAGCCCGACTATGCCCGTGAGGATCAAGCCAACGCAAGCAAGTCGCAATGCCGTGACCGGTTCAGCAAGGAACAGGATGCCGAAGATCACGGGTCCGACTGTGCCGATTCCGGTCCAGATCGCGTATCTGGTTCCAAGTTGTATGCTGCGCAGCGCGAGACCCAGCAGAACAAGGCTGACGATCATCGAACCGGCCGTCAGGTCTGTCGGCAACGGGCGGGTGAAGCTCTCAGTGTACTTCAAACCAACGGCCCAGCCGATTTCGAACAAGCCGGCGAAAAGCAGGCACACCCATGCCATGTCTCTCGCCTATGCTATGGCGATTTCGGGTTTGGCGCGCTGGAACATACCGAAAAGATCACGCGGGTCGTCCGGGTCGGCGATCATGTCGAGCCGCGTGAAAAAGGGTGTGCCCTTGATGGCCTTGGCGACATAGCGGAGGGCGCTGAAATCCTCGATGGCAAAGCCTACGCTGTCAAAGAGGGTGATCTGCCGGTCATCGTTGCGACCCTCAGCTTCGCCAGTAATCACCTGCCATAGTTCGGTAACCGCGTGATCTGAGGCCAGCTGCTGGATTTCGCCTTCAATCCGTGTTTGGGGTGGATACTCGACAAAGATCGACGACCGCAGCAGAATGTCGCGATGCAGCTCTGTCTTGCCAGGACAGTCGCCGCCGATTGCGTTGATATGAACGCCCGTGCCAACCATGTTGTCGGTCAGGATCGTGGCGTATTGCTTGTCAGCGGTGCAGGTCGTGATGATTTGCGCACCTTCGATCGCCTCTTGCCCCGACTGGCAATGCACGACCTTCAGCCCGCTTCGCTCCAGGTTTGCCGCACATCGCGCGGTGGCCGAGGGGTCGATGTCATAGAGTCGCACCGTGTCGATGTCACAGACGGTCTTGAAGGCTAGACACTGAAATTCTGACTGCGCGCCGTTGCCTATCATCGCCATCGTGCGTGCCGATTTGGGTGCCAGATGCTTTGCGGCCATCGCACTTGTCGCCGCGGTGCGTAGCGCGGTCAGGAGAGTCATTTCGCTAAGCAGTTTCGGATATCCCGACCCCACATCCGCCAGAAGCCCGAACGCCGTCACGGTCTGCAAGCCTTCGGCGGTATTCTTGGGGTGACCGTTGACGTACTTGAAGCCATAGGTATGCCCGTCCGAGGTTGGCATCAACTCGATTACGCCCACATCAGAATGGCTGGCCACGCGCGGCGTCTTGTCGAACAGCGGCCAGCGGCGGAAATCGGCCTCGATCTCGGCGGCCAGATCGGTCAGCACCTTCTCGACACCGATGTGATGGACAAGGCCCATCATGTGCTCGACAGAGACAAAGGGAACATAGGCAAGTTTCGAGGGCAGGGAGGACATGGGATCTCCTCAGGTCGTTTGGGGGGTACGGGCGCTCAGATGCAGCCCAGCAATCATGCATCGGACGGATCCGCCCGCGTGTTCGATAGTGGGAATGTCCAGTGGCAGCAGGGCCACATGGCGCTCCAGCGTCTCGCGTTGTTCGGCATCGAGCGACCGCAGCGCCCGCGACGACAGCGCCAGAACCAGCCCGTCACGCCCCTGCAATTCGATGGCATTGCCCGCGAAATCCGCGATCTGGGCACGGCTCAGTTCGATGATGTCACGTTCGCCACGGCGGAGGCGTTCGGCCACCTCGCGGCGGCGCGGTGCATCGGGAATGGAGTCGAGCCCGATTATCGCGAAATCGGTGCCGATGCACATCAGCACATTGGTGTGATAGATTGGCTGGCCGTTCGCATCGACTGCATCAAAGACCACCGGTTCATAGTTGAAATGGGTGCAAAACCTTTCCAGCAGGATCTCGCTGGTGCGTTTCGACCGCGCGGCATAGGCGACCCGCTCCAGGTGGTCGATGACCATGGCGCCGGTGCCTTCGAGGAACAGGTTGTCCTGTTCTAGCCCCGAATAGTCGATGATGTCTTGCACGCGGAAGTCACGCTTGAGCCTCTCCAGCACGTCCTGTCGCCGCTCGGCCCGTCGATTGGGCGAATACATCGGGTAGACCGCGACATGCCCTCCGGAATGGGTGGAAAACCAATTGTTCGGAAAGACGGAATCCGGTGTGGCGGTGCCTTCGTCCTCGAACAGGTAAACATGCACGCCGACGGCCTGCAACGCCTCGACGGCGCGAGTGACCTCGGCATGGGCGGCCTGCGCCAGGGTTGCGGTATCGCTGTCGGTATTCTTCTGGAAATGGTTGTCGAGCGCGGTTTCCGCGTTCGGGGTGAAATGGTGCGGACGTATCATCACGACCGAGGCCGGGGCCTGAAGCGAGGAACGGGGCATGGAGCAGAGCTTTCCTGTGCAAAACTGTGCCCAATACCTATCCGGACGGGTTAATGAATTGCATTGCCACGATGATATTTTTGCAAAGCTTTCTTGCGCAAATTGCTTGGTTCGGATGTTAATATTGCCATGCACATCTATGATGATCTCGATCGAAGGCTGATCACGCTTCTGCGTGAAGACGGGCGGGCACCCGTATCCAAGCTGGCGACAATCCTCGACGTGTCCCGGGCGACGGTGCAGGCGCGGATCGACCGGTTGCTGGACAGCGGCGCGGTGCTGGGTTTCACCATCCGCGCCCGCGAGGACAGCGGACCCCAAGGCGTGCGGGCGATCATGATGATCGAAGTCTCCGGCCAGTCGACGACGCAGGTGATCCGCTCCTTGCGAGGCATCCCGGCGTTGCACCAGCTGCACTCGACCAATGGAAATTGGGACCTCGTCGCACAGCTCAGTGTTGAAAGCCTGGCAGATTTCGACCGCGTGCTGCGCGAGGTGCGTGGCATCCCCGGCATAACCAATAGCGAGACCTCGATTCTCCTGAGCTCGGTTTAGGTAGATCATGAGCGGATCCGAGCGGCTTGGTTCATCGGCACGTCCGGTAGCCTGGCTACGACCAGACCGGAGACGATGATGATGCCGATGCCGATCCAACTGATTACGTCCGTCGCGGTCCCCCACAGGGCCAATCCCCAGAAAGCAGCGAAAACAAGAAAGGAGTACTCGTAAACTGCTACGTTTGCCGGTCTGCCGATCCGATAGGCTTGTGCGATAAGCGTCACAGCGATCACCGCGCCTGCAGCCTGGAAAAGGGTCAGCCACAGGAAACGGAACGTCACCGGCGCCCACGGGCGGGTAAGGAATGTCTCGCCCGGAGCAAGAGCCGTGACGCAGACCAATCCAAGGCTGAATAGTCCGATGGTGGCAAAGACGCCAAACGCCAGTGCCACGGGGCTTTCATGTGCACAGAACTCACGCGTCAGGAGCATTCCGAATCCGTAGAGCGCCCCCGCCGCAAGGGGCAGGACAGCCATGACTGACAGCGCCGCCGCGTCGGGCCGCAGAACCATGAGCGCCCCAGCAAAGCCGCCAATGACCGCTAGCACACGCAAGCCGCCAATCCGGGCGCCAAACACCATGAAAGACAGCAGCAACACCCAGATCGGGGCGCTGAACAGGCCCGCTCCCGCCTGAGCCACCGGCAACGTCCCAAGCGAGGCAAAGTAAAGCAGTAGCCCTGCCGATACGAAGGCGCTTCGCAGGGCTAGCCGCCCCCAATGTTTCGGTGCGACCGAAACGCGCACGGTGCGACCCAGCAACACCAGGAGTGGCAGCGCGAAGAGCGTGCGGAAGATCTGGAATTGCCACAGGCCGGCCTCCTCGGCGATCGATGCGACGAAGTTGTCGATTAGACTGAGGATTGCTGAGGCTGCCAGCGCCAGTGCCGCCGCTTGAAGATTTGTATTTGCCGTCATGGTCTCATGGCTCAGGAAATTAGGCCGCCGCTTTTCCGTCCATTGCGGTCAGTACTTCGTCCAGCGACCGGATGGCGCCATGTTGCAGGTATTCCATCGCTTTCACCGAGGCCTGGTGCGCGGCAAGGCTGGAACCCGCCACGCAATCCTCGATCACGCGGCAGAAGTAATCGCCCTGATGCCCGTCCACGAAGGTGTAATGCACGCAGACATCGGTAAGCCCGCCGGTGAGCAGCAGGGTGTCGACCTTGAGGCCCCGCAGCAGGATTTCCAGGTCGGTGCCGTAGAAGGCCGAATAGCGGCGTTTCTGGATCTTGTAGTCATCGGGGCGGATGCCAAGTTCGTCTTCGGCCAGCGCGGTCAGCGGATTGCTGTCGAGGCAGTGGATATCCTCGTCGCCGTCGGTTTCGCGGCCCATGTCCACCAAGTCAGCGCGGTGGATTTCCTGGATGAAGATAACGGGAATGCCGACCTCGCGCGCGCGGTTGATTGCGATCTTGGTGCGGGCCATGCGGTCCGCGTAGTCGGGCATGTGTGCGATGGACCGCTTGTCATCGGGGATCGGCGCGAAGGTCGATTTCTGGATGTCGATGACGATCAGGGCGGCTTTGCCCTCGATAAGGGCGCGCTTGTTGGGTTTGCCGTTCAGCATGATGGTTTCTCCGTCAGGACGATTTGCTTGTATCGGCCCCAAGCAGTTGGGGCAGGTTTGCGAACCGCGCGATCAGGGAAAAGACCAACGCGGAAATTGCGAGGAAGGTAATGGCTCCGACGGCCATCGTCGGCGTGAACCCGTTCCGGAGCGAGTTGAAGATCTGCACTGTTACGGTCGAGTAGCCCGAGGCCGAGACGAAGAAGATCACTATGAACTCGTTGAAGCTGAGCACGAGCGCAAAGAAGAATCCCGAGGCGGTGAAGGGCATCATTTGCGGCAGGATGATGGTGCAAAAGGCCGTGGCCTCGCTCGCGCCCATGGTCGCGGCCGCATCCAGATGCGCACGGTCGATGGATTGTAGCCCGATTGACAACGTGGTCAGTGGCAGGGCCAGGAACAGGATCGTATGGCTGAGAATGCCGGACCACAGGTCGCCAAGCGCGCCCAAATATCCCCAGAAGAACACCAGCCCGACACCGAAGACGATGGGCGGCAAAGCAAAGGGCATCGAGGCCAGGCCAGCGACCAGCTTTGAGGCTCGGCTTTTGCGGCGCCAAAGAGCGTATGCGATCGGCCATGCAGTCAGCACCGCAAGTGCCGCGCTTGAGAAGGCCACGATGAACGATGTCCGGAGCGAGCGCACCCAGATTTCTTCGGTCAGGAAGAACTCGGCAAAGCGGGCAAGTGTGGGGTCTTCGGGCGGGAAGAACATCGTGCGCCCGCCATTCAGCGCCGCAAGGCAGACGACAAGGATCGGGAAGACGATCCAGAGCGCGGCAAATCCCATGTAGGCGCGTGCAAGGAGTTTTCCCATCTCAGCGCCCTCCGGTCTTGGCAGACAGGAAGCGCTGTCCGATGACCAGAACCGCTGCGGCTGTCAGCACGAGCACCACCGCCTGCGCGGATCCGAAGGGTGCGTTCAGCGTCGATCCGCGCACCGCTTCGTAAACCGAGATGGATAGCGTTTGCTGCGAAGGCTCGGCAAAGACAGCGATGGTGACGTAGGCACCCAGCAGGAACACGAAGAGCAAGAGTACGGCGCCCACCAGCGGCGTCCGGACCATCGGCATGACCACTGTGCGGACGACCGTGAAGGGGCTGGCGCCCATGGTGCGGGCAGCCTCGACCACTTCACGGTCGATTTTCGAAATCGGCGGATAGAGCAGTATCACGGCGTAGGGCCACACCAGATAGGTCAGCGTCAGGATTGTTGCGAACTCGCTGGGCTTGAAACGCACGTTGCGCGGCGTCGCTAGCCCCCATTCGCGCAGCAGGTCCAATCCACCGTTGGCCTTCAGCCAATTGGTCAGCCCGGTTTCCTGGAACACCATCGGCAAACCAGAACGGTTCGACATCAGGATGTCCCAACCCATGACGATGAAGACCTCGGAGAAGGTCAGACTGCACAGGAAGAAGACCAGCCAAACCGTTTGCGCCCGGCGCGATGCCCGTGTCATCAGCCAGACAAATGGGAAGGCGGTGGCAACGGCGAGGATTGCGGCCACCAGAGCGTACCAGACCGAATACCAAAGATATTTGACGTAGAGCAGCGAAACGCTGTCCGGATACTCCGTGCCGACGAAGAAGCGCTTGTAGTTGGTCAGTTCGAACCCCCAGATCCAACCCGCGCCTTCGACCTTGTGGCCGAAACTGATCGCAAAGACGAGGAGGAAAGGCACCACCGAAAGGACCAGAACAAATGCCACATGCATCGTTTTCAAGCCCTTCAGGAGGGGGCGACTATGCAGGGTCGAGGCGCTCATGCGGATTTGCTTTCGGTAGCAGGCAAGAGATGCAGAGTGTCGGCCGGAAACTCGATGCTCAGTTGATCGCCGATGCGGACGGTCTCGTGAAAGCTGCCCGGGATTTCCGCCGTTACGTGACCGGCAGGCGTTTCAAGATGGATCTCGCGCGCCACACCCTCGTCACGCACAAATATGACTTTGCCCGGCAGGCTGTTCTTGATCGGGGCACTCTCCAAAAGCCGTACAGCCTCGGGCCGACAGAACAGCGTTACAGGATCGCCCGTACCGAATTCGCCGTGGTCGTGAACCGCAAATTCGGTACCGCCCAGCTTAACGCCGTGTTCTGTTGCACGCCCTTGCAAGAGGTTGGCGTTGCCAATGAACGAAGCAACGAATGAGTTGGCAGGGCGGTGGTATATTTCCTGCGGCGTGCCGACTTGCTCGACCCGGCCATGGCTCATCACCACGATCCGATCGGCCATGGTCATCGCCTCTCGCTGGTCATGGGTGACGACAATTGTGGTGATACCGAGCCGCTGCTGGAGTAGCCGCAATTCCATCTGCATGTCATTACGCAGCTTGGCGTCCAGTGCCGACATGGGTTCGTCGAGCAGGAATATTTCGGGCTCCTGGGCCAGCGCCCGTGCGATGGCGACCCGCTGGCGTTGGCCGCCGGACAGTTCGCCGATTCGGTTCTGCCCCTTGTCGCCGAGCTGCACCAAGTCCAGCAATTCTTGCGCCCGCGCCCGTCGGGTCGCAGCATCTACCCCGGCAATGCGCAGGCTGTACGACACGTTGCGCCCGACGTTCAGGTGCGGAAAAAGCGCAAAAGACTGGAACACCATGCCGAACTTGCGTTTTTCTGCAGGAAGTGGCGCGATGTCCCGCCCGTTCAGCAGGATGCGCCCCTTGGTCGGGCCCTCCAACCCGGCAATCATCCGCAAGAGCGTAGTTTTCCCGCAGCCGGAGGGGCCGAGAAGCGCGGTGAGTTTTCCCCGCTCGAATGTCAGGTTCGCGCCCTGCACCGCGACGAAGCTGCCAAACTCCTTACGCACATCTTCTAGAATAAGATCAGACACTTCCTTGGCCCCCTTCATCCGTATCACGCTTTGGCGACCATGCGGTCCCAAGCTTCATTGATGAAGGTCTCGTCATCCAGGTAGACCTCGTAGGGTACGTGAATGGCGGGCGTTCCGGTGACGGCGGCCAGTTCATCACCCGACAGTCCGATCGACGCCGGATCGACGACCGGGGCGGTACCGATCATCCGCGACATGATCGCCTGCGTTTCCGGCTGGCAGGAGAAGGCGATGAATTCATAGGCTTCGTCCTGTTTGGCCGAGCCATGCGCCAGCGTCCAGGAGTTGAAGTCGAGCACGTTGCCTTCCTTGGGGAAGACCGACTTTATTGGCAGGCCATCGGCCGCCATTAGCCCCGCGACGTCATGGAAGTACATCCCGCCCACCACGTCGAAATTCTTCAACGCCTGTTCCATCTGACTTTCGCCGGTGTACCACAGTGCGACATTCTGGTGCAGTTCTGCGGCCTTCTCGACGGCGGCGATGATACCGTCATGGGTTCGCAGCGCGTCGATGCCGCCCAGGAAGGTTGCGGCGACCACATCGAGGAAGTGGAAGTTGACACTCTTTGGCAGGCCGAGGCTGGCTTCGAAACGGTTCGAGTCCCAGAAATCGGCCCAGCTGCTCGGTACTTGCCCGATCTTGTCAGTATTGATGACCATCGAGTAGAAGAAGCTCAGCGCTCCGACGCCAAGCAGGCTATCATCCTGGCGCGAAAGGAAGTTCTCTCCGACGTTGTCAATGGTCGCGACCCGGCCCGGGTCGATCGGCGCAAGGATGCCGCCAAGACGCCCCGCCTTGATGATGTTGACCGGCGTGTGCATCGACAAATCAGCGGGGATGTTCCCGGCAGAAAGCGCTTGGCTCATCGTCTGTAGCCAGCTCGTCGAGTCCGGCTGCGTAACGCTTTCCACAGCGATACCCGTGGCTTCGGTGAACACGGGGTAGACGTGTTTTTTCAGGCTGTCCTCGAAGTAGCCACCATAGGATCCGATCTTGATCGACCGGCTTTGCGCGATGGCTGGAGCGGCGAGCATGCCGGTTCCCGCAAGAACGCTAAGGCTTGCGGAGGTCTTCAGAAGATTCCGGCGGGTGATGGATGTGGTCATGGCAGTTCCCCTTCTTGCTGAAGTCGCTTAGTTCGGTTGGTCCGAGTTATGGATGCTTCATCAAACAGTATGGCGAGCAAGTTGCGGGACAAAACACGAAGATCTGGCGCTCAGCGTCGTTTTTCGCTACGCTGAAGTATGACGCGTTCACTTCGCCACCTGAACTCCCTGCGCGCCTTCGAGGCCGCCGCCCGACATTCGAGCTTTGCCATGGCGGCAAGCGAATTAAACGTCAGCCACAGCGTCGTCAGCCAGCATGTGAAGAACCTCGAAGAGTGGTTCGGTGCCGACCTGTTTTCTCGGCATGGAAACCGCGTGGAACTGACTGCGATAGGACGAGCCCTGATGCCGCAGGTAGCGAGCGGGCTGCAGACGCTGACCGATGCTTGCGAAGGGATCCTGCGCAAGTCGCAATCGGGAGCTGTCGTCGTCAGTGCAGAACCCGCCCTGGCTTCGCTCTGGCTCCGCAAACACATCACCGAGTTCTGCGCGCTCTATCCTCGGATCGAGGTGGACCTACGCCCCGCGTGGACGCCCGAATGGATCGCAGACGGTCAGGCTGACATGATCATTCACTTCGCCACCCGAATGCCCGCGAGCGGCGTCGAGAAGTCCGACCTGTTCCCGATTGACGGTTACCCCGCTGCGACGCCGCAGGTTAGGGACGGACTTATCAATGCAAACGGAGCTATTGATTGGTCCGGCGCCGCGCTGGTGCACGACAATGGACGAGAAACGTGGCACAAATGGTTTACAGCGTTTGAGCCTGGAAGCCAGGCATGGCGAACAGGGCGGGTCTATTCCGATCTTTCCCTTGCGATCGATGCTGCAGCGGACGGGGAGGGCGTGATTTTGGCGGATGACATCCTGTGCAAGCAGGAAATGGCGTCGAGCCGCCTTGTCCGATTGGATGAACGCTCGGTACGCTGCGTTTGGTATCAGGTTGCCCTGCCGCGAAACACCACTCGAAAGCCAGCCGCCGAGACACTGCGCAATTGGTTGCGGGACAAGACGCATGCGCTGCGGGACTGAAATAGCGCCAAAGCATGGATGTATTGTATTCAATTCGGCAGGTTCAAGTTTAAAGCGTGTAGTCGAACGGTCACGGTTCAAGCGAAATCTCGCCCGCTAACACCGCACGTCCGTGCACAGCCAAGGTCGCTGAAAACCTCTGGCACTTAAACTTGCAGATTACATCGAGTACCCGCGCTTCGAAGGCAGCTTGACCGATTAAACGACACAGGTCCCGCGCGTGGAATTGGCGGTTCGCAGTTGGTGCGGCTTGCATCGGACGCAGAGAATGGGCCAATGGGTTTTGATCGGTGAGGGGCGGTATAAGGTGACTGGGGCCGCTACCTATGACAGGGAACGTAGCTCTGCGCCTTTGTCTCACCGGGATGTGCGTGTCGTATGCTCGCGTGTCTCTAGACATCCCCCGCGCCCCGAAACACTATGGATCGTCCGCCAGTTTCTGAATACTTCACGGTTAGAGAAAGCTTAGCCGGTGGCGATGCAGTAATCCAACCAGTAATTCTCGAGCTTGGCTGCGGTGTCGGCGGTGTATCTGGCGGGCTGCTACCGGGTCTCCACGCCTGATGGCTTCGTAAAGCTCTCGGTGATCTTCGTTTGATTTCACGGGAAGCGGTCGAATGTAAAGTGTAATGGAGCGGGCTCGGCGAACCTGATCGCTCATCATGGTCACTATTGTCTGAACTCGCGAATTTCCACCGAGCCTGACGAGTTCGCTGTGGAAACTGTCATCCGCGGCAGCCCAGTCTTCAAGATTCTGGTCCGCGATCGAGCGATCCATACTGTCTATCGCGGATTTCAGGTTGGTGAGTTCCTCCTCGCTGTATCCTACACGGGCGGCATCCTCTGCAGCGAGGCTCTCCAGCTCGGTCAGGACGGCGTAAACCTCCTCCATGTCCCTTACGGATAGAGCGCATATCCGCACACCCTTGCGTGGACGCACCTCGAGCAAACCTTGCTGTGCCAGCATCAGTGTCGCCTCGCGGACTGGGGTGCGCGACATACCCAGCCGCTCTGCCAACTCACTTTCCAAATGGTCGGTTCCAGCGGCAAGTTCGCCACTGAATATCAACGACCGGATGCTGTCGACGGCCTGGATTGTTGTCGATTTCTGCTTTGCGGCCTCAATGGTCATCGAACCCCCAAATTTTCTGCCCAGTTTCCGCGGATTTGTAGATTGCATCCTTGATTACTATGATCTTCAGATAGTTGCGTGCTGTGTTTTCCAATGCTGTTCGGCCTTCAATACCCCTGATTACGTGCTCATTCAGTGCCCGGACGCAATCCCCGCCAAAACCGGGCCATTCCTGATGGTGAAGCACGGTGGTCACCTGGTTCTCGCCGAAGGCGCGCACGCTGACGGCACCGTTGCCATCAAGCAATGCGGTTGCCTTCGTCCCTTCGATAGCAGCTTCCCCGAGAGTAGTCCGGTGGTTGTCCGCGTTGTGGTCCAGAAGCCTGTTTCCATCGAACAAGGCGCGTCGGTTGCCGGGGAAGTCGAGGATGAAATAACCCGCATCCTCGCCGGCAATCACAGGGTTGAGCTTCCGTATGTCTGCGTAGACCGCTTCCGGTTCGCCAAGCAGGTAGCGAAACGTGTCGATCCAATGCACCCCGGTTTCGTGCATCAGCAATCTCGGCATCGATCGGAAATAGGGTTGCCTGTGCAGATAGGCGTCATTGCCTTGTCCGTCGCCTGTTCTGAGCCTGAATGTTATCTGGCTGACGTCACCTAGTTCGCCTGCATCAATCATGCTGCGGATTGTTCTGTACCAGGGCTGAAAGCGGAAATTCTCGTGAATGACCAGTGTCGCTCCCGCCTCTTCGGCCAACGTCGTCGCTTTTAAGGCCTCCGAATAATTCCGGCAAAACGGCTTCTGACAAATGATAGTCTTAACACCAGCGTCAAGCGCGGTTCCGATAGCGTCGAGATGCGACGGAGGGGGCGTGATAATATCTAGTAGGTCCGGTTGGGCCACCTCTAGCATTGTCTTGAGATCGGAGAATGCGTGTGCCCCAGTGGCTTGCGCGCGCGTAGCGTCGAGGTCGCATGCGCCGATAACTTGGGCTCCGTCGATCCTGTTCCATGCATCGTAGTGGAAGCGCGCAAAATAACCGGCTCCCAAGCACGCGACACGTATTGCGCTAAAATTCTTCATCGTTCCCTCCAGCAAGGTTGCCGCTCGTAAACCCGATCGCGCGCCGTCGGATGCTTCACGTCAACGCCATTGAACTCATCGATAGAATGACCCAGTGTCGTTGACAATGAGTATATTAATGTATACGCAGTTAAATGCATAAAGGAATTGCCCTTGAGTTGGGCTTTGGGAGGAGGCAGTTGATGGAGAAGCAATTCAAGGTAGGCAGGATCGCGGCCGCGTTGGCAGCAGTTCTGTTTTCCGGGCACGCGATGGCGGCGCAGACGCTGAAATTCAGCCATACCGACAATCCGGGCGGTTCCCGGCAGGCTGCGGCGGAGGTCTTTGCGAAGAAGGTCGCCGAATATACGGACGGTCGCTACGAAGTTAAGATCTATCCCTCGGGCCAGCTCGCCAACGACCCAAAGGCGATTGAAATGATGCAGTTTGGAGCGGTCGACTTCACCGTATCGGCGACCGGCTCGTATGCGCCTCATCTTGCATCATTGAACCTTACGGCAATGCCGTTCCTCGTCGATAGTTACGAGCAAGGCTGGGAACTCTACGACAATTCGCAGTGGCTTCAGGGCGAATTCGCAAAATTGCCGGCAAAGGGCTTCCGGGTGCTTTCCACATGGGAAGCGGGTTTCCGCAGCTTTACCACTAATGAACCGCTGACTTCGCCTGAAGACGCGAAGAAAATGAAGATGCGCGTGTTTCCCAATGACATGATCCGCTGGTCTATGGAGGCGATGGGGTTCCAGACCGTCGTTATGCCGATCACCGATGTTTACCTGTCTATTCAACAAGGTGTCGTCAACGGGCAGGAAAATCCCGTCGATACGATCAAGTCCCAACGCTTCTATGAGGTGGCTCCCTACATCACCTTGACGCGGCATGTTTATAGTCCGCTTCCGCTGACCGTTTCCGAAAAGACCTGGCAGTCGTTTTCGGATGAGGACAAGCAGGCGGTGATGAAGGCTGCGAAAGACTCGGCCGCGTTCAGCCGTGATCTGGTGAAGAATTCGGTCGCGAAGCAGTTGGAGGAAATGTCGGCTGCCGGAGCCAAGATCAGCACGCCCGATATCGAGCCGTTCCGTTCCGCTGTGCAATCCGTGTACGCGAAAGCCAAGGATGTCTACGGTGCGGAGGCTGTCGACAAAATTCTTGCTGACGCGGCGGCGATCCGTAAGGCGATGCCTGCGAACTGATCGTCAGGCATCATCAGGGAGCGGGCTTTAGTCCGCTTCCGAATTCGGGAGGAAACACTTGGACTACCGTGCAAATTATCCGCAAGCCCTCTGGCTCCTAAGCGGTCTGGTCGACCTGTGCCTGATGGCCGGCGGCTTCTCCATCCTCGCACTTGTCTTCTGCAACGCCGCTCTGCGCGGGTTCGCCGGCTTCGACCTCGCCTGGTCGCTCGAGGTGACGAGCTTTCTGTTGCTCTGGACCACCTTTCTGGGCTGTGCCGCCGCCATCGCCCGCGGCGCCCACATGCGAGTGACGGAAATTGCGGAGGGGCTGTTTCCGGGGGTTGGATTGCGCATTCTCAATCTGGTCATCAACGCCATCGTCGCGGGCTTGCTGCTCCTGCTGATCGTGATCGGGTGGCAGATTTCACAGCGAACCTGGGATCAGACAACGACGGTTCTCTATTGGCCCATGGGCTTGCTCTATGCATCGATGCCCGCCGGAATGGCACTGTCGCTGATCTTCCACATGTTCAACTTTTACATCGAAGTCCGTCAACCGGTGATGCCCCACGGCGCCCACAGCGATGGTGGCGAGGCGCTGTCATGATCTTGCTTTTCGTTGTTGCCGTCTTTCTCACGACGGTATTTCTCGGTATCCCGCTGGTTTGGGCGATACTCTTGACCGCCACCCTGCCGATCATCGTCTTCGATCTCGGATATCCTCTGCAGGCGCTGTTCCTGAATTTCATCGGCGGCGTCGAGCCCAATCACTTCCTTGCCATTCCGCTTTTCATCGTCGCCGGCGAAATGATGAGCCGTGGCGGTGTTGGGCTCCGCATCATCGGCTTTGCCCGGGCGGCCTTTGGTTTCATGGCCGGTGGCCTTGGCATGGTGGTCGTGGGCGCTTCGATGATTTTCGGCGGCATATCGGGGTCTGCCATAGCCGATTCCGCAGCCATCGGTTCGGTGATGATCAAGAACATGGGGCGGGAAGGTTACAATACCGCTTTTGCCGCCGGGCTCGTTGCAGCCGCAGGAACGATCGGCATCATAATTCCTCCGTCTATTCCCATGCTGATCTATGGCTTTGTCGGCAACGTTTCCGTCGCCGACCTGTTCCTGGCGGGAGTGGTGCCGGGTCTGATGTTCGGCCTGTTCTTCATGGCGGTTTGCTACTACGTGGGCAAAACGACGAAATGCGATCCCGGCGGCAGGACAATCTCCGGAAAGGAACTTTGGTCGTCCTTCATCGGGACCGCGCCGGCCCTGTTCATGCCGGTCCTGATCCTCGGCGGGATCTTTACGGGTTGGGTAACGCCAACGGAAGCGGCTGCATTGGCTGTCGTCTACGGTCTCATCGTCACCACAGTCGTCTATCGCGACTTCAAGCTGCAGGACCTGCCTGCGCTTCTCGTGGACAGCTTTGTCACCAGCGCGGTGGTCATGGTGGTGATTGGCGCAACGAGTGTGCTCGGTTGGCTTATTACACTGGAGCAGATGCCACAGATTCTCGTTGAATTCGTTCAGGCCTATTCCAGTGGACCCTGGATGTTCCTGCTGATGGTCAACATCGTTCTGCTCATCCTCGGCCTTGTTCTGGACCCTGTTCCCGCGATCCTCCTGACGGCGCCGCTTTTCCTGCCGACCGCCCAGGCCTTCGGCATTGATCCGGTGCATCTCGGAGTCATCATGACATGTAACGTCGCAATCGGACTGTTCACGCCGCCGGTCGGTGCGACGCTCTATGTAGCCTCCCGCATTTCGGGCGTGGGGGTCCTGTCGATCGCGCGCGGCATGGCGCCGCTCTACATCGCCGCCATTTTTGCGCTCGGCCTCGTGACCTATGTGCCCCTCGTATCCATGGGCATGGTCCATCTGTTCCGGTGAAGGAGATATCCGTGTTTGTCGTCGTCGTACGCTTTCAACTTCACGCGGGCCGAGTGGAGGCGTTCATGCCGCTCATGATGGAGAACGCCAGACTTTCGGTAGAGCTGGAACCGGCATGTCACCAGTTCGACGTTTGCGTGTCGACGGGAGGCCCTCAAGAGGTCCTGCTCTATGAGGTCTATGACAGTCCCGAAGCCTTCCAGGCGCATCTGAAGATGCCACACTTTCTCTCATTCGATGCCGAGGTCAGGGACATGGTTTCGGCCAAGGAGGTCATGACCTTCGGGAGGGCGGAAGCGTGAGTGCATGGGAAGTCTTCGCTGTCAAATATGCGGACCGCAACCAGCGAACCCGCAAGGACAGCTTCCTCTTCGATGAGCGCCATGACGTCGCTCATGCGATGGACTATTTCATGTGGGTGTTGCGGCGAAACGGCCGCACGATCCTGGTCGATACCGGATATGACGAGGAAGAGGGCGCGAGGCGCGCCCGCCCGATCCGGATGAACCCGGTGGAAGCACTGAAGCCGCTTGGCATCGCGCCGGAAGCGGTCGATACCGTCATCGTCACCCACCTGCACTATGACCATGCAGGCGGGCTGCGGCTGTTCCCGAATGCCACGATCCATATCCAGGCCGCCGAGATGGCTTACGCGACCGGCCCCTGCATGTGCCATGGCGTCTTGCAGGCGCCGTTCACAGCCATGCATGTTTGCGAGGCTGTGCAGCGTCTCTATTCCGGGCGAATGATATTCCATGATGGTGACGGCGAGGTCGCCGAAGGGGTCACCGTGCATCGCATCGGGGGGCATAGCCGCGGGCTCCAGGCGGTTCGCGTCCAGACCGAAGTTGGCTGGCTGTGCCTCGCGTCCGACGCGTCGCACTACTACGAGAATTTCATCAGCGGAGAGCCCTTCCCGATCGTCGTCGATCTTCAGGACATGCTCGACGGCTTCAAGCTGCTGCGCCGGCTGGCAAGCGCGCCGGCCCTGATCGTTCCAGGTCACGATCCGCTGGTACGGGATTATTTCCCCTCCATTTTCGCTGACCACATATTTCGTCTCGATCGCGGCCCATTGAAGGAAATTCTGCCATGATGCTCGGTATCATCGCCGACGATTTTACAGGCGCCTCGGATATAGGTCTGACCTTGTCCTCGCGCGGCATGTCGACCGTTCAATATATCGGTGTGCCCCGGATGCGGGCTGACCCGTCGGTCGAGGCTGGAGTTGTCGCGCTCAAAATTCGCACGAGTCCGGTCACGGAAGCTGTCGAGGCCGCACTGGAGGCCTGCGATTGGCTGTGTGAACAGGGCTGCAAGCAGATCGTTTACAAGGTTTGCTCGACCTTCGATTCAACGCATTCGGGCAATATCGGGCCGGTGGGCGCCGCGCTGGCGGAACGTCTTGGTGAAAGCAAGGTCGTTGTATGCCCTGCATTTCCGGAGAACGGCCGCTCCGTCTATCAGGGACATCTTTTCGTCAAGGACCGCCTCCTCAGCGAAAGCGGCATGGAAAACCATCCGCTGACGCCAATGACGGATCCCGACCTGCGCCGGGTGCTGGCACGGCAGACCGAATGGCCCGTTTCCCATGTTCCCATCGGGACGACCCTTGGTGGTGCCGATGCGCTGGAGGCGGGTCTCGCCGCTTCGGGCAAGGCAATGGTCATTGTGGACGCCATTCGTGATGAAGACCTGATCGAAATCGGCAAGGCCGCGCGCGATCGTCTGCTCCTGATCGGTGGCTCCGGTATCGCGCTGGGCCTGCCCGCCAATTTCGGTATCGTCCCGGCTTCATCCGGTTGGTCCGGCCTTTCCGGGCCGGGGGCCGTGCTGTCCGGCTCCTGCTCGAGGGCGACGCGGGAACAGGTCGAGACTTATCGATCCAACGCGCCCTCTCTTGAAGTGCTGGCCGAAAAGGTCATGGCGGGCGCCTATTCGATCGGTGAGCTGGTCCGATGGGTGATGGAGCAACAGCAAGCCCCGTTGATCTATTCGTCCGCCGATCCCGCGGTGGTCGCGACAGCGCAGGATCGGTTCGGGCAGAAGGACGTCGCCGGCGCAGTCGAGAAACTCTTTGCCGACCTGGCCCGGGCGCTAGTCGAAGCGGGCGCTAGGCGGATTGTCGTCGCCGGTGGGGAGACATCGGGGGCCGTGGTCGCCGGGATAGGGGCTTCGGCTCTTGAAATCGGCCCGAAGATCGCGCCGGGCGTGCCCGCGTTAAGGGTCAGTGACCGGGATGTGGTGCTTGCCCTCAAATCGGGAAATTTCGGCGGGCCGCAGTTCTTTGCCGAAGCCCTCGAAACCCTCGAGGGGCGCTCATGAGTGAAGTCTCCCGTGCCCGAGACCTTGTCGCACTCCATGCCAGGTCGATCTTCGATCGGGGACTGACGCATGGTTCGTCGGGCAATATTTCTGTACGCTTGTCGGACGGTTCGCTGGTGGTGACGCCCACCGGGTCCTCGATGGGTTTTCTCGATCCGGCGCGTATCAGCCATATTGCCGCGGAAGGACATCTGCTTTCAGGCGATGCGCCGACCAAGGAAATGCCGCTTCATGCGGCCTTCTACGATTCGCGACAAGGGACAGGCGCGGTCGTGCACCTTCATTCGTGTCATTCCACAGCACTGACACTTCTGCCCGACGTGGACAGCGAAAATGTATTGCCGCCGCTGACCGCCTATAGCGTCATGCTGCTCGGCAAGGTGAAGCTTCTGCCATTCTATCTTCCGGGCGACCCGATGATCGGGGAGGCCATTCGTGGGCTCGCCGGCAAGCGGTCGGCTGTGCTGCTTGCCAATCATGGCCCGGTTGTCGCCGGCAAGGACCTCATGGCGGCGATCAATGCCATGGAGGAAATGGAAGCGACGGCGCGCCTTGCCATCCTGCTGCGTGGAATTGCCGTCAACAAATTGACGGACGAACAAGTCGGCCAGATCGTCGATCGCTTTGCCGTGCAATGGGACGACTAGAGCGCGCGATATTGGAAACACCTGGTTGCAGGAGGAGATCGCTCCTGCATGAACAAGAGAATGGGACCATCGATATGGGAAATGCAATCAACGTCGCTCTGATCAAAGGGGATGGGATTGGTGTGGACGTGGCGAGCGCGGCAATCCATGTGATGGAGGCGGCCCTCGCGAAGGTGGGCGAGCCGAAGCCGGTTTACGACGATATCAAGGCCGGTGCCGGCTACTACAAGGAAACTGGCCGCGATATCGAGGCCGATGGGGAAAAACGTGCCGGCGATGCGGATGCGATCTTTCTCGGCGCAATCGGTCTGCCATCCGTTCGATACAAGGATGGAACCGAGGTGTCTCCGCATCTGAGGTTGCGTGACCGCTTCGGGCTCTATGCCGGTGTTCGCCCTGTCAAGGCCTATCCGAATGCGCCCCAGCGTCTGGCAGACCCTAGGGCGGGGGCAATCGATCTCGTTATCCTTAGGGAGTCGACCGAGGGCCTCTTCTATTCAGCGGCAGCACATGGTCGTAGCCTTTTGGTTACAGACGATGAAGTTCAGGATATCCTTCGCATTACACGACCAACGACCACGCGACTGCACCATTTTGCATTCGGTCTCGCTCAAAAACGCAAGCAGCGGGGAAAGTCGGGCAAACTTACATGTGTCGACAAGGCCAATGTGTTCACCTCGATGGCCTTCTTTCGAAAGATTTTCGATGAGGTCAGAGTCAATTTTCCCGATGTCGAAGTCGGCTACAACTATGTTGACGCGCAGGCGCTTGATCTTGTTCGCAAGCCATGGGAGTTCGATGTGTTGGTCACGGAAAACATGTTTGGCGACATCTTATCCGACCTGGCGGGAGGTCTTGTCGGTGGCATGGGCATGGCGGCTTGCGCGGAGATCGGTGATAGTGTCGGGCTATTCCAGCCGGCCCACGGTAGCGCCCCTGATATTATCGGCCAGGACAAAGCCAATCCGCTTGCCGCCATTCTCAGCGCCAGTTTGATGCTGGACTATCTTGCGGCGAAACTCGAAAATCCTCGTCTTGGCGATGCAAGCGTTCTGATCGAGGACGCCGTCGATCGTGGCTTTGCGCAGAACCTCCTACGCCCCATTGAATTCGGCGGAAACATGGGGACCGTTTCCGTTACCGAGCGGGTGGTAGCGCTTATCGCGGAGTAGTGTCGGGCGAAAGCCTGGGTACTTGCCTCGCCGCTCGCCTTCATCTGGTCTCGCCATGTCGGGTCTGCGCGAGATGACGGCGCAAGGCGCTGGTGCATCGATCGTAGTGCGGGCGGACTTCGGTATTTGAAGCCTTTGGCTATGCTGTAGTTGTTTTGCATCGGACGGATTTCGGTCGTGCGCAGGCCAGCATGCGATTGAGGACGGCGCAGCCGAGGGCGACTTCCGTCTGCTGTGCTGCAAATGAGCGCGCCCGCAGCCGGCGGCCGATGATAGACTTGTAGCGACCGATCGCGGTCTCGACCAGAGAGCGTTTTCCGTAGTCTGTCGCGGCCTGCCACTTCATCCGGCCATCGGCGTTGATCGCCGCGATATGCCGTTCCTTTGACGGGAGGGATCGCTGTCCGGCCGTTCCACCGCATTGGCGCGGGGCGGGATTACCACCGTCGCGTCGACACTGTGGCTGGTGACGGCGTCGTAGGTTGGCTCACCGTCATAGGCGCCGTCGGCCGTGAACTTTCCGATCGGCAAGTCGATCTGCTCGAGCAGCGGCTCAACCTGTGAGGCGTCACCGACATCCTGGTCCGTCACGACGTGAGCGATGATGTCGCCGCTATCGGCATTTAGCGCCAGATGCAGTTTGCGCCAACCCCTGCGGGATTTGGCACCGTGCTTTTCCTCCAGCCATTGCCCGGCGCCGTAGACTTGGAGCCCTGTGCTGTCGATAAGGACGTGGACGGGTCCACTCTGAGGGATGCTATCATCATGCCGCCTCTTCGGCGCTCTCGGCTTGTTGGCCCGGCGACTCAGGGTCGTGTGATCGGGGACAGGGAGATCCAGACCAATCAGGTTCAGCACCGAGGTCACGAAGCCCTCCGTCTGACGCAGAGGCAGGCCGAACACCAGCCCCAGCGTCAGGGCGGTCTCGGTCGCAAGATCAGAATAGAGCGGTTGCCCGCCACGCGTCGTGCGCTTCGGCGCCTGCCAGGAAGATAGTGCCTCCGGCGTCATCCAAAGTGTCAGGCTGCCACGGTGCCGAAGGCCAGCCTCGTATTCCGCCCAGTTCGTGACCTTAAATTTCATCTTGCCGATACGATGACGGCGGCAGGCGTTGTGTTTGAAAGGCATGATCGGTCCACCGGGTTGTTTCAACCCGAGCCGACTACGTCACCGCCGATGAGGTATCCGTGCACAACGCCAGTGATACGTCCTTGGCGAACTGGGCCCGAGGCCTGCTGGCCAAGAAACCCTTTAAGCTTGTCGCGGTTGCGCTCGTCAACAAGATCGCCCGCATCGCCTGGGTGATCATGGCGAGGAACACCGACTTCCAACCGGGCCAGGCCACCGGCAACAGCGCTTGGCGCGGCGTCGGCCTGATCACGACTGTGTCCATAAGAAAAAACAGTTGGTGGAGTGACGATGGTATGATGTGACAGCGAAAGCGGAATGGACCGCACGAACCGAAGAACCCGCAGCGTTGTCTTGCGCATCAACAGCGCGTCAATGTGATAGGGATCGGTTCAAGCTGACAACATCAGGGCCAGCAGTCGCATCGTGCCGCATAAACAGGCCGGACACTGTCTGGCGGTGCATCGTGAAGCACTATCCTGATACCGACGACCTGCGGATGGGACAGCCGCTCGGCGGTCGCGTAAGCGGGATCGGCCTTTATGGTCCCCACTAGGCGGATGGCGCCGTAGAGTTCCGGTTGTTCCTGCCGCAGGCGCTCCATCTCCGCGAAGGAATGAAAAACATTGGACGAATCCGGCAGGATACTGAGATGAACATTATTCAGAAATGTTGGGACCCGACCCGCCTTTGCAAGATTGGCGAGATAGGCGGAAAGCGTGTGAGGCGCGGGCAGCGCATATGGAAGCTTACCTGCAACAGCCGCCAGGTCGGACGCTGTGAAAAAATGGACATGACCGTCCACATAAAAGTCATTTGCCGCCATAGCCTCGCTCCTCCTGCTCGACAGGCAAAATAGCGCGGCCGGGCCCGGCGACGGCCTGACCACTCGACGGACAGTGTCAAAAATTCGCCATCTCAGCGGAAATTGACGATTATCACGGCGTTGGTGCACGGATCGTTCATTGCGGTGTCGTAGGTGATCGGCAATCGCAATAGCCGGTCTGCGCCCCAACGATGCCTTTCAAGCACAATGCCTCCCGTCGCCATCGTATTGGTAAGATGAAGTTCAAGGTCACGAACTGGGCGGAATATGAGGCAGGCCTTCGTCGGCGTGGCAGCCTGACACTTTGGATGACGCCCGAGGCACTGTCATCCTGGCAGGCACCGAAGCGGAAGACACGCGGCGGCCAGCCGCGCTATTCCGATGTGGCGATCGAGACCGCCCTGACGCTGGGGCTGGTGTTCGGCCTGCGTCTGCGTCAGACGGAAGGCTTCTTGACCTCCGTGCTGAAACTGATCAGCCTGGATCTCGCCGTTCCCGATCACACGACCCTGAGCCGTCGGGCCAGTAAGCCGAGAGTTCCGAACACGCGGCCAGGTGATCGCATCCCGCAGAAGGGGCCCGTGCACGTCTTGATTGACAGCACAGGTTTGCAAGTCTACGGCGCGGGCCAGAGGCTGGAGGAAACACATGGCGTCAAATCCCTTCGGAACTGGCGGAAACTGCATCTGGCGCTGGATGCCGACAGCGGCGACATCATCGCTCACGTCATGACGGACCAGGATGCTGGCGACGCTTCACAGGTTGAGCCGTTGCTCGACCAGATCGACACCTCAATTGGCCAGTTCACCGCCGACGGCGCCTATGACTATAGCGCGACGATCAGGGGTTCTTCCGCATATTTGGTGCAGGTCAGAGTTTCCGCCTGTTTGCGGATTCGCTATGGGTTGTTCAGGAGCCAGTCCCGCAGCATTTTTTGAATTTTTTGCCTGATCCACACGGGCAGGGATCATTTCGGCCGGGACTGGCAAACGAGCGCAGGCCAGCAGAGACGCTCTTCTTTTCGAGTTCGGACATTCGCCAATACGCCGCGATTGCCAAAACGGTGTCCGGCAGGGCCTCGATTGCGCCGTCGATCACCTGCTCTTTTTCCTCGATGGCAAGGTCGTCGGGCAGATTTTCGGGATCACAGAGCATAATGATGGGAACGAGCAGCATCGCGGCTTCAGACTTGAGCATCTTAGTCCAGTGACGCTGGCGCAACGCGAAGGACTCGACAAAGCCGTCAGCCCAGTCCCAGGCGGTGACGGTGTCGCCGGATTGCCAAAAAACAGGCTCGACGGTCTCGTTGTCGATTTGCCGGACGATCTCGTCGTAACGGCCCATAATGGCCCCAAGCACAGCCTGCGCCTGGCTCTCATCGTCAAATTGGGGCGCAGACTCACCCCAAATAACCGGCAACCACTCGTCGGGCGAGATTGCCTCCGGCCCGACGGCAATGCTGGTCAAAAAGCCATCCAGGTCGGACAGCAGCATACTCTCCGCTGGAGAGCTGTCGGACATGAGATAAGCTTCGAGATCATCAAGGCTCATTGCTTCGGTGAAGGAAGTCTGATGCGCAGTCATATCGCAATCCTTGTGGAGCTTCGAACAAATCTAAGGCCGAGGCTCCGCCACAGGCAATGCTGAATGGTTCCCGTCCCCGGCATTCTGAGTATCAGCTATGCCGCCATGAGAACGCGACTGCGCAGCAGTGCGTAGCCGGCACGGCCATACATCTGCCGCTTCAGCGTCTTCAGGCGATTGATCTGACCCTCGACGGGGCTGGTCGTCCATCGATGCTTGATCGCGCCGCGGACGGCCTCGATGTCGCGGCTAATTCCGGCAGCCAAAGAGGCCAGTTCGCTGTCCCCGGCCTCAGCGATCCATCCCTCCAGCAAGGAGGCATAATCACCCCGCAATATTGCTGCTAATCGGCGAGAAAGATGGCCGGCGGCCGAAAGCTGCGGCGCATATTCGTAAACATGCTTCAGGAAACATTCGGTCTTTGTGTCACAGGATTGAGGGTCTTGGCCCAGGAGCCATGCGCATGCGCGCCGAGATGGGGATCGCCAGGGCCGGCTCTTTTCGCTTTTGGACGATTGTGGCTGCTGCTTCAGGGCTGCGATCCATCGATAAACGGTGGCACGGCTCCCTTTAAATCCCTGGTTTTTGATCTCGGACAGAAGAGCCTCACCCAGATTCGCGAGAAGATGCCATCGATCCGCGATCTGAGCGGCCTCGGGGGCGCCTCGTCGTGCCCCTTCTGCATAAATGCCAGCACGGTCGCGGGCGATGATTTCTACGCCGGGATGCCGGGCAAGCCATTCGGCGACAACATCAGCATTTCGTTCGGGAAACAGATCAAGAACGCGGTTGCGTTCCAGATCGCAGACAATCGTGCCGTAACGCTGGCCCTTGCGTCAGGCCCAGTGTGCCGCTCAGGTCAGAAGCCTTCCAGCACCAACTTTCCACGTGCCGAACCGGTTTCAATCTGTCGATGGGCTTCTCTGAGCGTCTCCGCGTCGATCTTTCCGAGCACATCAGAGAGGGTTGTCTTGAGTTTGCCGGCGTCGATCATCTCCGCCGCTTCGTTCAAGAGCTTGCCCTGCGAGCTCATATCGGCAGTTTGGAACAGCGCGCGCGTGAACATCAGCTCGAAATGCAACGAAACGGACTTCATTACCAGCGGACGGCTATCGAACGGCGCCAGTTCATCTGTAACCCCGAGGCGTCCCTGCGGCGCGATCAGCGCCGCGATAGCTTCTAGATGTTTTGGCGTCTGATTGGTGGATAGCACATGGCCAGGCGCTCCGAGCCGCAGCTCATCAATATGCGGGCCGAGTTGCTCACGGTGGTTGATGACATGGTGGGCCCCAGTCCTTACTTTCCAGGCGCGAGGCGGTCCCGATGACTGTCAGGTTGGTTTTCGCCCGCAACAATTGGATTGCAATGGAGCCGACACCACCGGCGCCGCCGATCACCAGGATCTTGTCACCGCCCTCCGCCGGCGGGCGCTGGACGCAAAGGCGATCGAACAGCAATTCCCAGGCAGTCAATGTCGTCAGTGGAAGCGCGGCCGCCTCGGCATGTGAAATCGATTTCGGTTTGTGGCCGACGATGCGCTCATCCACCAGATGGAATTCCGCGTTGGTGCCTTGGCGGCCCATCGAGCTCGAATAATAGACTTCGTCTCCCGGCTTGAAGCCTGTCACGTCGGGACCGATTACATCGACCACGCCCGACGCATCGAAGCCAAGGACCACCCACCCGCTGTCCGGCGCCGGCATCATCTGGCGGACCTTTGCATCCGCTGGGTTCACCGAAACCGCGCGCACTGCCACCCTTATGTCCCTCCCTTGGGGTTCTGGCATTGGCAGGTCGATATCCACGAGCGCGTCCATCCGCTCAATGGAGCCGGGGGTCTTGTAGCCTATGGCTTTCATTGGCTTCATCCTTTCGATATTCCCGACTAGTATCCCGTATGAAATATTACGGGACAATCGAGGGAAATATGAATAAATAGTCCCGATTTATGGGATTGTGGTTGGCCATGACACTGGATTTGAAACAGGTTAAGCTATTCGCACGCGCATCCGTTCTGGGCGCGATCGGCAAGGCCGGCGAGGAACTCGGGTTATCCGCGACCAATGCCAGCCACCGGATCAAGCTTCTTGAGGACGAACTCGGCGTAAGACCGCACTACGCGGGCGATTTCGCTGACGACGGACGGGTCTCTGTTTCTCGATCACGCGCGGCGCCTTCTTGAGGATGCAGAGGAGGCGCGCTCGGCCATTTCGGGCGGAGCCGGGATTTTGCGCGGCACCCTGCGCATCACGGCGCCCGCATCCTTTGCGCACTCGCACATCGTGCCCTTCGTACCGGAATTTCTGCCGCACCATCCGGCGTTGCGGCTTGACCAGCATTTGTCCGACATGGTGGTGGATCTCGTCGAGCAAGGGTTCGACCTGGCCTTTCGGGTTGGCGCATTGCAGCCATCCAGCCTCCTAGCCCGTAAGATTGACGACAATCCCATGGTGCCTGTCGCCACCCCAAAATATCTCGAACGCTATGGGATACCGCAAACGCCCGGCGAGTTGCGCAACCACGTCTGCCTTCCGATGGGTCGAAACACTGTCTGGCGCTTTCGCGGGCCGGACGGAAAACAACATGACGTGTCCGTTGGTGGCCCGCTGAGCGTCAATCTCGGCGACGCGATCGGCGAATGGGTTCTGGCGAATGTGGGGATCGGCCTTGCGTCACTCTGGCATGCCGGCCGGGATTTGCGTGCCGGGCAGCTGGCACGAATTCTTCCCGGTTTCCACGTGTTTCCGCGAACTCAAATCTGGGCGGTGCGTCCCCCGGCCCGGGTCATGCCCAGTCGCGTCGAGGCGTTCCTCAGCTTCATCGAGCGCCGGATCCGAGAAGCAAACCATGCGCGTTATGGCGACATGGCGGACTGGCAGAATATGACTTGAGTGCCGCGCCGATTGCGTCAGACTGGCGCTCATTTGCACAGCCGGCGCGGATCTACAGCGCGAATTCCGAACGAATGGCGGCGGAGTGCGCGCCGATTTCCGGGGCGGAGCGATCGGATGCCGCACGTGTGCCGTTGACCCGCAATGGAGAGCGCGTCAGGCGCAATTCCCGTCCCTGGGCGTTCTGAACCTGCTGGACCATGTCCAGATTGAGGAAGGCGGGTTCGGTCAGGAATTCGCCCCAGTCCAGCACCTTGGCGCACCAGATGTCGTGGGGTTCGAGGATTGCAAGCCAGTGCTCGGTATCCTCCTCCGCGACGCGGCGTGCGATCAGCCGCTTGATCTCGTCGCGCTCGACAAACCAGCTCTCCGGCCGCACCGCGTAGTCGTGGAGATCGACAATGTCGAGGAGTTCGGCCAGGTGGCTGATCGGCGTCATCGCGATCGCGAGCCAGCCATTGCGGGTCGGATAGACCCCATATGGCGCCGATAGCCCGACATGGGCGGACCGGAATTTCGAACGCTGCGGCAGGCGACCACCATCGTTAAGGTGGGTGGCGAGCACCTCGAACTGAAAGTCGACCATGCTTTCCAGCAGGCTGGTTTCCACGAGTGATCCCTCGCCGGTGATTCCTCGCCGCACGAGGGCAGCGAGGATACCCTGCGCCGTGTTAGCACCCGCAAACATATCGGCTACTGGCAGGCCGAAGGGCACCGGGCCATCGTCGGCACTGCCGTTCAGCCACATGACGCCGGATCTTGCCTGCGCGAGAAGGTCCTGACCCGGGTATTTCACCCAAGGCCCATCCTGTCCGTATCCGGAAATCGAGCCATAGATGATGCGCGGCGCAAAGGCGCGGACCGAGGCGTAGTCCAGGCCCAGTCGCTCAATCACTCCTGGACGAAAATTCTGGATCATGACATCGGCGCTGGCAATCAGCGTTTTCAGGGCAGTCAGATCACTGGGATCCTTCAGATTCAGCGCAAGACTTTCCTTGCCCCGGTTGATGGCGTGGAAGATCGTGCTGTCTCCATCCACCATGGTGTCCGACAAATAAAGCCGGCGCGACAGGTCGCCGCCATCCGGCCGCTCTATCTTGATCACGCGCGCACCAAGATCCTGAAGCCGTAGCGTGCAATACGGGCCAGCCAGGAATTGCGATAGATCGACGACCAGCAGGCCGGCGAGAGGAAGGTGATCAGCATTCATCATGACACCGTGACTGTTTCATCCTCTAGCAGAAAGACCTGCTCCATCGGCGCCCACCAATCACCTTGGCCGCGCGTTTCGAGCGGCCGTTGCATGGGCATACACACGTCCCACCATTTCTGAGTGATCGGGTCCGCCGCCATTTTCGCCATGTCGGCGGCGTGGTCGATGCCGTGATATTCGTAATAGCCGAACATCAGGTTTTCGGGCTCGCGCAGGAAGATCGAGTAGTTGCGGATGTTGCATGCGCGGATCTTTGCGAGCACGCCTGGCCAGACGTCTGCGTGGATTTTCTTGTATTCCTCGATCCGGTCCGGGTGAATGCCGATGACAAAACCGTAGCGTTGCATAACAGTCTCCGTCTTTGGTTCAGCGCAAAGGTAATTGCTGAACCGGTTCAAAGTGTTGCCGCGCCGATTCGTAGCACGCCTCGACAATGGCCATCGTCGACCACGCGCTGTCAACTGACGTTTCAAGGCGCGCGTCCTCGCCGAACACGTAACGTTGTAAATTGTGCATGACGAGTTCGAAGGAATCCGGGAACCAGTGGCCCTCAAGCGGAATCCGGGAAAGCTCGCCACCGCGTGATCCCATCCAAAGTTCGTCCGGTTCTCCGCGCGGGTAATCCAGCAGCACGCCGAGCTTGACAATGGCCGCGCCGTTTGTGCCCTCGATTCGAATGGTGCTGTCCTGGTGGCTGCGCCCAAAATCGTGGTGATGGTTGATCGAAAGCGTGCAACGCAGCGACGGTCCGTAGTCGAGGATCGCCGTCGTGCGCGTGTCCGTTAGTTGCGAGCCGGGGAAAGAGAAGCTGCGCGCAAAGGCCCCTCCAGGCACACCGACGAGGCTCTGGATCAAGTCGATATAGTGCACAGAATGGGCGACAATCTCGACACGCGGATTGCCAATGAGGTTGGGAAACAAGTGCCAGGGCGTTACCAGATTCAGATGCACCTCAATTTCGATCAAATCGCCGAAGAATCCCTGCTTCAAAGCGTCCCGGATCGCGAGCATCATGGGCGCGAAGCGAAGTTGAAAATTAACGGCGGCGGTCAGTTGCTTCCGGCGGCAGGTTGCCAGGATGTCGGACGCAACGGCGAGATCGAGCCCCATCGGCTTCTGGATAAGGACCGGCGCGCCGTCGGGCACGGCATTCAGCATGTCGAGATGGACCTGCGGCGACGTCGCGATATCGAAGATCACGCCGCGCTCGGCGCCGACCTCCTCCAGGCTGTCGTAGACGCGCGGTATGCTGAAACGTTTGGCCACCGCCTCGGCACGGCCCCGGTTTCGATTCCAGATGCCGCGAACATCGTAGCCGGCGTTGCGGTAGGCGGGCAAATGGCTGTCGACCACGATCCCGCCCGCGCCGATAACGACGATCGGCAAGGCTTTTGACGGTTTTGGCCAATGCTGGTTGAATGAAAATTCGGGGTTCATGGATTGTCTACCTGCGAGATGCCCGCGATTTGGGTTATCCGGAGGGCCGCCTTCATCACGGCGGCGCACAACCGCTCAGGATCCGGGCCGTTCTGCGCCCCCTTGAGCGTTGCCACGATCAGCGCTGCCTTGATCACCGATCGCGGCGTGCCGACCAACACGCCTACATCCAGACCGCCCACAAACCGCTCACCATCGGCGATTTCGAAGCCTCGTTTGGAAATGGTCTCGACCCGCGCAAGGAACACGGCCTTTTCTGTGGCCGCAAGGGAGGCAAATTCGGTGTATCCGTGCAGGAATGCCATGCGCGTGTCTTCGTCCATGGCGGCCAGCAGGATACGGCCGGATGTGGTCCTAAGCGGCGAATGGCGCGAACCGATTTCAACCGACAGCCGCACTGCTCTCGGCGCCTCGCTCTGCGCCAAGACGACGATCTCGCCATCGCGCATCGTCGTCAGATGACAGGTTTCACCCAACGTTTCCGACAATTCGTGCATTACTGGCTGGGCGACCCGCAGCAACTCTTCATAGGGAGAATGCGTGCGCGACAATTCGAACAGCTTGAGCGTCAGTCGGTATTGTCCGGCCTGGGTGCGGCGGATATAGCCGCGTGCTTCCAGAGCCGATAAAGTGCGAAAGATTTCGCTTACATTTCGCCCGACGGCCCGGGCAATATCGGCCTGCGACATCGAGACTGCAGTGTCCGACAACATTTCCAGGATTTCCAATCCCTTGTCGAGCGCAGGAACCACATAGCGGGGGGTAGTCAGGCGGGACGTTTTTCGGTCGTTTCCGCTACTGTCCGTCATGATCGGCGCCTTCTCGTATAGTGCTCGGATGGCGGCACTCATGCTGCGGCCCGCCGACGTCGTGTCCCTCCGACTGTGTAGATCGCCGCCGCGATGACGACAACGGATCCTTCGATCACGCCTTGATAATTCGCACCCAGGTTCAGAATGTTGAAGCCGTTCGTAAGGGTGAAGAGCAGCAGCGCCCCAACAAGCGTTTTGATGACGCTTCCGGCACCGCCAAAAAGCGATGTCCCGCCCAGGATAGCCGCGGCGATCACCGTCAATTCGGCCCCTTGAAGCGCGGTCGGGTTCACTGCGCCCAGTCGCGCGCTGAACAGCACGCCTGCGAAACCCGCCGTCGCGCTCGAGAGAATGAAACCCGCCATCTTATAAGCATTCACATTGACGCCGGAGAGCCGCGCGGCCACCGCATTGCCGCCCGTCGCATAGACGCGCCGGCCTACGGTCGTGAAGGTCAGGACCAGCCAGACGATCAATGTATAGATACCGGCATAAATGACCGGTTTGGCTACAGTCAACTCGGGGCCGGCCAGAAAGGCGATCGCGATCAAAGACACGCCACCGAGCAGGTTTCCGGCAACACGGACCGGAATGGTTTCGTCGGCCGCACGCAACCGGATGAGCGCCACAATGCCCCAGACGACAAGTGCCGCCCCCAGCAGATAGAGAGCGAGCTGCACAGGCACCCTGCCGCCTTCGAAAGCGACCATCTGTGCTTTTGCCTCAGGCGTGGAGACGAGCAACGAGCGGCCGTCGGTAAGGATGAGGACAAGACCGCGGATGGCCGTCAGTGTGCCCAACGTTACAATGAACGCGTTGATGCCCACGAATTGAACGATCAAGCCGTTGACGATGCCAATCGTGATGCAGGCGAGCATGGCGATAAGGGAAGCCAGGGGAAAGCCCAGCGGACCGGCAAGTCCGACGGCGATTGCTGCGCCCAGTGCCGCGACCGCGGCGACGGAGAGATCGAAGTTGCCGGTGATGAGGATTACCGTCATCGCCACGCCCATCATCGCAATCATCGAGCTTTGGTAGAGGATGTTCGTCAGATTGGTAGGGCTGAAATAGGATGGCCGGCCGGCGAGCGTGGTCACAATACCGAGAACCACCATCAACAGGATCAGCGCGTAGTAGACCCCCGCCTCCCGCAGATCGAAATGCCTTTTCCAGTCGTTCTTAAACATGTTTCAGTCCCATTTTTGGCTGCGGCTTCATCGAAGTCGCTTGATTTTCGCTTTTTCCGCTGGACAACAATATGAGCTCCTGATCGTCGGTATCCTTGGCCAACCTTTCGGCGACGATAGCCCCGTCGCGCATCACGAGAACCCGGTCGGCAACGGCCAGGATTTCTTCGAACTCGGAGGAAACGAGAATGATGGCGACCCCCTCCGCCGCCAGTTTTCGCACCAGCATCAGAATATCTGCCTTGGCGCCGACATCGATGCCGGCGGTAGGCTCATCGAGGATGAGTAGTCGCGGTTTGCCAAAAAGCCATCGCGCCACAGTGACTTTTTGGGCATTGCCGCCAGATAGTTCGGTAACGAAGGTTTCCGGGCTATCGGCCTTGATCTTGAGAATTGAGATTGCCTCCTCGGCCCAGGACATCCCCATCTTCCGGTCGAGTAGCCAGCCGCCCTTCGCAGTCATGTCCAGATAAGGCAGCGACGTATTTTTCCAGATTTCAAAGACGGGTATGATTGCTTGCTGGTCGCGGTCTTCCGGCACAAGCGCCATACCTGCGCGAACCGATGCTCTCGGTGACTTTGGGCGTGGTCTGCCAAGGAAACGCACCTCCCCGGTGGCGGATCCGTCCGACCCAAAAATTGCGTGAACAAGCTCGCTGCGACCGGAACCAAGAAGGCCTGCTATGCCGAGCACTTCGCCGGCGCGGAGGGTGAGGTCGGTCGGAGCCAGTCCTTCGGGAGAGGACACTCCGATTCTTTCGAGAACCAGTTCGTCACGTATGGTTCCACGCATCTCGCTCAGATGTTCGAGCGTGCCCACGGTGCGGCCCGCGATGGCTTCGGCGATGGCGGATTCGCTGACATCGGCCGTGTTGGCCTTCATGACGGTCACACCGTCGCGCAATACGGTCACGTCATCGGTGAGATCCATGATCTCGTCAAGGAAGTGCGAGACGAATATGATAGACTTGCCCCGATCCGCCAACCGCCGAACGGTCGCATAAACAATTTCGCGCTCGCCTTTCGCCAGCGACGCGGTCGGTTCGTCCATCACAATCAAGTCGGCGTTGTAGCTCAAGGCTTGCAGGATGCACACCATTTGCCGTGCGCCAATGGACAGATCGGCAATCAATTGGTCCGGGTCAATCCAGTAGCCGATCTCGTCGGTCAATTCGGCAAAGGTTGCGCGATCCCGCGAGGTTTGCCGCCAGCCGCCTGACTTCCACAGGAAGACATTCTCAATCACGGAGAGCGTGGGTACCAACGGAATGTTTTGATGAATCGTGGCGATACCCGCCCGATTTGCTGCGAGCGGCGTGGCGAAGGCGACCTCGCGCCCTTTCCAACGCATTACGCCGCCGGAGGACGGGATCGAGGCGGACAGGATCTTGATCAGGGTGGATTTCCCGGCGCCATTGGCGCCGAGAAGTCCGTGGATGCGGCCCGCGCTGGCCGCGAAATCGACACCGCGCAGCGCGACCGTCCCGCTGGGAAAGGTCTTCTTTATGGCCTCCAGACTCAGAAGGGGAGCGGTGCCGGGCATTGCGCGGGCCATTTTCTCAACTCACCACTGACCGACGCAGTCATCGATGTTGGCCATCGAAACGCCGGGCGTAGGATAGGTGATGAACTCCTTGTTATGCTCCTTCTTAGCCGACACGACATCCTTGAGCACTTCGTAGGAAATCTTGCCAATTTCCTCGGGCTTGTAGCAGACGGTGCCGGTGACCTTGCCGTCCTTGATCGCCTGAATCGCGAGCTTGGACCCGCCGAATCCCACCAACTTGGCCTTCGCGCCTGCCGCCTCCACCGCACGGGCGCAACCCACGACCATGTCGTCGGCCTGGTTGAAGAAAAGATCGACATCAGGGTTCGAGGCAAGAATGTTCTGGCAGGCGGCCTCACCCTTTTCTGCCGTCCAGTCGCCGGGCTGGGCTGCGACGATCTCGTAGTCCTGGCCGGCATCCTTCATGCCCTTTTCGAAGCCTTCGGTCCGCTGCTTAACTTCCGCGTAACCTGCGGCCCCTTCGATGATCGCAATCTTCGCCTTGGCGACGCCGGCATCCTTCAAAATTTGAGCGGAGAGATTGCCAACTTCGACACCGGCGGCAACTTCCTGCTGTGTGACCAGCGCGGAGAGTTTGTCGTAGACATCATCGATCGCACGAGTCTTGGTGTCCCCGATCATTGAAGCAGAGGCGACGACCGGAATACCCGCGGCCGTGACCTTGTCCACCCAAGCGGTCGCCACGGCACTATCGTTCGGCATGATCGCAATGCCTTTCACGCCTTGTGCTATCAGGTCGTCGATATCGTTGGTCTGCTTGAGTACATCGCTCTTGCTGTCGAGTACGATCGCCTCGTCGCCCTCGGCCTTGGCCGCATCCGCAAAGCCCTTCGCGACTGCCGCCGCGAACGGGAAGCTCAACCCGTTGGAGGAATAGCCGTAGGAATCTGCCAGTGCGCTACAAGGTAAGGCGAGAGCAAGAGCGGTCGCGGTTGCCAAAAATGTCTTGGATGTCTTCATCGGTATCCTCCCAGGGTAAACCGTTTTACGAGTGGCGACGCTCGCGTGTCGGTAATCCCCGTGGTCAGGGCAACGGCGTCTTCCGTTCCACGAGGTAGATATGCGCGCAGCTCAGTACGACCTCGTCGTTTTGATTGCGCACCTCGATGGCTTCATCCACGAAACCATGCGTCTTGCGTTTGGGGTGGTCGCGCTGTGCCGTAATGGTGGCCGTCACGCGGATCGTGTCGTTGATGAAAACGGGGCGCACGAAGCGCAGCCGGTCATAGCCATAGGACATCGCATGCGGGTTGATCGTTGTCGCGGTCATGCCGATCGCGACGGAGAAAACCAGCGTTCCGTGCGCCATGCGGCGGCCAAACTCCTGTGTGGCACACCATTCGGCGTCCATGTGGTGAGGAAAGAAGTCACCTGTATGGCCGGCATGGACGATAATATCCGTCTCGGTGATCGTACGTCCGAAGGTCGTGCGGGTGAAGCCGATGAGGTAGTCTTCGAAATGGTCTTCAACGATCACTTTTATTTTCTCCATTATCGCCCCGTTGCCGCGGGCGCGAATGGCTGTTTTTTAACAGCGGGTCGCGCCGCGCAGGGAAGAGCACGGCTTAGCGCGCGACAAACCGGCAAGGCCTGAAAACCTCGACGGCGCTTAGCTGCGCACAAGGCAGATCGGCGACAGGCTGGAAGGAATCCAGTGTCCCATCTGCGCAAATGACTTGACTTATTCCTCCGTCGCGAGCGGCGGGTATCCTCCTCACCGTCTCTCATATAAAAAACTATTTTATATTGGAATATGCAAGTTATTTTTGCATGTAAAAACGATCGCCGTGAGAGAAAAATTTAGCTATGATTTAAGATGTTGATATTGTCGTTTATTTAAAAGGAGGCGTCGGACGTGTTGCACGCTCGCTCCACGCGTGTTCCGAAGGCGCTCGCTTCAGGCGGGAAATATTGCTCGGCGAACCGGACAGCGGTGCTGTCCCGGCGCTGTCGGGAGCGGGTGATGGTAGCAAGTCCGATCCGATCCGGTGTAAACTGGCGCCTGGCGGGATCGTGTAAGTTTGTCAGCAGAAGGCACTCATCCGCGCAACCTTTGGCCTGTCGCCGGGTCGAAGATCATAGCCGAGCCGCTGGCGAAGCGGGTTTCGAGCATTCCACCGACCTCTTGCCCCGGTTTGCGGCTTTCGATGCAGAACGGCGCCTCGCTGCCTTCGATCTCTGCATAGGCAAACGTTACCCCGCCCAGATTCTCGACCGCATCTATCCTGATAAGGATAGCGACGTCGCCTTCGGGGCCGAATTGTTGCGGGCGCATTCCGGCGAGAACCGCGCGCCCTTGGGCCAGCGGCTCTTTATGGGGGACCGGCAGGACTAGGTCGCCGAGAGCGGGAATAGCAATTCGGGCCTGGCCGCCTTCGGAGGCGATGACCGTTCCTTCGACGATATTCATGCGGGGATATCCAATGAATTGCGCAACAAACAGATTGTCGGGGTCCTCATAGAGCGCCAGTGGTGGCCCCGCCTGCTCGATCCGGCCTGCGCGGAGCACGACGATCTTGTCCGCAAGCGTCATCGCCTCGACCTGGTCATGAGTGACGTAGATCATTGTCGCGCCGAGTTCGCGGTGCAGGCGCGCCAGTTCCAGCCGCATCTGCACTCGGAGTTCCGCGTCGAGGTTCGAAAGCGGTTCATCGAATAGGAAGACCTCTGGCGCACGCACGATGGCGCGGCCGATTGCCACGCGCTGACGCTGGCCGCCGGACAGCGCTCTCGGCTTGCGGTCGAGATAGGGGTCCAACTTCAGGATCCGGGCAGCTTCATCCACTTTCGACGCGACTTCGGCCTTGGGAACACCGGACATTTTCAGGCCAAAAGACATGTTTTCACGCACCGTCATGTGGGGATAGAGGGCATAGGACTGGAACACCATTGCAATGCCGCGCTTTGCGGCATCGACATTGGTCACATCCCGCTCGCCGATGGAGATGGCGCCTCGTGTTGTGGTCTCCAGCCCGGCAATCATGCGCAACAACGTCGATTTTCCGCAGCCCGAAGGCCCGACGAAAACGCAGAAAGAGCCCTTTTCAACTTCCAGATCAACGCCGTGGATGACCCTGACTTCTCCGAAATTCTTGCTGACGCCCTTCAAGCTGACTTCGCTCATATCTGCTCCTCAGGTTCCGACGTTGCAAAGGCGCGCGGTCGTGCCCTTGTCGGCAATGATTTCGAGCCCGGTCAGGGCGGAGGCCGCACCCGACAAGAGGAAGGCCGCCACTTGGGCGACCTCGTCGACGGTTGCGACCTGTCCGTCCGCATGCCAAGAGGCAAACAGCGCCGCGTTTGCTGGCTCCGCCGCGACCGCAGCAACCTTTTCTGTCATTGTCAGACCAGGGGACAGCGTATTTACCCGGATGCCGTGGGGTCCAAGGCTCCACGCCATGGCGCGGCTCATCGCCAGCACGGCCCCTTGGTGCCCGCATAGCCTTCATAGGAAAGATCGCTCGCCGCGGCGTGGACAGAGGCGACGTTGACGATTGCGCCCTTGCGCCCGTCGGCTACCATGATGCGGGCCGCAGCCTGCGCGCCGACCAAAACCGGGCGCTGGTTTACCTGCCACAGCCGATCCCAGAGCGCGATATCGGCTTCGAGGAACGGTTGGGTAAGCGTCTGACCGGCATTGTTGACCAGACCATCAAGCCGCCCAGACTGACCGCGCACATCGTTTATCGCCTGTACAAAGGCCACAGCGTTGGTAACGTCGACGGTGATCGGCCGGCCGCCAGCCTCCCTGATCGTTGCCACCGCTTCGGGCATAAAGTCCAGCCCATAGGCCACCGCGCCTTCAGACACGAGCGCCTTGAGGATCCCGAGGCCAATGCCCGCGCCCGCTCCAGTGACGAAGATGGTTTGTCCTTCCAGCCGCTTGGTCATTTGACGGCCCCGGCCGTGACGCCGGCTACGATGCGCCGCTGGAAGATGACGAATAGCAATAGAAGCGGCAGGGAGCCGAGCACGGCGGCGGGAAACAGTGTCTCCGGCGTGATGTTCTGATTGCCTACGAAACGATATACCGAAATGGTCACCGTGAACTTGTCCTTGTCGGTCAGCAGCAGCAACGGATATGTGAAGTCGTTCCAAACGCTGAGCATCACGAAAAGGGAAAGTGTGGCAGTGGCCGGTCCGAGCAGCGGCCGCACAACATGCCAGAAGACCTGCCAGTCGCCGCAGTTGTCGAGTCGTGCCGCTTCGATAAGTTCGCGCGGTATGGCGCCGATGAAACCCACATAGAAGAACACCGCCAGCGGCAGGTTCAGGGCAGTAAAAGCAAGGATGATGCCGAGATAGCTGTCTAGAAGACCCAGCGACCGGAAGATCACATAGATCGGCGTAATGGTAACGAAATTGGGCGTGGCCAGGCCCAGCGCCATCAGCATGATGAGAAGCCGGGCGGTCAGGCTCCTGTTGCGCGCCAGCGGATAGGCCGCCATTGAGCCGAACAGCGAGACCAGGACCGCCACCGAGAGCGTGATTCCGATCGAGTTCAACACTGCTCTCACATAGTTCATCGCGTCCAGGGCGTCTGCATAATTGCCCCAGGCAACATGCTCGGGCAGTCCGACCGGCGTCTGCGCAATCTCGGTCGCCGTGCGGAAAGACATGATTATCATGTAGACGACCGGTAGCAGCATCACGCCCACCAGCGCCAGAAGGCCGCCATCGGCCAAAAGGCCGCGCATGCGGTTGGACCAGTTCGGCATCAATGCTCCTCCCGGCGACGCAAATAGGCATTCTGTACGGCGGCAACCGCGACGACGACCACGAGCATGACGATGGAAAGCGCGGAAGCGAAGCCGAAACGATACTTTGAAAAGAGCTGATCGATGATTTCCAGGCTGAAAGTGCTCGTCGCGCCATCCGGACCGCCGCGCGTCATGATGAAGGGCAGCTCGAATGTCTTCAGCGTTCCAATTGTCGACAGCATGATGTTAACTGTGAAAGAGGGCGCGAGAAGCGGGACTTCCAACCACAGGAACCTCTGCCATGACGAGGCGCCATCCAGGCGGCCGGCTTCCTCAATCTCGCCGGGAATATTGGCGTAGCCGGCAAGGAAGATAGCGGTGGTGTAACCGACGAACATCCAGATATGGGCGATCGCGATTGCATAAAGCGCGGTTGAGGGGGTGCCGAGCCACCCCCGGGTCAGGGCCTCCAGACCTGCATCGCGCAGCAAACTGTTCAGTGCACCGGAATAGGGCGAATAAATGAATTGCCATATATAGCCGACGACGACGAACGACATCATCGCCGGCGTAAACAGCGCGGCCCGGCAGAAGTTCCTAACGGCAGGGCGCCGGTGCAACATTGCGGCGAAGGCTAAGCCCGCTAAAGTCTGGAACAATACGACGACGAACGTGAACTTGATGGTCACCCACATTGCATGAGGATATCGGGTGCGATTCGCGATTTTTGGATAGTTATCGTAGCCCACGAAGTCCTTGGCGCCGACTCCGGTGAAATTCGTAAAGCTCAACTGAAAGGACAACAGGATCGGGTAGACGAAGAAAACCGCCAGAACGATCAGCGCCGGCAAGATGAAGAAAAACATTGATCGTTTCGAGATCATTTTCCTTGTCCCGTAGCGGCAGCCTGGAGCACGCGGGCGTGCTCCAGGCTGGTCTCTGGTTACATGGAGTCCTCGACCGCTTCATCCCAGCGGGTGAGAATGGCTTTGCTGTCCTGCGACGTATCCAACAGGAACGATGTCAGGCTATCCCACATTTCCTTTTCCAGCGGTTTCGGCCACTGCAGAAGGGCGATGGGAAAATTGATGATGCCGCCGTTGTTGCGGGCGGTGTCGTACGGCTTGGCCAGATCCGGCATGCCGCTGACGCCGTCATCGAAGGGCGAATAGGCCGCCTCCGCATCCGCGAGCGCCTTCAGGCTTTCCGGCTTTGCGAAAAATTCGACGAATTTCCGCGCCTCGTCCTGATGCTCGCTGACTTTCGCGACCGACCAACCGATCCCGAACAGGTCAAGCGCAACGCCGCTGTCCTTGGCCGAAGGGATTGGCGCGAATACAAAATCCAGCCCTTCGACCTTTTTGAAGGCGGCAATGTTCCAGGCGCCCTGGGGCATCATCGCGAAGTTTCCACCGGCAAACTCGTTGAGGCCGGTGCTCCAGGGATCGAGCCCAGCTTGTGCGGCTGGATCAAAGCAACGCGCCTCCACCAGATCCCGGATCAGCGAAATGGTCGCATTGAACGAGGCGTTGTCGGCAAATTTGGACGCGCCCGAGCCGAGATCGGACGCTGAAACATCCGAACTCTCCAGGCCATTGGCGGCGACGAAGAGGGGCGCGGAAAAGCCGCCGGTGAAAATGAGGGGCTCGATGCCGGCATCCGCCAATTTCCCGCAGGATTCTTTCAACTGGTCGATGGTCGTTGGGGCGTCGTCGACGCCTGCCTTCTTTAACAGGCCCATATTGACGAAATTGCCCATCCCGATGACTTCGAGCGGCATGATGTAGGCCGCGCCGTTGGTGGTCAACGGCTCCTTGAGAGACTCGGAAATGTGACCGTACCATTCGCTGTCAGTACCGAGATCCGCTAATAGACCCGCTTCGCCCCAAAGCTTTACCAGCGGCATGTCGGTCATCATAACGTCGGGCGGATTGTTGCCCTGCAAGCGGGGCGGCAGCACGGTGTCCGTGTCCAACCGGCCAATATATGAGAAGTCGATCTTGATGTCGGGATTTTCTGCTTCGAATTTCTTGATCAAGTCCGGCAGCCCGGCAGGTTCGGCTTCGTTACCCTTCCAGGCAGTAACTTCCAGCGTCACGGGATCGGCGAAAGCCGTCCCGGCTATCAGGGCCAGGGCCGTAGCGCTGGCCAGAATTTTGACTTCGACCTTCATCGTTTCTCCTCCAATCGACTTTCGGCCTTCTCGTGTCCCCGTTCCGGGGTAATCACTCACCAGTTGGTAACTGAGCCGTCGGGTCGACGGAGGTGAGGAGCTTCGACGTGTTCCGCTCGCGCTTGGCGAGCATGGTCTCGTCGACCTTGACCCCAAGCCCAGGCTCGTCTGGCACGATACAGTCCGGCCCCTCCATCCTGACCTGCACCGGGAAAATATTCGGGTCGTGAAAGCCAAGGCTCTCAACCGGAGACATTCGGGTTTCGAGCCAGCTGAAATTCGGGACGGCGGCCGACAGATGCACTGTGGCCGCGGTACAAACCGGACCAAGCGGGTTGTGCGGCATCAGGTCGACATAGTGACGTTCCGACCAGCCGGCCACTTTCATAGCCTCGGTAAAGCCGCCGATATTGCAGATGTCGAGTCGCATAAACTGCGTCAATCCGGCATCGAGAAACTGTGCGGCCTCCCATTTCGAGGAAAATTCTTCACCGACGGCGAAGGGGATATCTGTCATCGCCCTCAAGACTTTGTAGGCCTCTGGCGTTTCCGAGCGAATCGGCTCTTCGAGAAAATCGAGGGTCCCCGAAGGCATCATGTTGCAGAAGCTTGCCGCTTCAGCCACCGTATAGCGGTGATGCAGGTCGACGCCGAGCGTCAAGCTGCGGCCAAAGGTTTCGCGAATGGCCATGAGTTCGGCAGCGGTCTGGGCGAGCGAGGCGCGCGGATCGAAAATGTCGCCTTGGCCGAAGCTGCCGGGATAGGTTCTGACGCAGGTCCAGCCCGCGTCGACAAGCACTTTTATATCGGCCAGAAGCCCTTCGATCGAACGCGACATCGAGCTGGCAAAGGTGGGAATCCGCTCTCGCTGCTTGCCGCCGAGCAGCTGATGGACCGGAACGCCCAGACGGTTTCCCAGTAGATCATGCAGCGCGATATCCAGCGCCGAGATCGCCGCCGTAATGACCCTGCCGCCCTCAAAATACTGGCTTCGATGGCACTCCTGCCAAATCCGCCCGATTCGCCGAGAGTCGCGCCCCTTCAAAAACGTGGCAAAGCAGTCGATCATCGCCGCCACAGCTGTTTCCCGCGAGGACAGTCCACTTTCGCCCCAGCCAAAAAGCCCGTCTTCCGAGGTGACTTTAACGAGAAGCTGATTGCGCTGACCCACCCGCGCCAAGAAAGTCTCGATGGCTGCGATTCGCGCCGCGGCGACGGGCCGGCTGTTTTCGTCGGGAAGGTTCTGACCTCGCATTGCCCGGTTCATAACCTGCACTCCGCCGCAGCGATCCAGCAAACCACGATTGGACTCGAAGTAGATACGGCGGCGTCTGGAAGACGATGGTCGGCGACAGTCATGGAGCCTCTCTTGAGAAAATTAAAGGCAATCGATGACATTTCGATGCATATATAAACTCAGATCGTCGACTATTTTTTAAAGTAAATCGACAATAATCGCCTCGGAGGGGCAGATCGCGCTGGCTTGGCGCATCCCGGTCGGTGTAGGGTGACGGTTCGTAGGCCCCAAAAGGGACGGGCCGGTCTGAAACTTTGATGGGAGTAACGACGTGTCTCTGGAGGTCAGCGAGCGGGCCCAACAGGAAACGCTTTTCGAGGCAGTCCTCGATGACATCTTTTCCGGACATCTGGTGGGCGGGCAGCGCCTGAAAATATCGGAACTTGCCAAGCGCTTCGGTGTTAGCGCAAGCCCGGTGCGCGAGGCGCTACGCAAGATGGAGGGAGAGGGATTCGTCGAGATCCACCCCAATCGCGGCGCGATTGTCAAACAGGCCGATGCCAAAACCTTGCAGAACATTTTCGAGGTACTGCAATTGCTGGAACCCTATTTCGTCAAGTGGTTTGCCGAGTACGCCCAGCCCGAGATGATCGATGAAATCGCCGAAATCCAGGAGGCGCTCCGGCGCGAAGGCGGACAGGACCTGACGGCCTTTCGCCGCTTGGATACGGAGTTTCATGGCAAGATTGTCAGCTACCACTACAACTATGTCGCCGCAGATTCGTGGCGGAAGCTCCGCAGGGCGCTGAACGTTCACGCATCCCCGTTCCGCATCGGCCCGGTACGCCTGCGCACGATCATCGAGGAACACGATGCGCTGATCGCCGCACTTCGCAGGAATGATGCACAAGAGGCCGACCGTGTCATCCGAAAGCATGTCGAGGGATCTTTCGTGCAAATGTCGCAACAGATGCGGGCTCTCGGCATTCGCGGCATCGATCGGTCGCCAGAGCCGGCCTGATCGTCCTTCGGGAAATTTCCTGATTCAAAGAATGATGCGGGGCTCGGCCACGCCTTCGATGTCGGTTTCGATTCTGAAGGTGGCGCCGGAAGATGACATTGGTGGCGTGATATTGACGCTCGCAGAGGTAACAAACAAAGTATGCAGGTTCTTGCCGCCGAACGCCGGACAGGTTGGCTGCAGGCAAGGCAGGGAAATAGCCGAAATAAGTTGTCCTTGCCGATCGTAGCGGCCGATCCGGCCGGCACCCCATTCGGCGAGCCAGAGACAGCCTGCAGCATCGGCAACCGCGCCATCGGGAAAACTTGCACTGCCGCGCAGATCTATGTGGAGTGCGGCCACACCGGTTGGCCAGCCGCTTTCATCGAGAGGTTGGCGCATGACCTGCTGGGTCGCCGTATCGCTGTAATAGGCGGCGCTACGATCGGGCGCAAAGCAGATCGCGTTGGAGATCGATACCGAGGAAATCAGCTTTCTCAGCTCGCCGCGGAAGTAGCGATAGATGGCGCCGGCACCAGGTTCGGCATTGAGCCCCATGGTTCCTATCCAGAAACCGCCCCACGGATCGGCGCGGCCATCATTCGACCGCGTGCCAGCGTCGGCGTCCTCGAGCGGGACGATCAGGCGGCGACGACCGGTGGCGATCTCAAATTCGAAAAGCCCTCTTTCCGTAGCAATCAGCAGGTTATCTCTATCCACCCAGCCGGCGGCGGTTGTGTACTCCTTGAACTGCCAGACCCGAAGATCCGGCCCTTCGTGCCACATCAGGCGGCGGGCAATAATGTCGAACCAAAACAACTGTTCACGTAGCGGATGCCAGAATACGCCTTCACCCAGTTGGCAGGGCGTCTCGTCGAAGACCTTCGCATTGTCGGTCGGCAGCAGTCGTGACTCCAAAGACGTCATCCTTTTAAGAAAGGCCCGACAACGGTCATACCAAGCGGCCTCGCAAATCCGGTCAGAACCGATAGGCCTGCCGCGCGTTCGCGGCAAACATGGCTTCGCGCTCTACCGCGCTGAATCCGATCGTTATGTGGTCAAACGCCGCCCAAATGGTCGCCATATCCGACGCGGCCTTGTCGGTCGGGAAATTGGAGGCGAACATTACCCGGTAAGGTCCGAAAATGTCCATTGTTTCAAGCACATAGTCGCGGATCGTGTCCACATTCCAGTCCGCCATCGTGTTGCAGAAGCCGGAAATCTTGACATCAGTATGGGGTAGCGCGGCCAGTGCGTGGAGCCCTTGCGCCCAGGATCTACGCCCGGCGGGCGAGTGATCCCACGGCATCCCTGCATGTTCGAGGTGCAACGGAATGTCCGGATGCGCGGCGGCAAGTTGCGCAAGGGGTGCCATCTGATGGGCAAAGCACATAGCATCGAAATGCAAGCCATAATCCGCGAGCCTGGCATAGTTTGCCCGCCAGTTCGGGTTTTCCAGGTGATCCGCGCTCGCCCAACAAAGGTCGGGCCGACCCTCCACCCGGTTGAGGATCTGGCGGATACAACGGATCATTGGAAAAGCGGCGTGGGCGGCCAACACGCGTTCGGCGTCAGCAGCCGCAAGGTCACAGAAGCCGACCACAGCCATGGGAAGTCCGTGCGTCCCTTCCGCCGCGGCCAGGTCGTGCAGGAAGCGGGTCTCGCCGACTGGATTGGACTTGTCGTATTCCGCCTCGATGTGCACAACGCCGACGATCGCCGCTGGCGCGGCATCATGCAGATAATCGTCGGGCAGATAGGTTGGCGCCGGCTTGCCGCCGCGCGATCCGTCCTCCGATATCCCATCCGACAACAGCTCGTAGCGGTGATGGAGAGGATCTCGCCAGTGGATGTGTGCGTCGATGATGGCCGGCAGCATCTGCTAGAGCTCGGGCTTGATCAGAATTTTGCCCGCAGCGCCGCCAGAAAGCATCAGTTCCAGCGCGGGACCGGTGTCCTTCAGGCCAAAGCGCGCGGCAATCAACTGGTCGAAATCGACCGTACCGGACTGAATAAGGTCCAGTGCCTGGCGGAATTCCTTGTTGAACTGGAAGGAACCGGCGACAACGATTTCCTTCAGCATGATGCGGTGCAGGTTGATCGGTGTGGCAGACGGCTGGATGTTAGAAAGGATCGATAGCCGGCCCTGTCGCTTCACCGCCTCGAGCGCCTGGTTAAAGGCGTGCGGTGAACCTGATGCTTCGATGACCGCGTCATAAGCGAGCGTGGCAACTTCGTCCGTGCCGGCGACATAGCCCCGTGCAGCCCCAACCTTGACGGCAAGTGCGACGGCATCGGCCCTGACATCAGAAACCTCGACGTCGGCCCCAACCGCACGGGCAGCGACCAGCGCCAGCAGCCCCATCGGCCCGCAGCCGGTAATCAGCACTTTCGACCCTTTGGTCGCGCCCGAGACTGTGACCGAATGCATGGCGCAGGCCAACGGTTCCGTGAAGGTCAGATGATCGGGGTTGGTGCCCTCGCGGACCGGATGGCAGCAATTGGCGGGGAAATCAAACTCGGCCTGGAAGAAGCCGTCGATGTGGGGAACCGTGGTTGCCGATCCGGGAAATCGTTTGTTGACGCAATAGTTTTCCTGGCCCGCCTGGCACTGGTCGCAGGTGCCGCAGTTGATGATCGGATTGAGCGCGACGAGCTGACCCTGTGCCAAACCGGATCCGTTCGGATCGACGACATGCCCGCAACCCTCATGGCCCAGCGTTACCGGCCGCTGCAGCAGGAATCCGGCATTCTGGAAGTGGCGGTAGTAGTGAAGGTCGGTGCCGCAAAGGCTTGCGGTGGCCAGGCGCACGCGCACCTGACCCTCAGGTACGGTATCCGGCAGGTCGCGGTCAACGATATCGATGGTCTTTGCGGCGGACAGGACAGTAGCGGTAATAGACATGGGGCGCCTCAGAAGCCGATGGAGTAGCCGTCGTCGACCGGCAGGGCGACGCCGTTGATGTAGCGGGATTCGTCGGAGACCAGGAAGAAAATCGCGCGGGCGACGTCTTCCGGCAGGCCGAAGCGATGCGAGGGGATGCGTGCCTCGATCCGATCACGCCGCGCCGGGTCCTTCGCCAGGATTGCGCGCGTCATGTCAGTTTCGATGAAGCCGGGGCAGACCGCATTGCAGCGGAACCCCATCGGTGCGGCGTCGAGGGCGATCGAGCGTGTCAATCCCACCACGGCGGTCTTGGCTGTGACGTAAGCCGCTGCAGATTGCAATGCCATCAGGCCACCCATCGACGAGATATTGACGATCGCTCCGCCCCGATCTTTCTGAAGTGCTATATACCGGCCGGAGGCCAGGAACATCGCCTTGACATTGATGTCGAGCACGCCGTCGAGCTCGTCCGCGGCCACGTCCCAGACCGGTTTTTTCAGATGCACGCCCGCATTGTTGACGAGGCCGTCGATACGGCCCGCGTTTGCATGGATCGCGTCCAGCCATGAAGTATCACTCCAGTCCGAGAGATTGGCTTCGATCCAATGCAGGTTGTCCTGGGGCAGCGTGTCGAGATCGCCCTTGCTGCGCGATACGGCGTAGACGCTCCAGCCGCGCTCTAGGAAGAGGGCACTTTGGGCGAGGCCCAGCCCCTTGTTGCCCCCGGTAATGATGATGGTCTTCATTCTGCGGCCTTTGTGGTGTGTTTGCAGTAGAGTTGGTTGAGCTGTGCCAGGAAGGCGAATTCGTCCTGATCCTTCAGGAAGAAGTCGGTGATAACCTCGCACACGTCGTCGACGAAAAGCAGGAACCAGGCGTCGCGCGGACGCGTCCAGGCGGTGCGGATGGTCTCGAAGCCACCGTCCATGAAGCCTGCAAAAGAGGGGTCGCGACGGTTGGCAAGCCAGGCGCCGAGATGGGCTGGCTGACCCTGATTGTGCAGATAAACGCCGCCCTGAATGGGCTCGGAAGTGACCCAGGCCGCGAAAGCTTGTGCAGTCTCAGCATTACCGCGCAGGGCCGAGACGCCAATCCCGGCGCCGCCCAGAATGGCGCGGCGTGCGCCTACGCCCGCAAAGACGGGCAGATCGACATAGCGCAGCCGGTGCGGGCGGAAATCGGGGCGCGCATAATTGATATAACCGAACAGGCAAGGCGAGGCGGCAAAGTCGTCGCTGGTGGAGAGCGCCTCCAGCACCTTGATCGGGTTCATCGCCACTGCTTCGGACGGACCGAGCTTGAAGAGCCGCTTGAGGATCGTCAAGGCAAGGATGCCGTTTGCCTCGGAGCAGAATTCGCTTGGGCTGAGCGGCAGGTACTCCTCACCATGCGAGGCGACCAGCGTCAGCATCATATCGAAGGCATCGACCGGCAGAAGCGGGGTCAACAGGCCGAAATGTTTCGCATCGCCGTACAGGATCTGTTCCCAGGTTTTGGGGAATTCGCGGGAAAGGTCGGGCCGGGTCACTGCCATCTGGCAGGCCGCATCGATCGGCCACGCCCAGGACCGTCCTTGCCACTTATAGCATTCCACCGAACCGCCGAGCGAAACCTCGGACGGCATGTCGGGCAGGGGGACGAGGCACCCGCTTTCGGCGATCTGCCCGACATGCGGGTGATCGAGCACGATGAGGTCATATTCGCGCGCCAGGGTCTCGATCGGCACGTCGGCAAAGGCCTGAAGGCTGCGCTTCTCCCAGTGGACGTCCGTACTGGTCTGATTTGCGTAATCTGCTGTTGCCGCGACCAGGCAATCGTAGGCACGCGGATGGTCCCATGTCATTCCCTTAAGTCGCACCAAGGTAATCCCTCCCTAAATGTTAATGCGCGTCCTTGGTTTGAGGGACGGTCAAGTCGAAGCGGGGCTTATTGCGTCCAGGATCTCCGAGGTGTGTGCTCCCAGCCTCGGCGCCCCCCGCGTGGAGGTCAGCGTTCGGCCGTCGAGGCGGAATGGGCAGCGCGTCGTTACCGCCTGCTCTCCGCTTTCGGTTGTGACCGTCTGGAGCGGGTCGAGTGCCTGAAATCCGTCACTCTCCGCGAGCTCCTGCCAGTTCATGACGCGCGCACACCAGATGTCAGCCGGCTCGAGAACGGCCAGCCATTCGGCGGTCGTTTTTGACGCCAGAACTTTTGCGACAACTGGCTTGATCTCGTTCCGGCACGCGAAAGCCTCGGATTGGTCGAAGGTCCCGATCTCCGGACAGCCGAGCAGTTCCGAAAGCCGGGCAAGGGGTGTCATGGCAATGGCCAGATAGCCGTCGGCGGTGGCGTATATGCCGTAGGGCGCGGCGCCATAGAGATTGGCGTTGGCGATCTCGCTGCGCGACGGCCGATTGTCGCCGCGATCATTGAAATACGCGGTCATGGGCTCGAACTGCAGATCGATGGCAGTGGAGAGCAGATCCGCTTCTACTAGGCCGCCGCGACCCGTCGTCGTTCGCCGCAACAGGGCGGCGAGAATTCCCTGCGTCAGGTTAAGCGCGGTGGCGCTGTCGAGAATGGGCAAACCGGCGGGAATAGGCGGGTCGTCGCGGTTGCCCTGAAGCCAGGCGAGACCGGACATCGATTGCACGAGCAGGTCCTGGCCCGGCTTGTCCCGCCAGGGGCCGCTCGTTCCATAGCCCGTTACCCAGCCGTAGACGATGCAGGGATTGATCTTTGCGACAGAGTCGTAGTCGAGCCCGATGCGCTCCATGACGCCCGGTCGGAAATTGTGGATCATCACGTCAGCGGTCGCGACCAGTTGCTTCACTGCTGCGAGATCTGCCTCGACCTTGAGGTCGGCTGCAACGCTGCGCTTGTTACGATTGAAAGTCTGGAAGAGCAGGCTCGATCCGTCGAGATATTGCTCGTTGATTGCGAGAGAGCGGCAGAGATCACCGCCTTGGGGTCGTTCGATCTTGACGACATCCGCCCCGAGATCGGCCAGCCGCATTGCGGCGGCCGGTCCCGCCAGAAATTGTGCGAAGTCAAGCACGCGCATACCCTCAAGGGGTAGGGGAGACGAGGGTTTCGACATAGTATTGCCTCGCAGGCTGTTTTTCTTAAGTGAAAATAGCTTTCACAAACGAAAATTGCAAGTAATTTCCTCATGCGATTTCCAACACGATTCTTGCCAGTTTCTGCTGACGCCTTGGGCGCGGACCAAACCGGTAACGGCTGACGGAATTCAGCGTGAGTGAAGGGGAAATCTCTACGGGCTGGCGCCTTGCGAAACGATCCCGATTTTGCCGGTGGACCGTAATCCCGATATCCGCGCATAGTTTCTTGTTTTCGCGCCTGTGCCATGGCGACGATAGTCGCCGGAACTATGATGCCGGTAGGCCTTTGTCAGACCGAATACGAGCCGCAGGCCAGCTGCGGCTCGGATCAATTTTTACTTCAAATGTTGCTGGCAGGCTCGCTGGAGAGGGCCTCCCGGTACGGGCTTCGTTCGACGTCAAAACCAAGGTCGCGAGACAGTTCGAGTGCCGTCGTCCGAATCTTGCTCAAGGCTTCCTCTGCCGAGACCAGTTGGTTAGGCTGCGCGATATAGCCTGAGGTAATTGCAGCCACGATTCCACGACTGTCGAAAACGGGCGCCGACAGATTTCGAATCCCGTCGACCATCTGGCTCGGTCGGTCCTCATATCCGCGAGAGGCGATCTGGGCAAACCTCGTGGCGGCTTCCTCCCGGTCCGGCGCTTGCAGACGCGCAAGAAAACGCTTCTGCACAGGTTCCTCCGAGAAGGCGAGAATGATCGAGCCCGTCGAGGTTTGTTGCACGGGAAACATCGATCCCGTGCGAACCGAGTAACCTGCCGGGCGAGGGCTTTTGACCGAGGCAAGGATGAGAACGTTCGTGCGATTGAGAATGCCGAGATGGCAGGATTGATCGGTCAGTGCAGCAATACGTTCCAACATCGGGACTGCACGGACCAGAAGCCGCTCGGTCGGCTCGTAGCGATGCGATAGTTCGAAAAGTCGTAACGTCAGACCATAACGATTCGTGCCGACATCCTGCTCAAGATAGCCCCGCTCGCACAAATAGATCACGATACGATAGACCTCGCCCATGGTGCGGTCGAGGCGGTCGATAATTTCGTTCATTGTGAGGCCGTTCGGCTGGTCAGCCAACAGCTCTATTACGTCGAACGCCTTTTCTACCGAGGGTACCGAGGATTTGTTGCGTCGCAGCGGCTTGTCGACCGCCTGTTCGATCTCATCCTTCTCCATTCTCTTCTCGCTTCTCCTTCACGATGCGGTCGCGATCGACCTTTGCGAAGCAAAGTGACATGAGTTCGTTCTCGAAGGAAAGCCCCAACGCGACAGGCATATCCATTGCCGAGCGCACGGCAGCCTTTACTGCCTGCGTCGCAACGGTCGAGTGACCGGCAATCCGGCCTGCGAGTTCGCGGGCCTGTTCGTCTTCCTCGCCTGGCTCGACCAGCATCTCGATCATACCGATGCGATGCGCTTCCTCTGCGTCGAACCGATCGCCGGTCAACAGGAGCCGCATCGCCTGGCCGTAGCCGCACATACGGGTCAGATGCTGGGCGGCGCCGCCGGCGCCGTTCCAGCCCAACGAGACTTCGGGGGCCGAAAAAACGGCGTTGCGTGCGACGACGCGGATGTCGCAGGCAAGCGCGATCTCGAGCCCGCCTCCGAACGCCCATCCTTTCACGGCGGCAATGGCCGGCTTGCGAAGATTTCTGATTGGCGGAATATAATCGACGCGGTTGCGCCATGCCCAAAAGTCTTCGTAGCCTTCCAGAGCCTTTATGTCGGAGCCCGCGCAGAACGCACGCTCGCCGGCACCGCGGAAGATGACGACGCGTATATTCGCATCCGCATCTGCGGCCGCACAGGCTGCGACGATTTGATGGTACATCTCAGGCGTCAGAGCATTGTGTTTTCGCGGTCGATCGAGGACGATCTCCCCCACAGCCCCATTGCGTTCAAGCACTACGCGCCCTTCATTTTCGATTCCTTCCGACATGCGGATAATTCCTTATTGTAATTTCAGGTTTGGCAACCAGAGCGAGATTTCCGGCACATAGGTCAGGATAATCAGCACAGCGAACAGCAGCGCGTAGAAAGGCAGTGAGGCTCGGACGAACCGCCCGATCGGAACCCCGGTGATAGCGCAGGTCGTGAACATTAGTGTTCCCAGCGGCGGCGTCACGCCGGCGATCGTGAGGTTCAAGACCATCACAATGCCGAAATGCACCGGATCGATGCCGAGCTTGGTGACGACGGGAACGAGAATCGGCGTCAGCAAGATGAGAGCCGCGGACCCTTCGACGAACATACCGACCACGATCAGCATAAGGTTGATGATGAGGAGCAGCAGGAGCGGATTGCTCGTTAGGTCGGTCATCCATGCAGCGATGGTGGTGGGGATCCGTTCCCATGTCATATAGAAGCCGAAGGCATTGGCAGCGCAAATCACCATCAAAATGATCGCCGTTGCTTCGGCCGTTTGCTCGAGGATCGGTCGGATATGGGCGAGTTTGAGTTCGCCCTGAAGAATACCGACGATGACGGCGAACAGCACCGCCATTCCCCCGGCTTCCGTCGGCGTGAAATAGCCGAACCGGATGCCCAGCACGATACCGAACGGCACAAGCAGAGCCAGACCTGCACGGCGGAAGACGCGGCCGCGCTCGGACCAACTGACGCGCTTGTCGAACGCCGGAGGCATTACACCCCCCCGCGCCATGTAAGCCACCAGCACCATCATCGCCACGCACAGCAGAATGCCCGGCACGATCCCGGCCAGAAAAAGCTTTCCAATGGAGACGTCGCCCATGAAGCCGTAAAGAATGAGCCCGATGCCGGGGGGTATGATTACGCTGATGATTGAGGAGGAGGCCGTTACCGCGGCGGAAAACCCGAGATCATAGCCTCTCTTTGTCATTTCCGGAACGAGAACCTTCGACTGCATGGCGGCGTCGGCATTGGCCGATCCGGAAACGCCGCCCATCAGCGTCGACAGCATCACGTTCACATGCGCGAGACCCCCGCGCCAGTGACCGGTCATGGCTTCGGCAAGGTCCATCATCCGCCTGGTGATTCCGGCGAAATTCATGACAACCCCGGTCATAACAAAAAGTGGCACCGCGAGAAGCGGGAAGGAATGGGTAACGGCAACCATCCGTTGAATGAAGATTTCGTGCGGCATGGCGCCTGACTGGACGAAGAAGACAAGAGCTGCGATCGCGATCGAAAACGCGACCGGAATGCCGATCAAGAAGCCGAAAAGCAGGACGGCTGCGGGAAATATGGTCACAGTATATCCTCTGTTGTCGCACGGGGCTCGGGTTCCGGCAAGGTGCCAATGAATCGAAGTGCCGCTGTCAGGCACATCACTGCGAAGGAAATGACGGTCGAGGCATAGACGACCGCGAAAGGAATTCGCAGCGCGACCGAAGGACGCGAGGCTCCCTGGATTGTCATTTCGACGCTCAGGAAGGTAGCGTAGGCTAGGAAAACGATCATCGTCAGATCAGCGAAACGCCGGACGAGATAGCTTATTCGCTCCGGCAGCACATCCACGAACAGCGTGATGCGGATGTGTTGGCCGCGCCGGTAGGCGGCCATTCCTCCGATGAACACCACCCAGGTAAAGAGAAAGCCTGACACCTCGCCCGTCCATATCGCTGGGTGGGTCGTGACGTAGCGCGATAAAACGCCCCAAATTACAGCCAGGACGAGCCCAGAAAGCGCGATAAAAATAGCGGCGTTTTCGAGGTGGATAAGAAGTCGAGTGAGTGGATTCGAAAGCAAATTGGCCTCCCGGATGGGGGAGCGGCATTCCGCTCCCCAGCGATGATCAATTGTCAAGGATCTGGCGGATCTGACCATAAAGGCCGGGCGTCCAGGCCGGAAATTTTTCATACACGCCCTTGGTCGCCTCACGGAAAGCTGCCAGGTCAACGTCGCGATTGAAGGTGACGCCTTCTGCTTCCAGTTTGGAAATCCACTCCTCTTCGGAATTCAACATGAGGTCGGTCATGTAGACGCCCGCAGATTCCGCCTCTTCAGATAGGGCGGTGCGGATGTCGTCGGGCAGCGAAGCAAAGTAGTCTGCGTTGATAATCAGTCCGGTGAAGCCTTTGAAGTGACCCGTGAGAGAAATTGTCTTTTTCGCTTCGTAGAGCTTCGCGCCGTAAATCGATGGCAGCGGCGCCTCGGCCGCGTCGACCGTGCCGGTGGATAGTGCCGTATAGACTTCGGCCCATGCGAGCTGAGTCGGCCGTGCACCCATCGCATTGAACGTTTCGACCCACATGATGTTTTCGGGTGTGCGCACCGTCATCCCGCTGGTGTCTGCGGGAGAATGGACTGCCTTGTCGGCGATCATATTGCGGTTGCCGAAGAACCAATTCATTGCCAGAAGCTCCATCCCGCCATTGCTGCGGAGCTTGCCTTTCATGTCGCCGTAGAGGTCCGAAGCGAGGATCTTCTGGAAGTCTCGCGGGTCGTCCATCAGGTAAGGTCCGCCCAGCACGCCAAAGTCCGGCACAAAGTCTGACAGAAAGCCGGGGTCCGAAACGGTGATTATCGGCGCGCCGGCACGAACCTGCTCATAAACCTCGGGGTTGGAGCCAAGCGTGCCGTTCGGAAAGATTTCGATATGAACCCTGCCGTCTGTGCGTTGCTCCACTTTGGAGGCGAATTGCTCCATCGCCTGCTGGATAGGCTCCTTGTCCGATGTCACGTGAGCCAACCGAATTTCATAGTCCGCCGCCATGGCACCGGTGGCAAAAGCCAATATCGCGATGGATGTCGCGCCGATCGCTTTTGCGACCGTCCGATAGATAGATTGTGTCATGCTTGCGCTCCTCTCAGGTTTCAGAATTTTGGTTAAAGCCGCCGCGGAAGCACCTCGGTGCGATCGCCGCGATTAGCGCCATCATCTCGGCACCCCGCGACCAGTCGCCTCAATCTGGTCTAAATGCCGTCAATCGAGCCCGCCCAATAAGGTGTCATCGCGTCCTCCCAGGTCTGACAGCGGCATATCTGGCCCTGTCTGCTGTTTTATCTCGATTACTTCCATATGTCAAAGTAATTTACATATGTGAAAATGGAAATTCCAATTTGGATGGGTGGCCAAAACCCTGACCTGATTTCACGCCTTGACAGCAATACGCGTTTCACTATCGTTGTCATATATGAAAGCATTTTCTGTATGTGAACTCCAAGTGATTGCGATGGAACCGAGTGTTCGGCCGGCCTTGGGCGGAGCCTGATAAATGCAACAAAGCCTTCCCTGGAGGGGGTTAGGCAAGGAGGAGAAAGCGCATGAAAAAATTTTTTGCTGCCGTTGCGGCATTCACTTTCCTGACGAACGCAGGGATCGCGTTTGCCCAGGAAAAGGTACTGGGCCTTTCCGTCGACCAGCTTTTCGAAAGTCGTGTGGGCGTAAACAACGCGATCAAGGCTGAGGCTGAGAAGCTGGGTTACAAGGTAGTTGAGGTCGTTGCCGACGGCGACGCCCAGCAACAGAATGCGCAGGTGCAATCGCTCGTAACGCAGGGCGTCTCCGCCATACTGGTCTGCGCCGTCGATCAGAACACGATCGAGCGTGCGCTCATTGCCGCCGAACGCGCCGGCATTCCGGTCGTGGCTTATGACCGCGACCTGCCGGGCAGCAAGGCGGTCGATGCTTTCGTAGGGCCGGATTCTGTGTCGGATGGCAGACTTGCCGGCCAGCTTATTGCGGAGAAATTGCAGGGCGCAAAGGGTGACGTTGCGGTTTTGGAACTGCTTGGCGCGCTCAACGACCAGAACGGCATCGACCGGTCCAAGGGCTTCAATGAGGCGGTTGCGGAGAACGCCCATGTCAAGGTGCTGCAAATCCCCACCGATTGGGCTTCCGACCGTGCACTGTCGGGAACGCAGAATGCATTTCAGGCAAACCCCGCGATCGCCGCGGTCTTTGCGGCAACCGACACCCATATCCCCGCGGTTGAAACCGTGTTGACAGATCTCGGCAAACTGAAAAAGGCCGGAGAGGAAGGCCATGTAGTCGTTGCGGGAATCAATGGGTCGAACGACGGCTACACGGCAACGGTCAAGGGAATTGCCGACGGTTTTGTCGTGATGGATCTCGCCACCACCGGCACGACGGCCGTGCAATTGGCCGACAAGCTCATAAAGGGTGAGGCGGTCGAAAAGGTGACCCGGATTCCGGGCATCCTCTACACCACGGACACCGCCGAGGCGAACAAGGACAAGATCTGGGGCGCCAAGTAAAACCTCGATTTTGGAGAGGGGGCGGCGTTCGCCCGCCCCTTTCTTGCCTCGGCTCCTGAGGAGGAGATGTCAGTGCAGTCAGATCAGCTCGCGGCCCGTCTGAAGGCTTGGACGCTCCGCTATCCTTCCGTCATTGTCGTTGTACTGCTGTTGGTGACGTTCTCACTGATGTCGCCACATTTCGCCACGCGGACGAATCTGGAGGCCACCCTTGCCGCAAACTCCGTCATTCTGATCGGCGCTGTGGGCATGACTGTGGTCTTCATAGGGGGAGGCATCGATCTGTCCGTGTCTACCGTCATTAGCGCGGGCGCGGTGGTTTCGGGCATCGTCATGGCCGAGACTCAATCCGTTGCGCTGGGTGTTGCCGCGGCAATCGGGGTGGGCGCGGGGTTCGGGCTCCTCAACGGGGTGCTTATCGGCATCTTCGGACTGACGCCCTTTATCACGACAATGGGGACACAACTGATTGCGCGCGGTTTGGCGTTCATTCTCTCAGGAGGCATCGCGGTGAAAGATACGCCCGATGCCATGTTTGATCTGGGTTTTGCCGTTTTTCTTGGCATTCCGGTTATCGCGTGGATCGCTGTCGCTATTCTTGTCGTCGTTGCGACGGCTGTGGGACTGACGACCTGGGGTAGAGATGTCGTCCTCTGCGGAGCCAGCCGCCGCGCGGCACGTTATGCGGGCATCGAAACCCGTAAAATCGACCTTTCGATCTATTTGCTGTCCGGCGTGCTGGCCGGTCTTGCCGGCGTTGTCAGCATCGCCAATCTCGGCAATGCGATACCCGGCGTCGGCGATACCCTTCTCCTTATTACCATCGGCGCTGTCGTCCTTGGTGGTACGTCTATGAACGGTGGAGAGGGGTCGGTCTCCCGAACGTTGATCGGCGTGGCGCTTCTGGCGACACTTACGAGTGGCCTCAATCTTCTCGGCATTCCGTTCTACGACCAGCTCGTCGTTCAGGGTGTCCTTATTTTTCTGGGTGCCGCACTCGGTGGCCGTTTGGCGGGGTATCGAGCATGAGCGCAATGGAAAACCTGATGTCGTCAACGGCGCCCGTCAACCAAGATCCAATTTTCGGCGTGCGCGGCCTGACCAAGAGTTACGGTGCGCGTACTGTTGTCAAAGGTCTCGATTTCGACATCTTCCCTGGCGAAGTCATTGCGCTTCTTGGCGAAAACGGCGCCGGAAAATCCACAACGAAAAACATGATCTGCGGTCTTGTCACGCCGACCGGTGGCGAGATCCGCGTTGATGGTCAGCAGATTTCGAATCCCGGCGACGCTGCACATGGCGTCGGCGCCGTCCACCAGGAACTGAGCCTTTTTTCGACGCTGACCGTTGCCGAGAACATCTGCATAAGCCATCTCCCGGGTCAGGCGTACCGGCTTGATTTGAAGGCCATGCGTCATCTTGCGCTCGACCAGCTCGCGCTCTTGGGTGTGGACCTCGATCCCGACGCGCTGGTGGAGTCGCTCGGCGCCGGACAGCAGCAAATTGTCGAGATCGCAAAGGCGCTTCTGGGCGCGAGCCGGCTCCTTATTCTCGATGAACCAACTACGTCGCTGACGGCGCCCGAGCGGGAGAAACTCTTCTCCATCATCGACACCCTAACGAAACGCGGTTTGGCCATCGTTTTCATCTCGCATTTCATGGATGAGGTGATGCGGATTTCCGATCGTTACGTCGTGCTGCGCGATGGGGAGCAGATTGCGCAAGGGCTTATTGCGGACACGCCGCGCGCCGAGCTTGAAGCGATGATGGTCGGGAGGGCTATCGGCGCGGATGGCGCTACGCTGACACCCCATTCGGTGGATGAGGCGCTGGGTGTTGCTGGCCTTTCGTCGCCTGATTTTCACGATATTTCTTTCTCCGTCGCACGGGGTGAGATCCTAGGGCTTTCTGGGTTGATGGGCGCGGGACGCACCGAAGTGGCCGAGGCGATTTTCGGCTTGCGTCCAGTGACAGGTGAAGTTCGCGTGGACGGGCGAAGAATAGTACCCTTGACGGTGCAGTCGATGAAGGACGCCGGAGTTGCCTACTTGCCCGAAGACCGGCGCGGGAACGGCCTTTTCCTGGGACGGCCGGTCCGTGAAAACATTTCCGCCGGTGTGCTTCACCATCTGATTGACCGCATCATTCCCGGCTTCGGCTATCGCGGCGAGCGACGTGCGACAGAACAGGTCGCGCGGTCGGTGCACCTCTCCGCGCCGCATATTGAAGCGCCGATCAGCGCACTCAGTGGCGGCAATCAGCAGAAGGCCCTCTTTGGCCGCTGGTTGGCAATGAAGCCCAAGGTCTGCATTCTCGATGAACCTACCAAGGGCGTCGATATTGCAGCGCGGGCGGAGATCCATGATCAGATCGTTCGGCTTGCCGCCGCCGGGGTCGCGGTCATTGTAATTTCGTCCGATCTTCCCGAACTCATCCAGATCGCACACCGGATCGGGGTCATTCGTGCCGGCCATCTTGTGGGCTTCGTCGACCGAGCCGACTTCGATCCAGTCCGGATCATCTCGCTCGCCGCCGCGTCAGCGCAAACCGGCAAGGGAGGAAACCCATGAGGCCGACCGGAGTCATGGCAGGCAAGGGCTGGGCGCCGATTTCCATCGCAACGCTCATTCTTTGCGCCACGCTGGCGGTGGTCTCTCCGGCGTTCCTCACCGTCTCAAACCTGCAATCGGTGCTGATCCAGTCGAGCGTAACAGGCATAATGGCGGTAGGGATGACCTTCGTCATCGTCGCGGGGGGAATTGATATTTCAATTGGGGCGATTCTGTTTCTGACGGCTGCGTTGTTCGCAAAACTCCTGTTCGATCACGGCTCCTTCCTGCTGGCTATTAGCATCGCCGGGGTATCTTGCGCATCGCTTGGTCTCATCAATGGACTGCTGGTCACATCGTTCCGCTGTCCGCCACTCATCACCACGCTTGCGACTTACTCGATCTACCGCGGTATCGCGATTCATATGACAGAAGCCGCGAACATTCCGGTAGGCCGCGAATACGGCTTCATTGGCAATGGAAAGATCTTCGGGCTGCCAGTGCCAATCCTGTTCCTGATTGCGATTGCAGCAATCGGCACCTATGTGATGACCCGGACGCGGTTCGGAATCCATGTCCGCGCGATTGGCAATTCGAGGCGCTCCGCCGAGGAAACGGCATTGCCCATCATACGAGTTACAATCGTCACCTATGTTATCGCAGGCGTGCTGGCGGGACTTGGTGCGATTATGTTGATCGCGCGCGTCGGAGGTTTGCAAGGCAATCTCGGCATTGGAATAGAATTCACCGTAATCGCTGCCACGGTGCTTGGCGGAACGAAGCTCGCCGGCGGCACGGGTACCATCCTCGGCAGCGTTATCGGCGCGGTATTCCTCGTCATTATTGATAACGGGCTGAACCTCGCCAACGCCTCTCCGTTTGTCTACGACCTCGTGCGAGGATGCATTCTGTTGGCGGCGGTTGTGACGGACCGGGCATCACAGATACGGCAGGGACGTGTGCGGACGGCCGCGCGTCAGGCACGGGTTGCGGCACGTGCCATGAGTTGAAACACAAGAAAGCCTCGGGAGGTTGGGAATGAATTACTATCGCTGCTTTATTGACGGCGAATGGACCGACGGCTCGGCCAACAAGCGGCTTCCCGTTGAAGATCCGGCGACGGGAGAAAGCTGGGCCGAAGTGGCCGTCTGCTCGACGGACGATGTGGCGCGAGCGATAGAAACCGCGGCGGCTGCGCAGAAAAAATGGGCTGCCTTGACCCCACTCGCTCGCGCGGATCACATTTACCGGATCTGCGCGGCGCTCGCCGATGAAAAGGATCACTTTGCCCGGTTGCTGGTCCGCGAGCAGGGGAAGACCCTCACGGAAGCGGAGTTCGAGGTCGATGACACGATCCGCTACATGACCTATGCCGCGGAGGCGGCGCGGCGCATCACTGGAGAAATCCTTCCCGCCGATGCCCCCGGCGAACAGCTTTACATCTACCGCGCGCCCTACGGCGTCACGATCGGCCTTTGTGCCTACAATTATCCGCTGGCCCTGATTGGCCGGAAAGTAGGGCCGGCGCTCGTCACTGGCAATACGATGGTGATCAAGCCGCATGAGGCCACCCCCGTTACGGCCTCGGAATTTTGCCGCATTTGTGAAAAGGCTGGATTGCCCAGAGGTGTCGTCAATATGGTCAACGGCGTCGGGACCGAAGTGGGTGCGGCACTGGTATCCCATCCCCTGACGCGCATGGTCACGCTGACCGGCTCGATCCGGGCCGGACAGGGTGTTGCGGCTGCGGCGTCCAAGAATCTTGCCGCCCTGTCGCTCGAGCTTGGGGGCAAGGCGCCCTTCATCGTCCTGAAGGATGCGGATATCGATGCGGCGGTAGAGGCGGCTGCGATTGCGCGATATGCCAATTGTGGTCAGGTCTGCATCTGCGCCGAAAGTGTTTTGGTAGAGGATGCCATCGCCGATGAATTCACCGATAAGCTGATGAAGCGGGTGGGTCAGGTTCGGCCGGGCAATCCGATGACCAATGCCGGAATGGGGCCGCTTACGACACCCGGTGCGCTCTCGCGTGTCGAAGATATGGTGGCGCGATCCGTAGCGGAGGGTGGCGAGGTTGTGATCGGCGGCAGCCGCCCGCAGGGCGCGGCGTTCGAACGTGGCAACTGGTATGCCCCAACGCTGGTGCTGAATGCCGCGCCGCATAATACTCTCGTCCAAGAAGAGATTTTCGGTCCCGTGCTGCCCGTGGTGCGCGTCGGTGGCTGGGATGAGGCACTGACCGTTGCCAACGATCAGCCATTTGGTCTCTCTGCCTATCTCTGGACCCGTGACGCCGGCATCTACATGGACGCAGTCAATCGGATGGAGACCGGTACGATTTTCCTCAACAAGGGAATCGTCGGTTACGTGCAGGCATACCACAATGGCCACAAGCTCTCGGGTCTGGGCGGCGAGGACGGGACTCACGGGCTCGAAGGTTACATGCAAAAGCGCACGGTTTACATGAAGTATTGATCTTAGCGGACGCGAGCGAAGCAAGCTCAACGGACGAGCGGATCGGCATGGTCAGGGAGGAATGTGTGATGCGGGACGGAGCGAGCAGTTGGCACGGCAACATACACATGATCACGGACAACGGAGGCGCGCTGTCGGTTGCAACGGCAGCGGCGGATCGGCTCACACCGGCCGACGGCCTCAACCTCGACTATAGCAGCATCGCCGAACTTGCGGGTCAGGGTATCACGATTGCCCGAGGACACGTCGCCGCCGGGGCATCGGTGCCTCCGCACGCTGCGCCGACAACATATGCGCTTTTTGTGCTTCGCGGCGCTGGCATCCTGACGCTGCATGCAGCCGATGATGCACAGACGGCCGAGATCGCCTTCAAACCTGGCGATCTGATCGTTTTTCCGCCGAATGCAAAACACGGTTGGGTAAATGGCGACGACGCATTCGAATGGTTTGGCGTGGACATCGCACCGCGCGGCTGAAGAGCCTCCTCCCCTTTTCAGTCGAGCGCCTCCCGGTTTCCGACCGGGGGGCGTTTTTTTCTGTCGGCACTGAGGCGATGACGGAATTCATCGCATTTAATAAATTCCATATTACAAAGTAACTTTCATATGCGGATTTTATGTGCTACTCAATATCTAGGGGGGAGAACAAAAATGAACTCTTTCGGCAGACTGCTTCGGGAAAAAAGCATCATCTTTGTTACGATCGGGTGCTGCATAGCCTTCGCCCTGATCAGCCCAAGATTTCTGAGCATCGACAACGTGACGGCGATTTCCCGCCAGATCGTCCCCATCGGGCTTATTGCGCTCGGCCAGTTTTTTGTCGTCGTATCCGGAAACATAGATCTGTCCATGGGCATGGGATCTGTCTTTTTCGCGATCGTTTTAGGAGTGATATTCGGCCTGAGTGGCGGTGTCGGCCTCGGCGTCGTCGCGGTGATTATCTGTTCGCTGGCGCTTGGCTTCTTCAACGGCTATCTCGTCGCGAAGCTCAAATTGCCGGCATTTATAACGACACTCGCAACGCTGTTCATCGCGCAGGGACTCTCCGGCCTCATTATTCCACGCGGCCAGCAAATCTTTCTCGTCGGCGATTTTTTTCGTGTTGTCGGAGCAGGAAAGTTTGCGGGGATTTACCTCTCTTTCCTCTTCCTCGTATTGCTCTTTGCTGCCGCGTATTTCGTCTACAATCACACCCGCTGGGGCAGCTACGTCATTGCCATCGGCAACAACGAGCAAAATGCCAAACTTGCTGGCATCAACACCGAGTTAGTGAAGATCGGTATTTTCATGTTTTCGGCGCTTTGTAGCGGGCTTGCCGGCATCATGCTTTCAACCCGGATGGGCTTCGTTCAGCCTGGGCTGGACGGCAATGGGCTGCTTCTCGACGGAATTGCGGCGATCATTATCGGCGGTACGCTGATCCTTGGAGGACGGGGAACCATCGGCGGCGCTTTTTGGGGCCTGCTGTTCATCGGCGTCATCAACAATGCACTCAACCTGCTCAATGTCGAAGATGTATGGCACCTCGTTTTCAAGGGGCTCGTCATACTCTTTGCGCTCGGAATCAACTGGATAGTTTGGCAGTCGCGCCAAGTGGAGAGCCACTAAGGGGCTCCCGCGCTACGACATCTCGATCTCGCATTTTCATTCGGCTGAAAAAGGAGGATAAACCGATGAAGACAAGAACGAAATTCCTTGGGGGGCTTATTGCCGCAAGTCTAGCGTTGCCAGCGGCAGTGATGGCCGATGACGACAAACTCAACATCGTATTCATTAACGACGGGCATGTCGCGCCGTACCATGTCGCCTGGCTGAGTGGATTCGAGGATGCGATCAAGGCCTATGACGAAGCGTTTCCGGACATCAAGATTACCGGCAAGTGGCTGAGCGCCGAAGGCAGCCTGGAGAAAATGATCCAGCAGGCTGAGGTGACGATCAACGAAAAGCCCGACGTGATGTTCGTCAACGCCATCAACGTCGCAGCATTCGAGCCGCTGGTAAAGAAGGCTCATGATGCGGGGATCACCTGGATCGCGGTGCATTCGCCCATGGATAGCGCCGACTACAGCTTCACCCTCGGCGACATCGAAAACGGCAAGAACCAGGGGATGGCCATGTGCGCTCTTTCGGGGGGGCAGCCGTTCAAGGTTGGGGTCATGCTGGGGCAGGCCGGCAATCCGTCAGGTGAAGCGCGGCGCGAGGGTATTCTCGAGGGCATAAAGACCTGCAGCAACGTCGAAGTCGTCGCCGAGCAGCCGGCCGACTGGGATACCGTCAAGGCACAGTCGATTGCGGAAAACTGGCTAACCCAATTCCCGGATCTCAATGCAATCTCCGGCGTAACCGACGCCTATCTTTACCCGTCGCTTGCGATTGCCCAAAATTCGGGCCGAGACCTCCAATTCTACGGCTATGACGGCGACATCCCTATCATGCAGCAGATGAATGGAGGCCCGGTCATGGCCGATATTCTGCTTTCCGGTACTCGGGAGGGCTGGAACTTCGTGCAAATGGCCTACCGGATCCACAAGGGAGAAAAGCCCGAAAAGGTCTACGATTTCTTCACTCCGCTTGTCATGACAAAGGAAAACCACGAAAAAGCCATGGCGAACGGCTTCCCCAACGACGTCGAAGTCTATGATGTCGACAGGGCTCTGGAAGTCGCCGAGAAGGGCTTCCTCGAATTTGGGCCTGACTCGGTCAAATAAGCGTCCTGAGATCCGCCTGCCGAAAGGTTGCTTTCGGCAGGTCATTTCCTGTGCAGGAAGGGCAGTAAATGACCAGTACCTCGATCGAGGGCAAGAAGCCGGGGAAGGGCGCGTTGAATTCGACCGAAATGCGCTATCTGGTGCTTTTGGGTCTGATCGTGCTTGCGGCTGTCAGCTTCGGCGTTGCCAATGATAATTTCTTTTCGCTCGTAAATATCGGCATCCTGCTCCGGTCCATCGCCGTCCTGTTCCTGTTGTCGATGGGCATGACAATTGTCATGCTGACCGGCGGGATCGATCTGAGCGTCGGTTCGAACGTAGCGTTCTCCGGCGGGATCGGCGTTGTCGTCCTTGGGGCAACGGGGAGTGCTGTGCTCGGATTCCTGGCGGCGCTGGGCGCCGGAATGGCGATTGGTGCAATCAACGGCGTGTTTATCGGCCGGCTCAGATTGTCCGCCTTCATGGTCACGCTGGCGACGTTTGCGTTGGCGCGAGGGTTGGCGCTGGTGCTCTACAAGGCCGATTCCATAGCTGTTACAGACAGTGTCTTTCTTTGGCTCGGCGGTACGAGCTGGGGCAATATCCCCGTGGTGATTCCGTTCGTCGGATTGGCCTTCATCGCCCTGTCGGTCGTCCTCTACGGATCGACCTTCGGGCGCGACGTCTATGCGACCGGTGCCAATTACAACACGTCCTACGTGCTTGGCCGCCGTCCCGGTCGCACCCTTATCTGGGTCTACGTACTCTCGGGCTTCCTCGCGGGTCTGTCAGCCATCATCACAGTCGGGCGGGTGTCCTCGGGGCAGCCCTGGGCGGGTCTTTATCTGGAGTTCGATGCCATCACGGCGGTCATCCTTGGCGGTACGTCGCTCTCCGGCGGCCGTGGTCGCCTGTTGGGTACCATTCTCGGCGTTTTGCTTTACGGAATCATCGTCAACGGCCTGGTGCTGACCGGCACGAATCCGTTTCTTCAAAGTCTGATCAAGGGCCTCATCCTGTTGGGTGTCGTCCTGCTCGACACGATGACACAACGAGGAAAACCGGCATGAGTGACAACCGCATCGACATGAAGGGGATCGGCAAAAGCTTCTTCGAAACGCGAGCTTTGGAAGGCGTGGATTTTTCCTGCCTGGCCGGAGAAGTTCACGCATTGGTCGGTCTTAATGGTGCCGGAAAATCGACGTTGATGAAGGTGCTGGGCGGTGTGATCCAGGGCGATCAAGGCACAATTGAATTCAACGGTAAGTCGATCGAAATCGCTCAACCCGCGGCGGCGACGGAAATCGGGATCTCGATGATCCACCAGGAATATTCGTTGATCAATGAACTCAGCGTAACCGCCAACATCTTCCTCGGTCGGGAAATTCGCCGTGGGAAATCGCCGGTACTGGATAAGGGCGAGATGAAGCGGCAGGTGAGGGCACAGCTCGAGCGGTTTGGTATCGCGCTTAATCCGGATCTGCCCATTCGCGAATTGAACTCGGGCGAAAAACAGATCGTCGAGATCATCCGCGCGCTGATGTCGAATAGCTGGCTGATCGTCATGGATGAACCGACATCGGCGCTTTCCGAAGGCGACAAGGAGCGACTGTTTCGCTTCATCCACAGGATGAAATCCGAGGGGATCTCGATCGTCTATATCTCGCATCACATGCCGGAAATCTTCAGCATTGCCGACCGCGTGACGGTCATGCGCGATGGCCGAATCGTCCTGTCCGAGCCCACCGGCGCCACGCGCGAAGCGACCGTCATCCAAGCGATGACCGGAAAGGAGCTCGAGCATTTTGAAAAGCCGCACAAGGACAATCTGGGCGATTTGCTGTTATCGGTGCGCGGACTTAACAAGCCGGGCGCATTCGACGATGTCAGTTTCGATCTGATGCGTGGCGAAATTCTGGTGATGACCGGACTTCGCGGCTGTGGGGCTCCGGAAATCGCCAAATGTATCTACGGGCTCGATGCCGATTATTCCGGTGACGTCGCCTACAACGGACGCGGGCTGCGACCGGGGCGGGGCCCTGCGACCGCCGTTTCGGATGGCATGGGTCTGGTGACCGAAAATCGCGACAGAAACGGCATTCTGCCCATCCTTTCCGTGCGCGACAACATTGCACTTCCGTTTCTCGAAAAATGCGCCAGACTTGGACTGATCAATGCTTCCGGTGTGGAGAGCTTGGTCAATAGAGCCATTCGTGAAACGTCCACGAAAACGGCGTCGCCGGATCAGGAAATCCGCTTCCTCTCCGGTGGAAACAAGCAGAAGATCTGTTTTTCGAGATGGCTCGACAACGACCTCGAATTGCTGATTTTGCTTGAGCCCACACGCGGGATCGACGTCCACGCCAAGGCGGATATCTACCGGATCATCGAAAGGCTTGCCAAAAACGGGGTCGGCATTCTGATCCTGTCCTATGAAATCGACGAAGTCATCATACTAGCCGACCGTGTGCTGACCTTTTACCAAGGTCGACGGATTGGCGAATACCGTCACCCCCATTTCGACAAGCAGCGAATGCTGGGCGACATGGCCGGAACGGACCTGACTGGAGCAAAGCTCGATGAATACATATGACCACATTGTCGCAGGCGGCGGGTCCGCGGGCTGTGTCGCTGCGTGGCAACTGGTCCGCGCCGGTCGGAAAGTCTTGCTTATCGAGGGAGGGCACTGGCACCGGCATCCCCTGCTGGACATGCCGCCCGGTGTGTTCAAGCTTCTCAAGAACGGGTCGAAATTCTTTAAGATCTATGAATCGGTTCCGCAGGAACAGTTGGGCGGTCGAACGACCGAGATTCCGCAGGGAAACGTGCTGGGCGGCGGATCGTCGGTAAACGGCCAAGCCTATGTGCGCGGGCGGCCATCCGACTACGACAACTGGCACGAGATCCTGCGCGGCAACAATGACGCCGCCAGCTGGGCCTGGAAGGATGTACTTCCGCACTTCAAGCGACTGGAGGGCAACCTGCACTTCAACAACGACCTTCATGGCGCCGATGGACCACTTGTGGTTTCCGAACCGGGGCAGGTCAACGAGATGGCGCGCTGGTTCGTTCAGGCATTGCAGGCACAGGGTGAACCCTTCAACCCGGACTTCAACGGGCCGACACAGCGCGGCGCCGGCTATTTTCAGTTCACGTACAACAAGGGGCAGCGCATATCCGCCGCCTATGCATTCATCGAACCACTCAAAGACGATCCGAACCTGACGCTCAAGCTGGAAGCATCGGTACACAAGATCATCATCGAGAATGGCCGTGCCGTAGGCGTTATCTACAAGGATCGCACGGGCGTTCACAAGGTGCGTGCGGATGGCGATGTGATCGTGAGTTCCGGGGCCTATGTCACGCCAAAAATCCTGATGTTGTCGGGGCTTGGACCTGCGGCCCATCTTGCTGAGCACGGGATCGATGTCGTCGCGGATCTGCCAGGTGTCGGCCAGAACCTTAATGACCATCCCGATGTATCAATCGTGGCACGGGCCAACGGCCCCTACGGCTACTTCGGCCAGGACCGTGGCTGGAACATGATCCGCAACGGGCTGCAATTCAAGCTGTTCGGTACCGGGCCGATCACCACCACCGGTCTGGAAGCCGCCTGTTTCGTCAATCCGACCGAGCCGGACGCGGCCCCAACCCATGAAGCCTATTGCATCCCCATCCTTTATCTGCCGCCGGACATGCTGGAGCCGGAAGGCGATGGTCACGGGGTCTCGATCCAGATTGTGCTGTTGCAACCCTATTCCAGGGGTGAAGTGCGCCTGGCATCGGCGGATCCGGACGCGATGCCGATGATATCACCGAATTTTCTCAAAGATCCGCGCGACCTCGATGCCATGGTCACGGGCTTGCGCTATTTCCGGAAAACGCTGGAAACCAGGCCCTTGGCCGACCGGCTCGACCGCATCATCGCGCCGGACCCGGCGGATTTTTCCGACGAAGCTTTGGCCGCCCACTGCCGTAAAATGGTCAAGACGAACTTCCATCCGGCCGGTACCGCCAAGATGGGGGCGGACGGCGACCGGATGGCCGTGCTGGATGCCAGGATGCGGGTCCGTGGCGTGGACGGCCTGTGCGTCTGCGACATGTCGGCTGTGCCGGAAATTCCCGCCGGAAATACCAATGCTCCGGCAATGATGCTGGGCGATCGCTGTGCCGAATTCGTTCTCGGGAATCTGTAATGTCACGCGGGTCGCCTGGTGCAACGCGGATCCGCAAGACACAATTGGCTCGACACGCCCGATCCCCAGTGATGCGGAAAAGGGTGATCGAGGAAAGTTCTACCCGTTGCCGGTTTTGAATACAGTTTGTGATGCCCATGGCGCGGAAGTGCAGGGTGCATTCTGCCGAAGTTGGTATCTCCGATGTACATCGGCTGCCACTTGTGCGCCTCGAGGCGAAGGACTGCCCGCCGACACGGGAAACGATAGATCATTCCTCGGCCGCGAGCGTTCCTCGCACATATTCCCATGCTGCAACCAGATGTGTTACTGGCCAGGCGTAATTATTACCGCACGGAAATCATTGACGTTCGTCAAGGTGGGCCCCGTGACGATCTGGCTACTTGCCGTCCCGAAGAAGCTATGGGCGTCATTGTTGGCCAACGCCAAGGCAGGGTCCGCACCGATCTGCCGTGCTTGCGCGAGCGTTTCCGGCCCTGCATAGGCACCGGCCACCTCGGCTGCGCCGTCGACTCCGTCAGTATCGCAGGCCAGAACGTGAATGCCGGCGCAGCCGTCGAGTTCCAGCGCGGCCGACAGCACGAATTCCGCATTCGGGCCGCCGACGCCATCGCCGCGCCGGGTGACAGTGCATTCTCCCCCCGAAAGCAGAACGATGGGCCTACCGGAGGATTCGACATCCTTGCGTAGCGCCTTCGCCATGCAGGCCTGTGCGGCTCCCAGGTCTCTTGCCTCTCCTTCAAGGGCATCACCCAGCATCCGCACCTCACAGCCGGACGCCTCCGCCAAATGGCCGGCAATGGATAGGGAATGCAACGGCGAGGCGATGATCCGGGTTTCGGCGGCGGCGAGTCTCGGATCATCGACGGGAATGACCGACGAGGGCCGGTTCAGTGTCGCACGCACGGCCGGCGACACTGCGATCTTATACTGATCGAGAATCGCGAGGGCGTCGGCGGGGGTGCTGCCGTCGCCGGCCATCGGTCCCGAAGCGATCTGCGCGGGGTCGTCGCCGGGAACATCGGAGATCAGCAGCGTCAGCACCTGCGCCGGGTGGCAGGCCGCGGCGAGCCGGCCACCCTTGACCAGGCTGAGATGCTTTCGAACCACGTTCATCTGGCCGATGGGCGCGCCGGAATCGAGCAGCGCCCGGTTCACGCCCATTTTTTCTTCAACCGTCAGGCCCGCCGCCGGGGCGCAGAGCAATGCCGAGCCACCGCCGGAAATCAGCGCAAGCACAAGGTCGTCCGGCGTCAGATCGGAAACGAGATCGAGCAGCCGCTGCGTCGCGGCGACCCCGGCTGCGTCGGGCACAGGATGGGCAGCCTCGACGATTTCGATCCCCGCGCAGTCACGCGCATAGCCGTAGCGGGTGATGACCAGGCCTTCACAGGGCCCATAGTGCGACTCCACAGCCTCCGCCATGCGTGCGCTTGCCTTGCCGGCGCCGATGACCAGCAGCCGGCCCTTTGGCTTTGCCGGAAGGAAGGGCGGTACGACCCGCATCGGATCGGCCGCCGCGACGGCGCGCAGAAAAAGCTCGGTCAAGAATTCCCGAGGGTTCGTGATCTGGGAGGACGTTGCCATCAGCCGAGCCAGCTTCGATAGTCGCTGACCAGCAGGTGCGTCGGCGCGGTGTCCTCCTCGATCTCGGCAAACCGGCCGATCGGTTCGCGAAAGATGTTGTCGGTCTCGTCGTCGTTCACCGTCGAGACTTCGCCGATCAGGACGTCGCCTCCTTCGCCCCAGAAGGCGTGCCAGTCGCCGGGACGCAGCGTCACGCTTTCTCCGGGCACAAGGCGCAGCTTCTCGCCGGGCGCATAGTCGCGCCGGATGCCGTCGCACCATACTGTGCCACCCCGGTCTTCGGCGAAACCGCCTTGATCATTCGATCCATAGAGTTCCACGACGAGCGTCGCCCCGCCGCGATTGATGATATCTTCGGCCTTGATGACATGGGTGTGCATGGGGCTGAGCTGATCCTGCCTGGAAATCAGCAGCTTTTCAGCGTAGCACATCCCTCCGCCGCGCTGCAGGTCGGCCAGAAGCCCGTTCCTGAGCGTGAACAGGAAGAGCCCCATCTCGTCGAAGCGACCGTCTCCGTAGTCGGTGATGTCCCATCCGCAGCGGGCGTCGATGATGTGGCGGGCGGTGTCGGAGCGTTTCCGGAAGTCGTCAGGGCTCCAATAAGCAAAGGGCGGAAGCGTGAATCCGTAGCGGCGGATGAGGTCGTCGGCCGCCGCCATGATCTCGTTGATGCGCGAGCGTTTCATGCTTAAGTCCTTTCCGCACTTAGGATTTCGATCACCATTGCCGCAGTCCAGGTAAAGTTGCTGCCGCCGCAGGGTTCCGCGGTGATCGGATCGTAATATTCGGCGAACCCGCTTTCTTCGATCAGGCGGATGCTGTCGGTTTCGATCCGTTGGGCGATGGCTTCCTGCCCCGCAGCCATCAGGCCGTCGGCGATCATGTAGTTGACGATGAGCCAGACGGGCCCCCGCCAGTAGCGCTTTCCGTCATATTCGGCAGCCTCCGGATCATGGCTTGGGACCATGAAACGCGCAGATTCGGCCAGTGTCCCGATCCGCGCGGCGATGGCGGCGGCGCGGTCCCTGGGGATGGCGCAGAAGGCTGCTAGCAGGCCACCGATCGACGGGCTGTCGACCAGTTTGCTGGCCGCCCTGTCCAAGCACACATACTGCCCCAGCGGGCCGTTCCAAAGGCTTTCGAAAGCCTTGGCTCCGCGCTCGGCAAAGGCGCGCGACTGACGGGCGATCTCGCTTTCTCCCAGGTTGTCTGCGAGCACGGCAAGATCGGCGCAGGAGCGAATAAGTATGGCGTTGAAGCCCGGATCCACCATCCGGAACGGCGACGCGTCGTGAAGCTTCGTATTGTCCCAGCCGAGATTGCGGAAGTGCTCCACAAGCCAGATGTAACGCTTGTACTGCTCGTCCGTCGGCCTGTGCGCCGGGTCGGCATGGGCCGTGTCGCGGCGCTGGAAGGGCGCCACACCCTCCGTGGGAACCCGGGCAAACGCGTCGTCCCAGTCGACGGAGTTGTCGCGCCCCGATTCCCAAGGGTGAATGATGGCCACCAGGCCGGTCCCATGCGGATCCCGGTAGCGGTAGAACCACTCGTGCCACGCATGAATGCGCGGCAACAGGGCGCGAGCCCGATCCGCTGCGAGGACTGGATCGACTGCCCTGTCGTAGATGCGGCGCGCGGCAAAGCCGGCGACTGCGGGCTGGGTGATGCCGGTGGTCGGCACTGGACGGTTCGTCTGCCAAACTTCGGGCCCGGGGAAATATCCGTCATCGGGTTTATGGAAGATGATGTGCGGCACCATACCATCGTCCCACTGATGGGCGAACAGCGTCTCTATCTCGGTCCAGGCACGATCCTCATCGAAACGTGCGAAGCCAATCGCGCTGAGCGCGCTGTCCCAGTTCCACTGGAAGGGATAGAGCCCATGGGTCGGCACGGTGTAGGTGCCGCGGTCGTTCTTGCGCATGACGTCGCGCGCCTGGTCGATCAGGTCCTGTCTCATTGCCTATTCCTTCAGTTGACGCTCAGGGTTGTTGCGGGGTCGAACCAACGGATGCGATCGGGTTGCGGCTGGAGCACGAGGCGATCGCCCGGCCGCACGGTCATGTCGCTGTCCAGCACGGCCCGGAACATCGAGCCGTCCACGTCGCAGGTGACCAGGAGATGGGCTCCGAGAGGCTCAACGATGCGAGCCGTGGCGCCAAAACCTGTTTCTCCGGGACGAACATCCTCGGGGCGGATCGCGAATTTCAGCGGGTTGGAGTGCATTGGGCCCGTCAATTCGGATCCAGCGACGCGCCAGCGGCCCGAACCAACGGGTTCGGCCGGCAAGAAGTTCATGGGCGGATTGCCTATGAAACCGGCGACGAATTCAGCAGCGGGATTGCGATACACCTGGATGGGCGACGCTGCCTGTACGATGCGGCCCTGATGCATGACGCTGATCCGGTCGGCAAGGCTCATGGCCTCAACTTGATCATGGGTCACGTAGATCGCCGTGGTCTTGCTCTCGGCCAGCACGCCCTTCAGTTCTGCGCGCATTTCCAGGCGGAGCAAAGCGTCGAGGTTCGAGAGCGGCTCGTCCATCAAGATAACGTCCGGCTCCATGGCCAAAGCGCGCGCAACAGCGACGCGCTGGCGTTGGCCGCCGGACAATTCGCCGGAGTACCGCTTCAGAAGCTTTTCGATGTGCATCAGCGTCGCAGTTCGCTCGACACGGCGCTTTATCTCGCTATCGGGCACCTTCTTCATGCGAAGGCCAAAGGCTATGTTCTCAAACACAGTCAGGTGCGGGAAAACGGCGTAATTCTGGAACACCATCGCAATGCCCCGGTCCTTCGGTGGCAAGTTGTCGACGCGCCGGCCACCGATCCACACCTCGCCGGTGCTCGCAGTCTCAAGCCCTGCGATGATGCGCAGGAGGGTGGTCTTGCCACATCCGGATGCGCCCAGCAGAACCATGAACTCCTGGTCGGTAATGGTGAGGTTGATGTCATGAAGGGCGGTGTACGCGCCGAAGGATTTTGCGACACTCTTGATAAGAATTTCAGCCATTTGATTAGCTCCTTGAGCTGGCGCCGACTAGCGGTTCGCGATGCCCCACATTGCGAAGAGATATTTGCGCACGGCGAAGATGAAGATCAGAGCCGGCACCACGAGGATGAAACCGCCGGCGAATTTCAGATGGACTGGGGCCTCGCCCAGTTTCTGCAGCAGGAAGGCGGTCAGTGTCCGATGCTCGATCGTCAGCACCGCGGCGGCGAAGACTTCGTTCCAGGAAATCACGAAGGCGAAGATTGCCGAGGCTGTGATGCCGGGCAGGATTAGCGGCAGGATGACTTTGGTGAACGCGGTGAAGCGCGTGCAGCCCAGCGTCCAGGCCGCTTCCTCAAGTTCGAGGGGAATGCCCGAGAACAGTGAGAACGTGATCAGCACCGCGAACGGGATGGCGAGTGTCGTATGCACCAGCGCCAGGCCGAAAACGCTGTCGTCGAGTCCGATGCGGATGAAAAGGACGGCGATGGGCAGCGCGAGCAGCGGCAAGGGGAAGGCGCGCGTCAGAAGAATGAGCATTCTGAATGCGGCCTTGCCGCGGAATTCGAAGCGCGAGAGGGCATAGCCCGCCGGCGCTCCGACCCCAATCGACATCACCATAGTCAACGTGGCGACGATGATTGAATTCTTCAAAGCGCCCAGCATCCCCTCGAACCCGGCGAAGAAGCGCAAGCTGCCGAGATCGAACTCGGGAATGATCGACTTAGGGAAGCTGTTGACCGTCTCCGGCGAGGACAAGGTGTTGACGAAGAGCAGATAGAGCGGAACGATTACCCAGGAACAAAGCAGGGTTATGGAAGCCCAGTACAGGAAGCGCGAGGATTGCCGCGTGCTTGTCGTTTTGGCTGCAATGGCTACGGTGCTCATATCGTGGCTCCTTTGGGGACGCGCAGAACGCGCAGGATGACGAGCGTGAAGACGATCGAGATTGCCAGGACGATGAGCGCGAGGGCTGCAGCGGCGCTGCTGTTCTGCAAGTCGAACTGGTAAGAGTAGATTTGGCTCATCAGAACCGGATAGAGCGAGCCGCCGAGAGCGACCACGACTGCGAATACTTCGAACGCGAGGACGACGCGCAGGATCAGGGCGGTTTGCAGAGAGGGCCTCAGCATGGGCAGCGTGATCTTCAAGAAGCGCTTCCAGGGCGACGCGCCGAAGACCTCGGCCGCCTCGTAGTACTCTTTCGGGATCAGGCCCATTCCGGCAACCAGAATGACGAGCATGATGGCGGTGGCGCGCCAGATTTCCGCCATGGCGATTGCAACGAATACCAGCACGGGGTTTTGGTAGCCCAAGAGCGCTACCGGCTTGTCAACTAGGCCGACGCCGACCATCAACGAATTGAGGAAACCCGACTGTTCGAAAATGGCGAGCCACACGATGCCGGCGGCAAGATCCGAGATGCCGAGCGGAATGGTCCAGACATAAAGGACCAGGTCGCGGCCTGCCTGCATGCGATTGACCATGGTCGCCATGAGGAGCGACAGCGCCAACTGGACGGGAACGACGATTACGGCCAGCAGCAGGGTATTCCTGAGCGAAACCGGGAATTTCCAATAGGCAATCACCTCGCGAAAATTGTCGAACGAAATGCCGGCTGGCGTGGTGAAGGCCTGCCCCGCGACGAGAACGAAGGGGTAGAGAAAGAACAGGCACAGAAACAGTGTGACGGGAAGAATGAACATATAGGGGAGCATTCGGGGATTCATGGAACCACTCCGTTGAAGCTGTTTAAGCGCTGGGAGCGCTTATGGGGAGAGTGCCGTCCGGATCGCCTGACCCGGACGTTCTCAGTGCCGATCGGTCCTTGACGGCTATTCTACGGGGCAGGCGCCTTGCGAAGGCTCGTCCGGAGCCCAACACGGCGCGCCCGTTTCCGTGATGATCTGGCTCAGAACCTGCTTCTGTTCTTCAAGCACGCCCTTGATATCCTGTCCGCCGAGCACGATACGCTCGAAAGCGTCATTATATACGCGGTTGAAGTCGCCTCCCTTATCGCCCAACCCTGTCGGCAGGAGGCCGGGGTTGGCGTCTGCCGACGCAGTCATTGTCGCGACCGCCTTGCCTTCCACCTGGACGGCGAATGGCAGGTCTGAAGGCAATTCCGTATCGATCACGGGGAAGAAGTTCGTGGCGCGCAAGGTTGCGATTTGCGTTTCCGGCTTCAACATATACTTGATGAGAGCCTTTGCCCCATCAACGTCGGCAGCAGTTCGCGGGATTGCGAGACCGGCGAGGACCGGCATGAAGCCGCGCCCTTTAGGGCCGGCCGGCGCCGGGAACGCGACGAAATCGTCTGGCCGGGCATTGAAGGCCTGGGCCAGACGCGAGGTGTGGTCCCAGGCGATCCAGACATCTTCGGAAAGAAGTTGCTCCTGCATGAACGAGAAATTGGTTGATCCGGGATTGGTGTGCGACCAGAGCTCAACGAATTTTTCCCAGGCAACGACTGCGTCGTCGGAACCAAAGGTCCTGACCACGCCGTTGGTGTAGGATGGATAGAGATAACCCTGGAAGAATCGATGCTTCAGGCCCTTTTCCCCTGCGGGGAAGCCGAACTTCTTTTCACCGGTCTCGTTCTCGATATTAGCGGTCCACTGGATCAGCTGATCGTAGCTCAGGGCGTTGATGTCGGCGCCCTCAGGCAGGTAAGCCAATGCCTTCTTGTTGGCCGCCATGATGTAGGTCGCCTGCATCCAGGGAATGTATTGCATGTTGGCGGTGCCCATATGGGCAAGAGCGTTATATGCTTCGCTCTTTGCCGAAAGGCCCAGATCGTCAAGATCTACCAGATCGTCCGCTTTCATGGCGGCAAAATTGCCGTCCAGGGCGCCGAGCACGTCGATTGCACCAGAACCCGCCTGCAATTCGGCCTGCAGGCGGGTGAGCCACGGGCCGTCCTCGTTGGGCTGATAATCGACCTTGCCGTCAAAGCCGTTGAGCACAGTGTCGCGCATCGCCTTGGCTTCTTCCACGGGACGAGCCTGGGTCGACCAGAACAGAACATCTGCGTGCGCGGTAGTAGCGGCGAGGGTCAGGACGATGCCGGCGGAAGCGCTCAGGAATTTGGAAAATTGAGTCATGGTTCCTCCCAATATTGATGTCGAAGGCGACCTCCACGCCGCCCCTCTCGAGAGGCCGCCCAAACTTGGGATCGGAATCCTCTCAATTTCTCGACCATGATATAACGATATATCTTTGTCAAGGCCTTTTCGGTTCCCCGGCGAGGCGAGACTGCGGTGAAGCGCTTCATGTTTCACTTGAAATCTCACAAATAATCGCGATGCTACGCAAGAACGTTATACCAAACGAGCGGATCGCATGACAGAAAAACCGACGCTAAGTACAGTCGCTAAAGCGGCTGGCGTTTCGATCCCGACCGTCAGCCAAGTGTTGCGCGGGACTGGGAGAATTTCGAAACACACGCGCGACAAGGTGTTGCAGGCTGCCAAGGTCCTGCGTTACGTGCCGGATTCCCGTGCGGCGGCGATGCGATCAGGTGAAAACCGGGAAGTCGGCTTCGTCATCAACCAGCTCAAGAACCCTTTTAACGCAGAAGTTATCGGCGGGGCCGTCGATCTGCTAGAGGCCGAAGGTTACCTCGTTTCAATCGTCGATACGCGTGACGACGCCGGTCGCCAGAGCCGCCAGCTAGAGGCCTTCATCCGGCACGGCCGGGGAGGGATGCTGTGGGTTCCTGCAATGGACACGCCCGAGGACAGCTTCGAACTGCTTGCCGCCCATGGCGTACCGACGGTCACCTTTCTGCGCCGCATCAGCAATCGGTTGGATCATGTTGGAATTCGAAACGCTGAGGCGACCGCTGTAGCGACGGCCTATCTCGCGGATCTGGGGCACAGGCATATCGCATATCTGGGCGGAACCGAGATGACGATCGTACGGAAAGAGCGTATCGCAGGATATCATCGGGTGCGGATGGAACGCGGGCTTGCGCCCGGCATCGTTTGGGACTCTGAAGACAACAAACTTGCAGGCCTCGACGCCATGCTGGCTCTACGCGCAACCCATCCTGAAGTCACGGCGATTGTCTGTAACGGCGATATGGTCGCGCTAGGTGCAAGTCTTGCGCTTTACCGTGTAGGCCTAAAGCCGGGACAAGATATTTCGATCATAGGCTTTGACGATATTCAGGACGCCGAGGTCGCAACTCCGCCTCTGACGACCATGGCCGTTTCTCCTTACAAACTTGGTAGGAAACTAGCGAGCGTTCTTCTCGATCGAATCCTGGAGCCGGATATGCCGATCACTGTATCCGAAGTCTCTGCCGAACTCATCGTCAGGCAGACGACCGGAGCCCCACCGTCCAGGACCTAGAACACCAATATACGGCTCACGAGGCAGATAAGTTCCATAAATCTGATTATGCGATTTGTTACTGTAGCCGCAAAGTTAAAGTGTCCTGATCCTGCAAAGTTGGAATGTCACTCTCCCCGGGTTTTGATGACCTGGGAGATTGCGGATGGGATTGATTGCGATGAGCGAGCGCGATCTGCAG
>NZ_JARSBQ010000013.1:0-221581 GCF_029623935.1 Shinella sp. 838
GCAGCGGACTCCCATCAAGGCCAGGAGCGTGATCGCTCCAGCGATAGGCCGGATAGATTCACGCATCCAATGCCGAGTGCCGCCAAATGTTCATCTCGCCCGGGAGGCGTCCATAGATTATCGTAGATGCCGCGCGTGCAGGCCCCGCCTAAGAACGCGAACGCCCGGTCATGGGCATCGAAGACCATCTCCTGCGTCTCGCGCGGATAGGCTCTCACATACATCATCCGGCTGTGGCAGAGCCGGACATGCGCCACCTTCACCGTCGTCGTCACGCCGTTCAGCACAACGATCTCGTGGCTCCAGTCAAACTGGTAAGCCTCGCCCGGCGCATAATAGAGTGGGACATAGGCTTCCGCCGTTACGGAGCCGCGCTCCTTCGCCCAGGTTCGGGCGTAGCGCCGGACTGTATCGTAACCGCCCTCGTAGCCGAGGTCGCGCAAGTCCTCGAATATCCGGATCAGTGTCAGCCGCTCGCGGGAAGCCTTCGCTTCATTGGCAAGCAGCATTCCATCGAGCTGGTCGCGCCAGGGGCCGAGCTTCGGCTGAGGTTGACGGGTGCGCTCGTATTTGAACTCCGTCTCATCGCTGCGCAAAACCTTCCGCACCACCTTGCGCGATATGCCAAGCTCCCGGCAGATCGCCTTGATCGACTTGCCCTGCACACGGGAAAGCCGTCGTATCTTTAGAATTGTCTCCACAACAAGCATCCAAATAAAAAGCCTCCGATGAAACCGGAGGCTGTTGTAACCCCATCGCAGATGGGGGTCCCGTTTGGACGCCGATCACCCCATTTGCGGGGTCCTTATTCCATGCCTAATCACAATCCGGGCCAGTCAGCTCCGGGATCCACTGACGCGGGTCGATAAACCTCGGGCCGATGATGAGAGCCGTGAGATAGCCGTCGAGGCCGCTCATCGACCAGATCGGCGAGACTGGACGGCGTGCCCTGATAAACGCCTCGAACGCCTCGTCATCGAGCTTCGGTCGTGCCGTAGCCCCTTGGCTGTTCTGTGTCATGCCGCCCGTCGCTCCTGATCTGCAATGCTCTCGCGGTTGGCCTTCCAGGTCCATGGAAAGAGCGTATCCATCTGGTTCGCGGTCACCTTGCCGGAGATGATGCGCTCGAGCACGTCGGCAAGCCAAGCTTCGGGGTCTACACTATTGAGCTTTGCCGTGTTGACGAGCGATGCGAGGACCGCGAACGTCTTGCCACCGCGTTCGCTGCCCACGAACAACGAGTTCTTCCTCGTCAGAGCCACCGATTTCATCGAACGCTCGACCACATTGGAGTCCACTTCGATCCGGCCATCCTCCAGGAAGGCTGCCAGTCCGTTCCAGTGGTTGAGCGTGTAGGTGACGGCCTTGCCAAGCGCCGATTTCGACGACACCTCGTCGCTCAGTTCGGTGAGCTGGGCCTTCAGTTCGCTCATGATGGGCGCTGCCTCGCGACGCCGCACCGTGAGCCGGGTATCGGCATTTTCGCCGCGCAGTTTCGCTTCGATCCGATAGAGCTCGGCAATCCTGGCAAGGATCGACAGGGCCTCAGCAGACCCGGTCATCTTGACGATTTCGACGAACTTGCGTCGGGCATGGGCAAGGCAGAAGGCCAGCCGCATGGGAGCGACATTGCTCCTCCCCCTGGCGCTTGGCCAAGGTTTTATAGGCTTGGTACCCATCGACCTGGAGCACGCCGGCAAACGACGACAATTGCCCCTCGACCTCGCGCGCGCTGCGGCTTTCGGCAAAAGTATAGGCCACCGCCGGCGGCGCCGGACCATTCCATGGCCGATCGTCGACCGCCTGCGCCCAAAGTTGGCAGACCTTGGTTCGCTTACGCCCCGGATCAAGCCGCGGGAGCGGCGTCTCATCACAGAACACCCTTGGCTGGGAGCGGATGAAGGCAAGCAGCGCGTCATAGAGAAGCTCAAGCCACCAGGCGACCCGCGTCACCCAGGCCCCGAGCGTGCCGCGATCGATGATCACGCCGCAGGAGGCAAGCATCTGCGCCTGGCGATGAAGCGGCAAATGCCAGGCGAACTTCGAAACGGCGACATGGGCGGCAAACGCCGTGGTCACCATGCCGCCGTCCATCACACGCGCCGGCGCTGGCGCTTGCACAATGGCACTCTCGCAGGCCCGGCATGCGTAGCGCGGCCGGATCGTCCGCTTCACCCGGACAACCGCCGGCACGATGTCGAGCGCCTCACTGACGTCCGTGCCGATGCAATGCAGCTCGAACGAGCAGCACGGGCAAATCTTGCTCTCCGGCTCGATGAGCTCTTCATACCGTGGGAGATGCCTGGGTAACCGGCCGATGTTGCGCGCCGGCGATCGCCGCTCCTGCTTTCGGCCGTCAGCCACGGGTGCAACATCGTCATTGGCCGCCGCGGGAATGTCGCTGAGATCGCCAAGCTCAAGCGTCGCCTGCTTCGGGTCGATCGCCGTCATCTTCTCCGATTTCGGCCCAAAGAGCTGCCGCTCCAGGAAGGCAACGCGCGCCTTGAGGTCGGCATTCTCTGCATCGAGCGAGAGAATGATTCGGCTCAATTGCGCGGCATCCTGAGGTAAAGGGTCGGGTCGAAGCGGCATGGCAGACCCTAGCACATGACCCTGAATCTTCAAGCAAATCCAATAGGATCAGCCTGCTTTCGTTGGCCGCTTTACGGTGTTTCGCCTGACCCGCGTCCAGTCGATACCGGCCAGCAAAAGGGAGAACTCCTGGCTACTCATCTGCATCGCGCCATCACGGATCGGTGGCCAAACGAACGTGCCAGCCTCCAGCCATTTCGTCGCCAGGATCATGCCTGATCCGTCCCAATAAATGCAGCGCAGGCGATCGAGACGCTTGGCGCGGAACACGAACACGTCACCACAGTAGGGATCAGCTGCAAGCGCTGACGCCACCAGCGCAACAAGCCCATTCATGCCGCGCCGGAAGTCGACCGGCTGCGTCGCCACCATGATCTTCACTCCACCAGGCGAAAGTCCAATCACCGGCGTGCTCGCAACGTTGCCACGATCGCCTGCGCCAATTCGGGCGCCACCGAGCCGATCACGGTCATACGCGCGCCAGCAATCTCGATCTCAATACGCCCCGCGGCGTCATGGGCGACATCCGACGGCGAGTTCTCGCAAGACGTTCTATCGCCAACCACCGTCACCGGCACGAACATGGCCTGCTGTGCGCCGGCTTGCGCGGATCGTCGAGAGGTCAGCCCGGCTTCGCGCCGCCAGACGTTCAGCAGACCGCGATTGACGCCCCAGCGCCGGGCGATCGCCGAGATGTTCACGTCAGGTTCTGCACTTTCGGCAAGGATCCGCGCCTTCTCCTCGTCGGTCCAATTCCGCCGCTGGCGTCGACCCGTGATCACCTCGATCCGACGATACTTTCCATCATGCATGCCTTCATCCATGGCTTCAAGCATGGCATCAGCGCGATCTTCGACCATCCCGTTCCGCTCCTATCGGTGAAGGAGCTGTTCTCGCGGCCGCGATCGCAAAAGGAAAGGTGGGGTGTTCGTCGCGCTCACGTCCTGAGCAGAATTTCGTATTGCGTCCGGGGATCGCCTGCGTTTGCCCACGTGGCGTGGAAGTCAACTATCTCCATATCGCTCAGGGGCAGTTGGATATGCTCCATCTTTATCTTCCGATGGATCTTTATGGAAATCTGAAGACAACTGAGAATGCGCCGAGTTCAGCGTTGATATACTGTGGCGGCTTCCAAGATCCTCTCATAAAGCAGATTGCCATGTCGATATCCGACGGTTTGCAAGCCGAAGGTCCTGCTGGGCGACTGCTGATAGACTCGCTCGGTATGGCGCTCGCTGCCTGGATGTTGCAGCGGTACAGCCGGAAATCGGATTCCTATTTTACAAGTTCATATCGCGATGCCGAGGAAAACAAGGGCCTGGACAAAGTCCGGCTTGCACGGGTTTTGGAGTTTGCGACCGAGAACTTCGACAAGGATATTTCATTGCAGGATCTGGCTGACGTCGCCTGCCTCAGCGTCTACCATTTTTCGCGGGCTTTCAAGCAAGCAACCGGACGTGCGCCGGTGCAATACATCTCCAACCTGAGGATTTCCAAATGTAAAGCACTGCTCGTTGATCCCAGGAAAACGATAGAGGACATAGCATTTGCCACGGGGTTTTCGTCGGGTGCAAACTTTGCGCGTTCGTTCAAAAATTCGGTCGGCCTCTCTCCCTCCCAGTATAGAACGCAGTCCGCGTAGGAATTTTTTGAGGCGATCCGAAACGTCCCACGAAATTTGCATCGAAGGCCGAACAAGGAGGCAAGCCGTATGGCTTGCCTCCTGTCGGTTCAGTTCCACTTCGAGATGAATGCGAGGGTGTAGGCATTGACCTCGACTGGATTTGTCGCGCTCAGAAAATGGTTTCCGCCCTCGACGACTTTCAGCTCGGCTGATTTCGACCTGGTGAAACCAGCGATTTCTTTCTGGGCATTTGCGACGCTGTAAACTTGGTCTTCCGACCCGTGCAGCCAGAGAACCGGGCACTCCACATAATCGAGCCGACCGTGAAGCCCATCGCGGTCGCGCAGATTGATCGCGCACATCCGGATACGACGACGACCTTCGTCACCCTTGTAGTTTTCCCTCAGCTTCTTTGCCCAGAAGGCGCGATTGTCATCAGATACGTTTTCGCCGAGACCGGACTCGGCCAGCCCGCTGCAATATTCATCCGATGGCACCCAATCAGGTCCAACGGGTTGAGCGAGATCAAGGATCAGAGGATTGCAGAAATCGTCCGCGGTCCAGCAACCCAGGTCCCTACTGGCCGCACTTTCGTAGTCCAGGGACGTTCCGAGCGGAATGATGCCCTTGATCTTTTTTGGGGCCAGAATTGCCATGCGAACCGCGATCCAGCCGCCTTGCGAGGTGCCGAGGACAAATGCGGAGGAGATGCCCAGTCTGTCCAAAACTTGGAGATTGGCTATGGCCGAATCCCAGTATGTGAACTGTTCACTTTGGGTCCGGGTCACTCCGTGGCCATACGGTTCTATGGCGAGCAGGTTGACTTTGCCCATGAGGGCCTCGTCGGCATATTGAGCCCGACAGAGTTCGGACGATGTGGTGAATGAGTTCACCATCACCAGCGTCGGCAGTGCCGGATTATACTCCGCACCAAAGCGATAGCCGATCAGCGAACCACCCAGATGTGAGACGTCGGCCGTTTTAACGTTTTGCATGACTACCTCCTCAATTCATTGACCAACGGCGCCTCCCAGGTGCCATCTTTTCCCATTCTAGCACTGCACAGAGCAAATTACCTTTTCACAGCTTGCGGTTACGGGATGCAAAAATTGCTGTTTTTGCGCGGAGCGCTTGCGGGGCGACTTCAGTCGGAGAGCAAATGACGCGCAGGCAATTTCTGCGTCGGCAACCAGAAGACCGCGTGCCTGAAATCGGTTCTTCCGGAGGGCCGCAATGTCGTCATCGATAAATCGTTTGGTGCCCCGCGTATAACCGAGGACGGTGTCTCATACGGTTTCCGTCTGATTGACGCGATGGATTCCGGCGCATTTGATGATCTGCTATTCTACGGTGGGACACATCGTGGGAGGAGATGATGGTTGCGCTTGCAGATCACCTGAGCCTTGATGAACTGGATCATGAATACCGATCTGGCAAGGATGGGACGACGGCGCGGCATTACGAAGTGATCCGGCTTCTGGCCAGGGGCCATTCAACGACACAGGTCTCGGCACTGAGCGGTTTCGGCATGCGCTGGATCGAAGAACTAGTGGTGTCAATGCCGCGTGAATTTTCCCCAGAAGGAGGTGCGGACAAATTCTTGGACTGCCTATGCTGCAATTCCAAGGTTCCGGCGGTATTCGGCTGGGCTAATCCCGCCCAGTGAGAGCTTTATGCGATGCTGGTTGTACCACTGGATGTAAGAATCCAGCTGCTGCATGAAGTCGAGCAGGGTCGTATTGATCCAGGTGCGATTATAGTACATCTCGTTTTTCAGCCGCCCAAAAAATCCTTCGCAGGCCGAATTGTCCGGCGAGCACCCTTTGCGTGACATGGATCGGGCCAGTCGGGCATTTTGCATGCGCGACAGCCAGCCGGGCCAACGATAATGGGCACCCCGATCCGAATGCACAACAGGGCGGTCGGCACTGCCGGTGATTGTTTCGATTGCGGCATCAAGCATCGTGTTCACCAGCTCTGCGTCTGGCCGCGTGCTGACAGACCAGCTGACCACTAAGCCATCGAAACAATCGATTATGGGCGAGAGATACACTTTCCCTGCTGGCAGTTGGAACTCGGTGATGTCGGTCAACCATTTCTCGTTTGGTTTCGCAGCGTGGAAATCACGATTGACCAAATTTTCCGGCGCGGGATCTAATTCGCCTTGGTAGGATGTGTATCGACGCCGCTTAGCCGCGGTCACGACAAGCTGCTCCTCCCTCATCAAGCGGCGTACCACCTTTTCGGAGAGGGCAAGGCACACGGCGCGGGCAAAGGCCGGCTCGCCCGGCCGGACCCGGCCCCTGCCCCCAAGCGTCTTGAAGGCCGGCCCATAGCGCTCGGCCATCAGCAGCGGCACGGCATAATCCCATTTCAGCTGCGCGGCGATCAGCAGATCGGCCAGCATCCAGGCAAGCGGTTCGGCATCCGGTCGTATCGCATGCACGGCCGTGACCAGGTCCGCCGCGGCAAGCGGCGGCGGACGGCCGGATTGCAGCGCGTCGTCGGCGTAATCGACCGCCGCGATGAGCCGCTCGACCCAAGCCAGCCCCAACAGGTCGGCAAGCTCCGCCACCGCCTTCGAGGAAAAGGCGGGTTTTCGGGTGGAAAGTCTTTTGGTGGCCAAAAGCACCCGTCCGGCCGGACCGGGATCATCGCCGGCAGCCGTGAGCAAAAGCGCGTCCCGCAACGCCGCCTCGTCCTCGCCGCGCCCCATCAGCCGCACCGCGACGGCAGCGCATTTGAGGGCCTGGCGGGAGCGCCAGCAGCCGGCCCAGGCGGGCGCGGAGCGAACAAGATCGTCGAGCGATTTCAACGCGATGCCGGCAGAAAAGGCCGCCGCAAGCCCGTCCGGCTCGCGGCCGCGCCCAGCCAGGCAGGGCGGCGGTGAAGGCCGGGACGGAAACGGGCGAGTCAACGGGCGAATCCATGACCGCAACATAGACCATACGTGCGGATTATGCCAACATTGTACGTGATAACCGCACGTCCTGTCTGAAAAATATAATAAGGCATAAGATTGCCTTATCGGTCATTCCTCTCATTAGAGAGAAAACTGCGAAAATCGGCAACGCGGAGAAGGGAAAATGCCCTCAGCTACCTTCGCTCCGCTCTGCAAATCCTCTCCTGCTTCAGCCAACATCTCGTTGCCTTCCTCGCTTGGCACACGGCAGCGGTCTCTAACGGGGTGCTCCAGGCGCCCGGCTCACCCTCTGAGCGCGCTTCAAAAACGGTGGAGTTTCAAACGTCCATAGAACGGAGGAAATCCCTCATTCAGCCGGTACGCCTTCCCTCCCCGCCATTTGCCCGCAAAGCCGCCATCAACATCGGCCCGAGGCCAAATTCGCCGCGAGCGGCTTTTCGTGTGAGGTCGCGCAAGTAGCCCCCAGGCGAGTTGATATGACCGGCCCGCTCGAGGATACAGGCTACCGCAACCGCTGCATTCTCCGGCCCCATAGTTTCACAAGCTTCTTGGTAGGCAGAAGGGCTGACCCCCAACATCGAGCGCGCGGTGACGGCGGCCGTCAACAGGTCGCGCCAGTGCGTGATGCAACCGCCGGGCGCATAATTGCCGATCTCGGGGCAGGCCTTCAGCACCATTGCCAAAGGGAAAGCTCTGGTCGGTTCGACAGCCTTGCGTGTTTTCTGTCTCGACATATTGCCCTGCTCTTTTTCGGAGCTAGGTTCAAGTTCATGGATGGATTCGGGTTTTGAATTCTGTATGTGCTGGCCATTTTGGATAGCATTGCCGCTTGATTTTTCTGTTTTCAGTTGTGTTTCCAACAGATTGACGATCTCTTCGCGCAGCAGTTCCATTTCTTCCAGCACGATATCGACTTGATCCCGTCGTGGCAGGCGTGGAAGACGCGCGATCAGCGCGAGATAGAGGTCTTCGATCGCGGACCAGTCGCCATCGGCCCCCTCCTCCATTGCTGCCGAAATCAGCTTGCGAACATCGCGCCGGCACAGCGTCAGGGCCTCCTTGGCACGTTTGAAGCGCAGCTTTTCCTCAGCCACTTTCTGGGCGAGACCCGCGAACTCCGTTGCTCGGGCAACGAGCGGCGCGAGGCTGAAGCCAAAAGCTTCCTCGATCTCCCCTCCCCTGTTGCGATGGGCATATCGTTTGCCGTTCGGGCTGTCGCGGCGCTGAATCAATCCGGCATCGACCAAAGCCGCCAGATGCCGGCGCAACGTCGTTCCGGCAATGCCATGCGCGCGAATCGCAAGCTGAGCATTCGAGGGAAAAACCACCAGGCCACGTTCGTCGGAAAGGTCCCCTTCGGGATAAAAGCTCAGCAGTGCATGAAGCACCGCCAGCGACCGGTCCTGAACACCGAAAACGTCCTTGGCTTCGCAGACGTCCCGAAAGACTTTCCACTTGTCGACTGTCTTGTTCGGATTGTGGTCGGCCGTCTCCAGCTGACCTTTCACCAAAGCAAGCGTCATCGGCCGCCGCCCAAAAGGCGTCGTCACATTTCCATTCCGCATTTTCCTTCACCTCTCTTCAGGCAAAAGAAATCCGCTCACCAAAACGGTGCCAAAGACTCTTGACTAGGATTCGTGGAAATGCGATTCTTGATCTTGCTAGAAATCAGGAGAAGGCTTCCACGGCTTTGGTCGTTTGGGGGCCTTTTTCTTTTACGGTTCAAGCTCCTCGTTTTCCTTCAGGAATTCCTCGTAAAGCCGGTCCAGCTGCTTCTCGACGAAAGCACCGAACTTCGGCACGGCAGCCTTGTTGAAATTCAGGGTAAGCTGGCCGTCGGTCTCCGTGACCTTCACCGCCTTCGAGCCGTCCGCACGCCACTCCCCGCTTCTGGGCTTCGGTTTTGCCGCCCGCAGCTGCTCGAAGAGGTGCTCGAAGCGGCTGTCAGAAGACAGCGCCCTGAATTCATCGGCATGAATGAGTTTCAACGCCCTGGCTTTCTTCAGGGCGTTGTCGAGCAGATCCGCCACTTCGGCCCATCGCGTACGGCCAAAGCTCGGCGCCGGGCCGATCGCCTCGATCAACACATCGGGAAGCCGGCTCGCCAGCGCGATCATCCGCGACAGAGCGGCCTTGTCCACGCCGAGCGACGACATGATGATATCGCGCGAAAAGCCGCGGCGTTCGAGGCGAAGGGCAAAGAACGTCCGCTCGATATAGGAAAGATCAGTGCGAGCATTGTTTTCCTGACCTTGGCTCACGACCAGCTGCTCATCCGTGAGTGGCCGGATGACTGCCTTGATCGTTCCACCGATCGCCCGAATGGCGGCGAGCCGCCGGTGGCCGTAGGCGACCTGATAGCGCCCCTCGGTATCCGGGTGAGGGCGAACCAAAATCGGAACCTGCTGGCCGTGTTCACGGATCTGTTCGATCAGGCTGTTCAGCCCTTCGGTGTCGATCTCAAGCCTGTCCGGCACGAAGGAGCTGTCGATGAGCGCGGGATCCAGCTCTACGATGGTCTGGCCATGTGAAAGCTGTCTCTCGAGGTCGGCCGCACGTTGTGCCTTTTCCGAAATGCTGCCCAGGGACTGGGAAAAGGCACCGACAGGGCCGGAGCGTCGCAAGGGGCGATCGAGATTGGCCAGTGGTCGGATATCGGCAAGCGAGCCGGTTTCGGCACTGCTGCCGGCCGCTCCATCCGTATCTGCACCGAAGATGTTCTTTCTGGCCATTGTTTACTTCCGTCCCCAGGTCTGTTTGACGAGTTCCTCGATCTCGGTGTTCACTGCCGTCAGGGATTCGAGAGCGCGGTCATAGGTTCCGCGCGTGAACTGCGCTCGATCGATCTCGTAGAGGGTCTGCTTGGTAAGGCCCGCGTCGGAAATCGCGGTCGACTTCAGCATCGCGTTGGAAAGAACACGGTTGCCGAAAATCGAACGCATGAAGCCGGCCATCTGAGCCTGCGGCCCATCGTTCGGCTCGAAGCGGGTGACGAGATACCGCATCCAATCGTAGTTCATCGTACCGCCCGCGTTTTCCACAACCTGCAACAGGTCACCGGTCATCTGCAGGAACTGGCTCATCGACATGACGTCGAGCATCTGCGGATGCACGGTGATCAGAACGGCCGTCGCGGCGCAAAGGGCGGACAAGGTGAGAAAACCGAGCTGCGGCGGGCAGTCGATCACCACGACGTCATAGGCGCTTTCGATATCCGCAAGGCATTCCCCGATGCGCGCGAAGAACATGGAGTTCGTATCGGTGCGCGCCATCAGTGCCTTTGGCGTCTCATGTTCGAATTCCATGAGCTCGAGATTGCCGGGAATGATGTGGAGGTTGGGCGTGTAGGTCGCCCGGACGATCTCGGTCACGTCCCGGCGGGTGTCATCATAGCGGATGGCGCCATAAAGCGTTTCGTTGTCGCCGACATCCAACTCCGGCTGGTGACCAAACAGCGCCGACAGGGAAGCCTGCGGATCGAGATCGATCGCCAACGTGCGATAGCCGCGAAGGGCGAGGAACTGCGCGAGATGGGCGGAGGTCGTGGTCTTGCCGCTGCCCCCCTTGAAGTTCATCACGGAGATGACCTGCAGCTTCTCGCCGTCACGCCGATGCCGGATATATTTGCGCGGCCCCTTCCCGCCCTCGTCGAGCAGCTTGCGCAAAGCCTCGATGTCGTCGACGGAATAGGTACGGCGCCCGTTGGAGGATGGCTCCGGCCCATGCCCTTCCGCCACGATCTGGCGGAGATACCCCTGGTGGATGCCGATGAATTCCGCAGCCTCGGCCGACGAGAACTGCCGGATGCTCTTCCGGGCCGTCGGCGGAAAGGTTCGCTGCTGATGCGCCTGGAGCTGGCGCATCAGCTCCTCTGCATCAGAGGCAATTAGCGAGCGCAGGTTTCCGCTCTGATCGGTCGCGGCTTGTTTCAACATCGTGGCCTCAGGATTAACTTCTGCGCTTTTTCCTCGAAAACTGATGAATAAGCGCTGATGAAGCTAGCCCGATTCCCTGAGTCGGACAAACCCTTTTTGGCAGAGCTTCGGGCAAGACCAACGGGATTCATGTTGTACATGTACAACTGCATTTCAGGCGCACGTCTGCCCTGCCCTGTCCGCCGGGCTCCGTATGCATTGTCGCAGGGTCAGGGCACAGGCGCTTCCGACTCGGGTGCCTATGCCGGTGTCTCTTGGTTGTACATGTACAACGCGTCCGAACCCAGTATCAACATGAGCCTGGCGGAGGTGTCATTCCCACCATTTCGGCTCTTGCCTTTTACACAGTCAGGGTGCCTTGAAGGCTCCGGTATCGAGGAACGTCTCGATCACATCGCACCAGGGTGCGATGTCGATGTTGTTCTTCGACAACCAGTCGGGATTGAAATAGGTACTGGAATAACGATCGCCGCTGTCGCAGATGAGCGTGACGAGCGAGCCCTCGCGCCCTTCTTTGATCAGGCTATCGGCGATGCAGAGCAGGCCGAAGAAATTCGTACCGGTTGAGGCACCCACTCGCCGGAACAGACGGTCCGAAAGCACATGCGCCGCCGCGATGGAGGCTGCGTCCGGCACCTTGATCATATGGTCGATAACCGTCGGGATGAAGGACGGCTCGACACGCGGCCGCCCAACACCCTCGATGCGCGACGGCGCGGTGCAGGTCGTCTGCATGTCGCTCGCCTTCCAGGCGTCGTAGAACACCGAATGCTCGACATCCGTCACGCATAGCCGCGTCGAGAGGTTACGGTAGCGGATGTAGCGCCCGATCGTTGCCGACGTGCCGCCGGTTCCCGCCCCCATGATCACCCAGCTCGGGACCGGATGGGCTTCCCGCTCCATCTGGCCGAAGATGCTCTCGGCGATATTGTTGTTGCCTCGCCAATCAGTGGCCCGTTCGGCATTGGTGAACTGATCGAGGTAGTGGCCTCCGGTCTCCGATGCGATGCGCGCTGCAGTTTCATAAACTTCTGACGGGCTGTCGACGAAGGCACAGCGACCGCCGAAACGTTCGATGACGTCGATCTTCGTACGACTGGTGCTGCGTGGCATGACCGCAATGAACGGCAGTTCGAGCAGATTGGCAAAATAGGCCTCCGACACCGCGGTCGATCCCGACGAGGCTTCGACCAGTGTCGTGCCCTTGCTGATCCGCCCGTTACAGATGCCGTAGAGGAAGAGGGAGCGGGCCAATCGGTGCTTCAGGCTTCCTGTCGGGTGCGTGCTCTCGTCCTTGAGGTAGATGGAAATGCCCTTCAGCCCCTTGAAAACTGGGTTGACCAGATGGGTGTCCGCCGAGCGGCGGGCGTCGCCCTCGAGGATGCCGATGGCATTGCGTGCCCAAGCCCGGTCGGCGCAGTCGAGGAAGGGAGCGGTTTCGGCCTGAAACCGGGTCGAATTCATAGTCATGTCGCAACCCTTCAAACGGCGTTGTCTGCGCACTCTCGGGCCTGCACATTGCTTTGTGAAGCTGGGTCGCACAGGAACCACAGACGAGTAGAGGGCGGAAACGAGGCCGATGGCCGGTGCATCCCCCGGTCCGGAGAAATGGCGGACGTCGTTCAGGTCCCCGCCCCCTTTGATAGCAAAAGTTCACCGGCATGCAAAACACTTGGCAGAAGGATCATTTGCGCCTTGCTGCAGAAAGCAGAGTTCGCGTTCATCGTACGAGAGCCCGCCACACGACGGCATGAAAACCTTCGCCATCGGCAGACAGCCCACCAAATGTACCACGTCCTGGCCAGGGCGGGATACGATGCCAATCGATAAGGGCGCGACTACACCACGCGGAGCGGTATCGCAGGTGGCCGGCAAGGGGAGGGACGCGCTTGTCCGGCCTGCAGGATGTATGCGCCGTCGTACGGGCCGGTCCCGCAGTGGCCGTACGAACGGAGGGCGGTTTGGCAGCAGCAACCGCACAATACACACGGGCGACCCGCTGCTACGCTTCCAGTCTCACTCCTCGGCAACCACTGCGCCGACGGGCCACTGTGCTTGCGGCCCACGCACTGGCCCGCACCATGGACGTCGCCATCACACGGGAGGATCGCGTCCCGCCGGCTGACGCTCCTCTATCCCGACCTCGCCCGTTCAACTCCATCGGTGGCCTTGCGACGCTTTGTCCACCGGTGGTGGATGACAGGCCGGAATACAGGCAATATACCGTCAATCTACATTGGCTTGGAACCCTCGGTCATGAAGAACTGGCATCCCGATCTCGGCCGCAGCAGCAGCCCTCTCTACATGGCGATCGCCGATCTGATCGAGATGGATCTGCGCAGCGGGCAGCTCTTGGCCGGCGACAAGCTTCCGACGCACCGGGACCTTGCCCGGCGGCTCGCCATCGACGTCACCACCGTCGCCCGCGGCTACCTCGAAGCACAGAAGCGCGGGCTCGTGCAGTCGCATGTCGGCCGCGGCACCTTCGTGACGGGCAGCGCGGATGCAGCACGCGTCCCTCTTCCCGTTGGCATATCGCCGGATAGCCGCCGCGCGGCCATGGTCGATCCCTCCATGAACATGCCCCCGGAGCCGGATGACCCTGATTTGCTCGCCCGCATGCGTGACGGACTGTCGGCGGTCGCCAGCGATCTCATTCCGCTGCTGCGCTACCAGAGTTTCGGTGGCGCGGCCATGGACAAGGAAGCCGCCGCCCTTTGGCTCGGGCGCAAGGGTCTCACGCCGCCGCAGGAGCGCATCTTCGTGGCGCCCGGCGCTCATCCAGCACTGCTGGCAATCTTCGGAATGCTCACCAAACCCGGTGACACCGTGCTTGCCGAAACCATCACCTATCCGGGCATGCGTTCGGTCGCCGCGCAGCTGCGCCTCAAGCTCGTCGGCCTGCCGATGGATGATCAGGGCATCCTGCCGGAGGCCTTCGCGGAGGCCTGCATGCGCGAAAAGCCAAAGGCGATCTACCTCAATCCGACGCTGCAGAACCCGTTGACGCTGACCATGTCAGCCGCGCGTCGGGCGGAAATCGCCGCAACGGCAAACACATACCGCGTGCCGATCGTCGAGGACGACGCTTATGGCTTCATTCCAGCAAGCACCCCATCCCCCCTCGCCGCCTTCGCACCCCAGCTCACCTGGTATATCGGCGGACTGTCGAAATGCATCGGTGCGGGCTTGCGCCTGGCCTTTGTGGTCGCGCCCGATGACAGCCGGGCTCTCTGGTCCTTTGCAGGGGCCATGCGGGCAGGCAATGTTATGGCTTCGCCCCTGACCGCGGCCCTCGCCACGCGGTGGATAGAGGATGGCACGGCCGACGCGATTCTCGATTTCCTGCGCTCGGAGGCTCCGGCCCGCCAGGCCCTTGCCGCCAGCCTCCTGCCTGCCGGCTACCGCGCCGACCCCATGAGCTTCAACATCTGGCTGCCGCTACCGCAGGGCTGGACGCGATCCACCTTCGGCACCCACATGCGGGCCTGCGGCCTCGGCGTGATGGCCAGCGACGCCTTTGCCGTCGATGGCGCGCCGCCGGAAGCCGTGCGGGTCAGCCTCGGCGGCCCGGTGACGCGGCCGCAACTCCAGACCGCCCTCGAATTCATGGCGCACGCACTTGAAGGCCCCCCGGAAATGGCCGGGTCCTTCTTCTGATTCCGTAAATCTTCCCGATCGAACGGATGCAGCCTCACTGGCAGCAGACGTTCGTCTGCCTGCGTCAGTATGTCTGCTCGACAAATTGACAGCATGATTGCATCTATATGAACGCATACAATGATTGGATTGAACGGAACAAGAGAGGTACTTGCCATGAATGAGACCTATCCCCAGCTGCCGCCCATGCAAACCGGTATTCGCGGTCGTTGCCCGCGCTGCGGCCAAGGGCATCTCTTCAAGGGATTCCTTACACTGGCGCCGAAATGCGAAGCCTGCGGTCTCGACTATTCCTTCGCCGACCCCGCCGATGGCCCGGCCTTCTTCGTCATCTGCTTCGCCTGCGTACCGAGCGTGCTGCTCGCCGTGTGGCTGGAGGTCGCCTTCAGCGCCTCGCTGTTGACGCAGGTTCTGGTCACAGGGCCCTTCATGCTGTTGACCTGCATTCCCCCGCTTCGGCCGCTCAAAGGATGGCTGGTCGCAAGCCAGTATTTCTACAAGGCCGAAGAGGGCAAGGTCGTCCGCCGGCAGGCCAGCACCTGACACAAGAGGGGAGGGGCTACCAGGTGATGTTCGACAGGCGTAGCCAGGGCGGGTTTTCCGCATACATTTCACGGATCAGCGCCTTGATCTCGTCGATCCGCCCCGAGCCGTCGTTCCGCCGGTAGCTCATGATGACCGGCGAGGTCGCCCGCTCGTCGGAAAGCACGCGGTAGCAGACATCGTCCATGCGCTGGCGCTGGGCTGCCGCAGGCAGGATGCACACGCCGATGGCGGCCGCGACAAGGCCGAGCGCGGTCTGGATCTCCCGAACCTCCTCGACCGTGCCCGGCTCGACATTGAGATCCGCACAGAGGGCAAGCACCTCGTCGGCAAAGCTTGGCCGCGGCTTGGAGGGATAGATCACCAGCGTCTCGCCGGCGATCTCGCTCAGCGCAACGGGTTCCGTCGCCAGTGACTTCGGATGACCCTTGGGAAAGGCAACGACCAGCCGCTCCTCTCGTAGCGTGATCCGCTCGATATCAGGGTCGCTGAGCCGTACGCGGCCGAAACCGAGATCGATACGCCCGTCCTTCAGCGCCGCGATCTGTTCCACCGACATCATCTCGCGGATCTCGATGCCGAGCGCTGGCCAGCGGGCCCGCATGCGACGCACCAGATCCGGAATGCCGCTGTAGAGCGTCGAGCCGACACACCCGATAATGAAGATCTCCCGGCGCGAGGCTGCGATGCGCCGGGTCTGTTCGCGCACATGATCGATACGGGCAAGGATCTGCTTCGCCTGGTCATAGAAGAAACGCCCCGCATCGGTCAGGACCAGCGGGCGGATGGAGCGGTCGATCAGGGTAACTCCGAGCGTCTCTTCCAGCTGCTGGATCTGCCGGCTCAGCGGCGGCTGGGCAATGTGCAGCAGTTCCGCAGCCCTGGAAAAATTACGCTCGCGGGCAACGGCGACGAAGTAGCGAAGTTGGCGCAGCTCCATGGCACTATACCTTCCCGGTATTGAAAGCGACCGCGATAGTCTTGGACGCTTTGCGGCGCCAAAGCTAGCCTTGCAGCAAGAATTTCGCGGGAGTTCCTGCATAGGCCAGACACCTGCCCGGCCGGGTCGAGGCGCATGGATCGACGGCGCCAGAGCGAGTATCCACAATGCCTTTCATCCGATCCAACGACATCGTGCTCTTCTATCGCCGCGCCGGCCGGCGCGGCGCACCGCGGATCGCCTTCGCCAACTCTCTTGGAACGGATGTGGCGATATGGGACGAGGTCGCCAATGCACTCGCCGCCGATTTTGACCTCCTGTTCTATGACAAGCGTGGCCACGGACTGAGCGAAGCGGCCCCTACACCCCGCGGTATCCGCGACCACGCCGACGACCTCACTGGCCTTCTCGACCATGTCGGCTGGCAGGATACGATGCTCTGCGGCCTCTCCGTCGGCGGGTTGATTGCCATGGACCTCGCAGTGCGGGCACCGGCCCGGATCACGCGCCTTGTTCTGATGGACACGGCAGCGAAGATCGGCACGCCGGATGCCTGGAACGCCCGCATCGATGCCGTGCTCGAGAACGGCGTCGCATCGATCGGCGAGGCGATTATGGCACGGTGGTTTTCTCCGGTCTATCGCGTAGAGCAGCCGGAAGCCTTTTCCGGCTGGCGCCGGATGCTGGAGCGCACGCCGGCCATCGGCTATGCCGAAACCTGCAAGGCCCTGCGCGATGCCGACCTCACCGACGCCATTACCGGCATATCGGCACCGACGCTGGTGATTGCCGGAGAAAGCGACCTTTCGACACCGCCCTCGCTTGTCGAAGAAACAGCGCACCGAATTCCAGGGGCTGTGTTCCACATCATAGAAGGCGCCGGCCACCTGCCATGCATCGAACGTCCCACAGACGTCGCGGCACTGGTACGCGGCTTTTCGGACATGCCGGCACAATAGCCGTCCGTGCACACACCATACCCTTGGGAGAGGACATCAAAAGCCAACCCTCGGGCCTATGCATTTTGGTGGCGAGACCTAGATTTTATTCGGCGGGAAAAGCCGCTTGACGACAACAGCCATCCGAAAACTGAGGAGGAAGTTATGAGCAGCAAGCCGGCAATCGTCCTTGTCCATGGTTTCTGGGGTGGGGCTGCCCATTGGAGGCATGCCATCCTGGCGCTTTCGCGCATGGGCTACAGCGACATCCACGCCGTGGAAAACCCGTTGACCTCGCTCGCCGACGATGCCGAGCGGACCCGCAAGATGGTGAAGCAGATCGACGGTCCGGTGGTGCTCGTCGGCCATTCCTACGGCGGCAAGGTGATCACCGAGATGGGGGATCTGCCGAATGTGAAGGCACTGGTCTATGTCGCCGCCTTCGCACCCGATGCCGGTGAAAGCGCCGGTGCCATCAGTCAGGCGCATCCACCCGCCGCCTTTCCCAACATCGCCCCCGACAGCGATGGCTATCTCTGGATCAAACCGGAGAAATTCCGGGAAAGCTTCTGCCAGGACCTCGACGCCGACGAGGCCCTGGTGATGGCCGTCACGCAGAAGGCCCCGCTGGGTAGCACATTCGGCGATACGGTCACCGCGCCGGCCTGGAAGACCAAGCCGTCCTGGTATCAGATCTCCACGCACGACCGGATGATCGCGCCCGAGAACCAGAAGCGCATGGCCGAGCGCATGGGCGCCAGGAAAATCATCGAACTCGATGCAAGCCACGCCTCCCTGGCCTCCCGGCCCCAGGACATCGCCGACCTGATTGCAGACGCGGCACAATCGGCAGCCTGAACGACAATCGGGCGGGCGCAGCATCTTGCCGGCGCCCGCTCTTCTGTTGCCTGACTTAGCCTCCCACGGCGCCAGGCTTGCCAGAACACTCACCGTTCCGGCTTTCCCGTCTTCCCGGCCGTAAACTTCCCAATCGATCTGCAAGCGAAACTCGACGCGACCCATCGCCAACGGGACCGTGGCACAGATGGCGGCCTATCGCGCCGCCTATCTTTTCAACCGTTCAAGCCCCGTAACCCGCGGCTGCCAAACCCTGTCCAGATCAGTGAAGCGTCGAATGTTTCGCTAACCCCACGTCCTTGCTCGCCAACGCTCTATGATATCATCCGAAGTTGGGTGCAATTGTTCTGGCCCGACCAGCGGCCCAATCACGGTGGATTTCACAGCATTATACCTCTCAGGTATCATTGGAGATGCAATCGGTCTTGGACGGGCAAGGGAGGCATGGCGCATAGTTCTCCCATGAACACGACCCCTGCACCACATTTTCCGGCTACCATATCCCCTCCCATCGTCGAACGGGTCGAGACCTTGCTGGTCGATCTGCCGACCATTCGCCCGCACAAGCTGTCGGTCGCGACGATGAACGGCCAGAGCGTGATGCTGGTGAAGGTATATTGCAGCGACGGCACCATCGGCATCGGCGAGGGCACCACGATCGGCGGCCTCGCCTATGGTGGGGAAAGCCCCGAGGGTATGAAGGTCGCCATCGACACCTATTTTGCCCCGGCAATGCTGGGGGAGGACGCATCCCGCGTGCCGGTGCTGATGGCGCGCCTTGCCAAACGGATCAAGGAAAACCGCTTCGCGAGAAGCGCCGTGGAAACGGCCCTGCTCGATGCGCAAGGCAAACGCCTCGGCCTGCCGGTGAGCGAGCTTCTCGGCGGCCGCCGCCGCGATCGCCTGCCGGTCGCCTGGACGCTGGCCTCGGGCGATACGGCCCGTGACATCGCCGAGGCCGAGCACATGCTGGATCTCCGCCGCCACCGCATCTTCAAGCTGAAGATCGGCGCGAAGACCGTCCGAGAGGACATCGCCCATGTTGCCGCGATCAAGCACGCTCTGGGCGAGCGGGCCGCCGTGCGCGTCGATGTCAACATGGCGTGGAGTGAAACCGAGGCCGCCTATGGCATGGCCGCCCTTGCCGATGCCGGCTGCGAACTGGTCGAGCAACCGGTCGCTTCCACGGTGGCGCTCACCCGGCTGATGCGCCGTTTCCCCATCGCGCTGATGGCGGATGAGGCCCTGACCGGACCGGAATCGGCTTTCGAACTGGCAAAGGTCGGCGGCGCCGATGTCTTCGCCGTCAAGATCGAGCAAAGCGGCGGCCTCTTCAATGCCCAGCGCGTGGCCGCGATCGCCGATGCGGCCGGTATCGAGCTCTATGGTGGCACCATGCTGGAAGGCCCGGTCGGCACCATCGCCTCCGCCCAGGTCTTTTCGACCTTCGCCAATCTGCAGCGAGGCACAGAGCTGTTCGGCCCGCTGCTCCTGACCGAGGACATTCTCGCAACGCCGCTCGACTACAGCGATTTCGAGCTGACCGTGCCCGGTGGCCCGGGCCTCGGCATCGAGCTGGATGAAGATCGCATCGCGTTCTTCGCCCGCAACGCCCCGCGCAAGACCATCAGTCTCGCCGAGTAGGAGGACAAGCCCATGCTTTTCCAGGTGCGAATGGACGTCCACATTCCCCACGATCTGCCGCAAGAGGAAACGGTGGACATCCTTGCACGGGAAAAAGCCTACGCACAGGCGCTGCAGGACAGCGGCACGTGGCGCCACATTTGGCGCATCGCCGGGGAATACGCGAATGTCAGTATTTTCGACGTCAAGGACAATGCCGAACTGCACGCGGTCCTGACGGCGCTGCCCCTGTTCAAATTCATGACCATCAAGGTGACGCCGCTGCTGCGCCACCCCTCGTCAATCCGCGAGGACGACACCTGAGCGGACGCGAAACCGTTTGACGCAACCTAGACCCGGAGGAGGGCTATCATGACTGTGAGGATTTTCGACAGGCCGGAAATACAGGATTTTCTGAAGGTCGTCAGCGGACTCGACAAGCCGGGTGGCAGCCCGCGCATGAAGGAGATCACCCACCGCCTGCTGTCGGATCTGTTCAGGGCCATCGACGATCTCGACATCACCCCTGACGAATACTGGGCCGGCATCGCCTGGCTCAACGAGATCGGCGCCACCGGCCAGGCCGGCCTCATCTCGCCCGGCCTCGGCCTCGACCATTTCCTTGACGAGCGCCTCGACGCCATCGACGAGGACCTTGGCATCAAGAACGGAACACCGCGCACCATCGAAGGTCCGCTCTATGTCGCCGGCGCACCCGTCGCGCATGGTTTCGCGCGGCTCGACGACGGCGCGGATACCAACGGCCACACCCTGATCATGCACGGCACCGTTCGCGACGCCGACGGCACACCGCTTCCCGGCGCGACAGTGGAAGTCTGGCACTGCGACACGCGCGGCTTCTATTCCCACTTCGACCCGACCGGCAAGCAGGCGCCGTTCAACATGCGCCGCACAATCGTCACCGACGACAAGGGCTGTTACAGGTTCCGGAGCATCGTGCCCAAGGGCTACGGCGTTCCCCCCGGCAGCCCGACCGAACAGCTTCTTTCCGCCCTCGGCCGCCATGGCCAGCGCCCGGCACACATCCATTTCTTCATCAGTGCCGATGGCCACCGCAAGCTGACCACTCAGATCAACATCGCGGGTGATCCGCTGGTCAACGACGACTTCGCCTACGCCACTCGCGACGGCCTCGTCCCGGCTGTCACCGAGCGGACCGACGACACGAGCATCAGGGCCAACGGCCTGGAGGGACCGTTTGCCGAGATCGTGTTCGATATCGGCCTCACTGCGCTGGTGAACGGGGTCGACAACCAGATCAACCTGCAGCGCAAGCGGGCGGCCGCGTAAAGCCGCCCCAGCCTTTCTTCAACCGACATCGTTGCAATGGCGCCGCCGAGCGGCGGCTGCCATGAGAGGAGGAGCCATGCCTACGATCCTGGACAAGGCGCAGGAACTCGACGAACTGCTCGCCAACGCGGTGCAGGATGACCACGAAGCCGGCGTGTTCCGCTGCCGCCGCGACATCTTCACCAACGCCGACCTGTTCGAACTGGAGATGAAGTACATCTTCGAAAGCAACTGGGTCTATCTCGCCCACGAAAGCCAGATCCCCGACAACAACGACTATTACACCACCACTATCGGCCGCCAGCCGGTGGTCATCACCCGCGACAAGGCCGGCGTCCTGCACGCGATGATCAATGCCTGCGCCCACCGTGGCGCGATGCTCTGCCGACGCAAACATGGCAACAAGGGCAGCTTTACCTGTCCCTTCCACGGCTGGACCTTTTCCAACGGCGGCAGGCTGCTGAAGGTCAAGGACGGCAAGACCACGCAATATCCCCCGCAGTTCGACACGGATGGTTCGCATGATCTGAAGCGCGTGCCGCGCTTCGAGAACTACCGCGGCTTCCTCTTCGGCAGCCTCAATGCGGACGTACTGCCACTTGCCGACTATCTCGCCGAGACCAAAGTGATCATCGACCAGATTGTCGACCAGGCACCCGACGGGCTGGAGGTTCTGCGCGGCAATTCCTCCTACATCTATGACGGGAACTGGAAGCTGCAGATGGAGAACGGCTGCGACGGCTACCATGTCAGCAGCGTGCACTGGAACTATGCCGCCACCATGGGCCGCCGGGCTGAGGAAGGCACCAAGGCGGTCGATGCCAACAGCTGGAGCAAGTCGGTCGCCGGAGTCTACGGCTTCGACCATGGGCATATCCTGCTCTGGACGACCACGATGAACCCGGAGGTGCGGCCGGTCTACAGCAACCGCGAGGAGATCAAGACCCGCGTCGGTGCTGACAGGGCGGATGTCATCGTCAACCAGACGCGCAATCTCTGCCTCTATCCGAATGTCTTCCTGATGGACCAGTTTTCCACGCAGATCCGCGTGACGCGCCCGATCAGCGTCGACAAGACGGAGATCAGCATCTTCTGCTTCGCCCCGAAGGGCGAGAGCGCCGAAAACCGCGCGCTGCGCATCCGCCAGTACGAGGATTTCTTCAATGTCTCCGGCATGGGCACGGCCGATGATCTCGAGGAATTCCGCGCCTGTCAGGCCGGCTATGCCGGGATCACGGCCCTCTGGAACGACATGTCGCGCGGTGCCCCGCTCTGGATCGATGGACCTGACGACAATGCAAGACGCATGGGCATCACCCCGCTGCTCTCGGGAGAGCGTAGCGAGGACGAGGGCCTGTTCGTCCGCCAGCATGAATATTGGGCCAGGGTGATGCGCAAGGCGCTCGCCGCGGAAGCGGAAGGAGCGGCGGCATGAGCATCTCTTACGACACCATCTGCGCCTTCCTCTACAAGGAGGCACGCCTTCTCGACGATCGCCAGTGGGACGAGTGGCTGACCTGTTATGCCCCCGACGTCACCTACTGGATGCCCGCCTGGGACGACGACGACCAGATCACTGAGGATCCGCACGCGCAGATCTCGCTGATCTACTACCCAAGCCGCGATGGCCTTGAAGACCGTGTCTTCCGCATCAAGACCGAGCGTTCGGGCGCTTCCACGCCCGAGCCGCGCACCTGCCACATGATCGCCAATGTCGAGGTGGTGACCGCGCGCGGCGGGGAGGTCGACGTACGCTACAACTTCCACACCCTCAACCATCGCTACAAGGTCACCGATCACTTCTTCGGCACCGTGTTCGTCACGCTGCGCGAGAGCGGCGGCGACCTCGTGATCGCCAACAAGAAGATCGTGTTGAAGGACGATTACATCCGCCAGGTCATCGACGTCTACCACATCTGACGACCGGGCAGTCCGGCACCCTGAGGAGGAGGAGCCATGTGCTACAAGATCGCTTTGAATTTCGAGGACGGCGTTACCCGTTTCATCGGCTGCAACAGCGGCGAGAAGGTCCTCGACGCCGCCTATCGCGCCAAGATCAACCTGCCGATGGACTGTTCCGACGGCGTGTGCGGCACCTGCAAGTGCCGCGCCGAAAGTGGCAGCTACGACCTCGGTGACGACTATATCGAGGACGCGTTGACGGCCGAAGAGGCAGAAGGCGGCCTGGTGTTGACCTGCCAGATGAAGCCGACGTCGGATTGCGTGCTGTCGGTGCCGACGACCTCGCTCGCCTGCAAGACGGGCCAGCAGAGTTTCGCCGCGACGGTAGCGAAGATCGCCCCGTACAACGACGCCGCGATCGTGCTGGAACTCGACATGGACGGGGGAGGGGCCGCGCCTGTGTTCCTCTCCGGACAATATGTCAACATCGCCGTTCCGGGCAGTGGCCAGAGCCGCTCCTACTCCTTCAGCACGGTACCGGGCGCCGGGCGTGTCGGCTTCCTGATCAAGAAGATCCCCGGCGGCGTCATGAGCACCTGGCTCGAACAGGCCGCTATCGGTGAACGGCTCGACATCACCGGCCCCCTCGGCAGTTTCTACCTCCGCGAGGTCAAGCGCCCGCTGCTGCTGCTTGCCGGCGGCACCGGCCTCGCACCGTTCCTCTCCATGCTGGAGGGATTGGTGAAGGATAGATCCGAAGAGCGCATCCATCTCATCTACGGCGTGACGCGCGACCTTGATCTCGTGCTCGTCGAGGAGATCGATGCCTATACCAGGCGCCTGCCGAACTTCAGCTACAGCACGGTCGTGGCCGAGGAGGCCTCCAGCCATCCGCGCAAAGGCTGGGTGACGCAGCACATGCCGGCGGAACTTCTGAACGGCGGCGATGTCGACGTCTATCTCTGCGGCCCGCCGCCGATGGTCGATGCCGTGCGCCGGCATTTCGACGAAACCGGCGTGAAGCCGAACAGCTTCCACTACGAAAAGTTCACGCCCAATGCGGCGGCGGGAGCAAGCGCATGAGCGCGTCCTGTCTCCCGGGCCGCTTTGCCGGCAAGGTGCTGGTGGTGACCGGCGCGGCCCAGGGCATCGGGCGGGCGGTGGCGCTGCGCGCCGCGGCAGAAGGCGGCAAGGTGCTGTTCGTCGATCGCGCCGACTTCGTCGCAGATGTTGCCAGCGAAGCGAGTGGCGGAGAGGCGGCAGCGTTCACCGCCGACCTTGAAACCTATGAAGGCGCGGCAGCCGCAATGCAGGCCGCCACCGAAAAATTCGGCGGCATCGACATCCTCATCAACAATGTCGGCGGCGCGATCCGCATGCGGCCCTATGCCGAATTCGAGCCGGCGCAGATCGATGCGGAAATCCGTCGCTCGCTGATGCCGACGCTCTACTGCTGCCACGCCGTGCTGCCGATCCTGTCGGCGCGGGGCGGCGGCACCATCGTCAACGTCTCGTCGAACGCCACGCGCGGCATTCACCGCGTGCCCTATTCGGCGGCCAAGGGTGGGGTGAATGCCCTCACGCAATCGCTGGCGATGGAAGTGGCCGGTCTCGGCATCCGTGTCGTCGCTACCGCTCCCGGCGGCACCGAAGCGCCGTCACGTCGCATCCCGCGAAACGCGGAAGGCGACACTGCGCGCGAAAAGGCCTGGATGGCCGAGGTCGTCGAACAGGTGAAGGGTTCGAGCTTCCTGAAGCGCTACGGCAGCATCGACGAACAGGTCGCGCCGATCCTGTTCCTGGCCTCCGACGAGGCCGCCTACATCACCGGGAACATCCTGCCGGTCGCCGGCGGCGATCTCGGCTGACAACATTTCAACCGCACTCTGGGAGGGGTGACCATGCGCAAGATCGATGTGAACGAGGCGATCGACAAGGCTCGCTTCGGCAGTTTTCAATGGACGGTGGTGGTGCTCTGCGCGCTGCTGCTGATCGCCGACGGCTATGACGTCTTCATCGCCGGCACGGTGTTGCCGACGCTGATCAAGGAATGGGGGCTGAGCAAACCTCAGGCCGGTGCGCTGCAGGCCTGGGCACTGTTCGGCATGATGTTCGGCGCGCTGATCTTCGGACCGCTCGCCGACAAGATCGGGCGCAAGAAGGGCATTGCGATCAGCTTCGTGCTGTTCACGGTCTCGACGCTGCTGACGGGCTTTGCCGCCTCGCCGGGCGAATTCACGGTCTATCGTTTCTTCGCAGGCCTCGGCTGTGGCGGCCTCATGCCGAATGTCGTCGCCCTCATGAACGAATATGCGCCGAAACGGCTGCGCAGCACGATGGTGGCGTTGATGTTTTCCGGCTACTCGGTCGGCGGCATGGTCGCCGCAAGCCTCGGCATCTGGATGATCCCGCAATATGGCTGGCAGCCGATGTTCTTCGTCGCCGCCGTTCCCTTGCTGATCCTGCCTCTCATCCTGTGGAAACTGCCGGAATCGCTCGGCTTCCTGCTGCGCCAGGGCCGGCAGGACGAGGCCCGGCGCATCTATGCCCGCATCGAAACGGGAGACCGCCTGACGAGCGACGACACGCTCGTCTTCACGGAGACAAAAGGCGCCGCCGCATCGGTCGCGGAACTCTTCCGCCACCAGCGGGCAACGCGGACAGTTCTGCTCTGGGCCGCCTTCTTCTGCTGCCTTCTGCTCGTCTATCTGCTTTCCTCCTGGCTGCCGAAGGTCATGCAGGAAGCCGGCTATGCGGAAAAGGCCAGCCTGATGACCCTCTTCTCGCTCAACTTCGGCGGCATGGCCGGGGCGATTGCCGGCGGCTGGCTCGGTGACCGGTTCGGCCTGCCGAAGGTGGTAATCGGATACTTCGCCGCGGCCACGCTGTCGATCGCGCTCGTCGGTTTCGGCCTGCCGGTAACACTGCTGTTCCTTGTGGTCTTCATCGCCGGTGCCACCACGATCGGCACGCAGATCCTGCTCTATGCCAGCGTCGCCCAGCTCTACAACCTCTCGGTCCGCTCCACCGGCCTTGGTTGGGCATCCGGCGTCGGCCGCATCGGTGCCATTGTCGGGCCGACGCTTGGCGGCATGCTGCTGGCAAAGGAACTGCCCTTGCAGCAGAACTTCCTGATCTTTGCCGTACCGGCAGCGATCTCGACACTTGCCATGCTGGCCTTCGCCTTCAGCCATGCACGCCGCGCGGAGGCGGCCACGCTCGTCACGGCCTAAGCGCAGATGGGCTCACGAGGATAAAGACGGTTGGTCGGAGGATCCTCTCCGGGTCAACCACACAGGCACGGCGGCGTTTTCACGCCGCCGTGCCTGTGTTAGGGAGCGCAGCACTTCGACCGGAATTTTAAAGGTGAGCCTTCCATGAACGCTGCGCTGTACGCAGACTATGTCACCGACCTGAGAGGTCTGTTTACGGAGCTGGATCGCCATCCCGAACGCTTCCAGACTTTCAGCGCTCATCTGGAGCTGGCGGTGGCAGGCGGCCTCGTCGTCTATGAAACGGCGCGTCGCAAGGGCCAGACCGATAGCCTCTATTACGGCCGCCCCGCCGGTGCCGGCACAAACCAGCAGATGTTGCAAGCCTCGGCCTTTGCCGCCATCGATCGGTTCTTTGCTCTCGGCCAGTTCGTTGCGCTCACCGGCGACAGCAACGAAGGCAAAGGCACACTGGATACGCAGTATCCGCATTGCGCCATCCGTTTTTCCTACCGCCGGAAGGGTCATCCGGCTGCCCGCGCCATGCTCATGGTCTTTGTCGGCTTCAACGACGATGCGGATGCCATGCACTATGTCGCCGGCCACGCCCCGTCGCTCTTTGTTGCCGAGCGGCCTTACCGAACGGAGCGGGCACACGAATGGACCTGACAAGGGCCCGCCTCACACGACGGATCCCCTCGATGTGTTGAGGGCGGCACCGCGCAGAAGGATCTTCGGCGCCGCACAAACCCTGCAAAGGCTGCCGGCAGCCCGCAGGGGCTGCCGTACTCCGTTTCAGCCCGCGGTCCGGAAGGAACGCGCCGCATCCACGATGGCATGTGTATCGATGCCGAAATGCGCATAGAGATCGGCAATCGTGCCCGTCTGGCCGAAATGCTCGACACCGAGCGAAACCGTACGGTTCCCTTCCACCGCGCCAAGCCAGGCGAGCGTCGCCGGATGGCCATCGGTGGCGGTGATGAGGCCCGCATCGCGCGGAACGGTGGAAAGCAGCGTCTCGATATGGCTGCGGGCGCTGGCATCCCCCTGGCGGCGGGCGCGCTGCGCCGCCGTCCAGCCGGCATTGAGCCTGTCGGCGGATGTCACCGCCAGCACCGAAACATCGCCATGCGTCTCGGCGAGACGCCCGGCCGCCATCAAGACTTCCGGCGCGATGCACCCCTGATAGGCAAGCACGATGCAGGTGCGTGCCGAAGGCGGACGCAGCCAGTAGGCGCCGTCGATCACGCCTTGCCGGAAGGCCGGATCCTCGCGACGAAGCGCGATCTGCTCCAGCGGCCGCGTCGTCAGGCGCAGATAGACAGATCCGCCGGTCTCGTCGCGAAGCCAGGTGCGCCTGTCGTGCGTGCCGTCGCCGTCGCGCTGCATGTAGTCGAAGGACCAGTCCATGATGACGGACAGCTCGTCGAGGAAAGCCGGCTCGAAGCTTGCCAACCCGTCCTGGCTCATGCCGATGAGCTGAGAGCCGATCGACTGGTGCGCTCCGCCTTCCGGCGCCAGCGTCACGCCGGACGGCGTACCGATGATCATGAAGCGGGCATCCTGGTAGCAGGCATAGTTCAACGCGTCGAGGCCACGTGCAACGAAGGGATCGTAGACCGTGCCGATGGGCAGCAGCCGCTCGCCGAACAGCGAATGCGACAGGCCGGCCGCACCGAGCAGCAGGAACAGGTTCATCTCGGCAATGCCGAGCTCGATATGCTGCCCTGCCGGACCGAACTCCCATTTCTGCGCCGAGGGCACGCGCTCGTCCCGGAAGGTGTCAGCCATCCGCTCACGGGCGAAAAGGCCGCGGCGGTTGACCCAGGGCCCGAGATTCGTGGAAACCGTCACATCCGGCGCCGTGGTGACGATACGTGCCGAAAGGGCATCGTCACGCTTGGCGATCGCATCGAGGATCCTGCCGAAACCGGCCTGCGTCGACAATTCGCGGTCATCGAGGAAAACCGGGCCGGAGGAAGGCACGGCAGGGGAGGTGAAGCGTCGCGCACCCTTGGCGAAGAACGGCACCGTCTTCAGGAACGTGCGTACGTGGGCAGGCGAGGGGATTGCCCCGAACGTCTCCCACTCCGTACCCGGCACGACACCGACGCGCTCCTGGAACGTCTCCATCTGCGCCTTGGTCATCAGGCCGGCATGATTGTCCTTGTGGCCGGCAAGCGGCGTGCCCCAGCCCTTGATCGTATAGGCGAGAAAGACGGTCGGCCGGTCGTGATCGATACTCTCGAACGTATCGATCAGCGTTTCGAGGCAATGGCCGCCAAGGTTGCCCATGAGATCGGAAAGCACGGTGTCGCTGCGCGCCGCCAAGAGGTCGGCGACACCCGGCTGCATGCCGATCTCGTCGGTGAGACGCTTGCGCCATGCAGCCCCGCCCTGAAAAGTCAGCGCGGAATAGAGCTGGTTTGGACAACGGTCGATCCAGTCGCGCAACGCCTCGCCGCCCGGTTCCCGGAAGGCGGCCTGCTGGAGCGCGCCGTATTTCAGCACCTTCACATCCCAGCCGAAAGCGGTGAAAATGCCTTCAATGCGCTGCCACAGGCCTTCATGCACCACACCGTCCAGGCTCTGCCTGTTGTAGTCGATCACCCACCAGGTGTTGCGCAGATCGTGTTTCCAGCCTTCCTGCAGGCATTCATAGATGTTGCCCTCGTCGAGCTCCGCATCGCCAACCAGCGCGATCATGCGCCCGCCGGGCTGCGTCCTCGCCCAAGGCTTGGCGGCAATGTAGTCCTGCACGATCGAGGCAAAGGCGGTGATCGCCACGCCAAGCCCGACGGAACCGGTGGAAAAATCGACGTCGTCGATGTCCTTGGTGCGGCTGGGATAGGATTGCGCGCCGCCGAACCCACGGAAATTCTCGAGTTTTTCGCGTGTCTGGTTGCCCATCAGATACTGGATGGCATGGAAGACCGGCGAGGCATGCGGCTTGACGGCAACACGGTCCTCCGGCCGCAGCACATGGAAGTAGAGTGCCGTCATGATCGAGGCGAGCGAGGCCGAGGAAGCCTGGTGGCCGCCGACCTTCACCTCGCCCTTTTCGCGCAGGTGGTTGGCATTGTGGATCATCCAGCAGGCATGCCACAGCACCTGCCGCTCCAGGTCCTTCAGGCATTCCAGCTGCGCTGGCGTCAAGGCCGCCTCGTTCATGCTCGTCTCACTCCCCGTCCTCAAATGACCAGGAATGCTACACCGGCACAAACGGGAAAACTGACCGCAGTTGACCGGCAACCACGAAATTGCGAAACAGAATTCCGATAACTCCTCTTTCTGCGGTCAGTCATGCCGATTTCCAAACCAGGCCTCGATGCGGCCTCCATCCGCATCCTCGATCTCCTGCAGCAGAATGCCGAAATGAGCATTTCGGAACTGGCGGAGGCAACGGGCCTGTCGGCCTCGCCCTGCTGGCGGCGGGTCAACGACCTCAAGGAAAACGGCGTCATCAAGGGTTCGGTCGCGCTGGTCGATGCACAGGCGCTGGGGCTGGCGGTCAATGTCTTCGTGCAGGTTTCGCTGAAACAGCAGGACCGGGAATCGCTCGACGTCTTCAACGCCGCCATCCGCACCAAGCCGGAAATCGTCGAGTGCTACCTGATGACCGGGGAAGCGGACTACATGCTTCGCGTGGTGGTCGAGGACCTGATGAAATTCCAGGCCCTCGTCGTCGACTTCCTCACGCTCATCCCTGGTGTCGCCAATATTCGCTCGAGTTTCGCGCTCAGTCAGATCAAGTATACGACGGCGCTTCCGACTGGCCACCTCAAAGGGCGGCCCTGAGCGGCGAGGACTCCTCCGTCCGGCTCAGGACGGGATGATCTCGTGGGTCTGCTGCGCCTCCGTCAGCAGCGCGACCATCTCCGCCTCCGCCGAGGCCTCATCGCGCGCGAAGACCGCGTCCGCAACCCGCTTGTGGCGCCGGATCCAGCGGTCATCCTCCTCGCTCGTGGCCCGTAGGCCTGCGTGGAAGAGGTGGCGCAGGCCGACCGAAATCAGCTCGCCGAGCGAGAAGAAGAGGCGATTTCCCGACGCGCGCAGGATGGCGATGTGGAAGGCGACATCCTGCTCGACCCGGTCGTTCTCGTCGAGATAGGTCGCCATGCCGCGCAGCGCGCGCCGGACCGTCGCTTCATTGGCCTGATCGTGGTTGCGCGCCGCCATACGCGCCGCCTTCGGCTCGATCGCCATGCGCAGAGCATAGAGGTCCGAGATCGCCTTTTCCGCCTGGTTTGCATCCTGCAGCGCCCAGTCGAGCACCAGAGAATCCATCATGTTCCACCGTTCGGTGGACCGTACGACGACGCCGATCTTGGGTTTGCCTTCGATCAGGCCCTTTGAGCTCAGGATTTTCAGGGCTTCACGCGTCGCGGTACGCGAGGCGCTGAAGGTCTGGCCGATATCGGTCTCGCTGCCGATCACCGCACCCGGCTTGTAGTGCCCGGAAACGATACGTTTTCCCATGGTGGTGACGATCGTCTCGTGGACGCTGGCCGATGCTGCGTCCGGCGTCTCTATCTCGTGCTGCTGCGTCAAACCTTGCCCCCGCCGTCTCTTGTTCCTGCTGGAATAGCGGAAATGATCCCGACGCGCAAACAGTCGCACACAAAATCCAATAGTACTACACTTGACACAAACAATAGTATCGATATGTTCGCGCCATCGTGAGCGAGGCCGGAGGAGCCCGATCCCAGCCCTATGGGATCCAAACGTCGCGGCCACACCGGATCTGAAGAGGAGGAGAGCATGATGAACAGAGAGACACGCCTGAGCCGGCGCCAACTGATGACTGGCGCCGCGGCGGCGGCCTTCGGGCTGACCGTCGCGCCGCGGCTGAGCTTCGCGCAGACGGCAGAAGAAGCGCGCGCAGGTTTTGCCGGCGCCGATGTCGACTGGATGGCCTTCAAGGGCGAAAGCCTGACGATCGAGGCGATGACGCATCCATGGAGCGCGGCGATCGAGCCCCTGCTGCCACTCTTCACCGAGCTGACCGGCATTTCCGTCAAGCTGAACACCCAGTCCGAGACGGAATACACCTCACAGATGCCAATCAAGCTCGGCGCCAAGTCGGCCGAGCCCGATGTGATGATGATCCACGCGCTCGGCCAGTTCGTCTCCGCCGGCTGGGCTGAGCCGCTCGACGCCTATTATGCCGACAAGGCACTGTTCGATGCCGCCTGGTACGATCAGGACGACATCTTCGCCATGGCACGCGACTTCCCCGCCCAGACAGACGGGCAGAACTATTCGATGTCGATCACCGCCGAGGCGCAGACGCTGTTTGCCAACAAGGCGATGCTCGGCGAGGCCGGCCTTGCCGTTCCCGCGACGATGGACGACCTTCTCGCTACGGCACTGAAGCTGAAGACCGACACCGTAGCGGGTATCGCGATGCGCGCGAAGTCCGACAGCTCCGCCGGTCCCTGGACCTGCGGCGGCTTCGTCTTCTCCTATGGCGGCGAGATCATCGACGGGGAAGGGCGCTGCGTGCTCGACAGCGATGCGGCAATTGCCGGCGTCGAGATGTATGGCCGCCTGCTGCGCGAGGCGGGACCGATCGGCGTCGGCAATTATCACTGGTACGAAGCCCTGAACGACTTTTCCAGCGGCGCCGCGGCGCTCGGCTGCGGCAGCTCGAACTTCGCCACCGACATTTCCAATCCGGAAAAGAGCCTGGTGGCGGGCGATGCGGTCTATGCTGCTTTGCCGCGTGCCGGCGAACACCCCATCAAGCCGAACATCTGGGCCTGGCAGGCCGGCATCAACGCCTATTCGAAGAAGAAGAAGGCGGCGTTCCTGCTCCTCAGCTTCCTCAACTCCAAACCGGGTTGCCTGATAAGTGCTGCCGGCGGGCTCGCCACCGTGCGCAATTCCGCCTGGAAGAGCGAGGCGTTCCAGAAGCGCTTCGGTGCCGAGGCATCGGCAGCCGCCCTCCTCAACCTCAACTCCGGTGACGCCAAAATCTTCAAGGCGGCCTGGTTCCACAAGAAGTCCAGCGAGATCCTCGATCCCTTCGCCGTGGCGATCAACCAGGTCGTCACCGGCCAGGCCGACGCCAGGGCTGCGCTTACCGCGGCCACGACAAAGATCAATGCTGCCCTCAAGGGCTGACACGGATTTCAAGCCCCCCGAGCGTTTCGGTCGGGGGGCTCCCGATCAGAAAGGCAGGCCCGTGCCCCTCCGCCAGACCACAATCCAACGCGCCGAGCGCAGCTTCATCCTGTGGATGCTTGCGCCGGCGACGATCCTCATGCTGTCGCTGACGCTCGTCCCCTTCCTCGTCAGCGTCTATCTCTCCTTCACCGACTATTCGCTGACCGCGCCGGACACGATCAACTGGGTCGGCCTCAAGAACTATTCCGACCTGCTCTCTTCCGCCGACTTCTGGGATGCCGCACGCATAACGGCGATCTTCACCATCGTCGCGGTCGGCATCGAGACGGTGCTGGGCGTCGGCATCGCTGCCCTTTTGCATCACGAGGTCCGGCAGGCGTCGTGGCTGCGCGTCATCTATCTCCTGCCGATGGCGATCACCCCGATTGCCGCCACCTTCACCTTCCGGCTGATGTTCAACCCCACGCAGGGTGTGTTGAACTACATGCTCGGCCTGATGGGCGTTTCTCCCAGCGCCTGGACGGCCGCGCCCGAGACTGCGCTCCTGTCGCTCATCCTCGTCGACGTCTGGCAATGGACGCCCTTCATCCTGCTCATCGTGATGGGCGGCATGGCAGCGCTGCCGCCGGAGCCGGAAGAGGCGAGCCAGATGGACGGCGCCGGCCCGTTCCGCACCTTCTTCCTCATCACCCTGCCGCGGCTGAAGCCCTATCTCGCCCTCGCCCTGCTGTTCCGGCTGATCGATGCCTTCAAGACCTTCGACATCATCTTCGTCCTGACCGGCGGCGGGCCGGGCGTCGCCACGCGCACGCTGAACCTGCTCGCCTACAAATACGGCATCGAGTTCCTGTCGATGGGCTACGCCTCGGCACTGGCCATCGTCATGCTCGTCTTCACCCTTGTGGCAGGCCAGGTTTTCCTTCGCCGGCTCGGCCTGTTCGACCTGAAGGATTACGCGCCATGAAGCTGTTCACCTCCGTCTGGCTGCGCCGGCTGATCCTCTACGTCTTCGCGATCTGGTGCATATTTCCGCTCTACTGGATCTTCATGACCGCGCTGAAGACGCCGATCCAGGCTATGGCTCGACCACCGCTCTTCCTGTTCGAGCCGACCTTCGCCAATTTCGCCAAGGTCATCGGCAACCCGGACATCTGGGCCTATTTCGCCTCTTCGACGATCGTGGCGGCCGGCTCCAGCCTGCTGACGCTCGCGCTTGGCGCACCGGCCGCCTACATCCTCGCGCGATACTCCTTCCGCGGGCGCGGCGATTTCGGCTTCTGGCTGCTCTCCTCGCGCATGACGCCGCCCGTCGCCATGCTGATCCCGTTCTTCGTGCTCTACTACCAACTCGGTCTGCTCGATACGCATCTGGGTCTGATCCTCGCCCATGTCACGCTCAACCTGTCGATCGTGGTCTGGCTGCTGCGCGGCTTCTTCTCCGAACTGCCCCGCGAGATCGAGGAGGCGGCAAGCCTCGACGGCGACAACCATTTCCAGGTTTTCACCCGTATCACCCTGCCGCTCGCCATGCCCGGGCTCATCTCGGTCGGCATCCTGATCTTCCTCCTCTCGTGGAACGAGTTCCTCTTCGCACTGGTGCTGGGGGATTCGGCGGTGCGCACCGTGCCGGTCGGCCTCTATGGCTTCATCGGCTACCAGACGATCGCCTGGGCAGAGCTTTCGGCTTCCGCCAGCCTGCTCATCATCCCCATCATCCTCTTCATCCTTGTCTTCCAGCGCCACCTCATCCGTGGCCTGACCATGGGGGCCTATCGCTGACATGACCGAAATCACGCTTCAATCCATCACCAAGAGCTGGGGTGCGCTGACCGCACTGAAGCCCATCGATCTCCATATCCCCCACGGCGAGTTCCTCGTCCTGCTCGGCCCCTCAGGCTGCGGCAAGACAACGACCATGCGCATCATCGCCGGGCTGGAGACCGCCTCCACCGGCACTGTGCTGAAGGACGGCGCCGACATCACCAACCGCCTGCCGCGCGAACGCAACATGGCGATGGTGTTCCAGAACTACGCGCTCTATCCGCATATGAAAGTGCTGGACAATGTCGCCTATCCGCTGCGCGCCCGCGGCATGGCTAAGGCCGAGCGGGAAAAGACCGCCCTTGCCGCACTGGAGAAAGTGGGCCTTGCACCCTATGCGAACCGGCTGCCGAAGAACCTCTCGGGCGGCCAGCGCCAACGCGTAGCACTCGCCCGTGCGCTCGTGCGCTCGCCGGATGTCTTCCTGATGGACGAGCCGCTGTCGAACCTCGACGCCAAGCTGCGCGGCGCGATGCGGGCCGAGATCAAGCACATCCAGCGCGAGACCGGCATCACGACCATCTACGTCACCCACGACCAGATCGAGGCTATGACGCTGGCCGACCGCGTGATCATCATGGAGGCCGGCGAAATCCGCCAGATCGGCACGCCGGACCAGATCTACGACGATCCCGACAACCTGTTCGTCGCCGGCTTCCTCGGCTCGCCGCCGATGAACTTCATTCCCGGCGACATCCAGGGCGGTGCCTTCCGCTCCGGCAAGGCCAGCATCGCGGCGGCGGGCATAGCCGACGCGAAAGAAGCCCAGCTCGGCATTCGCGCCGAGGACATCACGGTCGCCGCCGAGGGCGAGGCGGGTGACCTCACGGTCACCGTCTATTCCGTGAAGCCGACGGGCGATGCGACGCTTGTCGTCGCCGACCACGGCAAGGGCCGGCTGGTGCTCAAGGCCGACAAGCACTTCCGTCCGGAGATCGGCGCCACCGTCCACCTCCGGCTCTCCTCCAATGGCATCCGTTACTTCGACAGCGCATCCGGCGCCCGGCTGAGGACTTCCCAATGAAAATCACCAAACTCGAAACCTTCGTCGTCGCCCCGCGCTGGCTGTTCCTCAAGGTTTCCACGGACGAGGGCATTTCCGGTTGGGGCGAGCCGGTGCTCGAGGGTCATGCGGAAACGCTGGCGGCGAAGATACGCGAGTTGGAAACCATTCTCATTGGCCGCGATCCACTGCTGATCGAAGACACCTGGCAGATGATCTACCGCAACGGCTGCTACCGCGGCGGCCCCGTCCTGATGAGCGCCATGTCGGGCGTCGACATGGCGCTGTGGGACATCAAGGGCAAGGCCTTCGGCCAGCCGGTGCATGCGCTAATGGGCGGCAAGGTGCGCGACAGGGTGCGCACCTATCGCTGGATCGGCGGCGACCGGCCCGACAATCTCGTCGCCGATGCGACAGCGCTTATCGAGGCCGGTTATGACGCGTGCAAGCTGAATGCGACCGAGGAGGTGCAGTTCCTCGACAGCTACGCCAAGATCGACCGGATCGTCGCCAAGCTCGGCGAACTGCGCGATGCGGTCGGCACCCGCATGGATCTCGCCTTCGACTTCCACGGCCGCCTGCATGCGCCTATGGCAAAAATCCTGCTGAAGGAAATCGAGCCGCTCCGGCCGATGTTCATCGAGGATGCGGTGGTCTCGGCTCAGGTCGACCACATGGCGGACCTTGCGCGCACCACGTCCATTCCCCTCGTCATCGGTGAGCGCCTGCACAGCCGCTATGATTTCCGCGCCGTCTTCGAAAAGCGCGCGGCCGGCATCATCAATCCGGATACGGCCCATGTCGGCGGCATCTCCGAAATGGTTCGTATCGGCCATATGGCGGAAAGCTACGACATCGCCATGGCACCCCATTGCCCGCTCGGGCCGATCGCGCTGGCCGCCAGCCTCCAGGTCGATGCGATCTGCTACAACGCTGTCATCCAGGAGCAGTCCCTCGGCATCCACTACAACAAGGGCGGCGACCTCAACGACTACCTGAAGCCGGAAAGCCGCTTCAAGATCGAAGCCGGCTTCCTGCCGATCCCGATGGGTCCCGGTCTCGGCATCGACGTGGACGAGGACATGGTGCGCGCCCGCGCCGTGGAAGGTCACGCCTGGCGGGCGCCGGTCTGGCGCCATGCGGACGGCTCGATTGCGGAATGGTGAGATGACGGACTTCGACTACATCATCGTCGGCGGCGGCTCCTCCGGCTGCGTGACCGCGGCAAAACTGGTTGGCGAACATGGCGCCCGCGTCGCACTCATCGAGGAAGGGCCGTCGAACCGCCATCCGCTGCTGCGCATGCCGGCCGGCTTCGTGAAGATGCTGAAGGGCAGCAAATACCTGACCTTCCACAAGACGGAACCGCAACCGCAGCTCGACGGCCGGTCGCACGACCTGCCGCAGGGCCGCGTGCTCGGCGGCGGCTCGACCGTCAACGCCATGGTCTACATGCGTGGCCGGCGGTCCGACTACGACGAATGGAACCGCATGACGGAGGCCGGCCCCAACGGCATCGGCTGGGATTGGGACGATATCCTGCCACACTACCGCCGGCAGGAAGGCAACCAGTCGCTCGCCGGCCCTGCGCATGGGACGGACGGGCCGCTGACGGTCTCCAACCCGCGCCATATCGCCGAAATCTCCCATGTCTTCGTCAAGACGCTACAGGAGATGGGCCTGCCGCTGCGCAACGATTTCAACGACGGCACGCAGGCCGGCGTCGGCTACATGCAGACGACGATCGGCGGCGCCCGCCGCTGCGGGGCGGTCGAGGCCTTCATCGAGCCCGTGGCCACCAATCCGAAACTGACCGTCATGACCGGCGTGCGCGTCCTGCGTCTCCTCATAGAAGGCGGCAGGGCAGTGGGCGTCGAAATCGCCGAAGGCGGCCAGATCCGCAAGCTCCATGCGGCAAACGACGTCATCCTCACAGCCGGAGCCTTCGGCACGCCGAAAATCCTGATGCTCTCGGGCATCGGCCCGGCACGCGACCTGCGCCGACACGGCATCGCCGTCGAGGCGGACCTTGCCGGCGTCGGCGAGAACCTGATGGACCACCACGAGGTTCCGCTGGTCGCTGCCACCCATGAAAAGCTCGGCTATTACGGCGAGGACCGCGGCCTGCGCATGCTCCGCAATGGCCTTCAATACATGCTGTTCGGCTCCGGCCCCGTTTCGACGAACGGCTGCGAGACCTGCGCCTTCATCAATCCTCTCGACCCCGCGGGCGAGCCGATGATCCAGTTCTACTGCGTCCCGACCGTCTATCTCGACCGCGACGTCATGGGTGTCGCGCCCACGGACGGCGTCACGCTCAACTCCTGCCTGCTGCAGCCGAAGGCGCGCGGCACGGTGCGCCTTCGCTCGGCCGATCCGGCAGCCCTGCCGATGATCAACTCCAATTATCTCGGCCATGAGGACGATATCCGCCACGAGATCGCCGGCCTGCGCTTTGCCCGCGAGGTGCTGAAAACCGGGCCGATGGCGAAGGTGATCAAGGGTGAGATTTTCCCCGGTGAGGCCTTCCGCTCCGATGCCGAGCTGCTTGCCCATTGCAAGCGCACGGTCAAGACCAATTACCACCCCTGCGGCACCGCCCGCATGGGAGCCGAGGACGATCCGCTCGCCGTGCTGACGCCGGACCTGCGCGTCAAGGGCATCGAGGGCCTGCGCGTCTTCGACGTTTCCATGATGCCCCGCATTACCAGCGGAAACACCAACGCGCCCGCCATGGCGGTCGCAGATCGCGGCGTTGACATCATGATGGGTGCAGCATGACAAGAACCAACATTCACGACGGCGTCTACGCCGTGCTCTTTGCCCTGTTCGACGCGCAAGAGGCGCTCGATCACGGTGCGATGAAGGCGCAGGTCGAGTACTGCGTCGAGACCGGTTGCCACGGCATCACCGTGCTGGGACTGGCGACCGAGGTGCTCAAGCTCACCTTCGCCGAACGCTGCGCACTGGTCGAAACGACAGCACGCGCCAATGCGGGCCGGTTGCCGTTTTCGGTGACTATCGCCGGCAATTCGGTGGGCGAGCAGGTGGAGCTTGCAGCCTGCGCAGCAGCCGCAGGCGCGGACTGGCTCATCCTCCAGCCCCCGATGGTCGGCAGCTATGGCGCGGATGTCTATCTCGACTTTTTCGCCCGTGTCGCGACATCGACCGCGCTGCCCGTCGCCGTGCAGAACGCACCGCAATATCTCGGCCGCGCCCTTTCCGGCGAAGACCTCGTCCGCCTGAAGCAACGGGCTTCCAACCTTGCCGCCGTGAAAGCCGAGGACGCGGCGCTCGGCCTGGCCCGCATCATCGACGTGGCGGGCGACAGCCTTGCGGTCGTCGGCGGGCGGGGCGGGCTGGAAATGACCGATGCCCTTCGCATCGGTTGCCGCGGTTTCGTGCTCGCGCCCGACATCGCACCGGTCGCGGCCCGTATCCTCGACCTGTGGCAAGCGGACCGCCACGTGGAGGCCGAGGCGCTCTATGCCGCAGCGCTTCCCGCCGCCACCTTCGTCATGCAGTCGCTCGAACATCTCATCACCTACGGCAAGCGCATCCTCGGCGAAAATGCCGGTATCGCGATCCACGACCGAGCCCCGTGTCTGCCCGTCCAGCCCGTCGGGCTGTCGATCGCCCGGCAATGGTCAGAAACCCTTTCCCGTCTGCAACAGGAGCGGCCATGAGCGGCATCGTCCTCGACAATGGAACCCTTCGCCTGCGCCTCGAGCCTGATTTCGGCGGACGGGTAAGCGAACTCACCGATCTTACGACCGGCCGCAACTGGCTGGTTCCGGGGCCTGCAGTCGGCTCGCCCGCCCAGGATGCGACCTTTGGCGTCGAACAGGCACGCGGCTGGGACGAATGTTTTCCCTCCGCCGCGGCATGCGAGGTGAGCGCCTGGCCGATGACGCTTCGCGACCACGGCGAATTCTGGGGCCGCCAGGTCGACATGGAAGCGACGGACGAAAGCATCACGACAACCGGCCGGGCCGGCCCGCTCAGTTTCCAGCGTACCCTCACGCTCGATGGCGACCACCTCTCCCTCGTCTATCGCACCTCGAACGAAGGTTCGCTTGCGATGCCCTATCTGTGGTCCCAGCATCTTCTCATCGCACCGGAAGAGGGCGACCGGCTCCACCTGCCGGGTATCGAAGCCCTGGACGCGGCCTTCCTCAGCCACAACGGGCACCTTCTTGCAAAGGGCCCCGTCAGCTTCCCGGACCCGGGCCGGGATGGCCTACCAGCCCTTGACCGGATCCATCCCCTGAAAACCCGTTTCGCCGCAAAATTCTTTGCCTCCCTGGAAGGGCAGGCCGAGGCGCGTGTCGTCGGAGATCGCGGAACCTTCACTCTGCGCTGGAATGCGGAGGCTGCCGGGCATCTCGGCCTCTGGCTGGATTATGGCGGCTGGCCTGCCGAGGCGCCCGTCAGCCAGATTTCCCTCGCCCCCACCACGGCACCGATGGAGAGCCTTGCCGATGCGGTCGCCGGCGGCAAGGCCGTTTGGCTCCAGCCGGGCGAAACGCGGGAATGGAGCCTATCCATCAGCATCGCAGCGGCAAGGGAGCACTGACATGTCAGAGACGATCTATCCGGACCTCGAAGGTGCGTCCGTCTTCATCACCGGCGGCGGCTCGGGCATCGGCGCCGCCCTCACCGAGGGCTTCCTCCGGCAGGGCGCGCGGGTCGCCTTCTGCCAGCGCTCCGACGCCACCGCCTTCTGCGCCGCGATGGAGCAGAAGACCGGTCGGCGCCCTCTGTTCCTGCCGGCCGACATCAGCGATCTCGCCTCCCTGGAACAGGCGCTGGCTGCCGCCGCACAGGTTCACGGCCCGATCACCGCCCTCGTCAACAATGCCGCCAACGATCAGCGGCACGATACGCTCGCGGTCGACGAGATTTTCTGGGAACAGGCGATGGCCATCAACCTGAAGGCCTATTTCTTCGCCTGCCGGGCCGTGCTTCCAGGCATGAAGGCGATGAACGGCGGCGCCATCGTGAATTTCACCTCGATAAGCTACATGATGGGCAACGCCGGCTATCCCGTCTATGTGACTGCAAATTCCGGCATCAACGGCATGACGCGGGCACTCGCCCGGGAGTTCGGCCCGAACCGGATCCGCGTCAACGCGCTGGCGCCGGGCTGGGTGCTGACCGACAAGCAGAAGGAGAAATGGGTCACCCCCGAGGCGCTTTCGGCCCATCTCGACCGTCAGTGCCTCAAGGACATGCTGGCGCCGGAGGATATTGTTGGCGGCTGCCTGTTCCTCTCTTCGTCGGCGAGCCGCATGATGACCGGTCAGGCCCTCGTCATCGACGGCGGTGTCGTCACCACCGGCTAGTTGCCATTGCACCCTGCTGGCGCGGCGTCTCCATCGGGGAGAAGCCGAAGCGCTTCTTGTAGCAGGTGGCGAAATACTGGCTGGAGGAAAAGCCGCAGTCATAGGCAACATTGGTGACGGATTGCTGGCCGCTCTCCAGGAGCTGCCGGGCAGCATTGAGCCGCAGCATCTGCAGGTAGCGCACCGGCGTCATGTTGGTCAGCACCTGGCAGTGCTGGGTGAACTGGGTGCGCGAAAGGTTGCACTCCGCTGCCATGTTCTCCAGCGTCCAGTCCTCCTCCAGCGCATGCCGAAGCCGCTTCAGGAAAATCTCCACCGTACGCTTGGAGCTTGCAAGCGCAAGATCGAGCACGGGCGCCTCGTTCTCCAGCATCTGGCGGAACTGCAGCAACATCATCGAGATCAGCAGGCGCAGTCGCGCCTCGCCGCCCTCGATATCACCCCCGGCGACCACGTCATGGATATCCAGGAAGGTGCGGGCAACCTCGCGTGACGCAAGGTAGGAGATCTGCTCGTTTTTCGACAGGAGCTCGCTCAGCCGCTTGCGGTCCCGCTCCGGCCAGCCGATCCAGTCAGGCCAGAGCCAGGTCTCGTGCGGCCGACGCACACCCATATCCATCAGCACCCAGATGATGTGGCTGGCACCAATGGTCGGGTCGCCGAGCGCATGGAGCTGCCACGGCCGCACCACGAACATCTGCCCCTCGTTGATCACCGTCTTGCGGCCATCCATCGTTATCGCAAGCGAGCCGCGCGCGAGATAGGCGATCTTGACGCCCTCGTTGCAATGCTCGCGCAGCCCCCAGTCCTGCGGCGTCGTCGCGTCCCAGCCACCGACCGAACAGACCTGCGGCAGCGCCTCGCCAAGATCGGTTCCGGGGTAACCGCGGCGCGTCCAGGCATTGAGTGCGACCTGCCCGGCAAGCGAGGCCTTCATCAGGTCCTGGCAATTTCCGGCATAGAGCAGGGCGCCCGGCTCGCGGAAAACTGCCGGCCGATTGACGGCCCGTTCGTTGCTGGCCTTGCTCATGGCTTCCCTCGGTATGTTTAAAATTTACCAGTCGTCCATTTCGAACGCCGGAAGCGATTTATTGCGCAATGCTGTGCCATCATCAAGCGTTAAACCGAGGCGCTGGTGATTTGCCATTGAAACTCAATGGTATGGAGGAAGAATCGGGAGGACAGGCCAGTGCGGATAGGGTTCCACACGGACGCATTCAACTCGGCCTATTGGTCGTTCGAAAAATGCTTGCAGTGGGCGAGCGACAATGATGTGCACTTCATCGAGTGTGGCCTGATCGATGGCGTGAGCTGGATCCACGGCCTCGGCTACCAGCCCCATGTCGCCCTCTATGAGGACCCGGTTCTGCTGCGCCGGAAGATGGAACAATATGATGTGCGCTTCTCCCAGGTCGATGCCGCCTATCCGCTCTCCGGCGCGGACGGCCCGCTCCGGGGCGTGCCCTATGTACTGAAATCGATCGCCTGGGCCGCGCAAGCCGGCAGTCCCTGCGTCGACACGACCGATGGCCTGCATATGCCGCCCGGGCTTACCGAAGAGGAAGCGATGGCGCTCATGAAGCGCAGCTACGAGGCGATCATCGAGGTCGCCGAAGCGCACGAGATCGTCGTCAACATCGAACCGCACGGCCATTTCACGACACGTCCCGAATTCATGGCACGCATGCTTTCCTTCGTGGATTCCCCATGGCTGCGCATGAACATGGATACCGGCAACACCTTCATCGCCGGCCAGGAGCCGGCGGAGTTCCTGCCGCTCTTCATCGACAAAGTCAGCCACGTTCATGTGAAGGATGTGTCGCAATCGTTGGCGGCAGCCGCGCGCGGAGGGCAGACGGGCATCGCGGTCAGCCATTGCGCGCTCGGCGACGGGGTCAATGCCGACAATATCAGGGCCTGCCTCGCCCAGTTGCGGGATCATGGATATGCCGGCGTTCTCAGTCTCGAATGCGAGGGGGCGGCGGGGCCGATGATCGAAAAATCACTGTCCTGGATTCGCGTAACCTGCCGCGACCTCGGCATCACATTGCATTGAGCATCTCATGAAACTTGGCATCAATCTCCTTTGCCTGACCGATTTCGTCGAGGACAGGCACCTAGCAAGCATCAGACGCTTGCAGGATCTCGGTTATGACGGCGTCGAAATCCCTGTCCTCAAGGGCGACGTCGCACATTACGAACGTCTCGGCCGGGAACTGGACGCCCTGGGCCTTGGCCGGTCGACCACATCGATCGTGCCGACGCCGGAGGCCAACCCCGTCAGCCCCGATGCCGAAATACGGGCGCGCGGCCTCACCCATCTCGACTGGGCGCTGGATTGCGCCATCGCGCTCGGCGCCGAAAGCATGGGCGGCCCGTTCCACGCGCCGATCGGCGTCTTCACCGGGAACGGCCCCAGCGAGGACGAGTTGAAATACGGGGCGGACGCACACCGCGCGCTGGCCGAGCGGGCAGCAGCCCACGGCATGCATCTCAGCCTCGAGCCGCTGAACCGCTTCGAAACCTACTATCTCAACACGATGGAGCAGGCGCACGCCTACGTCGATCGGGTCGGGCATCCCGCCTTCAGGATCATGTACGACACCTTTCACGCCAATGTGGAGGAAAGCCGACCGGAGGCGGCGATCCGTCTGATCGGTCGCGACATCGGCGTCTTCCATGTATCGGAGAACGACCGTGGCATCCCCGGGCGCGGGCACATAGACTTTCCCGCTATGTTCAGGGTGTTGAAGGAGATCGGGTATGACGGCTGGCTGACCCTGGAGGCATTCGGCGCGGGTCTGCCAGCCATCGCGACGGCAACCCGCGTCTGGCGGCCGCTGTTTCCCGACTTCGAGACGCTTTTCAGCGAAAGCGCAACGTTCATCCGCAAGACATGGGCAGCAGCATGAACCAGAACGTCCCTGCCATCGAGATGCGCGGCATCACCAAGAGCTTTCCCGGCGTGAAGGCGCTGAAAGGCGTCAGTTTCCTCGCCCGTTCCCGCGAGGTCCATGCCCTTGCCGGCGAAAACGGTGCCGGCAAGTCGACATTGATGAAGATCCTCTCCGGCCTCTACCGGCCGGATGACGGCGCTGTCGTCGTGGCGGGCGAGGAACGGCATTTCCTCCATCCGCTGGAAGCCATCCGCGCGGGCATCGCCGTCATCTATCAGGAATTCTCCCTGCTTCCGGAACGCACCGTCGCGCAGAACATCTTCCTCGGCCGGGAGCCGACCCGTCGCGGCTTCATCGACATCGGGGCGATGAACGGGGAGGCGCGGCGCGTGCTGGCGCTGTTCGGCTCGGCACACCGCATCGAGCCCGACACGATCGTGGCCGATCTCGATGTTGCGAGCCAGCAACTCGTCGAGATCGCCAAGGCTGTGTCGCTCGAAGCGCGGGTCATCGTGATGGACGAGCCGACCGCAGCGCTCAACGAGGCAGAATGCGAGGTGCTGTTCGATCTCGTCGATACGCTGAAGGACCGTGGCGTCGCAATCATCTACATCACCCATCGCATGCGCGAAATCACCCGGCTTGCCGATCGCGTGACCGTGCTCAAGGACGGCGAGACGGCGGCGAGCTTCGACCATGTACCGGAACCCGACACGATCGTACGCACCATGGTCGGCCGCGATATCGGCGACTTCTATGCAGAACCGGCAAGGCCGGAGGAAATCGGCGACATCGTGCTCTCCGTACGCAATGCCGGGAATGATCGGCTGAAGAACATCTCCTTCGCGCTACGCGCCGGCGAGATCGTCGGCTTTGCCGGTCTGCAGGGGGCAGGGCGGGTGGCACTCGCCCAGGCGATCTTCGGCCTTGCCCCCTTTGCCGAGGGCGAAGTCGTGTTTGCCGGAAAGCCGGCCCGCTTCACAAATCCGCGCGATGCGATCCGCGCCGGCATCGGCCTTCTGCCCGGCGACCGCAAGGCCGAAGCGCTCCTCCTGATGCAGTCGGTTACCGACAACGGCATGCTGACGGCACGCGCGCTTTCCGGCCTCGCCGGCAATGCCGATGCGACGCCGTTCGTCTCCACCGGGGCGATGGAAACACTGATGCGTGATCTCGACGTGCGTGCCGGCAGCCTTTCCCAGGACATCAAGGCGCTCTCCGGCGGCAACCAGCAGAAGGCCATCGTGGCACGCTGGCTGGCACTCGCGCCCCGACTGTTGATCTTCATCGAGCCGACACGCGGCATCGACGTCAACGCAAAGGCCGGCATCTACCATGTCATGCGAAACCTCGCCCGCAAGGGGGCGGCGATCATGATGGTCTCGTCCGACCTGCCGGAAGTGTTGGGCGTTGCCGACCGCATTCTCGTCATGCGCGCCGGCGAACTCGTTGCCGGCTTTGCCCGCGGGGTGACGGAAGCCGATGTCATGCTCGCCGCAACAGGCGAAGAGGCGGTGGCGGCATGAGCACGGCAAGCGTCACAAAGCGCCCGGCCTGGCGCATGGAACGGTACGCCCCGGCGCTGCTGCTGGGCGTGGCGCTTCTCGTCTATGTCGCGATCGCGCTCGGCCTCGGCCTGACGCGTTTCCTGACGCCCGAGGCCGGCATTGCGATCCTCAATCGATCCATCGCACTGGGCATCACCGCCGTTGGCCAGACCTTCGCCATCCTCGTCGGCTCGATCGACCTGTCAGTGGCGCACCTGATCTCCGCCTCGGCCGTCGTCGCCTCGGCCATCATGAACGGCGATCCGGCCATGATGCTGCCGGCCGTCCTCGCCGTTCTCGCAATGGGCGTGCTGGTCGGCACGCTGAACGGGCTGCTGATCACCCGGCTGGAGGTCAACCCGCTGATCGCCACGCTTGGCATGGCGCTCATCATCCAGGGCTGCCTTGCCTCCTTCCATGGGCGCTTCGGCGGCTCCGTACCGAATGCATTCCAGATTTTCGCCTATGGCACGGTGCTCGGCCTGCCGGTCGGCCTGCTCGTGCTGGCGCTTCTCGTCGTTGCGGCTTGGGCGATGCTGCGGTTCACCCGCTTCGGTTCCAACATCTATTCGGTCGGCGGCAACCGGGATACGGCACGCGCCGCCGGAATCAAGACGACCCGGGTGGTGATGGCCAGCCACATCATCTGCAGTCTCTGCGCTTCCCTGGCCGGCCTCTATCTCGCCAGCCGCCTCAAGTCTGGTTCGCCCTGGATCGGCACGGAGGGCGCCTACGACCTCGAGTCGATTGCGGTCGTCGTCATCGGCGGAACAATCCTCTCCGGCGGCAAGGGCGGGATCTGGGGCACCGTTGCCGGCGTCATCGTCTTCTCGCTGATCGACTCCATCTTCAATCTCGCCGGGGTCGACGCCTTCGCCAAGCAGGTCATGCGCGGCATCATCATCGTTGCGGCCGTCGCCTTCTACGCCGTGCGCTCCAAGAGGATAGTGGCATGATCCAGGATACCGCCGGCCCGGCAAGGACAGGTGGCGGCGCGCGCCTGCCGAAGATCAATCCCGTCTTCTTCGTGCTCGCGGCGCTCATCGTCGCCATCACGCTGTCGAACCCGAATTTCGTCGAGCCTACAGGCTACATGAACTTCCTGAAGCGCGCGGCCCCGCTCGCCATCCTCGCCGCAGGGCAGATCTACGTCATTGTTTCCGGCGGCTTCGACCTCTCCGTCGGTTCGCTGATCACGCTGACCGTGGTCGGTTCGTCCATGCTGCTCAACAACAATGCCGATGCGACCTGGTGGGTCATCCCGGTCATGTACGCCATCGGACTTGCCGTCGGCGTGGTGAACGGCCTCGTCGTCAGCTTTCTGCGGGTGCCCTCGCTGATCGCGACGCTCGGCATGATGATCACGCTGAACGGGGCGGCCTTCATGTGGTCGAGCGGTTCACCGCGCGGCTATCTGCCGGAAACGTTCCGCTTCTTCGGGCGCACCAACATCCAGGGCATTCCGCTCATCCAGTTCCTGCCCATCGCGCTGCTTGTGTTGCTGGCCTTCGGGCTCTGCCTGTTCTGGCTCATGCACCGCACCAGCCTCGGCCGCATGCTGCACGCGATCGGCGACAACCCGCGGGCAGCGCAGATGTCGGGTGTTCCATTGGAACGGGTCCGGATCATCGCCTTCGTCGTCTCGTCGCTGAGCGCGGTGACGGCCGGCATCCTGCTGGGCGGTTTCGCCGGTGTCTCGACCGATGTCGGCGTCGGCTACGAATTGCAGGCGATCACCGCCTGCGTCATCGGCGGGGCGCAGCTTCTTGGCGGGCGCGGCTCGGTGCCGGCCTCGATTGCCGGCGCGCTGACACTGACGGCCATCTTCACGCTGCTCAATTTCATCGGCTTGCCGAAGCCGATGCGCGACGTGGTGCAGGGCGTGATCCTGATCGTCGCCGTCGTGCTTGCCACCTACCGGCGCAACCGCGCCGGCGGGACCTGATTTCGCCGGCCGCAAGGCCGCCGGGAGGAACCTGAACATCATGATCAAATGGGAGTGAGACATGAAAAGACTGCTGACAGCCGCCCTTTCGGCGACCCTTATCGCCAGCACGGCACAGGCCCAACAGTTGAACTTCGACGACCCCGCCGAGTTCGACAAACAGCGCGCCCTGCTGACGGCCAAGGCCAATGGCCCCGAGGGAGAGCCGTGGGCGCAATATTACAGTGACCAGATGGTCGACACCGCGCAGTACAAGAAGGAGGGCCCCTACACGATCTGCTTCTCCAATGCCGGCGTGAACAATGCCTGGCGCGTGACGGGCTGGACCAACATGCAGGCCGAGGTGAAGCTGCATCCCGAGATCAAGGAGCTCATCCATGTCGACGCCGAGGGCTCCGACGACAAGCAGATCTCCGACATCGACGACCTGATCAACGGCGGCAAGTGCTCGGTGCTGATCGTTTCGCCGAACACCACCGCGGCCCTGACCCCGGCCGTCGAGAAGGCCTGTGCCACGCTGCCGGTCATCGTCTTCGACCGCGGTGTCAACACCCGCTGCCCGGTAACCTTCATCCATCCGGTCGGCGGCTATGGCTTCGGCATCCAGGCTGGCGAATTCTTGGCGGCCAATGCCGCGGCCGGCGCCAACGTGCTGATGCTGCGCATCGTGCCCGGTGTCGACGTGCTCGAGACCCGGGCCTCGGCGGCAAAACGCGTCTTCAAGGAGAAAGGGCTGACGGTCATCGGCGAGGAATTCACCGAAGGCGACAATGCCAAGACCAAGTCGATCGTCGAGGACTACCTGCAGCGTGGAGCGATCGATGCTATCTGGATGGATGCCGGTGCGACGGCCGTCGCGGCGCTGGAGGCCTTCGAGGATTCCGGCCTGCCACTGCCGCTCATCACCGGCGAGGATCAGCAGGACTTTCTGGTGAAGTGGAAGCAGGAAGGCTTCAAGGCGATCGCCCCGACCTATCCCACCTATCAGTGGCGCACGCCGATTATCGCTGCAGTGAAGATCCTCAAGGGTGAGGCGGTGCCGGGCCCGGAATGGGTGATGCCGCAGCCGGCAATCACGGCCGAGACCCTCGACCAGTATGTCAACGACAAGATGCCGCCGCTGCATCATGCCATGTGCGGCTGCGAGAAACTGCCCGACTATCCGGCTGCCTGGGGCGGCCAGTAAGAGAAAGGGCGGGGCCGCGAACGCATGCGGACCCGCCCGCCGAACACCACGGCGGAAACGCGTCGGGTATCGTACCCGGCGCGTCTTTGTGAGGCGGAAACAGCAGGGCATCCCTTGCGGACAGGCCTGATAATTGCTTCGCTCCCGGCACCATCATTCGGGAAAAGCGAGCAATGCTGTTAGAAAACCTTTCCCTCTTTCTGCGCATCGTCGAGAAGGGCGGCCTTGCGGTCGCGGGCCGCGAGGTCGGCCTGTCACCTGCCACCGTCTCGGAGCGCCTGGCATCGCTGGAGGCCTACTATGGCGCGGCGCTTCTGACCCGCACGACACGGGCGATCAGCCTGACGGAGGAGGGCAGGGCCCTTGTCGAAGGCGCGCGGCGACTGCTTGCGGAGGCGGAAGAGTTGGAAAGCCGCGTGCGACGCGGCGCAAATGTCATCTCCGGGCCGGTCCGGCTCAGTGCGCCGGAAGATCTCGGCCGTCATCTGCTCGTGCCGGTCATCGACGCCTTCCTGGCCGAACACCCCGCCGTCACCGTCGATCTCAACCTGACGGACGGCAATGTCGATATCGTCGGGCAGGGCATGGATTTCGCCATCCGGCACGGCATGCTGGCTGACAGCAGCCTTAGGGCGAAGTCGCTCGGAGAGAACCGCCGTGTCGTCTGTGCGGCGCCGGCCTACCTGGCCGCCCATGGCACGCCCGTCCATCCGGACGAGCTTGCTGCGCACGACTGCATCGTCATGCGTTTCGGACAGAATATCGACCGGGACTGGCCATTCCTCATCGACGGCGTGATACGCAAGGTCACTGTACACGGGCGGCGTGTCGTGAACGATGGCGGACTGGTACGGCAATGGTGCCGGGAGGGAAGGGGCATCGCCCTGAAATCGATCCGGGACGTTGCCGACGACCTCGCCACCGGCGCCCTGGTGGAACTGCTTGAAGATTTTTCCGCTGGCGGCACGGCATTGCAGATCGTCTATCCGCCGAGCGCCGTACAGCCACGGCGCGTGCGCATGCTCATCGACCGCATCGCCGCGACCCTTTCCAAGGGCCGCGGCGCCTGAGTTTCAGGAGGAGACCTGGTCGAGGAAGATCAGACGCAGGGGTTCCTCCAGGAGATCATCGATCGTCTGAGCGAAAGCCTGGAAGTAGGCTGTTTCGAGATGCGCAGTGAGCGCGGCCTGACTAACGAAGGCCTCGCGCATGTAGAAGGTGCCCGGTTCGTCGCGCAGCTCGAAGAGCACATAATCGAGATTGCCGGGCTCGGCACGGGTCGGCTCGATAAGAGTGAGCAGCCCCTGTCGCAGCGCCTCGCGTTTACCGGCTTTCGCCTTCAGGACGGCGATGGAAATCAGTTTTTCGGGTTGTGTCATCATCGGATCCTCTTTCCCTTCGAGGCGCGGATCGCCACCGGTGACCCGCGCTTGTCGTCTCAGAAACCGGCAAGCACAATCTTGCCCTTGGCCTTGCCGGATTCGATGAGCGCATGGGCACGCTTGAGGTTTTCCGCGTTGATGGTGCCGAAGTTCTCGTTGAGGGTCGTCTTGATATTGCCGGCATCCACCAGGTCGCCGACCCGGTTCAGCAGCGCGTGCTGCTTTTCGATATCGGCGGTGGAAAACAGCGAGCGGGTGAACATCAGCTCCCAGTGCAGCGAGATCGACTTGCGCTTCAGCGGCAGGGCGTTCAGCATCTTCGGGTCGTCGATCAAACCGAAGCGGCCTTGCGGCGCAATCAGCTCCACAATGTCAGCGATATGATCATCGGTGTTGGTCGTGGAGAAGACGAAGGCCGGCTGGCCGATACCGAGGCTTTCCACCTGCGCAGCAAGCGGCTTGCGATGATCGATGACATGGTGGGCGCCGAGCGCCTTTACCCAATCCTGCGTTTCCAGCCGAGAGGCGGTGGCGATGACCGTAAGATCCGTCAATGCCCGGGCGATCTGGATGGCAATGGAACCGACACCGCCGGCACCGCCGATGATGAGGATGGCGTTTGCCGCACCGGCAACGGGCCGGGTCACGTCCAGCCTGTCGAACAGCATTTCCCAGGCGGTGATCGCCGTGAGAGGCAGAGCGGCAGCGGCCGGAAAGTCTAGCGAGACCGGCTTCCTGCCGACGATGCGTTCGTCGACCAGATGATATTCGGCATTGGTACCGGAACGGTTGATGGCCCCGGCATAGAAGACCGCGTCACCGGCTTTGAACAGGCTTGCCTGTGGACCGACGGCGGTGACGATACCGGCCGCATCCCAGCCCAGCACTTTCCACTGACCGGGGTCGGCCTTCGCCGAAGCGCGAATCTTGGTGTCGACCGGATTGACGGACACTGCCTTCACCTCGACGAGGATGTCGCGTCCCGTAGGCGCCGGGCGCGGCAGGTCAATGTCGACAAGGGCCGTTGGGGCGTCGATGGATTGCGGATTTTCGTAGCCGATGGCTCGCATCTTGAAACTCCTGAATATGCGGGGCGGAAAGCAGGGCTTGCCGGGCAGATAACCGGCGAGATCGTCTTGCCGCCGGTATGAACAGGGGGAAGATATGTCGTGCACCCTTGGCCGATAATTGTCCGGTTATAAAATTGATAATTCGGATTTTCCGTAGTCTGCCCTGCTGCATTCATCCAAAACGGCATTTGATCGAATGGTCTCCGCAGACAGGCCCATCCTGCGGTGAGCGTGGTCGCCTCGCCTTTTCGGTTTCCGCCATTGAAAGCCGCAATATATGACGCTATATTGCGTCATTATAAACGGCAACTTCGAAAGGAAATCGCCATGGGCCTTGCCCAATATGCTGACGGCGGGCTCTTCGTGCCGCGCAAGATCGCCGATGCCCTGCGCACGACGAGCGAAGAGATCGCGCGCACGGCCGGGCTTGGAAAGGATGCCGTCCAGCGCAAGGACCGTGTCCGCTCCGACAAGACGCAGCGGCGCCTGCGCGAGATGATCGAGATCGTCAACAAGGTCGAGCCTCGTTTCGGCTCGGCGCTGATGGCCTATGCCTGGTATCGCTCCGAGCCGCTTCCCGGCTTTTCCGGCCAGACGGCCATGCAGCTGGTTCGAAGCGGGCGCGCGGACGACGTGCTCGACTACATCGACGCCGTCGATGCCGGCATCCACGCATAGTCCAGCAGATGCACTACCAGGGAAAACTATACCGGGCACTGAACCCGGTCTATGCCCGCGAGCCGTTGTCCGGGCGTGGCGCCGAGCTCTATGGCGGCCGGTTCAATCCAAAGGGCACGCCCGCGCTCTACACATCGCTGTCGATCCTCACCGCATTGCGGGAGGCGAACCAGGTCGGCAATCTGCAGCCGACCACCCTCGTTTCCTATGATGCCGATATCGCCCGGATTTTCGACTGCCGCGATCCGGAAGCCATGCGTGCGGAGGGCATGGACGCAAGGGCCCTCGCCGATCCGACCTGGCGCGACCAGATGCGCACTTCCGGAATCTCCCGGACACAGGACTTCGCCCGTCGGCTTTCGGCCGCGGGCTATCACGGGCTGCTCGTGAAGAGTTTTGCGCCGGCCGCCGTGGATGACGACCTCAATCTCGTCCTGTGGACGTGGGGCGATGTCCTGCCCAGCCGCCTCGCCCTGATCGATGACGAGAACCGCCTGTCGCGATAACCCGCAAAGCGATCGGCAGGCAACGACGTTGCCTGCCGACGGGACGCACACCGTGTCGGAACGGACTACGGCCGTGTAAGCGAGAAGAGAACGACCTGCGTCGCTGGCGTCTCCTTCTTCGTCTTGTCGGTTACGGCCAGGTAGAGCGTGTCTGAGAGGCGGGCCAGACCTTCGAAATTGTCGTTGAGCAGCGTGCTTGACCCCGCGCTAAGATCGATTGCCGTGCAGGCCTCATCGGCACACCCCTTGGGATCGACGACACGCAGGCGCCCGACACTCGGCCCGCCCTTGGTCTCGCGGGTGCGTTCGAGCACCAGAAGCTCGCCGCCCGGCATGGTCTCGATGGCCTTCAGGTTGCTGCGCTTCGGCTGGAAGGTCGCGAACGTCCAGCGCCCGCCGTCAAGACCATAGATCGTATGGCTGTCACCCGGCTGGCCCTGCATCGCCTCCTCCGGGGCGGTCACGATGCCGCCGTCCTGCAGGACAGCCACCGCTTCCAGCCGGCTGTTCGGTTCATTGTACTGTGCGGCATCCGACAGCGCTTCCGGCAGCGGCACGGCGGCGATTGCCGTACCGTCCGGCTTGAAGCGATGGATGGCGGGGCCGTCCTCGAAGGCGATGAGGAGCTCGCCATCGGAGGGCGTGCCGTTGTCGCCATTGATGACGGCCAGCCCCTCGGCATTGACGAGGGCAGGCGTCGTCCCGGTGGCGAGCCGCACGGAGAACACCGGTTCCATGCCTGTGATCTTGTCACCTTCGATCTGCAATCGGAAGTGATGCAACACACCATCGTCCGAAACCGCATAAAGCAATTTGTCGTCAGCATCCCAGGCAAGCCCGGACAATTCGCTGATCGTACGACCATCCGGACCCGTAGCGGCCACCCCCCGGCCGTCGAGCACGGTCAGGGCAAACGATGCCGGTTGCGCGAAGGCGATGGACGCCGGCATGAGGACGGAGCCGCAAAGAAGCAGCGCATTCAGGATTTTCTGGATCATCTCACTCACTCCTATCATTGTTTAGCCGGTGCAGGACATCGGACCCGGGAAGGCGGCCAAGCTTGCGCAATGCCGGCAGGAACTTGTTGTGCCGCGTACCGGGATTGAGCAGCGCCGTGCCGACGCAGTATTTCGAGCATCGTTTGGTCGGGTGCTGGTGCAGCGCCCTGAGAATGCCATCGGCAACGCCGTTGCCATTGGCCGATTTCGTCTCGAGGATGAACAGGCTCTCATCGACCGCATGCCGTGCATCCGGCGTGTAGAACTGCAGGCCGCAATCGATGGTCATGCGCTCCCCGCCCTGCTTGGCGACCAGCGTCATGCGCCGGTAGCGCATGTCGATCACACGGGTCAGCGTGTGGGGAAAGGGCTGGCCGTACTGGGCCCGGTACACGTCGTCAATATAGGCGAGCGCGGTGTCGTCGAGCATGCCGAAGGTTTCCGGATCCCGGTTGAGCCGCTTCTTCACGGTGATGCCGCGCTTGTCCTTCAGCTTCACCTCGAGGAAGCAGAGGCCGGCCTCGGCGTAGCGGCGCAGCCGCACCTTGGCACGCTGGCGCCGGCCCTGGTGATGGTCGAAATAGCTGCGCCGACCGGCATCGTCGAAATAGCAGGTCTCATAGGTAAAGGCCCGCAGACCGTCGATTTCCAGCATATCGAAGGCGTCCGCCAGGGTGCCGGCGGCGTGTTTCAGCACGGTGGCGTCGACGACATATTTGTTGTCCAGCCGCTCAAGCATCGCCGCCTTGCCATTCAGTGCAGCCAGGCTGATCGGCTGGAAGCCGTGCTCCAGCCAGGTGTCAGTGTTTGCGATAATAGACATTGAGCTTCGCCATTTCGGTTATGTAGTCGAGTTGAAGGACCTGATAGGACAGCACGTCGACGCCAAGCCGCCGGGAGAGCTCCGCCCGCATGGCCGCCGGGTCCGCCAGAAGCGCATGGTGGATCTTGTCGAGCGAGATCTTCGTGCCGCTGACCGACTGGAGCATCTTCGGATGGTCGATGACATAGGCGCCGACCAGCACGAACAGCACGGTGACGGCCGCAAAGGGGATCGTCGTTCCCTGCACGGACGAAATGACCGCGATGGCGACGCTACCGAAGAAATAGGTCATCTCGGTCTTGCTGAGCGGTTCGGAGCGCAGCGTGAAAAGCGCCAGGATCGCAAACAATCCGAAGCCGGCCGCAACGCCGAAATCGACGACGGAAAGCACGGTGAGGACCGCGAAGACGAAGATGTTGAAGAGCGCCGCCGCCGTGACAAGTTCCTTGTCGCGGTAGCGCCGGTAGTACATGCCGAACATCAGGATCGACATGCCGGCAAGATCGATGCCGAAACGCATGAATTCCATCACGAAGAAGGTCTGCAGCATCTGGGGAGTCATCTCGACCTCCCCTGGCTGACGCCGCGAGCGGGCGCAAACGGTCCTGACGGCAAGCCCCAAGGGCATGCCGGTTGAATAGGGATCAACATGTTCCACCTCCTGAATTTTCCGCCGCGATGGCGGTGACCTCAGGAAGAACGGAGGCGGTCGAACTCTATTCCAGCGTCGATGAAAAATTCTGAGCCGGGTAAAAAGGAACGGCCTTCCGTCAATGTGTCACATGCTGCTTCAGACGGATACCCAGCCGGATCGAGACCGCCGCGATGACGAGGAAGGCCAGCATGATCAGGCCGAAGCTGGCGACAAGGCTCGTCGCCTGGGCAAGAAAGCCGAGCAGGGCCGGACCGAGCAGCAGGCCGCTATAACCCATGGTGGTAACGATGGAGATCGCCTTACCGGCCGCGTCGCCCCCCACACTCCCCGCACGGGCGAACACGGCGGGCACCATGTTCGCGACCCCGAGACCGCAGAGGGAAAGGGCGGCAAGGCAGAGAACCAGGTTGTCCGCAAGCAGCAGAACGGCGACCGACAGGGCGCAGAGAAGGCCGCCGGCCCTGATCACGGCCACATGGCCCACGCGCCGGCTCACCGCATCCCCGACAAGCCGCCCACCCGCCATGGCCGCGGCGAAGAGGGCAAAGGCATAGGCCCCGTGGCTGTCCGATGCGCCAAGGATGTCGATCATGTAGATCGCGGTCCAATCCATCATGCCACCTTCCGCCAGGAGCGCCAGGAAAGCGATGCTGCCGAGCAGCAGGACGAGGGTTCGCTGTCGAACGTCGAGCACGGCAGCCCCGGCCGGGAAGGTTTCGGAACGGAGGCCTCGGGCTTCATGGCCGGGTTTCGCCGCCACCATCCGGGCGGACAGGGCGAGGAGCATGACGAGCACGCCGGAGGCCCCGAGGCAGATTTGCAGGTTGCCGCCATGGCTGATCAACTGCCCGACCAGAAACGCGCCCGCAAGATTGCCGATGCTGAATAGGGCATGGAACGACGACATCATGTGCCGCCCGGTTTCCCGCTCCGCCTGGGACGCTTCCGTGTTCATCGCCACGTCGAGCGTACCGAACGCCGCCCCGGCGAAAAAAACGACGGCGCCGAGAACGACCGGGCTGTCGATCAACGGTATGACGAGAAAGGAAGCACCGAACAACAGGCTGCCGCACAGGCTCAGCATCCGGCTGCCGATCACCCGGTCGATATAGCGGCCGATGTTGATCATCAGCACGATGGCGCCGAAAGCGAAGCACAGAAGGACCAGCCCGAGCTGCCCCTTGTCGAGCCCCACACCGGCTGCAAGCAGCGGAAGGCTGGATGCCCATGCGCCGATGCCGATCCCGGCCGAAAGGAAGAACAGGCTGCAATGCAGCCGGCTCGCCCCAGACGACGGTTTCACTGCAATTGGATCGTCCGGCATTTCAACAAAACCACCTGTGCGTCACCGCTGCGTCGAAGTGCTCAACCGCCCGCCGCGTTCTGCCGCACGCGGACTGCGGCCTCCGCGAGGCGCTCCGGTGCCAGCCGCCCGGTACGGGCGGCATGGGCGATACCATCACACAGCGCATCAAGATGCGGCCCGCCCCCCACGAGCAGCAGATCCGCGCCGGCGCTGACGGAGGCAACCGCGGTTTCGAGCAGGGACCGGCCGCGCATTGTGGCCGGGGCATCGAGATCGTCGCTGACGATCAGCCCATTGAAGCCGAAATCGTTCCGCAGCATCGCTATGACCGCCGGCGAGGTGCTGGCGGCGTTGTGTCTATCGAGCGTGGCAACGGGCGCAGGCCCCGTCATGATCGCCCGTGTTCCGGCATCGATGGCAGCCGTGAACGGCAGGGCGTTGTGAAGAAGGCGGTCGCGCGATGTCTGGAGTAGGACATCTACGAGGGCCGGGTCACCTTCCAGGTCGTTGAAGCCGGGGAAATGTTTCGTTACTGCGCCAATTCCGGCGCTCTGGACACCCGTCACGAAAGCCGACACCAGCCGGGCCACGGCCTGCGGATAGCTGCCCATCGTGCGGCCCTGCAACCAGGCATTCTGCCCGTCGATGACATCGGCGATCGGCGCCAGGAACAGCGAGACCCCGAGCGCGCGGGCAGCGGCGGCCGTTGCCCTGCAGCGTTCGACGAGTGCCGCGTCGCCAAGCGCATGCGCCTCGTCAAGCGAGGGAAGCAGCGGCACCAACCCCTGGAGCCGCTGGATGCCGCCCAGTTCCTGATCGACGGCGACAATCAAGTGGGAGGTTACGGCCCTCAGCCGCCCGACGGCGGCGCGGAAGGCCTCCGGCGTTTCGCTCGCCAGCCGCTCTGCCGACATGCGCCGTGCGACATATTCCGCCCGGGTCTCGCCGAGGAGAACGGAACAGCCGCCCTTTTCCAGGAAGGGCAGCATGACATCCATGACGTCGAGCGTATCGAAGGCGGGCAGAAGGATCGCCCGGGCGTCCTCATCCGGTGAAAAGCGCATCATGGTCTCCGTTGTCAGACTGTCTCGACATCAACGCCGGCCTCGCCGATGGCCTTGAGGATGGCGGTGTCTCTGCTGCTGGTGAAAAGCGCCGATACGGCCGAGATCGGCGCCACTTCGTAGGTCGCTGCCTGGCCGAGCTTGTCCGCCGTCGCGAGAAGCAGGGTCTTGTTCGCGGCCCGGATCATCGCAGATTTCAGATGGGCGTCCTCGAAATCGTCAGCGCGGAGCGTCAGGCCGTGATCGACGCCGCAGGTACCGAGAATACAGTAATCGACCCGCATCGCCCGGATCGCATCGATCGCACCGGCGCCGGTGGCGCTGCGCGTCAGCCGGCTCAGGCGACCGCCGAGCATGACCACCTCGGCAAGCGGGTGATCGAGCGCAGCGGCGGCGACGTCGACCGCCGTCGTGATGATGCGCAGGGAGAGCGCAGGGGAGAGCGAACGCACGAAACGGACGACGGTCGTGCTCGAATCCACCAGCAGAGTCGCACCCTCGGGGATCGTCGCAGCCGCGGCACGGCCGATCGACTGCTTTTCCTCCGCATGCAGCGTTTCACGCCGATGGAAATCGAGCGCCGGCGTCACCAGCCGCGCCGCACCACCATGGAAGCGCTGCACGAGCCCTGCGTCCGAAAGGTCGCGCAGGTCGCGGCGGATCGAATCTTCCGACACGCCGAACTCCTGTGCAAGCCCGGCTGCAAGGACCCGGCCTGCCGCATTGACCTTTTCGAGAATGACGGCTTGCCGTTCCTCCGGAGACAGTGCCGCGAGTTCCTTCCTGTCCGCGGTCATCCCGCTGTCTCCGCGCTGGGCGCGAGCAGGCCGAGCGCCGCCAGGCGGGCTTCCAGCGCCTCGGCCGTGCTGAAATGTTCGGTATGAAAGCCGAGTGCCGCCGCCGCGGCAATGTTCGCCGGATTATCGTCGATGAAGATGCATTGCTCGGCGCGAACACCCGCCCGCTCCAGATAGCGCTCGAAGATGGGCGCATGCGGCTTTATCAACTTTTCCCGCCCGGAAACGATGAGCACGTCGAAAAGCCCCAGGAAGGGAAAGATCGCCTGCGCCCGCGGAAAGGTCTCCGCCGACCAGTTCGAAATCGCGTGCACGGGAACGCCATCCGCTTTCAGCCGCCCCAGAATGCCGGCGGTGCCCGGCACCTCGCCACCCAGCATCTCGTGCCAGCGCAGCCAGTAGGCCTCGATCAGGTCGGCCTGCTCGGGGTGACGCTGCACGAGCTCGGCTACGCCCTCGGCAAACGGCCGACCCGCATCGAACGCCTCGTTCCATGCCGGAGTGCAGACATCCGTCAGGAAGGTGGAAACAGCCGCGTCGTCCGGCAGGAGCTGGCGATAAAGATAAGCTGGATTCCAGTCGATCAACACGCCGCCGATATCGAAGACCACAACACTAGGATTCATTCTGTTTGCCTTTTTGTGCATTTATTGATTCCAATAATGCATGAACACGCACATTTATGCAATAAAAAGCACTGCCTATTGACGCAGAAAATCGACCGCGCGTTCGCCAATCATGATGCAGACGGAATTCGGATTGCCGGAAATCAGCGTCGGCATGACCGAGGCATCGGCAACGCGCAGCCGCTCGATACCGTGCACGCGCAGCTTCGGGTCGACCACGGCCCGGTCGTCCACGCCCATTCGGCATGTTCCGGCAGGGTGCAGGGCGGCATGCGCGTCCTTCACACAGAAGGTGCGGATCTCCTCGCGGGTTTTCAGGGACGGCACCGGCGTATGCCGCGCTGCTACGAATTTCGAAATGGCCGGCTGCGCCATGATGTCGAGGGCCGCCATCGTACCGTCGGCAATAGCCTCAAGATCATAGGGATCGGAGAAATAGCGCGGCGCCACGCGCGGATTTGCCGCCGGATCCGCGCTCACAAGCGTGACCTCCCCGCGCGACCGCGGCCGGATCTGCCCCAGATTGACCGTGCAGCCATTGCCGCCGGGCACCGCATCGACGCCCTCCTCGATACCGGCACCGACCACCATGAAATACTGGATATCCGGCGTCGCCTCGTTCCTGTCTCCCCACCAGAACGCCCCGCCCTCGATGAGGTTGGACGCGGCGGGACCGTTGCGGAAGAGCGCATAGTTCAGTCCGGCAAGGGCCTTCCAGTGCAGCTTCTTGTACTTGTCGTAGCTGTGCGGGCCATTCAGCTGATAGACCAGCGAAATCTCGATATGGTCCTGCAGATCCTGGCCGACGCCCGGCAGGTCGGCATGGACCTCAATGCCGTGCCGCACGATCTCATTCGCCGGGCCGATACCTGACAGCATCAGCAGCTTCGGCGTCGCGATCGCCCCGGCAGAAACAACCACTTCCTGATCCGCACGATAGACGACCTTGCGCTTGCCCCTGGTGCATTCCACGCCGACCGCCCTGCCCTTCTCGATGAGGATGCGGGTGACCATGGTCCCCGTCTCGATGCGCAGATTGGCGCGCTTGCGGGCCGGGTTGAGATAGGCAACGGCGGCCGAGCTGCGCCGACCGTCCCGCGCGGTGATCTGGTAGAGCCCACAACCTGTGGGATCGCCGGAATTGAAATCCGGGTTATAGGGCAACCCCGCCTGCTGGCAGGCTTGCAGCCAGGCGCGGGTCAGCGGATGAATGTAGTCGATGTCAGACACGCCGAGGGGTCCGCCAACGCCGTGCGCCTCGTTGCAGAAACGGTTGTTGTCCTCCGCGCGCCTGAAGAACGGCAGGACATCGGCGTATCCCCAGCCCTCCGCGCCAAGGTCTGCCCAATGGTCATAGTCGCCGGGCACGCCGCGGATGTAGATCATCGCGTTGACCGAACTGCCGCCTCCGAGCACCCGGGCCTGCACCATGGTCGGCGTTTCCGTGCGCTCCTGTTCTGCCATCGGCTCCCAGGGAATGCGCTTCAGGAGGTCGCCCTGCGCGGTCTTGTAGTAGGCGCCGGGGATGTGGATATACGGGTTGAGATCGCGCGGCCCCTCCTCGATGAGGAGAACGCGGATGGCGGGGTCCTCCGAAAGGCGCGCGGCGACGACGCAGCCGGTCGAGCCGCCACCGACGACGATATAGTCGAACGTATCGACCTCCGCCGGATGCCGTGGGGAAATGCCGTAACGCGCCGAACCGCTATCGCGAATGCTCATGCCTTCCCTCCCGAAATGGCGGCGCCGGCCTTGATGGCAAGCGCGGCGATGGTGAGCGCCGGGTTGACGGCCGCCGATGTCGGCAGCACGGAGGCGTCCGTGATGTAGAGGTTTTCGACGTCATGGCTGCGGCAGTTGAGGTCGACGACCGAGGTTTTCGGGTCGTCGCCGAGGCGCGCGGTGCCGCATTGGTGCGATGTCGTCTTGCGACCGAAGGTGTGCGTGAGGACGATCGGGAAACCCGCCTTGCGCATGACGGCGCGGGTTTTCCCGATCAGCGCCTCATGCGCCCGCATGTTCGACCGTATCCAGTGCATGACGATGCGGTTGCCGCGCACCATCACCCGGCTTTCCGGATTGGGAAGGTCTTCGCTCGTCAGGAACCAGCCATAGGCGTAGCGCGCCATGAGCCCCGCGAACCAGCCGGGCGCCGGAAACGGCAGATTGGCCTTCAGGATATTTCCGGTGATGTGGCCGAGGAGCTGCACGTTGCCCAGCGGGAAACCCGTCTCGTTGTCCGCGTTGTAGAAATCGTTGAAGGCGATGGTCTTCTGGTAGACGCAGCTATTGGCGGCGAAAGGATCGAATGTCAGCATCGCCGTCGTGTTGTGATTCATGAAATTGCGGCCGAGCTGGTCCGAACTGTTGCCGAGACCGGTCGGATGTGCCTTGCTGGCCGAGCGAAGAAGCAGCGCCGCGGACTGAACCGCGCCCGCCGCCACGGCGAAGCGATCGGCCGAAATCCGGTGTTCTGCGCCATCTTTCTGATAGACGACGGCAACGACCCTGCGCCCCGCGTCATCCGTTTCAAGACGCGTGACGCTGGCCCCGGTGACGAGACGGACATTGGGATGGGCGAGCGCGCTGGCGAGCGGGCCGACCTCCGCATCGATCTTGCCCGTTCCCGTGTTGGGGAAGGCGTCCCAGCCCGTCTTCGCCCGCTTCAGCCAGGCGTCGATATCGATCGACAACGGCAAAGACGCCGGATGCACACCCGCCTTCTCCAGCCGGCGGCGAACGGCGGCCATCGCCGGCTCGTCGGGAACCGGCGGGTATCCATAAGGCTTTTCGTGCGACGGTTCCGTCGGATCGCCGACGGTGGAACCGCGCACGCGAAAAACCTGCTCGGCGGCGTCATACCAGGGAGAAAGCGCGTCATAAGAAAGCGGCCAACCGGGCGATGCGCCGTCCATATGGCGGCGCGGCGAAAAATCGTCGCGGCGATAGCGATACATGACCGCACCGAAGAATTTCGAATTGCCGCCGACATAATAGTAGTTGCCGGGCAGGAAACTCTCGCCGTCCGTGCCCAGCCATTCCTCGGAAGAGCGATAAAAGCCTTTCTGGAAGATGGCGACGTCGTCGCGCGCCTCGGGCGTGTCCTTCAGGTGCGCTCCCCGTTCGAGGATGACGATCCTGAGACCCGAAGGCGCAAGGCTGTATGCCAGGGAGGCGCCGCCGATGCCGGAGCCGATGATGACGATGTCTGCCGTCTCGGTCATGAAAGGTCTTTCAGTCGATGCGCGTTTCGGTTTCCGCGTCGAAGAGCACGATCTTCGACGTGTCGATGGCGAGTGCCGCCTCGCGACCCGCATGGGCCTGCCGCGGCGGAAGACGGGCCGTGACCTCGACACCACCGAGCTGGAAGACGGCGAGCGTGTCCGGCCCCGTCGGCTCGACAACGTCGAAATCGACCGTCAACGACGGCGCGACGCCATTTGCGGCGATGAAGAAGTTCTCCGGGCGAATGCCCGCCAGCACCTTTTTGCCCGCGTGGCGGCGAAGCGCCTCCGCGGACAGGGCAACGCCGCCGACACGCGCCGCCGGGCGCCGCGCGACGTCGATCACCGCCGTCGCGGTGCCGCCGTCGACCTCAAGCGTGGCGGGCACGATGTTCATCGCCGGCGAACCGACGAAACGCGCGACATAGACGTTCGCCGGCCGGTCGTAGACGGCCTGCGGCTCGTCGAGCTGCTGCACCACGCCGTCCTTCATGACGGCAACGCGCGTCGCAAGCGTCATCGCCTCGATCTGGTCATGCGTGACATAGACGATGGTCGTGCCGAGGCGGGCGTGGAGGCGCTTGATCTCGGTGCGCATGTCGACGCGCAGTTTCGCGTCGAGGTTCGACAGCGGTTCGTCGAACAGGAAAAGCTTCGGTTCCCGCACGATGGCCCGTCCCATGGCGACTCGCTGGCGCTGGCCGCCGGAGAGCTGCGAAGGTTTCCGGTCGAGGAGATGGGTGATCTGGAGAAGATCCGACGCCGTCTTCACGGCCTTGTCGCGATCCGTTTCAGCGACCCGGCGGATTTTCATGCCGAACTCGATGTTCTGCCGTACGGTCATCGTCGGATAGAGCGCGTAGGACTGGAACACCATGGCGATGTCGCGGTCCTTCGGCGAGAGATCGTTGACGGTCTTTCCGGCGATGCGGATCTCGCCGCCGGTAATCGTTTCCAACCCGGCGATCATGTTGAGCAGCGTGGACTTGCCGCAGCCGGAGGGGCCGAGCAACACGAGGAAGTCGCCGGTTCCGATGGAGATCGACACCTCCTTCAGAACTTCGAGATGGCCATAGGCCTTGCGGACGCGATCGATTTCGAGAGTGGACATGGCTTCAGCCTTTCACGGCGCCGGCCGTCAGCCCGCGGACGAAATAGCGGCCCGCGACGATGTAGACGACCAGGGTTGGGATGGCGGCGATCATGGCGGCGGCCATGTCGACATTGTACTGCTTGCGGCCGGTGGTCACGTTGACGATGTTGTTGAGCGCGACCGTGACGGGACTGCTGGAACCCGACGTGAAGGAGACGCCGAAGAGGAAATCGTTCCAGATCTGCGTGAACTGCCAGATGCACGAGACGACGATGATCGGGATCGAGGTCGGCAGGATGACGCTCCAGAAGATGCGGAAGAAACCCGCCCCGTCGACCATTGCCGCCTTGGTCAGCTCATCCGGCAGCGACACGAAGTAGTTGCGGAAGAACAGCGTCGTGAAGCAGATGCCATAGGAGGCATGTACGGCGACGAGGCCGGGAATGGAGCCGGCGAGACCCAGCAGGCCGAGCGTGCGGGCCATGGGGATGAGGATCGCCTGGTAGGGCAGGAAGCAGCCGAACAGCAGGAGGCCGAAGACGAAGTTCGCGCCGGGAAACTTCCATTTCGTGAGGATGTAGCCATTGATCGCGCCGATACCGGTCGAGAGCGCCACCGCCGGGATCACCATCAGCAGCGAGTTGACGAAATAGGGTTTTAGGCCCGTGCACTCGGTGCCGATGCAAGCCTCGGACCACGCCGCGCGCCAAGCGTCGAGCGTGATCGCCTTCGGCATGCCGATGAACGAGCCGCTGTAAATCTCGTCGAGCGGCTTCAGGGACGTCACGACCATGACCCAGAGGGGCATGAGGTAGACGAGCGCGACGACGATAAGGCAGCCATAGACGACGAGGCGGCCGAGCCGCGCCTTGCCGGATTGGGAAAGGGCTTCAGCCATTGTTCTCACCCCGCAGTTCCGAATAGAGGTAGGGGACGATGATCGCGGCGACGGTCATCAGCATCATCACGGCACTCGCCGCACCGACGCCCATCTGGTTGCGGCGGAAGGTGGCCGAGAACATGAAGGTCGACGGCAATTCGGTCGCCGTGCCGGGCCCGCCGTTCGTCAGCGCAAGCACCAGGTCGAAGCTCTTGATGGCGATGTAGCTGAGGAGGACGATGACGCTCAGCATGGCCGGGCGCAGCATGGGGATGATGATCTGGCGGTAGATCAGCGGCAGCGAGGCCCCTTCGATCTGCGCCGCCTTGATGACGGAATTGTCGATGCCGCGCAGGCCGGCGAGGAAGATCGCCATGGCGAACCCCGAGGACTGCCAGACACCGGCGACGACGACGGTGTAGATCGCCATGTCAGGATTGGAGATCCAGTCGAAGCGGAAGTCGGTCCAGCCGAGATCGTTGACGACCTTCTGGATGCCGAGACCCGGATTCATGATCCATTTCCAGGCGGTCCCCGTCACGATGAAGGAGAGCGCCATCGGATAGAGATAGATCGCGCGGAGCGCCCCTTCGGCCCGGATGTTCTGGTCGAGAAAAATCGCCATCAGCAGCCCGAGGCCCGTCGAGAGCGCCAGGAACAGGGCGGAAAAGATGAAAAGATTGGCGACGGCGGTGTGCCAGCGCGGCGTCGCCCAGAGGCGCACATATTGTTCGAGACCGACGAAATCGTAGGTCGGCACGAATTTCGACGAGGTCACGGAAATCACGCCGGTCCAGAGAATGAACAGGTAGACCGTGACGATGACGACGAGCAGGCTGGGAGCGACGACGAGGCGCGGTAGCCAGCCTGCCAATCGCGAGGACATGCGCGTAGAGGCGCTCATGGGTCAGCTCCGATAGCGGGTCTTGCGGAGGAGCCGACGGGTGCGGCTCCTCCTTGTGGCGATTGGATTACCGAGCGTTGTCGATGCCGGAGACCAGCATCTTCACCGCATCTTCGGAGCTCATGTTGCCGACGAAGAACTGAGCGGCGACGTCGCTGAAGACCGAGGCGAATTCGGGTTTGGCGGCAAAACCGTGCGTCATCGCACCCTGCATGCTGCCCTTCTCGATCGCTGCCGCGCGCTCCTGGTAGCCGAGCTTGGCGCAGTCGTCGAAGTCGTCGACCGAGACGTCGTTGCGCGCCGGGATGGAGCCCTTGATGAGGTTGAAGCCCTTCTGGACCTTCGGGTCCATGATGGTCTCAGCAAGGGCGACCTGCGCGTTCTGCACGTTCTCGTCCTTCACGGTGAACATGCCGAAGCTGTCGATAAGGTACTGGAAGGACGTCACCTGACCCGGCGTCGCAAAGCAGTAGAAGTCCTGGTTGGGCTTCAGGCCCTTGGCGAGGAATTCGCCCTTCGCCCAGTCGCCCATGAACTGCATGGCGGCCTTGCCGTCGATGACCATGCCTGTCGCCACGGCCCAGTCGCGGCCGACGAAATTGTCGTCGACGAGGCCGCGCACGTCGCGCAGCGCGTCGAACACCTTGACCATTTCAGCACTGCCGAGCGCTTCCGGATCGAGGTCGATCGCGGTCTTCTGGTAGAAGTCCGGCCCGTTGATGTCGGACAGCAGCGCATCGAAGATGATGCCGATCTGCCAGGGCTCGTCGCCCATCGCGACGGGAACGATACCCTTTTCCTTCAGCTTCTTGCCGGTCTCGATCAGTTCGGCCCAGCTCTTCGGCACCGAAACGCCGGCGTCGTCGAAGATCTTCTTGTTGGCCCAGACCCAGTTCTGGCGGTGCATGTTGATCGGCGCGGCGATGAAGGCCTCTCCCGAGGTCACGAAGGGCAGAAGCTGCGGGGCGAGCGCCTCACGCCAGCCGCCGGTCTTGGCGAGATCGTTCAGATCGCGCACCACACCCTGTTCGGCCCATTGCACGCCTTCCCAGCCGAGGAACTGCATGGCGCCCGGCGGATCGCCGGCGGTAAGACGGGCGCGGAGCGCCTGCTGCGCGTTCGCGCCGCTCATGCCGCCGACCGCCGAATCCTTCCACTGGAAGCCCTTGGCCTCAAGTTCCTTGCGGATGACGTTGAGCGCGTCGACTTCGCTCTGCGAAACCCAATGGTGCAGAACTTCGATCTGGCCTTCCGCCCGGGCGGCTATGGGCATCAGCATGGTCGCCGCAAGCGCTGTGGCGATGAATTTGGACATGGTTTCATCCTCTCTGGTTGGGTTTTTGATCGCGGCCCCTGGCGGGCTCTTGTGCGCGGTTGTCAGTTGGGCTCGACCGGCATGGCGTAACCGACATTCCTGCCGCCGTAGCGGCGGACGCGGATGTTGGCCTGCTCGGCGTGGCCGGAAAAACCTTCCATCAGGCAGAGCCGCGAGCCGTAGGCGCCTATCATCGCCGAGGCCTCGTCGGTCAGAACCTTCTGGTAGGTGCAGGTTTTCAGGAACTTTCCGACCCAGAGGCCGCCGGTGTAGCGGGCCGCCCTGTTGGTCGGCAGCGTGTGGTTCGTGCCGATCACCTTGTCGCCGAAAGCGACGTTGGTGCGGGCGCCAAGGAACAGCGCACCGTAATTCGTCATGTTGTCGAGGAAGTAGTCCGGGTCGCGCGTCATGACCTGGACGTGCTCGGAAGCCACACGGTCGCCTTCCGCCAGCATCTCCTCGAGCGTGTCGCACAGGATGATCTCGCCGTAGTCCGCCCAGGCCTTGCCGGCAACAGCCGCTGTCGGCAGGATTTTCAGGAGGCGATCGATCTCGGCGAGCGTGTCGCGCGCCAGCTTTTCCGAGTTCGTGATGAGGACGGCCGGCGAATTGACGCCGTGCTCCGCCTGGCCGAGCAGGTCCGTCGCCACCAGTTCGCCGTCGACGCTGTCGTCGGCAATGACGAGCGTCTCCGTCGGGCCGGCGAAGAGATCGATGCCGACGCGGCCGAAGAGCAGGCGCTTGGCTTCCGCGACATAGGCATTGCCGGGGCCGGCGAGCATGTCGACGGGCTCGATCGTCTCGGTGCCGTAGGCCATGGCGGCGATCGCCTGCACGCCGCCGAGGCAATAGATCTCGTCCGCGCCGGCGAGCGCCTGCGCCGCGACGATCTTCTCGGCGATCCTGCCCTGGAACGGCGGCGCGCAGGTGATGACGCGCTGGCAGCCGGCGACGCGCGCCGTCAGCACCGTCATATGGGCAGAGGCGAGCAGCGGGTATTTGCCGCCCGGCACATAGCAGCCGACATTCTGGATCGGCACGTTCTTGTGGCCGAGGATCACGCCCGGCAGGGTCTCGACCTCGATATCCCGCAGCGCCGCCTTCTGCGCCTCGGCGAAACGGCGGATCTGCTCCTGCGCGAAGTCGAGGTCGGCACGCTCCTGCGCCGTCAGCGCATCGATGCAATCCGCGATTTCCTGCTTCGACAGGCGATAGGTGTCGCGATCGAACCTGTCGAACTGAACGGAGAGTTCGCGGACCGCCTTGTCGCCGCCGGTCCTGACCTTTTCGAGAAGCGTCTCGACCGCCCTGGTGACCGCACTGTCGGCGCCACCCTCTTCGATGGTGGTCGTGGCTGTTTTGATGTGCCGGATCATGACAAAGTCTCTTCGTTCACGGTCGCTGCGCGCGCCGCGTCATCAATGGGCTTGGGAGGAGATGGGGAGGCGGGGCCTCCCCTGTCGTCAGGTCAGAGGTGCTGTTCGCGGGCGCGCATGTCCGCGTAGGCCGCCTGTTCCTTTTCGTAGTAGGCCGGCGACGGGAAATCCCACCAGCCGGTGGCGAACGGACCGGCGGCGTCCCGCGAGACGATCACTTCGACGAGGGCCGGGCCGCCGCAGTCGAGCGCCGCCTTCAGGCTGCTTTCGAGATCCTCGTTCTTCTCGACCTTCCAGGCCTGAAGGCCGAACGCCCGGGCGGAAGCCGCGATATCGGCCGAATAGGGGGCGCCGTTGCCGGCGTGATGGTTGAACTCGGAGGCGATGTGGCGGCCCATGAATTTGCGCTGTCCGCCGCGGATCGACATGTAGCCCTGGTTGTTGAGAACGAGGAACACGACGTTGATGCCGTTCATGACGGCCGTGCCCATTTCCGGCAGCGACATCATGAAATCGCCGTCGCCGACGATGGCGACGACCTGCCGGTCCGGGCAGGCGAGCTTGGCGCCCATCGCCGCCGGCACCGCCCAGCCCATCGGCGAATAGGAACCGGAGGTCAGGTGCGTGCGCGGTTCATAGACCGGGAAGCTCTGCTTGACCGAGCCTTGGGTGTTGCCGGAGCCAACCACCACGATGCCGCTACGATCCAGGACCTTGCGGAGCGCCATCAGCGGGCGCTGCGAGGTGAAGGGTGTCTCGCGGCTGTTTTCGCGCGGCTCGACCTGGGCGCGCCAGTCGGCCTTGGCCTTCTGCACATCGGTGAGGAAGTTTTCGCGGCGCGCCAGCATCTTCTGCGACTGCGCATCCGAGATGAGCGACAGGATCGCCTCCAGCGTCACCTTGGCATCGGCGACGATGCCCACTTCTGTCTCGTAGTTCTTGCCGATCTCGCGCGGATCGAGGTCGATATGGATCAGCTTGGCCGAGGGGATCGAGAAGGAGACGCCCTTGGCATAGGACGAGGCCGACCAGTCGGTGAAGCGGCAGCCGACCGAGACGACGACGTCGGCGGAGGCGGTAATCTGGTTGCCGCAGGTGGTGCCCGTCTGGCCGACCGCGCCGATGAACAATTCGTGGTCTTCCGAAATCGCGCCCTTGCCGTTCCAAGTGATGGAGACGGCCGCGCCGAGCTTTTCGGCAAGGCGCGTCAGTTCGGCCGAAGCGTTCGCGGTGATCGCGCCGCCGCCGGCGACGATGACCGGGCGCTCGGCGGCAAGAAGAACCTTCAGCGCCGCTTCGATGGCCTTGGGGTCCGGATAGGCGACGCCGACCGGCAGACGCTTGCCGAGCGGATGGATGGTGACATTCGCCGCCTCGACCTGAACGTCCATCGGGACCTCGACATGAACCGGACCCGGGCGGCCTGTCAGAAGTTCGCTGAAGGCACGGTGCATAATGCTTGGGAGGACCTGCACCGAATTGGCCTGCCAGGCGCGCTTGGTCACCTGCTCGGTGATCCGCGGGAAGGCATTGTCCTGCTGGCGTTCCAGTTCCTGCATGGTGCCATGGCCGTGCATGTAGGTCTGGGGCGAGCCGGAAACGTAGAAGAGCGAGGTGGAGTCGCAATAGGCGGTGGCAAGGCCGATGATCGTGTTGGCCGCGCCCGGACCGACCGAGGTGGAGCAGGCCATCGGCTTGCCGGAGGCGCGATAGTAGCCATCGGCCATGTGAACGGCGCTCTGCTCGTGCATCACCTGGATGAACGGGATTTCCGAACCTTCCTGCAGGAACGCGTCGAACAGCGACCAGATGCCATGGCCCGGCACGCCCGCCACATATTCGACGCCGTATTCCTTCAACGCTTTCGCGACGACTTGGCCACCTGTCAGTTTCATGTGATCGACCCTCTGAAATCTCGTTATCTTGGGGCAGGAAGCATTGCCTTCCAGCGATAGGCTTATTCTTCAGCGGAGCAGTGCATCACTGCAAGTTCGCAGCCATCGAAACACTGACGCGAGATGACGCAGTTTAAAAGCAGGTCTGCGTCATAGTTTTCGCTCCCGCCCACCGCGCCGCCGCAGGTCCGGCCAATTTGGGGCAGCTCGCGCACGCCTCGATTGGGAAAGGTGGATAGGCCTGGAGAAAATCATCCTTCGCGAAGTGAAGCAGGTGTCGCATCATCACGCGAATAAATTAATTCCGGCGCGCACTTTTTTCACGATACGCGCTATGGCTTTCTCAGGACACGGACAGACAAAAGAGGCATCGCCGTGCAGAACCTGAGCAGAGATCTGGCTTTCGCAGACAACTTCATTTCGGCAAAGCTGGTTGAGAGCGTGATCGACTATGACGTGGCGGACGCCGTCGTGGTCAATATCAGCCCCTCCCCGATGGTGACGGGCGACGAGCACCCCGCCATCGTGCCGGCGTGGAAATCGACCTGGCTGAAGGGCGGCCGCATCCGCAAGGCGGAGCGGGCGGCGATCATCAAGGTCGTCAACCCGACCAATCTCGGCGGCTGCATGTTCCGCGGCTGGGACTGGCTGGGCAACCGCATCCGCAGCTTTCCGCGCGACACGCCGCTCTATATTTCGGCACAGGACGAGATCGGCACCGTCACGCTCGACCCGCGCGTCTTCACCAATGAACGCGCGGCAGCCGAAGCGTCGCAGACCTTCACACTGAAGCTCAATCTCTGGTGGTCGCCGTGCGATACGGACTGCTTCATCCACAACGAACACCCGTTCCTCGAAACACACACGCAGATCCATGGATCGGGCCGCATGCAGAAATTCAAGGCGCGCGACGCGGCAACGCTCTACGAGGACGTGGTGATGCCGATCGGCTATTCGCACGATCCCTTCTGCCGTGTGACCGGCGAAAAGCAGTGGACCTATCCCTGGCACCGCTACTATGCGGACAGCGACAGCGTCTGGCTCGCCGTCGAACTGCACCCCTAGCGGGGCCGCCTCAGCTCATCTGGATCATGTCGGAGCCATCGCCAAGATACTGCAACGCCTCGCGCGGAATGCTCGGGTCGTTGCGGTCCAGCACCGTCAGCTCCTTGAGATGCTCGCGGCGCAGGAGGCCTGGCCCTCGGTAATGCAGCGCGACCTTCGTGGAATAGGGCTGGCGGAAGACGGTCGCTGCGATGCCGCTGGAAATGCCGAACATGAAGCGCTTGGCGTTGCGCTTGACCTGCGCATAGACGCCGAAGGTCATCTCATTCGACTGGATACCCTCGAAATCCGCCGTGAAGAGGCGGTCGGCGACGGGGAAGCAGAAACCGTAATATTTGAAGACATATTCCGTCTTCTTTGGGTCATCGAAGCTCGGGAAGCGCTCGACATAGTAGTGCTGGAGGAATTCCCTGTTGCGGTAGATGCAGAAAGCCGACCGCAGCACGAAACCCTTGTAGATCGAGGAAAACTGGTAGCGGTCGTAGATCCCGACGATGTCGTTGTGATCGGCATTGTTCTCGACGATCATACCCGACACGAAGCGCGAGAATTCCGGCAGCTGGCGGGCCGTCGCCATTGCATGGAAGAAATTCCCCTCCACCAGCGTGCGGAATTCCTCCGGGTCGGCAAAGAGCATGGGAACGCTGAGGCCGAAATAGTTCGCGATGATCCTGAGATTGGCGGGCGACGGCACATGGGCGCCCGACAGGTACTTGTTGAACTGCTGCCGGTTGACATTGATCTTGCGGCAGACAGCCGCAACCGAGCCGTGCTGCTCGCACAGCGTCCTGAGGTTCGCTGCCAATGCGGCCCCGTCTCTTCCCAGCTGATCCATTGTCACCCCCGCGCCTTATCCGACGCATTGTGACGCTAGTTCTACTTCATATCGCTAAAGACATCAATTGCCTGCGCAATTGCCGCGCCAGAGCCGGACGGTCAATCTGTGGAGCATAAAGGGGAGGATCCGTGGTGCAGTCCAGCGGAGCGGTCGGGTGGTCCGTCATGGGGACCGGAACCATAACAACGGAGCACATGGTTGCGGCGATCCGGTCGGCCGGGCAGGAGCCACTGTGGGTCGTCAGCCGGAACCGGGAATATGCGGCACATTTCTCGCAGGACATGCAGATCCCCGGCATCTCCCTTGATGCGCGGCGGGCACTGCGGGATCCGCGAGTCGGCTTCGCCTATGTCAGCGCCGTTCGCGACCGGCGCAGGCACTACATCCTGGCTGCGGCGGCGCAGCGCAAACACGTTCTGTGCGACGGTCCGATCGCCGGCAGCAGCCGTCTTGCCGCAAGCCTTGTCGAGACATGCCGGACGGCGGGCATAACGCTGGCCGTCCACCAGCCCTTCCGCACCCTTTCGCCCCACCAGACCATGCGCCGGCTGCTGCTGGAAGGAGAGATCGGAACGCTACAGTCGCTCCTCATCGCGCGCGGCGCCCCCTTTCAACCGCCACCCAACCGCCATGTGGACGAGACGGTGGACCGTGCCAATGCGCTTTTCGGGGCGTCGATCGACAGCATCGACCTTGCGCGTTTCCTCACCGGCCAGGAGCCTGTCGCCGTCTCGGCCCTTTCAGCCTCGCCGGCGCAGGGCGATACCGACCAGCAGTCCTATGCGGCCGGCCTGTCCGGCGGGGCCGTGCTTCAATCCTACGAGAGTTTCACCACCGCGGAATTCGAAAGCATCGTCATGCTTGCCGGCGATCGCGGCACGCTGATCGCCCATGGCACGCTGAGCGGAAAAGGAGCGGGCACCCTGATCCGGCGGCTGAACGGGCGGAACGAACTCATCCCGGTACGCGAGCGCGACCCGCATGTCGCGACGATCGAAACCTTCCTGGCCCTGCCGCACACGCCGGCAACATGGATGGCGCTCGGCGAGGACAACGTCATCGCACTGCGCGCCGCGGAAGCCATCCGCGCAGCCCGAAACAAGCGGCCCGTTTCCGTCGGATCCGCAGACACAAAGACGAGCACAGGAGGCTCGCATCCATGATCCGGACAGAAAACCAGCTCATCTATCATTCCATGGCCTCCCGGCCGAACACGCTGGCGATCGACATCGCAATCGCGCGCGAGCTGGGCTTCGACGGCCTCGAAACCTCCGGCCCGAAGATCGCCGCCTTCCTCGATGCCGGTTTCTCCACATCCGAACTGACGGCGCGACTCGGCGGCCTCACCCTCCCCGGCATCGGCTTCCTGATCGACCTCGAGCGGCAGCGTGACGCCCGGCGTCAGATGTTGCGAGAGGCCGAAGATCTCTGTGCCCTTGCATCGGCAGCCGGGGCGAAAGGGATAGAGGCCATTACCGGCCCGCTGGACATCCGGGTTTTCGAGACGGGCGCTGCAGAGCGCTATCCCGCCCTCTACCGTGGCCTCATCGACCTGCCGACAGATTCCCAGCTGGATCTCACCGCCGCCAATCTCCGGGCCGTCGCAGATATCGCCGCATCGCATGGTCTACTCGTCTATCTCGAAGCGCTATCCTGGACCCCGCTCAACACGATGGATGCCCAGATGCAGGTGCTCGAACGCTGCGACCGGGACAATGTGCGTCTCGTCATTGACTTCTGGCACGCCTATACCAGCGGTGACACGCCGGAACGGATCGCCCGGCTCGACAAGGCGCAGATCTATGGTGTGCACCTCTGCGATTCCCTGCACTATACCGGTGGCATACCGAACGAGCCCATCCTCCGCGACGTGCCGACCGGAAAGGGCGTGCTCGACCTCCAAAGCTGGGTCGATGCCGTCAAGGCGACCGGCTATACCGGCTGGTGGAGCTGCGAACTCTTCTGCAGGCGCCAGCACCAGGACGACAGCTTCGCCGTGGCGAGAGACCTCAAGGCCCTCATGGAGCGCCTGATCCTGCGGTGACGCCCTTTTCAGCGTGGCGGCAGCCCGCTGGAAAGACGGAGGCCGGTTGCAAAGTCGATCAGCGCAGAGATATACGAAGATGTTCAGATGAGACAGAAACGTATATTCGCGGGCACCGATGAACACTCTCTCCAAAGCCGACATCAACACGCTGATTTCCTACCGCCACACCCTGCACGCCCATCCGGAGCTTTCGCTTGAGGAAGTCTGGACCGCAGGGTTCATCCGGGACCGGCTGGAAGCACTCGGCATCGCGGTTCACGAGAAGATCGGCGGCAACGGGCTCGTCGGCGTCATCGAAGGGGCCGCGCCCGGCCCGGCGGTGGCACTGCGCGCCGACATGGACGCCCTTGCGATCAGCGAGACGACGGGCCTCTCCTACACCTCGAAGAACCCCGGCAAAATGCATGCCTGCGGTCATGACGGACATGTCGCGATCCTGATCGGTACAGCGACCCTCCTCGCCCGGGCGCGGGACTTTGCCGGTACCGTCTACCTCGTCTTCCAGCCGGCGGAGGAACGCTTCGGCGGCGCACGGCTGATGATCGAGGACGGGCTGCTTGAGCGCTTTCCTTTCGAACGGATCTTCGGCCTCCACAACTGGCCCGACATGCCGGCCGGCGAAGTCCTGCTGCATGACGGGCCGGTCATGGCCGGCACATCGGAATTCGACATCACCTTCCGCGCCGAGGGTGCGCATGCCGCGATGCCCCATCTTTCCGGCGATCCGCTGCTCGCCGGCGGGCATTTTCTCACCGGCCTCCAGCAGGCCGTCGCCCGGGCGGTCGATCCCTACGAGGCGGCCGTGGCGACCGTCGGCTCGTTCCACGGCGGGCATACCCAGAACATCATTCCACAGTCCGCGGACCTGAAGGGCACCTTGCGGGCTTTCCGGATGGAGACCCTCACCCTGCTTCGGGAGCGTACGCGCGCCATCGCCGCCTCCGCGGCAGCCACCGCATCCTGTGCCGTCGATCTTACCTTCGACGATCCCATGTGCCCGCCGGTGGCAAACACGCCGGCGGAACGGGATCTCATGCGCGCGGTCGTGCATGAGGCAGGCCTTGCCGCCTATCGGGGAGACCCGCGCCCCACGATGGCCGGCGACGATTTCGGTTTCTTCCTGCTTCACCGCCCTGGCGCCTATGCCTGGATCGGCAACGGTCCGGCGGTCTTCGACGGCCGGCTGCATCAGCCGGCCTACGACTTCAACGACGCGATCATCGCCCCGGGAGCAACCCTTCTTGCTGGAACGGCGATCGCCGCGCTTGCCGACATCAGCAATTAGACAGAAAAATCCATACTAGACAATTTGGTTTTATCCCTTATAGTACCCGGCAGGAATGAAGGCCAGTCGCGGAAACGCTGCAGTGCCCCACCTCCGGCAGCCGCGGCCAGACCTTCCGGTTGCCCGTAAACAAATCCACGCCACCTGCGGCCAGCCAGGTTTCCGCCGGGCACGACATGTCGTGCCCGAACGGGGCAGGCTGCAAACCTTGATTGCCTGAAAAGGCGGGAAGCCCATGATCCAGCTCTCACGTTCCGACATCCAGAACCTCATCGGCATCGACCCCGGAACGGTCGCGGCGATACGGGATGCCTACATCGCGATATCGGACGGGCGCGCGGACGTGCCGCCGGTCGGCTATCTCGGCTTTCCCGGCAAAAACGGCGACTGCCACATCAAGTACGGCTACATCGCAGGCGATCCGGTCTTCGTCGTGAAGATCGCCGCAGGCTTCTACGACAACCCGTCCAGGGGATTGCCATCGAGCAACGGCATTATCGTCGCCGTCTCGGCCGAGACCGGCCGGGTGATCGCCACACTGAACGACGAGGGCTGGCTGACCGATCTGAGAACCGGCATCGGCGGCGCCGTTGCTACCTTCGCCCTCTGCCGCGACGATGCCGAAACCTTCTCCATCGTCGGCACCGGCACGCAGGCCCGCTTTCAGGCGAGGGCCATGGCCGCCCTCGCCGGCCGGCCGATCACGATCAATGTCTGGGGTCGCTCGCGTGCCAAGGCCGAAGCCCTCCAGGCGGACCTCGCGGCGATCGGGTTGCCGGTCCAGCTGGCAGACGATCTCGAAGCCATGTGCCGCACCTCCGATGTCATCGTCACCACGACGCCCTCGGCCCATCCGCTCATCGAAGCCGGCTGGATCCGGGAAGGCACGCATATCACCGCCATGGGTGCCGACGCGCCGGGCAAACAGGAGTTGGCGGTTGAGCTCGTCGCTCGCGCCAATGTGCTGGCGGTCGATCTCGCCCGTCAATGCCTGGAACACGGCGAGTTCGCCGGTGCCTTCGCCGCGGGGCTGATCAAGGCAGAGGACTGCATCGAGCTCGGCCTCATCCTTTCCGGGCGTGCACGCGGACGCCAAGCCATTTCGCAGATCACGATCGCCGATCTCACCGGGGTCGCCACCCAGGATATCGCCATGGCCAGAACCGTGCTGGAGCGGGTCGCCGGATTGGACATCCGGGCCGCGACCTGATCTTCGCCGGGCCGACCTAGAGAAACCATCACTGAAAAGGGGAATGACATGAAAATCCTAGCAATCGCATCCGTCCTTGCCGCCATCGTCGCCGGGAGCGCCGGTGCAGAGCCGCTGCGCATCGGCACCAGCGCCGACTTCCCGCCATGGGGCTATACGAATACGGCAGGCGATATCGTCGGCTTCGACCGCGAGGTCGGTGACGAGATCTGCAAGCGCATCGGCGCAGACTGCGCCTGGACGAACCAGTCCTTCGATGGCCTCTTGGCAAGCCTTCAGGTCGGCAAGTTCGACCTCGTGATTTCCGGCCTCTCGATCACCGCCGAGCGGGCAAAGCAGGTGGATTTCTCAAAGGCCTATGCCGACGCGCCCTATCACATCGCAACCGTCAAGGGCGGCGCGCTCGCTGTCGCCAAGACGAAGGCGGAACTCGAGGCCGCGCTGGAAGGCAAGGCGATCGGCGTGCAGACCGGTTCGACCCATGAGGCCGTGGCCAACAAATACTTCAAGAATGCCGACGTTCGTCTCTATGAGCGCAACGAGCAGATCGCCGACGACCTGGCCGCTGGCCGCATCGATGCCGGCCTTCTCGAGCAGTCGGTTTGGGAGGAACTGATGAAGGCTCGCGAGGGCAAGCTTGAGCTTGCCGGCCCGATGCTGACCAGCGCCGACTATTCCGAATTCGGCAACGGGCAGGGCATCGCCCTGAAGCAGGGCCGGGAGGAGCTGAAAGCCCGCGTCGACAAGGCCATCGTCGACATGATCTCCGATGGAACGATCGGGAAGATCTCGACCAAATTCTTCGGCTACGATCTTTCCTTCAAGGGCTAACAGCGGACAGGGCCATGCCTCGCGCCAGATGCGGCGCATGGCCCCCAGGGTCGACCCATGTCTCTTATCCTCGCTTATCTTCCACATTTGCTGGAAGGGTTGCTCGTCACGCTCGAAGTGGCTTTCGGAAGTTTTGCCATCGGCCTCGTGATTGCCGTTGCGGCGGTGTTCGGTGCCGAGTTCGGCAATGCGCCGGTGCGCTGGTGCGTCTCCACCTATGTCACCGTCATCCGCGGCCTTCCGGAACTGCTCGTCATCTTCCTCGTCTTCTACGGCGGCACGGTTCTCCTCAGCAGGATATTCGGCGCCTATGTCGAGGTGGATGCGCTGAGCGCCGGTATCTGTGCACTCTCCTTCGTTTCCGGCGCCTATCTCACAGAGATTCTGCGCGGCGCGCTCCACACGATCCCGCCCGGCCAGGCGGAAGCGGCCAAGAGCCTCGGCCTTGGCGCCGGCGCAACATTTCGGCATGTCATCCTGCCGCAGATGTTCGCCTATGCCCTGCCCGGTCTCGGCAACCAATGGCTCATCATTCTCAAGGAAAGCGCGCTGGTTTCGATCGTCGGGCTTGAGGAGCTGATGCGCAAGGGCGTCGTGGCGGCAGGCGCGACGCAATCGCCCATGACCTTCTACCTCATCGTCGCCGGCCTCTATGTGGCCATCACCAGCGTCTCTATGGCGATCTTCGCCTATGGCAATCGACGCCTGACGGTCGGACGGTGAGCACCATGTCCTCCGAGATCCTCCTGCAGTCCATCCCCATCGTCTATGCCGGCCTGAAGCTGACGCTGATCGTTACCCTGGCCAGTTTCCTACTCGGCCAGATCCTCGCCCTGCCGCTCGGGCTGGGGCTAACAGCGAGGTCCCCGCTGCTGCGCTGGCCGGCAACGATCTACACGTTCCTCGTGCGCGGCAGCCCCCTCCTCGTTCAGCTCTTCAGCCTCTACTACGGCCTCGCCCAGTTCGATGCGGTGCGCGCCAGCGTGATCTGGCCGATCATCCGCGAGCCCGTGAACTGCGCAATCATCGCCATCGGCCTCAATTCCGCAGCCTATGTCGCCGTGATCGTCGCCGGCGGCCTGAGGCGGCTTCCACCCGGCCAGGCGGAGGCCTCCATCTCGCTCGGTCTCTCAGGCTTCAGCCGCATGCGCGATGTGCTCCTGCCGCAGGTCTACCGGGCGATCCTGCCTTCGATCGGCAACGAACTGATCCTTGTGCTGAAGGCTAGCTCGCTGGCGAGCGCCGTCACGGTCATGGAAATGTCGGGAGCGGCACGCGCCTTCACGGCGAAAACCTACGCACCCTTCGAGGTCTTCATCGTCGCCGGCATTCTCTATCTCGCGATCGGTTTCCTGTTCGGCGTCGCCTTCCGCTTTCTCGAACGTCGCATTCCGGGAGCCGCCGCCATCGGCAGGAGCGGCCGTACGGTGCATCCGCGCTCACCTACCCTTGGAGCCTCGTCATGATCATCGCGGAAAACCTGGTCAAATCCTATGGCGCGGCGCAAGTCCTGCACGGGGTTAGCTTGAAGGTTACAGCCGGCGAGCGCATCGTCCTGTGCGGGCCTTCCGGTTCTGGCAAATCGACCTTGGTACGCTGCTTGAACGGACTGGAGGAACGGCAGGGTGGCACCGTGGAAATCGCCGGCCACAGCCTTTCGGCCGACTGTGCCAACGTGCTGGCGCTTGCCGGCGACGTCGGTATGGTCTTCCAGCAGTTCAACCTCTTTCCACATCTGACGGTTCTGGACAACCTGACACTCGCCATGCGGCGGGTACGCCGGACACCACGCCTGGTAGCTGAAGAAGAGGCGCTGGCCATGCTGGCGCGCATGCAGCTGACGGAAAAGGCGGACAACTATCCGCGTCAGCTCAGCGGTGGACAACAGCAGCGCGTGGCGATCGCGCGCGCCCTGTGCATGAAGCCGAAGGTCATGCTGTTCGACGAGCCCACCTCCGCCCTCGACCCGGAAATGGTCAAGGAGGTACTTGACGTCATGACGGACCTTTCCCGCCAGGGCCTCACGATGATCGTCGTGACCCACGAAATGGGCTTCGCGCGAAGCGTGGCGGACCGCATCGTCTTCATGGACCGCGGAACGATCCTCGAAGAGGCGGATCCCGAAACGTTCTTCCGTCATCCATCCCATGCCCGTACGAAGGAATTCCTTCGACAAATCGGGCCGCAACACTGACCAGCGAGGAAACCATGCAGACCATCGTCTTCGAAACCGCGGCCGCCGCCGTCCGGGCAAGGGCCCGCATTCGTGACCATATCTACCAGACACCGCTCCTGCCCGCCCGCAAGGCCGGAAAGGCCGAAGGCACGACGGTGCTCTTCAAGGCGGAGAACTTCCAGCTCACCGGATCCTTCAAGATCAGGGGCGCAATGTCGAAAATGTCCGCCCAGCCCGCGGGCGGGCGGCTGATCACCGCCTCGTCCGGCAACCACGGCATCGGCGCGGCGCATGCCTCCAAGGCGCTTTCCCGCAGCCTCACCGTCGTGCTGCCGCAAACCGTCGTGCCCGCCAAGCTTGAGAAGATCCGCTCCTACGGCGTCGAGGTCATCCTGCACGGCGAGGAGACCGGCCTTGCCGAACAGCACGCCCAGGAACGCGCTGCCTCCGAAGGGCACGCCTATGTCTCACCGTACAACGATCCCGATATCGTCGCCGGCCAGGGCACGATCGCGCTCGAAATCCTCGAACAGTGTGCCGGCGTCGACAATGTCTTCGTCGCGATGGGCGGCGGCGGCCTGATCAGCGGCATCGGTGCGGTGCTTAAGGCCTTCAGCCCGCGCACGAAGCTCTACGGCGTCGCCGCGAGCCATTCGAAGGCGCTGGCGGCATCGATGGCGGCCGGCCGGGTGGTCGAGACCGAGCATCACGAGACGCTCGCCGATGCCGTCGCCGGCGGCATCGATCTCGACACGATCACGCTGCCTCTTTCGATGGCGACCATGGACGAGGTCGTCGAATGCGGCGAGGACGACATCCGCGCCGCGCTGAAAACACTCGCTCTCGAGGAGAACATGATCGTCGAGGGTTCGGCCGCCCTTGCGCTTGCCGGCTTCGAAAAGGTTGCAGCCAGCCTTTCCGGCCAGACGAGCGTGATCTTGCTTTGCGGCGCGAATTTTGACCGCGATGTCATCACACAGGCGATCTACGGCCGCTGATCGCCCGCTCGACCGCCACCACAGAGGGCGCCCCGCGGGCGCCCCTTCTGCCGTTCGGGGCTCAGGCTTTGGTGTCGCGAAGGTAGTTGTAAACCGTCGCCCGGCCCATCTGCAGGATCTTCGAGATATAGGCAGCCGCATGCTTTCCGCTGAAGGCGCCGTCTTCGGCCAGCTCGCGCACAAGCTGCTGTTTCTGCGCCCGGGTGAGGTCAGCGATCATAAGGCCCCGCTTCGTCGTCCAGCCGTGCACATATTCGTTGACCCGCTCATGCCAGTCTTCCTTGAACAGGGCAGCGGGCTTGCCTTGGTCGATGGAGACAGTGGACATGGCGCTCAGCACCTGGATCGCAGACTGGATGTGCGAAACGTCGATGTTGATACACAGGATGGCGATCGCCCGGTCATCGGGCGCGCGCAACACCGCACTCACCGATTTCAGCCGCCTTCCATCGAAATTCACCTTCTCATAAGGCCCGATCGTCCGGTCGTTCGGCTTGAAGTCGATTTCGTGCAGCAGCGACGGTTCCCCGAGATCCCGCTTCGAGAAGTTGTTGGCGATGTAGCTCACCGTCTCGCTGGAGAGATCGTGGAGAACCACCTCCGCATAGGGCTGCAGGATGAGCGCAATCGCATCGCAGACCGGATGATATGTCCTCAGCGCATCGGAGGGCATGGCGACGTCTGCGTCTTTGTCTCGTTGCGGCATTTGAGTTCTCGCTTGGCTGGCGGCCGTCCGTCGGGGGGACCGGGATCTTCCCGAAATCCTTTTGCTCACGGACTATCGCATTTCGCAATGCGCCCCACCCCTAAAAATGCCGGCATGACCCAGACGCCACCGTTTTGCGCATGAGAGGGCACTGCGTTGCTGCAAGCGTCGGAAAACGCAGAAGGCTTGGCCAGATGGAATCTGCGGGGCGCTTAAGCCTTTTCTTACGTTAGGTGACTATCTTCGGGCACGGAAGGTCTCTGTGGCCTTGCACAGAGGACGATGGGTATCGGATCGCATGAGCAGTACAGCGTCGCAGCGAACCAAGACAGACGATGTTCCCTACGGCAGGTCCCGTGAGGACGTCGATTTCTGGATGGGCTGCGTTGGTGCACCGATGGTCCTTGTCGAGAAGGGCACGCTGCATGTGCGCCGGGCCAATTCCAATGCCGCGGTCCTGTTCGGACTGGGGTTGGAAGCCTTCGAGAACCTGCCCATCGAAGATCTCGTCGGTCGCGAGGCGAGCATTCTCCTCTCGCAGATATGGAGCGTCGCGCCGATCGGTGTGCCGGGCGAGCCTTTCCTGATCCGGGCCATGGTGCAGGCGCAGGAACGCGTGCTGATGGTGCAGGTCACCAAGATCGCGATCGAGGGCGAACTCGTGCGCCTGTTCACCTTCACGGATGCGCCGCCGCAGGGTTCCGTCTCCCTTGCCGGCTGGCAGGAACAGATGATCTCGCTTCTGGACTGGCTGCCCTTCGGCTTCGAAATCGCCAGCAGCGACGACCAGATCCAGTTCGCCAATTCGACGTTCAAGGCGCTTTTCGGCTATACTCAGGACGAGATCGAAAGCATCGAGGACTGGTGGCGCCTCGTCTATCCCGATCCGCAATACCGCGAATATGCCCGCACACAATGGCATTCCTCGATCGCAGACGCCCGGCGCGAGAACCGCGAGATGACGCCCTTCGATCTCGACGTCAGGACGGCCAGCGGCGCGACGAAGCGCATCCAGTTCCGGCAAAGGACGGTCGGCAACTTCAACGTCAATCTCTACATCGACGTGACGAAGGAGCGCGCCTATGCCGAGCAGCTCAAGGTGCTTGCCAATGCCGACCCGCTGACCGGCATCCTCAACCGCCGACGCTTCTTCGAGGAAGCGGAAGAGATATTCTCCAGATCGAGCGGCGCGGCGTCCATGGGCGTGCTCATGCTGGATATCGATCATTTCAAATCGATCAACGACACGCATGGCCACCGCGCAGGCGACCTTGTCCTCATGGAGTTCGCCCGTCGCTGCCAGGAGGTCGTGCGATCGGGCGACCGTTTTGCACGGCTTGGCGGCGAGGAATTCGCGGTCTTGCTGGCAGCCGAGGAGCCGGGAGCGGCCGTGACACTGGCTGAGCGCATCCGCATGGCGATCCATGCTTCGCCCTTCGATATCGAAGGCGCCGTGATCCCAGTCAGCGTCAGCATCGGCGCCACGCTTGCGGACCCATCGGACGAACCCTTCGGCTCGGCGATCCTCAGGGCAGACAATGCACTCTATGAAGCCAAACGGACGGGCCGCAACCGTGTCGTGATGCTCGGCGCCTGATGGGCGGCTACGGCGCTGCCGGCCGTCCGCAACTGTCCGGGATCATCACACGATATGCCGATAGCTGCCGTCCGGCTCATGCAAATGCACCTGCGTTGCCGGAAGTGCCCGCAGCGCTGTCACGATCCCGTCGCCATCCATGAAGCTGAAGGCCGTGGAAAGAGCGTCGGCGGCTGCGGCGGTCGGCGCGACGACGCTGACGCTGTCATGACGGCCAGCCGAAACACCGGTTCTGGGATCGAGCAGATGGCTCGGAGAGCCCGGCCCGGCAAAGCGGAAACCGTTCGTTCCGGAGGTCGCGATCGCGCGGTTTACGAGATCGACGCGTATGTCTGTCCCGGCGATACCAGCGTGCCAGGGTGTGCCGTTCTCACGCGGCCCGAGGGCGCGTACCTCACCGAGATCGGCGAGCGTATGTAACACACCGCCGGCGCGCAGGATGTCCACCGCCCGATCGGTGATATAGCCCTGCGCGACACCGTTCAGCGTCAGCCCCATGCGCGGCCTGCGAAAGGCGATACGGTTGCGGTCGAAGGCGACATGCTCGAAGCCTGTGCGCGCCAACACCGCCTCGATGCTCTCGCGCGGGGGGCCGGCCGGGTCGGCGTCGGGAGTCGAGAAGTGCCGGACATGCAGCAGCCACAAGGGCTGGACGGTGGGATCGAACATGCCGCCGCTCAGCGCCCAGACGGTATGGCTCTGTTCCAGCAGTTCTATCAGTTCTACCGGCGGATCAGCGAGCGCACCCCGGGCATTCAGCGTCGCAAGCGCGGAATCCGGCCGGTACAGGCTGAAAATGCGCTCGAGGCGATCGATCTCGACGACGACACGCCGGATCAGCCGTTCGGCTTGTGCCCGGTCGGGATGATGCAAGATCATTTCCGCCGGGGCGCCAAGGGCACGGCCGCGCCAGCGGACAGCCGCAGACCCGGCGCGTGCGCCGAGCGGGCAGAGCGCCGTGCCGGCGGCCGCGGCTGAAAGGCTTATGAAACGGCGACGGGTCGGCCTTGCACCCTTGATCATTGTTCCGCCTCCTCACGCTGCTGGTCGGCGCCGTCGTTCGCCTGACCGTCACCCAGCACATAGCCAGATGGAATATCCGGGAAGCCGACCACCTCGCCGCCATGTTTTCCGGCAAAGTCGCGCGCGTCCCTTTCCCTGGAAAAGGGAATGGTCTCGGCGACACCCATGCCACCACGCTGCGTGCTGCCGATCACATAAAAGGCGGTGCGGGCGTCGATCCAGTTTTCCGCACCGGGCTGCGCCCAGCTCGCTGCAGCGCCCATATCGGACACATAGATGGCGGCGATGGCTTTCGGCTCGTCCGGCAGGAGCGTGAAGGCGACCGCGTCGCGCGCCGAGGAGAACCAGATCGGCTCGGGGATCTGCGACAGGATGATCTGGCCCTTGGGGCCTTCGTGCTCGAGCACGTTCATGCCGCAATAGCGACCGATCGCCTCCTGCGTCAGGGCGAAAGGCTGCGGCGTCTCGACCTGCCGTTCCGAACAGCCCGCGACGAGGACGAGAACGAAGGTGGCGAGGATGCGCTTCATGCCTCTCTCCTTGAAAAGACCAGCATGGCGGCAGCAAGCGGCAGCGCTACCCACAGCACGAGCGCAGCGGCAAGCGCTGGCGCACTGAGCGAGGCCGCGCCGGCCATGCCCGAGATCGCCCCCGCCTCACCGCCGAGATTGAGCAGGCGATAGGCATCGGTCGGGTTGAGCAGAAGGAGGGCATTGAGCAGCCCGCCTGTGACCGTGCGCCCCTGGTCGGCGACCAGAAGGCCGAGCAGCGCCATGTCGTAGACCAGCACGAAGACGAGCCAGACACCGACGGCAATGCCGCCCGCAGTACCGCGCTCGCCGGCGAGCGTGCTGACGAGATAGCCGATGGCGATGAAGACCGCGCCGAGCAGCACCGAGGAACCGATCAGGAGCACGAAGGCCGGCCAGCCGGCGACGAGCCCGGCGCTACCGCCAAGGCCGAGCGCCAGCGCCGCCGCGCCGTAGCCGATGAACGTTGCGAAAGCGAGGATTGCCAGATGCCCGATGAACTTGCCGGCGATCACCTGGAAACGCGCCAGCGGATAGCTGAGCAGCAGGAGGAGCGTGCCCCGTTCCGCCTCCCCGACGATGGCGTCGTGCGAGATGAGGAGCGCGATAAGCGGCACGAGGAACACCGACAGGCTCGACAGACTGACGACGATCACGTCGAGCGCGCTTGCCCCGACATTGCCGGTGGGTACGCTGCCGAGGAAGGTGAGGGTGAGCGCAAGCGTTGCCAGAAGCAGCGTGGTCGCGAGGACCCAACGATTGCGCAGGCCCTCCTGGATTTCCTTGCGCGCGATGACGAGGATGGTCCTCATTGGCCGGTCTCCCGCTGCCTGTCCTGGAAATGGGCGTAGAGTTCGTCGAGCGTCGGCGGCGTCACGTCGAGATCGGCGATGCGGGCACCGACGGCGGCGCGCAGCAGCGCCACCTTGTCCTCCGGCGCAGCCTCTATCTCCAGCATGTGGCCGTTGACCGGCCGCCAGTCCGCTTCCCCTTCAAGCCGTCTTTCTTCGCCCCCGGCAAGGCGCACGCGGATGCGCGTCGGCAGCCGCGCGATGCTGCGCAGCGCATCCAGCGAACCATCCGCGATCTTGACGCCCTGCCCCATGATGACGATGTGGTCGGCCCGCCCCTCCAGCTCGCTGAGCGCATGGGAGGAAAGCAGGATCGTCGCGCCGCCTGCCCGCAGTTCGTCGAGGAAACCATAGAAATCGCGGCGGAGTGCAGGGTCGAGGCCGGTCGTCGGCTCGTCGAGCAGGAGGACCTGCGGCGCGCCGAGCAGCGCCTGCGCCAGCCCGAGCCGCTGCCGCATGCCCTTGGAATAGGTGCGCACGCGCCGGTCGGCGGCCTGTGCCAGACCGACCCGTTCGAGCAACTCGATGATTTGGCGGTGCGGCGCGCGCTTCAGCGCAGCATAGAAGGCCAGCGTCTCGCGGCCGGTCAGGGCCGGATTGAAGGACACGCTTTCCGGCAGGTAGCCGAGATGCGCCCGCACGGCAGGATCAGCCGCCGGATCGCCCCCGAGCACACGAACAGTGCCGGCGGTCGGGCGGAGAAGGCCGAGCATCAGCTTGATCAGCGTCGTCTTGCCCGCGCCGTTGTGGCCGACCAGCGCAACAATCTCGCCTTCGGCGAGCGAGAAGGAAACGTCGCGTACGGCCGTGAAGGCGCCGAAGGCCTTGGAAACAGCCTGGATGTCGATGCGGTGGGTCATGGCATTCACATTCCTTCGCCCGGCGGGGCCATCAGCGGACGGCTGTCGACCACGCCGCCGGGCAGGAGCGCCGGAAACTGGTTCTGCGCCCACCGGATGACCTGCACGGCCGGACTGTTGGTGAGGATTTTCGCCTGCGGCGCGGTCCACAGAACCCGGTCGACGAGATCGTTCGGCCGGTAAGGCGTATCGGCGATACCGTCGCCGTCGAGATCGAAGGCGGGGTTGTCGCTCCAGTAGTTGCCGCGCCCTTCCGCCGACCAGTCGAGGTAGCGCGTGCCGACATATTTGACCTGATTGCGATTGCGGATGAAGGCATTGCCACTCATGCGGTTACCCTCGGAACCCGCCGTGAAATGGATGCCGATCGCGCAATTCTCGAAGCGGTTGCCGGAAAAGCGGTTGCGGTTGGCATTGTAGATGAAGACGCATTTCTCCGGGCCGAGGCGCTGGTCCGCGACGTCGTGACCGGTATCGCTCTCCATGGTCACACCATGTGTGTCGCTCTGGCGGCCGGCATTGATCCAGCGGGAAACCGGCTGCATCCGTCCCTTCACCCGGTTGCCGGAGACCGTCGAGCCCTTCGCGGTGTTGAGCAGCAGCCCGTGATCGCGATCGCCATCGGAGACATTGCCGGTGATGGTCAGTCGGTCGGAATACATGATGGCGTAACCGACGGAATTGCCGGTCGAGATATTGTCGCTGATCTCGCTTTCATTCGTATACATGTAGTGGATGGCAAAACGCAGGTCGCGCATGCGGTTGCCGGAAAAGACGTTGCGACGGCTGGCATTGGTGAAGATGCCGTCTCGGCCGAAGCGGATGTCGTTGCCGATCACCTTCGCCCCCGGCGCATTCCACAGGTGCACGCCGTTGCCGGCCTCCGCCGAGCGCCCCTCGCGCATGCCCTCGATCCGGTTGTCGCGCACCAGCGCGTCCTTGGCGCCCCTTATATAGACGCCGTAGAGATTGCCGGTGATCCGATTGTTCTCGACAATCGCTCCGGTCGCGGTCTTGTCAAGGAAGACGCCGGAATCGAGCGCGCCGATATCCGTGCCGGAACCCTGGATTTCAAGCCCGCGCACTACTGCGCCGGGCGCGGTGACAGTGACGACGCTGCCCATGCCCGTACCCGAGAGCACCGCACCACCCTCGCCTTCCAGCGTCAATGCCGTGGCGATCAGCAGAGGACCGCGATGCGCACCCGCCTCCAGCCGGATCACATCCCCCGGTCGGGCGGCATCCAGAACCGCCTGCAGGTTCTCCGCGCCGGAGGGAACGGAGACGGTCTCCGCCCACGCGAAAACGGGTGCGAGGGCGGCCGCAAGGGCCGCCACCACAATCCTCGTCATGACGGAACAGGCTGTCACGTCAGGCCGCCTGCGGCTCGACGAACATGCGACCCTTCATCTCCATGTGCATGGCATGGCAGAACCACGAGCAGTAGTACCAGTAGACGCCGGGCTTGTCGGCGATAAAGGTTACCGAAGCCGTCGCCTGCGGAGCCACCTCCATGTTGAGGCCGTAGTTGATGATGGAGAAGCCGTGGCTGAGGTCTTCGACTTCGTCGATATTGGTGACGTAGACCGTCACCTCGTCGCCCTGCTTGACGGAGAAGGTCTCCAGCCCGAAGGCCGGCGCGGCGGAGGTCATGTAGACGCGCACCTTGTTGCCGTCGCGGATCACTTCGCTGTCGGCCATCAGGTCGATGCCGTCGGCCGCGGCCTGCTTCACCGCATCGGCGAAGAACGGGTCGTCGCGCTTCCACACATGCACCGGATCGATCTTCGAGCGGTGGACGATGGTGGCGTCATGCGGTTCGGCGAAGGTCGGATTGTCGTGCACCAACACCATCTCGTCGCCGGAGATATCGATGAGCTGGTCATTCTCCGGCTTCAGCGGGCCGACGTTGAGATACCGGTCCTTGGAGAACTTGTTGAGCGAGATCAGCCACTTGCCGTCCGCATCCTTGGTCTGGCCCATGGAGGTGTGGTTATGGCCGGGCTGGTAGTGCACGTCGAGCTTCTGGCGGATCGGATCGACCTTTTCGCCCTTGTAGGCGCGCTTGGCATCCTCGATGTTCCACTTGCAGATCTGGCTGTCGATGAAGAGCGTCGTATAGGCATTGCCCCTGCCGTCATAGGCCGTGTGCAACGGGCCGAGACCGAGCTCCGGCGCGGCGACGATCGTCTCCTTCGGCTGGATCTTGTCTTCGAACAGATCGTCGAAGGTGCGCACATCCATGACGGTCACAGTCGGCGAGAGCTTGCCGTTGGCGACGATATGGATGCCGTCAGGCGCGGTGTTCATGCCGTGCGGGCCGTTGGAGATCGGGATGTAGCGGGTGAACGGCGAGCCCTTGCGCCCATCGAGAACCGGCACCCCGCCCATCTCGGTGAAGTCGCCGCGGGCAACCGCCTCCTCGATGCGCTTCAGGTTGAACACGACGACCCAGTCCTGCTCGGCCTCCATCATCTCGGCAAGGTTCACGCCCTCCTCCGAATTATAGCAGGTGGAGAAGGCATATTTGCCCTGGTAGTCGGCATCGACATTGTCGAGGTTGCCATCCACCATGATCTGCCAGGCGACCTTCATCGTCTCGCCGTCCACGGCCGAGAAGATCGAGCGGTAATGCGACTTGTCGTCGAGCACCTTGCCGTCGTTCGGGATCGGCACGCGATCCTCGCCGTTGCAGAAGACGTAGCCGGTCTTCGGATATTTCTGGACGCGCAGGCCATGGACCGTGTGCTGGTTGGGCAGCTGCACGATCTTGTCGCACTTCATCACGTCGAGGCGGATGCGGCAGACGCGGGTATTCGCCTTGTCGTTGGCAAAGAGATAGCGGCCGTCATAGGTCCCCTCGGTGAAGGAGGGGTGCGGGTGATGCAGGTCACCGTTGAGATAGGCGGCGGCGCCGCGCTTGTTCATCAGTTCGCGATATTCCGGCAGCATGCCCTCTGTCAGGATCTTCAGGCTCTCGTTGGTCTGCCCCCAGCCGGTGGCGCTGCACCGGTTGAAGACCGGGATGCGCATCAGCTCACGCATTGAGGGAAGGCCGAGGATGCGCACCTCGCCCGTCTGGCCGGAGGAGAAGAAGACGTAATACTCGTCGAGTTCGCCCGGCTTGACCTCGTAATTGCCGCTGGCAGCGGCCTGTGCGAGCGCGGGCGCCGCGGTGATGCTGCCGAGGGCGAGCGCACCGGTTCCCACCGCCCCCGCCGCGACGGCCGTGGAACCGAGCAATTGGCGGCGGCTCAGACCTGCTTTCGTTTCATCCTGTGACATGGCACCTCTCCTTGTTCTGGTGTCAGTTCGGCGATCCGGCAGCCGGATCGGGTTTCTCGATGGCGACGCCCCTGTGGGTGATGACCGGCGGAGCCGGCCCCGGCCCGCGTGTTGCGGGCGAGGACAGCCGCTCGAACTTCTCCCGCTTCAGCCGCACCTGGATCATGTGCGGACAGCGATGGTCGTCGTGGTAGAGTTCCTGGCAGTGCATGCAGTAGATGCATTCGTTGACGTTGATCTGCCCCTCGGGATGGATGGCCTGCACGGGGCATTCCTTGGCGCAGCGCTGGCAGGGAGAGCCGCATTCGGGCCACCGCTTCAACCATTCGAACATGCGGATGCGGCCGGGAATGGCGAGCGCGGCGCCGAGCGGGCAGAGGTAGCGGCAATAGAAGCGCTCGATAAAGAGGCCGAGCGAGAGCAGCGTCAGCGCAAAGATCACGAAGGGCCAGTCACGGGCAAACTTCAGGATGATCGCCGTCTTGAACGGCTCGACCTCGGCAAAGACCTCAGCGAGCGCGACCGAGTAGAACGACAGGCCGAACAGGCCGAGGAAGAGGATGTACTTCACCGGCCACAGCCGCTCGTGCAGCCAGAACGGCACCTTGATCTGCGGCACCTTCAGCCATTGCGCGAAATTGTTGGTGAGTTCCTGCAGGGCGCCGAACGGGCAGAGCCAGCCGCAGAACGGCCCCCGCCCCCAGAAGAGGAGCCCCGCGGCTACTGTCGCCCAGAGGATGAAGATCAGCGGCGCGGAGAGGAAGAACTCCCAGTTGAAGCCGGTGATCAGCGCATTGGTGAAGGTCAGGACGTTGACGACGGAAAGCTGCGCATTGGCATACCAGCCGAGCCAGACGAGAACGAAGGCGAGATAGGAGCGCCGCACCCAGACATGCAGCACGGGACGGCGAACGAGCCAGTCCTGAAAGAAGAAGATGACGGTGAGCAGCAGCAGCGCGAAGGTCGTGATACCGATCTCAACCGTGTTCATGCGCCACATCTGCATCCAGAGCGGCTCACTCTCGTCTGCGAACGGTGCCGCAGCCTGCGGTTCGGCTTCGGCCATGGCGACCGGCACCGGCTTCGCCTTTTCGACAGTGACGTAGCGATCCGGCAGGCTGTAGCCGAGGTCGAAGGGCAGGACGGCCTTGTCGCGCACGCTCCAGGAGCGCTGCACCAGCAATTGCAGCTCCCAGGGCGCCGTCACGTCGAAGACGAAATCCTCCGGCACGGTGAAGAGCGCAATTTCCCGGAAATGCGGCGCGCCTTCGGCGGCGATATCGGCAAGTCGCGTGTGCCCGCGGTCGCGGAACCGAACGCCCTGCCCGTCCTGCATCAGCTCGATGCGATCGAAGATGCCGCCGCGCACATAACCCGAGCCCTTGAACGAATAGGCCCCGTCACCGGCAACGAGAATGGCCTGCTGGCCCGGCCGCAGCTTTGCGCGAAACCGCTCATAGCCTTCCTTGCCGAGCAGGCTGAGGCCGATTTCCGGCACGCTGGCGGGCGCGACGTAGAGCGAGATGAAGCGATCTTCGGGGCTGCGCGTTTCGGGATGCTGCGCGGCCTTGTCCTCGCCGGCGCGTACGAAAGCCTCGCTCACCTCGCCGACAGACAGGCCTAGGCCGCGGATGGAGCCGTCGCCGACGAGTTCCTCCCAGGAACGGGCCGCGCCGGCTTCCGTCTTGAGCTTGCGGATTTCGGCCGGTGGCGCTGCACCTACCGCAACATCGCCCCCCAGTCGCCCGCTGCGGATGAGCCGCACGGCCGAGCGCACGACGCTGTCGCCCATGACGAGCACCGTCACCGTCGCACCGCTGACGATGTCGACCTGGGGCGGGCGTTCCGCGCCTGCGGCGACACGGCCGATATCGCGGCCGATCAGTGTGTCGAGCGCGGCAACCACCTTCTCCTCGGGAATGCCGATGAGGACGATCGGTTCCTGGTGATGGACCAGCTTGAAGCCGCGCAGCACACCCTGCGGGTCGATGCCGGCGAGGATGTGGATCGGCTTGCCCGAATAGCCGGTCGCGCTGGTGAAATCGGAATTGAGGTAAGCGTAGCCGGCGAGAACTTCGCCTCGCCAGACCGGGGCGATCGGTGGTTCGCCTGCCGGTTCGCCGAAGCGGTCAGCACCGGGAAAGAGATCCGATGGTTGTGCTTTCGGCAGGTACTCCGCTAGCCGGGAGGCGGCCTCTGCCATCGACACGACCGGCATCGCCGCCAGCAGGGTGAACAGCACCAGCAGGACCCATCTCAACCAGACGGCGGGACGCGTCGTTTTGCGGGATAGGGTCTGCGGGCAGTCCGTCAAGGTGGCGTATTCCGGCAATCGAGTATCGATGCCGGCATTCTAGGCAAGATACCTGCGCGCAATTTGTTGCAGCACAAACACCGCAGCGATCCACGATGGGAGAGTGGCGCATGCAAGGGAGATGCTGCCGATGCCGCTACTCGGGAACGAGCCTTCGGGCACCGTTGAAACCATGGAAGAGCTTTTTGCGATCGCCGCGGCGATGGAGCAGGAGGCCATCGCGGGCTATGCCTCACTCGCCGATCGCATGAGGAGAGAAGACCGGCCCGACCTTGCCGCGGTCTTCGAAAAGCTGGTGGAGGAGGAGAGCGGCCATCTCGGCAATGTCGGCTACTGGTCGCAGCGCACGACCGGCAAGGAACCGGACCCGTCCGCGGTGCGCTGGAGCCTCGACCCGACCTTCGACGACGAAGGCGCTTCCCTTGTCGCACCGGAACTCATCAGCGCCTACCGCGTCTTCTCGATCGCCGTGCGCAACGAGGAACGTGCTTTCACCTTCTGGACCTATCTCGCCTCCCGCAGCCCCTCCGCCCCGCTGCGCGAGGCGGCCGAACAGATGGCGCGCGAGGAACTGTCGCATATCGCGACCTTGCGGCAGGAACGGCGGCGTGCCTTCCATCTCCAGCGCGAAGCAATATCCGGAAAGGCGCAGCAGTGGACGCTCACCACCCTTGAGGAGCGCCTATCGACGCTGCTTGCCGCTAGGGCCGTCGAAGACGTGCCGGGATCAGCCGGGGCCACGCTCGCGGGCCTGTCGGCTCAGGCCAGTGCCCGCGCAAAGGCCCTTACCCACCACCCGCTGTCGCCGGCACTCGTTTCACTGGACCCGGCCGTGCTGGAAGCCCCGCGGGCTTTGAGCGAAGTCTTGCTCGACGCCTACCTCGATCTTGCCGAACGCCTTCCGGACGAAGCGGGCCGCGCCCGGGCGCAAACTTATGCCGCCCGGATCCTCGATTGCATATCTGCCCTTCGAACGGGCCGCTGAAAGAGCTGACAGGCCGAAGGACGCAGCCGGCGGGCAGAGGTCGATGGTTCGCCAACCTCGGCCCGGACAGCCGTCGACGCCACCACTCACCGAGCAGCAGCAGCAGCGCCGGGCTTTCGCCCTCAGGCGGCAGGCGCCTCGAAGCGCGGAAAGAGCACCGTGTTTTCCAGATGCATGTGCATCACGAGATCGTCGGTGAGCTTTCTCAGCCCGGTATAAAGCGCCGTCCACGAACCGCAGGCGCCCGATGGCAGGGCCATGCCGTGGGCGGCATGCTCGATATCGTGGAGAAGTCGCACGGCATCGTCGTGTTCGCGGCGCATCTGTGCGACCGGTTGGTTGATCCGGGCGGCCCCGCCCCGACGCATCATCGGGAAAACCACCTGTTCCTCGTTCATCATGTGACCTTCCAGTTCGTCGCGCAGCGCGGTCAGCGCCGCGGCAAGCCCCGAGGGCGCGGCCGGATGGTCCCCGTGGACCCGCTCGACCTTCTCGGCAAGCGGGATAAGGAAAGCCAGTTCCTGCCGATGGGTCTCGTGATAGCGGCTGAGGAGATGCTCGATGAGCGGCTCCGTCTCCTCCGGCGCATCCCGGCCGGCCGACCGTTCGAGTGCTTCCAGCGTGGCTAGCAGGTCTTCCGGCGAAAGCCCCGCCCGCTCGGCCGCGGCACGAAGCGGGATATCGCCCGCACAGCAGAAGTTGATGGCCGATCGACGGAACAGATCGGCAGCGCCCGGCAGTTCCGCGGCAATCGACGTCACGGTCCGGTCAAGAGAAAGCGTTTGCATCCTGGCTCCTTTGCAAGGGTTGGCGTTTCCAGTTTTCGCCAACCCTTGCAGGAGAAGAGCAGCCGGTCTTTGCGCCGGGGCAAAGAAGAGGCGCCCCCCGGGCTCACGCCGCCACAGCCACCGAGAACCGGCTGCGATATTCGCCCGGAGAGAGACCGAGGATGCGGTGGAACACACGGCGGAACGCGGCCGCGTCCTCGTAGCCCACCGCAAAGGCGATCTGATCGACGGTGCGTCGCGTGAACTCCAGCAGCTCCCGCGCCTTGCCGATCCGCAGGTGCTGCACATATTCGATCGGCTTCATGCCGGTCGCCGTCTTGAAGCGGCGCAGGAAGGTGCGCTCCTCCAGCCGCGCATGGCCGGCCATGTCGGCGATGCTGGTGGGCCGGCCGCCTCGTTCTTGCAGCCAGTGTTGCACTTTCAGCACCGCCTCATCGCCATGGGTGAGGCGGGGCGCGAAATTGCTGTAATGCCGCTGTTCGCGTCCGGACGGATCGACCAACAGGAACTTGCCCGTCTCGATTGTCACGGAGGGGCCGAGCAGGCGATCGACGATGCGCAAGCCGAGATCGGTCCAGGCCATCAGCCCGCCGGCGGTGATGATGTCGCCATCCTCGATGACGATCTTGTCCGCCTCCAGTCGCACATCGGGAAATCGTTCGCGAAACCGCTCGGCAAACAGCCAGTGCGTGGTGGCGGGGCGGCCGGTAAGCAGGCCCGTCGCCGCCAGGATGAACGTCCCGCCACAGGTGGAGGCAAGCGTTGCCCCCTGGCCGTGGCGGTCCAGCAGCCAGCGGGCGTAAGGCGCCGCCTCCTCCGCTTCGGCCGGCCCTGTCAGCCGACCCGGCACGACGAGGATATCCGGCGTTCCGGGAGCACCGGGATCGGTGTCATGGCTGCGGGAAAAGCGCCCTTCCGCATCCATGCGCCAATGGCTGACCCGCACGGCGGGTCCGCCGCGATCACGCGAGAAGATCGACGCGATGGCGAAGAGGTCCGTGATGCCGTGCACCATCGCAGCCTGGCAATCCCGGTAGAGCATCAATCCGACTTCCATTGCGCATCTCCCGCCTTTTGTCAGTTTCGGCTCGCCTTCTGTCAGAAGCGCCCATCCAGCCCGGACACACGCCAGAGTATCTCTATTCACACGGGAGGCAATCAAGCCCTCGACAAAAGGAGACAGACCAATGAGCACGATCACAACCCGGGACGGCACGCATATCTTCTACAAGGACTGGGGTCCGCGCGACGGCCAGCCCATCCTGTTCTCTCACGGCTGGCCGCTCAGCGCCGATACCTGGGACGCACAGATGGTGTTCTTCGCCAATCAGGGTTTTCGCACCATCGCCCACGACCGCCGCAGCCACGGCCGGTCCGACCAGGTCTGGCACAACAACACCATGGACCAATATGCCGATGACCTGGCAGAGTTGATCGAGCAGCTGGACCTCCGCGCCGTCATCCTTGTCGGCCATTCCACGGGCGGCGGCGAAGTCACCCGCTATATCGGCCGCCACGGCACGGACCGCGTCGCCAAGGTCGCACTGATCGGCGCCGTTCCGCCGCTGATGCTGAAGACGGAAGCCAATCCCGGTGGCCTGCCTATCGATGTCTTCGACGGCATCCGCAAGGGCACCTATGACAATCGCAGCCAGTTCTTCAAGGACGTGACCATTCCTTTCTACGGCTACAACAGAGATGGTGCGGTCCTTTCCGAAGGTATTCGCGAGGAGTTCTGGCGGCAGGGCATGATGGGCGGCCTCAAGGGCCAGCTCGACAGCATCCGCGCTTTCTCCGAAAGCGATTTCCACCAGGATCTCAAGGCCTTCGACAAGCCGACGCTGGTGCTGCACGGCGACGACGACCAGATCGTGCCGATCGGCGCCTCCGCCCTGTCGACCGTCCGGATCGTCGAACATGCCGTGCTGAAGGTCTACGAGGGCGCCGATCACGGCCTGACGCAGACCCACCAGGACCGGTTCAACGGCGACCTTCTCGCCTTCATCAATGCCTGACCGCCTTCCGGCACGGGCCTCGGCGCCAGAGCGCGCCGGCCCGGCGCCGTTTCATCCAACGCGCTATCAAGGAGACAGACCATGAGCAAAGACACTTTCCTCGTCACCGGCGCATCCGACGGCATCGGTGCGGTCTATGCGGACCGGCTTGCCCGCCGCGGCCACAACCTGCTGCTCGTCGCACGCCGTGCCGAAAGACTGGCGGCGCTTGCCGCGCGGCTGCGGGCGGCCCACGGCGTTGCCGTCGAAACTCTCGCTGCCGACCTTGCGCGGCCCGAAGGGCTGGCCGCGGTCGAAGCCCGCCTGCGCGAGGATGCCGCCATCACCGGCCTCGTCAACAATGCCGGCATCGCCGGGGAAGGCATGATCACCGAACTGGACCCCGTGAACGTCACCGGCATGATCAACCTCAACATCCTCGCCGTCACCCGCCTTGCCGCAGCGATCGCTCCGCGGCTTGCCGCCACAGGCAGGGGTACGATCATCAACATAACCTCGGTCACCGCACTCATGCCGGCCGCCTTCACCGCCGTCTATCCGGCCACGAAGGCCTACGTCCTCGCTTTCACCGAGGCGCTGCAAGCGCAGCTTTCCCCGGCCGGCGTCCGGGTGCAGGGCGTTTTGCCGGGCATCACACGCACCGCGATCTGGGAGGAAGAAAAGCTTGAAACCCTGCCGGCAGCCATGGTCATGGACGTCGAGGAGATGGTCGATGCCGCACTGGCCGGCCTTGATCTCGGCGAGGCGCTGACCGTTCCCTCCCTTCCGGACACGGCCGATCTGGACGCCTACCTTGCAGCCCGTGACGCCCTGCGGCCGAACCTCTCGCTTGCCCGCGCCGCAGCCCGCTATGGGCTTGGCAACGCATGAAACAGAAAGAGCGGAACATCTGTCCAAAAGCCCGCGCGTCCGGGGCAGCTCCGGAGGCGCAAGCCCCCTCTGCGCCGCGGCGCCTTCGGCAAACGATCCCTACCACCGCAGCCAGCGGCGGCCGAGCAGTGCCCCGGCGCCAGTAACGATAGCGATACCGATCGTGTACCAGGTGGCAAGGAAAAGTGGGCTGTCGTCCGGGCAGTGCCAGGCATAGATTGCCGCGGCAATGGCGCCGGCAGCAAATCCGGCCGCCGCGCCCGCCATTGCCGGGTTCTCCGGCGCTCCCCGCCGAAGCGCCCAAAACAGGCCGGCCAGTGGGGCAAGCGACAGAATGGGCACGAAAAGCAGGCAGAAAAGCGCATTCTCGCCGACCATGCTGGCCGCCCATGTACCTTGAGGCAATACGGAAAGCTCCATCACGACGGCGGCTACGACCATCATCACCGGCAAGGCAAGCAGCAGGGCCGGCAGGCGGATCGCCACACCCGGTCGCCCGATGCGCATGGCCAGCCGCGCCGCAAGCACGGCAAGCACCAGCGTCACCCCTATCTTGAAACAGACCCGCGCCGTCTCGAAGACCGTCGCCATGTTGTGTCGCAGGCCGACGGTGGCAATGAGCAGCACGGCGGAGAACACGACACCCACCGCAAGCGCGGTGCCGATCGCCCGGCCATAGCGCAGGCGAACGGGCGCGTCTTGCGTCATCAGGGTGATCAGCTCATCGGTCTTCATGTCAGTCGCTCCGATAGAAGGCGGCCAGCGATTTCAGCGCCCGGTGGAGGGCGACGCGCACCGCGCCCTCCGTCATCTTCAACCGCGCCGCCGTCTCGCGGATACCCTCCCCTTCGATCGAGATCGAGCGGACGATATCGCGCTGCGGATCCTTCAACCGCGCCAGCACCGTCTCCGTGTCGAGGCGGTCGGCGGCCTCGTGCGTCTCGTCCGCCGCCTCCAGGAAATCGGAAACGTCGTCGATCGGCACGCTGCCATGCCTGCCGCGACGGCGCAGACTGTCAACCAGCTTGTTGCGCACGATCGTCGTCAGCCAGGGGCCGAGCGGCCGGGCGGGATCCCAGGTGCCGCGCTTCAGGTGAATGGCAAGCAGCACTTCCTGCACCACATCCTCCGCCTCGCTCGGCGGCGCGCCATATTGATCGCAACGCCGTCGCGCCATGGCACGCAGATGCGGCGTTACAGCCGTGAGAAAACGGTTGTAGGCCTGCGCATCGCCCTCGATGGCGAGCCGCAACCATGCTGCCCATTCCTCTTCACGCGCCGCTTGTTTCACCGTTTCCTTCTCTACGTTCGGGAACACGACTTTGTTACCGCGCGAAGGGAAAGAAATCCGCAACGCAACCAACCGCCTGATACGCCAGTCTTTTTCTTATACCCTCGCCTCTTCGGCAAGACCTTCGCCGTAAAAAGAACCCCTGTGCTGTCCCGACAAGGCATGTTTTCCGTACGAGCCCGCGTACCCCCTGGAGCCGGCCGATGTTCGGCATGCACGCGACTGCTCATGCCACACCGCTTTTTGTGGCCTACCAACGACGGCGCAAGAGGCATACGCCACGGACAACCCAAACGCCTAGCCCGATAGAAGTTCACGACAAATCCTTTTCGATATCGCGCTATAATCGACTAGGAAATAGTATTTTTTTCTTACACTGTGGACATTACGGCATCAATGTGCCAAACAATGTCCATATTGCGACGCGCTATCGTTTTTGCGAAGCCTCTTGGCCTGCGCGTATTCCATACCGCTGAGTGCGTCATCAGCTGACAATCAACAAAGGAGAGTGCCCCGCTTCCGGAGCCGGGCCCAGGACAATATGGCTTTTGCAACTGAGAGCGGTTCTTCGGCAAACGACCCGGAGATCAAGATCAGTATCAAGAATGTCTTCAAGGTTTTCGGCGAGCGGCCAGACAAGGCTCTTGCCCTTCTGAAGGCCGGCAAGACGAAGGCGGATATCCACGCGGCCACAGGCTGCACCATCGGCGTCAACAACGCCAGCTTCGATATCCGCACCGGCGAAATCTTCGTCATCATGGGACTTTCGGGCTCCGGAAAATCCACCATGCTGCGCCTCATCAACCGGCTGATCGAGCCGACATCGGGGGCGATCGAGATCGAGGGCCGCGACGTGGCGCGCATGCCGCGCAGCGAGCTCATCGCACTCCGGCGCCGCGACATCAGCATGGTCTTCCAATCCTTCGCGCTGCTGCCGAACCGCAACGTCATCGACAATGCTGCCTTCGGTCTGGAAGTTGCGGGCATTGGCGAGACCGAGCGCAGGCAGCGCGCCGGCGCGGCGCTGCGGGCTGTCGGGCTGGAAGGCTATGACGACAGCCGCACAGATCAGCTCTCCGGCGGCATGAAGCAGCGTGTCGGCCTCGCCCGGGCGCTTGCCGGCGAGCCAAGCGTTCTCCTGATGGACGAAGCCTTTTCCGCGCTTGACCCCCTTATCCGCACGGAAATGCAGGACGAGCTGGTGCGCCTTCAGGCCGAGCACAGCCGGACCATCGTCTTCGTCAGCCACGACCTCGACGAGGCCATGCGCATCGGCGACCGCATCTGCATCATGCAGAACGGCGCGGTCGTACAGGTCGGCACACCCGACGAGATCGTGCTGAAGCCCGCCAACGATTACGTCCGCTCCTTCTTCCGCAATGTCGACCTCTCGCAGGTCTTCCGCGCCGGGGATGTCGCCCGCAAGACGCAGGTGACGATCATCGAGCGCCAGGGCGTCTCCGCCGCCGCTGCGTTGGAGCGCATGGAGCATTTCGACAGGGACGTCGCCATCATCCTCGGCCGCGACAAGACCTTCCACGGCATGGTCAGCCGCACCTCGCTGGTCTCGACCACCCGGGACGGCGCGAGCGATCCCTACCATCGCGCCTTCCTGCCGGGGGTAGAGCCAATCCCCGCATCGGAAAACCTCGCCAATGTCCTCGGCAAGGTCGCCGCCAGTGCCTTTCCGGTTCCGGTCGTCGACGAGGCCAACCGCTACCTCGGCTCCATCAGCAAGTCCGCGCTTCTCGAGGCGCTTGACCGCACCGCCTGATCCCGCCGACCCGGAGAAAATCCATGACATTCGATATCGGTGACGGCGTCGACAGTGCCGTCAATTACATCCTCGACAACTTCGCCCCGCTGCTCGATTTCATCGCCGCCGCGATCGGCACGGTGACGAACGGTATCCAGGCCGTGCTGCTGGCGATACCCATGCCCCTCGGCCTTGCCGTTTTTGTCCTGCTCTCGCTCTGGCGCGTCGGCTTCGGCTTTGCCGCTTTCACTGCCGCCTCGCTGTGGCTCGTCGAGCATATGGGCCTGTGGTCCGCGATGATGGAGACACTGTCGCTGGTTCTTGCCTCGACGCTGGTCGCCATGCTGATCGGCCTGCCGCTCGGCATCGCCATGGCGCGCAGCAACCGGGTCGCGGCGGTCGTGCGCCCCGTACTGGATCTCATGCAGACCATGCCCGCCTTCGTCTACCTGATCCCGGCAGCGATGTTCTTCGGCCTCGGCGCCGTACCCGGCACCATCGCGACCGTCATCTTCTCGATGCCGCCGGTCGTGCGCCTCACCAATCTCGGCATTCGTCAGGTGCATGTCGAATATATCGAGGCTGGCAATGCCTTCGGCTGCACGGCTCCGCAGCTGCTCTTCAAGGTGCAGCTTCCCAACGCCATGCCCTCCATCATGGCCGGTATCAACCAGACGATCATGCTGTCGCTCTCGATGGTGGTGATTGCCTCGATGATCGGCGCGGGCGGCATCGGCAACACCGTGCTGACCGGGATCCAGCGTCTCGACGTCGGCACCGGATTCGAGGGCGGTATCGCCGTCGTCATTCTCGCGGTGATCCTCGACCGGATCACCCAGAGCCTCGGAAAGGCGCGCGCCAGCCTCTGGCGCACCGTCTTCCGACCCCGGGTACAGGCGCCGGCGGCTTCCACCGCCACGGCCTGATACCCGAAAGCCGGCGGCACACGCCGCCGAATGCGACCCCTCCCAAAGGAGCAAAGATGTTCAAGACACTCGCTACACTCGGCCTTGCGGCTGGAATGCTGGTCGGCGCGGCCGGCGCGACGCTGGCCGAAGGCAAGGCACCGGTGAAGATCGGCTGGTCGGCCTGGTCCGACGCCGAATTCGTGACGAAACTTGCCGCCAAGCTCATCAAGGACGAACTCGGCCGTGAGGTCGAGCTGGTTCAGACCGATGTCGCTCCGCTCTACCAGGGCGTCGGCCGCGGCGACCTCGACCTGATGATGATGGCCTGGCTGCCTGAGACCCACGCCGACTATTTCGCCAAGGTGAAGGACAAGGTAACGACGCTCGGCACCGTCTATGACGGGGCAAGGCTCGGCTGGGTGGTGCCTGCCTATGTGCCGGAAGACGCCATCGCCTCCATCGAGGACCTGAAGAAGGACGATGTGAAGGAGAAGCTGAAGGGCCGCGTCGAGGGCATCGATCCGGGCGCGGGCCTCACCCGTCTGTCGGAACAGGCGGTCAAGGACTATGGCCTTGACGGCTACAAGCTGCAGATCTCCAGCGAAGCCGGCATGCTGACGACGGTCGACCGGGCGATCCGCAAGGAGGAATGGTTCGTCGCCACCTCCTGGAGCCCGCACTGGATGTTCGGCAAATACAAGCTGCGCTACATCGACGACCCGAAGGGCGCGCTCGGCAAGGCCGAGCATGTCGACGTGATCGCCCGCAAGGATTTCGACAAGGACAACCCCGATGTCGCGGCCTTCCTGTCGCGCATGAAGCTGCCGATCGCCGATCTCGAGGCCGCGATGTTCAACGCGCAGGAGACCTCCTACGAGAAGGCCGTCGACAAGTACATCGCCGACCATCCCGATCAGATCAAGGCCTGGCTCGCCAAGGAAGACGGCTGACGCCGGCCCTCCATCGATGACCTGCCTCGCGCGCGGACCGCGCGGGGCATCTCTTTCACGAACTAAGGACACCGACATGCACACCGACGCCACACTCGCCCCGCGAACCGCCGTCGATACGGCCTACGACACGATCGGCGGGCGCATTTCGCTCGCGCGCGATGCCGTCGGCCTCACCGTCGAAGAAATCTCCGCCATTGCCGGCGTGACGGTCGAGACCTGGAGCAACTGGGAGAACGACCGCGCAGAGCCCCGCGCCAATCGCCTCGACATGCTCGCCCGTATCCTGCAGGTGAGCATCGCCTGGCTGCTCGACGGTCAGGGCAAGGGGCCGATGGAGAACGGCTAAGCTTCCTAGCTTGCGTCGAGCGCCTGCACCAGATCGGCCACCAGATCATCGGGATGTTCGATGCCGATGGAGAGGCGGATGGTCGATTCAAGCACGCCGATGCGCTGGCGCACCTCCACGGGGATACCCGAATGGGTCATCGTCGCGGGGTGCGAAGCGAGCGATTCCGTACCGCCGAGACTGACGGCGAGCTTGAAGATCTTCAGCCCGTTCAGAAACCGGAACGAGGCCGGCTGCCCGCCCTTGATATCGAAGGAAAAGGTCGAACCGGCGCCGCTGCACTGGGTGGCGAAGGTCCGGCCGGCCGGCGAAGCGGGGTCGTAGAAGGGCAGATAGTGGATCGCCTCCACCTTGGGGTGCTCCCGCAGGAATGCGGCGACCGCCGCGGCATTGCTGTTGGCCCGTTCCATGCGGATCTGCAGTGTCTCCAGCGAGCGCCCGAGCATCCAGCAGGAATGCGGGTCGAGCTGCGTGCCGATCGCGCCGCGCAGCGCCTTGACCTGCTTCATCACGGCCTTGCGACCGAGCGCGGCCCCCGCGATCAGGTCCGAGTGACCGCCGACATACTTGGTCAGCGAATAGAGCGAGAGATCCGCTCCGTGCTCGATCGGCCGCTGGAAGACGGGGCCGAGCAGCGTATTGTCGCAGGCGACGATCGGCATGTGGCCTTGCCGCGCACCGATCGCGTCGGCGACCCGGCGGATCATCGCGATATCGACAAGGCTGTTGGTGGGGTTTGCCGGCGTTTCGACGAGGATGACGGAAACCCGGCCCTTCTGCATTGCCGCCTCCGCCGCTGCCTGCACCGATGCCTCGCTGACGCCGTCGGCAAAACCCACGGCCGAGACGCCGAGATTGAGGAAGGTCTTTGCGAGCAGGGTCTCAGTACCGCCATAGAGGGGCTGCGAATGCAGCACGGCATCGCCTGGCCGCACGAGGGCGAGCAACGTGGTGGCAATCGCCGACATGCCGGACGAAAACAGCACACAGCTTTCCGTCCGCTCGTAGACGGCGAGGCGATCCTCGACGATCTCGCTGTTGGGATGGTTGAAGCGCGAATAGACAAGACCGGCCCCCCGGCCCTCCGGCGGTTCCTTGCGTCCGGACACATAGTCGAAGAAGTCCCGCCCGTCTTCGGCGGACTTGAAGACGAAGGTCGATGTCAGGAAAACCGGCGGCTTGACGGCGCCTTCGGAGAGTTCGGGATCATAGCCATAGTTCAGCATCTGCGTTTCGGGATGCAGGGCATGGTTGCCGATATGGGTTCTCGACGGATGCGGCGCGGTCATGAAACGTCTCCCTCGTTCGTGTAGCCAGCTCCAGACGCAAATTATATCAAACCCTGTGGCGTTTCCTTGCTATTTGATGCGGCTTATTGTTTTCAGAAGAAACTTCTTGCGAGGATATCTGAAAATTGTCGCAGAAAATTGCAGATGAGATCGACCGGCGTATCCTACGTGAACTCGCCGCGGATGCCCGTATCACCAACAACGAACTGGCCGAGCGGGTCGGCCTGTCCGCGTCCGCATGCCTGCGCCGGCTGCGGCGCCTGGAGGAAACGGGAATTATCCGCGGCTATGCCGCGATCATCGACCCGATCGTGGAGGGCTGGACGATGACCGCCATCGCATCGATCCGCCTCAGCCGCCAGCACGACGACGAAATCCGCATGTTCGAAGAGGCCGTCAAGGACTGGGACGAGGTCATCGAATGCCAGCTGGTGACGGGCGCAAGGGACTATGTGCTGACCGTCATGAGCGCCGGCCTCGACCACTATGAGCGCTTCATCAAGGACAAGATCGCCAAGCTGAAATGCGTCGACACGATCGAAACCAGCTTCGTGATGAACACGATCAAGGCGCGGCGATCCTAGCGCCGCGCCTTGAGGAGGCTGCAAGTTCGGGGCTCAGGGGAGAGCCGCGGTCACTCCGCCGGCTGCAGCGCCGGCGCCGGGACCGGTATCTCCTCGAGATCGCCGCTCAGCGCGGCGTTCAGCTTGGCGACGTCCAGCTCGTTTTCCCAGCGAGCGACGACGATCGTCGCAACGGCGTTGCCGATGAAGTTGGTCAGCGCCCGGCATTCCGACATGAAACGGTCGATACCGAGGATAAGCGCCATGCCGGCGACCGGCACGGAGGGCACGACGGAAAGCGTCGCGGCAAGCGTGATAAAACCTGCACCGGTGATGCCGGCTGCCCCCTTGGAGCTCAGCATCGCTACGAGCAGCAGCAGGATCTGGTCACCCATCGACAGCGGGATGTCGACTGCCTGCGCGATGAAGAGGGCGGCAAGTGTCATGTAGATGTTCGTGCCGTCGAGATTGAACGAATAGCCCGTCGGAATGACGAGGCCGACGACCGAGCGCTTGCAACCTGCCCGTTCCATCTTCTGCATCAAGCCCGGCAGCGCCGCCTCGGACGAAGACGTGCCGAGGACAAGCAGCAACTCTTCCTTGATGTAGCGGATCAGCGCGATGATCGAGAAGCCGTTGTACTTTGCGACGGCACCCAAAACGACGAAGACGAAGAGAAAAGCGGTCAGGTAGAAGGTGGCGATCAGGAAGGCAAGGTTGGCGACCGAGCCGATGCCGTATTTGCCGATGGTGAAGGCCATGGCACCGAAGGCGCCGATCGGCGCGGCCTTCATGAGGATGGCGACCAGCCGGAAGATCGGAGTCGTCAGGGCCTGCAGGAAATCGACGACCGGTTTGCCCTGCTCGCCAACCATGCCGAGCGCGATGCCGAACAGTACCGAGAAGAACAGAACCTGCAGGATATCACCCTCAGCGAATGCGCCGACGATGGTCTGCGGGATGATGTTCATCAGGAAGCCGGTGATGGTCGATTCATGCGCCTTGCTGGCATAGGTCGCCACGGCATTGGCGTCGAGCGAGGTCGGATCGATATGCATGCCCGCGCCCGGCTGCACGACATTGGCGACGACCATGCCCACCGCAAGCGCGAGCGTCGAGAAGGTGAGGAAGTAGATCATCGCCTTGCCGGCGACGCGCCCCACCTTCTTCAGATCGGACATGCCTGCAATGCCGGTCGCGACCGTCAGAAAGATGACCGGGGCGATGATCATCTTGACGAGCCGGATGAAGGCATCGCCGAGCGGTTTCAGGCCGGCACCGAAATCGGGATAGTAGTGACCGACGAGCATGCCGGCAACGATGGCCACGATCACCTGGACATAGAGATGACGGTAGAACGGCAACGGGCCACGGTCCGGCGTGGCGGCAGACGAAATGTGCATGGCTTCCTCCTTTGGCACCCCAACCAGCACGCTGGCTCTTCCCGGGGTGGCTTTGCTGCAATCGCAGAAGGCCTCGCAAAGGGCGTGCCAGTTCGTGAATCCAAAGATAACCGATTGTTTTAAAAAGATTTCATGTGGTGGCGCCACCCGCGCCAACCAGCCAAAGTGCGACACTCCGCACAAGCAGCATTGAGTATCGTGCGGTTTTATGCTCAAAATCACCGATGACCTCGGCCCCGCTGACGCGCAACCAGATCGCCCTCCACCGCGCGACGCGGCGGCAGTGGGCGGTGTTTACCGCCGCAGTCTTCGCTCTTGCCTTCGCCGCACTTTATACCGCCGGCCTCTATGGCCGAGCCACGGCCCTTTCGGCGCTGGAGGAGCAGGGCCGGACTGAGGCGAACCTCAAGGTCGCACTGCTTCAGGCCGTTCTGGAGCGCCCGCGGGCCCTTCCCTTCCTGCTCTCCCGCGATCGTGACGTCACCGAAGCCCTGGCCGGTGTCGACGCGGCCAAGCGATCCCGGCTCGACCGCAAGCTGGAGGATCTGGTTGCCGGCACCAATGCGGCGGTCATCTATCTCATCGACGGAACAGGCGTGGCGGTCGCGGCCAGCAACTGGCGCGAGCCGACGAGCTTCGTCGGAAACGACTATTCGTTCCGCGCCTATTTTTCCCGTGCGATGGCAGAGGGCACGGCGGAACATTTCGCGCTCGGCTCGGTCAGCAAAAGACCCGGCCTCTACATCTCCCACCGTATCGGACCGGCCGCCGCACCCCTCGGCGTCGTCGTCGTCAAGATGGAATTCGACCAGCTGGAGCGCGACTGGCACGAAACGCAGCGCCCCTCCTATGTGGTCGATGCCAACCACGTGGTGCTGATCACCAGCATTCCTTCCTGGCGCTTTATGACGACGGAGCCGCTGCCGGCCGAAAGCCTCGCGGCCATTCGCGAAAGCCTGCAGTTCGGAGAAGCTCCGCTTGCCCCGCTTCCCTTCGAACCCATCGGAAATGGCCCGTTGTTGCGCGCCGTCCAGCCAGGCGGCGGCGCGGAGACCTATCTGCGCATAAGGACAGCCGTCACCACGACGCCATGGCATTTCGAATATCTCATGCCGACCGGCAGCGTCGTAGCCGCCAGCATGCGCGAAACACGCGTACTGGCCCTCCTTGCCGTCGGTGCGATCACGCTTGTCGCAGCTCTCTGGCTGCGCCGACGTCAGGTGGCGCTCGCCAATGCCGTCCGCGATCAGGCGGCGCGGGAAGAACTCGAACGCCGCGTGGACGAGCGCACGCGCGACCTCAACCTTGCCCGCGACCACCTGCAGGCCGTGCAGCAAGATCTGGTACAGGCCAACCGGCTCGCCATCCTCGGCCAGGTCGCCGCCGGTGTGGCACATGAAATTAACCAACCGCTCGCCACTATTCGCGCCTATGCCGACAATGCCAGGGTCTTCCTGGCACGCAGCCAGCCGGAGCCGGTTCAGGAAAATCTGGGTCTCATCGCCGGCCTAACCGACCGGATCGCCGGCATCACGGAAGACCTGAAGGCACTCGCCCGCAAGGGGCGCACTGCCGAGGAGCCAGTCGTTCTCCGCGAGGTGATCGATGGTGCGATCCTTTTGCTGCGCAGCCGTTTTACCGGGCGGCTCGACCGTCTCGCCGTCGCCCCCCTGCCGGAGGGGCTGCGCGTCGCCGGCAACCGGCTACGGCTGGAGCAGGTCTTCATCAACCTTTTCCAGAACGCACTCGAAGCCGTGGAGGAGCGCATGGACGGGCGCGTCGACATCACGACCACCACGGAGAACGGTGGTGTCGTCATTTCCGTCACCGACAACGGCCCCGGCCTGCCGGCCGACATCCTCGCGTCACTCTTCGAACCGTTCAACACGTCGAAGGAAAAGGGTCTCGGCCTTGGCCTCGTTATCGCCAAGGACATCGTTTCCGATTATGGCGGCCGGCTGGAGGTCGAGACAGGCCCACAAGGCGCTGCGTTCCGCGTCCATCTGCGAAAGGCTGAAGAATGAGCGTGCCGGTTCTCCTCATCGACGACGACAGGCAACTCCTGCGCGCCACCGCCCAGACACTGGACCTCGCGGGATTTACCGTATCGCCACTCGGCTCGGCCGCCGAGGCGCTGGAGAGACTCGACAAGGATTTTGCCGGTATCGTCGTGTCGGACATCCGCATGCCCGGCATGGATGGAATCCAGCTTTTCGCGCGCATTCGCGCACTGGATGCCGAGATTCCAGTCATTCTCGTCACCGGCCACGGCGATATCGCAACAGCGGTCAAGGCCATCCAGGAGGGCGTCTACGACTTCATCGCCAAACCCTTTCCCGCCGAGCGACTGATCCAATGCGTCCAGCGCGCGGCGGAAAAACGCAGCCTGGTCCTGGAAAACCGCCGGCTTCGGGAAAACGCCCGCCAGGCAGAGGATGATTTCCCCCTGATCGGCCAGACACCCGCGATGGACCGCCTGCGCCAGACGCTGCGACAGATCGCCGATACGGATGTCGACGTGCTCGTCACGGGCGAGACAGGCAGCGGCAAGGAGGTCGTGGCACGCCTGCTGCATGGCTGGAGCCGTCGGGCAAAGGGCAATTTCGTGGCGCTCAACTGCGGCGCCTTGCCCGAGCAGGTGATCGAAAGCGAGCTCTTCGGCCATGAGCCCGGCGCCTTCACCGGCGCCCAAAAGAAGCGCATTGGCCGCATCGAACATTCGAGCGGGGGCACGCTCTTCCTCGACGAACTGGAAAGCATGCCGCTGTCCACACAGATCCAGATGCTGCGCGTGCTCGAACTACGCGAGGTGACACCGCTCGGCACGAACGAGGTGCGCCCGGTGGATATCCGCATCGTCGCGGCCGCCAAGGTCGATCTTGCCGACCCCGCCCAGCGCAGGGCCTTTCGCGAGGACCTCTATTATCGCCTGAACGTCGTCTCCCTGACCATTCCGCCCCTGCGCGAGCGCCGTGAGGACATTCCGCTGCTGTTCAGCTATTTCGCCGAGCGTGCGGCGCGGCGTTTCCAGCGGACGACGCCCAGCCTTTCGGCCGAAATCCTGCGCCACCTGCGCGAACACGACTGGCCCGGCAATGTACGTGAGCTCTCCCACTTCGCCGAGCGGACGGTGCTGGGCATGACGGCGACGGCGCTCGCGCCGCAAAGCCCAGCCGCTGAAACCGGCGGCGGCGGCTCCCTGCCGGAACGGCTGGAGCGGCTCGAGGCCGAGATCATCCGCGACACGCTCAGCGCCCATGACGGCAATGTGCAGGAAACGATCGCCGCCCTCGGCATTCCGCGCAAGACCTTTTATGACAAGCTCCAGCGCCACGGCATCGTCAGGCGGGAGTTTTCCGCCGCGGGCGAAAAACCGAGCTCTTCGAAGCCGGGCCCCTGATGATCGCCACGCCGCATTTTTCCCGTTGGAAAAGAAGGCCGAGCGATCAAACCTGCCACGGGTTGACTTGTCGCAGCATTTACGTTGATATCAACATCAATGACAACGGGATCGACACCATTGTTCCGCGAACGACGCAAGGTGAGCGTGCCAGTCGGTTCTCGCCCTGCCTGTCATATCGGTTTCAACATCTGCGGCCGCCGCTCCGGCGGGAAGATCCCAACAACGAGGAGGAGTGAAGCATGAAGATCGTGACGAGCCTGAGTTTTCAGGGAGAATGTCGGGCGGCATTCGAATTCTACGCCAAGGTGCTGGGCGGCAAGATCACCGCTGCCTTTCCCTATGGCGAGGCCCCGCCGGACATGCCGATCACCGATCCGAAATACAAGGACTGGTTGATGCATTGCTGGCTGGAAGTGGGCGACCAGGCGCTGATGGGCGCCGACATGGATGCCGGCTGGGCGCCCAATATCGACAAGCCCAAGAACGGGTTCGACGTGACGCTGCACACCACGGACAAGGCCGAGGCCAAGCGCTGGTTCGACCAGCTCGCGGAAGGCGGCAAGATCGGCATGCCGTTCAGCGAAACGTTCTGGTCGCCCGGCTTCGGCTCCCTCGTCGACAAGTTCGGCATCCCGTGGATGATCAACAGCATTCCGTCGGCGGACTGGAAGCCGACACAGGGCTGACCGCGAACACCCCGTGACCTCGGCAGCCCTGTCGGTGGACGCACATGAAAGGCCACCGCCGCGACATCGGCGGTGGCCTTGTGCATTCACGAGGGCAGTCCTAGGCCTTGACGCGCGCAGCCTTCGGATCATAGGCCGGCGCAAGATGCACCGTCAGCGCGAACCGTTCACCCGCAAGGTCGACTTCAAAGCGCCCGTTCTCCAGGAAGGCCTTGTCCACGCCGGCGGCATTCTCGACGAGCCCCAAGGCGACGGCACGGCCGAGCGTGTGGCCATAGGCCGCCGAGCGGGCCTCGCCCACCGGCTTGCCGTCGCGAAGAATGAGCTCGCCGCCCCAGAGCATCGGCAGGGGATCATCGACCGTGAACTGCACGATACGCTTCGACGGCGTGCCGCTCGCCTTTGCCGCAACCAGCGCTTCCCGGCCGATGAAACCACCCGCCTTGTCAAGAGATACCGCGAAGGAAAGACCCGCCTCATAGGGGGTGACGTCCGGTGTCAGCTCGCGGCTCCACGCACGATAGCCTTTTTCAAGCCGCAGCGCCTCCAGTGCATAATAGCCGCAATCCACCAACCCGGCATCGCGTCCCGCCTCCTGCAGCGCCTCATAGACGCCGACGGCGAATTCCGTCGGTACGATCAGCTCCCAGCCGAGCTCGCCGACATAGGTCATACGGTTCGCATAGGCGGTAGCATAGCCGATGTCGATCTCCCGGTTCGTGGCGAAGGGGAAGCCTTCGTTGGAAATGTCCGCGCTGGTGAGGCGAACCAGGATGTCCCGCGACTTCGGCCCCATCAGCGCCAGGACCGCATAGGCCGAGGTCACATCGGTGAGCGTCGCATGGGCACCGGCCGGTATGTTCCTGCCGATCCAGTCCGCATCATGAACGGCCTGCGCCGAGCCGGTGATGAGAAGGAAACGGTCGGCCGCAAGGCGCAGGACCGTCAGGTCGCTCTCATAGCCACCCCGCTCGTTGAGAAGCCCGGTATAGACGGACCGGCCAATCTCCACATCAATCTCGGCCGCGCAGATCCGGTTGAGCACCGACACCGCATCCCGTCCCTGGACGAGAAGCTTGGCAAAGGACGTCTGGTCGAAAAGGCCGGCCGCCTCGCGCACCGCCTTCATCTCCCGTTTCACCGCCTCGTGCCAGTTCTGCCGGCCGAAGGCATAGGCGGTTACAGCCGCCTCGCCCGGGGCGGCAAACCAGTTGGCGCGCTCCCAGCCCATTTTCGAACCGAAGCAGGCGCCCTTGGCGGCAAGCCGGTCATAGAGCGGCGAACGGCGGAAGGGCCTGGCTGTGTCCAGCTCCCGGTTCGGCCAGGGCATGGCATAGTGCAGGCCGAGCGTTTCCTTGACGCGGTCGTGCAGCCAGCGGGGATTGTTGTTGAAAGTGGCGAAGCGGCGGATGTCGACGGGCCAGAGGTCCATGGTCGGTGCGCGGTTGACGATCCATTCCGCCAGCGCCCGTCCGGCGCCGCCGGCACTCGCGATGCCCATCGAATTGAAACCGGCGCCGACATAGAAATTCTTCAGCTCCGGCGCCTCCCCGAGGATGAAATTGTTGTCCGGCGTGAAGCTCTCAGGGCCGTTGTAGAATTTCTTGACCTCGGACGTGGCGAGCTGCGGCACGCGTTGCAGTGCGCTCTGCATGAGAATCTCGAACTGGTCCCAGTCGTCCGGCAGCAGGGCGAACTCGAAATCGTCGGGAATGCCGGCCATGCCCCAGGGCTTCGCCTCCGGCTCGAAGCCGCCCATGACGAGGCCTCCGACCTCCTCCTTGAAGTAGATGTAGCCGTCAGGATCCCGCATGACCGGCAGGTCCGGATGCACGCCCTCGATACGACCCGTGACGATATACATATGCTCGGCCGAATGGAGCGGCACCGAGACACCGCACATTTTCCCGACCTTGCGCGCCCATTGGCCGGCACAGTTGACGACGATCTCGGCCGAGATCGCCCCGCGATCCGTCTCCACGCCCGTGACGGCACCATTCGCCACGGAGACGCCGGTGACCCGGACACGCTCGAAAATACGGGCACCGCGGCTGCGCGCGCCCTTGGCAAGCGACTGCGTGAGATCCGTCGGATTGGCTTTGCCGTCGCCCGGCAACCAGACGGCGCCGACGAGGTCGTCGATCGCCATGACAGGCCAGAGGTCCTGCGCCTCCTTCGGCGAGATCACCTCGATGGCGACGCCCTGCGCCCGGGCGGAGGCGGCCGTGCGCTTCAGCACGGTCATGCGATCGACGGTGCGCGCGACCGAAAGCGAGCCGCAGTTCTTCCAGCCCGTGGCAAGCCCGGTCTCGGCCTCCAGCTCGGTATAGAGCTGCGTCGAGTATTTGATGAGGCTCGTCATGTTGGCATGGCTGCGCAACTGGCCGACGAGGCCTGCCGCGTGCCAGGTGGTGCCGCCGCTCAGCTGCCCCTGCTCCAGGAGCACGACGTCCCGCCAGCCGAGTTTCGTCAGATGATATGCGACCGAGCAGCCGATGATCCCGCCGCCGATGATGACGACCTGTGCCTGCGTTGGAAATTCCTGTGCCATGAAACGACCTCCCGATGCCATGGAAGGCCGCACGGTAACAAAACACCGCCAAAGAGCAAGACAAAAAGTTACAAAATATTACATTTCATCAAGTCGGAACGATCAGGACCGGCCCCTTTCGCTCCAGCGCCTCGCAGATGGCTTCCGGCGGCAGGCGATCGGTAATGATACCGGCGGCAAGTTCGAAACGCGGAATGCGCAAGGGCGTCAGCCGGCCGAACTTGGAGCTGTCGAGCACGAAATAGGCCTTGCCCGCCGTCGCCACCATGCGCGAACGCTGCTCGGCGCCATTGCGGGTGAAGTCGGTCACCTCGCCATCGGGCGACAGGCCGCCACCGCCGAGAAAGGCGACGTCGACGCGAAAATGGCGGATCGCTTCCAGCGCATCGACGCCGACGGCAGCCTCCTCGTCCGGATCGATCTCGCCGCCCAGCATGTGCACACGCACCAGCGGCTGGCGGCACATCAAAAGTGCAATCGACAGCGATGTGGTACAAACTGTTAGGTTTTTCCGCTCCGCCAGCGCCTGCGCCACCGCCAGGGTCGTGGTACCGGAATCGAGGAAGACCACCATTCCGTCCCGCACGAGACCGGCCGCCGCCCGACCGATTGCCGCCTTGGCATCGGCATTTTCCTCCCGACGCTCCGTAAAGGCCGCCTCGGTCGGCTCGAACAGGGTCGCACCGCCATGGACGAGGTCGAGCTGCCCGCGATCGGCAAGCAGCTTCAGGTCCCGCCGGATCGTCTGCCGCGACACATCGAAGAATTCGGCGAGTTCGGTGATACCGACCGTTCCATCTGCCGCGAGGCGGCGCAGGATCTCAGTGTGGCGGCGGGGGGCTAGGGCACGGGCGCTTTGACTGTCGGACATGATGTTATCTGCGATCATTTTTGTCGCTTTGACAAGCTGGACGAAAAAATGCGGCTAAATCCGTCCGTTCCGCCACCGTCTCCATCGCGGTCGAGAAAAATCCACATATACGATGTCCATATATGTTGCATAATGTAATATTTTCTTTCATTCTGCATTTTCTCAACCCAAGCCCGCTCAGGAGGAGACCATGCAACACGCAGGCACATGCGGCCGTTCCTTCACCTTCTACCTGCTCGACGGTTTCTCGCTGCAGGCGTTTTCCGCGGCGGCCACGGTGCTGCGCCTTGCCAATGACGTGGAAGGCAGGCCGGTCTATGGCTGGCGCACGGTCACAGCGGATGGTCGGCCGGCGCTGTCATCCTGCGGCATGCGCGTTGCGGCGGACGGATCGCTCGCCGACGAACGGGAGGGGATGCTGCGGGCGGGGCAGACACGATGTGTCGTCGTTTGCGGTGGGCGACGGGTGCCATTGCCCGACCGGGCGCTGGAGGCCTGGCTTCGCCTGTGTGGCCGCAACCGGATAGTCGTCGGAGGTTTTGCCGGCGGGCTCTACCCACTGGCACGCGCCGGCCTTGCCGAAGGACGGCGCTGCGCCGTGCACTGGGAACACTTTCCGGACTTCTCGGAACGGTTTTTCGGTGCCAAGGCCTGCCAGACCGCCTTCGAGATCGACGGCGGGCTCTATACCTGCGCCGGTGGCAACGCCCCCTTCGACATGCTCCTGTGCGCCGTCATGGCAGACCTCGGCGCGGATGCCGCCAACCGCATCTGCGAGATCGCCCTGTGCGAGCGGTTACGCCAGACCGGTGAGCGCCAGCGCCTGCCATTGCAGGCCCGGCTCGGGATCGACAATGCCTTCCTGATCAAGGTCATTTCACAGATGGAGGCCAACCTTGCCGAGCCCTTGCGGCTGACCGACCTGTCGCCGGCAAGCGGCCTCTCCCGGCGCCAGATGGAGCGCCTGTTCCAGCGGGAGATGGGGCGTACGCCGGCGCGGTACTATCTCGACCTGCGGCTGGAGCGCGCCCATCTCCTGCTGCTCACCTCCTCGTTGCCCGTCATCGAGATCGCCATGGCCTGCGGCTTCTCCACCGCCTCGCATTTTTCACGCACCTACCGCGAGCGCTACGGCTGCACGCCGCAGCGCTCGCGCATGGCGGAACAGGAGCGTCAACGTCAGCCGGGTCGTGAACAGAAGGTAATGCAGGAGTACCGCGTCGCCTGACGCGGTCACTTGCTGGTTTCCAGCCGGCGCGCGCCCTTACTCCGCCTGGAGGAAGGGCGCGTTTCGTTTGCGCTATCGCCAGGCCTGCGTGCGGGCGAGGAGACCACGGGCGATCAGCGCGTGAATCAGCTTGGCCGCGACATTGGTGTAGAAGATCATCATGCCCATCGCCGCCGCAGGAGCGATATCCCCGGCATCATCCATATTGAGCACGGCAACCGAAGCGAGCTTGGTGTCGGTGGAATAGAGGAAGACCACTGCCGAGACCGTCGTCATCGCGTTGACGAAAAGATAGATCGCGATGTTGAGGATCGCCGGCAGGCAGACGGGCACCGTGACGCGGAAGAACAGCCGGTGGAAGGGCTGCTTCAGCGACGCGGCAACGGATTCGAACTCCGGGTCCATCTGCTTCAGCGCGGTGAGCGCGGTCAGGTGCGCCACCGTGTAGAAATGCGTCACCGTCGAGACGACAAGGATCGCCATCGTGCCGTAGATCGGGTTGAGCGGATTGGCGGGATTGTTGAAGAAGAAGATGTAGGCAAGGCCGAGAACCATGCCCGGAACCGCCATCGGCATCATCGCCAGGAAGTGGAAGACACCGCGGCCGAACCGGAAGCCGTCCGCCTTCTCCACCATATAGGCGCCGGCGAAAACGACGAGCGAGCCGAAAAGCGCCGTCAGCAGGGCGAGCCGGATCGAGTTGCCATACGCCGCCCAGCCACCGCCATCCATCAGATCGAAGGCGAAGTTCTTCGTCGTCAGCGTCAGGTCATAGGGCCAGAACTTCACCACGGCGGCGATCTGGCACATGGCGATCATGCCAATGATGAAGAGGCTGACGAGACACGCGAAGGAGAAACACAGCGCATCCATCCGGGCATTCGGCTTTGGCGCATAGGGCACGGCGCGGGCGGATAGCAGCGCCACCTGCCGCCTCTGCATGCGCCGGTCAACAGCGAAGGCGAGCACGGCCGGCACTAGCAGGATGACGGAGACAACCGCCCCCATTTCGAAATTCTGCTGGCCGATGACCTGCTTGTAGATATCGACGGCGAGCATGCCATATTGCCCGCCGATCACCTTGGGCAGTCCGAAGTCCGTGATGACGAGCGTGAAGACGACGAAGGCGGCCGAGACGATGCCGTAGCGCGCGCCCGGCACCGTGACGGTCTTGAAGGTGCGCCATTTGCTCGCCTTCAGCGAGGCGGCCGCCTCGTAATGTCGTGCATCGGCGACCGAAAGCGCCGTGAGGATGATGAGGAAAGCGTGCGGCAGCGTGAAGAAGACGGAGCCGATGACGATACCGATCGGGCCATAGATCGAGTAACCGAACAGCCAGTCCTTGAAGACACCCTGATTGCCGAAGAGATAGACGAGCGCGATGCCGGGCAAAAGCGACGGAACGAGGATCGGGATGGTGAGGATGCCGCGGAAAAGGCCCTTCAGCGGCATGCAGCTTCGCGTCAACCCGTAGGCGAGCGCAAACGCGATGGAAATGGTGACGACCGTGCTGATGGCGGCCATCAGCACGGAATTGGTGACCGACTGGGCAAGCGCCGGCGTCGAGAAGTAGGTCGCGAAATTCTCCAGGCCGAGGCTGCGCGCAGGGCGCAGCACGACGCGCCGGAAGGTGCCGGAATCATATTCACGCCACGCCGTGCCTTTTTCCAGCGTGGAGCCGGCCAGGAAGGCCGCATCATCCGTGATGCCGCGGATGCGATAATGCAAGGGGCTGCGGAACTTGAACTCCGGGAAGAATTTCGTCGCCGCAAGCCGGCCGTCCGAGCTGGTGGAAAGCTCGGCCTCCGACACCGCGCCAAGCTGCCGGTTGATGTCCGCTGCGGTAACGGCCGGCCCCCAGTTCGCGGCGCTCTCATCGCTCACCTGGAATTCGAAGGCGGCAAGGTCGAAATTATAGGTCGACAGCGACTTCGACAGCATGACGAAGAGTGGTGCACCAAGCGCGATGATGAGGTAGAGGCCGATGACGGCCATGAAGCCGAGCTTGATCCGGTCGTCGCGGGAGGTCTGCTGGCGAAGGCTTTTGCCGGCAAGCGGCAGGTGGGTCGCTTCGAGGGCGATCGTCATCCTCAAACACTCCTCGGATAGAGCAGCAGACGCTCGCGCGGGATCTCCACCTGGATGGCGCCTCCCGTTTCGATGCCGAGGCGGCGCACGGCATTGACGGAGAAATCGGCGACCAGCGTACGATCGCCGAGCCGGGGTGCGGTCAGCCGCGTGCGCCAGAACATGCCGAGAAACTCCATCTCCTGCACTTCGGCGTCGATGAGGTTCTGCGGCGTCGCCGGACGATCGACCGCATTGACGGCATGCGCATGCGCACCGTGCGGGATGATGTCGACGGGACGTACAACGGCGGTGGCGGTGTGGCCCGCCGAAAGACCCTCGGTCGAACAGCAGAAGGCCGAATGGCCGATCTCCACTTCGCCGTCCTTCAGCACCCGCGCCGGGAACTGGTTGGTTTCGCCGATGAAATCGGCGACGAACAATGTGCTCGGATGGCGGTAGATCTCGGTGGGCGAGCCGACCTGCTCGATGACGCCGTGGTTCATCACGACGATACGGTCGGCCATGGCGAGCGCCTCCTCCTGATCATGTGTGACCATGATCGTTGTGACACCGAGCTTGCGCTGCAAGGCCTTGATCTCGTGACGCAAATGGACGCGAACCTTGGCATCGAGCGCAGAGAGTGGCTCATCGAGCAACAGCAGGCCGGGCGAAATGGCGATGGCGCGGGCGAGCGCGATGCGCTGCTGCTGGCCACCCGAAAGCTGGGCTGGATACTTCTTGCCATGCGCCGACAGACCGACCGTTTCCAGGAGTTCGGACACGCGCGAAGCCACCGCTGCCTTGGAGCGGCCGGTGTTTTCCAGGCCGAAGGCAATGTTCTGCTCGATGGTGAGGTTCGGGAAGAGCGCGTAGGACTGGAAGACGATGCCGTAGTCGCGGCTGGAAGCCGGCAAGGTGGAGATATCGCGGCCGCCCTGCAGGATGGTGCCGCGCGATTGCAGGTCGAGGCCGGCGATCGCTCTCAGAAGGGTCGTCTTTCCGCAGCCGGAAGGGCCGAGGAAACAGATGAACTCGCCCCTGGCAATGCTGAGCGAAATGTCGCGCAACGCGACGAAATCACCATACGCCTTCCAGAGATCGGCGACTTCCAGATAGGGGGCCGCGGCATCTGCGGTGCGGGGAAGGTTGGTGGGCGTCGGTTCGATCGACAGGGCATGTCTCATCTGCAAGCTCCGCTGGCTTCAGGAATTTCGGGACAATGCGAAGGGCGGAGCACAGAAGCGCTCCGCCCGGCCGATCGGCTCAGCTCTTCGGCTCCGACTTGGCGTCGTAACGCTTCTGCCATTCCTTCAGGACGGTGGCCCGGTTGTTGGCGGCCCATTCGAAGTCGTTGTCGATCATTCTGGAGGCGATGTCGTCAGGCAGGTGCTCGACCTTCTTTGCGACCCCGGGATAGGCAACGACGGCATAGCCGACATTGTACATTTCGTTGGCCTCCTTGGTCACCGACCAGTCGACCAGCGTCTTGGCCGCCTCGATATTGGCGGTACCCGCGATGATCGCCGTCGCCTCGGCCTCCCAGCCGGAGCCCTCCGAGGGGAAGATGATGTCGATCGGCGCACCGGCGCTCTTGGCCTTGGCGCCCGGGAACTCGAAGGAGACGCCGATGACGGCTTCGCCGGCACCCGCCATCTTGCAGGGCTTCGAGCCGGAATGGGTATAGGCCGAGATATTTTCGTGCAGCTTGTCCATGAAGGACCAGGCCTTCTCCTCGCCCCACATCTGCATCCAGCCGGAGACGTCGAGAAAGCCGGTGCCCGATGACGCCGGGTTCGGCATCACGACATGGCCCTTGTATTCGGGCTTTGTCAGGTCCTCCCAGCTCGTCGGTGCCTTCAGGCCAAGCTTTTCGCCCTCCACCGTGTTGTAGCAGAGCGCGGCGACATAAGCGTCCATGCCGACCCAGCTCGGCGGGTTGTCCTTGTCGACGAACTTCTTGTCGAGCGCTTCGACGCCCTTCGGCGCATAGCCTTCCAGCATGCCCTCGGTCTTGAGGAGGAGCAGCGAGGTCGCGGCAAGACCCCAGACGACGTCGGCCTGCGGATTGTCCTTTTCGGCCAAAAGCTTGGCGGTCATCACGCCGGTGGAATCGCGCACCCAGTTGATCTTGATATCGGGATGGGCCTTTTCGAAGGTCGCCTTGTAGCGGTCAAGGTCGACGGCCTCGACGGCGGTGTAGACCGTAAGCTGGGTTTCAGCGGCGGCAAGGGTCGGAAGCACGGCGGAAACGGCACCGGCAAGCATAAAAAGCGTGCGTTTGTTCATGATTGAAAATCTCCTCTGAAGGCCTGGAAAAATCCGGGAAGCGCGGCGGGCGATCTAGATGTCACCCTTCATGTGGTCGGCTTCAGGAGGCATTCTGGCAGGGGTTTTTGGTAAGTAAAATTTATTATTCTTATCGTTTGGAAGATAAAAACTATAATAAACCTGCCACTTGAACAGGCGTCTCAAAGCCCCTTGCTGCCGGAATCGGCACGCTCCGCAAGAAAAGCAGGCAACAAAAAAAGGGAGCCGCACGAAACGGCTCCCAGAAGGGGTGATCCCGCAGGGGATTGCTTCAGATCACCACGGCAAGGAGAAGGTCTTGACGTTGGTAAAGCTCTTCATCGCCTCGATGACGCCTTCCTTGTAGCCGTTGCCGCTGTCCTTGATGCCGCCGAACGGGCTCATCTCGATGCGGTAACCCGGCACTTCCCAGATGTTGACCGTACCGACCTTCAGCCCCGCGATGTATTTCTGCATGCGACGGAAATCGTTGGTGCAGACGCCGGAGGAAAGGCCGAAGGCAGTGGAGTTGGAGAGCGCGATCAGCGCGTCGTCATCGTCGGGTGCACGGACGATCGGGATGATCGGCGCAAAGGTCTCCTCCATGACGAGCTCGCTCGCATGGGAGACGCGGTCGACGACGATCGGCGGCAGCAGCGCGCCTTTGCGGCCGGGATTGTAGAGGATTTCCGCTCCCTCTTCCGCCGCCTGATGCACCCGGCGCTCGAAGACTTCGGCGGCCCTGGCGTGCACCACGGTGCCGAGCTCCGTCGCACGGTCCATGGGATCGCCGAATTTCAGCTTCTTCGCCCGCTCCAGCACCAGCGGCACGAAACGGTCGGCGACACGCTCCTGGCAGAGGATGCGCTTGACGGCCGTGCAGCGCTGGCCGGAATTTTTTGTCGCGCCGGCGACGGCGAGGTCGGCCGCCCTTGCGAGATCGTCGTCGGAGAGGTCGTTGAGGATGATCAGCGGGTCGTTGCCGCCGAGTTCGAGGATCTGGCGCTTGTAATGGGCGTGCGCAGCGATCAGCTTGCCGACGGGCACGCTGCCGGTGAAAGTGATCAAGTCGAAATTCGGATTGGTGATCATCTCCATACCGATATCGCCGGGCCAGCCGGTGACGACGGACAGCATTTCCGGCGGCAAACCAGCCTCATAGAGAATGTCGGCGAAGATGAGCGCCGTCATCGGCGTCAGCTCCGTCGGCTTCAGCACGACGCAGTTGTTGGTCGCGACGGCCGGGGCAACCTTGTGCGCCACCATGTTGAGCGGATGGTTGAAGGGTGTGATCGCCGAGATGGCGGTCAGCGGCTCGCGCGTTGTGAAAATCTTTCGCGCCTTGCCGTGCGGGGTGAGATCGCAGGAAAAAATCTCGCCATCGTCATGGATACACATCTGGCCGGACAGCGTCAGCACATCGAAGGCGCGGCCCACTTCGTAGAGCGAATCCTGCTTGGAAATGCCGAGTTCCCGCGTGATGAGATCGGAAATTTCCTCCTTGCGGGCGACGAGCAGCTCGGCCGCCTTCAGGAGAATGCGCTGGCGTTCGTAGCGCGTCAGCTTCGGCTGGTAGGCGGCCGCGATCTCGAAGGCCTTTCTGGCATGCTCGGCATTGCCGGCCGGAACGGTGCCGATGACGGCATCGTTCCAGGGGTAATGCACCTCGACCCGCCCTTCGGTATCGACCTTCTTGCCGGCGATCCGCATGGGCTCATGACGGATCGCGAATGTCGTTTCCACTTTGGTCATCGCCCCCTCCTCAATGCGCCGGCTGCGCGGCGGCGACGAGCGCGTAGTAGAAGGCGTCGAAATTGCGCAGCGTGCCGGCGGAAGAGAGTTCCGGCAGGGTGCGGTTGGCGATGAAGGGTACTTCCTGTTCCGTGAGGCCGCCATGCGAGCGCAGCGGTTCGTTGAGCGCGGCAAGATCGTGCCGGTGCTCGCTGGTGCCCAGCGTCTTGTTCTCCGAGGAAACGAGCACGATGTCGCCGATGCGGTCGTCCGGCAGCTCGAAGCGCACGCAGGCTTCCGGCCGCGACAGCACCACGTCGATGCCCTCGATCGCCTTCAGCCGCTCGATGATCTCCTCCTTGTCGGCCATTTCAGGCAGATAGGCGGTGGCGAAGGAGCCGAGCGCGCCGTGGTGCACGACATAGGGGTCGGTGATCGGCAGGATGACGCGGGCGGCATCCTTGCCGAGCCATTCGTCGAGCAGGTCCTGCACATAGACGACGTCGGGTGTGCCGTCCGTCTTGTGCTTCGGCTTCATGCCATGGTCGGCCGTGACGACGATCGCCGCGCCGAGCGCGTCGAGTTCGGTCAGGTACTTGTCGAACATCTCGTAGAAGGAATTGGCCTCCGGCACGCCCGGCGCATATTTGTGCTGCACGTAGTCGGTCGTGGTCAGGTACATGACGTCGGGGCGGAACTCCTTGAGGAGCTTCACGCCCGCGGCGAAGACGAATTCCGAGAGGTCGGCGGAATAGACCTCCGGCACCGGCAGGCCAAGCCAGGCCGAGGCGTTGTCGATGCCGTGTTCCGCCTTGGTAGACGTGTCGGACTTTTCCGAAGAGAAGCAGACGGCGCGGCCCTCGTCGAACTTCAGGCCATGGCCGAGCAGTGCGCGCAGCTTGTCCTTCGCCGTCACCACGGCGACCTTGGCGCCGGCATCATAAAAAGCCTTGAAGACGGTCGGCGCGCGCAGGAACCGCGGGTCGTTCATCATCACCTCTTTGCCGGTCGCGGGCTCATAGAGATAGTTGCCGCAGATACCGTGGATCGCCGGCGGGCGGCCGGTGGCGATGGAGAGATTGTTCGGGTTGGTGAAGCTCGGGATGACGCTGAGCGCGGTGCGCTCCGTACCTGTCTTGCGGATGCGCTTGAGCGTCGGCATCAGCCCGGCCTTGATGGCCTCGTCGAGATAGGCCGGCTCGCAGCCGTCGAGGCAGATGGCGATGGCCGGGACATTCGGCCAGGGATAGGTGCGGCGGTTGGCGGTGACGGTGATCTTGGACATCTGGTTCATCGGGGATTCCATTCTCGTTAGGCCGCCAGGCGGCTGCGTTCTTCAAGGGCGATGGCCGGCGGGGCGGCGCTGTCGACGCCCATTTCGGCAAGGGACGTGCGGGCGGCGTCCACCACACGGCGCATGACATGCTCGTCCATGCGGCCGATGCAGCCGACACGGAAACTGTCGACCACCGTCAGCTTGCCGGGATAGATGATGAAACCCTTCTCCTTCATCAGTTCATAGAAGCGGTCAAAAGCGAAGGCCGTGTGGGCCGGGCTGAAGAAGGTGACGATAATAGGCGAGAGCCATTGGTCGGCGAGCAGCGTCTCGAAGCCGGCCTCGCGCATGCCTGCTACCATGACGTCACGGTTGCGGGCATAGCGCGCGCCGCGGGCGGCAACCCCGCCTTCTTCGCGGTGGATGCGCAACGCCTCCAGGAACGCGGCGACGACATGGGTCGGCGGCGTGAAGCGCCACTGCCCGGTCTTGTTCATGTAGTCCCACTGGGCATGCATATCGAGGCTCAGCGAATGGCTGCGGCCCTTGGCGGCCTCAAGTTCGCTCTTGCGGGCGATGACGAAGCCGAAGCCCGGTACGCCCTCGATGCATTTGTTGGCCGAGGAGACGATCGCCTCGTAGCGGAAATCGGAAAGGCTGGCCGGCACCGCACCGAAGGCGCTCATGGAATCCACGAGAAGCTTGCGACCACGGGCGTAGACGGTGTCGGAGATTTCCTTCAGCGGGTTGAGGATGCCCGAACTGGTTTCGCAATGAACGACGACGACATGGCTGATGGCGGGGTCGGCATCCAGCGCCGCGGCGACTTCGACACCGCGCGGCGGCATGTAGTCACCCTTGTCGATGACGGCATGGTCGCGGCCGAGATAGGACAGCGTCTGGGCGATACGCTTGCCATAGGCGCCGTTGCTCAGCACCAGCACCTTGCCGTCCTTCGGCACGAAGCTGGCGAGCATCGCCTCCACCGAGAACGAGCCGCTGCCCTGCATCGGCACACAGTCGAATTCACCGGCCGTATCGCCGGCGATCTCGAGCAGCTGGCGGCGCAGGTCCGCCGTCATGGCGCGGAAGTCGCCATCCCAGGAGCCCCAGTCCCGCAGCATGGCTTCCTTGACTTCGTAAGCCGTCGTCAGCGGGCCGGGTGTCAGGAGATAGGGCTCGCCGAGCCGTGGCGTCTCCAGCGGTGCGATGGTTCTGTCAGAAGCGGTGTTGGGCATGGTCCGTCCTCGCATTTGGCTTTTCCGGATGTGACAATGCGGTGGAAACACATATCTGTAAAATCGTTCTTTTGTATCAATCCATCGATTAAATTTATGCCTTTCAGGCAGCAGGGATCAGACGGCTTTCCAGGAGGTCTCCCGTCTCGCGCAGGCGCGGATAGGCCATGGTCGTGACCAGAGAATTGACCTCCTTCAGCGCACGCACGATCTCCAGATGCATGTCGCTGGACTGGATGCTCGCGCCTATGCCCTGGCGCAGCCGCTCCAGATGGCTCTTGCTGCTCTCCTCGACGAGACGGCGCACGTGCTCCTTCTGCCGCACCATCTCACGGGCAATGACCGGGTCCGGCGAGACAAGCAGATTGGCCGCAAGCCGGACATTCGAAAACACCGCAGCATGCAGCAGCGTCAGCTCGCGCCAGCCCTCCTGCGAGAAGGCACCCGCTCCGGCAAGCCGTTCCTCCGCCATCTGCAACAGGCTCTTCGCCACCACATCACCGGCATATTCAAGATGGATTGCCGCTTCGGTAAGCTCGATGCCGCGAGCAGACTGTTCTTCCGTCAGCACACCGCGGTTGACCGTAGCGATATAGAGCTTGATCTCGCTGTGAGCCCGGTGGATATCGCCATCGATGCGGCGGAGCGCCTTTACGGCTTCGGGCGTCGGTGCCTCGATCACCGTCATCACCGGTTCCAGCATACGGGTAATGAGGTTGCCCATGTACAACACCTCGCGCGCCGCAGCCGCCAGAGCCTGCGCCGGCTTGTCGATCAGCGCACGGTCCAGCGCGCTGGCATGGGCGGTAAAGTCGCCCTCCCGCGCCACCTCTGGCGTCAGCAGTCGAACCAGGCGCGCCATCGAGCCACAGGTGACGAGCCCGACGGCAACCAGCGCGGCATTGAACAGCACATGCAGGTTGACCAGTTTGCCGGCGACCGTCTCGCCCGGCAGCCATGCAAAGGGTACATCCAGTGAAAACAGCGTGAAGATCACCGCGCTGAACAGCGCGCGGAAGAACAGATTGCCGAGCGGCAGGCGCCGTCCCTCGACCGGCAGGCCGCGCGTCAGCCAGAGCGCAATGAGCCCGCCGCCGAGATTGACACCGAGGACAAGCGGTATGCCGACATCGATCGGCACGATGCCCCTGGCCGCGAAGGTGAGAATGAGAAGAATGGCAGCGACGCTGGAATGCAGCACCCAGGTGAAGAGCGCGGCAAGGATCATCACTGTCAGTCCGTCCTTGCCGATGAAGGCGATGGCGGAGGGCAGCAGCGGGCTTTGCGCCAGTGGCGCCGTTGCATGGCCGATCATCTGCAGCGACAGGAGCAGGAGGCCGATACCCAGCACGGCGCGACCGGCTTCGACAGTCTTGCGCTTTCGCGCCTTCAGATGCAGCAGCCCGCCGGCGGCAATGAGCAGCGGCGCAAGCCAATGAAGGTCGAAGGACAGGATCTTGACCACCAGCGCCGAGCCGAGATCCGCCCCGAGCAGCACCGCGAGCCCAACATCGAGCGCCAGCGCACCGCTGATGGCAAAGCCGGCCGCGAGCATGGCGACCGCCGTGGAGCTCTGCAGGCCGATGGCGACGAGACACCCATAAAGCGCCGCCCGCAGCCGGCTGCCGCCTCCACCGACACTGCGTGCCACGAGATCACCCGAGGCCGCCTCGACGCCGGTCTTCACCAGTCTGACGGCGTAGAGCAGAAGAACGGTGGCGGCGGCAAGTTCGAGGGCGACGGCCGACAGACTCATGGGCGTGCTCCGCAAGAGAATGGAAATCCGAAAACTATCCGTCGCGGCTTTACATAAATCAAATCGTTCGTATTAATGAAAGCATAGATTCAATCTATCAATGGGGGTCGCCGCATGCGCTATGTCCAGCTTCGTGCCTTTCATAACGTTGCCATCCACGGCGGCTTTTCGCGTGCAGCGGAAGCACTGTTCCTGACCCAGCCGGCCGTTTCCGATCAGGTACGCAAGCTGGAGGAGGAATACGACGTCCTGCTCTTCAACCGGAACAAGAAGCAGGTAACGCTGACCCAGGCCGGCCAGCAGCTTCTGGAAGTCACGCGGCGCATGTTCGACGTGGAGCAGCAGGCGCTCGACCTGCTGTCGGAATCCCGCGCGCTCCGGGCGGGCAAGCTGCGCATCGTCGCCGATGCCGCCCACCATCTCCTGCACATCCTCGCGGCCTTCCGTCGAGCCTATCCGACCGTGCAGGTCTCGATCGACGCCGGCAACACCGAGACGGTCATCACCAGCCTGCACGCCTATGAGGCGGATATCGGCGTGCTCGGCGAGGTGCCGCAATCCAGCGACTTCGAGATCCTGAAGCTCAATTCGACGCCGATCATCGCCTTTGCCAGCCGCGACTATCCCCTCGCCGGCCAGAGGACCGTGACATTCCCGGAACTGGCGACGCATCCTCTCGTCATGCGCGAGCGCGGCTCCAAGACCCGCCAGAAGCTGGAGGCGATGGCCGCCGTCTGCGGCGTGTCGCTGACGCCGCTCATCGAGGCGGAAGGCCGGGAGGCGGTCCGTGAGATCGTGGCGGCGGGCGGCGGGGTCGGCTTCGTCTCCTCCGCCGAGTTCGGGCAGGATAACCGCCTCGTCCCGATACCCATCGACGCGCCTGAAATGCTGATGGACGAGGCCCTTATCTGTCTGCGCGAGCGTGCCAACGGCAAACTGGTCAACGCCTTCTTCGACATTGCAAGAAAGCTTGCGCCGGCCGCGGGATGACACTAGTCCCGCGAAAGGGTGGCCTCAGCGGGGCTTGAACTCCACCAGCAGCGACTTGAGTTCGATTTCGCGCACGCGACGCGCCGCCTCGTCCGGGCTGACCCAGGCAAGCCGCCGCTCGCCCTTTTCCTTAAATTTCGTGGCAAGCTCGGTGGCTTCGATCTGGAACACATCGACGATGCAGGGCGCCACGTCGCCGTCGTCGAGCAGTTTCAGATAGGTATAACTGCCGACCGGTTTCTTGTGGACTTTTCCCCGAATGCCTGCCTCCTGGAAGGCTTCGATCGCGGCCGCCTCATAGGGTTTCCTGTCCTTCATCGGCCAGCCCTTGGGAATGATCCAGCGGCCGGTATCGCGCGAGGTTACCACGAGGACTTCGATCCCGGGGCCTTCAGGCGCAATGCGGAAACACAGGGCAGCATATTGCTGGCGAAACGCCCCCGAAAACAGCTTTTCGGGGGTAGCCGCCAGCTTCTGCAGAAGGGTCTTGGGCCTGCGGCTCTTCTGCGCCTTGGTCTTCTTGGTCGTTTTCAGGGTTCTTGCCGCCAAAGCATCGGAAAATGGGGGCGAAACCTATGACGAGTTGCCCACCATGTCAAAGGCGCGCCCTCAGCCGACGACCATCTGGAACCAGGCATCAAGAAACCGGCTGCGCTTGATCATGTCACGGAAGACCAGAAGCTCCGGCCCAAGCTCGATCTTCTGCAGCCCCTCGAAACCCGCAGGCTGCTGCGGGAGCGAAAAGCCTGCGGAGGAAAGTGCCGTCTGACCCTCCGGTGCCAGCAGCATGTGCAGCAGGATGCGGGCCTCGCGCAGGTTCGCAGCCCCCTTTGGCATCAGCACCGTCCACGGAACGGCGAGCACGTAATCCTGCGGGACGAGAACTTCCATGCCCTCGGGCAGGTCGCCGCCGGATCGCAGGGCCGAGAGCGGCACATTATAGGCAACGTCGAGATCACCGGCCTGCAACGCCTCCAGGAGATCGTCCGTCGTGTCATAGATCCTCGCCTTCGCCCCGCCGAGCGCCCGGATCAGCCGCCAATAGAGCGAGGTGCGGATCGAATCCTGCGAGGCGAGCAGATAGCCGATATCGTCAATGCCGACATTGACGACGCCGACGCGGCGGGCAAATCGACCGCTGTTCTGCTCGAGCGAGCGCACCAGTTCGATACGGGTGCGCGGCATGCGGTTCTCGAATGCCGCCTTGCGCACGACGATCACGGCAGGATCGGACCAGAAGCCAAAGACCTCGTTGCGCCACTGCACACCGGCCATCGCGCCGGCCGCCTCGTCGGGCACGGCATAACCCTCGTTGGCGATGGAAACGGCGACGTCGGGCGAGGACAGGGAGGCGATGTCGAACGGCGCATCCTGCGGGCGGCGGGCGGCTGCAGCGATCTGCGCGGAGGAGAGCCGGCTGTAGACGAGCCGCGTGCCGGGCAGGTTCACCGAGAGCGAGACGATCAACGGCGCCATGCGCACCTCGGAAACGACACCGGCCAGCCGCAGCGTGCGCTCCTGCGCCGCCGCGAAACCCGGCATCACCAAGGCCATGAGAAGGAGAAGGGCGCCGACGTTCCGCAACCGAAGGCCCTCAGGAAAAAGCCGCATCATTCCGTCCTTTCCCGAATGACCGGCAGAACGACCTCGACGACAAGCCCGCCGCCCTCTCGGTCGGCCACCGCGATCGCGCCGCCGAAGGCAACCGCCACGTCCTTCGCAATCGCCAGGCCAAGGCCTGAGCCGGCGGACCGGTGATCGGCGCGCACGAAGCGCTGGAACACCCGGCCCTTGGCACTATCCGGTATGCCCGGCCCCCGGTCCATCACCTGCAGCACGGCCTGCCCCTGCCGCTCGAAGAGCCGCACGAGCGTCGGGCCCGGCGCGTGGATGAAGGCATTCTCGACAATATTGCGTACCATTTCCCGCAGCACCACGGGTTCGGCCATAACGCGCAGGGCACTGCCCTCCATGTGAAGGGCAAGCGACTGCATCAGCCCGGCATAGGCACTCTCCGCCCGAAGCATCTGCAGCGCGTCCTGCACCGACTGCCCGACATCGACAGCCTCCCGCTCCTGCGTTTCAAGGCGGTGCAGCGTCGTCGCGTCGGAGAGCAGCTGGTTGGCCAGGAGGCCCGCCTCGCGCGCATTGTGGTGGATGCGCGTCAGGCGCCGCTTCACCCGCTCGCCGGCCGCCTCTTCCAGCGCCACCTCGGCCTGCGCCTGGATGGCTGCAAGCGGGGTCCTCAGCTGGTGGGCCGCGTCCGCCGTCACGCGCTTGACGCCGTCAAGCACCGAACCCAGCCGGTCCATGAAGTCGTTGAGTGCGGAAACGAGCGCCGAGACCTCGGCCGGAACTTCGGTCTCAATGCGGCTGAGATCGGACGGACGACGGGCCCTGAGATTGCTTTCGATGAGGCGCAGCGGCGAGAAGGCCGAGCGCACCGAGGCGAGGATGAGGCCGCAGGCAAGCAGCGCGATCGCCACCGCCGGCAGCATGCCGTTCAGCGTCAGCTGCCCTGCCAGCTCCCGGCGGGCCTCCCGCGTCTCGGCCACCTGGATGCCGATCCAGCCGCCCGTTCCGGTGACCGTGTCGGCGCGGTAGCGCTGCACGGCGGCGATGCGCACCGGCTCACCGCGATAGATAGCGTCGTGCAGGTGCAGCGTCTCGTTCGGGTTCGCGGGTATGTCGAGGCCGAGCGTCGGCGAGCCGGTCACCAGGCTGCCATCCGGTGCGGTGATCCGGTAGAAGATCCGGTTGAGACGGGACGTGCCGAGGATAGCGAAGGCCGAATAGGGAATGTCGACGGCGACGGCACCCTCCTCTATGGCGACCGTGTCGGCAATCGAGAGGGCCGAGGCCGTCAGCACCCGGTCGAACGCCTCGTCGGCGGCCCGCCGCGCATAGGCACGCACCGTCAGCGCCAGGACGCTGCCGATGACCAGGAAGAGGCAGGCAGTCGTGATCAGCAGCCGGCGCTCGATCGACAGTCGTGCCATCAGGTCACCGTGCCGGCCTTGCTGCGCAGCACGTAACCGGCGCCGCGATGCGTGACGATCTCCACGTCGCTCGATTCCAGCTTCTTTCGAACGCGCGAGACCAACAGTTCCACGGCATTGGGCGTGCCCACGTCGTCATGGCCGAAGAGTTTCATGTAGAGCCGGTCCTTGCTCACCGTACTGCCGGCGTGGGCCGCAAGCACCTCCAGCACCTCGAACTCGCGGCGCCCCAGTTCGAGCAGCCGCCCGGCGACCCGCGCCGCCCGGGCGGACATGTCCACTTCAAGCGTACCAATCCGGACAAGCGACTTGGCAAGGCCCTGGTGCCGCCGCGTGACGGCGCGCAGCCGCGCCTCCAGCTCGCCGAGATCGAACGGCTTGACGATATAGTCGTCGGCGCCGAGATCGAGCAGGCTGATCTTGTCGTCCAGCTGGTTGCGGGCGGTGATGACGAGCACGGGCGTCGGGGAGTTGCGGCCGCGCATATGCGCCATCACGTCGAAACCGCTGCGCCTCGGCAGGTTGATGTCGAGCACCACCACATCGAATTCGCCGTGGATGGCAAGCTCCTCGCCGGAGATACCGTCTTCGGCCAGCGTGACATGGTGGCCAGCCCGCGACAGTTTCGCGTCGATCGCCTCGGCGATGTCGATGGAATCTTCGATGACCAGGATGCGCATGATGCTGACAGGACTCTGACAGGAACTTTGGATTATTCCCTCATCCTATAGCAAGGGCTTTGCCGAACGCGAGACGGTAAAAACCTTCGGGAGGATAAAATGAAACGCTACAGCGCCATAGCGGCCTGCATGATGCTGGTCGGCCTGCTGTCGGGCGGCGGCATGGCGGCCCGCGCCGAACCGTGCCAGCAGAGTTCCGGTCTGGACGAGGCCTATTGCGATGCCGATGGCGATCTCGTGGCAGACCTGCCGGCGGATCCGGCCAAGTGGCGCAATCCCGATACGCTCGTCTGGGCCTTCGCCCCCATCGAGGATCCGGCGGTCTATGCGCAACTGTTCCGGCCTTTCACACAGCACCTGTCGCACTGTCTCGATCGCCAGATCGTCTATTACCCCGTGCAGTCGAGCGCGGCCGAAATCAGCGCGATGCGCGCCGGTCGCCTGCATTTCGCGGGCTTCTCCACCGGCCCGACGGTGGAAGCCGTCAACAAGGCGGGGGCGGTTCCCTTCGCCGGCAAAGGCGAGAACGGGGCGTTGCGCGGCTATCATCTGGTCGCCATCGTGCGAGCGGATTCGCCCTACCAGACGCTCGCGGATCTCAAGGGCAAACGCGTCGCCCATGTTTCCGCGGCGTCGAACTCCGGCAATCTCGCGCCCCGCGCGCTCTTTCCCGTCGAAGGGCTGGTACCCGATACCGACTATAAGCCGATCCTCTCCGGCGCGCACGACAAGTCGGTGATGGGTGTGCTTTCCGGCGACTACGACATGGCGGCCGTCGCCTCCGACGTGCTCGAACGGCTGGAGGAGCGCGGCGCGGTGGATCGCCATGCCCTGCGGGTCCTCTATCAGAGCCCGCTGTTCCCGACATCGTCCTTCGCCCACGCTCATGACCTCGATCCAGCGCTGGCGAAGAAGCTGACGGCCTGTTTCTTCGCCTTCCGCTTCCCGCCGGAAATGACGGCAGCCTTCAACGGCGACGAACGGTTCCTGCCGCTCCGCTACGACACGGCCTGGCAGGCGGTCCGCGATGTCATCGCCGCGGTCGGCGCCCTCCCGGACTGACACGCCCCCAACCCTTTTCGTTCCGAACGCAAAGTTGAGCCTATGACCCTGCAAATCCCTTTGCCGGAGGACCGTTTACGTCCTGAGCCGGCCTCGCCCTGGAGACGCTTCTCCTACCTCATCCGCGTCAACAGCGCGGATCCGACGCTGCTGCTCGGCCTCGCCCTGGTCGCTGTCTTCGCCTATCTCATCCTCGCGCCCGTCCTGCTTCTGCTCGCGGACGCCGTAACGGTGCATTTCGCCGATACCGCGCGCACCGGGCAGCAGCTCGGGACGTTCACGCTCTACTACCTCAACCGCGTCCTCCTCTCGCCCATCGCGCAGGATCTCTTCTGGTGGCCGCTCGCCAATACGGCGATCATCTCCGCCGGTGCCATCGCCATCGCTTTCCTCGTCGGCGGGCCAATCGGCTGGCTGCTCGCTCGCACCGACCTCATCGGCAAGAAGTGGCTCTCGACGGCCCTGCTTGTCCCCTACATGCTGCCGTCCTGGACCTTCGCGCTCGCCTGGCTGACCCTTTTCAAGAATCGCACGACGGGCGGGCTTCCCGGCTGGATGGAGACCTTCGGCGTCACCCCGCCGGATTGGCTGGCTTACGGCGCCCTGCCGATCGCAGTCATCCTCGCCCTGCACTATGCGCCCTTCGTCATCCTCCTCTTCGGCAATGCGCTGAAGCAGTTCGACACGCAGCTGGAGGATTCCGCCCGCAGTCTCGGTGCCAGCCCGCTCGACGTGGCGCGCAAGATCATCCTGCCGCTGATGCTGCCCTCGCTCATTTCGGCCGCCACGCTGATCTTCGCCAAATGCCTCGGCGATTTTGGCGTCGCCTATGTGCTCGGCGTGCCGGTAGGCTTCGACGTGCTCGCGACCTCCCTGTTCCGGGCGATTTCGACCAGCCAGGCCGGTGCTTCCGCCGTGCTTGCCGGCGTCATCGTGCTGCTCGGCATCTTCTCCATCCTCATCGATATGCGCCTGCTGAAGGAAGCAAAGCGCTTCGTCACCATCGGCTCCAAGGGCGCGATGGTGCGCGCCACGCCGCTCGGCAAGTGGCGGACGCCGGCCTTCCTCTGGGCGCTTGCCGTCTTCGCCTTCAGCGCCGGCATTCCGCTTCTCGCGCTGGCGCTGACGACGGTCATGCGGGTGCCGGGCGCTTTCAGCCTCGACAATTTCACGCTCGACTACTGGATCGGCACCGATCTCGGTACGACCGCGCTGCGCCAGGGCATTCTCCTGACGGGCGAATTCTGGCTGGCGTTGTGGAACACGGTGTGGATGGTGGGCCTTGCCGCTCTCGGCGCCGGCGTGCTCGGCCTCCTCGTCGGCTATGCCGTCGTGCGCTCGCCCGTCCGCTTCGTCTCCGTCGCGCTGCGGCAAATCACCTTCCTGCCCTATCTTGTGCCGGGCATCGCCTTTGCCGCCGCCTATCTCTCGATGTTCGCCGTCGCCCGCCCGCCGCTGCCGGCGCTCTACGGCACGCCGATCATCCTCGTGCTGGCGATCCTCGCGGACCAGATGCCCTTCGCCTCACGCGCCGGCATCGCCTCGATGATGCAGCTCGGCCGCGAGCCGGAAGAGGCCGGCCAGATCGTCGGCGCCGGCTGGCTGCGCCGCATGCGCTCCATCGTGCTGCCGATCCAGCGCGGCGCCCTCGTCTCGGCGATCCTCCTGCCCTTCATTTCCGGCATCAAGGGGCTCAGCCTCGTCGTCGTCCTTGCCGTTCCCGGCACGGACCTGCTCACCACCTACGCAATCCGCCTCGTCGACTACGGCTACAGCCAGGCTGCCAATGCGGTCGTCCTGATGCTCTGCGTCGTCGCCTTCACCGGCACGATGCTCGTCCAGAAGATCGGCCGGGCCAACCTCTCAGACGGCATGGGAAGCAAGTAATGTCCAGCATAACCTTGGAAAATATCCGCAAGACCTATGGCAGCGGCGGCCCCGCCGCCATCGGCGATCTGAGCATGGAAATCGGCAAGTCGGAATTCCTCTGCCTGCTCGGCCCTTCCGGCTGCGGCAAGACGACGACGCTGCGCATGATCGCCGGCCTCGAACACCCGACGGGCGGGCGCATCCTCGTCGACGGCGAACCGATCGTCTCCGTTGCCGACGGCGTCTTCACCGTGCCGGAAAAGCGCAACATGGGCCTCGTCTTCCAGAACTACGCCCTCTGGCCGCACATGACGATCCGCGAGAACGTCGCCTTCGGCCTGAAGCTGCGCAAGACGCCTGCCGCCGAGCGCGACGCCACCATCGACCGGGTGATGACCAAACTTGGCATCGCCCGCTATGCCTCCCGCTACCCAGCGGAGCTTTCCGGCGGCCAGCAGCAGCGCGTCGCGCTTGCCCGCATGCTGGCGCTGAACCCGTCCGTCATCCTGCTCGACGAACCGCTTTCCAACCTCGACGCCAAGCTGCGGCTGGAAATGCGCGCGGAACTGAAACGCATCCACGCGGAGGCCGGCTCCACCATCGTCTTCGTCACCCATGACCAGTGGGAAGCGATGACCCTGGCGACGACCATCGCCGTGATGAGCGAGGGCGAACTGCAGCAGGTCGGCACGCCCGACGACATCTACGAGCGCCCCGCAAACCGCTTCGTCGCGGAATTCGTCGGCAGCCTGCCGATCAACATCGTCGAGCGCGGCGAGGCGCAATCCGGCCCGCTGCATGGCTGGGTCGATCGGCTTCTCGCGCATTTCTCAGTCGATGGCATCCAGGTCGCCTCGGCCGGCATCCGGCCGGAGGCGGTGCGCCTTGGCGACCTCGACACGGCGGAGGCCGCGCGCTGCGCCGCCGGCCTGGGAACCATCGTCGACATCGTGCCCACTGGCGGCAGCTGGATTGTCGAGCTCGATGTCGATGGCAGCCGCTTCTTCGCCATCGCGACCGAAAACCCGCGCAAGGCCGCGGGCGAGACCACCCATTTCTGGGTCGAAAGGCAGCATCTGCACCTTTTCGACCGGAACAGGAATCGCATCGCCCTCTGACAGGGCATGCGCCATCAAGGCAACGGAGGAAATGATGCCTAAGATATTGATCAGCCTGTTCACGAGCGCATCCGTCCTGGCCATGGGCCTGACGGGCGCCATGGCCCAGGAGGCCAAGCAGATCGGCATTCCCGACAGCGACTATTCGCTGGAGGCGCTGATCGAGGCCGCCAAGAAGGAAGAGCCGATCACGGTCGTCGACGCGACCGGCAAGATCGTCAGCATGGCCGAGAATTTCTCGGCGAAATACGGCCTGAAGGCGACGGGCGTGAAGATGAGCGGCCAGGATCAGGAACAGATCATCGCCCGGGAAGCGGCCGCCGGCAACGTACGCACCGACGTCTTCAACATGAGCAACCTGCCGTCGGTGACCAGCCAGATCCTGCCGCAAGGCTTCGGCATCTCCTGGCTCGCGCCTGATCTCAAGGACAAGATCCCGGCCGCCTACCAGAGCCCGGCGATCACCAGCAACAATCCCTGGGTCTTCGCCTACAACACCGACGTCAACGGCGAGACCTGCCCGGTCGACAATCTCTGGGCGCTGACGACGGAGGAGTGGAAGGGCCGCGTCGCCATTCCCGATCCGCTGCTGCGCAACGAGACGATGTTCTGGTTCAACCAGCTCGCGACACACGAAGACGCCGCGATGCGCGAGGCCTACAAGGCTCAGTTCGGCGAGGAGCTGACAACCGACGAGGCCAGCGCAACGGCCGAATGGGTCAAGCGTCTCGCCAGGAACCAGCCGAAGGTCACGCGCAGCGACACCGATGTCGGCCCGATCGTCGGCGCCAAGGAGGAAAAGCCGCCGATCGGCTTCCTTTCCGTCGCGATCTTCCGCGACGCCAAGAAGGACGGCTACGGCATGGGCATCTGCAAGGAGATGAAGCCGTGGATCGGCCAGCTGACGCCGCGCGTCGCCGTCATCGCCGCCGGCACGAAGAGCCCGAACACCGCAAAGCTCTTCGCCCGCTTCATGATGACCGAAGAAGGCATGGCCCCGCAGCTCGGCGACGGCAAGATCTCGACGAATACGGACGCCAAGATGCCCGAGAGCGAAGTCTCCGGCATCGCGAGCCATGTCGACAAGCTTTACGTCAACCACTCCGAAACGAGCCAGGACGATTTTGCCAAGCTGCAGGACTGGCAGGACTTCTGGCTGCAGCACTCCCGTTGATCTTTGCCCCGCGCGCTTCGGCGCGCGGGGTTCTTCCGCCCGGCTGCCGACCGCGCATCACATCCAACGAGCGCTCTCCAAGCCGGAGCTACGTCTCCTGCCGGAAGGCGATCTGGACGGCACGGTTCAGGGCAACAGGCAGAACGGACATATGGTTCTCGCCGGCATACTCCTCGAAACGGGCAACACCGGTGAGACCCGGGGACGCCTGCCAACGTTCCGCCATCGTCCGGGCCAATTCCACCGTTCTGGTTTCGAGCGCACGGGCCTGTCTCTGTGCCTCGTCGGGCCGACCCTTGTGGAAGGGGGCGATGCGCGTCTCGCTTTCATATTGCCCGGCGGAAAGATGCAGTTCGATGCCCGGGGGCACGTGGGAACGCTCCAGAAACGCCTGCTCCGTCGCCAGAATGGCCGCATCCTCCCAGTAGATCGCCGGGCTTGCTGCGATCCAGCGCCGATACGCATGCGGCTTGGTAAAGAGCGCATGGAGCACGAACAGCCCCCCGAAGGAATGACCGAAAAGCGCCTGGCGAGACCGGTCGATCGGCACCTGCCGCTCGACCCAGGGCTTCACCTCGTCCTCGATCGCGGAGAGAAAGCCGTCGCCGCCACCGGTCTTGACGTCAGGCGTATCGGGAAAGAACGGCGGATAGGTCCGGCCGGGCGGCGGGCTGAGATCCCAGGAACGGCGGAATGGGTCGTAAGCATCGTCGGTGGGATAGCCGATCGCCACGATCACACCGTCGCAAACGTTCGTGCCGCTCGGATAGGACATCTGCACCTTCTGCGCATCGACGGCCGTCGCAAAGCAGGCATTGCCGTCCGTCATGTAGAGCACCGGCCAGCCTTCAGGCGGAGCCGGTCTTGGCGGGCGGTAGAGGAAGATCCGGTGCGGCTGGTCGCCCGAGCCGAGTTTCATATCCGTGAATGTCGCACCGGCAAGCGTGACGGGCGATCCTGTAACGTCGGACGATGAATGGGACATGATCTCTCCGGGCAGCCGAAAGGGCGATGCGAAATGCTGCCGTTGCCGCATAAAAGTTGACTGAGATTCCCCTGTTATATGATTCGTCACCCGGCAGACATGCCGCAAGGCGTCTCGCGAGCGCGGCAATCGGGCGACATCGCCACCCGATCACCCTGTGTTTATCGAGGCTGCACGACGGGCGGTCACTCCGGCCGCGGCCGGTTCGCATGCATCCGGTCCTCGATATCGCGGATGTGCTTATCAAGCTGCTCATCGCTCATGTAAGCGCTGAGGGAGCCGATCCGCTTGCCTCTGTAAAGATCATTACCTTCGACAGCCTTGAGACGCGCCAGGAGATCGATGCGTTTCATGTCCCCTCCTTTTCGGTGATTTCAGATCAAGTGTTCAAGTCGCCTCGCAGCGGCGACAGAGCACCAGACGAGGACACGGAGCGAAAAGTCGGAACTGGCGGCGTGCCAATGCGACAGGCGACGACACCGGCGCTTTCCCAACGAACAGATTCCGACTTTTGATGTATTCATCCCGCCAAGGGATACAGAACAGCGCTCGCCGCTAGCCGAGGGCCAGGCTGGAAAAGAATTCCATCATACGATTGACGACGATGACTGCCGGCATTCAACGGTTCCAAACTCTTCTGCTTCGTCTGCTCTTCCAGGAAATGCAGACGATGGCGCTGCCCGCAGCTCCACTGCTTCGGCATCACGGACAGGAAGAAGACACCGGCAAAGCGCGATGTCAACCGGTTTGCCCTGCCGGGCCGGAACGCAAAGCGATCTTCCGCCGGAGCGGCGCGCCGGACGCGGTCGCAAGGCGCCGGCAGGCACAAGGGTGGTCTCAGATATCCTTGGCAAGACGCAGTGCATCATAGATCGCCGCATGCGTGTTGCGGGCGGCGACCGCATCGCCGATCCGGAAGAGTTGATAGGCGCCGTCCGCATTGCGCGCGATGGTCTGCGGCGTGCCGGTAAGCAGCGCGTCATAGGAGACCTCGCCGAGGTTCCGCGAGCCGGGCTTCAGCTCGAAATAGAGTTCGTCCAGCGGAATGGTGCCGTGGTTGACCACGATCTGATCGACCACGCGCTCCCGGGCGACGCCGCCATAATCGCTGCCGACATGGGCGATGAGCTGGTTGCCGCTCCTTTCCGCCGCTTCCAGCCGGTAGGTGACGGTGAAGGTCGTGTCGAGCTTTTGCAATGCGCGCATATAGGGGACGAGGTTCATCGCCATGACCTCCGGCGCGAAAGCGCGATCCGGGGTCATGATCTCCACCTTGCCACCCGCCTTGGCGATGAGTTCGGCCGCCTGCAGCCCGGCATGGTCGCCGGCATCGTCGTAGACAAGGACGTTGGTGCCCGGTTTCACATCGCCCGAAATGATGTCCCAGGAGGAGACCACCAGCTCGTTGCCCTTCGAAAGGACATCCGTATGCGGAAGGCCGCCCGTCGCGACGATCACGACATCGGGTTTTTCGGCAAGGATCGTGTCCGCCTCGGCCCAGCTGTTGAAACGGAAGGTGACGCCATGTTTTTCGCACTGGCTCATGCGCCAGTCGATGATGCTCATCATTTCGCGCCGGCGTTCGCTCTGTGCCGTCAGGCGGATCTGGCCGCCCGGATCGCTCGCCGCCTCGAACACCACCACCTCGTGGCCGCGTTCGGCGCAGACCCTTGCCGCTTCGAGGCCGGCCGGGCCGGCTCCGACGATCACAACCTTCCTGCGCACATCCGCCTTCGGGATCACATGCGGCATCGTCTCCTCGCGGCCGGTTGCCGCGTTGTGGATACAGAAGGCAAGGCCGCCCTGGTAGATGCGATCGAGACAGTAGTTCGCGCCGACGCAGGGGCGGATGTCGTCCTCGCGCTTTTCGATGATCTTGCGCACGATATACGGGTCGGTCATGTGCGCGCGGGTCATGCCGATCATATCGACCTTGCCGGCGGCGATCGCATGCCGCGCCGTCGCAACATCCTGGATTTTTGCCGCATGGAAGGTCGGAAACCTGGTTGCGGCGCGGATATCACCGGCGAAATCCAGATGCGGCGCGCTTGCCATGCCCTGGATCGGGATGACGTCGGTCAGGCCCGGATCCGTATCGATATGGCCACGGATGACGTTCAGGTAGTCGATGAGACCGCTTTCCTTGAGACGGCGGGAGATTTCAAGGCCCTCGGCCTTTCCGGTCCCGCCGGGAAGACATTCGTCGGCCGTGTAGCGCACGCCGAGAATGAAATCCTCGCCGACTCTTTCACGCATCGCCTTGAACACGTCGAAACAGAAACGCAGGCGGTTGTCGAGCGAACCACCATAGGGGCCGTCGAGCTCATTGGTCAGTGGCGATGTGAACTGGTCGATGAGATGGCCATAGGCTTCCAGCTCGACGCCGTCCATGCCGCCCGCCTTCATGCGCTCGGCTGCATCGGCGAAGTCCTTGATGATGCGCGCGATATCCCAGTCTTCCAGCTTTTTCGGGAAGGCACGGTGCGCCGCCTCGCGCTGGTGGGAGGGGGCGAGAACGGGCAGCCAGTCGCCCTTGTCCCAGCGTGTGCGGCGACCGAGATGGGTGAGCTGGATCATGATCGCAGCGCCGGCCTCGTGCACGGCATCGGTCATTTCCCGGATCCACGGCACGATCTCGTCCTTGTAGGCGAGCAGGTTGTTGAAGACCGGCGGACTGTCCTTCGAGACGGCAGCCGAGCCGGCCGTCATGGTCAGCGCCACGCCACCGCGCGCCCGCTCCACCGTATAGGCCCGATAACGGCCCTTGGGCATGCCGTCCTCCGGATAGGCCGGCTCGTGCGACGTGACGATGATGCGGTTGCGCAGGGTCAGATGCTTCAACTGATAGGGCTGAAGCAGAGGGTCGTTCGACATGCCACGGGCTCCGGACTGGGATCTTTTGCGAACGCTAAGGGAAAATGTACACTAGTGTCAATATCAGTGACACTATAGTCAACGTAGAGAACATGAATGCACATTCTGCTTGTCGTGACATATGGGATTCGCTAGATGGTCGGCATGGAACAGGCGACGAGCGACAACGGCTGGCGTGGCTCCACTGAAGGGTGGCTGGAAGCCGCCTATGACTGCCTGCTCGAATCCGGCGTGGAATCGGTCAAGATCCTGCCGCTCGCCAAGCGGCTCAATCTGTCCCGCACCAGCTTCTACTGGTTCTTCAAGGATCGGGAGGAGCTGCTGAGCGCATTGATCGCGCGCTGGCGGGAGAAGAACACGGGAAATCTCGTCAAGCAGTCCGAGGCCTATGCGGAAACACTCGCCGAAGCGATGCTCAATGTCTTCGACTGCTGGCTGAACAAGGACCTGTTCGATTCCCAGTTCGAGTTCGCGGTGCGCAGCTGGGCGCTGCAATCGCCTGACATCCTGGCTGAGGTGCAGGCAGCAGACCAGACAAGGATAGAGGCGCTCGGCCGTATGTTCGTGCGGTTCGGCTATGACGAGGGCCCGGCGGATGTTCGCGCGCGGACGACCTATCTCGTCCAGATCGGATACATCTCGATGCAGTCTACCGAGGACACCGCGCTGCGGATGAAGCGCATTCCCGACTACATCGCGATCTACACCGGAGAAACCCCGCAGAAACGGGAACTCGACCGCTTCTTCGCCCGGCATGGCTACAAGCCGGACTGAGGGCAGGAAAATTCCGCGAGCATGACGGACCCGGCCTATTTCACTTTCAATCCGGGCAAATGCCGCCGCCTTAGGTGAGTGTTAACGAACTCCGTTCAATTTTACCGATCACGAGCGCGGTTCTCGCGCCGGCTGCCATGAAGGCGCGTTTTTTCCTGACATTTGCTGTGCCGAGCCCATGCGCGCAAGACGCGTGCCGTTCGGCAATGGAATACTGGGGGGTTTCCTTGAGCACACGTTTCAATCTCATGACCAAAATTCTTTTGGCCGCCTCGCTCGCCGTCATTGCGGCCTTCTGCGGCTTTTCGGTCTATATCGACAGCCTTCAGCGAAACACCCTCTCCAGGGAAGCAGCGGCCGAAATCGAATCCGCCGGCGAGCTGGCGGCTACCGGTATCGCCAACTGGCTGAATGCCCGCGTCATGCTGACCGAGCTCGCCGGCGCCGGCGTCACCCGGGCGGAGAATACCGAGGACATTCTCAAGGGTTTTGACAACGCGCTGCTCAGCCGCGAATTCGCCCTCGTCTATTTCGGCGGCGAGGACGGCACCATGACGCGCATTCCCGCCGCGACGATGCCGAAGGGGTATGACCCGCGCAAGCGTGGCTGGTACAAGGATACCGTCAGGCTCGACGCCCCGGTGCTGACCGATCCCTATGTCGATTCCGCCTCGCAGAAGCTCGTGATCAGCGCCACCGCTCCGGTCAAGCGCGACGGCAAGCTGCTCGGCATCGCCGGCACCGACTTTCCCCTGCAGGGACTGCTCGGCATGATCGGCGAGGTTGATCTCGGCGGCATGGGTTCCGCCTTCCTCGTCAACAAGTCCGGCACGGTCCTCGTGCATCCCAACGGCGATCTCGTCGCCAAGCCGCTGACCGAGGTGTTCCCGCAGGAGACCCCGTCCATCGAGGCGGCCGGGCTGACGGAAACCGAACTCGACGGCAAGCGCGTCCTCGTACGCTTCGTGCAGGTCACCGGCCTGCCGGTGCTCGACAGCTGGTATCTCTGCCTGATCGTCGACCGCGACATGGCCTATGCCGGCATTTCCGAATTCCGCATCGCCGCCACCATCGCCACCGCCGTCGGCGTTCTCGCCATGATCGGCGTCCTTGCCCTTCTTCTGTCGAGCCTCGTCGTGCGGCCGGTGGTGCGCATGACCGGCATGATGAGCAAGCTGGCGCGCGGCGACGTTTCCGAAACCATCCCGGACGCCGGACGCACCGACGAAATCGGCCAGATGGCGGCCGCCGTCACCGTCTTCCGCGAAAACATCATCGAACGCGGGCGCCTTGCGCGTGCGGCGGAAGAGAACCAGGCGCTGAGCGAACAGGAACGCCGCGAGCGCGACGCGATCAAGGCACAGGAAGCAGAGACCGTCGCCCAGGCCGTCCAGACGGTCGCCGACGCGCTGGGCCGTCTTGCCGACGGTGACCTCGTTTCCCGCATCGACACGCCCTTCGCCGGCGACCTCGACCGGCTGCGGATCGACTTCAACAACTCCGTCACCCGTCTGCACCAGGCCATGTCGACGGTCGGCGAGAAGGCTCTGGCGATTGACGGCGGTGCCAACGAGATCCGCGGCTCCGCCGACGCGCTTGCCCGGCGGACCGAACAGCAGGCCGCCTCCGTGGAGGAAACCGCCGCCGCGCTGGAAGAGATCACCACGACGGTGAAGGATTCCACCCGCCGCGCCGAGGAGGTCGGCTCGCTCGTCTCGCGCACCCGCCAGGGCGCGGAAAAGTCGGGCGACGTCGTCCGCCGCGCCGTCTCGGCCATGCAGGGCATCGAAAAATCCTCGCACGAGATTTCCAACATCATCGGCGTCATCGACGACATCGCCTTCCAGACCAACCTTCTCGCGCTCAATGCCGGCGTGGAAGCGGCCCGGGCAGGCGAGGCGGGCAAGGGCTTTGCCGTCGTCGCACAGGAGGTGCGCGAGCTCGCCCAGCGCTCGGCCAACGCGGCCAAGGAGATCAAGGCGCTGATCACCGCCTCCGGCGAGCAGGTCCGCTCCGGCGTTTCCCTTGTCGACGAGACGGGCGCCGCGCTGGAAGCCATCGTGCGCGAGGTGCAGGAGATCAACGGCCATGTGAACGCCATCGTGCTTGCCGCGCGCGAACAGTCGACGGGCCTGCAGGAGATCAACACTGCGGTCAACACGATGGACCAGGGCACGCAGCAGAATGCCGCCATGGTGGAGGAACAGACCGCCGCCAGCCACGGCCTTGCCGGCGAGGCAGCCGCACTCTCCGCGCTGCTCGCCCAGTTCCGTCTCGACAGGGCACGGAACGCGCCGCAGGCAAGCCGGCAGGCCTACGCCGCCTGACGGGGCGTCATACTGATCCACGATCCTAGCCCCCTGCAGCCGCTGCAGGGGGTCTTTCTTGTTCGGTCAAGACCCATCCGACGAAGCGTGGGTAACCGCGTCCGCGACAAAGCAATCCCCGCAGCGGTGCGCGTGCGTGGCGGCGGCAGACCGCATGCCCTTGTCCCGGCTAAACGAAAACCATCACGCCTGCATAGCCGATCGCGATCAGGACCAGCCCCACGACAAGCATCGGCATCAGGCTGTTGCCATCGGCGTCCCGTCCGCTGACATGCTCGCCGGAAAACACCAGGGGCTTGCGGGTTTCTTCCTTGTTCATGCACCTCTCCTTTTAATGTGGCAAACTATATACCACTTTAAAACGGCGCGCGACGTGACAATTTAGCACCGCAGCAGAAGGAGCATTCGTGCCCCCCTCGCTTGGGCGGGTAGATGTCGATCCCGATTGAAATTGCCATGCTTTTGGACGACAAGAATGCATGACAAAATGGCACCCCGATCCCGGCCAGCTGCGACGGCCCGTCTATATCTCCCTCGCGGACCAGTTTACGGCGGCAATCAAAAGCGGCAAGCTTGTCAAGGACGACAAGCTGCCGGCGCACCGGGATCTCGCCTACGACCTGAAGATTTCGATCCAGACGGTGAGCAAGGCCTATGACGTGCTTGCCCGGCGCGGGCTGGTTTCGGGCGAGGTCGGTCGCGGCACCTATGTCAAGGCAGGCGGCGCCGCACCCCCCTCGCCCTACATTGCGGAGCGGCTGGCAAACGAGATCGACCTTTCGATCGTCACACCCGTCTGCACCCCCTTTCACCTCAAGCAGATGAAAGACGTCCTGCACCTGATCGGCGACAGTCTCTCGCCTGCGGCGGCTTTGTCCTTCCGGCCCAACACCATCTTCCCGCGGCACAACGAGGCGGCCGCCCGGTGGCTCTCCACGCTCGGCGTCGAAACCACGCCGCGCAACCTGCTCGTGACGAACGGAGCCTCTTCGGCTTTCGCCGCCGCCCTCCTTTCGGCCGCAGGGCCTGGCGCGATCCTTGCCGCGGAAGAGATCTGCTATCACGTGATCCGGCCGCTCGCGGACTATCTCGGCATCCGGGTTCGCCCGATCGCCGCGGACGCGGACGGCATGGTGCCCGAAGCGCTGGAAGAGGCCTGCCTGCGGGACGAGGTGCGCGCGGTCACCCTCCAGCCCAATCTCGCCAACCCGACGGCTTCGCTGATGCCGGAAGGCCGGCGCCGCGCCATCGTCGAAACGGCCCGCAGACACGACGTCGCGATCATCGAAAACGATGTGTTCGGCCCGCTCCTCTCCCGTCGCCCGCGCCCGATCGCGGCGATAGCGCCCGAACGGACGGTTTACATCACGGGCTTCACAAAGGTCGCCCTCCCCGGCCTGCGCATCGGCTATGTCGCCGCGCCGGATCATCTCGCCGCCACGATCGCCAACCGGCATCTGATGGCAAACTGGATGGCGACGCCCGTCATGGCCGAGATCGCCACACTGTGGCTGGGCGATGGTACGATGCAAGCACTGGTGGACTGGCAGCGCGAAGCCCTCGGCCAACGGCACCGCATCGTCTCCACGGCGCTGGAAGGCGCCGCCTACCGTGCGCATCCGGAAGGGCTCCATTTCTGGCTGCCGCTTCCGCCGGAGCACGACGAGCTCGCCTTCGTTTCCCAGGCGCGCACCCGAGGCGTGGCCGTCGCACCGAGCACGCCGTTCTCCCTGTCCGGCAACCCGGCAGGCGCTGTCCGGGTATCGGTCGGCGCAACCGAAGCGGACGAGTTGCGCGCCGGCCTCGACATCCTCGCCTCGTTGCTGCGCGCCGCACCCGACCGGAGCGTTCTGGCACTTTGAAGCCCCGCAATACGGTCGCAAAACAGCCAGGCGGTTTTGCACGACACACACAGGAAATTGACATGTGTCTTTTTCTCAGATTGACATGCATTTCCTCCCACGGCTGAATGCCCTGCACAAGACTATGGCGGAGCGTGCATGATCGAGGAGATCCAGCATCAATCAACCTTGGAGGCCCGTGCCACGGCCCGGCGCATCGGCCTGATCGCACTCGCCACGGACCATACGGTGGAAGCGGATTTCCGGCGCCTCGTCGCCAGCGACGGCATCGCCGTTCATGTAACGCGCGTCGGCTATGCGAACCCCACGACGCTGGAAAACCTCCGCGCGATGCATCCCCACCTTGCTGCTGCCGCCACCCTGCTTTTGCCGGACGAAGAGCTCGACGCCATCGTCTACGGCTGCACCTCGGCCTCGGTCATCATCGGCGAGGAGGCTGTCACAGCCGCCATCCGCGAGGGCAAGCCGGGCGCCACGGTCATCACCCCGGCCGGCGCCGCCGTCCTGGCGCTGCGCGCCCTGAAAGCACGGCGCATCAGCATCCTGACACCTTACATCCGCCAGACGGCCGAACCAATGCAGGCCTATTTCGAGGCGAACGGCTTTGGCGTCGATCGCCTCGCCTGCCTCGGCATGGAGGACGACCGCGACATGGCCCGCCTGCCGCAGGCCGAGATCATCCGGCTGGCGGCACACATCGCCGCGGCCGATACCGACGCTCTTTTCATCGCCTGCACGGCACTGCGGGCGGCACAATGCGCCCCCGAGATCGAACGGCAAACCGGCCTGCCGGTCGTTACCAGCAATCTGGCGGCCGCCTGGGCCAGCCTGCGACAATGCGGTGTCGCGCCCAACCCCAAGGCCGCAAGCCGCCTGCTCGCGACCGCCTGACACCCCAGTTCCGCCAATCAGGATGCCTCCTCATGATCGAACTTCCCTTCGCCCTTTCCGAATACAGAGCCCGGCTCCAGGCCATCCGCGCGGAGATGGCGCAACGCAATCTCGATCTCCTCGTCGTCAACGATGTCGCCAACCAGCACTACATCACCGGTTATGACGGCTGGTCCTTCTATACGCCCCAGGTCGTGCTGGTACCGCTTGCCGACGAGGAACCCGTCTGGATCGGCCGCGCCATGGATGCCGCCGGCGGCCTGCTGACGGCCTGGATGAAACCGGAAAACATCGTCGGCTTCCCCGAGGACCACGTCCAGCGGGCCGACCGTCACCCGATGGACTGGATCGCTGCCTGGATCAACCGGAAGGGTTGGGGCCGCGGCAATATCGGCATCGAGCTGGAAGCCTATTACTATTCGCCGAAGGCCCATGCCCGCCTCACAGCAGGCCTGCCGAATGCCACCTTCCACGATGCCGACCTGCTGGTGAACTGGATCCGCAGCGTCAAGTCACCGGCCGAGGTCGATTATCTGCGCAAGGCCTCGCGCCTTGCCGAGGCCGCGGTGCGTGCTGCCTATGACACCATCGCGCCTGGCGTGCGCGAATGCGATGCCATCGCCAAAATTCAGGCGGCGCAGGTTGCGGGCGCGCCGGACTTTGCCGGCGACATCACCGCCCTGCCCCCGACCATTCTCGCCGGCGAAAACGCCTCCGCGCCCCATGTCATGTGGAGCGACCGGCTTTTCGGAGAGAACGAGACCGTCGCGCTGGAACTTGCCGGTGTCGTGCGCCGCTACACGGCCGGCCTTGCACGAACCCTCCAGCTCGGCAAAATGCCGGTCAAGGTGAACGACACGAGCAAGGCGGTTCTCGAGGGCATGGAAGCCGTTCTTGCCAGCATCGGACCAGGCGTGACGGCCGAGGCGGTGGAAGCGAGCTGGCGCAAGGTGATCGAGCGCCACGGCCTCAAGAAGGAATCGCGCATCGGATACTCGATCGGCGTCGCCTATCCGCCGGATTGGGGCGAGCACACGATCAGCCTGCGCCCGGGTGACACGACCATCCTGAAGCCGGGCAACGTGCTGCACTCCATCCTCGGCATGTGGATGGACGGCTGGGGCATCGAGGTCAGCGAGACGATCCTCGTCACCGAAACCGGCTGCGAGACGCTGACCAACTTCCCCCGGGACATTCATGTCAAGGCCTGAGCCCGACACGGCGGCAGTGGACGCGGCCCTCGCGCGCCGGATGATCGAAATCCGGCGCCATCTCCACCGCAATCCCGAGCTTTCCAATGCGGAGCGCGAGACGCAGGCCTATTTGAAGCACGCGCTGGAAGAGATGGGCCTCGGCCCGGTCCGGCCGGTCGCCGGCTTCGGACTGGCCGTCGATATCGTGGGCACCGCTGGCCCCTCGAACCGCAAGGTCGTCATCCGCGCCGATATCGATGCGCTGCCGATCAAGGAAATGTCGGGCGAGCCGTTCACCTCCGAAAAGCCGGGCGTGATGCATGCCTGTGGCCATGACGCGCACGCAGCCATGGGCTATGCCGCCGCCGTCCTGCTGGACAGGCGCAGACAATCCTTCAGCGGCACCGTGCGGCTGATCTTCCAGCCCGCCGAGGAGGCGGAACCGCTCGGTGGACGGCGGGTCGTCGCGGAGGGTCTTCTCGACGATGTCGACGCAGCGATCGGCATCCATGTCGATCCCTATACGCCGACCGGCAGGATCGCGGTCGGCGCCGGCCCCTATACGCTCGCCTGCGATATTTTCGACATCGTCGTGACCGGAAACTCCGCACATGCCGCAAGGCCCTCCGACGGCATCGATGCCATCGCCGTCGCCTGCACGATGGTGACGGAGCTGCAGAAGATCGTCGCACGGGAAATCGATCCCTACGATCCCCTGGTGATTTCCGTCACCGGCATCGAGGGCGGCGGCGCCTACAACGTGATCGCTGCCGACGCGCGACTGAAGGGCACCATCCGCAGCGGCCACGAGGAAACCCGGCAGAAGGCCTGGCGCCGGCTGCGGCAGATCCTTGAAGGGGTGGCGGCGGCGCATGGCGCAACCGTCACGGTCGATCTGCAACGGGGTGAGCCGCCAGTCGTCAACGCGCCGGAAATGGTCGAGATCGTCCGCCAGGCCGGCAGGGCGATCGTCGGAGCGGACAACGTGCTGTCGGCGCCCGGATGGACCGCCGCCGACGACTTCGCCTTCTACAGCGAGAAATGCCCGTCGGTCTATTTCCGCCTCGGCATTCGCAACGAGCAGGCCGGTGCCATATACCCCCTTCACCACCCGCAGTTCCGCATCGACGAGGCCGCCCTGCCGCAGGGTGCGGCGGTGCTCTGCGCCACAGCCGAAACCTTCCTCAAGACGATGGAATGAGGAAGACGCAGGCCTGTCGTCCGGTCAGCCTTGCCGCGCCAAGGGCGGCGTGCCGTTTGCACGCTCCGGCGGAATGCCTTCGGCACCGCTCATCTGACGGCATGCCGGCTTTCCGATCTGCAGCAAACAGCATACCGTCAAGCCGCAGACACATGATCGGCGCCACAAAAGCACCACGGCAGGGTGTCGGAATTCCGGCCTGCCGTTCGTCTTCATGCAGACATGCTATGGAGGACAACATGACGATCACCATAACGGCCTTTGCCCAATCGCCTGATCGCGGTCGGGGCCTTGCGCGCGACATGCGCGTTCGCTGGGCGCTCGAGGAGGTGGGCCAGCCCTACGCGGTCCGTCTCCTCACGTTCAAGGACATGAAGGAGCCGGCGCATCTCGCGCTTCAACCCTTCGGACAAATCCCGACCTATGAGGACGGCGATCTCGCCCTGTTCGAAACGGGAGGCATCATATTCCATATCGCGGAGCGCCATGCTGGCCTGCTGCCGGAGGACGCCGACGCCCGGGCACGCGCGATCAGCTGGATGTTCGCCGCACTGAACACCATCGAGCCGCCGATCCTCGACCGGGAAATGCCGACCTACACCGAGCGCGACAAACCCTGGTATGCGGAACGTCTGCCAATCCTGGAAAGCCGTATCCGCACACGGCTGGACGCGCTCTCCCGCCGGCTCGGCGATGCGGACTGGCTCGACGGCGCCTTCAGCGCCGGCGACCTTCTCATGGTGACCGTTCTGCGCCGGCTGGAGGGATCGGGCGTCCTTGAGGACTATCCGCGCCTCTCCGCCTACATCACCCGCGGCAAGGACCGCCCCGCCTACACGCGGGCCTTCGACGCGCAACGGGCGGTGTTCACCGCAGCCTCCGCATGATGGCGCTGGTTCCGTTCGCACCCACTCATTTCACTCCTCTTCTCGGCTGGTTTCCAAGCTATGCCGATCTCGTGCAATGGGGTGGTCCCCTTCTGGAATTTCCCCTGTCGCACGGTCAGCTCGAACGGATGCTGGCGGAAGGCAGATCCGATCCGCCGGCCCGGCTCTGCTGGACGGCAGTGTTCGACGGTGAGCTGGCGGGCCATGTCCAGCTTGCCTTCGACTGGCGCAACGGCAACGTCGTGCTCGGTCGCGTGGCCATCGCGCCGGAAATGCGCGGCCGGCGTCTTGCCGGCCGGATGATCGCGCTGGCGATCGACAAGGCCTTCGGCTTCCAGGCGATTGAACGGCTGGAACTGAACGTGTTCACCTGGAACACGCCGGCCATCCGCACCTATGAAGCGCTGGGCTTCACTCTGGAAGGGGTCCGCAGAGCATCCGCCCGCGTCGAGGGCGAGCGCTGGGACACCGCCATCATGAGCCTGTTGAGAACCGAACTCTCCAGGGCCACCGCGCCGCACGCAGGCGGTTAAGAAGAAGGCCCACACAGGCGACGACGCGTGGGCCGGCTTCTACAGTTTCGCCCTCGTCGAACGCGGCGTGGAGAGAAGGATGCTCGTTTCACTGCCCGTGATGCCCGGCACGAGGCGGATCTTGCGCAGGACGGCGTCGAACTCGGCAAGGCTCGAGGCGCTCAGTTCCACCAGCAGGTCCCAGCGGCCGTTCGTCGTGTGGATCTGCGAAATCTCCGCGAAGCCACCGAGCGTACGGATCACGCGGTCGGTTACATGGCCTTCGATCTCGATCGTCATCACGCCGCGAACGACATCTTCGAGGGCATCGGCGCGCAGCATCACCGTATAACCGAGAATCGTGCCGTCCTGCTCCATCCGCTCGATGCGTGCGCGCACGGTTGCCCGCGACGCCCCGGTTTCCAAAGCGAGATCCGAAACGCTCCGGCGCCCGTTGCCGCGCAGCAGCGTCACGATCTTCTGGTCGAGCTCATCCATGCCAATCTGGCTCCTCGGCTTTCCATTATGGTCAATATGGCATTCCGAGATGCCAAAATTCAATATTCAATCTGCCGTTCAAGGCTTCTAGAATTTGGAAAACCAATAAGGAGTACGTCATGGAGTGCACGCTGATCGGCGCCCCCTTGCAAATCGGTGCAGGACAGCTTGGCTGCGAGATGGGGCCGAGCGCCCTTCGCATCGCCGGCCTTCGCACCGCGCTGGAGGAGCTTGGCCATACGGTGAAGGACACCGGCAACCTTACGCCCCGCGCCTTCGACGAGATGCCGCACCCGAACGCTGCCGTGCACCATCTCGGCGAGACGGTCGCCTGGGTGGAGGCGCTGTCTGCCGCCGCCTACGAGCACAGCAAGGCCGGCATGCCGATCTTCCTCGGTGGCGACCATGCGATCTCCGCCGGCACCGTTCCGGGTCTGGCGCGCCGCGCCGCCGAACAGGGCCGGCCGCTCTTCGTGCTCTGGCTGGACGCCCACACTGATTTCCACAGCCTTGAGACCACCGCCAGCGGCAACCTGCACGGCACGCCCGTTGCCTACTATACCGGCCAGGCAGGCTTTGAAGGTTATTTCCCGCCGCTCGCCCATGCCATACCCCCGGAAAATGTCTGCATGATCGGCATTCGCAGCGTCGATCCCGCTGAACAGGTCGCGATCCGCAGGACCGGCATCACGGTCCACGACATGCGTGTCATCGACGAACACGGCGTCGCCGTCCTCGTGCGCACCTTCATCGAGCGGGTCCGGGCTGCAAACGGCCTCCTGCATGTGAGCTTCGACGTCGACTTCCTGGAGCCCGACATCGCACCGGCCGTCGGCACCACGGTGCCGGGCGGGGCGACGTTCCGCGAGGCGCACCTGATCATGGAAATGCTGCACGACAGCGACCTGGTGACGAGCCTCGACATCGTCGAACTCAATCCGTTCCTCGACGAACGCGGCAAGACTGCGAAGCTGCTCGTCGATCTTGTTGCCAGCCTGATGGGCAAGCGGGTGATGGATCGCCCGACGCTTGCAGGCTGAGCCCGGCTGTTCTTCTGGAGGGAAAATGAACACTGATCCGAAATTGAACGTGGTTCCGTTCGTCAGCGTGGACCACATGATGAAGCTGGTATTGAAGGTCGGCATCGACCGGTTCCTGACGGAGCTGGCGGCGACGATCGAGGAAGACTTCCGGCGTTGGCCGGTCTTCGACAAGACCCCGCGCGTCGCCTCCCATTCCGAGGAGGGCGTCATCGAACTGATGCCGACCAGCGATGGGACGCTCTATGGCTTCAAATATGTCAACGGCCATCCGAAGAACACGCGCGACGGCCGGCAGACCGTGACGGCCTTCGGCGTGCTGTCGGATGTCGGCAACGGCTATCCGATGCTGCTCACCGAGATGACGATCCTGACCGCGCTGCGTACCGCCGCGACCTCGGCGGTGGCGGCAAAATACCTGGCACGGCCGAATTCTCGCACCATGGCCATCATCGGCAATGGCGCGCAGAGCGAATTCCAGGCGCGCGCATTCAAGTCGCTTCTCGGAATCGACAGGCTGCGCCTTTTCGATATCGACGCCTCGGCAACGCGCAAATGTGCCCAGAACCTTGCAGGCCTCGGCTTCACCATTGAGGAATGCCGATCGGTCGAAGAGGCCGTGGAGGGCGCCGACATCATCACCACCGTCACCGCCGACAAGCAGTATGCGACGATCCTTTCGGACAACCATGTCGGCCCCGGCGCGCACATCAATGCCGTCGGCGGCGACTGCCCCGGCAAGACCGAGCTCAGCAAGGACATTCTGCTGCGCTCCGACATCTTTGTCGAATATCCGCCGCAGACACGCATCGAAGGCGAGATCCAGCAGCTGCCGGCCGAGCACCCCGTTATCGAACTCTGGCAGGTCATGACCGGCGAGACCGAGGGCCGCAAAAGCGCCGACCAGATTACGCTGTTCGACAGCGTCGGCTTCGCCATCGAGGATTTCTCCGCGCTGCGCTACGTGCGGGAGAAGATCGCCGAGCACGGCATGTTCGTGGAACTCGACCTGCTCGCCGACCCCGACGAGCCGCGCGACCTCTACGGCATGCTGCTGCGCTGCGAGAAGAAGCTCAACGCAGCCTGATATGCGCTGTCACCCGGCTTGTGGATTGCCGAGCCGGGTGACAGCACCTCTCCTGGACGCAATATCCACGATTTGTTCCGGCCCGGGCGGGGCAGCACCTCTGGAAGCGATCAGGCCTTGGCACCGATACGCCCCCGCGCCGCCAAAAGCCCGACGATGGTCACGGATGCAAAGGCCGCGCCGGCAAGGAAGGTGGCTTCCGGCCCAAAAGCGTCCCACAGCGCACCCGCCAGCACGCTTGCTGCCAGCAGGGCGAGGCCGGTCACGAGATTGAACATTCCGAAGGCCGTACCGCGCAAATCCGCCGGTGCGACATCCGCGACAAGGGTTGCGAGCAGGCCCTGCGTGAAGCCCATGTGCAAGCCCCAGAGTACGACGCCGACGGCGAGCGACGCCATGCCGGTTGAAAACGCCAGCACGACATCGGCGAAAACAAGAAGAAGCAGGCCGGCGATGAGGATGCCGACACGGTTCATACGATCGGAAAGCACCCCGACAGGATAGGCCGACAGCGAGTAGGCAAGGGCCATGAGCACCAGGACTGCCGGAACCATCGCAAGCGGCAAGTCGAGCGACTGCGCCCGCAGGATCAGGAAAGCCTCGCTGAAGCGCGACAGCGTGAACACAGCCGCGATGCCGACGATCCACCAATAGCTGGCGTCAAGCCGCGCCAGTTCGCTTCGCCGAAGGGGCATGCGCACAGGACGCGCACCGTCCTTCCGCTCCGGCTCCCGGACAAAGACCAGCAGCACGACGACGGAGAGGAGCGCCGGCACGACGGCCACCCAGAAGACTGTCGGAAAGTGGTCAGCCGTCAACCACATCAGCGCGATGGCAAGGAGCGGCCCCAGGAAAGCCCCGATCGTATCAAGCGACTGGCGCAGGCCGAAGCTGGCGCCGCGCAGTTCGGGCGGCGCGATGTCCGCCACCAGCGCGTCGCGCGGCGCACCGCGGATACCCTTGCCGATACGATCGATGAAGCGGGCGGCGACCATCCAGTCCAGCGTCGATGCCAAGGGAAAGATCGGCTTGGTGAGCGCGGCAAGGCCATAGCCGAGTACCGCGAGAAGCTTGCGCTTGCCGAGCCAGTCGCTCAGCGCACCGGAAAAGATCTTGGTGATCGAAGCCGTCGCCTCGGCGATGCCCTCGACAATGCCGACAGCCAGCGTCGAGGCGCCGAGAACCGTCACCATGTAGAGCGGCAGAAGCGCGTGGATCATCTCCGACGAGACGTCCATCAGCATCGACACGAAGCCGAGCGCCCATATGCCCGACGGAATGCCGCGCCAACCGGCTCCTTTACGGCTCGTCGCTGCCGCGTCCACCGGCGAACCCGCCTTGGCCGTGCCCATCACCGGTTCTCCTGCTGGGCATCGAAGACACGCTGCGCATAGCCGTCGAGCAGCGTCTCGCAGCCACGAAGGCGTGCTTCGGCCTCCGCGGCCAGCGGAGCGCCATAAAAGTCGAGCTTGCGAATCTTCTCGAACCAGCTCTGAAGCTTCTTCAGGTCGGCATCCTCTTCCTCAAGCTCGGCATAGGTAAATTTTTCGATGGCGATTTCCTTGGCGATCTCCACCTCGAACTCGGCGCAACGACCGAGGAATTCACTATACTGCTCGTCGCGATCGGCCTGGAAGCGGACGATGACCTTGTCCTCCTGCATCCGGTCGAGTGCTACGGTTTCCAGGATCACCGCGTCGCCGCCCATCGTGGCGATGTCGTTTTCCATCATCTTCAAGCGGCGCACGTGTTCGTCGGTCTTCGGCAGGAGGCAGACGCCGTTCTGGAGATAGACCGCTCCCATCCCCTTCAGCTTCCGCCACAGCGCCACCCGCTTTGCGGCCGGATCGGGCGGGACCTTGTAGGTCAGGAGAAGCCAGTGGAGAACAACCATGGCTTCTCTGTAATGTAACCATCGTAACAAATCAACTGCTGCGACAGGGGGTATGGCTTCATCATCCACCTCCCCAAAACAGGAAACCGACGCGGTCCCGGCCTAGCGAAACGGCTCGATCGGCGCGGCCTCGCCGCGGGCGGCCAGTTCCGCCAGAAGAAGCGCACCGAGACCGGCGATGCAGAACCCCACGGACAGGGAGAGGGCTGTGCCGTCATAAAATCGGCCCATGCCGACGGCGAAGAGCGTGGCAACAAGACTTGATCCCGATGCGATCAGCGACGCACCAAGGCCCGCCACCTGCCCGAGGGGACGCATGGCCATAGCATTCAGGTTGCCGAAGAGCACCCCGATGGCGAAGAAAGCTCCAAACCCGAGCACCATCAGCATGGAAAGCGGCGGGCGACCGCCCCAGAATATGCATGCGATCGCCATCAGGAAACCGGCCGCAGAAAGCCCCGCAAAACCGGCGCGCGCCATTCTATCCATGCCATAGCGGTGCAGGAGCCTGGCATTGACGAAGGACGCGAGCCCCACCCCGGCGGCCAGCCCGGCGAAATAGAGCGGGAAGGCCTGCCCGATCCCATAGGCATCGAAGAACAGGTCGGCCGCCGTGCTGAGATAGAGGAGCTGCGCCCCGAAGACGATCCCGGTCGCGATGATCAGCAGCACCACCCGTCGGCTGGACAGGATGCGACGGCTGTTCAAGACCAGCAAGCCCGGCCGAAACGGGATGCGCCGTGCCACCGGCAGGGTTTCCGGTTGCCGAACGGCCAGCCAGAGGCCGAGCAGACCGGCGATCACCAGATAGGCGCCAAAAACGCTGCGCCAGCCGCCGAGAGCGATCAGGCCCTGCGCCAGAGCGGGTGCGAGCATCGGCACGAGAATGAAGAGGGTGAACATGAAGGACATGACGCGCGCCATAGCCTCCCCCGCGAACTGGTCACGGATCATCGCGCGCGTGGCGATCTTCGGACCGGCGACACCGATGCCCTGCAGGAACCGACCCAGGATCACCATGTCCAGCGAGCCCGCCTGCATGGCGACAACGGTCCCGGCCCCGTAGACGCAGAGGCCCAGTAGCAGCGCCTTCTTCCGCCCGATCGCATCGGAGACCGGCCCGAGCAGCAGCTCGCCGAAGGCCATGCCGAAAATGAACAGCGAGACGATGTGCTGGGTGGAAAGCGGGGGCGCCTGCCCGACATCCGCCCCGATCTCCCGCAACCCGGGCAACAGCGCGTCAATGCTGAGGGAGGTCAACGAGGTCAGGAGAGCATAGAGGAGGATGCGTTCGCGAAAGCTGATCAAGAACAGGCCTTGCGGAAAATGGAAACGATCACCCTGCCCAATAGCATGTTTCGCTTGCGGAACGTGCGACTCTCGGTGAAATTACCGGCCTGCAAAATCCGCTAGCGGCGGGCGCAATGCCGGGCGGTTCTTTCGCTGCCCTAGCGGCAGAAGCGTCAGGCAACGAGCAACACCCATACGCGCAAAAATTGACGGCTTGTGAAGACCTCTTCCCTAGGATTGCCGCGGCATCCATCCAGCGGGGGCGGCGATGAAATCGGTGGCGCGTGCTTTTGTCCTTTTCGCCTTCATGGCCTTGCTTACGCTCCATGTCGCCACCGGCTTCCTTGCGAGTTTCACCGAAAAGGTTCCCCGCGCTGTCACCGGCATCGATACGGTCATCCGGACCGGCCTCGTATCCTGGCTCGGCCACACCAACACCCTGGCCTTGCTGGCCTTCCTGACACTCCTGCTGCCGGCCGCCGTCTGCTTGCGCGCCGTACAGGCCGGCCGAGCCGTTCACCCGGAACCGGTCAACATCAAACCGGCGCGCATGCGGCGCATGGTCGATCGAGCACCCAAATCCGACCTGCGTCCGCAGGACAGGCAGCTGCTGGCCAATATTCTCGAGGGAGTCGTCGGGCAAGTCGCGCGGGAACACGAGATGCTCAAGGCCAATGAACGGCCAAGCCCCTTCGTGCGGCTCGTGCCTCTGGTGCCGATCCCTCCGGATGGGCCGCCGCACAGCTGGTTCGGCGGCAACCCGTCGCTGCCCGAAGGCACTTCCTGGCCGATCCTCGGCGGAAAACCGGCGGCGTTCCTGGCGCAGATCGACTGCGCCGCCCTTCCCGCCGACCTCTGGGGCGGCGCGGGGCCACGCAACGGCTGGCTTTCCTTCTTCCTCGGCTACGAGAACGGCTATCTTGCCGCGAGGATTCTCCACACCCGATCCTACGGCGCACCGGCGGAGCCGCCTTTCCCGATCGAGTTCGAGTGGTTGTCGCTGCATGAGGCTCCCGGCACGGACTGGACATCGCTGGTGCGAAAGGACGTTCCGAAATGGCCGGTTGCCGTGGTCCGGGTTCCCTCGGCGGTGCAAGACCCGCGGGTGCGGACGAAACCCGGTTCCGACGACGAGAGCGATCCACGCTTCCTTCGATACCACACGGGTTTTGACCTGAACGAACCCGGCTGGAAGCCATTCGACGCCGCAAGCACGCTTCTCATGCTCGATACAGCCACGGCCCACGCCCGCGAGATGGCCGGGCGCCGGCGAAGGAACCTCGACAAGGCGGCAAAGACGCTGGATCAGCTTGCCACCCAGCCCGAGCGCTTCGACAATCCCAACACAGCACGAAAGTGGGCGGAGGACGAGAAAGCCCGATCCGCGCGAAGCATGGCGGCGTGGGACGCCTGCCTTTCGCACGCCGGAGCGCTTCGGGCGGCGGCAGAACGCGAGATCGCGTCCGGATCTCGCCTGGAAGCATTGATCGACGAACTGATCACAACACTCGCGGAGATCACGATTCCGGACGGAAATGACGCACGGCCGACGAGCGCCTTCCCCACCCAGTGCCCGCCGGAAGCCGCCACCTGCTGGCTGACAAGCTGGGCGACGCTCGCGCAGCATCATGCAACCTTCCTCTACGCCGCCGATCCTGCTGCGCTTCCGTCGGCGTGGCGGACAAGGGTCGAGAAACAGGTGGCCCACGATGCGCAGCGCGAAATGGGATCAATGCGCGACGTGCCAGACGGCTATGTCCACGAATTCGCAATGGGACAGGACGTAACGCTGCTGCAACTGCCCACCAGCCGTCTGATGAACTGGATCTGGGGCGATACCTACGATCTCGTACTCACCATCGACAAAGCCGATCTCGATCGGGGTGATTTCGGCCGGGTAAAGGTGCAGATCACGAACTAGGATCATCGCTGCAAAACCGAAATCGGATCGCGCTCACTTCCGCCGGACATCGAGACCCAGGGCCTCGGCGATGACGATCGTCTGGTCGATCGTGATGATCGCCTCCTTGAGGCGAACGTTTTCCGGTTCGATCGCACTGAGGTCGCTTCCCCTGAGATCGCAGGCGGAAAAATCCACGCCATGCAGCCACGCGCCGGAGAGATCGACGTCCCGCAGCGAGCCGGCCTTGCAGGAGGCACCCGTGAGATCCGCCTCCCGCAGGCGAACGTCCGTGAAGAAGGCCCGATCGAGCACAGCGCCTGGCAGGCCGACGAAGGACCAGTCACCTCCCGAAACCTGCATCTGATCAAACTCGCAGCCATCGAACATGCTGCCGACGAACTTGCACTGCGTGAATCGACTGTCGAAGAACTTGCAGGACAGGAAAGTGCAGTTCACGAAGGCGCTCGCCTGGTGCGAGGACGCATTGAAACGGGCCCGCCGAAAGATGCAGGCGTCGAAGACAGCGCCTTCACTTTGCGCCTCGGTGAGGTCGAGATCGGCAAACAGCGTGTTCGCGTGACGCTCGCGTTCGATCTGCCGGCCATACCAGTCAGCCCCGGCAATGGTGATCTCCGTCTTCGGCGCTGCTTCGCCGTATCGCCGTTCAGCCATGGTCGTCCATCTGCGATCTGATCGAGGGTACCTGTCCTGCGCTCGAAGCAAGCGCTTGCTCGGATCATGCCGGATGGCGACGGGAAAGACGAGGCGCGCAACGCCGTCTGTCCACGGTCCTGATGCCCGGAACGGGGACTGCGCCATTTACCCTGCGAATTTATGGCGGCCCTGCGCCGTTTCCCCTTCGCCCTCCCAAAATGCAATCCCTTCAGGCAGATCATGACATTTCCCACAATCAAGCTTCCCGCCCGCCCCCTCGCCTTGAAGCGCGGGGTGATTTCAACGCCGCTCGCCTACTACTTCTCCACGCCGATCCTCCTGGCAATCGCCGTCTTCATGATGGTGACGGAGGCTCCGGGCATTCTGCGCGACTACACGATCAGCCAGAATCCGCTCATCCTCGAAAACGGCGACATCAAGGGCAGTTGCACGACCCGCAAGGCCATCTTCACCACCTGCGAGGTCGATCTTTCCTACGAGCATGACGGTCAGCGCTATGACAAGGACGTCGAGGTGATGTTCGTCGACATGCACAGCGGCGACTATGAGACGGGCCTTGTGATTTCTGCGGATCGGCCGGACCTCGCCACGATCACCCTCGGGCTCGACATGCTGTGGAACAGGATCATCACACTTTCCGTCTTTGCCCTTCTGCTCGGCGGCGGCGCCTTGGCGATGATCTACCTTCTCTTCCGGATCCTGCGCGTTCGCGGCCAGTTGCAGCATCCAGCGCCCCTCACCCCGATTCCGGTCGAGATCACCGGCATGGACAAGAAGAACAACCGCCTCGCGATCACCTATGCGGACAAGGTGAGCGAACGGAAGACCAAACGCGTGGCCTACACCCGTTTCGAGGCCGGACAGGAGCCGATCATCATCGGCGACGCAGGCAGCAATGCAGTCGCACTGGCTGTCTGGCACGGCGACACCTTCCTGCCGGTCCTGCTCGACGACAAGCTCGAGCGCATCGAGATGACACAGCAGGAACGGGCGGAGGCCCTTGCGCCGCTCTATGCCGCGGCGACACAGGCCGGGCGGCAGGCAGCACCATCCCTTGCTCCGGCGAAGACGGGGCCGTCGCTGCTGCGAAGGCTGGGCCTGTTCCTCCTCGTCATCCTGCTCATCATCGTCGGTATTTTCGGTTACTGGCTCTGGTACGTGACCAGCGCGCCCTCGCAGTTCAATTCTCCGGGGATGGACATCAACAACATGCTGCCGGAAGCCCTCAACCGGTGGGGCTGCGACCAGCTGCAAAAACGCTTCGCCGATGGCCCTGCACCCTTTGGATGCACGGCTGCGGACTATCAAAGCTGGAAATGAGAAAGCGGCGCACCGCACCGCAAACATAGAGGGAGACGCCGCAAGGGCGTCTCCCCATTATCGAGCCTTAGCCGTGTGCGCGTTCTGCGGCATCCCACTCGAATTGCAGGCCAGCGGTACCGCCGAGGCCCTTCATGATGTCGAGGAAGGCCGGAACCGTCTCGGTCCGCTTCCAGTCGCGCTGCAATTCACACAGCAGCTGGACGACGGAGATCAGCTTGCCGCCGGCCTGCTCGATACGGCGCAGGGCCGCGTCATGAGCCGTGACGGAGGTGCCGCCAACGGCATCGACGACCACGTAGACCTCATAACCTTCCTTCAGCGCATCGAGCGCCGGGAAAGCCAGGCAGGCTTCCGTCCACAGGGCTGTCATGATCAGCTTCTTGCGGCCGGTCGCCTCGACGGCCTGGCGGAACTCGATATCCTCCCAGGAGTTGATCGTCGTGCGATCATAGGTCGGGAAATCGGCAAGGACCGCCTGCAGCTGCGAGATCGGCGGCTTGTTGAGACCGGTCTTCACATTGACCGTGGTGTGCACGATCGGCAGCTTGTAGGCGACACCGGCCTTGGCGGTCGCAACGATGTTGCGCACCATCAGCGGGCGATCCATCGACGCGATCGAGTTCACCTGGACGGGCTGGTAGTCGATGACGACAAGGGCGGAGTTCTGCGGGGTCAGAAGGTGGTCTTCGGCCGGGTTGCGGATGACTTCACTGGTCATGGTCTTCACTCCTGGTTTGGCTGCCTGCCTGTGCAGGCGGTGGGTTCCAAGTTCCCCCGCAATCGGGCAATACCTGTCGGCTGCGGGACAATGATGGCCCCGCACGCGGCTGGCTTGCCGTTTGCAGCGAGAGAACGTCTTCGAAGGAGAACGGGCGGTGCCGGCATCCCGTACCGGCAGGTTCCATCCCGCTGAGGCTTGAAAACCCTGAGGTTTTCGTTGCTCGCCTCCGATGAGTGAAACCTATGCCTTTCTTCTGGAAACGATAATTCCCAGTTCCGTTGGATCACTTAACACCAGGAGTGCGAAACGTACTCAATCGACCTGCCAGGCAGGAACACCGGCAAAGGCATCGGCGAGAAAGTCCACCATCGCCCGGACCTTCGCCGGCGGGCGCCGGTCCGGCGGGTAGACGGCGAAGATGCCGGCCATGTCATAGGCTGGCTGGTCGAGCGGCAGGAGCTCCAGCCTCCCGGCCGCAACGTGGTCGGCGATGAGGAAATCGGGACCGTAGAGGATGCCCTGCCCGTTCAGCGCCGCCGCCACAAGGGCATCGCCATTGTTGGCGATGAAGTTGCCCCGGATCGGTACGCGCAGCTGGTTGCGGGTGCCGAAGATCCATTCCCGGGCACCTGTCGCATCGGAAAGCGAATAGCTGAGGCAATTGTAGTCGAGCAGGTCGCCGACGCGCCGTGGCCGCCCATGCGCATCGAGATAGGCAGGCGTCGCGGCAACGACCATCTTCGTCGGCGCAAGCCGGCGGGCGATCAGCCGGCTGTCGGCCAGCCGGCCGATACGCACTGTCATGTCCCAACCTTCGTCGATCAAATCGACATAGCGGTCGTTCAGGCCGAGATCGACGGTGACACCGGGATACATCGCGCTGAATTCAGGGACGAGCGGGGCGATATAGCGCACACCGAAGGAGATCGGCGCGCTGAGGCGCAGCGTACCGACGACGTCGATGCGCTGGGAGGAGACGGCCGCCTCGGTCTCCTCGATATCAGGCAGGATACGCAGGCAGAATTCGAGATATTGCCGTCCCGACTCGTTGAGCGAAAGCTTGCGCGTGGTGCGATGGAAGAGCTTGATTCCGAGCCGTTCCTCCAGCGCATCGACGTGTTTCGTCGCCATGGCCGGCGACATCTTCATCTGGCGTGCCGCGGCCGACAGGCTGCCCTGTTGCGCCGTGCGTACAAAGACCTGCATGCCGGTCAGGCGATCGAGCATCGATGGACCCCTTCTGTCGCGCCGCGGCCATCCAGCCTGCCGTCCTGCCGGTCTATCAGAGAAACCGGCCGGGCAGGAGGGTCTTGCGCAGGGCCAGCGACAGGGCCGTCGCAAGCAGCATGATCGCTCCGATCAGCAGAAAAGCGTCTGCGTAGCTCAACACATAGGCCTCGCGCTGGACGGTACGAGCAAGCAGGGCAGTAGCCTGCCCGACCGCTTCCTGTGGATTGGCGGCCCGCGGCAACACTGTTTGCGCCAGCGTCTCGATCCGCGCCGCCACGTCCGCATCGCCGCTTTCGACATGCTGGCCGATCAGGTTGGAATAGACCTGTTCCTGCACCCGCACCGTGGTCGTCACGAGCGCCAAGCCGATGGCGCTGCCGACCGTGCGCACGATATGCACCAGCGAAGCGATCCAGGGGATCTCCTGCAACGTGATGTCTTCGGTGATCAGCACCATGGTGGGGATCGCGACGAGCGGCCCGCCGACCGACTGGAGCAGAAGCGGCAGGAGGAATTCCTCGCTGACCCACAGGCCGGTAATGTTCGCGGACAGGAGCAAACCCCCACCCATCAGCATGCCGCCGAGCGCCAGCAGATTGCGCGGATCGACCCGATAGCAGAGCCAGACCACCACGGGTGCGAGGAGCAATTGCGGGATTGCCGTAGCAAGGAACAGGTCACTGCTTTCCAGCGCGCGATAGCCCTGGATGCGGATGAGATACTGCGGAACGATGAAGGCCGAGGACATGACGGCAATACGGCTTGCAAACATCATCATCAGGCCAAGGCCGATATTGCGCCGCCACAGGAGCCGCGGACTGACGACCGGGTTCGGATGTAGCAAGGCATGCAAGAAGAACGCGCCGATGAGAAACGCTCCGGCAAGCAGGAAGCCGACGATGAGACCGGATTGCAGCCAGTCGAGCCGGTTACCCTGGTCGAGCGCGGCCACCAGCGCAGCCAGCCCGAGCGACAGGGCAAGCAGCCCGAAGCCGTCGAACTTGCGAAAGCGCATGTATTTGACCGGGTCGTGGGCAAGGCCATAACTGGCCGCAAAAACCGTCAGCGCGCCCGGGACGATGTTGAGCCAGAACAGGAACTCCCAGGAGAGGTGTTCGAGAATGAAGGCTTCGAGCGAAACCGAGAGGCTGGGCGTGGTGGCGGAAACCAGCGCATAGAACGACAGGCCGTAGAGCCGCTGGTGCTGCGGCAAGTGGCGCATGATCACAGCGTAAGCCATGGGGATCAGCACACCGGCACTCAACCCGCGCAGCGCCTGAAGGCTGAGCAGGATCGAAAGGTCGGGGCTGAACGGTGCCGCGAGGGAAAACACGGAAAACAATGCCGCGCCGAGGATGACGCCGCGCGTCGGCGACAGGATCCCGCGCAGCCACACTGCCGCTGGGATCGCCGCCACCTCGGCGACGACATAGGCTGTGGTGATCCACGAGGCCTCATCGAGGCTGAGGCCGAGGGCACCGCGGATATCCGCAAGGCCGATGTCGGTCAGCCGCGCGTTGAGGATCGATGTGAAGGTGCCGAGGAGGACGGCGCCGATGCCGACGAGCGTCCTGAGGCCGGGCCATTCTTTCCGGAGGGCCGGAACCGTTGCCGCTGTCATGATCTGTCCTTCCCACCTACTTGATCGCGGGATCGTCGATCGCCGTGTCCGTATGGATTGTCGACAGGACCGACATGCCCGGCCGCAGCGCCTTCCGCAGGTCCTGCGGAACATCGACGAGTGCAATCCGCACGGCGATACGCTGGGCGACCTTGGTGAAATTACCGGTTGCATTGTCCGCCGGCAGCAGGGCGAATTCCGCACCAGTCGCGGGCGCAATCTGTTCCACACGACCTTTCAGCTCCCGCCCCGGAAACATATCGACCTTGATCGTCGCGGCCTGGCCGACATGCACCTTGCCGAGCTGTGTTTCCTTGTAGTTCGCCACGACATGAACCTTGGGCAGCGGAACAATGGAAATGAAGCGAGTACCGACGGAAACATACTGGCCAGCGCGCACGCTGCTGACATTGACGACGCCATCGATGGGCGCTACGATCCTGGTACGGCCGAGCTCGATACGGGCGAGCGCGAGATCGGCCTTGCGGATCTCCAGCTCCGCCAGCGCCTGCTCCCGCTGCGTGCCCAACACGTTGAGCTGCTGGCGCTGCGCGTCCGCTTCGGCCTGTTTTTCCGCAAGCTGGGCCTCGAAGCGGCGATTTGCGGCAAGCGCGTCCTCCAGGCGCTGGCTGGTGGACCAGCCGTCCTCGACGGCGGCGGTCTGTCGGCCGTACTCACCCGCAGCCCGGTCGCGATCGGCGCTGATTGCAAGGATAGCGGCATCGGCCTGGGTGATGGTGCGGTGTTGCAGCGCGATCCGACTGTCGACATTGCGGATGGCGACATCCGCAGCGGCAACCGAGGCCGTCGCGCGGCTGACCTTCGCATAATATTCCGAAGCCTCGATCTCGCCGAGCAGCTGGCCGGCCCGGACCGCCTGGAAGTCGCTCACCGCGACCCTGCGCACACGGCCGGAAATCTGCGTGCTGATCCGCGTCGTGTCCGCCCGGAGATAGGCATTGTCCGTAGACTGGTTCGTGAAGCCCGCGACCCATTGCCCCCAGCCGAGCGGAATGACGGTGGCAAGCCCGATGCCGACGACGATGACGGCCGAACGGGCAAGGGCAAGATAGCTGCGCCGGCGCGGCCGCTTCTGCGTCGCGCCCTTCGGCTGCGGATGGTGAGCGGTCGGCGCACGTACATCCGGGGCCGGTACGGATTGCGGCCTGTTGTCCGGGACGACGAGGCCTGTGACGATTGCGTTCATTGCCGTAACTCTCCTGGGTCCTTTGGACCGGATTTAGATATCGGCAAATATGGGCGCGGATACTCGATGAATGAAATGATGCTTTAGCATTTGATTCATGAACAAGATTCATTCTCTTGCCTGGATCAATCCTTACGATGGTAACGTTCCGCGCTTTCCACCAGCGCCTGCCGCAACCAGGCCACGGCGGGATGTGCGCCCATCGTCCGGTGCGACAGCATCGAGATCTCGAAGGGTGGCGCGTGGTAAGGTGGATCGCGCCACGCAAGATCGAGCGCGCGTACGGCGCGCAGTGCAAATTGCAGCGGCACGTAGGCGATCATGTCGGTTGCCGCCAAAAGGGCCGGAACGGCAAGGATGTGCGAGACGGTCGCGCCAACCGTGCGCGTCAGGCCCTCGGCGCCGAGCAGACCCTCGATATAACGCGGATTGCTGGTGATGTAGGCCCGCTCCAGCCCACCCTGGTCGATCGTCGCATCCCCGGCCGGCTGAAGCTGGTCGGAAATCAGGATATCGACATGCGGAAAGGCCGCAAGCGCCTGGAGACCGAAGGGACCAGCGGCGGCGGGATGATCCCGGCGCATCAGCCACACGCTCTGATCGGAAAACAGCGGCTCGCTGACGAAACGGGACGGTGTCTTGCCGAAAACGCCGATGGCCACATGAAGGGCGCCGCGATCGAGTTCCTCCGTGATGTTGAGCTCACTCAACGGGCGCAGCCAGCAGCCGGCCTTCGGCGCATGGCAGCGGATGCGCGCCATCAGCTCGGGAATGACCGTCGCCGTGAGAAAATCCGAGGTCGAGATCGCGAAGGTGATGTCCGAGGTCTCGGGATTGAAGGTATTGCCCGCGAGGGCGCCCTCGATCTGCCGCAGGGCCGGCTTGAACGCCTGCGCAAGCTCCAGGGCACGGGAGGTCGGATACATGCCGTTCGGCCCGCGGATGAAGAGCTCGTCGCCAAGCGTCTCGCGCAGCCGGGCGAGTGCATGGCTAATGGCCGACTGGGTAAGGTGCAGGCGCTCGGCCGCCCGCGTGACGCCCCGCTCCTCCATGACTGCGACGAAGACGCGAACAAGGTTAAGATCGGCGCTATGAATTTCGCGCATGCTTCCAATGCCCCAGCCTCATTTGATTAATGTAGCTTCCGGCACCACCTTCGACAAGCGCGATCCCTCGCCCCGTTCAAGGAAGAAACACGACATGGACGCAAAGACAGCATTTGCCGTTCCCGGCCGTCTGCCCCTACAATCGGTTGCCAGCCTGCAGGAGCGGTTCATCGCCGGATCGCTCCTCTATCTGGGGCTGATCGGGCTCCTGTGGCAATTCAGCGGCCTTTAGCCGGATCACCGGCGAGACTGGAAAGCGGAGGATGCCTGATGGATGACGACGTTCGCGACAACCCGGCCGAGTCGCGCTTCGAGCTGGCCGTCGGAGACGAGATGGCGGTCGCCTACTACCGCGAGGAGAATGGCCGGATCGTGCTCATCCACACCGAGGTTCCCCAGGCGCTATCAGGCCAAGGCATAGGCACGCGTCTTGCACGGGGTGTCTTCGAGACGTTGCGCGCCCGAAAGACGCGCATCATCGCAAAATGCCCCTTCATGGCCGCCTTCGCCGTCAAACACCCGGACTATGCCAGCCTGCTCGACGGATAATGTGGCAATCGACGCCGTAGTCGACTGGCCCCGCTCAGCCCCCCTTTTCCGTCAGATAAGCCCGGGCGATCTGCTGCATCCGGGCCTTTCCGAACTTCGATCCATGGCCGCCGTGAACAGTATGGACGTCGAGCCGCGACAGGCGCTCCATGGTCACCCGGTAGGCCGCGACGTCGCATCCCGGCAGGTCATCCACGAGGTTGCCCTCGTAGATCGCGTCTCCGCTGAAAAACGTCCCCGTCTTCTCGTCGAGAAGGCCGAGCGAGCCGGGTGAATGGCCCGGTAGATGCAGGACCATGTAGCGGGCGTCGCCGGTGTCGATGACATCGTTTTCCTTGAGGATCGTGGCAAGCGCAGCGGGCGGGATCGCATAGGCCTCCGGCATGACGCCCGTGGGCGCGACCGCTGCGAGGGCGTCCGGTTGCGTGCGAAAATAGGGGGCGAGCGTATCGGTGTCGAGCATCTGCGCAAAGGCAGCGGCCTCGGCTTCGTGCCCCAGCCGGTTCTCGAATTCGTGGAACGAACCGACATGATCGACATGGACGTGGGTCGCGACCGCCAGCACAGGCTTGCCGGCCGGAATGTCCAGCGCGCCCGCGAGACTGGCGAGCCCCATGCCGAAATCGACGACGAGATCAGCATCCCGACCGACAACGTGAAACATGTTGGCCCGGAAAAAGCTGTGCACATGCGGCTCGTAAAGCCGCGTCAGCTTCTCGGAGATTGTCTCCTTCGAAAACCAGTCCTTATTGCGCACCCTCTCCTCCCTCAATGCAGCAGCTTGCCGAGAAAGCGCTTCGTGCGCTCATGCGTGGGCGCGGAGAACAGGCGGTCGGGCGTGTTGCGCTCGATGATCTGGCCGCCAGCCATGAAAACCACTTCGCTCGCCACCTCGCGCGCAAAATTCATCTCGTGCGTGACGCAGACCATCGTCATTCCGTCGGCGGCAAGCGAAATCATCGTGTCCAGCACCTCCTTGACCATTTCGGGATCGAGCGCCGAGGTGGGCTCGTCGAACAGCATGATGCTTGGGTTCATGCAGAGTGCGCGCGCGATGGCGACACGTTGCTGCTGGCCGCCGGATAGCTGGCCGGGATATTTGTCGGCCTTTTCCGGAATGTGGACGCGCTCCAGATAGGTCATCGCGATTTCGATCGCCTGCTTCTTAGGCAGCTTACGCACCCAGCGCTGGGCGACCGTGCAGTTTTCGAGAACCGTCAGATGCGGGAACAGGTTGAAGTGCTGGAAGACCATGCCGACATCGCTTCGAACGCGGTCGATGCGCTTGAGCTGGTTGGTAAGCTCGATGCCGTTGACGATGATCGAGCCTTCCTGATGAATCTCGAGACGGTTCATGCAGCGGATCAGCGTCGATTTGCCGGAGCCGGAAGGGCCGCAGATCACGATGCGTTCACCCTTGTTCACCGTCAGGTCGATGCCCTTCAGGACCTGGAAAGCGCCGTACCATTTGTTGACGCCAGCCACTTCGATCGCGGCCCGGTGCGGAAGATCGGTCGTCGTTTGCGTGTTCATGTCCAACTCTCGGGTTGAAGCGGGATCAGCGATAGCCGCGCGAAAGCACATATTCGATACGGTTCTGCGCAAGCGTCAGCACCGAGACGATGACGAGATAATAGACGAGCGCCGCGCCGTACCATTCGAGGAAGCGGAAGCTCGTCGCGATGGCGAACTGCGAGACGGTCATCAGCTCCTTGAGCGAGATCACGGTCGCCAGCGACGTGGTCTTCAGGAGCGAGATGAACTCGTTCATCAGCGCGGGAACCGCGATCCGGAGCGCCTGCGGCATGGTGATGACCAGAAAGATCTGCCAGCGATGCATGCCGAGCGCTGCGGCGCCTTCCCGCTGGCCGTGGCCGACGGCGGCAAAGGCGCTGCGCAGGATTTCCGCCAGATAGGCGATCTGGATGAGCGAGAGCGCCAGGAACGCCGCGACGAAAGGCGTGAACCAGCCGGCGCGGAAAATCTCCGAAATCTGCGGCAGGCCGTTCCAGACGAAGAGCAACACCAGCAGGGCCGGCGCGCCGCGGAAGAGCCAGACATAGAGCGTCACCAGCCATCGGACCGCCGGCCGCGGTGAGCCCGCCATGGAACCGAGCCCCATGCCGAGCACGAGAGACACGGCCATGACGCAGAGGGAAAGGCCGATCGTCAGGAGCGCCCCCTTGAAAAGGGGCGCGCTGAATATCGCCTGCAGGAAGAGGTCGAGCTGGAACAACGCGAAACCGTCCTGTCGTCAGTTGACGTCGTGGGAAACGTCGGTCGCGGTTTCCGGCAGGTTCCATTTCTGAAGCAGTGCCTTCATCTCGCCGCTCGCCTGCAGGGCCTCGATCGCTTCCTTCAGCATCTGGCGGTCACCATCGCTCTTGCGGAGATAGATGCCGTAGTTTTCGCTCTGCTCGTAGGTGTAGGGAATGCTCAGGCGGCCCGGAACCTGCAGCATGCGATAGGCCGCCGTCGTATCCTGCGTGATGGTGGCCGTCGCACGCCCGACGAGGATCTGCTCGATGACACCGGATGCCGAGGGATAGGTCTGTGCCTGGATCGGTGCCTTGCCGCCGGCCTCAAGCTCCGCATTGAGATCGGCGACCATCTTTTCGTAGGAGGTGCCGGCTTCGATCGCCATCACCTTGCCGCTGACATCGGCCGGAACCTTCGTCTCCGTGTCGTTCGCCGCGGTGACCATCACGATATGCGAGCTGAAATAGGGGATGCCGTCGTATTTCTCGAGGCGGGCCGGCGTGATCAGGATGCCGCTCGCGACGAGATCGCAGCGCTTCGAATCGAGCGAGGGGAGCAGCCCCTTGAAATCGCCGACGACATATTCGGCCTTGGCACCCCACTGCTTGGCGATCGCGTCCATGACGTCGATCTCGAAGCCGACGAGGTCCTTGTCGCCGGGGTTTTCATAATATTCCATCGGCGGGAATTCGCCGCTGGTGCAGATCTTCAGGACGCCACCCGATACGAAATCGGGTTTCTGCTCTGCGGCAAGACCATTGCCTGCGCCGAGAAGGGCGGCCAGCATCGTGCCGGCGAGAAGAGACGGTTTCATTCCCAGTCGTGCAGTTTTCATCATTGTGTTCCCTTGTTTTTGGCTTCTTGGATTGATGTTTTGTGAAGTCGTATACGAACATCCCATACAGACAAGCTAAATGTTTTCGCGAAATAAACGCAGAAAAACTAAACTATTTCGGTGAGGATCTGCCCGTACGTGTCGGTGTCGAAAGCCGGAAGGATCAGGGGTTCGACATGCCCGTCGCGGCGCGCGGTGAGGACGTATTGCATCATGGCTTCGTTGCTCGGCATTTCGAAAACCTGCACGAAATCATAGGGGCCCAGCAGGGCATAGAAGGCGATCGAGCGGCCACCGAGCGCGGCCACGCGATCCTCGCTGACCTTCCGGCGCTTGGCGCTGTCGGTCAGCTCAGTGAGCCCCTTCTGCGTCAGACGCATCAGGGAAACGTATTTCTGGTTCGCATGCACCTCGCTCATTTCGCGGAAGTTCCAAGCTTCTTGAGCCCTTCGAGAACCGCAGCCGTATCGGTGAGCGCACCGAAAATGCCGTTCTCGACCGTCACCATATGAAGGGCCGCCTCGTGGGCATATTGATCGCCGCTGGCGCAGGCATCGGAGATCGTCAGGCACTGGAAGTTGCGATCACAAGCCTCGCGCAGCGTGGTGTGCACACACACATCCGTGGTGCATCCGGAAAATAGGAGATGCGTGATGCCCTGCGCGCGCAGGACATGTTCGAAATCCGTGTAGGTGAAGGCGCCGTTGCAGGTCTTGTCGACGATGATGTCTTCCGGACGCACATCGAGTTCGGGAACGATCTGGAAGCCCGGGCTGGAGCGCAGCAGCGCGGTCGTGCCCTCAAGACCGGAGCGCTTCCGACGCCATTTCTCATAAGGCGTCATGTCCGCGAGGTCTCCGCGATAACCCTGCCGCGTGTGAATGATCTGCACGCCGGCCTCCCGGCAGGCGGCGATGAGCCGGTTGACAGCGGGAAGGATCGCCCGGAGCGGCGCCGGGTCATAGCCCTGGCGGGCGAAGTAGCCCGTCGTCGACAGGAAATCTTCCTGCAGGTCGATGACAATGAGCGCGGTCTTCTGCGCCTGCAGATTGCCGTCATAGGGAAAGTCGAATGGTTTGGCCGAGATCATGAACGTTCTCCTCTTTGTCGTTGGGATAGCACTCTTAACAGTTTGAAAAAATCAATTTATAATCACCAATATTGTTCTAATTTTCTAAATCATTAGCCGGACCACACCATGAGCCGCCTGCCGCCGTACCTGCAATATTTGCCGGCCTTCGAGGCGACCGCGCGCCTTGGCGGGGTGCGGCATGCGGCCGAAGAACTGAACCTCAGCCCCAGCGCGATCTCCCTGCAACTGAAGAAGCTGGGCGAGGCGACGGGGATCGTGCTGTTTCAGAAAGCGGGCCGGAATGTCGCGCTGACCCAGGCGGGCAAGGATTTCTCGCAAGCCGTCGCCATATCGCTCGGCCAACTCGACACGGCGACGCGGGCCTCGCGGAAAATCACCGCCGGCGACCAGCCCGCCGCGCTGTCGGTTTCCGTACCGACGGCGCTCGGCATCGCTTGGCTGACCGCGGCGATCGTCGATTTCGCTCAGTCGAACGGCATCGCCAGCTTGACGATCAACGAGGCGATCACCGCCGCTGACGTGGATTGGGACAAGAACGATCTCGCCTTCGTCTATGACAACCCGCCCTTTGCCGGAAAATACTGGCGATCCCTCAGCGAAGTCAGGCTCTGTGCCGTCTGCGCGCCGACGCTGTTCCCACGGCTGGACCTGCGCAATCGCGACAGGAAGCTGAGTTCGGTCGCCCTGCTTCATGAAGACGACGGTGGCGAATGGGCAAAATGGTCCGTCGCCGCGCGGATAGGCCTCGAAGGCAACACCCGTGTGCGTGTGAATTCGGTGGCGCAGGCAATCGCCTCTGCCGTTCAAGGCCGCGGCGTGGCGCTGGTCTCCGATGTCCTGACGCGGAACTATCTGAGCGAAGGCCGTCTCATCCAACCGTTTTCGACCACGATCAACGCGGCGCGGGAATATTACATCGTCTGCCCTGTGGACCGGGCGAACGACCCGGTCCTGCGCGCGCTTGCCGATCGCGTGATCGAGCAGTTGCGCCCCGGACGCGACCAGAATGCCTGATCGTCAAGCCCCGTTTGAGGACCGAAATCGATGACGCTGCCCCCCCTTCATGCCTTTCGCGTCTTCGAAAGCGTCGCACGGCTCGGCAATGTCGGCGCGGCGGCAGCCGAGCTGCATGTCACGCCAGGCGCGGTCAGCCAGCAGATCCGCGCCCTCCAGGTAGCACTCGGTGTCGACCTGTTTCAAAAACGCGGACGCCAACTGGCCCTGACCCCGAGCGGAAGCCAGCTCCAGCGCTCGGTGGCAAGCGCGATGGACGCGATCCAGACCGGCGTGCGCCAGCTCTCGGCGCAAAGATACGGCGAGGCCAGCAGGCGAACCCTGACCATCTCCATCCCCCAGGTGCATGGCGTCGCCTGGCTTGCGACCCGGCTTTTCACCTTCATGGCCGACAGTCCGAATTTCCAGTTGAAGGTCGTCACATCCAGCCATTTTCCCGGCGTCGACTGGCGCAAGACCGACGTCGCGATCGTCTATGGAGCACCGCCGTGGCCGGGTTTCTGGTGGCGGTTGCTGCACGGCATCCGCATGACGCCGGTGTGCAGCCCGCAGCTCCTGCGCGGGCCGAACGCCATCCGCCAGCCCTCCGACCTTGCCTATCACCGGCTGCTCCATGAAGACGACGGTTCGCAGTGGCGGCGCTGGCAGGCGGAGGCCGGCATTGCCTATGCCGGGGAGGCGGACGTCTATTTCGACGACTTCGGCATCGTGCTTCAGGCTGCGCGCGACGGTTTCGGCGTCGCGCTCAGCGACGAAGTCGTTTCCGCCCGCGATCTCGACGAAGGCCGCCTCGTCCAGCCGCTGCAGCTCAGCGTGCCGGCCCTTCACAACTACTATTGCATCTGCCCGGAAGCGAAGCGGGAAACCGCCGAGGTCGGCTACTTCATCAACTGGCTGATCGAAGAGGCGACCATTCCCTGAAGGCGACCACCGGGCTCGGGTCGCGGCTCAAAGCGCACCATCGACGATGACCATCGGCCGACCTCGAGAACAAGCTTCGATGCGGGCATCGACGCGATAGATATCGCGCAACATTGCCGGTGTTATCACATCGGCGGTCGCGCCGCTCGAGGCCATTTCACCATGGGCGATGACGATCGTGTTCGTGCAGTAGCGCAGGGCATGATTGAGATCATGCAACGCGATGAGCACAACCATGCCGGTGCGGCGGGCAAGATCGGCGACGAATTCCAAGACATCGATCTGCCGATGGAGATCGAGCGCCGAGGTCGGCTCGTCCATCAGCAGGACCTCGGGTTTGCGCACCAGCGCCTGGCCGAGCGAGACAAGCTGACGCTGGCCGCCGGACAGCGCATCGAGGCCGCGAAACGCAAGCTCTTCAATGCGCAACGCCTTCAAGATCGCATCGATCTCGAACAGCTCGTCGTCCTTCACACGCCAACCGCCACCCTGTTTTGCGGCAAGCAGCAACGACTCGTACACCGTCAGCACGGCATTCGAACCAGTATCCTGCGGCATGTAGCAGATCGAGCGGTCCCCGCGGGCCGCATCGGAGAGCTGCACGACACCGGGACCGGAAACAAGGCCTGCGATGCGCTTGAAGAGGGTCGATTTTCCCGCCGCATTCGGGCCGATGACCGCGGTGGTGGTGCCGGATGCCAGCAGTTCGATCGCTACATTGGACAAAACCGTCGTGCGGCCATAGCTGGCGCCAAGGTCCTTCAGCACCAGGCTTACCATGCGCGCCTCCGGTTCGAGAAAATCAGGACGAAGAAGAAGGGAACGCCGACAAGCGCGGTGATGACCCCGATCGGCAGGATGGCACCGGGGATGAGCACCTTGCTGACGACTGATGTCGCCGACAGAAGAAGCGCACCGCAGATCACGGACCCGGGCAGAAAGAACCGCTGATCCTCGCCCACCACCATGCGCGCGATATGCGGGCCGACAAGGCCGACAAAGCCGATCGTGCCGACGAAGGAGACAGGAATGGCGGCGAGCAGACTGACGACGAGCATGGTGTGGAGACGCAGGCGCCGGACATTGACGCCCATGCTGGCCGCCTTGTCGTCGCCGAGCCGCAGCGCCGTCAGTGCCCAGGCATTGCGGATGAAGAGTGGCAGCGTCACGACCAGTATGGCCGCGGTGACGAACACCTTGTCCCAGGTCGCCTTCGTGAGGCTGCCCATGGTCCAGAACACGACGGCCGCGAGCGCCTGTTCGGAGGCAAGGTATTCGAGAAGCGACAGCGCGGCATTGAAGGTGAAGACGAGCGCGATGCCGAGCAGAACGATGGTCTCCACCGTCACGCCCCGCAACGTCGAGGCGAAATGGATGAAGAGCGCGGCCACCATCGCCATGATGAAGGCATTGACCGGCACCATGTATTGGGTCGCCCCCGGAAAGATGGCGACGCCGGCAACAAGCCCCAGCGCCGCACCGAAGCTGGCAGCGGCTGAAATGCCGAGGGTGAAGGGGCTGGCGAGCGGGTTCGACAGGATCGTCTGCATCTGCGCACCCGCAACCGAGAGCGACGCGCCGACCGTCACCGCCATCAACGCGATCGGCATGCGGATATCCCAGATGACGACACGCAGCTGGTCACCTGCCGTCTCCGGCGAGAAGAGCGCGGAAAGAACCTCGGAAACGCTGTAGTTCGCCGGCCCAAGCGCCATGTCGATGGCAATGCTGGCGGCAAGCGCAAGACCGAGGCCGGCAAGGATGAGGATACGCCGAAAGGCAAGGGCGCGATATTGATCGCGCCCCGTCGCCTTGGCTTCGGTCGCCGTGGCGGCCATCGACTACTCGCCCTTCAGCGAGACGAAGTATCCCGGCTTGTATTCAAGCGGCAGGAAGCGGGCGTGCAGCTCCTTGAAGGTCGCCTCCGGATCCAGGTCCTTGAAGAGATCGGGGTGCAGCCACTTGGCGATCTGCTGGATGGCGACGAACTGGTAGGGGTTGTTGTAGAACTGGTGCCAGATGGCGTGCACATTGCCGTCCTTTACCGCCTTGACGCCCGTAAAGGCCGGACGCTTGGTCAGGTTTTCCAGCTTGCGGCGGGCTTCCGCCGTATCGGCGCCATACCCGACGCCGACCCAGTTGCCACCCGGCACATACCCTTCCCACATGCCGCCGGTGATGATCACCTGGTCGGGATTGGAGGCGATGATCTGCTCCGGATTCACCGTGCCGAACGTGCCGGGAATGATCTCCTTGGCCATGTTCGTGCCGCCGGCGAGTTCGACCATCTTGCCGAAGCTCTCGTTGCCGAAGGACATGCAGCAATCGTCGGAGTAGCCCCCTGCCCGCTCGACGAAGACGACAGGCTTTGCCGGACCATTCTTTTCAAGGACGTCCGTGACCTTCCTGATCGCATCGGCCCGGAAGGTGATGAAATCCTCCGCAACCTTCTCCTTGCCCATCAGCGTGCCCATGATGCGCATGCTCGGCTCGGTGTTCTCCATCGGCTTCTCGCGGAAATCGACATAGACGAGCGGGATGCCGACCTTGGCAAGCTTCTCGATGTAGCCGGCTTCTTCCGTCGCGGTCTTGGCATCGACATTCATCAGGATGACGTCCGGCTTCAGGGCCACGGCCTGCTCGATATCGAACGTACCGTCCTTCATGCCACCGAAGGTCGGCAGCTTGGCGATGTTGGGGTATTTCGCGAGGTAAGCGGCGTAGGATTCCGGATCAGCCTTCGGCAGGTCGTCGCGCCAGCCGACAACGTGCTGGAACGGATTTTCCTTGTCAAGCGCGGCGAGGAAATAGATCTGCCGGCCTTCGCCGAGGATGACATGCTTGACCGGCACATTCACTTCGACGTCTCGCCCGGTAACGTCCTTGAGGACGACGGGATCGGCCATTGCCGGCAGCACGGTGGACACGAGGAGGCCGAGGGCAAACATCGCCGACTTGGCAGAAAAGCGCATGGGATTCATCTCCGGTGGAAACTGCCCGGCACATATTATTTTATGACTTTTATAGTCAAGTATTATCTTTTAGAAGCGTTCGAAGCTGAAATCGGGGAATGAAGCATGCAGAGCAACCGCACGACGGAGGGCACCAATTTCACCTTGCGGGATGAAATCAAGGCCTATTGGTCCGCGCGCGCTGCAACATTCGACCAGTCGCCCGGCCACGAGATCTTCTCCGAGGAGGAACGCGCCGCCTGGCATGCGCTCATCGAACGGCATCTCGGCCGTGGCGATGGCCGCGAGGCTCTCGACCTTGCGAGCGGAACCGGCGTGATCTCCCACCTGATGGATGACCTCGGCTATCGGGTGACCGGCATCGACTGGGCCGAACCCATGCTGGAACGCGCCCGCGCCAAGGCCGCAGCCCGCGGCCGTTCCATCCGTTTTCATCTCGGCGATGCGGAGAACACGCTTGAGGCCGATGACAGCTACGACGTGATCGTCACGCGCCATCTTGTCTGGACCCTTGTCGATCCGGCCGCTTGTTTTGCAGAGTGGCTGCGTGTCCTCAAACCGGGCGGCAAGCTGCTGGTCATCGACGGTGATTTCGTCAATACGGGCCTCGCCGAGCGGCTTGTAAAACGGCTCGCCGCCTTTCTGGAGCGAGCAGGCACGACAGGAGTGCAGGCGCCCGCGGCCATGACCGGCACGCATGCAGACATCCTCTCCCGCGTCCATTTTTCCGGCGGTGCGCGGGTCGACGTCGTTTCACGCCTGCTTGCGGAAGCGGGTTTTTCAAGCGTGACGGCGGACAGGGATCTGCGGCAAATCCACAAGACGCAGGCAGCGCATTTCGGTTTCTTCAAGGCCATCGCGCGGGGCCTTCAACACCGTTATGCGATCGTAGCGCAAAAATGACATACCGAAACCAAACGCGGTTTCTTCGGCAACCCCGTCGTCGGATGCGAATTTTGCCAAGGGCCTTGGGGCGGCCCCTAATAGATCGCCTCAAGCCGCCTTGCGCGGCGCGCTGTTCATGAATGCAAGTGTTTCATCGAAAGAGCGGATACCGGCATCCGAACCGAGACCGGTCGCCACGAGCGCGGCGCTTGCCTGCGCGAGGTTAGCGCGGTGACCAGGTCCATCTTGTGATGCAGGGCCGTGATGTAACCGGCATCGAAGGCGTCGCCGCAACCCATCGTATTCGACCACCTCGATTTCGAACACCCGCTCCCGGACGACAGTACTTGCGGCATCCATGAAGCAGACATCGTCGCCGCCGAGGGTAAAAAAACAATGTTTTACGCCACGCTCCAGGAAGAACCGCCCTGCGCCCTCGACATCGGGCGCGGCCGAGATCTGTCTGGCCTCTTCGATCCGGGGCGTGAAGTAATCGATATACGGGAACAGCGGCTCGATGAGACCGAGCGTCCCGTCATTCGCGCCGAGAAGATCGAAAATGGTGTGCGTACCAATCGTGACGATGAGCGAAGGCGCGCTAAGCTTGTGGACCAGAAGGCCGTTCAACGCACCGAGCCTGGCACCGCCGGCCGCGGCGGCAACTTCAAGGCGGTGAACACTGCTCTCTCCAGGTCCGATCTTGACGCTGCGAGCCCGTCCGACGTCCTGTCGACCGCGGCAAGGCGCAGCGTGGCGACAAGACCATACTCGATGTCTGGCTCCCTGCCGCCGAGGCTGCATCCTCCGCCGTTGCCGGCAACCGCTCGAAACCGGACTTATGGAACGCCGTCGAGACCGCTGCCGAAACCGGCGCCACGGCCACCATGGTCGCAACAAAGGGCTGCGCAGCGCGCCTTCGGGAGCGTTCCCTCGGCCATTCCGATCCCGGCGCGGTGTCCGCGGTCCCACTCGTCAAGGCTATGGCCCGCCTGCAGTCCTGACGCGAACCTGCGCGCCAGGATCTGCGGAAAGTCGCAGAGAAGCGGCCAGGAACCTCAGCCGAGCACGCCTTCCACCGCCATAGCGGCGACCAGCAACCGGTCGTCACCACACCGCGGAGCCGAAACCAGGAGCCCGACGGGTAGCCCCCCGGCACCCGTGCCACACGGCAGCGACACCCCGCACCAATCGAGAAAATTGCCGACCAGCGTATTGCGCAGCGTCTTGCCGTTGGTCTGGAAGAACAGGTCCTCATCATCGAGCAACGGCTGGATTTCCGGGGCGACATGAGGAAGCGTCGGGCTGAGCAGCAGGTCCTGCGGACCGAGCCTGGCTTCGAAGGCCGCTGTCAGTTTTTCTCGGGCCTCCAGCGTCTCGAGATAATCGGCGATGGTGATCTTCTCACCGAGCAGCGTGCGCTTGACGACACGGGGATCCATCTCCGCCGCCGCCGCACCCTTGATGCGCGCACGATGAAGGACGAAAGCTTCCGCCGTCACCAGCGCGCCGTGTTTCGCCATCAGTTCGAAAATTGCGGAAAACTCCGGGAAGGCCTCGCGCCGGATGCGCGCGCCGGCGCGCGAAAGCTGCGTGACGCCCGCCTCGAAAGCCGCGACGACCTCCGGTTCCGCACCGTCGAAGAACACGGTCTCGGGAATGACGAAGGAGAGGTCGGCAACATTCTGGTGCGGGACGGGGCCGGCAGCGGGCAGGCCCCGCATGGCAGCATCGATGAGGATCGCGTCCTGCACGGTGCGGCAGAGCGGACCAAGGGAATCGAGGCTTTTGGCCAGAGGGAACACACCCTCCATGGCGTAGCGCCCGCGGGTCGCCTTGTAGCCGACGATACCATTGAAGGCGGCGGGGATGCGCACCGAGCCGCCGGTATCCGTGCCGATGGAGACGGGCACAAGCCCGGCCGCAACCGCGACCCCGGAACCGGACGAGGAGCCGCCCGGAATGCGGTGCTCGCCAGCGGGCGAGGCCGGGTTGCGCGGCGTGCCGTAATGCGGATTGATACCGAGGCCGGAAAAGGCGAACTCGCTCATGTTCACCCGCCCGACGCTGACCATGCCGGCGCCCGCAAGAGCCTGCACCACGGCCGCATCGCGGCTTGCGGGCTCCGCGTCCCTCAGCACGCGGGAACCGGCGGTGGTCGGCAGGCCCGCGATATCGAAGAGGTCCTTCCAGGCGATCGGTACACCGTCGAGGACGCCGCGCGAGCGCCCTTCCCGCAGGCGCTGCCGTGCGGCCGCAGCTTCCGCTCTCGCCCGCTCCTCCAGGAGAAAGGTGAAGACCGCGGCATCCGGATGCGACCGGATGGCTGCAAGCGTCTCTTCCACAAGCGCAACGGGATCAAGCGCGCCCGATTGCAGAAGCACGGAAAGCTGGGCGATCGAGCGCGGCTCTGTCGTCATCGTCAAATGTCCTTCTCTGCACGCCCGACGAGCTGCATCCAGCGGCGGACGAGATAGTTGTGTTCATCCATGGTCGTGTTCCAGACGGCGATACCGTTGGCACGCTGCCAGTAGGAACCACCGCTGCGCACCGAGCCGCGTTTTACGCGGATCGTACCATCCGGACCAGGTAGGTCTTCCCGCGCGGCTAGCCCCTCATACCAGTAATCCCACTCGGCGGCGCTCATGTAGCGGCGCGAGCGCTCCGGGGTGGAGATGTAATAGCCCTGCCGGGCGACGACGGCGCCCGGCCAGCCGGAAATCCACCAGTTGAGATAGTCGTAGGCGACATCCAGCATGCGGCCGGAAAGGTGCCTCGACAGGCAGAGACCCCCATGCCAGGCACGGTAGCCTTCCGCAGGCGCCGCTTGTTCGACGGGAAAACCGCGGCCGTTCAGGATGCCGATGCCCGTCGACCACATGCTCTGGATATCGGTTTCATCCGCCACCATCAATCCCGCAGCGTCTTCCGCCGTGCGCCAGAAGCTGCGGAAGAAGCCCGCCTTGCGCCTTGTCTCCAGAATATCCATCAACGCGTCGATCTCTGCGACAGTCATGTTGCCGATATTGCCGAAGGTCATAAGGCCGGCGGCCTGCGCAGCGAGCGCGGCATCGAAAATACCGATCGCCGGTTCATCCACGAGGGCGGCACGGCCGCTCCAGCGTTCGTCGAGCAGCGCGGCCCAGCTGTTCATCGGCTGAAGGGGATCGAGGATGTCGCTGCGATAGGCGAAGCTGTCGAAATTGTGTGTCGTCGGCAGCATGGAGATGCGACCGGTCGGCGTGTCGCCGAGGGCAAGGCTCGGCTGGACATAGAGTTTGCGCGCCGGCACATCGCCCTGGCCGAGACGGGCGCTCGGACCGATCTGGCCGGTTTTCGTGAGGTCGTTGATCTCGCCCCAGAGCGGAACGCGGGCAATCTCGATCGGCTGGATGGCACGCCAGTACCAGACGATATCGAGATTGTGGAAGCACTGGTCGTAGATGTCGTAGCTGTCAGGCTCCTGCGCGGCCTTGTGCTGGGTGACGATGAAATCGTTGTTGTCGAAACTGACCTCGATGTCGAGATCCGCTTCGGCCTTCACCCGCAACTCCTCCAGAAGCGAGATGGCGGTGCCGAGCACACGCAGCTTCGGCTTGCCGGCCAGGTGGAGTGCCGGCGCTGCGGGTTCCGGTTTCGGGGAATGCTTGTTCATCAAGGGCTCTGGGCGTTGCGAACCGGTGCGGCTGCCTCTGGCTGCGGACTGTCTGCGACCCTCCCGGCAAGCGCGAAGGCATTGAAGGACCGTTTCAACAGGTTCGGATCGAGACCGTCAACAATAAAGACGATGCGCGAGGCGCGCTCCCCCACCGGCCATGTTTCCATATGCACGGGCGGATGGACGAGATGCTGCACGCCATGCACCGCCACCGGGCGATCCTCGCCCTGAATATCGAGCATGCCCTTCACCCTCAGTACACGTTCTCCATGGCGGTTGAGCAGCATGGTGAGCCAGACACCGAAGCCCGTCCAGTCGATCGGAGTATCGACGGCGATCACGAAGGAGGAAATGGCCGCCTGGTGTACCGCGCCGTCCGCCGCCACCAGCCCGGTTGGGGTATCGCAGTAGAAGCCACTCGCCGATTGCAGCTTTGCCGCACGATGCGCCGTGTCGTCTCCGAAGAGCGCATCGGCATCCGGTCCATCGACCGTTGCACTGTGGCGGACCGCATCCGGGTTGAGCTCGGCAAGGCGTGAAAGCAGACGCGCCAGACCACCATTACCATCGCAAAGATCCGCCTTGGTGACGACGATGTGGTCTGCGATGGCCGCCTGCCGGTTCGATTCGACATAGGTCTCCAGCTGGGCAGGGCCATTGACGGCATCGACCGTCGTCACAACGCTGCCAGCGCGAAAATGGTGGCGCAGAACAGGGTCGGATTTCAGCGTCGAAAGCACCGGGAAGGGGTCGGCAAGGCCGGTGCTCTCGATGACAACGCGGGTGAAGGGTGGCGCAAGGCCGCGTTCGCGCTTCGAATGGAGGTCACGCAACGCCTCGGCAAGCTCGCCGCGCACGGTACAGCACACGCAGCCCGATTGCAGCAGCACCATCGTTTCATCGATGCGCTCGACGAGGTAGTGGTCGAGGCCGACTTCACCGAATTCGTTAATCAGCACCGCGGTATCGGCGAGCGCGGGATCGGTGAGCAGGCGCTTCAGCAGCGTCGTCTTGCCCGAGCCGAGGAAGCCGGTGAGGAGATGGACGGGGGTGAAGGCAGGAATGTCAGCCATCGCTCCGCTCCATGCGGGTGATCAGCGAAGGATCGAGCGGATCACAGGGACGACCGGCAAGGCGCTCGGCGGCCGGCCAGAGATGGCCGAGGTCGTCGATCATCTCGCTCTTGCCGGTGCGGGTGGCGAGGATAAAGGACGCACCCTGCCAGTCGGAAAGGCTCATCCCGAAAGCGGCGAGCACGCGATTGGCAGCCGTTACCCGCCGGGCGCGCTCGCGACGCCGATCGAGGCGCTCAAGATTGCGGGTAAAGACGCCGGGGCGCGCCGCGGCATCCGTCCAATGCTGGTCTCCGCCGATGATGCCGCATAGGGAGCACATGGGGTTTCGTCCTTTCTATCGCCGAGACGCACAGCCCCTCATCCGGCCTGCCAACCTCCTTCTCCCCACAAGCGGCGTGAAGGAGGCAGGATATGCCGGTTGCCTCAGGCATCACCGTTCCGTTGGGCACCTCCCCTCCCCGCTTGCGGGGAGGGGGTTAGGGTGAGGGGCAAACGCTCCGCGCGATCCCCGCAGTCATTTCTTGCGTGGAAACCGCTTGGCGAAATCATCCGCGATCTCGTCCATCGTCACGAACTTCACACCCGGATGCTTGATCATGTGGGCATAAAGCCGCTCCAGCATCATCAGCACCTGTGGCCGGCCGGCGACGTCCGGATGGATGGTCAGCGGGAACACCGCATAATCCATCTCGCGATAGACCCAGTCGAACTGGTCGCGCCACATCTCCTCGATCTGCCGCGGATTGACGAAGCCGTGGCTGTTCGGGGATTTCTTGATGAACATCATCGGCGGCAGGTCGTCGAGATACCAGGAGGCCGGGATTTCGATGAGGTCGGTCTCATGGCCGCGCTTCAGCGGCACCATCCAGTCCGACGGCTTCCTGGAATAGTCGATCTTCGTCCAGCTGTCGCCGACGCGCACGTAGTAGGGCGTGAAGTCATTGTGCATCAACGAGTGGTCGTACTTGATGCCGCGCTCCAGCAGCAACTCGTTGGTGACATTGGAGAACTCCCACCACGGTGCGACATAGCCGGTCGGCCGCTTGCCCGAAAGTTTGGTGACCAGCTCGATGCTCTTGTCGAGCACCTCCGTCTCCTGCTCCCGCGTCATGGCGATGGGGTTTTCATGGGTATAGCCGTGAATGCCGATCTCGTGGCCGGCCTCGGCAACGGCCTGCATCTGCTCCGGGAACGTCTCGATCGAATGGCCGGGGATGAACCAGGTCGTCCTGATACCGAACCGCTCGAAGAGTTTCAGGAGCCGCAAGCTGCCCACCTCGCCGGCAAAGATGCCGCGCGAGATGTCGTCGGGCGAATCCTCACCGCCATAGGAGCCGATCCAGCCGGCCACCGCATCGACGTCTACGCCGAAACTGCACAAAATCTCTTTTGCCATTTTTATCTCCTTGGTTCCCTGAAAGAAGGATCACTGGGCCGGGATGACCGTCGCCTCGGCGGGGTTCCAGCTCAAAAGAACGGGGGTTCCGGCCGGGAACGCGCCCGGTCGGTACTTGTCGACGTGGGCTTCCAGCGCGATAGCCCGGCCGTCCTGAAGCCGCGCCGTCAGGTGGGCGATATGACCGACGACCTCGGAGCGCTCGATGCGGGCATCGACGCGGTTCTTCGCGCCGGAAAGCGCGGCCTCGCCCGCCGTATGCAGCTCGATCGCCTCGGCCGGCACGACGAGATTGACGCGGCCCTTCTCGGCGAGCGCCCCGTTGGCACGGCCGCAAAGCGTGCCGATGCCCGTCGTCACCACCACGTCCTCACCCTCGCTGCCTGCAACCTCGCCCGAAAGCACGGTGTTGCGGCCGATGAACTGCGCGACGAAGGGCGTGTTCGGCCGGGTATAGAGCTGGTGCGGCGGGCTCACCTGCTCGACGCGGCCCTGGTTCATCACAACGATGCGGTCGGAGAGCGCCAAAGCCTCGGACTGGGCATGCGTGACGAAGATGAAGGTGACGCCGAGGCTCTTTTGCAGGAGCTTCAACTCGTTCTGGATGGCCTTGCGGAGGTTCGCATCGAGAGCACCGAGCGGCTCGTCAAGCAGCAGGATGTCCGGCTCGACGACGAGGCCGCGGGCGAGCGCGATGCGCTGGCGCTGGCCGCCCGAGAGTTTTTCCGGCTTGCGCTCGGCGATGTCCTCGAGGCCGAGCGTTGCGAGGATGCGGTCGACCTTGGCCTCGCGTTCGCTCTTGGCAATACCCTTCACCTCCAGGCCGTAACCGACATTGCGGCGCACACTCATATGCGGAAAGAGCGCGTAGTTCTGAAAAATCATCGAGGTCGGGCGGCGCTGCGGCGGCACCTCGTTCATGCGCTCGCCGCGGATTCGCATCTCGCCGGAGGAAATGCCCTCGAAACCGGCGATCATGCGCAGCGTCGTCGTCTTGCCGCAGCCCGAGGGGCCGAGGAAGGCAATGAACTCGCCCTTCTGGACGGAAAGATTGAAATCGATGACGGCGGGCGTTCCGTTGTCATAGACCTTGCCGACAGTGTTGAGTTCGAGGTCGAATAGCATCAGAAAATCTCCGGTCGCGGACCGGGGCCACGCGCGCCCCGGTCCTTCGTCTTGGGATCAGGCGTTGAGGAATTCGTCCCACTTCTGGATGAGGTGATCGTATTCTTCCGGCCACTGGTGCCAGTAGGCGACGTTCTTGGCGCGCTCTTCCAGCGAACCACCATCGCGCAGGTCCCCCTCCTTGATGCCGCGCTCTTCCGCACCGACCCAGGGCTTGCCCTCGTACCAGAAGGCGTATTTTTCCGGGGCCATGACGTCCTTTATGTTGGTCGAGGGCGAATAGTAGCCCTGTTCGGAGACGGTGATGCCGGGTTCACCCGAGAGCCAGTAATCGGCATAGGCGATGACCGCCTCCCGGTTGGTGGTGCCCGCGATCATCGACGGGCCGATCGCCCAGCCGCGATAGCCTTCCTTCGGCACGGCGTATTTGCAGGCCTTACCCTGCGCCTTGACAGCCATGACGGCGGGTTGCCAGGCGTCACAGACGACCATCTCGCCCGAGGCCATCAGGTTGACCAGCTCGCCGAAATCGCCCCAGAGCGCACGGAACTGGCCTTCCTTCTTCTTGGAGACGAGGAAGGCGGCGGCCTCGTCGATCTCGGCGGCGGTCGGGTTGCCGGGGTTCTTCACATCCGAAAGGCCGAGCGTGTTCATCGCCATGATGGCCTGGCCGAAGGCGATGAGCGGGTCGGTGTTGAGACCCGACTTGCCCTTCCACTTCGCATCGAAGATCGCCGTCCAGGTATTGGCCTCCTCATCGGAGAGCACATCCGGGTTGTAGCCGATGGAATCGTAGTTGTAGACGGCGGGCACCATGTTGAGCACGGTCTGGCCCTCGTCCGCCCAGATCTGGCCGACGATCTGCGCGGCGCGGTCCCACTTGTCGCTCGCCGTGGTGAAGGTATCGCGGATGTTCGCCCAGTTCTTCAGCGAAGCCGCCGGGATCGTCTCCACATTGTCGGTCATGACGATGGAGGGCAGGCGCTCGGCGATGATCTCCCAGCAATCGTAGTCCTTCGAGCCCGAGAGGATTTTCGTCTGCGCATCCGGGAAGGTGGCGGCGGTACCGGACGTACCGCCAACGCCCGACGCCTTCTTGAACTCTTCGAGGATGCGTTCCTGCACCGTTACGGAAAGGCCGATGGTGCGGAGCTGCTGGCCGGCGAGGTCAGCGGCCTGCGCGAAGGCCATGCGGGAGGACAGGAACGGCGTGCCGCCACCCATCGCCAGCGCCATCACGCCTGCCGAGCGCTTGAGAAGCGAGCGGCGATTGATTTCCGACTTGAACATGTCTCTTCTCCAGTTGTTATCGTTCCCCGAGCCGCCCTGCGGCTCTCTTTTTGTTCGCAATTCCGGACGCAAAACCGCTGCACACGTTTGCTGGAATTGCTCAGTACCGGCCCACCAGAAGGCCGCCATCCACGACCAGCACCTGGCCGGTCATGTATCTCGCGCTGTCGGAGGCAAGGAACGCGGCGACATCGGCGATGTCCTCCCCGGTTCCAAGCCGCCCCATCGGAATGAACTCCGCCGCCTTTTCCGCTGCCGCCGGCCCGAGCGAATTTTCCTCGGACAGAAGCTGGGCCGTGCGGATGTAGCCGGGCGCAATGCCGTTCACCCGCACACCGTCGCGCGCCATCTCGACCGCGAGCCCCCGCACGAGGCCGACGACGCCGGATTTGGCCGCCGAATAGTGCACATGCTCGTCCCAGCCATAGGCGACACCCATGATGGAGGAGAGCGCGACGACCGCCCCGGATCGACGGGCACGCATACCGGGCGCGGCGGCGCGCACGAGGCGGAAGATGCCCTTGAGGTCGATGTCGAAGGTGAGGTCCCACTTCTCGTCGGTGAGATCGGCAAGCTTCGTACGGTGCGCGATGCCGGCATTGGCGACAACGACGTCGATCCGCCCGTGCCGCGCCTCGACATCAGCAACGAGCGCATCGGTCGCCGCCGTTGAGCGCACGTCGTAGCGATGGAATTCCGCCGAGCCGCCGGCCGCAGAAATCGCCTCGACGACCGCGCGGCCTTCCGCCTCCAGAATATCGGTGACGACCACATGGTCGCCGAGCGCGCCAAACGCCTTCGCGGTGGCTGCGCCGATGCCGATGCCGGCCCCGGTGATGATGACGATGCGTTTCTTTTGGTTGGACATTGTTGTCTCCGGGTTCACAGCATGACGTCGCCGGAATTCGGCCCGAGCGTCTGCCCGACGAAGAGGCTGGCGGCAGGCGAGGCGAGGAAGGCGACCGTCTCGGCGACCTCCTCCGGCTCGCCGAAGCGACCGAGGGGAAGGCCGGCGCGTTTGGCGGCGCGCCAGTCTTCGGAAAGGCCCATGACCAGTGGCGTGTTGATCGGCCCCGGCGCGACGGCGTTCACCCGCACGCCGCGGGCGGAAATCTCGCGGGCGAGCGCCTTGGTCATGCCGATGATCGCGGCTTTCGCGCCGGAATAGTGCACCAGCTCCACGCCGCCGATCTGGCCGAGCTGCGAGGCGACATTGACGATGACGCCTGTTCCGGCGGCAAGCATTGCCGGCAGCACGGCCTTGGTCATCAGGAAGGTGCCGCGCACATGCACGGCGAACATACGGTCGAAATCGCCGACATCGAGATTTTCGAACAGGGCCTGATGGACGATGCCGGCATTGTTGACGAGCAGCGTGACATCGCCATGCGCCGCAACGGCGGCAAGATGGATGAGCGCGACATCCGCCTCGCCGGAGACGTCGCCCACAACGGCGACGGCCCGGCCGCCCGCCGCGCGGATCTCGCCCACGACAGCCTCGGCATGTTCGAGCGAGAGATCGTTGACGGTGACGGCATACCCATTCGCCGCAAGTTTTATCGCGATGGCGCGGCCGATGCCGGAGCCTGCGCCGGTGACGAGAGCAGCGCCCGCCATCACGCTTCCTCCTGGATCGCCATGCGCTTGGCACGGCGCACAGAAAAGCCCATCAGAACGGCATAGGTGCCGAGCAGCGCGAAGGAGAACAGCGTCGTCAACACGCCGAAGGCGAAGACGTTCGGATGCACTTCCACCGAGAAGGTGCCGTAGATGGCGAGCGGCAACGTCAGGTCCCGGCCGGAGGCAAAGAGCGTGCGCGAAAACTCGTCATAGGAGAGCGTGAAGGCAAAGAGCATGGCCGAAAGCACGCCGGGGAAGATCAGCGGGAAGGTGATCTTGCGGAAGGTGCGTGCCGGAGTGACCCCGAGCGACCAAGCGGCCTCCTCGACGCTCGGATCGAAGCGGTTGAAGATCGCCAGCATGACGAGGAAGGCGAAAGGGAAGGTGTAGACGACATGCAGCACGAAGGCCGTGCCCCACCAGTGGCGGTCGATGCCGAGCGCGTTGGCGACCAGCGCCATGCCGAGGCCGACGAGCACGCCGGGCACCATCATGCCGAGCACGATGAGATAGAAGACGACGCCCGAGCCGCGGAACTTCTTGCGGAATGCCTGTGCGGCGGTAACGCCGAGCACGGTGGAGACGATCATCGTCATGACCGCGAGCGCCAGCGAGCGCACCAGCGCCTGGTCGATCGGCAGCGGCGCGATGCGCGACGGCGGCGTAAGGCCGAAGAGGTGCTTGTACCAGTAGGTCGACCATTCGATGATCGGGAACTGCGGCCCGCCCTCCGGCCCGGTCTGGAAGGAAAGGATGGCGAGCACCGCAAGCGGGCCGTAGAGGAAGACGATAAACAACGTCGTATAGAGGCCGAGGCCAAGCTTGATGCCAGCTGCGTTCATGGCTCAGAGCTCCTTCCTGAGATCGACGACCCGAAGCATGGCGGCAACGACCGCCCCCATCAGGATGGTCAGCACCACGCCGGCGACGGCGGCGAAGGCCCATTTCAGCGAGCCGACCTGGGTGACGATGATGTTGCCGAGGAGGTTGACCTTGCGCCCGGAAAGGGCGGCCGACGTCGCGAATTCGCCGAGCACCATGACGGAGACGAAGATCGAGCCCACCACCACGCCCGGCATGGAGAGCGGCAGGATGATGGTTCGAAAAATCCGCCAGAAGCTCGCGCCGAGATCCTGCGCCGCCTCGATGACGGAGGGATCGATGCGACCGAGCATGAAGGCGATAGGCCCAACCATGAAGACGCAATAGATCTGCGTCATGCCGATGATGACCGAAAGTTCGGAGAAGAGCAGCACCTCGATCGGCTGGGTGACGATGCCGAGCTTCATCAGGATCATGTTGATCGCGCCCTCCTTGCCGAGCATCGGCCGCCAGGCGAGCACGCGGATGAGGAAGGAGGTCCAGAACGGAATGACGCAGAGCACCAACAGCGCCGTCGAGAGCGTCTTGTTCTTCACGAACAGTCCGACGAAGAGCGCCGCGGGATATCCGACGAGGAGCGTCGAGACGAGTACGATCAGCCAGATGCGGATCGTCGTCCAGAGCGCGCCGAGATAGGTGTCCGACGAGAAGAAGGTGACCCAGCTCTTCAGGGTCAGCGTCGGCTCGATCTTGAAGGTGGTCTGCGTCCAGAACGAGACGTATACCATCATCAGGATAGGCGCGACGAGGAAGAGCAGCATCCACAGGACGCCGGGGGCGAGCAGCCAAATGGTGCGGTCCGGCTTCTTGCGGGCGGCGGATGCCGCCGTCTCGACCGGCGTGTCATGGCTGGTGGCGGCCATCGTCATCTCTCATTCTCCGGGTGGATGGGGGCTTCAAACGAAGACAAGCGCGTCCTCCCGTTTCCAGATGAGGGCGTAGCGAGCCTTTTCCTCGAAAACCTCGGGCGCGGCGTGACTGAGATGGGTCTCCACCTCGAAGACGCGACCATCGTCGAGCGTGAAGAAGGAGTTGATCGCCGCACCGGAATACTCGCTGGCGACGAAGCTCGCCTCGATGCGCACCTCGTCGCCAGCGGCCGCCGCATCTCTCGGGCGGATCGCAACCCGGTCGTAACGGATGGCGTAGGCCTGCTTGCCGGATTTCTGCCTGCTGCCGCCAAGTGCCAGGCGGCCGACCGCGCTCTCGAAGACATCCCCCGACACCGCGCCGGAAAAGATGTTGTAGCAGTTGAGGAAACGCGCGACGTCGGCCGAGGCCGGGCGGCTGTAGAGCGTGCCGGCATCGCTCGATTGCGCAATGCGGCCGCGATCGAGCACCAGCACGGTGTCGCCCATGGCGAGCGCCTCGGTCTCGGACCCCGTGACATGCAGGAAGGTCACGCCGCAGCGCTCGCGGATCGTACGCAGTTCGCTGCGCATGCGTGTGCGCAGATTGGCATCGAGCGCGCCGAGCGGCTCGTCGAGCAACACCATGCTCGGCTCCGTCACCAGCGTGCGGGCGAGCGCGACACGCTGCTTCTGTCCGCCGGAAATCTGCGTAACGGCACGGTCTTCCAGGCCTGAAAGCCCGACGAGGCCGATCATGTCGCGTACCCGCACGGCAACGACCTTCGCATCCGTCACCGGATCGACTGCACGGTTTTCAAGGCCGAAGGCGATATTTTCGGCAACGCTGAGATGGGGAAAGAGCGCAAAGTTCTGGAAGACGAAGCCGATGCCGCGCTCATGTGGCGGCACACCGTCGATGCGCCGGCCGGCAAAGAGGATTTCACCGCCATCCGGCTGCTCGAAACCGGCGATGACCCGCAGAAGCGTCGTCTTGCCGGAACCCGACGGTCCAAGCAGCGAGACGTAACTATCCTCGGCCAGCATCGCATCGACGCCTGCAAGCGCCGGCACGCCGGCAAACGCCTTGTGTACATTTTTCAGTTGGAGGACGGCTGACAACTCTGTTCCCACCAGTTCCCGCCAGGACCTTCCTGCAGGCAAGGCTCCGCCGTCCACCGGACGGGAAGCCGCGTCCGGAGAAGACAAAGAGCTTGCAGTCCCGCATCGGTCAGATGCGCGGCGCAGCGTCGATCCTGAGCATTTCGTTTTGTTCCACTGTCGACGCCTCTTGCGGACGTCTTGGTATCAAAAGCATGGCATGAATGATTTTTGTATTCAATAGACTTTTTAGAAATTTCTATCGCGCAACCATTTTCGCCTTCAGGCCATAGAAATCCAGCCGCGACGACCTGACTTTCTCGCGCAGCCTCTTTCAACTCTCTGTCGATTTTTCGCGCATTGTGCGCAAAATTCATCGCATTCGCCGATAAAATCGGCGATCACTCCACAAAGACGGCACAGCCATCATGAATGCGCCGCCACTTTCCATCGTCAACGACAAGCGAAAGCCATATTCAATCTTTGTATTCAATAATCATTTATACTGTCCTTTCCTTGCGCCGGAGAATGCGTCAGAGTGCATCCCTCCACGAGGCCGACGGATACGGGATTCCATGACGGACGAGCAGGCAGCCACCGGCACCCAGCGGCGCTACGCGATCGCCGAGGACGTGCTGCGCAGCAATATCGAAACGGGCACGCTGCCACCCGGCCTGGTGCTCCTGGAAGGCCCGATCGCCGACATCCTGCAAACCTCGCGCGCGCCGGTGCAGCGCGCCTTGCAGACGCTGGAAGCGGAAGGATTGGTGCACCGCTTTTCCGGCCGCGGCTTTCTCGTCGGCCCGCCGGGCGCGGATGTCGAGCCGAACCGCACGGATATCAAGGCCCTCGGCCTCATCGTGCCGCGCCATGCCGACGAAGCCCTGCAAAGCCGTTCCTCCTGGGAGCGCATCTACAACCAGGTGGAAGCGGATGTGGCGGGCTGCGTGGTGTTCGGCCGCTACCGGATCATAGAGATGGAGCTCGCCAACCATTTCAACGTCAGCCGTACCGTGGTGCGCGACGTGCTGACGCGGCTGCGCGAGCGGGGCCTCGTGCGCAAGAACCAGAGCTCGCACTGGATCGCCGGGCCGCTGACCGCCCAGACGGTGAAGGACCATTTCGTGCTGCGCACCATGCTGGAACCGCCGGCGATCCGCCTCGGTGCCCGCGCCGTCAGCCAGGCACGGCTGGAAACCCTTTTGAGGCGCCTGCGCGGCGCCGAAGAGGCGAGCACCGCCGGGGCGCTGCGCGAGGTCGAGGCGATCCAGACCGAGTTCATCGAATGCTGCGTACTCGCCGCGCCGAACGAGCGGTTGAAGGACCTGGTGCGCAACAATCTCCTGCCCGTCACCGCCACCGACCGCCTGCTGCGCCGTCTTGGCCTGCCCGGCGATCCCGCGATCATAACGGAACTGCGCCTCGTCGCAGAACTTCTGCTGCGCGGGGCGACGGAAGCGGCGGTCTCCATGATGGAGACTCACCTGCAGGCTTCGCTGAACCGCACCATCGCCCAGATGAAGATCGTCGCGATCATTCCGGGGCCGGGGGTGACGGCCGCCTATCTGACGCCCGTTCTCGATTGAGCGCTGACGGTATCGTGCATCACTCGCTGGGCTGTGGGGCATATTGCCCTCTGGCCCGTCGGCCATTCCCTCCTCAAAGGGAGAAATTGGCAGGAGGCATGAACCTCGCGCAAATTGCAGCGCCGGGAATGGACGAAACGGTGCCCCATCCGATCTCCTCTCTCGCGAGGGGGATGGCCGGCAGATCAGAGGTGGGTGCACCCAAAGCATCCGCCGCACCGCAGTCAAAGACCCCGCCCCGTCAGGCGGTCCACGTCTCGTCCTGAGCGCGACGGCCGACCGCATAGCCCCGCCTCCTACGCCAGCGCTTGGCGCAGCTGCACAAGCCCCGCCTGCCGGACTTTCCGCGCCGTCAGCGCCTCCTCCATCGTCACCCTGACGAAGCGCGTCGGCGTATGCGGCTGGAGTTGGCCGATCAGGTCCATGTCGGCGGAAATGACCGTGCCGACCATGAAATAGCCGCCGCCGGAGACGGCGTCGCGGTGCAGGATGATCGGCTCCGTGCCGCCGGGCACCTGGATCGAGCCGTAGGGATAGCAGCTATCGACGATGTTCGACGGGTCCGAACCCGCCCCGAACGGCTGGTCCCGCTCGACGAAATCGAGCTTGCGCCCGCCCTTGAAGCGATAGCCCATGCGATCCGCCTCGTTCGCCACCTTCCATTCGTCGGCAAAAAAGTTTTCCTGCGACTGCTCGGTGACGCGGTGCCAGTAAAGGCCGGGCAGCACGCGCAGTTCCACCGGCAGGCCCGGCTTGCGGCGCAGCGCCTCGGGCACGGTCTTGCCCTCGCTTGCAAGGCTTCCCGCGCCGACCGGCAGTTCGTCGCCCGCCGCAAGCGGCCGGCCCTTGAAGCCGCCGAGCGCGCCGATCGGATAGGTCGAGCGGCTGCCGAGCGCTTCCGGCACGTCGATGCCGCCGGAAACCGCGATGCAGATGCGCGCACCGGATTTCAAAAAATCGAAGGTCAGCGTCTGGCCCGCCTTCACCCTGAAGGCCGTCCAGCCGGGCTGGGCAACGCCGTCCACCTTGACCGGCATGTCCGCGCCCGTCACGGCGACGAGCGCGTCTTCGGTGAATTCCAGCTTGGGGCCGATGAACACGGCCTCCAGCCCCGCCGCGCCCTCCTCGTTGCCGACCAGCAGGTTCGCCGCGCGCATCGCGAAACGATCCATCGCCCCGCCGACGGGAATGCCGAGATGAAAATAGCCGGGCCGGCCGAGATCCTGGACGGTGGTCGCGAGACCGTGATGTAGTACCTTAATGGCCATGGAGCATGCCCTCCAGCTTGACATTGGTGCCGTCGATATCCTTCTGGAAGTCCCTGAGGTCGAAACGCACCTCGCGGATAGGCGGGGCAAAACGGCCCTTGTCGACATCCTCCACCGCCTGGTCATAGGCGTCACGGTCGATCGGCTTGAACTTCACGATGTCGCCGGGGCGGAAGAACACCATGAAATCCCTGAGGTAACTGGTCGTCTGCGTCGGATCGAAGATCGGCATGGGCGTGATGCCAAACATCTGGTAGCCGCCCGCCCCGCGCACCGAATAGATGCAGCCGAAGCAGCCGCCATGGCCGACCGTGAGGCGCGGCGTGTCGGTGCGCGGCCTCAGATATTTCGGCACCTGGATCTGCCGCCGGCGCTCCACCATCTGGTACATAAAGGGCAGGCCCGCAACGAAGCCGACCATAGAGACGAACCAGGGCGAACCGGAATGCGCGCCGACAAAATCCTCCACCGAGCCGTAACCGTTGATGCGCGCGGCATAGTCGAGATCGGTGCCCGAGGGGTCCTGATGGCGCTCACGAAAGCGCATCAGCGTCTCATGCGTAAAGGGGTCGTTGTAGAAGACGGGGATTTCGACGATGCGGGTGGTCAGGACCGGCTCGGCCTTCTCCGCCGCGCCCTCGATGGCTTTCACCTCGCGCAGGATGTCGTCGGGGTGGATGATGTCCGGATTGAACTTCACCTGGAAGGAGGCATTGGCCGGGCAGATCTCCGTCACGCCCTTGATGCCGCTCTCGCGAACCCCCTTCGCCATGGACAGGCTCTTGAAGAAGGCTTCCAGCGACATCTCCTCGCTGCATTCGACGAACAGGTGCTCGTCGCCGCCAAATGTGTATCGGATGCTCATCAGGCAACCTCCGCAGTCGCGCCGGCCTTTGCGGCGAAATCGGTTTCAAGCCAATGTTCTAGGAAGCGGGTGTCGAAGGCGCCCCGCGTAACGCTGGCATCGGTGGCAAGCGCCAGATGCAACGGTATGGTCGTCGAAATGCCCTCGATAACGAGACCTTCCAGCGCGCCTTTCAGCCGCGCAAGGCAGGCCTCGCGCGTCTCGCCCCAGACGATCAGCTTGCCGACGAGCGAATCGTAGAAGGGCGGGATCGTGTAACCCTCGTAGAGCATGGTATCGAAGCGGATACCCTCGCCATCCGGCACGACGAGCCTGGTGATCGTGCCCGGCGCCGGCAGAAAACCCCTCGCCGGGTCCTCGGCATTGATGCGGCATTCGATGGCGTGGCCCTCGGCCACAACATCCTTCTGACCGATCGACAGCGGCGCACCGCCGGCAATGCGGATCATCTCTTCCACAAGGTCGATACCGGTGATCATCTCCGTCACGGGATGCTCGACCTGGATGCGCGTGTTCACCTCGATGAAATAGAAGTCACGCGTCGTCTCGTCATAGAGATACTCCACCGTGCCCGCGCCGCGATAGCTGACCTCCCGCGCCAGCGCCACCGCACTGTCGCACAGCCGCTTGCGCACCTCGGCGGGAAGCAGGAAGGACGGCGCCTCCTCCCAGACCTTCTGGCGGCGGCGTTGCAGCGAGCACTCCCGCTCGAAGCAGTGGACGAAGTTTTCGCCGTCGCCGAGGATCTGCACCTCGACATGGCGGGCCTTGGTGATGACCTTTTCGAGATAGAGCCCGCCATCGCCGAAGGAGGCGAGCGCCTCAGCCGACGCCTGCGGAAAATGTCGTTCAAGATCGGCGAGATCGGCGGCAATGCGGATGCCGCGACCGCCCCCGCCCGCTGCCGCCTTGATCATGATCGGAAAGCCGGTTTTCTCAGCCACGGCCCGCGCTTCCTCAAGGGTCGCAAGCCGCCCGGCGCTGCCGGGCACCGTCGGCACGCCGGCTCTTGCCGCCACTTCGCGCGCGGCCACCTTGTCGCCGAGCAGGCGGATGGCATCGCCTTTCGGGCCGATGAAGATCAGCCCCGCGGCCTCCACCGCATCGGCGAAATCGGCATTTTCCGAGAGGAAACCGTAGCCCGGGTGCACCGCATCGACGCTGGCCGCCTTGGCAGCGTTCACCACCGCCTCGATGTTGAGATAGGATTTCTTCGGCGCCGGCGAACCGATATCGACCGCCTGGTCCGCCAGTTTCACCGCCAGCATGTCCGCATCGGCGGCGCTGTGCACCTGCACGGTGCGAATGCCGAGCGCCTTGGCCGCCTTGATGATGCGCACCGCGATCTCCCCGCGGTTGGCGACGAGGATCGAGCGGATCGTCATGCCTCTACCTCGGCAATCACCTGCCCCGCCATGACCGGCTCCTCGTTGTCGACGAGGAAGGTAATGTTCCTGCCTTCGACGCCCGCCGGCACTTCCTGGAACGTCTTCATCACCTCGATGAGCCCGATCGCATCACCGCTCGAAACGCTGTCGCCATCCGTCTTGAACGGCGGCACGTCCGGCGAGGGCGAACGGTAGAAAGTGCCCGGCAGGGGCGATCTGATCTCGATCTTGCTCATATTGTCTCTCTCCACTTGAACTCTTTGTTGTCACGCACTTGCCGGCGCAAACCGCTTTCGAACGTTTGCCGGAACTGCGTCAGCGCCCGGCCGCCGAGACCGGCGCGATGCGAATGCCGGCCCCCACCAGCGCCTCCCGCATGCGGCTAACAATCTCGAAGGCGCCGAGCGTATCGGAATGGAAGCAGATGGATTCGAAGTCGATGGCGATGTCGTTGCCCTGCACCGTGCGCACCCGGCCCTCCTGGCAGGCGCGCAGCACCTTCTTCGCGATGGTGGCGGGATCCGGCCGGCCGGCATCGCGGGTGAAGACGATGGAGCCGCTGTCGTCGTAATCCCGGTCGGCATAGAACTCCCGCACGACCGGCTGACCCGCCTCCTGCGCCGCACGAAACGTCGCCGAGCCGCCCATGCAAAAGATGAAGGCGTTCGGCTCAACGGTGCGCATATACTGGACGAAAATCTGCGACAGTTCCGGATTGACCGCCATCTCCATGTAGAGCGCACCGTGCGGCTTGACATGTTGCAGGCGCACGCCGTGGCGATGGGCGAATTCCCTGATGGCCCCGACCTGGTAGACGATGTCGTTGACGAGTTCGCGCGCCGTGCCGGCGATCTTGCGCCGGCCAAAACCTTGCAGGTCGTTGTAGCCGGGATGCGCCCCGATGCCGACGCCGTGTTCGGCGGCAAGCCGCACCGTCTCGTCCATCAGGTTGGGATCGCCGGCATGGAAGCCCGCCGCAATATTGGCAGAGCTGATCAGCGGCATCAGCGCTGCGTCGTCTGTATCGCCGACGCGCCAGCGGCCAAAGGCCTCGCCCATGTCGCAATTGATATCGACGACCTCGCGCACTGCTCTACCCTCGCCTGCTGTTTTCCTCGAAAGAAACGCTAGGCGGTTTCAGGGCTTTTGAAAAATTCTATTTTTGCAGATACGAATTCTGAAAATCAGAACAATAAGCCTGCTTTTGTTGCAACGCAGAATCCAAAAAAAACAGTGAGATAACGCAGGAATGCCCAAAACTTTTCGACATCACGCCCAATTCTGCAGCGTGCATTCTGATTTTTCGATACCATGCCACGATAAACCAGAAGAGGAATTGCAGCCGTGACGATCAGCCTCCGCCAGATCCGCTACTTTGTCGCGACCGCCGAGCTCGGCCAGATCTCGCAGGCCGCGGTGGACCTCTCCATTTCGCAATCGGCGGTGACGACGGCGATCAAGGAGCTGGAACGCACGCTCGGCGCCAGCCTGTTCCTGCGCGCCCCGCACGGCATGGACCTGACGCCCGCCGGCCGCCAGTTCCTCTCGCATGCCTATGAGATCCTGAAGAAGGTCGACGAGGCGATGCATCTCAACGTCGTCAGCAGCGAGATCGAAGGTACGCTGACGGTCGCCGCGACCTATACCGTCATCGGCTATTTCCTTCCCCTCCATATCGAGCGCCTGCGCCGCCTCTTCCCGAGGCTCGAGATCCAGCTTTTCGAGTTGAACCGCGAATCCATCGAGGAGGGGCTGCTGAGCAATCGCTACGATATGTCGGTGCTGCTCACCTCGAACATTCTCAACCCGGCCCTGGTGACGGAAAAGGTTTTGAGCTCCACCCGCCGCCTCTGGCTCCCCGCCCAGCACCCGCTGCTGCAGATGGAAACCGTCGGCTTCAAGGAGATTGCCGAGGAACCCTACATCATGCTGACGGTGGACGAGGCCGCCCATTCCGCCCTGAAATACTGGAGCGCCACCCCCTACCAGCCGCGCGTCATCCTGCGCACGTCGTCCGTGGAAGCCGTGCGCTCTCTCGTCGCCAATGGCCAGGGCGTCGCCATCCTCTCCGACATGGTGCACCGCCCCTGGTCGCTGGAAGGCCGCCGCATCGAAACCGTCAACATCGCCGACCCCGTGCCCGCCATGGATGTCGGCCTCGCCTGGCGCCGCAACATGGAGCTCACCCCACCCATGCTCGCCTTCCGCTCCTATTTCCAGCAGGTGTTTCACCTGCCGGAACGGTAGTATTGCGGCAAACCTCGACACCGGAATTGAGTGACCGCCAAGCGGCTGCCTAAGGCTCCGCCTGCACCTTCACCTCGCCCCAGTTTTCATCCGCCTTTTGGATGTAGCCTTTGGTATCCTTGCTCCAGAGCGCTTTGATATCGTCGTTGTAGTTCAGGTAGAGCTTTCCATCGACGATACTGAAGGCCTGCGGTTCGGTGGGCGCCTTGTAACCTTTCGCGGTGCCATAGGCGCAGTAGCCGCCATATTGCGGGACATAACGCACGGGATCGCGCAGGAACGCCTCCCGGTTCGCCGCGGTGGAGAAATGGAAAATCGCCCCCTTGTAGGGAGCGGAGAATGCGCTCGACCCCTTCACGGGGCCGCCTTCGGTGAAGTAGGCGACCGCATCATATCCATTGATCGCAACGCCTTCCTTCGAAAACACCTCTCCTGCCTTCGCCAATGCGGGCGACAGCACGGATGCAAGGCAGACGACGGTAGGAATGAGAACGCTGGCCTTCAACATGGGTGGTCCTTTCGTTGATTTCCGATTGTTGCCGGTTCCGGCAGCTGGAGGATAAGGCGCTTTGTGGTGCCTATTGTGCGCACCTCGACAGGGCGGCGAGCGCTTCGAGTTCGCGAATGCGGGCTTCCTTGTCCGTTGGGGCGACGAACAGCGAGAGAGCGTCGTCGGGCGAACGGGAAACACACCAGAATGCCAGCGAAAACAACGCGGGTGTCATGGCGCTCGCCAAGGCGGGTTCCCGCCGCTTTCCCGGCATCTCGAGCTCCAGGCCTCCCCAGATCGTCAGGTCGCATCCATCGCCGACGCTACAGCGCAAGATCGCGCCTACGGATCGGCCCGGCGCACGCCGCACGGCCAGCGATACCTCCGCATCGACATGCAGGCGGATCGTCGAGGGGGCCATCACATGCGGCAGCGTGCCAAGACCGGTCGTTGCCTGAAGGGGAGCGTCGGGGCACGCGATCGAGAGCGACCTTTGCAATTGAATGAAGTGGGCAAGGCTCGGGTTCAGCGTCTGCCCCCACGGACTTGTCCCTTCCCCAAAAAGCCGGACGACACCGCGACCCGAATGGAATTGCGACTTCGATTGCAGCACAAGACGCTCCTTTGTCTCGATGCCGGAACGGCTGCCTGCCGCCCCGGCTCACTGCAACAGCTACGGTCCCGGACAGGAATTTGTTACAGGCCGGTGGGCATTTCCGGCAGACGATCGGCGCTATTTCGGAAACCCGACAGCCGTCAGGCCGGCATCCAGCATGTCGGCGCGCGCCTGGTGTCCGCCGCCATGGATGCACATGGTGCTGCTGCCCCTGAGGCAGCCGGGCGCGACCTCACAATCGATGCCGTCAAGGGTGATCCTTGTTCTTGCTTCATCCTCGCACAGCGCCCGTCGGCGCAGGATGGCCACACTCTTGTAGGCGTCGCCCTGATGACGCGTCGCGCCGATGGCTCGACCGGAAAGCGGAAAGGTCCGGTCAGCGGTGCCATGGAAATGGATCATCGGCGGGATCTCCGCCACGCAATCTTCCGGCCGCGGCAAGGGGTTCCAGAAGACGCCTGAAAACGTCACCATCGCCGCCGCCTTCTCCCCCTGCTGGCAGGCCGTGTACCACGCCATGGATGCACCGATGGAGAACCCGCCGATCACGATCTTGTTCGCCGTGAAGCCGTCGCGCGCCGAAAGGTCATCGAGAACCTCGGCAATGAAGGCTTGCTCATCCCGGCCCGTCCACGCTCCATTGGGAAAGGACCAGCCGCCCTTCGTTCCATCGACGGCGACATAGGCCAGATGGTGAGCGAGCGTGGTGGCCATAAGGGAGGCCTGCTGCATCTGCAGCTCTGCGGACCCCTTGAAGCCATGGAAATACACATAGGCGCCACGAACATCCCCGTCCTCGGGCATGGCGATCCTGTAGTTGCCGGAGGGAACCATCCGCACAACCGGCTCGGCACCAAGCGCGTCTGCGACACTGACAGAAGCCGCCATGACGAGAGCAAGGACAAGGAGGGAGCGGTGCAACATGATCACGGTTGTCTTTCGGCAGCAGCCTCGGCCAGAGCAAGCTCGGCCATGATTTCGTCTCCATGCTCCCCGACATGCGGTGGCGGGCGATCGAACCGAACCGGCGTTGCCGACATCTTCAAGGGGTTTCCGAGCAGACGCAGGATTCCACCGTCACCAGCCGGCATCTCGACCACCATGTCGCGCGCGACCGTGTGCGGGTCGGACAGAACCTGATCGATCGTCGCAACGCGTCCCGCGGGTATGCCCGCCGCGACAAGCCGGCGTTCCCAGGCCTCGGCCCCGTCCGCCTTCAGCGCATCCGAAAGGATGCCGTCAAGCGCGTCCATATGGACGACACGATCCCGGTTGCGGCGGAACCGTTCGTCTAGGGCGAGGTCGGGAAGGCCCAGCTCGACGCAGAAGCGGGCAAACTGCTGGTCGTTGCCGACCGCAATCGCAATCTCCCCGTCGGCAGTCCCGAAGGTCTGGTAGGGCGCGATGTTCGGGTGCCGGTTGCCGATACGACCGGGCACCTTGCCCGACACGAGATGGTTGGTGGCCGCGTTGATCAGCCAGGCGACCTGCGCGTCATAGAGCGCCAGGTCGATATATTGGCCTTCGCCGGTCGCGTCGCGGTGGCGAAGCGCGGCAAGGATGCCGACCGCCGCGTACATGCCGCACATCACGTCGGCGATACCGAGGCCGACCTTCACCGGCCGCCCGCCAGCCGTATCGCTCTCTCCGGTGATGCTCATGATGCCGCCCATCGCCTGGATGAGGAAGTCGTAACCGGTGCGATCGGAATAGGGACCTGTCTGGCCGAAACCCGAAATCGAACACCAGACGATGTCGGGTTTGATCCCCCGGATAATCTCGTAGCCGAGGCCACGCCTGTCGAGGTCGCCCGGCTTGTAGTTCTCGATGACCACGTCGGAAATGGCCGCAAGCCGCTTGACGAGGGCTACGCCCTCCGTCGTTGCAAGGTCTATGGCGATGGACCGCTTGTTGCGGTTGGCAGCAAGAAAATAGGCACTGAGATCGCTGTCTTCCCCATCGGCACCGGGCACGAAGGGAGGCCCCCAGCTTCGCGTGTCGTCGCCTGCCCCGGGACGCTCGACCTTGATGACATCCGCACCGAGATCCGCGAGGAGCTGGGTGCAGGTCGGCCCGGCAAGGATGCGGGAGAGATCGAGAACACGAAGCCCCGCAAGGCTGCCGGCCGTCTGGCTGCTGGACATGATGTTCACGCTCTCCACGGCAGGGTCTTGAACCAGCCAACGAGGTAGGCCGTCGCGATCAGGATGGTAAAACCGGCGATGTTGCCTGCGGCCTCCGCCAGCGGGCCACGCCCCGCGGCATCAAGAACGATGCCGATCCCCTGTGCCAGCACCATGCCCGTCACGAAGACGGCAAGCGATTGCTGCCCGACGACGCTGACCGCACGGACGATCGGCCCCTTGAGGCGCCGCCCCCTTTCCCCGACCACATGGACGGCGATGTAGGCAAGAGCGGAAAAATGGACAAAGCGCAGGAGGCCGAACTGCGTCTTGTCCGTCAGCGGCGCAAGGTCGACGGCAATCCGGCGCAGAAAGGGTTCGGCATCCAGAAGGATGTACCAGGCGAAAGGCACGGTGGCGACCACGCACAGAACGGCGAGCGCCAGCAGGCGCCGGCTTCTCCTCGGCGGTTGAATGCTGCCGCGCATGATGAAGAAGCCGGTGAAGAAGAGAAGCTGCCATCCGAACGGATTGAGAAACCACTGCCGATCGGACCAGGGCTCGGCCGAAAAGCGGGCATAGCCGAATTGCGCCAGAAGCCACAGGCCGACCATGGCGACGAATGGCAAGGCACGATGTACCCGCTCGGCGAAAAGCATCACCGGCAGCAGAGCCAGGATGACGATATACATCGGCAGGATATCGAAATAGTTCGGCACGTAGCGCAGGGTCAGAAGGCCGGCGAGAAGCTGACCGGGATCCTTGATGAACGGGATCAGATTGAGCTGGCCGAGATAGGAGTTTCCGCTGGGCGCTGTGCCCACGGCCGTCATCAGGGCCACCACCACGATGAAGACGATCACATGTGCCCAATAGATCTGCCAGATGCGTTGTGCGGTGCGGGCAATCAACGCCGAGGCACCGTTGCGGTCGAACGTCGTGCCGAAGGCGATCGCCGAGGCCATGCCCGAAAGAAAGACGAACATCTCGGTGGCATCGGAAAAGCCGAAACGTGCAGGTATCCACAGCGCCCATCGGTCGTTGGGAATGTGTGCCAGAAGGATGATCAGCATGCCCACGCCACGAAAGAAATCGAGCCGCGGGTCGCGCTCTCGCTTGAGGGCGCGTCCGGTGGAGAACGCCCCCTTCGTCTCAGAACGCTCCGTCGTAGTCGGTGACGTCGAACTTGCAGGCGATGAGGGTGAAGTTTTGCCGTATGCCGGCAGCCTCAAGCTCGTCACGTAGCTCATCGGGATTCTCCACGGAAACGCCATGCCCTCCGAAACCGCGGGCGATGGTGGCAAAGTCGGTTTCGCCGAGCTTGACCCCGGCGGTTCGCAGGCCGGCGCCGGCCTGTTTCAGTTCGATCAAAGCGAGACTGCGATCCTGGAAGACGACGATCGTCAGCGGCAGGCCAAGATCGCGCACGGTGGCAAGCTCACCGATCCCCATTTCCAGGCCGCCATCGCCCATGACCGCAAAGACCCGGCGTGCCGGATCGGCAGTCCTTGCCCCGATTGCGAGCGGCAACGCCGCATTCATCGTGCAGAAACCAGCCGATTGCAGCAGCGTCAGCGGCCGCTTCGCCACCCATTTCTGCGACAGCAGGATGCGATGCGCACCGCTATCGACAGCGACAACGGAATCAGGGCCTGCAGCCGCATTCAACTGGTTGACGATGGCATGCGGTCCCCAGGATTTCCGCGTGGAGAAAAGCCGCAGCAGATAGGCCCTGAAGCTGGCGGGCTCCCCGCCCGGCCAGGAGCCGCGGCTTTCAAGGCACAGGTTGAGCCCCTCAAGAAACGCGGCGGGTGCAGCAGCAATCCGCGTGCCGGCATGATGCATGCCATGGCTTGGAGCCGCCATGCCGATATCGACCAGGATCGACTGATCGCTGACGAAATCCAGCCAGCCGAGACGCATCTCGATCGGATCATAGCCTATCAGGAGGACAAGATCGGCCTTGCCGGCAAGATCCAGAAGAATGCGGTCCGCCAGCGGAGACAGGCCCGCGCCACCGAGACAAAGCGGATGGTCTTCCGGGATCACGCCCTTTGCCTTGTAGGTCGTTATGACGGGCGCACCGATGCTTTCCGCAAGTCGTTGAAGCCCGTCTCCCGCCGCCCCACGCGCCGCCTCGAACCCAGCGATGATCAGCGGCCGCTCCGCCTTCCGGATCTTCTCCGCCAGCAAGCCCACGGACACATCTTTGCTCGCCACGGCCGGTGCCAGAAGGACAGGGGAAAGGACGATCGCCGTCCGCGGCGCAGCTGCGGCAGCAACCGACGGCGACAGATCGAGATGCACCGGCCCCTTCGGCTCCGCCGTGGCGATCGCGATGGCGCGCGCCACCGTCGAGGAGGCGCTTTCAGGCTCGATCTCGAAGGAGGCTTTGACCAGGGGACGCAGAAGCGCACCATGGTCGATGACCTGATGCGTGTAGCGCGCCCTGGTCGGCCGGTCGACAATCCCGGAGAGGACAATCAACGGAATACGCTCCTGGGCGGCATCGGCGATGCCGTTGACCGCGTTGGCAAGCCCCGGGCCCACCGTCGTGACCAGCAGTTCCGGATTGTCCGTCATGGCGCTCGCGCCGGCAGCCATGATCGCGGCCGCCGTCTCGTGTCGGGCGAGGTGGAACGCAATACCGGCCAGGCCAAGGCCATCCAGGAGCGTGACGACCTCCCCGCCCGGCATGCCGAATGCGTGGCGAACGCCATGGGCATGAAGTGTCGCGGCAACGACGTCCGCGACCCGGAGCGTCGAGTTCTTGTCGGGCATTTTGGATTCTCTACGGTTGCAGGCCGATGGACTGTTGCCGGAACACCTTCGGCAAGGTTCCTATCGCTCGACGGCGCGCACGATGAAGGCAACGACGATGCCGAACAGGACATGGCCGACCAGCGAAGCCCAGGTCAGCGTGATGAAGCCGAGGAACGGCGGGAAACCGGCAACGAGATACGCCATGACATAGAGCGCGAAGACCCAAAGCCCGATGCCAAAGCCGATGCCCGTGAGGAGGAGCGGCAGTTTCGGCAGGATCAGGCGCTGTAGCGGCCGGGCAACGAACAGATAGCCGATCGGATAGAAGACGATGCCGACGATGGCGTGGATGACCTCCGCAAGCAGCAGGTTGTTGAAGCCGAACACCGACTGAACAAGGGCCGCCGGCTGCAGAGGACCACCGACCCACAGCGGCGTGATCAGGCGCGCCCAGATTTCCCAGGTGATGTCGGCAGCAAGTCCTGCAAAAAGGACTGTTCGCACAAGACCCGGCCGGATTTCCGGAAAGATGGCTGCCTTGTTCATTTCCATCATCGACATGACTGTTCTCCGTGTTGGGCGATGTGTTTCAGGCCGAAAGGCGCATGCCGACCGAACGCTCGATCGACTGGAAGAGCTGATCGTCCGCCTTCAGCCTCTGGCGGATCCGGCCGATCCTGGAGACGGTAGCCCCGTCGCCGCCCTTGCCGACGGCCTTTGCCAGGGCGAGGACGAAGAAATCACGCTGGGCATTGCTGCCGCCGATCTTCGGCAGGTTGGCGACCATGCGGTCGATGCTCTGGCGATCGGCCGGCGCATCGAGCCCGGCGAGGATGCGCGCCATCGGCACGCCGATTTCCGCGGCGACCCGCGCCTGGTCCCCCTTTCCCCACGCCTTGAAGTCGATTTCCGAAACCAGCTCCCGCACGCCGCGATGATCGCCGGCCGCAACCATGGCCGCCAGATTGTGGAGCGCCGCGAAGACCAGGGTCGTATCCCGGCGGCGCCCATGGGCGACCTCGGCCAACTGCTCCCAACGCTCCCCGACATGAACACCGGACTGCTCGAGACGCCACAGGAGGGACACCGCATTCGCCATATCGCGGAAGTCGTCGGTCGGCTGCGGCCGAACCTCGTCGTCGTAGATTTGCAGCACACGCTCGTGATCACCACCCTCTAGATGCAGAAGGCCGAGATGCCAGGCCATGTGGAATGAAAAATTGTTGCAGCGCGACCAAGTGCTGCGGCTGTTTTCGAGCCAGTCGATGCCCGGCCGCGTGTCTCCCCGCATTTCGAACACATGGGACACGGCATGCAGCCCCCATGCGTCATCGGGTTGCAGCGCCACTGCCCGCCGGCCGACCCGCAACGCTTCGTCATAGCGCCCGTGTTCCTCCAGCGAAAAGGCATGGCAACCGAGAATGAACCCGGCCGCCTTGCTTGCCGGATCGAGGCGCAGGGCCGCACGGCTGCTGGCAGCAAGCATACCGGCCTGATCGCCCGCCATGAAACGGAGGGCGTGGGAAAGCTTGAACGGCAGGAACGTGGCCGGGCGCGTCTCGAAACCATCCTCGAGCATGTCCGCGGCGTGGCGGAACCAGCCCCGTGTCGCCGCCTCCAGGGCCTCCACGAGGGTCCGCTCATCCGTCGAGCCGCCCTTCTTCTTCGCCAGTGCCCTGCGCGCATCGGCAAGCGCCGCTTTTGTTGTCGGAAGCAGCTCCGAACGGGCCAGGATGAGATTGGCAAACCCCTTCAATGCGTGGGACGGCACATGATCGGGATCCGCCAGGAGTACTTTCTGCAGTTCAGCAGCTGTATTCGGGCGATGCGCCGCAAGCCCGAACACAGCATTTTCGAAAGCTCTTTGCGCTTCGTGACTGTCTGTCGTGGTCACGAGACCGTATGAATCAATGCTCATCAAGTCACTCCGTAGAGAAGAGGCGGCCGTGCCCTCCTGATCCTCAAGAACGGCGACCGACAAATGCACCTACGTGGGCAACAAGAGCGCTGTTACAGCGCTTTTGTATTTTTTTGAAAGTGATGCGCCACTCGATACTGAAAACCATCTCCGATTGTACGATCGCCAGTCATTTCCCCGTCGCAGACATGCCAGCCACCTTCGACAGTGGCGTTCAGACCAGTGCAAGACAGATTGAGTGCCCTTTGTGCCTCGCCTTAAAGCGGAACACGCCGGCGCGACACGGAGGTGCCGGTGGTCCGCTACGTCGAATGGCTGTGTTGCGCTACCGGCGTTCCGTCGCAATCATGGCGATACGAAAGGCCGGAGGTTCGCCATGGCATGGATCGGCACAGTGCTTCTCCTGCTGACCTCCCTTGCCTTTCTGGGCTGGGGGCTTTGGAAACGTGGCGGCTTCTACGGCTTTCCGTTTCTCGCCGCCGCCATGTTCCTGACATTCGTCCTGCCGCAGATCCCTGGCCTCATCAACGACCGCTTCATGCCGCAGGACGGCGCCCTGACGCGCGCGATCTTCTTTTCCTGGTTGTGTCTTGTGATGTGCGCCATCGGCTGGGAGGTGGGGCGGCATTCGAAATTGGGCTGGGACGCCAACTTCAGCGAAAAGCGGCTGCTTGCCTGCTCCGCCGCGCTGTCACTGATCGGCGCCTACTTCTTTCACAAGTTCGGCCAGCTCGACGATGAGCAGCGCCTCCGTGGTTTTCTCACCGGAACCGCCGTCGCATACCTCTTCTTCGCCAAGCTCCTGACCTACGGACTTGCAATCGCGCTGCTGTGTTTCGCACGCCGACGTTCGTCGATGGCGCTGTGGATCATTCTGTTCGACCTCGTGTTCTATTTTGATCGCATCGTGATCGCCGGGCGGCGTGGCGAGACCGCGGAACTCGCTTTGATGATAGCGCTCGCGCTCTGGTTTCACCGGGGATATGCCGTACCTCGGTATGTCGTGGCATCGAGCCTGGTCTTCGCCGTTGTCGGCCTGCTCGCCGCCGGCGAATACCGTGCGGCGACCTACTATAGCGGGGCGCCGAACTGGCGTGCAGTCCTCGACATCAACCTTGCGGAAAACTGGAACAAGCTGATCAAGGAAGGCGGACCGGAATTCCGCAATCTGGCCTTCTCGCTTTCCTACGTCTCCGAAAACAACGCCTATGACTACGGCTCGACCCACTGGAACACGCTGGTTCATTCTTATGTGCCGGCCCAGCTCATCGGTTCGGCACGCAAGGAAGCACTCTATTTTCGAAACCCTGTGCGCTACGCGGTCGGTTACGAACCGGCACCAGGAACGACGCCAACGGGCATGATGGATGCCTTCGCCTCGTTTTCCTACTTCGGATGCTTGAAATTCGCGCTGGTCGCCTTGCTGCTGGCAGGCATCTACTCGTGCGCCATGCAGGGCAACACGGCCATGCAGCTGCTTTACATGTTGTCCGCCATACCGGGCATGCTTGTCGTGACGCATTTCACGAACGAGATCGCCATCGCTTGGGTACACACCGCGCTCTTCATGATACCGGTGCTTCTGATCGCCCGGATCCCGGCTACACGCGCAACGCGCGATTGTCCTTCACCTGTTGTGGAAAAGCGCCACAGCCTTCATTTGCAGGGATAAAGTTACAGGAAAACTCGAAATACTACCAAGCTCTCGGTAGCTTTCTCAAGAGATATGGGGGGATAACCGTATCTCGAAGGAAGCCGGCATCGGCTAAAGCTGCGCGAAGAAAACTTCCATAAGCTGCGCAATCCCGTGGGTTCCGGTTTTCTGGTAAATTCGGTGTATGTGCGCTTCGACGGTTCTTGGATGAATGCCAAGACGCTCAGCGATGGTCTTTGCCGAGCGCCCCTCCACCAGTTCCATGAGAATCTCATGCTGGCGCCGAGACAAAGTGGACAGGAGATTGTTGCTCACTCGCGCAGCAGCCACCCGCGAATGGTCAATTATATATAAGCATAGTCTTTTCCCATTTATTTCGAAGAATGGCCCGACCTGATATGGAACATCTACTTCATTTATCCCATTATTGTCCAATTCTTGAGCAATCGCCCTGAGAATTTCAGAGATTTTCTTCGCGACACCGACAGTAGAGATGGCTTTTTCTGGCTCCAGGGTCAGAGCAATTTGTCGCGATTTCATCTATGACTCCCGTGTGATCGTCATCGACAGGATAAGGCATACTCAATAACGTGAACGGAGGCTTATTTATTCACCAAAGAGAGCAAAACATCCTGTTTGCGGTTCAGCGGCCCATTTGCAGAAATACGATAGCCGGAGGATGGTTTTACAACCAAAGGCAAACCGATCTTTGGAAGACTGCAAAATACCGGACCCAACTTCGATCACTCGGTATTTTATCGTTCGGCCTTGCGCGCCATCGCCATCAGCGTCCAGCCCCAGTCACGCCGTTCCAGAAGGTCGCGCCAACGATCACCGACCATCGTCTTCAGGACATTGTTCAGCCTCTGGCTTGCCAGGATGCGGCGCAGGCCCTTGTGGGCGACGGGAGTGGCGGAAACGAGCCGCTCGACGTCGAAGCAGGCTTCCAGCAGCTTTTGAAGCTCGTTTCGGTCCACCCAGTTGCGCAACTGCCCCGGTTGGGGCGGCGGGATATGGCAACGCTGGGTGAGAACGGTCCTGTTCTGTGTGGCGAGCAACAGGATGCCGCCCGGTCTCAGCAACCGCATGATCCCGGCAATGAACGCCGGCTGGTCAGCAATATGCGAGAGAACTTCAAGGCTCACCACGACGTCATAGGCTTCCTCGGAAAGAGGCAGCGCAGCAAAATCGCCCGCGATGAACTTAATATGGGGCCACCTGAGCTGCGCGCGCCGCAGCACGTCATCCGACAGATCCGTGCCGGTGACCCGGCCGAAGCGCGCGAGATGCGGACAAAGCCATCCCGTGCCGCAACCGACTTCGATGATATCCAGATCGTCGCGACCAAGCGTGCCCAGCCAGTCCAGAACGATCTCAGCTTGACGGCGTGATATCTCGCCGACGCGCGCCTCGCGGTTTTCGGCGTTCCATGCATTCCAGAACGTGCGCTGGCTCTCGATCGTGTCCATGGGGCGAGCATGCGGGTGCCGCCGAAGGCGCGCCATCTGTCCTTTCGGCGCAGCGCCTTGCGCCATTGGTGGTAAGGCGGATCCTCAGCCAAACCGGCGGCAAAACCGATGGAATGCAAGGCTGGAGCGTCGGAGGTGGTGGCCGCATATGCCCTCCCTTCGGCCAAAAGGCGGAGTGTCTGGCGGAAACGAGGTAGAAAACCAGAGCGTGCAAACATCTTCCGGTACTTTACCAATTGCACCTTCCCCCTTTGCTGGAATTTTCAGCCCCTGGGGTCTCTCGCTATGCTTCATCGTCGGCCAAACACCGTGATGACGAAGGGTGAGCGCCGCAACAAGGGGGATCCGATGGTTTTCCTGCTGCTTGAAAGTTCAGCTTCCCTTGCCTTGAGTGCCTTTCTGATCGTTTTCCTGCGCCGGCTCGCAATTCCGCTGCACCTGATCGATCTGCCGGATCATCGCAAGATCCATGAGGGCGCCATTCCGCTTTGCGGCGGTATCGCGATCTTCCTGTCTTTTGCAGGGATTACCCTTCTGTCAGGCCCCTTGAGCCTCGGGCTCGGCTTCTGGGTTGCAATGGGCCTGATCACGATCCTCGGCGTCGCCGACGACCGGTTTACCTTGCCTGCCCGCACCCGCTTCCTGGCACAGGTGCTGATCGCGCTGGCCCTGATCACCACGGAAGGTCTTGGCCGGCTTTCCCTCGGCGATCTCCTGCCGCCGGAAGCGATCGGGGGCGCGGCAGGCCTTTTCATCCTCTCCGCCACATTCATCGTCGGGCTGGTCAACGCCTGGAACATGATGGACGGCATCGACGGTCTTGCAGGCGGCAGTGCCGTCGCCGCTTTGGTCTGGATCCTTCTCCTTGTGGTGCATCTCGACGAAGAGGGACTCGTCTTCCCGGTCATGGCGCTCATCGCGGCGATAATCGGCTTCCTGATCTTCAATGCACGGAGCCCGTGGCGGCCGAAGGCCGCCGTCTATCTCGGCGATGCCGGCAGCACCACCCTGGGAGCGATCATCGCCTATCTCGTCCTGCGCCTTTCCGGCGGGACGGACGACCTGCCTTTTCCGGTTCTTCTGTGGCTGGTCATCATCCCCGTCACCGACACGCTCAGCCTGATGGTGCGCCGCATGCTGGACCATCGCAGCCCGATGTCAGCCGACCGCCGGCATCTGCACCACCTGTTGATTGATACCGGCCTTTCGCCGGCCGCGGCAAGCTACACCATCATCGTGGTGTCGTTCCTGTGCGGCGGCGTCGGCTATCTCGGTCTGGTCGCCGGCGTGCCGGCGTCGGTGATGACGATCGGTCTCTTTTTCGTCGCTTTCGCCCACACGGCCTTCGTACTGGCCGTCGAAGCCTCGGTTCGCCATCGCCTCCACCGCATCGTGCGGCCCTCGATCAATCTGCATCCGTGAAAGGCGGGAAAGCGCCCATGTCGATTTCCGTGCTGATCATGACGCTGAACGAGGAGCGGAACCTGCCCGCTTGCCTTGCCTCGCTGAATTGGTGTGACGACATCGTGGTGCTCGATTCCTACAGCACCGACCGGACGGTGGATATCGCACGTGCCGCGGGCGCGCGCGTCTACCAGCGGGTACACGACACGGAATCCGGACAGCGCACCTATGGCTTGAAGGAGATCGCGTACAAATACCCCTGGGTCTACACGCCTGATGCCGACGAGATCACACCGCCGGACCTGCGCGACGAGATGCTGGCGATCGCCCGCGATCCGACGCGGCCGGAGACCTCCTACCGCATCCGCTACAAGAACATGTTCATGGGGCGCTGGATCAAACACAGCAGCCTCTATCCGACCTGGATCACCCGCCTCGTTCGGCCGGACTGCGTACGCTACGAGCGGGAAGCGCATTCGCGCTGCTTTTCAGACGGTCCGGAAGGGCGTCTCAACGCACATTTCATCCACTACAGCTTCAACAAGGGCATGACGGCCTGGTACGAGAAACACAATCGCTACTCCTCCTCCGAGGCACGCGAGACGGTCGTCAGCCTGCGCGAAAAGCATGTTCCCTGGCGCGACGTGCTGAGCCGTGTTCCGGAAACGCGCAGGCGCGCCCTGAAGGAACTCGCCATGCGGCTGCCCTTCCGCCCCGCCGCACGCTTCCTTTACATGTATGTCCTGCGCGGCGGCTTCCTCGATGGGCGGGAAGGCTACCACTACTGCCGTCTGCTTGCGGCCTACGAATACATGATCGTCATCAAGACCGAGGAACTGCGACGACGCGAAAGTGGCCTGCCGGTCTGATCAGGGTCAGGGGAGGCCTCCCGTCTCCCAAGGCCGCCGTCAGGAGTAGGAAGGACGAGGCTCCGGCTCCTGACGGTCGCACCTTTTGGACACGATGAGCTGGTGCAGTCGTTTCACATCGAGGAGACCGTTCGCCCATGAAGTCCCGCTACGATGATCCTCGTTTCGACGACGTAGCCTCCGCTTCGCCGCTCCTCGGCGGGCCGACCTTCGCACTTCGTTTCCGGCTGCTGCGGCTCGCCTGGCTCATCACCTGGCGCTGCCTTGCAGCCTGGACACCCCCGCCGCTCCACCGCTGGCGCAATCGGCTGCTGCGTCTCTTCGGCGCGAAGCTGGACCCGACGGCCATCGTGCACGGCACGACCTTCATCTGGTGGCCTGGCAACCTCACCATGGGACCGAACGCCTCGATGGGGCCGGGTGTGATCTGCTACAACATCGCCCCGGTGACACTGGAGGCGCTGGCCATCGTCTCCCAGCGCGCGCATCTGTGTACCGGCACGCACGACATTCACCGGGCGGCCTTTCCTCTGGTGTCGCGGCCGATCGTACTGCGGCGCAGGTGCTGGATCGCGGCCGAAGCCTTCGTCGGCCCGGGAACGGTGGTGGGCGAAGGAGCCGTGCTCGGCGCACGAGGCGTGGCGGTAAAGCCGCTTGTGCCCTGGACCGTCTATATTGGAAACCCGGCCCGCGCCGTTGCCGGCCGCCGGCATGAAGACGATGCGCAATAGTCACGCCGCGGCGTGCGGATGGGGCGGCGCATAGGCTTCGTAGAGGCCGGTCGTCAGGCGCGCGATGCGCGGCCAGGTATAGTTCTCGAAGACCAGATGGCGCCCTCGTCTTCCCATCCTTTCCGCTGCACCGGAATTCTCAAGGATCTCGATCATGCCATGGGCAATTTCCGCCGGCTCCAGCGTCGTGACCACGCCGGCACCGGCAATCGCCACCTCCGGAAAATGGCAGGCGTGAGTGATGACGACGGGCGTGCCGCAGGCAAGCGCTTCGGTAATCGCAATGCTGAACCCCTCCTGCCGGCTCGGCAGGCAGAAGCACGCAGCGGCGACAAGCGCCTGGAGCTTCGTCTCGCCGTAGAGCGGCCCAACCATCAGGACACGCCTCTCCAGCCCGAAGCGTCGCACAAGCGTGCGAAAATCATCTTCCGCCCCGCCATCCGGCCCTGCGACGACCAGATCGACGTCGGGACATTCCTGCGCAACCTGGCGGAAAGCGTGGGCCAGCAGGTCCAACCCCTTCTTGTAATGCAGCCGCGAGAGGAAGAGCACGTAGCGTCGGCCGTTCGGACGGGAGATCAAGTCGAGGAACGGCTCCGGCGACGGGAGCTGTTCGAATTCCTCGACAAAGACGCCATTGGGAATGATCTCGGCCGGTGCACGCAGGCCCACCGGCTGCATCAGGTCGACCTCGTCCCGGTTTAGCGCATGGATGAACGCGGCGTTGTCGAGCATTCGGCGGCAGCCAAGCGCCAGCGCCAGCCGTTTCTTCCAGCGTTTCTGGGAAAGGCTCCAAGTATCGAGCATGCCGGCGGGACAGACACAGTAGGGAATGCCAAGCCGGCGCGCCATGGCTGCGGCGGCGACGAGAATGGGCTCCCAGACACCATGCAGATGCAGCTGGTCTGCATCCGTGAGCACGCGGGCAAGCACACCCCGTGCCCTGCGGCAGAGGATCTCCTCGACACGCCCCGGCAGAGGAAGCAGATGCCAGCTGATCCGGTCGAAGCCGGGGATGAGCCGGCCGAGCGCCACCATACGGGTGACGACCTCCCGATCCGCCTGGCTGACGACCTGGACGTCGTGGCCGAGGTCGGCCTGCGCGGCCGCAAGCCGCATCACCACCGCCTGCGGACCGCCCTTGTCCGGATCCATCGAGGTGATGACGTGCACGATCTTCATGGCACGACGCCATGCCGCACATGCAGACGGGTAAGCACGTCGAGAAGGCGACGGCCATATTTTTCGACCGTGTTGTCCCGGGCGGTTCGCCGGGCATTTTGCGACATGCTTGCCCTGATGTCCTCGTTGTCGGCGAGATGCCGGATGGCGTCTGCGATCGCCTGGGGATCGCGCTCGGGCACGATGAGCCCCTCCACGCCGTCACGCACGACACTGCCCGTGCTGTAGGTGGTGACGACAGGGAGACCCGAGGCCAGTGCCTCGTAGACGACCGTCGCCGAGCCTTCGCAGAGCGAGGGTAGCAGAAAGACGTCCGCCCAATGGTACTCGGCGGCAATCTGCTGACGTGGCACGATGCCTCTCAACTCGACAGAGCGGCCCATCCTGCGGCGAATGTAGGGCGGCAAGCGGTCGGGACCGACCATGCGGATACGGGCAGCGGCGCCGAGGCGTTCGGCGGCCTGGAGCACATAGGGCGAGCCCTTGCGCAACCCGACTTCACCGACGGTGAGAACGCGGAGCGGCCCGGGCGTACGCCCCGCCGGGCCATACCGCTCCTCGGCATCGACGCCATAGGGAACGACGACGCAGCGCTCGGCCGGACCGCCCTCCGCCACGACATGGTCGCGGACGAATCCCGAGGGGCAGACGATGCAGTCCGCAATCCGCCATTCGGCTCGTTCGCGCTCGGCGAGCGTATCGGCGAACGGATTCTGCTTCGGCGGTCCGGCCCAGTCCGGAAAATGTCGCATCTCCTCCGCAAGGATGGCTTCCAGCACGGTGCGCGGCGCGACCATCTGCTCGACGGCGGCCCACATGCCCAGACTTTTGGCCGCCTGCATCTGCTCCAGCGCATCGCCGCTGTAGGCGTAGAGGCCGGCCGCATCGTGAAAACCACGGCTGGCGACGAGTGTTGAAAAATGGCTGCCTGCCCAGACGGCGTGCGAGATTTCCTCGATATCGTTTTCCACGCGCAGACGGCGGAGGCCGGATCTGAGGCCGAACAGCGGGAAATCCGTGATGAGTTCGGCAGGAACGCCACTCGGAACGCGCCCGGTCAGGCGCCGTACCGCCCTTGGCAGAAGGCCGGGCGGCAGCTTTCGCAGCAGAGCGGGCCAACTCTTCGTACCACAGATATCGGTAAAGAAGTGGCCGAGCTGACCTTCCCGCGCCAGGATCCGGGGCACGGCATAATGCATACGGGCGCCGAGTTGACTGACGACGATCGTCTCGTTCACGACGGCTCCTCCTCCAGGATGCGGGATCGGGCAGGAAGCGTGCCCTCCTCGGCCAGCGCGTGAAAGAGCTTGCGCCAGGTGATGAGGGCACGGTCATAGGCGTAGTCCGCCTCAAGCACGGCCCGCGCCTTTACACCCATTGCCGCCACACGCTCCGGCGTGGCGGCAAGCGCCTCTATTACGCCGGCCAGTCGTTCAGGATCGCCGATGGCAGCCGTGACGCCGCAGCCTTGCGCGTCGATGACAGCCGCGACGCTACCCTTGGGATCGCCGATGAAGAGCGTCGGGCGGCCGGCAGCGAGAATGCCGTAGAACTTGCTCGGAATGATGCAATGTTCGAGATGGGGGAGCAGAGAGACGACATGTATGTCCGGCACGCCAAGGCTTTCGGCGATACGCTCCGCCGGCTGCAGGGGCCTGAAGGCCACATTCGCAAGGCCGCGCTGCTGCACGGCAGCCATCACCGAGCCAAGCTTGTAACCGCCGCCGACCATCAGGAAGGCAATATCCGCCCTGTCCTGCAGAAGGGTCGCAGCGTCGATCAGGGTGGCAAATTCGTGCGCCCTGCCGAAATTCCCGGAATAGCCGACGACGAATTTTTCGCCATAGTTCCAGGCAGCCCGCAGAACATTTCTCTCCCTTGCCAGCGGGCGGATCTCGGTGGCATCCGACCAGTGGTGCAATACCTTGATGCGGTCTGCCGGCACGCCGCGCTGGCGCAGGAAATCCGCCATCCTCTCGGTCGGGCATATGCTCAGCCGCGACCGGACGATCGACCGGTCACGCAAATACGCGGCAAGCCGGCCGAGGATTGGCGCCTTGCGAAACAGGCCGAGCTCGACGGCGGTTTCGGGGAAGAGGTCCATGATCCAGTTGATCATCTGGCCACCGCGCAGACGCACCGGCAGCCCGCAGGCGAGCGAGATCAGCGGCGGATCCGTACAGACGACGACCATGTCGCCGCGTCTGGCATGGTGGAGCAGCCAGAGGAAAGCCGTGAGATGGAAGGAAAGGTAGTCCACAGCCCGCCCCGGCAGCGTGTGGCGGCCAAAACGGCTCGTTGCGAGCCTGAAGACATTGACGCCGGATACCGTTTCATCAGCAGCAAGGACGCTCTGCGGATCGTCATGACGGCTGCGGCTGGCGATAACCGTAACCTCCGTCCCGTATCGCGCCAGCCCGAAGGCGAGGGCGGAGACCATCCTGCTCGTCGCCGACTGGTCGGGATGGAAGTATCGATTGACGAAAATGACCCGCACGACCGCACTCCGCCTCAATTCCAGAGGCTACGATCCTGCCAGCCGCACCGCATCCGGCAAGCTCTCCAAAGGCGCTATGGCGCATCGCGCCGCCCTATCCGTCCTACGCCTTCCGCAGGAGGAGTATAGACCTTCGGCTTGCCGGCAGCAGGTTTCACCTTATCGGAGGAGGAGAAACGCATCGCACTGCTCGAACGGTCACCTTGTGATCCCCCGCCCGCTCGCTGACTCTCGCAGAATGAGAGGGGGCGCGAGCCATGACCGACAAGAAAGCCCTTATCATCGGCGTAACCGGCCAGGACGGCTCCTATCTGACGGAGCTGCTCCTCGAGAAGGGTTACCATGTGCACGGCCTGAAGCGCCGGTCCTCGTCGTTCAACACCGCCCGGGTCGATCATCTCTATGTCGATCCGCGCACGCCCGGCGTGCGCTTCCAGATGCATTTCGGCGATCTCACCGACGCGACAAACCTTTGCCGGGTCGTCCAGGAGGTCCAGCCGGACGAGATCTACAATCTGGGTGCACAGAGCCACGTCCAGGTGAGCTTCGAGACACCGGAATACACGGCGAACACGGACGCGCTCGGCACCCTTCGGATCCTCGAGGCAATGCGTATCCTCAAGCTCGGCGCAGATTGCCGCTACTACCAGGCCTCGACCTCGGAACTCTTCGGCGGACTGGGGGAAACGGCGCAAAGGGAGGACACGCCCTTCCATCCGCGCAGCCCCTATGCCGCGGCGAAGCTCTACGCCTACTGGATGACAGTCAACTATCGCGAGGCCTACGGGTTTCACGCCTCGAACGGCATCCTGTTCAACCATGAGAGCCCCCGGCGGGGCGAAACCTTCGTGACGCGCAAGATCACGCGCGCCGTGGCAGCGATCGAATGGGGCATGCAGGACAAGCTCTATCTCGGCAATCTCGAAGCCAAGCGCGACTGGGGTCACGCCAAGGACTATGTGGAGGGCATGTGGCGCATCCTGCAGCAGGATACGCCCGACGACTATGTGCTGGCCACCGGGGAGGTCCACACCGTCCGCGAATTCGTGGAATGCGCCTTCGACGTCGTCGGGCGGACCATCGTGTGGGAGGGGCGCGGGGTCGATGAGGTCGGTTACGACCGCAAGACCGGCGAGCGCCTCATCGAGATCGACCCCAGATACTTCCGGCCCGCCGAGGTGGATTTCCTGCTCGGCGACCCAGGCAAGGCCTGGGCCCGGCTCGGCTGGAGCCCGACGGTTTCCTTCGGCAATCTCGTTTCGGAGATGGTGATGTCGGATGTGAACATCATGATGAGGGAGAAGGGCCGCAATGACCTCCATGGATGAAAGTCCCTATGATCTGCGCGGAAAACGCGTCTGGGTGGTCGGTCATCGCGGGATGGTGGGCTCTGCGCTCGTACGCCGCCTTCAGGGCGAAGCCTGCGATCTGCAGACCGTGCCGCGTAGCGAAGTCGATCTGACGTCCCAGGCCGACACGGCGAACTGGATGCGCAAGGCGAGGCCGGAGGCAGTGTTCATCGCCGCCGCGAAGGTCGGCGGCATCAGCGCCAACGCCCGCTATCCTGCTGAATTCCTTGTCGAGAACCTGCTCATCCTCGTCAATGTCATCAAGGCGGCCTCCGAGCTGGGCGTCGAGAAGCTGATGTGCCTCGGTTCAAGCTGCATCTATCCAAAACATGCCGAGCAGCCGATCCGCGAGGAGGCCCTTCTGACGGGAAGCCTTGAGCCCACCAACGAGGCCTATGCGATCGCCAAGATCGCCGGCATGAAGCTTGCCGCCGCCTATGCGGAAGAATATGGCCACCGCTTCATCTCCGTCATGCCGACCAATCTCTACGGACGAAACGACAATTTCGACCTAGATCACTCCCATGTCATCCCAGCTCTGATCCGAAAGATGCATGAGGCAAAGATCGCCCATCGCGACAGCGTCGTCGTCTGGGGCACCGGCACGCCCCGGCGCGAATTCCTGCATGTCGACGACCTTGCCGATGCCTGCGTCTTCCTGATGAAGCAGTACGAGAGCCCGAAACCGATCAACATCGGCTCCGGCGAGGAAATCACGATCGGTGAACTTGCCTTCCTCATCGCCGACATCGTCAATTTTCGCGGCCATATCGTTTTCGACAGCCTGAAACCGGATGGCGCGCCCAGAAAGCTGCTCGACTGCTCGCGCCTTCGCGCGCTCGGATGGGCACCAAGCATTGGCCTGAGAGCCGGTATCGAAGAACTGTACGATCGATGGAAGAAGATGAGCCGCAGCGTGCATGGACGGCATGACTATCCCTAGCGTGCAACTGATTGTTACGCCAGCCGAAGATACAACCCATGATTAAAAGTAACACTATTTACAATAAGCAATTGTGATAATTACGTATTTTCCGAATCTGTTCGGGTCGCTTTTTAATGAGGTATAGTAGAAAGTGGAAAAATACGAGAAGACGACTGCCGCCGATAGGCGGGGAAACCGCATTTGTCACACTCAGTTTTGACGTTGCAACCGTTTTAGGAGTGTGACCCGGCGACCAAACATTCGCAACCGTAAGCGTGATGTACCAGGAGTTTCGCTGTGACTGAAGTTAGGGGAATAATCGGGTCCGGCACCGGAAAAGGTTTGAACGGGACAATCCCGTCCTCCCCTTTTCCATCGTCCGTAAACGTGAAACCGTCGCTCTACCGCGCACCGGTTCTCGACATCATCGACGAGCGGGCACTCGACCGCGAGTGTCTGTCGCAGAGCCTCGTATCGCACGGTCTCAACATGACGATCGTGCTGTTCAGCTCCATCGAAGCATGGATGGCGAAATATTCCGGAGACTCGAGCGGCCTCCTGATCAGCCTTGGAAGCCATGACTTCACCGAGTCTGGCATCGAAGAGAGCATTCGCATGCTCGTTACGAAATTTCCCGAGCTGCCGGTCATCATCCTGTCCGACAATCACGACCTTCGCCAGGTCCTCACGGCGCTCGATCTCGGCATCAAGGGGTTCATTCCGTCGGCAGTCGGCATCGCCGTCTGCGTCAAGGCGATCTCGCTTGCCCTTTCGGGCGGCATCTTCATCTCCACCGAGAGCCTGCCGGAGCTGCGCCGCCTGATGTCCGTTGCCGACCAGCAGGAGCGTAAGCGGGCGGAGGTGTTCACCAGCCGCGAGGAGGAGGTCATCTCCATGCTCAAGCTGGGCAAGGCCAACAAGATCATCGCCTACGAACTCGCGCTCAGGGAGAGCACGGTCAAGGTGCATATCCGCAACATCATGAAGAAGCTGAAGGTCCACAACCGGACGGAGGTCATCTTCAAGCTCAACGAGCTGTTCAGCTGAGGCCTACCTCTATCGGCCAGTCCATCACGCCCAAGGGTTTGGATGGCGCGCTACCCCTGCGGTGGTAGGTCTAGGGAACCGAGGGGGGACTGACCAATGGCCGGGTTCATCCAGAATTTCGACAATTCGAACAGGTTACGCGATCTCGCGCATTCGATGATCCCCGGCGGCGCCCACACCTATGCCAAGGGCGACGACCAATATCCGGTGCTCTCCCCCGGCTTCATCGTCAACGGCTACGGCTGCCATGTCTGGGACGTGGATGGCAACGGCTACATCGAATACGGCATGGGCAACCGGGCCGTCGGCCTCGGCCATGCCTATCGCCACGTGCTCGATGCGGTCATGCGACAGCTCGAATTCGGCTGCAATTTCACGCGGCCCTCGCACATCGAGGTCGAATGTGCCTCGACCTTCCTCGACATGATCCCGACAGCCGACATGGTGAAGTTCTGCAAGGACGGATCGGATGCGACCTCCGGTGCGGTGCGGCTTGCCCGCGCGGTGACGGGGCGGGATCTCGTCGCGCGGTGCAGCGACCATCCGTTCTTCTCGACGGACGACTGGTTCATCGGCACGACCGAGATGAATGCCGGCATCCCCAAAGCGGTCAGCAGCCTGACACTGGGCTTTCGCTACGATGACCTCGACGATGCACGTGCACTTTTCGCCCGCCATCCCGGCGCCATCGCCGCGCTCATCCTGGAGGCCTCGCGCGGCGAGGATCCTGCACCGGGCTATCTCCAGAACCTGAAAGACCTTTGCCATGACAACGGCGCACTGTTCATCCTCGACGAGATGATCACCGGGCTTCGCTGGGCCCGTGGCGGCGCACAGGCGCAGTATGCCGTGCGGCCGGACCTTTCGTGTTTCGGCAAGGCGCTGGGCAACGGTTTCGCCATCTCCGCTCTCGCCGGCGAGCGGGAATACATGGTCCTCGGCGGCATCGAGCAGCTGGAGAAGCCGCGGGTCTTCCTGCTGTCGACGACCCATGGTGCCGAGACCCATGCCATGGCGGCGGCAATCGCGACGATGCATGTCTATGCGCAGGAGCCCGTCATAGAGCATCTACGCAGCCAGGGGCTGCGGCTGAAGGCAGGGATCGACCAGATCATCACCCGGCACGGCCTGGAACGCCACGTCAATGTCGCCGGGCACCCGGCCTGTCTGTCCTACGGAACACGGGATGCGACGGGAAAACCCTCACAACTGTTCCGCACCCTGCTCCTTCAGGAAACGATCCGCCGCGGCGTGCTCGCCCCCTCGCTCGTCGTGAGCTACTCGCACGGCGACGACGATATAGACCAGACCATCGATGCCTTCGACGGCGCGCTCCACATCTACCGGATGGCACTCGAAGACGGCGTGGAGCGCCATCTTGTGGGTCGGCCCTCCGAGGTCGTCTTTCGCCGCTACAACAGCGCGGCGCACAAGGCCTGATCCGCCGAAAGGGGTACGGTGACGCGACGACTGCACCGTTCCGGCAGGGGAGGCCGTCTTTGTCCTCAATCGTGGTCACCGCCCCCCACGCCTACCATCCCCGAACGTCAGATGGGGGTTTTCGACATGAAAGTGCTTGTGACTGGACACCAGGGCTATATCGGCGCCGTGATGGTGCCTTTCCTCTTGCGCGCCGGACACGACGTGCATGGCTATGATGCCGGGCTCTACCGGCATTGCACCTACGCGCCGGGTGGCGCGATGGTCGATGTTCCCTCCGTGCTCAAGGACGTGCGCGACATCTCGCCCCGTGACCTCGACGGCTTCGACGCAGTGATCCATCTTGCCGCCCTCTCGAACGACCCGCTCAGCAATCTCGATCCCGAGGTCACCTACGACATCAACCACAGGGGCAGCGTGCGGGTTGCGCGTGCAGCGAAACAGGCAGGCGTTTCCCGCTTCCTCCTTGCTTCTTCCTGCAGCAACTACGGCCTTGCCGGCGCTGATCTCGTCAATGAGGACGCACCGCTCAATCCCGTCTCCGCCTACGGCATCTCCAAGGTGCGGGCCGAGGCCGATATCGCCGAACTTGCGGACGCCAGGTTCTGTCCGGTCTTCCTGCGGCCTGCGACGGCCTACGGTCTGTCGCCGATGCTGCGCTTCGATATCGTGCTCAACAATCTCGTCGCCTGGGCCGTGACGCAGCGCCTCATCCTCTTGAAGTCGGACGGCACGCCCTGGCGGCCGATCGTGCATATCGAGGATATTTCCCGGGCCTTCCTTGCGGCCCTGGAGGCGCCGGCAAAGAGCGTTTTCAACGAGGCTTTCAACGTCGGCCAGACGGCACACAACTACCAGATCCGCGAGATCGCCGACGTCGTCGCGCGGATCGTGCCGGGGTGCCGGCTGGAATATGCCCAGGAAGCCGGACCGGACGCACGCTCCTATCGCGTCGATTTCGGCAAGATCGCGCGTGTTCTGCCGGCGTTCCAGCCGCAATGGGACGTGGTGGCCGGCGCGCGCCAGCTTTATGCGGCCTATAGCAGCGCCGGGCTGAGCCTCACAGAATTCGAAGGTCCGCGCTACCAGCGTATCAGCCAGATCCGCCAGCTCCTCGAAACCGGCGCAATCGATCCGGACCTGCGCTGGCGCCCGGCGGTACCCAACCCGGCCGCCATGCGGGAAATCCACATTTGAGGCATCGGCATGGGTGAGGCCACACCATTTCTCCCCGGAGCCTTGCCGGGCGACACGGCCGATCCGGGCCGCGCGCTTTTTGCGCTCGTCGCCCGGCTCTTTCCGATCTGCCGCAGCATCACCGGCGAAGGGGTGCGCAAAACCCTCTCCATCCTGTCCGAACATATCGATATCGCGGTGCGCGAAGTGCGGACGGGCACGCAGGTCTTTGATTGGATCGTGCCGCAGGAATGGACCGTGCGCGGCGCGGTTCTGCGCACCGCCAGTGGCCGAACCATCGTGGATTTCGCCAGCTCGAACCTCCATCTCGTGAACTACAGCGAGCCGGTGTCGCGCCGCCTGTCGCTGGAGGAGCTGAGGCCGCATCTCCACACGCTGCCGGATCAGCCGGACCTCATTCCCTACCGCACCAGCTACTACGCCCGTGACTGGGGGTTCTGCATGGCCCATCGCGACTACCTGGCCCTACCCGACGAGGAGTACGAGGTCATCATCGACACGGAACTTGCCGACGGGACGCTGACCTATGGTGAAGTCTTCCTGCCAGGCGAAACGGATCGCGAGGTCCTGTTCTCCGCCCATATCTGCCATCCCTCTCTGGCGAACGACAATTGCTCGGGTCTCGCCGTGCTCACCCGTCTGGCGCAAACGCTGGCGCAGCGGCGCAATCGTTTCGGCTACCGCTTTCTCTTCGCGCCGGGCACCATAGGCTCACTCTGCTGGCTGGCGGCAAATGAAGGGGCTGCACATCGCATCGACCATGGCCTGGTGGTCTCCTGCATCGGCGACGGCGGCGGTCCGGTCTACAAGCGCAGCCGCCGTGGCAATGCCGTTATCGACCGGGTGATCGATGCCGTGCGCTGCGACGGGCAGCGGGTGGCAACGGTGGATTTCAGTCCCTTCGGCTATGACGAACGCCAGTTCTGCTCGCCGGGCTTCAATCTTCCGGTGGGTCTGCTGCAACGAAGCGCCTTCGGTACCTTCCCGGAATATCATACCTCGGCCGACAACCTGGACTTGGTGCAACCGCAATACCTGGCATCCTCCTTCCGGATGATCCTCGATATCGTGGAGGCTCTGGAGGGGGACTGGTTGCCACTGAACCTCTCTCCGAAAGGCGAGCCGCAGCTCGGGCGGCGCGGGCTCTATTCGACGACGGGCGGGCACAAGGTAACCTCGGATGTTACGATGGGCTACCTCTGGGTCCTCAATCTGGCGGATGGCACCCATACGCTTCTGGATATCGCCCGCCGGTCCGGCCTCTCCTTCCGCGACATCGCCGAGGCCGCCGCCCGGCTGAAGGCCTGCGGGCTGCTTGGCGTTGCGGGCGGATCACCCTGAAAGCAGCGGCCAGTTTCTGTCCTTGTCCGAGACGACGGACGGTGCCGCAGGCCAGTCGATACCGAGCGCCGGATCATCATACCGGATGCCACGGCCTGCCGTCGGCTCATAGCGGGCCGATATTAGGTAGCCGACTGCGACATCCTCGGTGAGTGACAGGAAACCGTGCGCAAACCCCTTGGGAAGATAGAGTTGCCGCATGTTTTGTTCGGTAAGCTCTGCTGCCGTCCAGCGGAGATAGGTGCGAGATTGCGGCCGCAGGTCGACCGCGACATCCCAGATCGCCCCCTTGAGACAGGACACCAGCTTCACCTCGCCATGCGGCTCATCCTGGAAATGAAGGCCACGGAGCGTGTGCCTTTCTCGCGAGCGGGAAAGGCTGTGCTGCACGAAATGGCGTTCGAGTCCGTGATGCTCCATCTCATCGATGGAGAAGGTTCGCGCAAAGGAACCGCGCTCGTCCGCAATGGGGCACGACTCGATCAACCATACACCTTCGAGATCAGTTTGGGCGAACAACATGGCACCCTTCCTCCCTGGAGTCCGCTATCCTGCCGCGCGCCGTCGTGCTGCCAAGTGCTTCTTCCGACGTATTCTGGCCGGCCGGTGAGCGTATAGTTAAGGAAAGCTTACCACACGTTCGAAATGCTACGCCTTTCAGACAGGGGGCGTGTTCGCATAGCAGTATCGAAACTGCCGTACCACTCGCCTAATCTGACAGTGGGCCAAGAGACGATTTCAATTTGGAAGGCTGCCCTCGTTCAGCTTTTCGTTCCCATTCTGTCGAATCTTTCTGTGGAGACGGTAGATGAGCTCTCAGAGTAGTCCTTCATTTTCGTATGTTTCTGAGATTTCCTTGAAGCCGAACTGCCGTCTATGCGGAACGGCACTGAACTATACTGTCGTTGATCTCGGTATGTCTCCACCTTGCGAGAGTTTTCGCCAGGAAAATGAACTTGGCCGTATGGAGGAATACTACCCGCTCCATGTCCGGGTTTGCGAAGAATGCATGCTCGTCCAACTGGAGGAGTACGTCAGCCGCGAAAGCATCTTTGAGGAGTATGCCTATTTCTCGTCCTACTCCACGAGCTGGGTGGAACACGCAAAACGCTATTGCGGAGCGATGATCGAACGGTTCGGCCTTGGTGGCGACAGCTTCGTGGTGGAGATCGCCAGCAATGACGGCTACCTGCTCCAGCATTTCGTCACGCGCGGCATTCCCGTGCTCGGCATCGAACCCGCCGCCAATGTGGCAAAGGCCGCCATTGCGAGAAACGTGCCGACGAGAATCGCCTTCTTCGGACAGCGGCTCGCTGACGACATGGTCGCAGCCGGCCAGCAGGCGGATCTGATCGCCGCCAACAACGTTCTGGCACAGGTGCCGGACCTCAATGACTTCCTTGCCGGCATGAGGCGCATCCTCAAGCCGCATGGAGCTATCACACTGGAATTTCCCCATGTCGCGACGCTTCTGGCACACAACCAGTTCGACACGATCTATCACGAGCATTTTTCCTACTTCTCCCTGCTCACGGTACAGATAGCCGCGCGGTTGCACGGGCTTGAGGTTTTCGACGTGGAGGAATTGCCGACCCATGGCGGTTCGCTGCGGATCTATCTCGGCCATGCCGGCGCACATAGCGTGATCAGTCCCCGTGTCGCCGACCTCCTGGGGCAGGAACGGCGCGCAGGGCTCCATACGGTAGAGGCGTACACATCGTTTGCAGCCAGAGCCCGCAAGGCCAAGCGCAACCTTCTCTATTTCCTCATCGGCGTGAAGGAGCGCGGCGGGCGCATCTGCGGCTATGGCGCGCCCGGCAAGGGCAACACGCTGCTCAATTATTGCGGCATCGGCACGGATTTCCTCGACTTCACCGTAGACCGCAATCCTTACAAGCACGGCCGGTTCACGCCAGGCATGCACATTCCCATCCTGCCCGTGGAAGCGATCGACCAGCACAGGCCGGACTACATTCTCATCCTGCCGTGGAACCTGAAGGACGAGATCGTCGCACAGATGCGCCATGTCGGCGACTGGGGCGCGAAGTTCATCATCCCCATCCCCGATGTCAGCATCATCGATCCCGCGGAGGCCTGGTCATGAAAGTCGTGCTTTTCTGCGGTGGCCGGGGTACGCGCATCCGGGAATATTCCGAGAGCATTCCGAAGCCCATGATCCCGCTCGGCACCCAGCCGATCCTGCGTCATGTCATGCAGTACTACGCTTCCTATGGACATGACGATTTCACCCTCTGCCTTGGCTACAAGGCGGATGTCATCAAGGGATTTTTCCTGAATTGCCGCCCGCAAACCTTTTCGGACTGCGTGGTGTCCGGCGAGGGGCGGGTCGAACTTCTTGGCGAGGCCCAGGAGCAATGGCGCGTGGCGCTGATAGACACAGGCATCTGGCGTAATATCGGTGAGCGCCTGTGGGCCGTGCGCAACCATGTCATGAGTGAGCGAATGTTCCTCGCCAACTACAGCGACGGCCTGACCGATGTTGATCTTGACGACATGGTCGCCCGCTTCGAGGCCAGCGGCAAGATCGCCTGCTTCCTCGCGGTCAGGCCGCCGCTGACCTATCATCTTGCCGACATCGATCCGGCGGGCCGGGTTGTCGAGTTCCGTTCGTCGGACACGTCGGAAATCTGGATCAACGGCGGCTATTTCCTGATGCGCCGCGAGATCTTCGACTACATGCGCGAGGGCGAGGAGCTGGTGCTCGAGCCCTTCGCGCGGCTGATCAAGGACGACATGCTGATGGCCTACAAGCACGAGGGCTTCTGGCGGTCGATGGATACGCTGCGCGACTGGCAGATGCTGGAGGAAATGGTCGAGCGCGGCGAGATGCCGTGGGTGCGCCAGGTGGCGGCCGGCCGGGTCTCCAGCCTTCGAATGGCAGGCCGCTCATGAAAACGCTGTCGATGGCCGCTGCCGGGCTCCCGTTGAAGGTCCTCTGCCTCGGCGCACATGCCGATGACATCGAGATCGGCGCAGGCGGCACGATCCTCGGCCTCATCGCAGCCGGCGTGAGGCTCGACGTCCATTGGTGCGTGATGAGCGCAACACCCGAACGAGCACTGGAAACCCGCCGTTCGGCAGCTGCCTTTCTCGAGGGCGCTGCCTGCGCGGCGGTGGAGGTCTGCGGCTTCGAAGACAGCTACTTTCCGAGCCAGAGCCGGGAGATAAAACAGTTCCTGCTGGCATTGCGCGAGCGCGTGGAGCCCGATGTCATCTTCACGCACAGCCGTTTCGACGCGCACCAGGATCATCAGGAGCTGAACAAACTGACCACAAACGTCTTCCGCGACCACTTCGTGCTGGAATACGAAATCCCGAAATGGGACGGCGACTTCGTCGAGCGCAATACCTATGTGCCGCTGCTGCCAGGAATGATCGAACGCAAGATCGAGCTGCTCATGGAGCATTTTTCGACGCAGAGATCGAAGGATTGGTTTCACGAGGACGTGTTTCGAGGCGTTGCCCGGGTGCGCGGAATGGAATGCCGCTCGCCTTCGCTCTTCGCAGAGGCATTCACAGTGAGAAAATTAGCGCTTGTTTAGGTGGATTCACCGACATGAAACGTTAACGCTAATAAAGCGGAACGAGGAATAAGCGGAACCAGACCAAGGCTCGTATTTCGAACCAGGAGTTAGTGAGGGGTGCCATGGCGAAAGACGAAACATTTTTGGAGAGGCAGTCAATCGACATCTTTCGATCGCGGAACTCGCTCGGCGTCGAGCGGCGAGAGGCCGTGAGCGAGCGAGTTGACTATCCGCCGCAGACCTACGCGGCAAACGACTACCTGGCGATTTTCGACAAGCGGAACCTCGACCGGGAATGCCTCGCAAACAGCCTCATTTCCCATCAGATCGGCATCAGCATCTTCACCTTCTCGGGCATCGCCAGCTGGCAGCAATGCAAGACGACGCTCGGCACCCTCAGGGTTGCGGTGATCAACATCGGCAGCAACGATATCAGCGACATCTCGATTCGGCAGGAAATCACCCAGCTCGTGACGACGCTGGAGCCGGTACCGGTCGTGGTGCTCTCCAACAGCCAGGCGCTGGACCATGTGCTGCAGGCCATCGATCTCGGTGTGCATGGCTTCATTCCAAGCTCCGTCGATGTCGATGTGTGTATCGAGGCGATCGGGCTGGCGATTGCCGGCGGGCGGCGTTGTCACGTAAACCTCCTGTGAGTGAGTGGTGGGTAGAGACGGTGGGATGAAGAAACCGGCCATCAGCTACAAGCGTCACCGTTTCCCGCAACAGATCATCGCCCATGCGGTCT